>CAVPWD010000010.1:0-74762 GCA_963709385.1 uncultured Acidobacteriaceae bacterium
GCATGCTGGAAGATCTGGACGAATTCGCCCTGATCGAAATCCTCACCCGCCCAAAGAACGCCATCGTCAAGCAATACCAGCGGCTGTTCGAGTTCGAAAATGTGCGGCTGAAGTTCTCCGACGACGCCCTGCGGGCCATCGCCCGCCAGGCCATGGCGCGCAAAGTGGGCGCGCGCGGCCTGCGCATGATTCTCGAAGAACTCATGCTCGACCTGATGTTCAATCTGCCCAGCCAGAAAAAGTTGAAAGAATTCGAAGTCACGCGCGAAATGGTGGAGAAGCGCAGCGCCTCCTTCGCCACCGTGATGGAAAAAGCAGGGTAGTGGTCGTTAGTCGTTTGGTCGTTAGCCAGGACCAATGTGAATTGACTAACGAATTGACTAACGACTAACGACCAACGACTACGATAGAATCACGGTAGGGTCTGTTCTTAACGGTACTGGCTCTTTCACCCCAGGGAGACTTAGTGACCACATCCAAGGAAAAGTTCGAATCGAGAAAGCTGCCCATGATGCCCATCCGGGACGTGGTCATCTTCCCCTTCATGATGACGCCGTTCGTGGTGGGCCGCGAGTCCAGTGTGCGCGCCCTCGAAGAAGCCTTGGCGGCGGACAAGAAGATTTTCCTGGCGACGCAGCACGACGCCTCCATTGATGAACCCAAAGCCAACGAAATCTACCAGGTCGGCACCATCGTCAACATCGTGCAGAGCCTGAAGCTGCCCGACGGCAATATTAAAGTTCTGGTCGAAGGCATTGAACGCGGCAAGATTCTGCAGGTGGTCGACACCGAAGGCTTCATGCAGGCCACGGTGCGCGTCGCCCGTTACGCCACCGAGCCCAGCCAATCGCTCGAAGCTGCCATGCAGCGCGTCACTTCCCTCTTCGAGCAATATGTGAAGCTCTGCCAGGCGCTGAATTACGAGACCATGATCTCGGCCGTGCGCATGGAAGATCCGGCCAAGCTCACCGACGTCATCTCCGCAAACCTTCAGCTCTCGATTGAAGAAAAACAGGAACTGCTGGAGATTTTCGATCCCTCCGAGCGCCTCACCCGCATCGCCGACGTCCTCGACATCGAAATCGAAAAGCTGAACGTCGACCGCACCATCCAGTCGCGCGTGAAGCGTCAGATGGAGAAGGCGCAAAAAGAGTACTACCTCAACGAAAAAATCAAGGCCATTCAGAAGGAACTGGGCCGCGGCGAGAAGAGCGAATTCGACGAACTAAAGAAGAAGATCGAATCCGCAGGCATGCCGAAAGACGTCAAAGACAAGGCTCTGCAAGAATTGAAAAAGCTGGAAGCCATGCCGCCCATGTCGGCCGAGTCGACGGTTTCGCGCAACTATCTCGACTGGCTCTTGGCCGTGCCGTGGAAGAAGCGCTCGAAAGAAATCCGCAATATTTCCCGCGCCGAAAAAGTTCTGAACGAAGATCACTATGGCCTCGAGAAAATCAAGGAACGCATCCTTGAGTTCCTCGCCGTGCGCCAGCTCGTAAAAAACCCCAAGGGCTCAATCCTCTGTTTCGTCGGGCCTCCGGGCGTGGGAAAGACCTCGCTGGGCATGTCGATCGCCAAGGCCACCGGCCGCAAGTTCGTCCGCATGTCCCTCGGCGGAGTGCGCGACGAAGCCGAAATCCGCGGACACCGCCGCACCTACATCGGCGCGCTCCCAGGCCAGATCATCCAGATGATGAAGAAGGCCGGCACCAAGAACCCGGTCTTCATGCTCGACGAAGTCGACAAAATGTCGATGGACTTCCGCGGCGATCCCTCCGCAGCTCTGCTCGAAGTGCTCGACCCCGAACAAAATTTCATGTTCGTCGACCACTACCTCGACGTGGAATACGACTTGTCGCAAGTCTTCTTCGTCGCGACAGCGAATGTAATGCACACGATTCCTCCCGCCCTGCAGGACCGCATGGAAGTGTTGCGGCTGCACGGCTACACCGAGCAGGAAAAAGTCGAGATCGCGAAACAATTCCTGGTCAAGAAGCAGATGCTGGCCGCCGGCCTCTCGGAAAAGAACATCAAGTTCACCGACGACGCCATCACCGGCCTCATCCGCTCTTACACCCGCGAAGCCGGAGTCCGCAACCTGGAGCGCGAAATCGGCAACGTCTGCCGCAAAGTCGCGCGCAAGGTCGTCAAAGAGGGCGAAAACTATACCGTCGCCGTGACCGGCGCCAATGTCAACGACTTCCTGGGCGTCATCAAGTTCCGCGACACGCTCGCCCACGAAAAGTCCGAAGTCGGCCTCGTCACCGGCCTGGCCTGGACCGAAGTCGGCGGCTCCATCCTCAGCACCGAAGCCAGCGTCGTCGACGGCAAAGGCAAGCTCACACTCACCGGCAAACTGGGCGACGTGATGCAGGAATCCGCGCAGGCGGCCATGTCGTACGTGCGCTCGCGCGCCCATCGCCTCGGCCTGACCCGCGACTTCTACCGCAATCTCGATCTCCACGTGCACGTCCCCGAAGGCGCGATTCCGAAAGACGGCCCGTCCGCCGGAATCACCATTGCGACCGCAATTTCCAGCGCTCTCAGCAAAATTCCCGTACGGCGCGACCTTGCCATGACCGGCGAAATCACGCTGCGCGGAAAAGTTCTGCCCATCGGCGGCCTGAAAGAGAAACTGCTCGCCGCGCACCGCGCTGGACTTTTCGAAGTGATCCTGCCCAAAGACAACGAAAAAGACCTAGCCGAGGTTCCAGAAAACCTGCGCAGCGCCATGAAGCTGCACTTCGTCGACACCATGGATCAGGTCCTGCAAATCGCTCTGGAGTCTCCGCTGCCCGCAATCCGCGAGGAAGAAACCGCGCAGCCCATCGCGCCGCTGACCTCCGGCGCCGGCGACAGCCCCGCGGCCCATCAGTAGGACCGCCAGTCGAAAGTATCAACATCCAGAGGTCCGCTTGCTGCGGGCCTTTTTCTTTCGCAGACGCGCCAAACTACGCCTTCGGTCCCGCGCAATCCGTCTCCGCGCTTCCCCCGAACCACCACAGTTACTAAGTCGCCTCACGCCCTCCGGGATAAGATTCGTGAAATAGGGCCCTGGCCGACCTGATTCTTCCCGGCGGTGCGAGCATGCAGTCAGGAGCATCTCCCGCGCGTCAACCGCGGACTCAGCATAGGCACGAACTCCGCAACCTGACCTACGTCACGCTGGGTGAGTCCAACGGCGGCATCGTTCGCAATCTCAACCACACCGGTATTGCCGTGCAGGCTGTGGCGGCCGTTCGTCCGGGACGCCACTTGCAGGTGCGCCTTGAATTGCGCAGCCCGCGCCTGCGCGTGGAAACTCGCGGCGAGGTCATCTGGGCGACTCCTTCCGGACAGTGCGGCATCCGTTTTCTCGACCTGTCTCCACGCACGATCCGCCAGATCGACGAATGGATTTTCGGCAGCCTGCTGGCTGGCTTGCCGCCGCATATCGGTTCGAACGAGCCGTCCTTCGCGACGAAATCGCTGGCTCTGGTCGCGGCCGAGGAAGATCCCGAGCAAAGAAGCAGATGAGAACGACGGGCTCATGGTCTCCGCGGCGCCCGTGAAAGTAATCGAACTGCCCCAGCGGCCCGAGACGCAGCCAACTCCCATTCGCGACCCAGTTGAAAGTTTTACACCAGCATCGGCTGAACTGGACTGGCTCTCGCGCCCGCTCTCCGGCCGCAGCCTGGCCTGGACCATCAATACGCTCACAATCCTGGCGGCTCTGCTCCTGTTTGCGCTGGTGTTTCTTTCCGTTATGCGCGAACCTCCCCAGCATCCATTCGCTATGGCCGCCGGAGCCTCAATTCTAGTGACCGCATTCTATTGGGGATTCTTCCGGATATTCGCCGGCGGCAGCCTCGGCGCAAGATTGGCGCGCCTGAGAGATTCGAACGCAGATGGTTCGGACGAAGAAAGGGTTCGCGCTTCCGCTGAAGTCCGAGAACTGACAACTGGCAGCTGAGCACTGCTTTCTAATTCGCGAAATACTGCTGCGCCAGCCAAAGTTGCAGCGTGCGCTGCTGTTGCGGCAGCAGCTTGACGAAGCGAATGCCCATATTTCCGCGCTTATCCTGCCACGCGATTTCCGCCTTCGCCTTCAGCCCTGACCTCGCGCCCGGCAGTTCGAAAGAAACGTGCAGTCCCTTGGCCGTCTCCACCGGATCGTTGGTATGAATCTGCATCCCGCCCTGGCTCAGGTTCACCAGGAACGCATCCGAAGGCTTGCCGCCCTTGCTGTTCAGCGCTACCGGCACTTCCAGGCCGGCGCGATGGTAGCGCAAGCGTCCGTCGAGAATCATGCTGCGCGCCGCGGAGAGCGTGCGCACCGCCTGTTCCACGGAAATCGGTTTTTCGAAAGCAAACAGCGCGCCCGTCTCATCGAGATTCTGGTGACACTGCGGCCCGCCCATAATCACGAGCGGCACGGTCTTCGGCGGATTCTCCACGCTCTGTAGTTCGCGCAGAAACTGCGTGCTGCCGTTCAGATCGCAATCCACGATGAGGGCATCGATCTTCGATTTGTTCAGCCGGGCCAGCGCCCGCTGCGGCTCGCTCTCGACCGCCACATCCATGTGAAGACCGCCGAGAATGCATTCCAGAACACTAACTTCCTGCCAGTCACGCGAAACCACCATCGAGGAAAGTGTCATGGCTTCACTTTAGACAGGAGCGTAATGCGGACGTAGATAACTAACGTAACGCGGGCGTCAGCGGCTGGCCGGCCGACTCCAACTCAGGCATGGACCTGCACCGACTCCAATTCCGGGCTGCACTGCGAGGTTTGCAGGGATTTGACGGCGTCCTCCGCCGTGAATCTGCCCATCATCAGCGCGAGCTTACGGTTGGTTGTCATTTGGATTGGGCTCGGGTCCACTCGCAGCACGTAGGAGGGAGCGCGAGTGCCACGGTTTACTTTCACGACAAATTTAATAGTTTTCATATTTTATGGTCCTTCCTGAGATCTTGCGCACAAAGCGAAACAGCAGGATGGTGAACTGCACGATCATCGCGCCGACAGATACCGCTCACTCGCTGAAAAACCTAAGAATGGAAAAACTTCAGATGGACTGGCATAGGTCAGAAGACCTGAAAGGGAGAAAAACGTAACCGCCCTAATCATCATGATAGCAGGTTAATGGCTTCTACACTTTGTTTTGCCGAGAGCTGGCGAGGCGTACCATGAGGACATGCGCAGATTCCATCGACAATCTTCCGCCTCAAGTGCTTCGGATCGCTGGCTAGCCGCCGATCTCCTGCTTCGAGAAGATCCACCAGAAGAGGATGAAGACGAAGATGAAGAAGAAGACGACGACAAAGACGAGTGATGATGATAACGGCGACGGTTACTCGGAGTGAAGATGGGAACTGCGCTGCGGACTGGCGGGGCGACTCGGGACAATGAGCGTAATCGCGATGCTTCAACCGTTACGTTATTTCTGTGGGTGCGAATACCATGTCGATCACGGCACGCAGCCTGTGCTGACCCGAGTCTGGGATGGCTGCAAAGCGGAACGGCTGTTCAGTCCAGGAAACAGGGCGCAGCATCTCCGCCGTCCCGGTCACGGGCCCCTTGGGCGTAACGAATATCAACTTGACCATTGAACCGGGCGGAAGCAGCGGAGCCAGTGCCATCAGGCCGCCGGTTAGGGAAACGCACTGCAACTTCGCGGGAATCCGGTGTCCATCCAGGCGGCGAAGGACAACCGGGATAGAATCCGCCAGCTGCAGCCGCTGAGAACGCGTTCCTGTCTTGGCTTGGGCGATCTGATCATTGGCATCCAGTATGCTCTGCGTTCCCGATAATTAGGAGATCACGGAGGGGCTGGTACTCTTTCCACTCACACCTCGGCGTTAAGCCGATTCCCCACTTGAGGCGATGGCGGACCACCCCACGCTTCGCGCCGCCTGACCTGTTTAGGGTCAACGAGTGTAATCGGGATTTATCGCCAATTGTTGCCCTTGGGACACCCCGCCCACGGATGTGTCCCAAATCACTGACAAAAGTGATTATTCGTTTGAAGTGAACTTATGGCCTCCAATCTCGGACTGCGGGAGACGAGCAGGCACGGCAAACAAGGGCAGGTATCCGCATTTCGGCAGCGCCTGTAGGCGCACTTTCCTAGTAGAGCCAAATGCAGGTGAAGGGCTAGAAAGCGTGCTCTCACGAATCCGAGCCGAGTTCGACGTCACAATTGTCGCGAGGTTTTGCTAAGGCGATGTTACGAGAGCAATGCCGATTGTCGGTGGGCCAAGCATCTTCGACAACGCAGGCAGCCATCGACAAGCACGATTGCAGTCGCACCTCCACAACTACCCAAGAAAGTTCTGGCTTAGACCTGGCAAAGGAGAAATTCGAATGAAGCGCAAGTTTGTTTTGTTTTTATCCTTCATAAGTCTTGTTTTCATGGGCGCGATGCTAACCAACTGTGGCGGCAGTTCTTCCAATTCCGGCGGCGGCGGGAACGGCGGCGGCCCGTACAATGTGGTCGGGAACTGGCAGACAACCCTGAGCACGAGTGGCGAATCCGTTCTTTTTGTTGGAGTGATCAATTCTCAGGGGCAGGCTTTGCTATTTGGCGATGTAGTACCAAATATGGAGGATACTGAGTATGTTGGGGATACCTGGGAACTGCCCACCATTACCGGCGCCAGTTCTTTTTCCGGGATGACCTCCATGTATGCTGCACTGGGCACCCAGCTACCAGGGGGTGGAGCGGTCGACACCATCTCCACAGGGTACGGTAAACTCCGCCACTTCAATTACAGGCAGGAATTCAAACGGCAGCTTCACTCTCGGTGCTTATTCTCCGTTGACTGGTTCGGTTACAGCGTTTTCAGGCAAGACAAGCGGGTATTTTAATGAAGGCGGGTTTGATCTAACCTTTACCCCAACAGGAAGCGGCCAGAGCATGAGCTTCACGGGTTCGAACACCTTTGGCTGCGATATTTCGGGGAAATTCACCCAGGAAGCGACCCACAATGTTTTCGATGTCTCGATGACCATTACTGGCACGGTGGATTGTCCGATCACGGGCTCCATGACCGGTCTTGGGTTTGAGGGCAACTCGGATTACTTAGGTATAAATGAGTTTCAACCGGGCACGTATTTATATGCGGACATGCTGGGGTCCACCCCATTCGTCTTTGAAATATATCAGCCGCAACCGCAGCTCGGGCCTTCCATTTCCACCGCTGAGCCTTCATGACAAATGACTAATGTCTCGGCTCAATTTCTGTTAACAGGCGATTACACGTTTTGACCCGTGGTGCCGCGACCTGGAATCTCGCTTCTCAGAGATATAGGGAACACCCAGCCCTACGGGAAAGCCCAGGTTACCGAGGTTACGTGTCGCCCCCTCGGTGCACAGACGAGCCTCTACTTCCGAGTGAAGATAGAGTATGAAAACAGAAGTGCTTTCGCTCGTGTGGCGGCTTGACTGCCTGTCTTGTGTGCTGACCGTTTTTTCCACGATCCTGGTAGGGAGAAGATGCTGGACGGGCTGGGTGATAGCGGCGGTCAACAGCCTGATCGTTTGTGTCATCGCGTCAAGAACAGGGCAACTGGCCTTAATTCCGGCAAACTTGTTTTGTATTGTGCTCTACCTGGTCAACCTTCGAACCTGGCGCAAGGCCGAGTTCTCCTGAGCCGCGCAGCTCGAAGACTCGCCGTCACACCCTCGCTTGGCCCCTTAGTCGGCTGACAGGCCACAGGACTAGCTCCTGACGCCCGACGCCTAACACCCGCCGCCACTCCCTCGATACCACTCCACCGTACGCCGCAACCCTTCCTCGAAATCTACTTTGGGTCTGTAGCCGAGCGCAGCCTGCGCTTTCGCGATGTCAGCCAGAGAATGTTTGATGTCGCCTCCGCGTTCGGCTTCGTACTTGGGCGCTCCGGAATAAGAAGTAAGTCCCTGCAGTGCTCTGAAAGTTTCGTTGAGCGTGATTCTGCGGCCGGTGGCGAGGTTGAAGACTTCTCCCGCAACCTGAGTTGCTGGGGCCTGGCAGGCCAGCAGATTCCCCTCGACCACATTGTCGATATAAGTGAAATCGCGGCTCTGCTCGCCGTCGCCGAAGATGGTCGGCTGCTCGCCCCGCAGCATCAGGCGTGATGAACCGTGCCAGCACGCCCGAATACTGCGACGACGGATCCTGCCGCGGTCCGAAGACGTTGAAGTAGCGCAGGCAGACAGTCTCAAGCCCATAGCAGCGGTAAAACGAAATCATGTAGCGCTCACTCGCAAGCTTGGCCACGGCGTAAGGCGAGATGGGATCGGGGCTCATGTCTTCGTGTTTCGGCAAGGTCGGCGTATCGCCGTAAGCGGAAGACGACGCGGCATAAACCACGCGCTTGACCTTCGCATCGCGCGCCGCGACCAGCAAGTTGACGGTGCCGTCGACGTTCGCCCGGTTGCTGGCCAGCGGATCGAGCACCGATTTCGGCACAGACGGAATCGCGGCTTCATGAAAAATGAAATCCACTCCCGCACAGGCCGCGCGCATCGCATCGAGATCGACAAGGTCAGCCTCGCGCAGGTCGATGCGATCCCGAATCTCCGCCAGGTTCTCGCGTTTCCCCGTAGAGAAATTGTCCACGCCCCGTACTTGCTCGCCACGCGCAATCAGCGCCCGCGCAATCGACGATCCAATAAAGCCGCCAATGCCAGTAATGAGATAGAGAGCCATGCCCATTCATCATAACCAATGGTGGAGATTTCGTGAGGACGAGAGAAAAGCAGCCCGGGAAGGGCACGATTTGGGAGAGACGGACTTGGGGAAGCGCAGCATTGGGAAGGGCACGACTTCAGTCGTGCCGTAAATGCCCAAAATGACCGTCGGCTTTAGCCGCTGAAGGACTCTCGATTCGCGCTCATGCTTCGAGGATCACGGGAAGAAAAAAAAGAACGAGGTTCTCAGGAATCAACGGAGCGCAGCGTCCGGCCGCTTCCCGCTCGCGCTCCCTCAACTCTTTCTCGCCACAACCTGGCTTTTGCTCAAAACGCTCAAGAAGTCTTCCCGCGTAAGCATGTGGTGAGCCTCGAAAAATCCGATCAGCGCCCGCACCGCCGCTCCTGAGTCAGAGATCACCGGGACGCCGCTCAGCGGTCCCGCCGCCGGCGAGGCCGACGTGATCCCCGACCCCATGATGATGGAGGGCCGCGAGACCGCGCCCAGCAAATCCCTCAGCCGCGCCCGGTTTTCATCCGTCATTTCCACGAAAGCGATTCCCATGCCAAGGTGGGGATAGTCCACCCGCACGCTGCCCGTGCATTCCACGCGCACTCCGCTCGCTTCCAACTTCAAATGCAGAGCCGTTCCGGGCGCGTAAGTGGCTTGCGCTTCCACGTAACACCCGTGCAAGCTGACATCGGTAAAAGTGGCCCAGGTTCGCACATCGCGGCCATGTTCTTGAATCTCGGCGCTGCCTTCGCACTGGTAGCGCGTACTGCGCCGTTTTTCCTTGCCACGGAACTGCTGCCCAGCGGGGCTTGCACCCGCGACGCCCGCGCCCACTACCGCTCCCTGGCTTGCCTCCCGCGCCGGCGCTGGCGCCGCTGCGGTCTGCGAACCTGCGGGCCGTTTCAAGGCCGCCAGATATGCGATCCCTTCGTTGTCCTCTGCCATTAACGCCCCATTGCGGATCAACCGCTTCCGCGTCAATCCAAAGTGAGCCCGCCGTGGCCGCTCTTGAAGTCGGGCCTTGCCGTGAACTCCGTTATCTCTATCGGTAGAAGTTGGTGCGAAGATTAGTTGATCCCGTAGATACGCCGAGTGAGGACTTTCTAACCGAACGATGTGTCTGAAGGCGCCTCTGTCAAGGCCATTGGCTGCGCC
This sequence comes from uncultured Acidobacteriaceae bacterium, assembly GCA_963709385.1. Taxonomy (GTDB): domain Bacteria; phylum Acidobacteriota; class Terriglobia; order Terriglobales; family Acidobacteriaceae; genus Sulfotelmatobacter. The sequence goes on from CAVPWD010000010.1 coordinate 9,826, forward strand.
ACTTGCCGGATCTGCTTCCAGAGTTCCTCGCGGCCCGCTCCGGTCTTGGCCGAGTACGGCAGCAAACGCGCCACCGGATACTCTTGCGCCAAGGTTCGCAGCGCGGTGTGCAGCTGATTGTTCGACAAGCGGTCGCTCTTGGTAGCCACCAGCAGAAACTCGCGGCCCGTAGCGCTGAGAAAGTCCAGCAACTGGCGGTCGCTCTGCTGCGGAGGAACGTTGGCATCCACCAGCGCCACGCACAACGCCAGCGTCGATCGCTGGTGCAGGTAAGGCTCAATGAACTTCGGCCACTCCTGCGAAATCTCGCGCGAAATCTTGGCGTAGCCGTAGCCCGGCAGGTCGGCGAAAATCAATTCCGGCTGCGGCTTTCCCGGCCAGCGGATTTCGAAGAAATTAATGCTCCGCGTGCGGCCCGGAGTCGAGCTGGTGCGCGCCAGCTTGGTCCCGACCAGGGAATTGATCACGCTCGATTTGCCCACGTTCGAGCGGCCAAGAAATGCGATTTCCGGCAGGCTGGGTGCAGGAAAGTGCGACGCGTCGGTCGCCGCCGCCAGAAATCGGGAAAGAACCCTCATGCTCAAGTGTGCAATGAACGAGTCACAGTTGGCAAGCTGGAAACCGGAAGGTGTAGATGCTCAACAACGAATTTCTCCGCGGCCTTCGCGGCTTTTCTCTGCGTACTCTGCGGTTACAATCTTTGGATCCTGGAGTCCAGAACGCACTCAGTTTCGCGCGGAAATTCGAACTGGGCCACGACCACGGAAAAACGTCGCAATCCTTCGCCTCTCTCGAGGGATTTCCGACATCCAACCTCCTTACCAAAGTACATGTCCGAGGGGTCATGTCCAGGTAATTGCAACCCGCTTAAAAGACCGTTAACTTAGGTGTGAACTGTGTCCGAATGGCGACGACTCCCACCAAGCCCGACCTTGCAGTGACCACTCCGTTCAGCGGAGTAGGTACGCCCGCCTGGCCGCGCGGGCAGAACACTGCGCCCGGCGCCGACGCGCCTCGTTCGGCTTTCGATCGCCCGGACCAAACTCTCGAGCACGATCTTCCTTCGCAAAAACCGTCGCAACGCGATGCGCTGCAAGCCTTGCTGGCATTCTCGGCTCTGCACGAGCAGGTGCGCCGCAGAAAAGCTCTGGCCGCGCGCCACCCCGGCTTCGATATCGGATCTCCCGCGGAAAAGCTCGGGACCGAGTTCGAGCCCGACGAACAATTTGTTCTCGACGAAGTGTTGCAATTGGTCGCGGAGCGCGCCGTCGCCATCACCGGAGCCGACGGCCTGGCCATCGCGCTGGCGGAAAACGACGAAATTGTTTTGCGCGCCTTCGCAGGCGAGATTCGCCCCGATCGCGGCACCAGAATCGACCGCGACTCCGCATTCTCTGGAGCCTGTTTCCGCGCCGCGCAAATCGTCACCTGCGACGACACCGAAACCGATACGCGCGTGAACCTTCTAGCCTGCCGCAAGCTGGGCGCGCGCTCCATGGTCGCTGTGCCGCTCTGCGGCCGCCGCCGCGTCATCGGCGTGCTCGAAGCATTCTCGTCCTGGCCCTTCGCCTTCAACGAAAGCGACGTCCGCAACCTCAGCCTGCTCGCCGAACTCGTGCTGGGCGCGCTCAAACCCGAGGATGAAGATCGCTTCGCCCAGTCCGCGCAGATCGCGGCAACAAAATTGGAACCACTTCCGCGCGTCGTGGAACCAGCAGTCATCACGCCCGTGCAAGTTGTGCGTCCCGCACCGGTGGCCGCAGCGCCCGTGATCGCTCCTCCGCCTTCGCCCGCGCCGGTTGCGCCGGTCCCGGTCGTCGCTGCACCGGTTGTCCCAAGCAAAGTCGCTTCCGTCCCAGTCATTTCCGTTCCAGTGGTCCCCGTTGCAGTCGTCCCCGTTCCAGTCATCCCTATCGTTGAAAGCAAACCGGTCGAAAGAAAGATCGAAGCCGCTTCCGCGAGCGCAATCCTTATCAAGAATTACGACGCGCCCGCGATTCTCGACGAACCCGCGGTCGAACAAACTTCCGAGCTCGAAACATACGGTCGCGCCGGAAACTGCGGCCGAGCCCGAATTCGCCACTACCCAGACCGACACCGCCAATCGCCGGCCAGTCATGATCGCCCTGCTGGTCTGCATCGTGATCGGCACAGTCATTGCCGGTCTATTCTGGCTGAAGATGAAAACGGCGCAGTCGGGAAGCGCCATGATCCAAACGGATACGACCCATACCGATACGACCCATACGGATACGACCCATACGGATACGCCTCACACCGACACGACTCACTCCGGAAAAGCGTCCGCAGCAGAGGATGCCGCAACCAAACCCGCGCCGACGACCGCGACGACCGCTCCAATTCCCTCCACGCTGGCCGACGAATCAGTCGAGGCGCTCACCGATGGAACCGATCCCAACAGTCGCCCCGCGACCGCGCAAGAGCTATCCAAATTCCCGCGCGTTACCGGAATCCGCCACTGGTCGTCGGCCGATGCGAGCACAGTCGTCCTCGACCTCGAAGATCAAGTGCAGTATGAAGCGCATCGCCTCGCCGGTCCGGACCGCATCTACTTTGACTTGCACGACACGCGGCTGACTCCGGAACTCGCCGGCAAATCCATCGACGTGGGCGACGCGCTGCTGAGCCGCATCCGCGTGGCGCAACCCGTCTCCGGCATGACGCGCATCGTGCTTGAGACCAAGCCCAACACAAATTTCTCCGTGAGTCTCGAGCCGAATCCTTATCGCCTGCTGGTCGAGGTCCGCAAGATCGGCGTAGCTCCTAAAGGCGCGGTGAACCTGTTCCCCAACGCCGACGCGGAGAAGAAACTGCTGGCCATCGTCGTGCCTCCTCCGACAAAAGAAGATCTGCAACTGCGCGCGCGCGTTCCCAAGCTGCGCATCGTGGTCGACGCCGGGCATGGCGGATGGGACCTCGGCACTGTTGGCCGCCGCGGATTGCTGGAAAAAGATCTGGTGCTTGAAATCGCGCAGCGTCTGGGCAAGCTGCTCGAAAGCCGTCTCGGCATGGAAGTCATCTACACGCGGCAGGACGACAACTACATTCCGCTCGACGAGCGCGCCAGCATCGCCAACCAGTCGCAGGCCGATCTGTTCGTCTCGGTGCACGCCAACTACAGCGACCTGCCATCTGCGCGCGGCGTGGAGACTTATTACACGAACGTGTTCTCAGCGCCAGGCTCGAAAGAAGCCGGTTCGAAGGATGCCGACGCGCGTGTGATTCCTACCGCGAACGGCGCCAAGCCGCCGGTAACGCGCAACTCTTTCTGTCCGCCGATTTGCATGAACGCATCGAGCAGTCGCGTCGCTTGGCGGCCAGCGTGCAGCGGTCGTTATACAGCACGCTGTCGGTACAGAATCCGGGACTGCGCGACCGCGGCATCAAAGAAGCCGGATTCGTCGTCCTGACCGAGAGCGCAATGCCCGGAATTCTGGCCGAAGTTTCGTTCGTCAGCAGCCCCACCGACGAACAAAAACTCCGCAGCGACGGCTACCGCGAGCAGATCGCGGAGGCGCTGTACAAGGGCATCGCGCGGTATGCGGCTGCTTCCAAGGGCATCAAAGTGGCTGCGAAGTAGGGCTTGGTCGTTGGTCGTTGGTCGTTGGTCGCTGGACGTTAATCGTTAGTCGTCGGCTCGCGCGGTCGTCCTCGCCCTGGCGGGGCGTCTGACAATAGCCCGGCGTTTCAACGCCGGAACCCACCCAAAATCAGAACCGCGTTCCGGAGGGACGCCTGAAATTCACACACGACGCGAACCCGTCGCTGCGAAGTAGTGTTGGTCATTGGTCGATGGCTCGCTCAAAGATCTCTGTATTTGGGATTGGAGTTCGACAATTTCCCGCCTACAATACCGCTATGGAAATCTCTCTAGCTCCCGAGGTTGAGGCCCGACTTTCCAGAATCGCTTCCGAAGCCGGGAAAGCTGCCGACCAGGTCGTGCAGGAATTGATTGCGAGCTTCGTGGATCACGACGAATGGTTCAAGCGAGAAGTGCAGAAAGGGCTGGACTCCCTCGACAACGGCAAGTTTGTGTCGCATGAGGAAGTGGGCCGCCAAATCGAGCGCATCCTCAAACCCTGATGACGGTTCGCTGGTCCCCCGAAGCCGCAGCCGATTTCGCAGCGATTGTCGAATACATCCGCAAGCAGAATCCTTCAGCAGCCGAACGCGTAGCCCAGACAATCTACGAAGGCGTGGCGTCGCTGGCATCGTTCCCCAAGCAAGGACGCCCCGGAAAAACTAAGGGTACACGCGAATTTGTGTTTTCGCCGCTTCCCTATGTTGTTGTGTACCGAGTGAAGGACAAAGCGGTGGAAATTGCGCGGGTGCTGCATGGGGCGCAGCGCTGGCCGTGAGATCGCTCGGCTTGGCGCGAACTGTGGCACATCTATTTGGCGGCTTTGCGAAGTGCAAGCAGCTTTCGGCCTTGCCGCTTCATCTCATCCACACTCCACGGACGCGCGGCGCCGCTATCCAGACCTTCGCGAATGTCTCGGCGCAACCGTTCAAGCTGCATAGCGTGTAACTCGTTCCGAGTTTTCATAAATGTGATCCTCGCCCCCGGGGATTTCAAAAGCTCGCGCTCCGGGCTCAACTATACCCACCCTTGCAAAGAACGCAAGGATGGGGCACCCTCATTGTTTGTGGCGCCAGCGAAGTCAAAAGCCTGGGCCGCCCGCCTCCGAGAGCTTTGGGACGGGATCAATCCTCTCGGCGTAGATAAGGGAGTCTTCGTGATCTTTCGAGGATACATTGACGAGAGTCTCGACAAAGATCAGAAATACTTTGCAATCGCTTGTCTACTTCTTATGGGCAAGGACTGGAGCCAGCTAGAGCGTATTTGGAAACTACGCCTCGATTCCGTCAACAAAAAGCTTAAAAAACAACATCGACGGACTATCTCTCGCTACCACGCATCGGACTGCAGTGGCAGGCGCAAGGAATTCAAGGGCTGGACTCATGACGAAAGAGACGAGTTTGTAAAGGATTTGTTTCAAGTATTTAAGCACGTCGCAGTTTTGAGCGAGTGTTTTGACATGAGGTTGGACGATCTCTGTGAAGTCTTCCCGGAGTTTTCCGCTGATCCTTTGCGCGGTGCCTATTTAGTGTCGGTCAGGGCCATAATCGAACTACTTGGACAGGACTTTTATAGACTCTCCAAAATACGTGGCGATGATTCGGTCCGAATAACGTTGTTCCATGATCGGACATCGAATGGGAAATACGATCCCGTTATATTGAGAGCCTTCAACCAAGTAGTTCTTAGCACATGGTTCAAGTTTAGAGAGTATTTCACCACCATAGCTCCGATGCCTTGGGAGCGGTGTATCGCTCTCCAGCCAGCCGATCTAGTTGCATTTGAGGCTTGCAAAGAAGCTGAAGCGCGAGCAGAACCACGCCCTTCGCGCAAATCCTTTCTAGCCTTAGTTGATATGAAGGACTTCGGTATTCGCTTGATGACGTTCTCTAAGACTAGAATGCAAGAGATGCGACGGAACATGGAACGACGGGGCACGTTACCGGCGTTTCTGGGCGACGTATGATACTCCCGCGAAGTCAAAAGCTCTGTCACCGTTCCAGAACTTCACTAACGCCGGTCGCCCCATCCTTCGCGTGCTTTTCGCGAAGGGTGGGTCGCTGCGCTGCCTGCGCCCAATCCTTTTTCCACAGCCATCCACAGAAAAATCCGATTTCCTGTGACGGGCAACCTTTACTGAGAAAATGCGAAAGCGCAAGCTGGAGGGATGCGCGAAAGCTCTTCCAATCAGTTCTACACCATCCCGCCCTTGGAATCCGACGCTAACTCCTTATCTCGGAATATTTTAGCCGCAAGTCCCTGCGGCTCAAGATTTTGGCGGGATCGCGGCATATTCGCGCCCGCAAGTTATTTGGAATGAGGACTTTATGGAAAACGACGAAAAAAAATTGGGGTGCCTATCGACGGCAACCTCGCCCTGCTTCAGCCGGGGGCTCTCCCCACATGAACCCAAGTCAGTTCCCTGATGGCACGCCGCTGTATTTTTGCAGCCACTTTAATTCTTCGCGCACCTTTATCTTTCCGTGCCAGGGATTTTTGCCCAGGCCGTGGCCTTCGCCGGGGAAGATTAGCAACTTGTTTGGGATGCCTAGCGAGTACAGGGCGTGTTCGAGGAGATAGTCTTCTAAGACGGCGACTCGGATGTCGTCGGCGCCGGCGACCATGTGGGTGGGGGTTCTGACTTTGTCGATTTGGAAGATGGCGGCTTCGTCGTGGTAGCGCTGGGGGACTTCCCAGGGGCGTCCGCCGAGGAAGTAGGCGTCGTCGTAGGTGGTGTCGTCGTTGCCCCAGTTGCCGATGTGTTCGACCGCGCCGGCGCCGGTTACCGCGGCTTTGAAGCGGGTGGTCTGGGTGATGAGCCAGTTGGTCATGTATCCGCCGTAGCTGTAGCCGCCGATGGTGAGGTGGTCGGGGTCGGCGATGCCGTCTTTGACCAGAGCGTCGACGCCTTCGAGAATGTCTTTGCCGGGGCGGCTGACGATTTGCGGAACGATCTGGAGGAGGAATTTGTCGCCGTAGCCGGTGGATCCGCGGTAGTTGGGACGGAAGACGAGCCATCCGTTGGTGGCGGCGAGCGCGGCCCAGTCGTACCAGTCGGCGCCGAAGGAGTTGCCGTCGGCGTCGGCGGGGCCACCGTGGATAAGCGTGAGCATGGGCAAATGCTTGGCTTCGAATTTGCCAGGAGGATAAATCAGCATGCCTTCGACGCTCGTGCCGTCGTCGGCTTTCCACTGGTAGGGCTTGCCTTGAGGAAGTTCGCGCTCGGTGAAGAGTTTGTTGAAGCTTGTGATGGGCTTGGCTTGATCGAGCGTGGCGGTGCTGTCGGCGAGATAGACTTCGTCGGGCTTGCCGAGACTCGAGTAGATGAACGCGATTTTGGGGGAGTGCGCAGCGAGGGAGATTCGTGAGTAAGTGCCGGGCCAGGCGCTGATGCGGTGGAGTTCGTCGGATGGCTTGGCAGCGGAATACATTTGGACTTCGGTGCCGACGCGGGCGGAGGCGAGGACGTTGTCTTTTTCACTTTCACCAGTGACGACGTAGTGCTCGACGGGGCCGATGAAATTCTTGGACCATTGTTCGACTGCGCCGGAGTCGGTATCCGCCCAGTAGAGATGCGGTTGAAGGTCGCGGTAGGGGCCGGAGACGTCACCGATTTCTACGGTGAAGAGGATGTGGCGGCTGTCGTTGGCCCAGTGTGGGCGGGTTTCGACGGCGGTGTTGTGGGTGATGCGTCGGGGCTGGGCCGGCAACGGAATTGAGACTGCGCTGGCACTTGTGGTGTTTTGGGCAGTGGACAGTGCTCTCCCTTCATGGGGCAGGTCCACGACGTAGATTTCCACATCTTCGTATTTTTCCTGCCGCTGGTTGATGGCGTTGCTGAGGAAGGCGAGTTTGTGGCCGTCGGGAGAGGTCAGCAGCGTGTCCACGCGAAGGGGAGTGGGGGCAACGCCTGTTGCGCCCGGGGTGAAGTCGTCTCTTTTTCTTTATCTTGGAGCCTAACGCCGGATTTGCTGGACTCGCTATCGACTCTGGCGGGAGCGGCAGCGTGGCGGGCCAAAGCGGCGGGCACGTCGAGCGCGAAGATGGTGTCGCCGCGCTCGGCGGTGCGGTACTGCACCACGTCTTTCCAGTCTTTCTTGTAGTCGTCTTTTTGCGACTTGGTCCAGGGTTGGCGCGTGGCGAAGTAAATCGTTTGCGAATCGGCGGACCACGAAAATGCGTGGACGGCTTCATCACCTTCAGTGATGGGGAAGGCTTCGCCGCCGCTGGGCGAGATCAGATAGAGCTGGCTGGCGGGGTCGTCTTTTGAATCAGAACCGGAGTCGGAATGGGAATCGGAGTCGTCGGATTTTTCGGCGGTCGATTTGCGCTCGGAGACGAAGGCGATCCAGCGGCCGTCGGGCGACCACTTGGGCTCGGAGTCGTGGCCGGATTGAGTGAGTTGGATCAGCGTACCAGGAGCGGAGCCAGGCTTGCCGTCGTCGCGATAGAGCCAGAGATCGGTGCGGAAGATTTGCTGGTCCCAGTCGGCGCGCTCGGTGCCGATGACGACGGAGTTGCCGTCGGGAGAAACCTCCAGCGCGTTGATGCTCACGGAGTTGAAGAATTCGTCGAGGGTCAGCTTTGGGCTTGCTTTGAGCGAGAGCAGCGTTTGTGGCGAGAACGGCAAGCAGGCAATTCAAAAGCATTGCAGTGACGAATGGAGTTTTGTGGATTCGCATAGGGTTCCCGGTGGGAAGAAGGGTTATACAACGCGGCATTCGGTGGAAGCAAGTTGATAGAAAGCAGTGGTCAGGGGTTAGCGGTCAGGGGTCAGTTTCCGGAGGCTCCACAGGAGTGCGAAGAACACGGGAACGGAGAGTTGAAGATGCGTCCATTGCGAGAGCAGACCGAACAAGGGAGTGATGAATGCGAGATAGAGAAGCAAGTGGAAGAGCGGGGAAATCGATGCGGCTTAGAGTCCAATCGGCCAGGAGTAGGAACATTGGAGCGAGGACTAGCAGGTCGTAGACGAAGAGATGGGGGTTGACCAAGACGGCGGCGAGGGTGAGCGCGGAGAAGCGCAGGGGCAGCGGGCGGGAGGATTTCCAGATGGCCGCAGCGATGACGATCGCGACGCAGGAACTCAAGACGTACAGGATGAATGCGGTTTTCGGCCAGGGGATCAGCAGCGAACAGAAGGAGCGCAGGGAATGCATTTGGATGGGAGCGAGGCTGAGTTCGGCGGCGCCGAGCCAGCGCGAGGTATGCCAGAGCATGTCGAAGTAAGAACGCATCAGCGGTGCGCCGAAATAAATCGTGGTGAGACCTAACTGCGCGGCGGCTGAAAGCACGAGTCCGAAGAGAGGCCTCCAGGAGCGCGCCAATAAGAGCACGAGCGGGATTGCGACCAGAAACTGCGGTTTGAAAACCAGGGAGCCGAGGGCGATTCCTGCCAACCAGTCGCGCCGGTCGCGGAAGGCTAGAAATGCGGCGCTGAAGCAGGCCAGCGGAAGAGCGGAAATTTGTCCGCGCACGAAAAAATGGAACACAGGTGGAAAGGCCAGCGCGGCGACGGCGACAATCGCGAAATGTTGGAGCAGCGCCGGGCAAGATTTCCAGACCAGGAAAATGCAGGCGGCATACGTGGCGGCGCTGAGCGCCACCCAGATCCACGCGGCGGTCTGAAACGAGAATCGGGTTAAGGGAACGAATAAGAGTCCGACTTGCGGTCCATAGAGATTGGGCAGGCGCACGCGAGCGGGTGGGCGCGACGCACTCTCGCGGATCACGGTCTGCATTTCGTTTTCGCTCACCGACTGGTTGTAGAGGTCAAGGGCGCGGTGTTCGGAGATCAGCCTCGCGGAAACGTAGAGCGGGAGGAAATCCTGGAATTTGATATTGCCGGCGCGGTCGAAGAGGCCGGGGAGTCGCGAAATCGACGGAGCAGACTCCCCACAAGCACAGAGCGAGGACGATGGCCTGGGCGCGAATGCGGCGCGGCGTGAGCCATGCAGCGGCTGCCGCAATCCGGGCGAGCGCTTCCGGCTGTGGTTGATAAGTGTCATTCACTGGCTTGGCTCCTTTGGCTCACTGGCTTGGCTCGGCGTTTTTGAGCGAGTCGTCGAGCGTCTGGCCGGGACGTGGAGCGCTCTGAGCGACGACGATGCGCCAGCCATCATCGTAGTTGCGAAACTCGACGGTGGACTTGTATCGCAGGTCGCTGGAATAAAGAGCGGCGCCGATCTCATTGAGCGGAACCCATTTCCAGGTGAAGTCCACGTCGGCGACCTCGCCCTGTTTGCTGATGCCGGTAATGCTTACGAATTCTCTTCTGGCGACGGGAATGGCGAAGGATGGGCGGGAGACTTCTTCGGCAGGGACCAAGGTCCGAACCGTGTCCACGCCCGAAGGAGTCAGCAGAACGTCCCAGCATGGCGGCGGAGCGAGGCCTTGGGGACAGGCGATGGTGGTCGCGGAAATCCAGCCGTGATGTTGCAGGACCAGGTTTTCGGGCGAGGCGTAGTCTTTGTTGGAGACGACGCCGGTTTGCAGAACGTATTGCTGCGGCGTTTTGAAAGGGTCCGAAGCGGCGAGAAGGTCGGCGGCGAGACGGCGGCTTAGGAAGTCGCGCGGGGAGCAGGAGGCGAGGAAAATGAGGGCGAAGCAGAACAGCCCGAAGGACGACGCTCGCCTCGTTCCCATAACGGTTCTCAGCCGGCGGTTTCGCTTTGGAGCAGCACAATGAATAATCGATCAGCGTGACGTGAGGCCACTCGCACGCGTTGGGGATCAATCTGCTCCAGCAGGTGGAATGCGTGTCTCGTTTTGTGATACTCCTTCTTGGCCGTTTGACGTGAGGCGTGCTTCAGCGACTGCAAAACATCACGCTTGGGAATTTGCTCGATATTGGTCTGACCCGGTAGCGAGTTAGCCAGGAAGCCCTGCCCATAATAGTCAATCAGGACTTGTCGATCAGCTAGAAACCAAGACTCCATCACTTGCACCATTAGGTGCGCCTGATCGTCGGTCACGCCACTGGGGCGACGCCAACGGTCGCCCCTGCGATTCGCAAGGTGCTGCCACGGGCCTCCCACAACCGCCTCTTCAGAATCTACGAGCAGTACAACATAGTTGTCCGGATGCCGTTCAACTGCCAAGCAAAAGTCCTTGTATGCTTTGGCACGGTCTCCTGATGCTATGACTTGGAAGGCTCTGGAAGGTATGACTTTCTCGAAAAAAGTGCGAAACGCCAAACGGCAGGCGGCCTTGGTACTGCCCTGAGCCCCGCCCTCAACGTAGATCAATATTTTCACCAGCGATTACCGCCGATTTCCCCGGTACGCCAAAGCTGTCCCAGAGTGTATCGTTTTAGCCACTTTGAAAGATCGTCGGTATCTAGTCTCTTCAAGACAGACGATCCATCATGCTTCTCGCAAACCATGACCGCGTCGGGGGTTTGCGAAAGCTCATCTACTAGGGCATCGGAGTGCGTCGTTACGAAAAGTTGCATCCTTTCCGATGCATTCAGCAGAAGCCTTGCCAGAGGACGCATGATATCGGGGTGCAGACCCAGCTCAGGTTCCTCTATGCAGACCAGTGGGGGTGGATCTGGATGTAAGAGGATTGTCAGCAGAGAGAGCCATCGAAGCGTGCCGTCCGAAAGACGGGATGCGGGAATGGAAATCTCACCCTCCTCCTCAAGTCGCAAATCGACCAACCCACCTTGTATTCGCGTCGAAATCTCTTCCGCACCGTCGTAAAACATCTTCAGGTTGTTTCGCAACTCAGCCTTACACTTAGGCTCGGCCCAAAGATTGTTAAGCATAAGTGCTAGATTGCTTAGGTCCTCATCCAAGAAGTCGCTTTTGAGCTCCGCTCCGTACAGATCGCGAACCTGGGAGTTCGGCCCGAATTCCCAGTTCCTATACAGCCGGAAGCTGTTGAAGAATTTTCCGAGGGACGTTACCTCCGGATATTGATCGGGATCCTTCCGCTGAGACAGTATCGACTTTTGGGGGTCGATTTCTTCATGTCTAAGGGAACGCCGTTCTCCGCCGACATTCAGTACGGGCCGACCGCCTTGATAATCAAAATAAAGATAAGGCTTGTCGTGCCCTTCGTCTGGTTTTTCATTTTCGATTCGTTCGTCCACAATCTTGAGTTGCGCGCCGGCTCTCATGAAGGAGAGCCGATAGAGAATTGTGCGCTTAACTGGAGTGGGGCTGACCACGACTTGCACGGTCGCCGTGGTAACTTTGCCCTTCGACTTACCCTTCCATAGCAAGTCTGAGATTCCACCAATTTCCCCAACCTCGGCCGCGAGATCGTTCGGCGTGCTTCGTAACAACCCTAGGATTTCTATGAAATTTGATTTCCCCGAGGCGTTCGGCCCGATCAAAACATTCAAATTGCCGAGTTCGATTTGCGGCGACTCGGGGCCAAAAGACAGTAAGTTTTGAATGCGTATGCTCTTTAGCGTGTTCTGTTTCATTTCGGAATCAGAGTTATTTGTATCACCAAACCCTATTTCTAGCTCAGGATTGTAAATAAACGCCGGGGCTTATGCGGGAGGAAAGGGCGGGAGGTGATCTGGCCGTCGAATTTTGCGGACCAGCGGCCAGGGATCTGGTGGGCGCAGGTTGGGCATCGGCCTTCGGCAGTCAGGCGATAATTTTCGATGTGGTAGCCGTAGCGGGTGATTAGAACCTCGCTGCATTGCGGAGCAGCGGGTGTGTTCCCAGGGGCCGACCATCCCGGGAAGATTGCCGGCATAGATGTAGCGCAGGCCGGACTCGCGACCGATTTCGGCGGCGCGCAGGAGATCTTCAACGGTGGTGTCGCGGTCGCCAGTCATTTTGTAGTCGGCGTGAAAGGCGGTGACGTGCCAGGGAATGTCTTGCGAAATGCCCGCCAGGAATTCGGTAAGACGGCGCAATTCGTCGGCGGAGTCGTTGAAGCCGGGGATGAGCAGGGTGACGATCTCGAGCCACAATCCCATGGCGTGAATGCGGCGGATGCTGTCGAGGATGGGAGCGATGCGTCCGCCGAGTTCGTGGTAGTGGCGGTCGTCGAAACTCTTGAGATCGACTTTGTAGAGATCGAGCCAGGGTCGGATGAATTCGAGAACCTGCGGCGTGGCGTTGCCGTTGGAGACGAATCCAGTGAGCAGGCCGACGGATTTCGCTTCTTTGAAAACCGCGACGGCCCACTCGCTGGTGATGAGCGGTTCGTTATAAGTGCTGACCAAGACTTTAGCGCCCTGGTCAAGGGCATCGCGGACCAGCAGTTCCGGCGAGGCTTCGAGCGGCGGTGAGACGGCATTGGGATCGCGCAGGGCCTGCGACGTGACCCAGTTCTGGCAGTATCCGCAATGCAGGTCGCAACCCAACATGCCGAAGCTGTAGGCCAGAGCGCCGGGATGGGCGTGGAAGAAAGGCTTCTTCTCGATGGGATCGCATTGCATTCCGGCGGTGTATCCCCAAGGAACGTAGAGGGTGCCGCCGCGGTTGTAGCGGACTTTGCAGACGCCGGGCCGGCCCTCGGGAATGGGGCAGCAGTGGCCGCAGGAGAAGCAGCGCACGCGGTCGCGGTCGAGTTTTTCGTAGAGAGCGGGCTCCGCCTCGCGAACTCTTTCGTCGAGGATTTCGCGGAGGGTAGACATGAAGAGCCAACCATCATTTTAGAGGAGGAGAGCGATAAAGAGCAGTGGCCAGGGGACAGTGGACAGGGGTCAGTGGACAGGGATCAGTGGCCGGCTTCTGGTTTTGTGTTTGGCTGCTGGTGCAGCCAAGCCTGGGCTTGCTGCTCAATGGCTGCACTCTGGTCGCGGGTCATGCCGGCAGCCAAGAGAGCGGCCAGATTTCTATTTCCTTCGTCGCCACGAGCGCTTGCCACCACAGCCCAGAAATACGCTTTGTTCAAATCGCGGGGTGCGCCCCGTCCGCTGCGGTAAAGGAATCCCATCTTCGATTGGGCCTTGAGATCACCGTGCTCAGCCGAACGACTGAACCAACGAACAGCTTCCTGCTCATTCTTGAGGATTCCGTTCGGCTCGTCGCCTTGAAAGTAGAGGCGGCCCAGGGCATTCTCGGCGGCAGGGTTGCCTTCTTCCGCCATTTGCCGAAGTTGATCGACGGTGGCGGTGTCAACGTCGGGCGCGGGCCTAGCAGGTATGGACAGACTCTCCAGCCTGGGGGCTGGTGACGAAGCCAGCACGGTCTGTTCGTGGAGGTTTCCGCGCTCGTTCAGTTTGGCCTGGATCCACGGGGCTGAGATCACACCGAGTACGGTCGCGATCAAGGCTGCAAAACAGAACAAGATAATCAGATGCGAACGCGGCAGGCTTACCCCGGGGCGCTTTTCTTCGGCGGCGTCCGTCTTCTTCGCTTCCTCGGGCGCGGAAGCAAAGAGGACGCTGCCGGGCGTGGGAGCAAAACGATCGGGAGGTTTTGGAGGGTCGAGAGTTGGCAGATCTTCGGCGCGGGCGGCGCGGTTGACGGCGGCGAGCACGGTTTCGGCCAGGCGCTGCAGGGCTCGGCTGTCGGCTTCTGAAAATGCGTTGGGCTGCGCGGAGAACGCTTCGAGAATTCCGACGGACTTTTCGCCCACGCGCACCGGCACGGCGACGATGGATCGAATGTCGAGGGCGCGGCAGGTGTCAGCATCGACGCGAGAGTCGAGCTCGGCGTCGTCGCAGCGCAATAGGCGGCCGGTCTTGACGGATTCGCCGGAAAAGCCGGATCCGACTTGCAGGCGCGCTCCGACGGGCGGGGCGCCGGGTCCGGCGCTGGCGCGGCAATCCATAAAATCCGCATCGGCGGTGGCTAGGGCGATGGCCGCCCCCGAAGCGCGCAGGAGCGTTTGCGCGCGGCCGGCGATTAATTGCAGGGCGGCGGCGAGATCGGCGCCGAGAGCTTCGACTTCGCGCTGCACGGCGGTGACCGCAGCGAGCGTGTCGGTGTAGTCCTGGCGCGGAGCCGCGGTCTCCGCCGCGATTGGCGCTTCGGCTGCAGCTTCAGCGTTGGCGACTCCGGCCATCGCATTCAGAAAGAGCCACTCGCGCAAGCGAAACAGAGAGCCCGGAGGCAAAATCGAAAAGCGAATGCCGGCGCGTCCGGAACCGTTGACCCAAATGACCTGGCCGGCGGTGTAGATGTGTTGCTCGCACTCCGCGAGATCGAGGCAGAGACTCACGCGGCGATCGGGTTCGAGCGGAGCGTGACACTGAATGGCGACGCCCTCTTCGCTGATGTCGACGATCTCGTGCAGGTCGAGCATCGCGCTCTGAGATTCGGCCGTGAAAGTAGCGTAGGCGGGGGTTTGAATCTTATGCCGGACACGCCGACGACGGTTGGGCAATGCAGGTCGCAACGCCGAGGTCATAGCAGCCATGGGGGACAGAGCCCGAAGCCTTACTGCTCCCATATTAGCGCGGTTTGTGAAAAAGTGAGCAAGGAAGAAAATCGGAAGGACGACAGAGGCGAAGCCTTCCGTCGGCATGGCCGACTTCTTTGGACAGACCCTTAGCCCGCTAGGCGCATGGTTTGGGCGCGGTGCAGGCTGGAGATGCGGGAGATGGCGGCGACCATCATGCTGGAGAGCAGTTGCATGGTGGCGACGTCTTTTTGGTCGAAGGCTCCGGGAGACGACGACAATACTTCGAAGACTCCCAAGGTGCGGCGGTAGTGGCGCAGGGGTGAGACGAGGATGGAACGCACGCCGAGGCGGCGGCAACTTGCGAGGTCGACTTGCGGGTTGCGCTCGGCGTCGTGGCACAGCATGATTTCGCCGGAGCGCACGGCCTCGGCGGAAATGCCGGCGTCGGTTTGGAGACGGACTCCGAGGTCGGGCGCGGTGCGGCCGGTACGGGCGCGGCAGACGATTTCGTCGCCGGCGCGGAGGGCGATGGCGGCTCCGGTGGCTCCGGTCAAGTGTTGAGCGCGTTCGGTGATGGCGCTGATGGCGGGCTCGAGGTCGAGCTCTCCGGCGTAAATCTCGGTGTCCTCGCCGGGATGCACTGCGCGAAATCCG
Organism: uncultured Acidobacteriaceae bacterium; assembly: GCA_963709385.1. Classification (GTDB taxonomy): domain Bacteria; phylum Acidobacteriota; class Terriglobia; order Terriglobales; family Acidobacteriaceae; genus Sulfotelmatobacter. The sequence goes on from CAVPWD010000010.1 coordinate 25,400, forward strand.
GATGCAGGATGAGCGGCGTTGGCGACACGCAACTGGCTGCGCTGAACTAGAGAAGGCATGCGGGAATGGTCGGCCATGCTCACGACTTGAGGATCAGGCACCGTGCGCAGCAGATCGCGGACGAGGCAGTCGAGTTCGCTATCGGTAATGAGATGGGCAGTCTGCTGGTTGCGCAGAGTTCCGCCCAGCACGCGCGAGAGTCCGACGAGGGCATTGCTGCCGCACGCCACGCAATAGGGTTTGTTGCTGGCACTGATCAGTTCGCACTGCACACAGAATGTGGCGGACTGCAGGGGGACGAAGGGAACGTCCTTGAAGGTCGAGCCATAGACGGTCTTGCGAAACATCGTCTTGCCAAGCATGAGTGGTGAATCCTCGCTTCCATTGCGGCGCTGATGAAAGTAAACAGATAGCGAAAGCGGAAAAAGTAGCGGGAGTGGTTCCCCATGTGGAAAACCGGGGGCAGTGAACTGACTGTCCGACAAACACCCCCACTTCTCGCAAAGAACGCGAGAAATGGGGCACCCGGGCGGTGTGCAGATTCTTGCAGTTTTTTGGCGGCGGCAAGCCTATTGATTTCGCATTGTGGGTCGGCTATTCTAGTTGTACGTTCGCGGTTTCAGACGGTCGAACGATTACTGGGGGTCACTATGGAATGGACAGCGCCTGCTTTTGAAGAAGTTTGCCTGAACTGCGAAATCAACTCCTACGCCAGCGCCAAGCTGTAGGCTGAAACGCTTCCCCCTCCGCTTTTCATCTCCTAGGCCGAGCCTCGCATGATGGTTGTGCGAAGGGCTCGGCGCTATGCGTAATCCCGCCTGTTTTAACTATCAAAGCAACAACAAGAGCTTAACCACAGAGGACACAGGGATTCACAGGGGAAATCTTAATTCTCTTCCCGGGTTTATCCGGCCTGGGCTTCGATCAGCGAAGTGGCTTGGTCGGGCAGGGCGATGACCTGATGCGCGGAGTGGGCGAGGGTGCGGTCGAGGGCGTCGGCGAGTGCGATGGGGAACGCGGTGGTTAGCAGGTTGATGTCGAGCTGCAGCTCACGGGTGGAGTAATAACGGTGCACGATCAAGGTGCCACGGCGGCGGTTGGCGGAACTTAGCAAGTCGAGTGCAATGCTCCACACGGCGGAGCTGTCCAGCGTTTTGGGAACACCGGCCCGGTGCCAGCGGTAGGAGATTGATCCGCGCCTGGCGACCGAAGGCTCCGATGAGCCGGCAGGAACCAGTTCCCCCGGCTGCATTTCGAGTTTCAGTTCGAAACTGTCGAAATCGTTGCTGCCGAACGCCGCGCCAAGAATACGGCGCACTTGCTCATAATCGCGCGCGACCTTGAGTTCTTCGGTGGCGCGACGAATCGCCAGATTATTCACGAAAATCTGCGGCTGGTTGAGGGTGCGGTGGGCCACGCGGGCAAGTTCGCCAAATTCAAGATAGCCGAGATGCTGCACGCCGATCCAGATGCCGATGCCTAACACGGCAAGTACGAGGCCGAGCGAGCTTCCGGTTGGCCATAGCAAGAACAGACTGAGCATGGCGAAGATGGCCGAGACTCCGTAGAGGAGAATCACGACCTGGCGGTGAGTCATGCCATGCTGGAGAAGCTTGTGGTGGATGTGCTCGCGGTCGGCGGTAAACACGGGGCGTCCGCTGATGAGGCGGCGGACGATGGAGAGCAACGTCTCCAGAATCGGCAGGCCGAATGAAACCACTGGAATCGCAACCGCGACGATGGTGGGAGCTTTTTGCGCGCCTTCCAGGGCCAGCGCGCTTAAAACGAAACCGATGAACAGGCTGCCGGAGTCACCCAGAAAAATCGTCGCGGGATTAAAGTTGTAGCGCAGAAAACCGAGAATCGCGCCAGCCAGCGCGATGGTCATCACCGTAACCAATGACGGGCCGTTCAACAGCGCGACCACGAACGCGACCATGGTGGAGAACAGGGCCGATCCGGCGGCGAGACCGTCGAGGCCGTCAATCAGGTTGAACGCGTTGGTGATGGCCAGAACCCAAAGAACGGTGAGGGGCAATCCGACGAACCAGGGCAGTTCGTGCTCCCCGAAGACAACGGGAATGTTGACGATGCGCAGGCCGCCGATGAACAACATGGTGGCGGCGATGCCTTGCACCGAGAACTTGAAATAGGGGCCGACGCCGTGGATGTCGTCGTACACACCGAGGAGAAAAACCAGCGACGCGGGAACGAGAATGGTCAGCAGCGTCCTTAAGGGAAAGGCCGCGTGCAGGCGCAGACTGTGCGTTGCCCAGAATGTAGCCAGGCCCATGCAGCCGGAGAAGGAGAGGAAGATGGCGACGCCGCCGAGGCGCGGCAAAGGAGTGGAATGGAGATGGCGTTCCTGAGTGGGAACCGCGACCCAGCCGCGGGCATTGGCAAAATCGCGGACGTACCGCGTAAGTACGAACGCGGACAGCAGCGCCAGCAAAAACGTTCCGAGGAAAATAACGCTCAACGACACCACCTCGGCAGGCAAACATGCTTGCGCAGCATGCCGGCTCGAAATTCTCCTAAAAGTATCTCAGCAATGGCCCGCACTTGATAATAAGTGCCCAGGTTCCCGTTGCGAACGACTTTAGCAGTTCCAAAATAGGATTTTCAATCGTCGGCGAGGAAAAAGCTGTGGAAAACTCCTGTGGAAAACTAATATGAAGTGCCGCGAATGGCGGGCACGTAACCCGACATGCTGTGCTAAACTGCTGGTCAATCTCTCATTTAGTACTTCAGGGGTCTGCGGATGCAGTCGGGCACATCGAGTTACACCTGCCGTGGTCGTGCGTTCCTCGTTGAGCTCGTGGCGTTTGCCTTGATGGTCGGCGGAGCCTTGGCGCAGCAATCGGCGGGCGGCCCTCCGCCAGGCCAAAGTTCGCCAGCTACGCAACCCGCGGCGAGTCTTCCTGCGGCTAATCTTCCTGCGGCCAATCTTCCTGCGGCTGCGCCCACTGTTCCTGCGTCGGTCCCTACGGTTCAACCAGCTCAATCAGCCGCCCAGACGAACGCGAGCGTCTCGGCGGCGCCCGCCGGGGCGCAGGCTTCCGAGACGACGAACGCCGCCGACCAAGGAACAGTAAAGTTGGGACCGGGAGACCTGGTGGAATTGAACGTGTACAACGTGCCGGAGCTGACCACCAAGGCGCGAGTAAGCGGTTCGGGCGACGTTTACCTTCCGCTCATCGATTATGTCCACATTGGGGGCCTGACGCTGGAAGAAGCTCAAACGGTGGTCGAGAAGCGGCTGGATGAAGGCGGGTTTGTCCGCAGTCCGCATGTCACGATTTTCGTGGACGAGGCCAACTCGCAGGGCGTCACAGTGCTCGGAGAGGTCGGCAAGGCAGGCATCTATGCCGACCCACCGGATCGCAAACTCTACGACGTAATTTCGCTGGCGGGCGGGTTTACGGCCAACGCCTCGCGCAAGATCGCGGTGATTCGACGCGGCCAGGCGGAACCGATTCGCATCGATCTGCCGCGAAATCTGTCCGACGATCTGAGCGGGAACATCGACGTGCTGCCGGGCGATACGATCACGGTACCGCGGGCGCCGATTATCTATGTGGTGGGAGACGTGGGCCGGCCCAGCGGTTTGCTGGTGGACAATGGTTCTCTGACCGTGCTGCAGGCGCTGGCCCTGGCTGGCGGCACAAACCACACGGCGAAGATGGGCGGAGTGCGGATCATCCGCAAAACGCCGGCGGGCATGACCGAAACGCGGGTTCAGTTGAAAAAAATGCTGGAAGCCAAGACCCCGGACATTACCTTGCAGGCAGACGACATTCTTTTCGTTCCGATCAGCGGAGCGCGGGTCGCGGCGACGAGGACATTCGAAGCGGCGATCTCGGCCGCTACTGCGGTCTCGGTGTACGCGGTGCATCCGTAGGCATTGGTTCCAGGAAGGCCTGAAGAACCCGGATGTATTTCTCCGCAGTGCGGCCGCGAGAGAAATGCTGCACGATGTATTCCCTTCCTCTTTTTCCCAGGCTTGTGCCGAGATCGCGATCCGCGGACAATTGCTTGACAGCCCGCACCAGGGCCGCGGCATTCTCCGGTTCGATTACGAGGCCGGCTCCCGCTTCTTCCACAATCTGCCGCGCCTGACCGTCGACGCCGAGGATGACGGGGCGGGCGCAGGACATGAACTCGAGCATCTTGGTGGGAATCACAGTTTTGAAAACGTCGGTCTTCTTCAGAAGTACCAGGCAGGCATCGGATGCGGAGATGAAAGCGGGAATCCGCTCACGGGGCTGCTGATCGAGAAAAGTAACATTGGACAGACCGCGGGATTCCGCCAGAGCTTTGATTCGCTGTTTCTCCGCGCCTTCCCCCACCAGGAGGAATTGCACTTCTGGACTCTCGTGCTGCAGTTGAGCGGCGGCGTCGAGCAGCGTTTCGAGGCCGTGCGCCATCCCCATGGTGCCCACGTAGCACACCAGGAATCTGCCTTCGGCGCCGAGTTGCTGGCGCAGCATGGCGTTAGCGGAGGGTGACGCGGGGATGAAGAGGTCAGTCTCGACGCCATTTTCGACGATGGCAATCTTCTCTGCGGGGACGCGCCAGCGCTGGATCAAATGTTCCTTGAACGCGGGGGTCACGACCACGATGCTATCGGCGCGCTGATACAAAGATTTAGCCACGGCTGCGAGCGCGTGGTACAGCAAGGAATCTTCGTTGCCGGCGCCGACGGCGGCCAGCGATTCGGGCCAGAGATCGCGCACTTCAAAGACGAAGGGAATCTGACGGGCGAAGGCGATCCACCAGCCGGCGAGGGCGACGAGGAGTTGCGGCGAGGTAGCGACGATCACGTCGGGGCGCGGGATCGTCATACCGCGTAGAGCGGCGGAGAGACAGAACGAAACGTAGTTTCGCATGCGCTCGTGCGCTTTGCGATTGGGCAGAGGCCAGAGCCAGGTGCGAAAGACGGTTACGTTGTCGATCTTCTCTCGATAGACGAGGCGGCGTAAACGGCTGCGCCATTCCGGTGGAACGACGCCGGTGGGATGATTGGGAAATCCGGTGAGAACGGAAACGTCGTGTCCTGCCTCAGCCCAATGGTGGGCGAGTTCGGACGCGCGGGCGGCGGGGGCGCCCATCTCCGGCGGAAAATATTGTGAGACGTAGAGGATCTTCACACGAACTTAGAAGGTATCGCATATAGGGAGGTTCGGGGTAGGGCGGGGAGCGCGGTTGGTTTGCGGAGTCAACCGGCCTCCGCTCGCTCGTAGAGCAAGAATGAGCGGAGGCCCGGCAGATCGATTGTCTCGTCTCACTCGATTATGGCGTTCCAGTCGCGACCTTGACGTAACTGGAGCAGGTAATTCCTTTTGTGGCGGTGGTGAGCGTGGAGATAACCGCCACTACGCCTTCCTTGGCCAGAGTGGTGGTCTTGGTTACAGCCGCTGGCGGGACCGTGATGGGCTGCGCTACGGAGAAGAGTTCCTTCATCGTGCCCTGGTAGTTCAGCCAAGTGCGCCAGGTGGCGGCGTAGTTGTTCCCCTCGGTGAAATTCATGGTCAGGGTGCTGGTGGTTGCATTGTAGGTCGCGGCGTCCACTAAGGTGCAGGACGGCGGAGGTGTTCCGCAATTGCCGACCACGCACGAGACTTCCAGACTATAGCTCTGGGTGGCATCATCCCCAGACACGGAAACGAGCGCCATGTAAGTGCCGGTTGCGGGAGGGGTAAAGGCGATCTGGATGGTCGATGGGCCGCCGTACCCGACCCCGGTGCACTCCCCTTCGCTCCCAGTTGTAGGCGTGATCAGGGTGCCGCTGGGCGTAAACACGGTCATACAGATGTTTGCGGTGGGGTTGCTGGGAAGGGTTGCGGAGACTTCGTATTCGCCGGTGGTTGCGCCGTAGAAAGTGAAAGCGTTCGTGTCGGAGAGGGCGGAAATGTCGCCGGCGTATGATTTCAGGAGAGTGACCGCCAGTGCATTGGGCGGAACCGGGTGGATGCGTTCCAGCGACACCGCGTACTCCTGTTTGGCGCTGCTATTCTCAGTTATATCGATGGTATAGGTGCCAGAGACAGTCAGCGTCTGGTCTTGCACGATGGCAGATGGGCCGCCGTACCCAACCCCGGTGCAGCCGGGACCGTAGATCACCTTGAACGTGGGGTCATAGAGCGTCAGGCAGATGTTGGCTAATACGCTGCCGTTCAGGGCGGTAGCGATCCGCCAGGTGTCTCCGGTATTTCCGGTGAACACGAAGGAATCGATGTCTCCGGTGGTATTTAAAGTGCAATTGGTTCCCTCATAGACATCGCCGGAGGCAATGGGCTGGTTCGCCTTGGGCTCGGCGGGACAATTCGCAGTCCCGGCCAGCGCGGCCTGGGGCAGTAGGGCAAACACGAAAAACAGGGCTGCCAGGGGTAGCAGGAAGGTGCGTAATGATTTCATGATGTTCCTCCTGAAGGGATTTCTTTCCTCGGGGACAAGCATTGGAGCCGAGGCGGGATGACAGGGACCCGCGTCTCTTAACCTGCTCCAAGCCGGGGGTGATGCTAGCACGAGATGGAAGCGCTTTGAGGGTTTCAGGGCAGATTTGATATGAAATCCGTATGGAATCGGGCTCAAACCCGCCGTCGGTAATGGCCTCTGAGACAGAAGGTTCCGACGAGGGATTAATAAGGGGGGATTGCCAGCTACCCGATACTTGGAGATTTCGCCGTTATTGGGTCTGGGCGGGGACAAACTCCGATGTGCAGCCGACAAGGCATCGGACTTTTCGGAATGCAGCTTCTTCTTCCGCACTCAGGGTGTGGGCGTCTTTCCCCCTGAGATAGAACTGCGCATGAGTGCTCCGAAATTGCTCATCCGCATAAGCGGTCGCCAAGTGGAGATGGCGGTCGAATTCATACCAGATGAGACAGCCTGGGGGTTGCAGGCTCTCCCGCACTGAAAGTCGAATGCTGCCACGTTCGACGGTGACCTCGCCGCCCGCGTTGTACACGAACTGGGCCTTATTCAAATCGCTGCGGGGAAACAACACGCGAAGCCTCTCCTGCGCGGCGCCCATGCCGTGAATCTGGAGTTCCGGCCGCGCCACCTCGGTGGAAGCGCCAAAGACCCGGTCGGGATACAGGACGACCATGGTCGCCTGGTGATATCCATTGCTGATTCCGGTGGCGACGATTTCCTCTCGCCCATCGCCATCCAGGTCGGCCAAGGCGAGGTGGTGCAGATGACCGGAATGCCAGTACTCGGAGACGAGCTTGCCCTTGGAATCGAGAATCGCTATCTGATCGGGCCACCAAGGCTCATGAATACTGGAGACCACGATTCGCGAAGGGTTCTTCCCGGTCGCTTTCATGACCACGAGCGCAACGGTCCTGAATGTGGCTGGCGCCCCCTGGAGTTCCGGCAACTCTCGTCCCGGAGTCCACCGCCATTTCTCTTTGCCTTGATCCGAATAGCAGATCAAGGTTGTCGAGTGCGATAGTGGGCTCACTGCGGGGAGATAAAGGAAAAGAACGCTGGTGTGACCGTCGCCATCCAGGTCGCCGAACCAGATGCGCGTTGCGATGCCCTGTTCGTAGTACCAGTCGGGCGAAAATCCCTCGGGAAAACTTTTGCTCCACACGTCCTTCCCGTCCGCATTCATAATCCTAAGCACCGTACCGTCGAGGCGCCCGGATTGAGGCTGATCATGGCCGACCAGCATCCGTGCGGAGATGTAGGCCAAAATGCACAGCACAGCCGCCGCGGCCACAATCTTCATGATCCGACTAGAATTCGCTGCCGGCATCGGCGGACGATCCTCGATATCGGCTTCAGTGCCGACACCACCGCGAGGCGCGGCGACGATCCATCTTTTTTCCTGCGTTCCATCGGCGGCGGGTACGGAACGATTGGGAAGGCAGATGGTAATGGGGTCGGCTTTACCTTCTGCGTTGTAATAGGATTCCAGCGCGCGCCGCAGCCGGTTCATTTCTGTGGCGACATCGGCCGATCCCTTGGTGCGGGTCTCCTGCGGCCAGAGTTCCTTGATCACGCGGTCAGGCTTGAGAGTGGTTTGCGAATCGAAGTTCTGCGACAGGACTTCGAGCAGCTTCCTGAGCTGGCTCTTGTTGGCAAAATTCTGGCTGCGCAGGATTCTATCGATCTGCTCGTTGATGGCGGCGCGATCCATCGCTCGACGAACTCCGTAGTATAAGCGCAGACGGGAGCGGGGTCGGGAATAAACTCTAGGCGATGCGTAAGTCAAGATCCCCACTTCTCGCAAAGGACGCGAGAAATGGGGCACCCAAAATCTCCTACTTCCTTCTCTAATTCCTTTTTACTTCTCTGGAAGCAGGCCGAAGACGGCGACGCTGTTGGTGGTGCCGACGTAGACTTTGCCGTTGGCGATGGTGGGGGTGATGAACTTGTTGCCGGCGCCGAATTGATCGCGGCCGCTGGGAGCCTGGCCGGTGTTGTACAGCTCTTGCAGGTTGAAGTCGTAAGCGTGGAGGACGTCAGGAGTGGTGTTCTCCACTGCCCAGACGATTCCGTTGGTGTTGGCGTTGGCGGAGATGCTGGGAGTGGCTCCCGGATAGGCGAAGGCATTCGCAGTTTTCGCCACTGGCTGGGGAAGCAGCATTGCGTTCTTGAACTGGAACGCGAGGATGGGCGAACCGACCGGGCCATAGTAAACCCGGCCATTGTAGACGGCGGGCGCGGAAAAGATTCCGCCGGGCAGTACGCCGGTGAGTTGCTGGTAGATCTGGTTACTGGTCGGATGAAACTTGCCCATGTTGGTGCGGTCGACAATGTAGATGTTGGAATCTTTGCCGGCTCCGATGGCAAGTTGCCAGACTTTACCGGAGGAGTCCGTGGGCGAGACCAGAACGGTTCCACCGGAACCGAGGTCAAGGTCCTGGCTGTTTTCCCCAACTTCATTCGATATCTCGAAATAGTCGGCGACCGCAAGCCCGTTCTTGGCGTTGACCTTGAGAAAAGCGTCGCCATAATCGCCATTGGCGGGAAACCCGGAAGAATTCAGGGTGGTATCGAAGTCGCCGTTGCCGTCCAGAAGAAAAATGTTGTCGGAGGCGTCGGCAGCCATGCCAGCGCCCGAACCCCAGATACCGCCCTCGCTGCCGTTGGGCGTGAGGTTGAGCACCGTGGTTTGTTTCAGAGTGGTCATGTTGTAGCCCATGATCCAGCCGGTATAAGGACGGATATCGCAGTGAGAGGCCCAGGCGAGATAAACGGTGCGATCCGCCAAGAGCAGGCCGGCGCGTTCCTTAACTTGACCGGGGTCGAAGATCACGTTGCCTCCGGAACTGTTGTCGCCGGTACCGGGATACGTTGCCTGGATTTCGGTGGCTGCAGTGCCGAGTTCCGTGCCGTTAGTGGCGTCGAGCGCGTGCAGGCGCTGGTGGTAGTGACCTGAGCTGTCTTGGCTCATGGCGACGGCGTAGATGACCGGATGCCCTGTCTTGGGACGGAAGATGACGGGAGTCGCGGTAACTCCCAGCACGTCAATCTGGGAGCATCCGCGATTGCCGGAAGCGGTTTCGCCGGCCCGGAGCATGGTGCCGCGCCAGATCTTCAGGCCGGTGTCGGCATCGAAGGCGTAGACGGAGCCGCTCTCGGTGGCAACGATCAGTAGATTTCGCTTCCCATTCGGCATGGTCACGGCGGAAAGGTAGAGCGGCTGGGCGTCGACGGGGCCGTCGGTAGGGATGTTGAACAGGAGACCGAAGTTGGGCCAGCTTACATTAGCCGGAGTGAGGATGGTCTCGGCGTTGTAGAGTCCCGTACGGGAATTATTGTTGTGATAGGTGAGGACGTCCTGCGAATGAGACGGAGAAACGAGAACGCAAAGGATCGCGAACAGCGCGGGCAGGGGCACCGTCAGAATTGAGGTGGAGACGGCTGACCGCAAAAATGGCATGAACAAACCTCCAGTGTCTAGGTCGCACAGAGTCACGGGTAGATGACGAACGAAGGCTGCCGGGTTGCCGCACGTGAAGCACCCAGCCGGGGGAGTTCAAATTAAGTCAGACAAATAGCAAGGTGAAATGGCACAAAAGTGCCATTCGCCGGAATCGCGCGCCGACCTTACCGACTCGCCGACCCAGGGATCTGCCGGCTACGCCTTGGGAATCACGATGGCGGTCACCGTGTAACGCGGCACCACGACTGTGAAAGTGGGACCCAGGTTTTCGATGGGCGACTGGGTGAGCGGCTGGGGAGAATCCATGGTCGCCTTGCCCCATTCGTAGCGCGTTCCCTTGGTGGCAAAATTGTAGCCGTCTACGGTGACCGTCGCTGCAACGGATTGATTGGGATCTTTGTTGACAAGGAGCAGGCCAAACCCGCCATCACGGCGCTTTACCGCGTGCACTGCCAGGGTGTCGATGGGCGAGGTGGCTACGACAAACGAATCTCCGACGCGGGCGACCTGATGAAGAAGCTTGATGCCGTAGTAGGCAGGTTGAGGCTTGTTGTTGTTGTCGAGAAAAGACGGACTGGCGGCGTGAATGGGCGACCACATCACCGTGTATACGCCCCGCTCCAGCAGAGTGGCGATGGCATCGACGGCGAACAGGCCAGGCGCGGCGGGGTTCTTCGCGGGTAGCCAGGACGATACGCCGAGGCCGGTCACGGCTAACTGGGGGGCGTGGCCCGGGGGACAGAATTTCTTGTATTTGTCGGCCAGATCGGCCGCCAGCAAAGCGTAGTCGTGCTCAAACCCGGACATATTGAAGTGATTATTGTTGTCCAATGGATCACGCGCATGTCTTAACAAGTCTTCCTCGTCGACATTAATGTTGTAGTCCGGAGGAGCGCCTTTGCCCTCCCAGAAGTTAACAGCGCTGAAATCCATGCTGGCGCAGGCGGCCTTCAGGACCGCAGCATTCCAGTTCTTTCCCATGGGGTTCGGATCATTGGAGCCGGAGGTAGTAAGCGGCAGGGTCAGCGCGGCGCCCACAAAAATCGTGGGATCGACCGCCTTCATGGCTTTGACAAATTCGACTACGGCCGCGCCATACGCTTGCGGTCCCACGCGCTGGTTCTGGAAGAAACGGCCCCAGTCTCTCGAGGTTGGCACGGGCCCAAGATGCAGATCGGGTTCGGGAGAGCCGGCTTGACCGTAGAGGCCAGTGGTGTCCGCGTCGGAACCGGGTGTGTGATCCTGGCCATAGAAGCCGTTGTAGTAGGGCTCGTGGCCCACGGTCCAAAGCTGAATGCCGATGGGATCGAGATGCTGAATACGCAGGGCGTTGAGGCCGTCGTCGGTGGGCAAGGGAGTGCTGGCACGCAGGCTCGCCCAGTACCCCACCGTTTTCCAGTCGTTGCCTTTCGAGTCTTTGCCGATTTCCTGCTTGCTCGAGGTCTTACCGTTGGCGTACGCAACCCAGGCGGCCGCTTCGGCGGGCTCGCCGCCACCGCTGCCGTTCAGGTTGGTGCCGTAGTTGACCGAGACCAGGGCGGTACCCAGGTCATCGATCACGGATACAGTTGCAGGAAACCTTCTCTCGGGCGCGAATGCCGGCGCACGGTCGTTGGTGTAGGGATTCGAAATCGCGCCGGTGGACCAGTGGTAGAGAGCATCGATACCGTTGTTGCCGGGAAAACGCAGGCTGGTGATTCCGGCATCTTTGATCAACTGCAGGGTTGCAGGATCGAAGGCCTTGGAGTCCCAGCGGTCGGCGGCGATTCCGAGCGAAGTGGTGTACACCATCGGTCCGGTCTTTGCGGGTTCGACGTGGACGGTGGCCTTCAGTTGGCTATAAAGCGGACTGGCGGCCAGAAGAAGTAAGGGAAGAAAGGATCGACCGCAGGAATGTGAAGTTCGTTTATTCCAGAGCAGAGACATGAGTGGGACCCCAAGTGACGGCGACATTCCCAAAACACCATACGCTTTTGTGTGGAGTATTGAAAAGAGGGTATAGGCTAAACTCGAAGCTCTTTCTCGAACCAGGTGCGCACTTGAAGATCAATAAAATCTCCACCGCACAGTACACGAAGAAAAACCTGCAACGTCCGCTAAGAAATGTATTTCAGTAGTAACAGAGCTTGAATGCACTCTTGTAGCCCAGGGCGCGGATGCGTTTGCTGCGGCTGCGAGAGTAGCTCTCCCATCGATCGGCGACGCGGGCGAATTCGCCTTCCCCCGTCAGGCGATGCATGATCCGCAACTGCACGATATGCAGTTGGTGATAGAAGGGGCTCGCAACCATGGGCAGGCGCGTGCCCGATTGCTCGTAGAGCGACCAGAAGCCGAGATCGAAGCGATCGAGATTGTGCAGCAGGGTGCGCACAGCGCGAGCGAAGAGTTCGTGCGCTGCGTTTTCTTTCGTGGCGAGAAAATAATCGTAGAGGCCCCACGAAGCCCAGATAAATCCGTTCAGGATGTGAGTGGGCGGCGAGACGATGTACTCCTCGAACCAGAGATCGCCGGAGTCGTCGGTGAAGGCCACGCCGCCCTCGGACATGGGGACGTAGAAGCTGGCGAGAGCGCGCTGCGCGACGGCGAGGTAGCGTGAATCTCCGGATTCTTTGTGGGCGCGAACCAGTAGTGAGATTCCCTGCCCTTGCGCCAGCGCGGAGTACCACGGGGACTGGAGAGTGTCGCGGTATTCCCAGTTGAAGTGGTGATGCCAGACCGCGAGTTCGTGGGAGTTTGGCTCCAGGTGCGAGCAGAGCCAGTCGGCGGCGAGAAAGAATTTCTTGCGGCGGCTGGCATCGGAGGTTTGGCGATAGAGGTTGTAATTGCCCAAGCCGTATTGCGCGATGGCGATGGGGTTGTACTGCAGGCCGATGTGGCCGTGATAGTCGAGTTGGGGCGCGCCAGAGGAATCGTAGGGGCCCCGATAGTCGGCCTTCTCGGTGAAGGGCATGTAGTACTCGCCGAGTTCGCCGGGGAGGGCGTTCGGATTTTCCGCGGGAGTTTCGTGCCAGAACGTGAGATGGCTCTTGCCGCCGAGAAGGTAGGCGCTGAAGATGCGGCGGTAATAGCGGAGAGAGGGCACGAAGAAATTTCTGACTCCATTTTACGGCAGACGGATTGCGCTGTCGGAAATCCCGGTCTTGTCCTATTCGACAAGACCAAAACCCCACTTCTCGCAAAGTACGCGAGAAATGGGGCACCCGGACGTCTTCACACCTTGTTTTGGTCACGGAATTAAGTAGAGCGAGGTAACCAGGTCATCGGATTGGACGGCGATGGTGGTTATTGCGAGGAATTTCGTGGCGTTGTTGCCGTCGGGAAGGATGGCGTTGCCGTATTGGAACAGGGCCATGGGCCAGCGATCTTTTCGCCAGTCGAGGAGCGTGCTGCCATCCCTGGGCGATGTTGCCTCCGTAGATTCGGACGTGGAGATCGCGGTTCACTTCGCTGGGTTCGACCATGGTGGAGAAGAAGACATGGGCTCCGACGCGGCATCCGTAGATGGAGGAACTGCCGAGCGGTGAGAGTTGCGACAGCACACGCCGGCGGTCGAGGCGATAGATGTAGTTCGATTCCAGCGGCGTGTCGGAAGAAAAATAGAGGCCGTCTTCGGTGGGGACCAGCGCGACGGCGCGGGCCTGCTGGTTGCCCTGAAGGACAGGCTCGATTTGGCTGAGATCACAGGAAGCGCGCAGGATGCGGCATTCGTCGCCGTAATCGCCGGTCAAGATCCACAAGCAGTTTTCCCACGGGTCGTGAACGATATTGTGGACATGACGGATGCTGCCTTTGGGGAAGGTGTGGGCGACGTTCCAGGTCGCGCCGTTATCGGACGAGGCGTAGATGTGGACTTCTTCGCGCGCGGGGTTGTCGAAATATTCTCCCCAGAAAACGGCGCCGTCGGGAACTGCGGTGATGTGTAACGGACGGGTTCCGCGGGTGATGGTGTGGGTGCGGCGAAACTCGCGGTCACCGGGGCGAAGAGTGACGATTGCGCCGGGGACTGCGGCTACGATTCCGCCGGATGGCAGCACGGCGAGCGCATGGAAGCCGTCACGGAATAAGCGCGCGATCAGAGTGTTCATGACGGAGAGGCGGCGGCGTGGAGCGGGGCGGAACGTGCCTACAGGCTGCCAGGTCAGATTCGCGGGATCTTGAATTCGGGCACGCAGGAGTTCGTAGCCGCGAGCGGCATAGAGATAATCGCCAGACCAGGCGAGGGCACGAAGGTGGGGGAAGCGGGCCACGCGGCGCGGGCTCGGATTCGAAGTTTGTTCTTGAGCCGGAATAGGGGGAGCGGTCATAGGTTGAAGCATCGGATGCGCGCGTGATTGCTAAGGAAAAATCCCCACCCTTCGACAGGCTCAGGGCAGGCTTTCTCGCAAAGTACGCGAGAAATGGGGCACCCGCAGATTTTTTGTTTCACTCGATTCGGTGGGGACTTCCGCGTAGGGATTTCTCTGATCGTTTTTCTGATCGACTACATCGAAATAATCCGGTGGACAGAGCAGCACCCTAGGCATGGTAATGATGGTAGCCGCCCGAGTGCACGGTGAGCAATCGAGCGGCGACGGTGTGTCGGCAGTTGCTGCCGATTAGTCGGCAGATAGGGACCAGATTGCCGGTCGGAATGCACTCGGGATCGTCCGGACCTTACCCGCGCATCGGGAAAACTCCTGGCATGCGAAGTGCTGGGGATGCGCGTTGCAGTTGCTCGCCGGGATTTCTCTGGGCTGAGCAGGAGTATAAGAATGCTTAGCCAGTGCGCCAACCCGCGGTGTCGGAAACCCTTTCTCAGACTCAGAGAAGGAAAACTGTTTCTGGTGGAGACGGAGCGCGTGACCAAGCCAGGGGAGTCGGCTGTGCCTCCGTTTGTGCGAGCGCGGAAATTGCGACGGTGCGTGGAACACTACTGGCTCTGCGATGGCTGTGCCGCGCGATGGACGCTGGTGTCGGACCGGGAGCGCGGGGTGGCACTGGCTGCGCTGCGGCGGCCGGTGACAAATGCGGATGATGCGGCGGGCGTGGAGCGCAGCGGGGCGGCGTAGAACCCCGCAAACGACGGCCCCCAGCGGCTGAAGCCGCCATCAAATCTCGCGAGTCTACGGCACGGCTGAAGCCGTGCCCTTCCCAAAGCCACACTCCGTGTCCTTCCCACGCTCTGCTACGCGTAGCCGTCTTTCTTCCAGACCTTCCAGTCGTCGCGGACTGCGTTCAGCATTTCTTCGGTCGCGCCGTGCAGCCACTTTGGTTTTTGCTTTTGCAAATGGCGGAGGATGGGCTTGCGGGCGGTTTTTGTGCCGAGATGGATGTTAGCGGTTTCCCATCCCATGGCGCGAAGCAGGCGCAGCTCTTTGCCTTGGGCCTTCATGTCAGCGAGTTCGATACGCGAGCAGTGCGGGCTGAGGCGGCGAACGATCCAGCGCCCGCGCAGTTGAACGAAAGGATCGAGACAGCGAACGGCGCGGCTGATGATGGTCTGGTAAAGAATTTCGGATGGGCCCTCGTGATCTTTCGCCCAATAGCAGGCGGAGGACACCAGAGCCTTGGCTTCGCGGGCGATGCGTCCGCCGTGCCAGTCGGCGATGGCGACGTAGCGCGCGTGGCCCAAGCTGCCCAGGCCTGCCACGCGATGAGTCACCCGGTAGTCGAGATCTTTGGCGGGCATGAGGTGATCGAGGGCATCGAGGGCGCTGACGGGGATTTCTTCCTTCACGGTGGGCAGGGCATCCATTTTCGCCCAGAAGTGGACGGGATCGCGCAGCTCGCTTTCGGCAAGCTGGCGGAGCCAGTCATTCTTCTCGCCCAGCACGAAGGGCAATCCCTGCGCGCGCAGGCCTTCTCGATAACCGTCGAGAATTGAGTCGCAGATATCTTTCTTCTCGAGTGGGAGGTGTCCTACTTCAGCGGCCAGGTGCGCGCTGACGGCTAGGCGCACTAGATCGTTGGCGTAGGACATGGGATGGGCTTCGTCGAAGTCGTTGACTCCCCAGATGAGGCGGCCCTCAACGTCGCGCCAGGTGCCGAAATTCTCGACGTGCAGGTCGCCGACGGCGAGCGCATGCGGCGCCTTCGACAAGTCAGGACAGACTTCCGGCCAGACCTGGGCCCAGCGGTAGTAGGTGGCGCGCAGAAAGGGGAAGAGCTCCGCCTTCATGTTGGTGTGTTTGATGCGGAGATCTTTCTTGACCACGTCGGTGCGATGGCCCAGCCAGTCTTCAAACTGGCGCGTTGCCTTGACTACGTTCATAGCGCGCCCACGATAAGCGTTGCGCGGGGGACAAGTCAACGGATGAGAGTTCGGGGGGCAACAACAAAAGCATCAACCACGAAGGACACGAAGGTTCACGAAGGAAAAACCTTGAAAGTTCTTCGTGCGACTTGTCCCTTATGGCTGTCGCTTCTCTTCGATCTTTATCCGCAAGCGCGATCAGTGCTTGTAATACGCTGCGTTTTTGTCGATGAATTCTTTCTTGTCTTCCGGCACATCGTCCAAGGCGTGAATCGAATCGGATCCGCAGGCTGGAATGCAAGCGCCGCAGTCGATGCAGCCTTCGGGGTCGACATACATCTGAGTGCTCGCCTCGAAGCCGGGCTCGTCTTCTTTGGGATGGATGCAATCGGTGGGGCAGACCTCGACGCAGAGAGAGTCTTTGATGCAGGAATCGGTAATAACGTAGGCCATGATGAAATCGGTCTCCTGGATGAAATGAGTGTTCTCGATTAGCTCGAAGACGAGTGTATGAAGCGGGAGGAAATGCGGCGGTGATTCTCGTCACAGGCGGATGTGCGCGGCGGGGGCGAGTGCACCTCCTCTGATTCCATCGAACATCACCACTTCTCGCGCACAGAACGCGCGAGAAATGGGGCACCCGCTTCCGCATGATGACGATCACGTGCAAGTGTGATGGCTGTCACAGAAATAGACGGCGAAGAAGGTTTAAATAGGCACAATTGAACTAGGCCTTCTAGTTAAAAAGATCGCCCGGCCCCACCCACAGAACCCCACAAGCCGTTACCCCAGACGGCAGGGGCCGGGCGCTTGAAGGCTCGAAGTCTCAGCCCTCCCCACCTACCTCTCTTGCTACACAACGTTTCGCCCTCACGCGGGAACCCCTCTACATTTTCATGGCTTGGTGGGGCAGCGGTCGAGTCGCGCCCTTCCAAAGCTGTGTGCGCGTGGACACACCGTGGTTCGCAGCACACTGAAATCGGCTCGCCATCCAAGTCTAATTCCTTTATTTTCATACAGATAATATCTGGCTTCCGTCCTGCTTTCTGTATTGGCGCATGGCGAATTCAGGGAGGGCGGACATGGGACGACCGAACCCAGGCGACAACGAGTTGGGCTCAGCAGTGCTGGTAGCCTTGCTGCGCTGGCGGCCCGTTGTTCGCTCAGACTTCAAAACCTGCGGAAAACGGCCGACGCGGGTCGTGCTGGTTAGCATTCCCGATCGCAAGCTTGCGGTGCTCGAGGACGGGAACGTCCTCGCGACTTTTCCGGTTGCGGTGGGTGCGGCGGTGAGTCCCAGTCCAACCGGCGAATTTCAAATCGTGAGCCGCGTCGCCAATCCTACTTATTACCGCCCGGGCACGGTGATCCCCAGCGGCAAAGACAATCCCGTAGGAACGCGCTGGGTGGGACTGAGCCAAAAAGGCTATGGGATTCACGGGACGAACGCGCCGCGGTCGATTGGGCGCGCGGCCTCGCATGGGTGCATCCGGCTGCGTAATCGCGATATGGAGAAATTGTTCGCCATGCTGCGGGTGGGTGACTTGGTTCAGATTCATGGCGAGCGCGACGACGAGGTTGCGCAGGCGTTTGGTGAATTCGAGCAGGTGGCGGATGCGGAGGTAGGGCAGGTGGCGGGGCAGTAGGGCAGGGGTCGGGGCTAGGGTCAGTGGTCATGGTCAGGGGTTCGAATTCTTGGTTTCTTTAAGGAGGCGTTATGCAAATGGCAATCACATTCATCGCGGTGGTGGGAGGGTTGGTGTTTTCGCTGGCGGTGGCGTTGCTGGCGGAGGAACTGATTTTCGGGCAAGTGTTCCGCCTGTTCTTCGCGCCGGGCAAGCTGGCGCAGCAGACGGCCGCAGTGAAATCGGCGCAGAGGCGCTGAAAAACCATAAAGGAGAACGACGATGCTGGCGTTGAAGTACTTGCTGATTGCCGGTGGCCTCGGGATGATTCTCGCGGCTGTAAGTATTTTGGGTTATGACCTGTATCGCGAACTGATTTACCGGCGGGCGCTGGCTGTGCCGGGCGTGGGAACGTTGCCGGCGCGTCCGCAATGGCGTTGGCGAACTTCGGTGGCGCTGGGTCTGCTGGCGTGGGGACCAATTCTGTTAGCGTTCAGCATCGTGGTAGTGCCGAGCGGCATGGGCGGTGTCCGCGTTAGCGAGACAAGTGGAACGTTGCCGGGCACGCTCTATCCGGGCGTGCATGTTGTAGTGCCGCTGGTCGAGGACGTGGTTTTATTCGACACGCGCGATCAGGTCTTCACTGCAGGAGTGGCAGAGGATGGGAAATCCGCCGCGGGGAACGTCACGACTAAATCGCAACTGCTCGACGTGCAAGCCAAGGAAGGATTGACGCTGGGTCTCGCGATCACGGTGCGGTACCGGCTCGATTCGAAGCGGCTGGATTACATTCAGAGCAACCTGCCGCGGCCGGTGGAGAAAGAAATTGTTCCGCCGATCGTGGCCAGCGTTTGGCGCGAACTGGTTCCGAACTACACGGTGCGCGATGTTTTTTCGGCAAAGCGCGAGGAAGTGCGGTCACGGGCTGCACAGATGATCACGCAGAAACTGGCGGCGGACGGGATCGTGGTGAAAGAGGTGATGCTGCGCGATATCCAGTTGCCGGAGGAATATGCCAAGGGACTGGAGACGCTGTTGCTGAAAGAGCAGGAAAACGATCGCATGGGCGTGGAAACGGAATTGAAACAGAAACAGGTGCGCATCGCGGAACTCGAAGCCGATGCAACGAAGGTACAGCAGATCAAGCAGGCGGAGGGCGAAGCGCAAGTGCACGTGCTGCAGGCGAAGGGTGAATCCGATGCCATGCAGTACACGCTGCCACTGAAGCAGAAACAGATCGAGCAGAGCAAGCTGGAAGCGGAAGCGCGAAAGGAAGCGACGATTCAAAATGCGGAAGCGGCGGCGCAGGCCAAGGTGATCGACAGCAAGGCCGAGACCGAACGGCGGAAGATGCTGGCCGAGGCGGAAGCGGATCGCATTCGGGTGACGGCGGTGGCCGATGCAGAGCGGATGTCGAGCGAGGCAGCGATTCTGAAACAGAATCCGCTGCTGATTAACAAGATCGTGGCGGAGCGGCTGTCGGACAAGCTGCAGATCATGATGGTTCCTGCGGATGGAAAATTTTTCTTTGCCAACGATGTTTTGCGCGGCATGAGCGCGGCGAACCAGGCGGCGCAAACGGAACCGGCGGAGGAACAGCCGAGGTAGATTTGCGCGCGCACGGCGGCTCGCTTGCAGGCAGGGGAAGATGCGAGTGGGCCGCCGGAATTTTTCAGGGAAGGGCTCACAATCCCCACCCTTCGAGAAGCTCAGGGCAGGCTTTCTCGCGCAAAAGACGCGCGAAAAATGGGGCACCCGGTTTGCGGCTGTCTCATGGGTTGAGTGGTGTCCAAACAGTACAGGGGCTGGGAGAGATCTGATGCGGGGAGCGGTTTATAATTCGGCCATCCCGAACGTCATCTCGATCTCGGTGAATCGCGTCTTCCGCGCAGCGCGCTGCCTTCGCCTTGCAGTGCAAGTCCTTCTTGTTCTTGTTTTGCTCGGAATGACTATCGCTGCGCGCGCGGCCGACTGGAGCGCACCGGAGCAGCAACTGGCGCGGAAGATTGTGGCGGTTACCGGGCCGGGCGCCGTCGCGTTGACGGTGGAAAATCGGTCGTCTCTCGGAAAGCGCGAGAACGAGATCATTCAGAACGGGCTGCGCAGCGCTCTGGAATCGGCAGGCATTCGTTTTGTGAAGGAAGAACAGGCTGCGGCGACGGTCGCGATATCTTTGTCGGAGAATCCAGCGGCTTACGTTTGGGTGGCGGAGATTCGGCAAGGCGCGGGCGAGGTTGCGGTGGTGATGGTCTCTGCGCCGCGCGCAGAAGGGGCGACGGCGATGCGTGAGTCCGTGCCGCTGAGCCTGCGCAAAATTCCCCTGTGGGCGCAGGGGGATCCGATTCTTGACGTTGCGGTGCTGGAAGAGGGTACCGGTCCGACGCACATCGCGGTGCTTGATCCGGAAAAAGTTTCGCTCTACCGGATGCAAGGTGGAAAGTGGCAGCAGGAACAGACGCTGGCGATCGTCCACGCACGGCCATGGCCAAGGGATTTGCGCGGCCGGCTGATTCCGGCGCGAGATCACTTGCTCGACGTGTATCTTCCAGGCGTGATTTGCCGCAGCACCGCGGCACTGCCGCTGACCTTGAATTGCCGCGAGAGTGACGATCCTTGGCCTCTTCTGTCGGGGCCTTTAGTCTCGGGCACGAACGGCGGTGGCTTGTCGGTGTTTCCGAGTGCAGGATTGGGGAGCGGCGCGTCGACCCTAGTTCCGCAGATGAGCGCATTTTTCGCGCCCACTCGCAATTTTTTCACCGGAGCTCTGACTCCGGGCGTGGGCAAGTTCACGACGGTGTCGAAGTTTTATTCTGCTGCTTTATTGCCCCGAGAAAAGTACACGCTGTGGATTTTCGCCACGACCGACGGCCAGGTGCACATGGTCGATGGCGTGAACGATCAGGCCGCCCGGTTCGGATGGGGCAGCGATGTCGCCACGGTGAAAACCGCGTGTGGCGCGGGATGGCAGGTCTTGGCCACAGGTTCCGGAGACGGTACGGGAGATTCAGTGCGGGCCTACGAATTTCCGGATCGCGATCCGGTGGCGGTGAGTGCGGCCATGGATTTTCCCGGGCCGGTCGCTGCCTTGTGGACGGAAGCGAGAGGCGACACGAGCGTCGCTGTAGTGAGAAATCGAGAAACGGGAAACTATGAGGCTTTTCGACTGGCGCTGGCTTGTAGTCAGTAGCGTGTTGGCTGGTGCGCTGGCTGCAAACGCGGAGACGCGGCCGCAATACGGCGGCACGCTACATGTGGCCATGCGGGCTGCGCCGGCGTCGCTCGATCCTGCGGACAACTCGCAGCCGGATTCGTTCGCGCGACGCAGCCTGACGATGCTGATGTTCGACACGCTTGTAACTTTAGACGAAGGGCGAGTGCAAGCCTCGCTGGCAATGTCGTGGCAGGCTTCGTCCGGCAATCCCTCCGGCAACCAGCGCTGGCAGATTCGGCTGCGTCGCGGCGTAAAGTTTCACGATGGGACTCCGCTTACGGCAGAGATCGCGGCCGACTCGTTACGCACGGCGAATCCGTCGTGGAGAGTGACGGCGGATGGAGACTCGGTGGTGATTGAGCGCGACGGCGCGGATCAGGAATTGTTGGCGGAGCTTGCGCTGGCGAGAAATGCGATTGCGAAACGCGATCCCAATGCCGCGCCCGGCGGAACCGGACCTTTTCATATTGCCGATTGGCAGCCGGGGAAGAAATTAACGCTGATAGCGGAAGAGGGCTACTGGCGAGGACGTCCATTTCTCGATGGCGTTGAGATCGACATGGGCCGCAGTGTTCGCGATCAAATGATTGCGCTGGAGTTGGGCAAGGCCGATTTGGTGGAAGTCGCGCCGGAGCAGGCGCACCGGATTTCTCTGGAGGGACATCGGCTCGCGAGTTCGCTTCCCATTGAGCTGCTGGCTTGGTTTTCACGCGAGGCGAATTCCGCTGACGACAAGCTGTTGCGCGAGGCTCTGGCTCTTAGCGTGGAACGCGGGTCGATGCGCAGCGTTCTATTGCAAGGTGCGGGACAGCCAACGGCTGGCGTTCTTCCGAATTGGATGAGTGGGTACGGGTTCGTCTTCCTCGCAGACGCGGACTTGCCTCGGGCGCGTCATGCGCGCGAACAAGTGCGGACAATTCCTACGTGGACGGTGGCATACGATAGCGGTGACCCGGTGGCGCGATTGTTGACCGAGCGCATCGCGCTGAACGCAAGAGACGGGGGATTGGCGTTGCAGCCGATTGCACAGTCAGCCACCGCGCCTTCGGCGGATTTGCGGCTGCTGCGAATTCCTCTGGCCTCGGCCGATCCGTGGATCGCACTGGCCAACGTGGCTGGGCTGGTCGGGGCGTCCACAGGGAAAACGAGAAGTGGTTCAGTTGAGGAACTTTATGCGGCCGAGCAATCGCTGCTGGCGACACAGCGGTTGATTCCACTGTTTCATCTGCCGGTGTCGTATGCTGCGTCCGCAAACTTAAAGAACTGGACGCCGCGCCCCGATGGAACCTGGAGCCTGGCCGACTCGTGGCTGGGAGCGGAAAGCCATGATTTTTCGCCGCAAATTGCTGGCCGTGTTTGCGCTGACCGTCTTCCTTTCGGTTGCGGCGATCGCCGGACTTGTGCTCGCAGTCACGCGGCGCGCGTTTGAAAAAAGTGAAGACGAGCGCACGGCGGCTCTGGTCGCGCAATTTCAGCGGGAGTTCAACCACCAGGGCGAAGAATTGCGCGGCGAGTGGAGGCCATCGCGGCGTCGAACCGGTCGCCCGCATGGCGACGGCTCTGAATGGAACGATGGCGGACTCTCGGATATTTTGATCTGGCGAAGTCCATGGCCGACAACCACCGGCTCGATTTCCTGGAACTGGTGGATTCGCGCGGTAACATTATTTCTTCGGCGCAGTGGCCGGCGAAATTCGGCTATCCAGAGCCTGGGTTTCAGAATCTTTCTGCGTCGAGTGAGCAGGGGGCGTTCTTGAAGCAGGAAGAAATGCAGGACTCGACCGCTCTGGGCGTGTTCGCCGTGCGGATGACCCGGATCGGGGAGCATCCGATCTACGTGATCGGAGGACGGCGGCTGGACAAAGGTTTTCTCTCGGCGTTCGACTTGCCGGCGGACATGCGGGCACTGCTATACCAGAATCGCGGAGATCATTTTTCGAGGGACCTGCTGATCGATCCGGCGCAGGGCTCCAATCCCGACCGGCGCGGCCCGCCGATAAGATTCGGGACACTCATCGACGCGGTGCGGCATACAACGTGGAAATGACAGGGATTGTGCACTGGTCGTCGGATCAGGCGGACGACGAGTGTTTCACGCGATTCCTTTGCGGGGCGCGGGCAAGGATCACCCCTGCTGGGAATCCTGTTGATTGGAACTTCGCGGCGATCGTACGTGGAACTGAAGCGGCACATCCGCGCTTCGGCGCTGCTCGTGGGTGGCGGAGGAATTGTTCTGGCGATCCTGCTCAGCAGTTGGGCGGCGGCACGAGTGACGCGTCCGGTGGAGCAACTGGCGCGAGCGGCGCAAGCGAGTCGCCGCGGGAAACTGGAACACGCGGGTCGAGGTTGCCGGGCACGACGAGGTTTCGCAACTCGCAGAGTCATTTAATCGCATGACCTCGGAACTACTAACGCAAAGAGAACGGCTGGTACAGATCCGAGCGCGTTGCTGCGTGGCGCGAGTTGGCGCGGCGACTGGCGCATGAGTTGAAGAATCCGCTGTTCCCGTTGCAACTCACAGTCGAGAATCTGGTTCGCGCCCGGATGCAGAATCCGGAACAGTTCGACGAAGTATTTCGCGAGAGTTCGCGCACGTTGCTGGCGGAGATATCGAATCTGAAAACGATCATTGGACGCTTCAGCGAATTCTCCAAAATGCCACATCCGCAGTTGCAGGCGGTGCAGGTGAATGAACTGCTGCGGGGTGTTGCGCAACTTTTTCAGGCACAGCTGCAGGCTCCAGGACGAGTTCCGATCGCGTGCAAGCTTGAACTCGATGGGAGTCTGGAGCCGATTGCGGCCGACCCTGAGCTGCTCCATCGCGCCCTCTCGAACCTGGTGCTGAACGCGATGGACGCGATGCCGCAGGGCGGCGCGCTCACGTTGCGCACGCGACGCGATGACGGGAAAGTCGATGATGGAAGTTGCCGACACTGGCTCAGGCCTGACGCCGGAAGAGTGCGAGCGCATCTTCACTCCTTATTACACGAGCAAACAGCATGGGACTGGGCTGGGGCTGGCGATTGTGCAGTCGGTGGTGAGCGATCATGGAGGAAGAATCAGCGTGCGGAGCGAGCCGGGCCAGGGAACGACATTTGTGATCGAGTTGCCGGTGAATATCGACACACTGCAGAAGACAAAGGCTTGAACCACGAAGGGCACTAAGGTGCACAAAGGAAATCGAAGCAGCGGGGAGGACAGTTGCCACACAAAGCGCATCTTTTGATCGTGGATGATGAGGCCAACACTCTGGCCTCGCTGTCGCGTGCTTTTCGGCTGGCGGGACACGAGGCTACCGTGTGCGACAACGCGGGCAAGGCTCTGGAGCTGGCCAAGAGCGAGGACTTCGATCTGATTCTCTCCGACGTGGTCATGCCGGGGAAAGATGGCCTGACTTTGCTGGAAGAATTGAAGCGGCAGGGAGTGACCGCGCCGGTGGTCATGATGTCCGGCCAGGCGCATATTGAAATGGCGGTGAAGGCGACGCGGCTGGGCGCGCTCGATTTTCTCGAGAAACCGATCTCGACCGACAAACTTCTGCTGACGGTGGAGAATGCGCTCAAGCTGCAGCGACTGGAAAGCGAAAACCGGCAACTCAAGCAGCGTTTGGGCAAGCATGAAATCGTGTGGCAGGGCGAAGCGATGCGGCGGGTGATGGCGCAACTGGAACGCGTGGCCGCGAGCGAGACGCGGGTATGCATTCTGGGCGAAACTGGCACGGGCAAAGAGTTGATTGCGCGCACGATTCACGAGCGAAGCGGGCGCGCGGCCGGACCGTTCGTGACGTTGAACTGTGCGGCCGTACCGGCTGAACTGATCGAGTCGGAACTCTTCGGACACGAGAAGGGATCCTTCACTGGAGCCTCGGGACGACACATTGGCAAGTTCGAGCAGGCGGATCAAGGAACAATTTTTCTGGATGAGATCGGCGACATGCCACTGAACATGCAAGCCAAGCTATTGCGCGTGCTCGAGGAGGGCGAGGTCGAGCGGATTGGCGGTGACAAGCCGATCGCGGTAAACGTGCGGGTTGTCGTGGCAACACATCGCGATCTTGAGGCGCGGGTGCGGGACGAGAAATTTCGTCAGGATCTGTTTCATCGAATTTACGTTTTCCCGCTGGTGCTGCCGCCGTTGCGCGAACGGCGCGACGACATTCCGGCGCTGGTGCAACACTTCGCCGCACAAGTTTGCGCGCAGAACGGCTGGAAGCCGGTTCCTTTTACGGCCGAAGCAATGGAGGCGTTGCAATCGCATCCGTGGCCGGGGAATGTTCGCGAACTGCGCAACATGGTCGAGCGCCTGATGCTGCTTGCGACCGAGGGTCAGGTTGATCTGGCAACGGTGCAAATGGCGCTGCCGAAGACTTCTTCGGGCGTGGCCCTCGCGCCTGCGACTTTCGCGTCTGGACCGCTCGCTGATCGAGTGCAGTCGTTCGAGCGCGAAGTGATTCTCGCAGAACTGAAGAGAAGCCACCACAACATGAGCCTCGCCGCAAAAGCGCTTGGCCTGGAGCGCAGTCACCTGTATAAGAAGGCGGAGCAACTGGGGATCGATCTGCGCGCGATGCGGCGGGAGCAAGATCCGCAACATTGACCGCTAGTCACTGCGCGGGCAACTTTCGACACAACTTCCCCACTTCTCGCGCAAAGAACGAGCGAGAAATGGGGCACCCGGCATCACGGACGAGCATCGCGGAGACGCTTTGGCGAAGACATTCTGCATTCTCTGTTTCATCTTTTATTTTCTCTCTTTCCGTTCACGCCGGTGAACCACCGTCGGCGCCTGTTTATGGAGTGCGCATGGAGCAGGCGTGGATTCCCATGAAGGACGGCGTGCGCCTGGCGGCGACTCTGTACATGCCGGACGGGGCGAAGCCCGGAGAGAAGTTCCCCGCCCTGCTCGAATATCTGCCGTACCGCAAAGATGACGGCACGGCTGCGGGCGACTATCCCGAAACATACGTACTTCGCGCGGCGCGGCTACGTGAGTGTGCGGGTCGACATTCGCGGATTTGGCGCGAGTGAAGGCATTCCGCCGGAGCGCGAATATTCAGAACAGGAACAAGTGGATGGCGAGCAGGTCATCGCATGGCTGGCGCGTCAGTCGTGGTCGAACGGAAATGTCGGCATGTTCGGAATCTCGTGGGGCGGATTCACCGCGATGCAAATGGCGATGCGACATCCGCCGGCATTGAAGGCGATCCTCGCCACGCATGCGACGGCGGAGTTGTTTCACGATGACGTTCACTACATCGACGGCATCGCACACGTTGACGAATTTGAATTGAACATGGACATGGCCGAAGGCTGGGTGGGCGCGCCGGATTATTCGCTTGACGAGAAAGTGCTGGGGCCGCGCTTCGATTCGCCGCCATGGTCGCTGCTTTATCTGAAGCATCAGCACGATGGTCCGTTCTGGCGCGACCGCGTGCGGCCGCTGAGCGAGATCACGACGCCGAGTTTTCTGATCGGCGGCATGCAGGACGGTTATCGCGACAACGTGACCGACATGCTCATGAAATCGAAGGCGCCGATCAAGGCGATCGTCGGGCCGTGGAATCATTCGTTTCCCAATGATGCGGATTTCGGGCCGCGCGTGGAGTGGCGCGACCAGGCGGTGCGCTGGTTCGACTACTGGCTGAAGGGACGCGATACCGGAGTGCAGAATGATCCGCGGCTCGTGATCTTTATGCAGCATTGGCATCCGCCCGATCCGAATCTGCAGGAAGTTCCGGGAGAATGGCGGCGCGAAGACGTGTGGCCGCCGAAGGACGCGATGGCTACAACTTTCTTCTTGCACGGGAATCACTCGCTAGCCGATTCGGCCGCGATCCGCGCCACGCACCAGTTGAAATACGTTCCGACGGTCGGCGTTGAAGCCGGCTTCTGGTGGGGAGAGTTGTTGAGCGATCCGCGGCCGGTGGACGCGTTCAGTCTGGTTTATGATTCGGCGCCGCTGGAAAATGAAGTTGCGATTCTGGGGCGACCGCACGCGCTGTTGCAGGCTTCGGCCACGGCTCCGCTGGCAGATTGGTTCGCGCGGCTTTCCGACGTGGCTCCCGACGGCACGGTCACGCAGATCACGGGCGCGGGAATCAACGGCGCGCAAAGAGAATCGATGAGCGAACCGCGCGATCTGGAGCCGGGCAAAGTCTATCCACTCGATATTGAGATGCATCTGACTTCGTGGGTATTTCCGAAGGGGCATCGCATTCGCGTGGCGATTTCGAACGCGCTGTGGCCGATGATGCTGCCCACGCCGTACAACATGACGACGTCGCTCGAACTGGGCGGCAGTGGCGGATCGCGGATCGTGTTGCCGGTCGTGCCCGTGCATGGTGCGACTGCACCGGAGTTTTCTCCTCCGCAGCCTTCCGAGGAACGCACCGACATTAAGAATGAAGGATTTCCCTGGCCCGGCGAGTGGACGGTGGAGCGCGACGAAGCTCACCAGAAGACGACCGTGCACTGGAAGGGCAAGGATGGATACGAATATCCGTGGGGAACGGAAAATGATTTTGAGAACCTGACTTACGAGGGAGACGACGCGCATCCGGAGACAGGCTCGGTGCGTGGCGAGGCGGAGAGCATCTTTGCGTTGAAGGGCCGTACGCTGGTATGGCGCGGCCATCTGCTGGTGACGACCGATCAGAAGAATTTTTATTACAAGTACACGCGGGAGTTACTGAAAGATGGAGAGATGATCAAGACGAAGACGTGGCAGGAAACGATTCCGCGCGATCATCAGTAGCAGTAGTCGTCACTGCTTGTAGATTTTTCCGTCTTTCATAACGAACTTCACATTCTCAAGCAGGCGGATGTCCGCGAGCGGGTCGCCGGAAACGGCGATGAGGTCGGCGTATTTGCCGGGCTTGATGGAACCAAGTTCGTTCGAGCGGCCCAGCAGATCGGCGGCGTTGCTGGTTGCGGCCTGAATGGCCTGCATCGGAGTCATTCCGTACTTCACCATAAAAGCGAATTGCTTGCCGCTGGTGCCGTAGGCGCAGACTCCGGCATCGGTGCCGAATGACATTTTCACCCCGGCGGCGACCGCTTTGCGAAAATTGTCGCGCTGCATCTGGCCGAGTTGCGCATCATGTTCGAGAAAATCTTTTGGCATCCCCCCGGCTTTGCCTTCCTCTTGTATGCATTCCTCGTCGTAGATATCCATGTCGAGATAGGTTCCGTGCTGCTTGGCAAGGGCGATGCCTTCGTCGTCGATCATGGTGGCGTGCTCGACGGAGGCGACGCCGGCGCGGATGGCATTCTTGATGCCCTCAGGGGAATGCGCGTGCGCCTCCACGCGGAGGCCGAAGGAGCTGGCTTCGTCCACTGCGGCATGAAGTTCTTCCGGAGTGAATTCCTGCGACTTCGGATTGCTGCCGTGAGTCAGCACCGCTCCGCTGGAAAGAATCTTGATGTGATCGACACCGTCGTGAGCAAGCTGACGAATTACTTTGCGTACTTCCCACGGGCCATTGGCCTCACCGTAGTGGAGATCCCAAGGAAGCTGGATGTCGGGAGCAAGTCCAGTGAGCGCGCCGGCGCCGCCGGAAATGGTAACGTAGGCGCCCGCAACGAACATCCGCGGGCCAACGATGTCGCCGCGGTTGATAGCATCGCGGAGAGCTATGTCACCAAGGGCGCGATACGTGCCAACATCGCGCACAGTCGTGAATCCAGACTCCAGCATGGCGCGGGCATTGGGCACAGACTCGAGTGCGACCTGCGCTCCGGTCTTCTTGAATTGTCCCATCGGTTCGCTGTCGTGCGCGCCATCGGCGAGATGCGTGTGGCAATCGATGAGGCCGGGAAGGACGGTCATTTCGCTGAGATCGACGATGGTCGCGTTCGCGGGAATTTCAATTCCCTTCCCGACTTTCTCAATCTTCTTGTCGCGAACCAGAATGATCTGATCGGTGAGAACAACGCCCGAATCTGGGTCGACAAGCTTTCCAGCGCGAACGGCGGTGACCTGGGCCAGAGTAACCCCGGCGAGAATGAAGCAGGATGCAAGGCAACGCAGAAGTTTTTTCACAATGACCTTTCCTCGCGAGCTCGCTCCTGAATCCTGTTGTGAGGGATCGTCTGCGGCCACGAGGTTCAGTCGGCAGCGGCTAGCGACGGGGCGGGCACGCCTTTCAAATCGGCGGCGAGCAGGCGGTGGAACAATTGCTCTCCCGCCTCGCGGCGAACCGAGAGACGACCCGCGCCGTAGGCACGCGACTTCAGGCCGCGCTGCACGTCTTCGCAAATGCCGAGGTCTTCATCCTGCACGCGGTTGCCGACGTTGACCGACTCTGTGTTGTACGCTCGGCGCGCCTCGCTCACGTCGCTGAAATAAAAATCGAAAATAACGGTGCAATGGTCGGCGTCGACGGGAATGACATAGTTTGTATCCATGTATCCCTCGTAACAATTGATCATCAGGTTGGGATACTGCCAGAAATACCAGGCGCGGTCGCCCTTGCGCGTGGCTCCCGTGGCGGCGTCTTCATCGGAGGCGACCATCGGACTCGACTGCAGGCAATAGCGATCTTCGTTCTCGATGGTGTACTGCTTGTAGTCGAGCACGGAGTTCAAGCCCTTGTGCAGGTGGGGCACGTGGTAGCCGCCGTCGAGGTAGTTGTCGACGTAGACTTTCCAGTTGCAATTGATGTCGTAGGTTCTGCGATCAAAGTAATGCAGTTTGCTGACGGCGAGCGGCGCGACGCGCTTGACCAAGCCGCCAAGAAATTCGTGTAGAGGCGCGGCCTGGGGATCGAGATTCACGAAAACAAAACACTCCCAGGTTTCGACGCGGATGGGGACCAGGCCATTCGCTGAACGATCGAAGTTCTGCACACCTTCGAACTCAGGCATGCCTTTGAGCGATCCATCGAGACCGTATTTCCAGCCGTGGTAGGGGCACTGCAAGATTTCCGCATGTCCGCATGGCTGCGTCACGACAGCCGCGGCGTGATGGCGGCAAACGTTATAGAAGGCGCGCAAAACACCGTCACTGCCGCGAACCACAACGATAGGCTCGCCGGCGAGTCGCGTGGAAAAGAATGCTCCCGGTTGCTGCACCTGATCGGTGCGGGCGACGAGTTGCCAGATCCTTCCGAAAACGTTGAGCCGCTCTATCTCTGCGATTCGAGGATCGACATACCATGGGGCGGGAATGGTCGAGGCTTCGGACAGTGGTGCGCGATCGTTGTAGCTGGAGAGAATTTGGTCGATGGAAAGCATGTTCATGTTTTCGAATGGCGACTCTTAGTTCGGAAGTGCAATGCTACCGCAAAGCGATCGCAGCGTTCTAGTAGCCTCGATCTCCGCGCCGCCGCAAACGAGCGCCAGATGCCGGACTTGCGCTAACTCGCCCGATCGCCCGCTGCAGGACGGCAAGAAACTGTTGGATTCTGGCTTCCTTTTTTTCCGCGAGTTCACCTTGGCGGCGGAACAGGCCCGGATCAAGTTCCGCCGTGAGGAGCGCATCCTGAAAGCGTTCCATCATCCAATCGAGAATCGAAACGATCATCTCGATATCCATGTCGTCGCTCAGTTCTCGGCGTTCCAGGCCGAAGCGGACGAACGTCACCGTACCGTAGGGATCTTCGGTAATCAGAAAACGATTGATCTCGCGTTTCAAAACCAGATCGGTTCCGTAGTTTCCCAGCAGAGAGATGCGATAGGGAATCCAGTCTTCGCGCAGCAGGTGCTCGGTGCGCACCAGCCAGTAGCGCAGCACTTCGAAAAAACCGGCGGCGCGAACTTCCGCGGGCGCGTCAAGATACTTGGGGAAGGATCGAACCGCTCGCTTATAGACTTCGAAGAACAAGCCGTCCTTGCTGCCGAAGTGCTGAAAGATGGAACCCTTGGCGATGCCGAGCGCAATCGCGATGTCTCCGACGCGGGCGTCGTGATAACCATGCTCGGCGAAATGTTGAGTGGCCGCCTCGATGATGCGAGTGCGTTTCGCCTCTGACCTGGGTCGGGCGGGAACTTGCCGCTGGTAGAGCGGAGGAGAGACGCGATTGCTGGCAATACCTGGCATAGGAATGACCGTAAGTCACGGAAGCATATCGCAATCGTTTCTCGATTTCAACTTCATTTCTATTGCCATCTGCGGTAGTGTTATGCGATTCGCGAGGAGTGGTCGTGACTTCAGGTCAAGCGAAGCAGGGCGATCTCAAATCCGCGTTCGATGCCATCGTGATCGGCGCCGGTCACAATGGTCTCACGGCTGCCGCTTACTTGGCGCGGGCGGGGCTGTCGGCGCTCGTGCTCGAACGCCGCGAGATCGTGGGCGGATGTTGCGTGACGGAAGAGATCGCTCCAGGCTGCCGCGTCTCGACGACATCTTATATCGCCAGCATGCTGCGGCCGGAAGTGATTTCAGAACTGCGACTGGCCGATCACGGATTGCGCATGATTCCCTGTGATCCAGCGATTCAGGTTCCGTTCCCTGACGGTCACGTCGTTCCCTGGTGGGTGGATCGTGAACGGGCGCGGAAGGAATTTTCCAAGATTTCCGCAAAAGATGCAGCGCGCTTTGTGCAAGTCGACGATCAGCTAAAAAAGTTGGCGCGTTACTTGCAGCCGTTTTTCATGGAACCGCCGCCGGAAATCGATACCTCGACGCTGAAGGGCTGGAGCGATCTCTTTCGGGTGGGCAGACGCTTCCGTGGTATTTCCAGTGGCGAGATTTCGCAGCTCGTGTCGTTTCTCACGGGCAGCCTCGGCGAGTTTCTCGACCATAACTATGAGTCCGAAAAAATGAAGACGATGTTCCTGGCGAACAACGTTTACGGCAAACATGGAGGACCGTATCAGCCGGGCACCGCGATTGGCCTGCTGTTTCACCTGCTCAGCGGCGGAGAACGCGAACTGCAGGGCTTTTATGGACATGTGATGGGCGGCATGGGATCGATCACGCAGGCGCTGGCTGCCGCTGGCAGAAAACGCGGAGTGGAAATTCGCACTTCCTCGCCTGTAGCGCGGATTGAAACGCGGAGCGGACACGCGTGCGGTGTTGTGCTGGAAGATGGAACGGAATTTCGCGCGAGGATGATTCTCTCCAACGCCGATCCGAAGCGTACGTTCCTGAAGATGCTGGAGCCGAAAGAACTACCTGAGGATTTCGTATCCGCCGTGAGGGGAATCAAGATGCAGGGGCCGTGCGCCAAAGTGAACTTCGTGCTGGCCGAAGAGCCGCACTTCACTGGGACTTCGCCGCAAGCAACGCCGCTGGAACGCACGTTCTACACGCTGGTTCCGTCGCTGGAGTTCGCGGAGCGCTGCTATGACATCGCCAAGTTTGGAGAGATTCCTGAAGAACTGTGGGTCGACTGCGTGGTGTCTTCGAATGCGGACGATTCCCTCGCACCGCCGGGAAAGCACATCCTCACTTGCTTTGTGCAGTACGTACCCTACCATCTGCGTGAGGGCAATTGGGACAACAAGCGGGAATTGCTCGGCGACCGCGTGGTCAGAAAGATTGCCGAATACGCGCCCAATGTCCCCGGAGCGATCGTGGCGCGGCAAGTCTTGACTCCGCTCGACCTGGAACGTACGTACGGATTGACCGAGGGGAATATTTTTCACGGCGATCTGCGGCTGGAACAACTTTTTTTTATGCGGCCAGTGCCCGGATGGGCACAATACCGCACGCCGGTCGCGGGGCTCTACTTGTGCGGCGCGGGGGCGCATCCCGGGGGCGGCGTTACTGGAGCGCCGGGGCGCAACGCGGCGCACCAAGCGCTCCGCGATTGGAAGAAGGGACGATTGCGGGCAGCATAAGGTCGACTTTGATCGGTACCAACTTGAGGGGCAAGCATGAAAAAGAAAGGCATTCTCGAACGGTTGAAAGAGGGTCCCGTGCTTGGCGACGGCGGCTATTTGCTCGAACTAGAAAAGCGCGGATGGGTGCGCGCAGGTCCGTTTACTCCGGAAGTTGCGCTGCTGTATCCGGACGCGCTGCGCGAACTGCACATTGAGTTTCGTGAAGCGGGCGCGGAAGTTTTGCAGGCGCTCACCTTTTACGCCAGCCGCGACAAGCTGGCGACGGTGGGGCTTGAGAACCGGCTTGAGGAACTTAATCGCGCCGCGGTGCGCGTGGCGCGCGAAGTTGCGGGCGATCAATGTCTGGTGGCGGGCAACCTGAGTCTGACCTGGATGTACGAGCCCGGCAGTCCATCGGCGGCGGACCGTGTGCGCCGGACATTCGACGAGCAACTTGCTGTGCAGATTGACGAAGGGGTCGACTTCATCATTGGCGAGACATTTTCCTGGCTGGGTGAAGCGCTGATCGCAGTCGAACGCGCGACGAAAACAGGATTGCCCGCGATGGTTACGATCTGCTTCGAAAACAAAGACGCGACCGCCGAAGGCAAAAGCGCCGCCGACGCGGCCAAAGCGTTGTTCGACGCG
Source organism: uncultured Acidobacteriaceae bacterium (assembly GCA_963709385.1). Lineage (GTDB taxonomy): Bacteria > Acidobacteriota > Terriglobia > Terriglobales > Acidobacteriaceae > Sulfotelmatobacter. The sequence continues at coordinate 58,782 of CAVPWD010000010.1, forward strand.
GGCGCCGACATTGTCGGCATGAATTGCCTGCGCCCGCCGGAACACATCCTGGGGCCGATGGAGCAGATGCGAAAAGCAGTTCCGGGATATCTCGCCTGCCAGCCGGTGGCGTATCGAACGCCGAAGGACAAACCCGACTTCACTAGTCTTCCGGAATTTCCCTATGCGCTCGATCCGCTGCAACTCACGCGCAAGGAGATGGCCGACTACGCGGTGCAGGCACGCGACTTGGGGATCAATTTCATCGGAGCGTGTTGCGGAACGGTCGCCATGCACATCCGCGAAATGGCGCGCGTGCTCAACAAGCTGCCGGAAGATTCTCGCATCTGGAAAAAAGGCGGAGAGAAGCCGATGTCAGCGTACGAGTACTACGATCACGATAAAGTGAAAGCGGGCGCGGAGAAATAATAGGGCTGTAAGCAACAACGGCGGGGCTCGTTTTGAGCGGGCCCCGCGCTTGTCGTAACGCTCGAAAGACTAGCCAGCTTTCCGCACGGCCGGCTCCGTGGTTCGAACCAGCGGAACCTCGACCAGATGCTCGCTCAAGAACCACACCTGCAGCTCGTTGGGACGCAACACATCGCTGACGGCCAAATCGTTCGTGCCATCGTCACCGAGTGACGAAGCGCGGCGCGCCAACTCGTGACAGTGTCCGATGATGATCTGGTGCGCGTCCAGCAGGCGGGAGATCTGGACCGGCACTTCTTCCCTGCCTCGCGGCGGACGCGCAATACGCGTGGTCTCGGCAACGTCGGCGGCCATGGCCACCGATACTCCGCCCAGCAACTGGATGCGCTCGGCAATCGTGTCGACGATCTCCGCCTGCTCTCCATAGTGCTTATCGAATAACAGATGCAACTGGTAGAAGGTGGGTCCGGCAACCTGCCAGTGCGATTTCTTGTAGAGATCGCGCAGGGTCATAGTGTCGGCCAGCAACAGATTGAGTTGTTCGGTCATCTCCAATCGCACCGGCTCTTCTAATTCAAGAGGAAGCGCGTGCGAAACCGTTCCGTAAGCTTGAATTTCGGCAGCGCTCTGGTGAATGCGGGGCTGCGCGTTGATTGTGGTTTGTCGGGTGGCGGTTACTTCTTTCTTCGGCATGCGGTGAACCTCCTGGCTCGTCGAGCGAGCGTTACACGGATTGCCCGAACGCCGAGAATGGCCTGGCGCAATCCGGGCGACAGCTTCTTCGATGCCGCAATTCTGCATTGGATGCCGTGGTTCGCGCAACATTCTCGGGTGCATATCTTGAGAGCGAGAGACTCTTAACTCCCCGCGCCCGTCCCGGCTGGCGAAGTTTGCCGGTAAGTTTGACGGCACCCAGCGCGGTTGCTATGATCGAAATGCGGGGTGGAGCAGTCTGGTAGCTCGTTGGGCTCATAACCCAAAGGTCGGTGGTTCAAATCCACCCCCCGCAACCAACGCAATCATAGAGTTACGAGGAATTTGGATTTTCGATTGTGGTCTGAAATGGTCCAATAAGATTAAGAACACCAGAGCAAAGGCCGTCCACGTGACGGCCTTTTGCTATTTGGTGCGGTCTTGAACCAACACGCGCTGCACGACGGATGTGTTGGCTTTGCGCTTCGATTCCATGAAGGCTCCGCCATAGACGTTCATCGTGGTTGAGATGTTGGCATGGCGCATGAGTTTCTGCTGTACGCCGAGAGGAGCACCTGTTTCGTCGAGCCAAGCGCGATAGCTGTGGCGAAACGTGTGCCAGCCGATCCGTCCCTGAATCTTGGCTCGTAACGCTGCGGCCTGGAGCACCTTCTTCCGCAGCGAGCCAGAATCGTATGGTTTGTTTGTCCGCGGGCTGGGAAAAACCCAGTCTCCCTCCGTCGCCGGACACAATCGCTTCCATTCGAGCAAAATGGTCGCGACGTCCGGGTCCAGAGGCAATTGGTCCTGGGAGCACTCTGACTTGAGCTTCGTCACCTGGCTGCGAGCAAAACCTTCTCTGATTTCCATGACCAAGTTTTCGAAGTTGATCGACGTCCAGCGTAAGCCCATCACCTCGCTGATACGAAGACCAGTGCATCCAGCCAAGAGCACCATACCGTGGTAGGGATGGACCAGCTGCTTGAGCAGAGCCCCGAACTCTTCCTCCGTCAAAATGCGCGGAGGCCGCAAGCGTCTGCTCACTCCCTTTAGTTCGACCAGGCCCATCGGGTTGCGTTCCAACGGAACTAATTCCCAGAGCATGGCCTTCTCGAATAAACGATACATAAGGCTCCGAATGTGGCCTCTGGTTTTTGGAGCCACAGGCAGTTTTCTGAGCCATTCCTGGACGGGATAAGGTTTGACTTCCACCAGCAGGCAGTTGCCCCACTTTGGAGAGATGTGTTTGTTGATCCGATTGAGATCGGGTTCCTTGGTGGTATGTGCGAGGTCGCCTTTCTCGATCTCTTCGTTGACATAGCGATCGATCAGGCCTTGAAAAGTAACCGCCTCGCGTAACGGCAAGCCATGATTGATTTCCAGTCGGAGACCCTCGGCTGCACGTCTGGCATCCGTCTGGGTTGGATAATCTTCGACAGTCCCCAAGGTTATCGAGGGGCGTGTCGTTGATGGATTCTGTCGGTCCCAATAGCGGAATAGCCATACATCTGGGCCCTTAGTTCTCTTGCGAAGTTCGAGACTTCCGAACTGATAACGGTTTCGTCTAGGCAACTTGTCCTCCCTTGCCTTGACGACGCCGGGATGACTCGGAGCATATCTGAGCCCGCAACCATTCGTCCAGTTCCGAGATGTAGAAGAGCCATTTCTTGCGTTGTCCGTATCCGATGGGATGGCCGGGAATGTGTCCGACCCCAGCCAGGCGCGTAACACTCCTCACGTGCATCTGCAGGAACTCAGCAGCAACCCGCGCACTCACAGGTCTTTCGGAAGGCTGCGGTGCCTTCCTCTGCATCTCGGCTTCGGTGGTGATCCCGGTACCCATGGGTGGCCAAACGTAGAAAGTATTCGCACGAAATACTGAACATGGCTCATTCTTGTCGCCGTGTCCAATGACTTTTCGTCCGCTAGATATTCCCGCTGGGAATATCGGGTGTCAGCCGGTTGCGACGTTGCGTCTCAGAGGCCCTGAGACAGGCGAATAGCGACATGCGGATATCTCTTGGTGGCAAACAACGGAAATCCAAATTTGCTGAGAACTGGTCGTGCGGTGTATGCATTAATTTGAAAGTTCTAGAAACAACCGCGGCTTTGTCCTTTACCGTGAGTCGTTTATCGACCTTCTCATCCCGTGTCGACAATGATCCGCCGACCGGACCGCTCTGTTCTTACCTAGCTATTCCTCCGTGGAATAGCTGCCCGCCGAAAATTCATTGGACTTCCTAACTGAAGTGAAGAATATTTTTGCCACAAAATGGTGGAGTGTGCGAGATTGCGATGACCAGCACGCTGTTCGATTCCTTCAAGGCGGGGGGTCGCCAACGACAAATTAATTAACCTTGCGGGAAAAGCCCCCCCTTTCGCCAATCTGGGCATGCGCAAGGCATGCCCAGACGACCTTCTGCGACACGAAAGCAGAGATTGGGGAATCAATTTCCATATCGGGCGGCGGTCGGGCCGCCGCATCCTCCGCGAGGTGATTGGGATTGTGGAGACGAGGCCGACGAGAAAAGGGCTCTGATCTTTTCGGTCTTCGAGGGGCAATATGCGGCAACTGAGAACACAGAACGAGACGTATATCGTCGCCAACTTGCTCAGCGATTCCGCTTGGGATCCCAGTGACTTTTGGTTGGAGATTTCAGCACCGAACGCCATGCGTTCGTCCCGCGCAATCCCATCGCGAAAACATCCCTGCAAGTACACGAACATCGAACACGATTGGGCGTGTGTTTTGCATGAGCTTGTGCACGGAAATGGGGTAACCAAAGAAGCTCATAGCTGGGGTGGAGTCTACGGCTTCTGTGCTGGTATCGGAGCTACGATCCTGCATTCAATTTCGTGCCGGAGCAAAAACGGTGCTTCGCACCGGAAGAATTTTGACACTCCACCCCTGAAAGGTTCGTGCAAGTGCACTACGGTGCACTTACAGCGGTTTCAAAGACATAGCGATTTTCGGTGCACTTGGGTGCACTTCTGAAATACGAGGTGACTATGGCAATTTTGAAAGGCAAAGGAGACGCGCGCTCGGACAGCGATTGCACTCTAAATCGCGTGTTCCCCGTGACCGTAAAGCTAACAAAAGAGGAGTGGGGGAGAGTCACTGAGTTCGCCAGGTCGAAGGGGCTTGCACGCGGCGAATGGATACGCGAGGTGATCCTCCGGGACGTGAGCGGGGCGTCGGCCAGCGATCCATCGCTGGCGGAGATTCTCGGGGTCCGCTTGCTCCTGGTAAACGTGCTGCGGCCTCTGGCTGCAGGCCACACGCTCGTGCCGGAAGCGTTCGACAAACTGCTCGACCAAATCCGCGACGCGAAGCACGAGCTCGCAAGCCAGTTGGCAACCACCTCCGCAAAGAAATAGGTGATAGCAGCCTCACCTTGGACCGACGAGAATCCAGGGCAGTCTATCTCACCGCGGCGGCGATCGAGGTAAGGGCCGGGCTCGGGAACGAGTGTGTAGTCCCTACCTGCCCCGGATGATGGGAGCATAGCCCAGCCTAGACGTGTGTCAAGGCCGCAGCCGCTGGCGCGGTGCCTTCGGCAGCCTTGACACACGTATAGGCTGGGCAAAAATCATCCAACCATATCCGGGCAGGCAGGAGAAACAAACAAATGCTAAAGACGACGGAACGTTTGGTTTGTCAATCCTGTCGTCACAATTGTCGAGCTTGACATTATGCCAGAACTAGCATATTCTTGAATCGAAACATGACAGCCACTTCGATGAGGCCGCTACGCTTCATAGGGGATTCGCTGAAGGTTTTGCGCGAACTGCCGGAAGAGGTCAAAGACGAGATTGGTTTTGCGTTGGAGCGCGTCCAGAGGGGCAGGATGCCGGAGAACGCGAAGCCCCTGAAAGGTATCGCACCGGGGGTGCTGGAGATTGTCTCCGACTTCAGGGGAGATACGTTCAGGGCCGTCTATACCGTGCGGTTCCCAAAGGCAGTTTACGTTTTGCATGTATTCCAGAAGAAGTCCAAACGGGGCATCGCGACACCGAGGCATGAAATGAAACTTGTGGAAAGGCGCCTGGCACAAGTGGTGGAAGTGGAGAAGGGCGCCGCAAGAACTTAGGTTGGAACAAGATGAATTACGCCAAACAGGGGCGAATCGCGATGAAGAAGCATGGGTACGTGGAAGGCAGTGGAAATGTTTATGCCGATCTGGGTGTTGTCAATCCCCAAGAGGCACGTGCGAAGGCGGATCTGGCTCACCGAATCGTTGACATCCTCGAAGCCCGGGAACTGACACAGGTACAAGCCGGTAAAGTTTTAGGCGTGGACCAGCCCAAAGTCTCCGCCTTAAAACGGGGCCGTCTCACTGATTTCTCCATCGAGCGGCTGGTTGGCTTCCTGCTGTTACTCGGCCACGACGTGCAGATTACCGTAACGCCCAAACCCCATTCCAGTCGGAAACCCGCGAACTTAGAAGTGACCGCGATGGGGGAGGTTGCTGCAGTTCGCCGCTAACACCGACCAGGCCATCGATGAGGGCCGTCGGCCGGTGAGGAACTACTGTCGTAACCTGCCGAATTCTACCCTTCGAAACGACCGTTGATCGATCGGGATAGAATGGCGGTGCCGTAGCAGGAAACCGTCGTCCTAGGTCAAACACTGTTTGCCGGTGAACGGCGGAAAGCGGCATGTCCAGGAACGTGTGTCAATTCTGGCCGGGTAACGGGCACCTCTCACCTTACGGTCGCGGTACTACTGATCATTGATCGGGTGGCACGGAGGCCACCGTTCATGACGCAGATGCCAAGCTCCAAAAGAAGACGCCCGCGTCTCACAAGTTCACGAGGTTGCTCTTTCTATGCAGAGCTGAGTCCTGCGCGTCTTGCCCTCTCGGCAGTGCCCGCAATACCATGAAAATCCCTGAGAGAAGGAGAACAGCGATGGATGAAAGCGAGGCATTCAACACAAAGAAAACCATTCACAGTAGCAGTCGTGGAGAACGCCGGAGGATCGTCATCCTCGCAGGGTACATGGAGTGGATTCTGACACTAGCGGAAACTAATGGGCACTACTGCATGCTGGAGACGTTTATTCCGCCCGGCGCAGGTATTCCGCCGCATCAGCACGTGGATCAAGAAGCGTTCTACATCATGGGAGGGACACTGGAGGTTGCCTGCCTTGGCTCGGGAGGGCTGGAGTGGTTCCCCGTCACAGCTGGGGATTCGGTCCACGTACCCAGCAATGAAATCCACGGATTTCGAAGCGCCAGCACCACGAACACGCGAACTCTCGTGACCGCCGCCGCAGGCCTGGGAGCGTTCTTCGAGGAGGCAGGGATACAGATTGCGCCGGGAACTTCTCCCCCAACCGGTCCGCCTTCGCCGGCCGATATCGAGCGGGTGCTCACGATCGCACGCGAGCACGGCCACCGCTTCGCTCAGAGGCAAGGGTAGTGGACGACTTAAGGGCTTTCCTCATGGTGGACTTACTGGGGAGTTTTTTCCGAGCCTGCTAGTGCGTCAACTGGAGATACTCAAGCTTTGCCTGCCTTAGCACGGGAATCTCAGGGTCGGCATTCTGCCACAATTTAAGGAAGTCGCCATAGGCGGACCGGGCTTTTGCACGAGCCGCGTCCTGGTCGCTGGCTGGTTGTGCGGATCTCGATTGCAAAGCGTAGGCCCGTGCGAATCCAAGCCGCGCCAGGGCGCCAATGACCGAGTTTTGAGTCAGGCTCCGGTGGTCAATCAGCTTTTGGAACTCAGCCGCGGCTTTAGCGCCATCACCCACCGACAGATAAGCTTGCCCTCGTACGTAAGCTGGAAGCAAAGGCATGTGTTCGCCCATCTCGTAGGACGAAGCTGGTGCCAGGGCCGCGATAGCCGCTTCTGGACGGTGACGACTGAGATCGGCCATCGCGATCACGCTCGGAAGCCAGAACGAATGAAGCATCGTGTCGGAAGGATAAGTCTTGCCTAGAACGCCTGCGATCTGTTCTGCTTTCTCAGAATTTCCTGCCCAAGCTTCGGTCAATGCCGCGACCGAGTTCAAGTACTCAAACGAAGCGAAAGCCTGGGCTTGGGCAGACTGTTTGGCAGCTAGGGCTGCGTTGCCTACCATGGCCTCGCGCAACGCAGCGTCCACTTGCAATCGTGCGGCAGTTTCTTTTTGGCCATCGCGTAATGCAGACTCAATCGCCTTACTCGCCAGTTCACGGGATTTCTTAAATCTCCCGAAAAACGCTTCGGTATCAGATTCGGCAGGCAACAACGCTTTCTCATTCTCCGGATCGCGGGCAGCCCAAGCCAACTGCCGAGCCATCTCCGCGTCGTCACCTTCCAGAAAAGCAATGATGTAGCGATACACATGCAGATCGGGATATGTAATTTTCGAGGCTAAAGCTTTTTCATAGATCGCCTTCGCGTCGTCGAGTTTGTTGACCGCGGCATAAGCGTACACGAGGTCCGAGTAGCAGGCGCCAGCGCTGCGGTCCACGGTTACACAATCAACGCCGAAAGGAATCGCCTGTTCATATTGCCCGATCATCTCGGTGTTAAAAAACAGGCACATGCGCGGGACCATATCCTGGCTATACGCAGTTGCCCAGAGCTTGCAGTTCTGCAAAGCGCTCTTCCGGTCGCCCGTAACGAAAGCGTAGTAGTAAGCCGATAGCGCAAACTGCTCGCGCTCGGTGGTCCGGCTTCGCAACGCATAGGCTTTCTGCGCATATTCGCGTCCCATGCCGTCCTCTCCGAGGAGTTGATACGACGTGCTCAGCACGCCGTAAGCCAGTGCGAAATCAGGATCCAGTTCGATCGCACGCTTCAGATACGGAATCGCTTCCGCTGGCCCTTTTTGATTCCTGGCTTTCATGCCGGAGCTATAAGCCTTCAAAGCATCGAGTGACGGCGTGGTGGCCTGCTCCAGCGGAACGTCGAATTCGCGAATGGTTGCCAGCGACTCTCCCAGCTTCTGGCGCAATTGCGTGGCAGCTTCGCCGAGCGCTTTCAGCACATTCTCTTTGCGTGCAGTCTGTACCTGGTACTGAGCCAACACCGAACCTGTCTGACAATTCGCCGCACGAATGCTGATCACGTATTGCGTTCCAAGTCTCGTGATCGATCCTGCCAGCAACGCCTTAGCGCCGGCGCGCTGGCAGACCTCCAGCGCGGTCTCCCCAGTGACGGGAGCGTCCGCAGGCCTCCCCATTTGTTTGAATGTCTCGGCAATTTCATGGTCTGGCACGACGTTGAGAAACGGCGATTGCGCCAGACCGATGGACAGAGCCTCCCGTAATGTTTCGTCGAACGCCGCGTCGTCCGACTTATTCACGAAATCTCCCAGCAAAACGGTGTCGGTGCGGCCGAGCGCATGAGTTGAAGCAGATCGAGACCGATAGGCGATGAATCCAAGCAAAACGAGCAAGAGGACGCTCAGCGCGCCTGCTATGGTCAGCCCAACAGTCTTCGACTCTCCCGCGCGCACAGGTGGTGGATCTCCCAGGGCGGCTTTCTCGCTAAGCTGAAGGGCATCCCTTAGGTCTGCGCCGCTTTGAAAGCGCAACCCTGGGTCTTTTTCGAGTGCCCGGTTGATCGCCTTCCCTATATCCTCAGGTAACGATGGGTTCAACTCGTTCGGCGGTGCTGGAGCATCCTTGAGAACCGCGTTCATTACCAGTACTGTATTTTTTCCGGTGAAAGGTCTTTTGCCGGTCGCGGCCTCGTAGAGGACTACTCCAAGCGAAAACAGATCGCTCCGAGCATCGAGTTCTTCCCCTCGCACCTGCTCCGGGGACATGTAGGCCGCGGTGCCCGGGTGAACTCCCATACGCGTCAGAGTTTCATCGCCGTCTTCTGCCAGCAAGGAATGGGGTGACGTGAATTTTGCCAATCCAAAATCGAGGATCTTAGCCTGGCCGCGGTCATTCACAACGACATTCCCCGGCTTGATGTCGCGATGGATGATTCCTTTACTATGTGCGGCGTCCAGCGCATCGGCAAGTTGATTTCCCAACCCGCGGAGAGTATCGGCGGCTAACGGCCCGTCACGGAGGACTTCTTTCAGGCTCCTTCCCTCGAGGAGTTCCATCACGATGACCGGCCGCCCGTTGTGTTCCTCGATCTCATAAATGGTGCAGATATTGGGATGGTGCAGGGCTGACAAGGCTCGCGCCTCGCGCATAAATCGAGCCAGAGCTTCCTTTGCTTGCACGACCTTCTCGGAGAGGAATTTCAAGGCGACGTGACGGCCCAGACGGATGTCCTCGGCCTCATACACCACACCCATTCCCCCGCTACCGATCTTCTGCAGAATGCGGTAGTGGGCAACGACTTGTCCCGCTGGCAGCGCAGAAGTTGGGGGAGTGGGCGACACAGCCGCCTCTACGGCGACTGCCGGCGGTTCGACTTCGATGATCGGAGCGATAAAGCGATATCCCTTGGCCGGAACAGTTTGCACGAAGCGTGGTTGCTCGGGGTCGTCCCGCAGGGTTTGGCGAATCTTGCGAATTGCGGTATTGATGCTGTTGTCGGTATCTAGGAAAACGTCCTTGCCCCATAGCTTTTCGACGATTTCCTCTCGAGTCACGAGTTCCCCGCGCCGATTCACCAGCAGCAGGAGGAGTTCCATCGGAATTCTTTCGAGCTTAAGAGGACGACCCGAACGGCGTAGAGCATAGCGCCGCACGTCCAGTTCAAATTCTTCAAATCGAACCAACTCCGCCATACGCCCCCAAACTCGTTCATTTTACATCGCGTCGAAATCTTGTCCACCCACAAGCCCCTGATTACAAAACAGCTTACGTCTTCATATCGCTACAGGACGATTCAGGTTCTCTCCATTGTCAGAAACCCGCGAGCGGGGCAGGATTGGCCCACGTTGCTGCGGTGAGGATCTCGATTTGGAACGGTTTCTCGGTGTCCTCGCCGCTGACCGCAGCGATTTTGTCGAATTCTAAGGAGAAGCACCATGACATTGCATTTTGCCAAGCCGTTTTATTCGCTCGCCGTTTTGGCCGGACTCCTTCTGTCCGTCGCTAGCGCACGGGCACAGTCTTCCGTTCCGACTGGTAAGGAACTGGAGGGAACCTGGAAGGTTGAGATTACTCAAAGGGATTGCAGCACGGGAGATCCCCTCGGTACTCCCTTCCAATCTCTGCTGACTTTCGCCAGCGGAGGCACCATGACGGAGACCACAGACAATCCTCTGTTCTTCCCAGCAGAGCGCAGTCCGGGCCACGGCGTGTGGAGCTTTAAAGGTGGGAGCCGATACACCGCAGCCACAACTGCCTTCGTCACCCTCAACGGCGCTCTGACCAAGACTCAAAAAATCACCCAGACCATCGAGATGGGCGACGACCTAAATCGATTCACCACCGTAAAAGCAACGGTGCAGTTCTTCGACCCGACTGGGAAGTTGTTGGTGACGGGCTGCGCTACCGCAACTGGGGTTCGTTTTCGGTGAACAGTTTCTTGAGTCGCTAGCGATAACAAGAGTCGGCATGCGTTCGCGATTTGGGCAATCCCACCGTTCCTGGTCGGCGGCTGGGACGGTGGAGACTGGCTCTCGACCACGTGCCTCGCTGGAAAAAGTTCAAACAAAGAAATGGAGGCTGGAACATGACTACTAAGGACAAACAATTGTTGAAGTATTGCGGAGTGTCCTGGACGGTATGGATCGTGCTCTTGATTACTTGTGCGGCAAGTGCGCAAGTGCCCGTGGCCGATTCCGTGGTGCCGCGGCTGGTGAACTATGCTGGCGTGGCCAAAGACGAAAACGGCAAAGCGATGAAGGGCGTGTTCGGTGCTACTTTTGCCGTCTACGCCGACCAAGATGGCGGCTCGCCGATGTGGATAGAAACCCAGAACATCAATGCTAACGTGAACGGTACCTTTTCCGTCCAGTTGGGCGCAACCAAACCCGACGGATTGCCCGTCGATCTGTTCTCCGCAGGTCAAGCGCGCTGGCTGGGAGTGAGCTACAACGGCGGCGCGGAGCAACCCCGCATCGCGCTTCTCAGTGTGCCTTACGCGCTGAAGGCCGGGGATGCTCAAACGTTGGGCGGACTTCCGGCTTCGGCTTTCATGTTGGCGGCTCCGCCTTCCTCTTCACCTTCTGACACAACGGCGAGTTCGGCTTCCGCCGATGCCGCGCTTCTCCCGGCTAGTAGCGTCGCTGGCTCGGGTACTCTGGACTTTATCCCCCTGTGGACCAGCACCAGCGCCATCGGGAATTCCGCCCTGTTCCAATCCGGCAGCGGCAGCACAGCCAAAATCGGAATCAATACCACAACCCCCGGCGCGACGCTCGACGTCAAAGGCACAACCAATTTCGAAGGCATCCTTACTCTGCCCGCGCAGGGAACGGCCACCGCATCAGGAGGAAAATCCTCCCAGCCGCAGGATCTTGTGGCGTCGTCGTTCAGTAGCAGCACCAAAGCCGCCGTCAACCAGACCTTCCAGTGGAAGACGGAACCCTTCGGCAACAATACGGCCACCCCCTCCGGCACATTGAATCTGTTGTTCGGTTCCGGAACTGCATCGCCGGCCGAGACCGGTCTGAAACTGAGTAGCAAAGGCCTGTTCACGTTTGCGACGGGCCAGACTTTTCCTGGCACCGGCACCATTACGGGCGTGATCACGGCAAGTGGGAGCGGCATGTCCGGCGGCGGCACCAGCGGCACCCTGTCCCTCGGCTTGACAACCTCCTGTAGCAAGAATCAGTTGTTGCAGTGGAACGGCAGCGCGTGGGCCTGCAGCAGCACGGGCACAGGATCTGGCACGGTAACCAGCGTCGGATTGACTGCTCCGACCACCGACTTCACGGTCAGCGGCTCGCCGGTGACGGGATCGGGCACTCTCAAATTCGCATGGAATGTGGCCCCGACCAACGCCGACACAGCCAATGCCATTGTGAAGCGCGATGCGACCGGAAACTTCAACGCAACCAGCATCACCGGGACGGGAACGTTCTCTGCCACCACGGCAAACGTGAACGCTATCGTCGGCAGCACTTCGCTCGATGGCGGCAGCGCTATCGTGGGCTCGACCACCGCGACCGCTGGCAACAATCGCACCTATGGTGTCACCGGCAGCTCCGTCAGTTCGGTGGCAGGGTCTACTGGCGTGCTAGGTCTGGACAGCAACGCCAACCTTCTCGGTACCGGTGGGTTCACCATGGGACTACAAGGTGTTTCCAGCAACATCGCTAACGGCCTCGGCGTACTAGGTTTGGACGGCACCAGTCTCAGCGGCGTGTTTGCTTATCTACAATCTGCCTTCTATTCCGGCGTCGGGGTGTGGGGCGACGGTGGCCCCGGCCCCACCCCTCCACTCTTTAGCTATGGTGTGGTCGGTACCGTGGACGATGGCACAGCGGGCCTTTTTATGAACAATAGCGACAGTTCTGACGCGTTGGCCGCGTTTGCATTCGGCGATGGTAACGCCTTCTACGCAGGAAACACTGCCGGCGCTGGGTGCACCGTCGACAACGCCGGTAACCTGAACTGCAGCGGCAGCAAGAACGCGGTCGTGCCCATTGATGGCGGAAAGCGCATCGTGGCTATGTCAGCCATCGAAGCGCCGCAAAACTGGTTTGAAGACGCCGGCGAAGCTGAACTGGTAAACGGCTCGGCAGCCATCCAACTCGACTCCACCTACACCCAAACCGTTAACACGGATACTAAATATCAGGCTTTTCTGACGCCCTACGGCGACTGCAAGGGTCTTTATGTGAGCAACCGCACGGCGAACTCGTTTGAAGTGCACGAACTAGGCGGCGGCACGGCGACGCTGAACTTTGGCTACCGTATCATGGCGCTGCGGAAAAATTACGAAAATGTCCGCTTCGCCGACCACACGCACGACCTTGACGGGCACAAGCGCATGATGGACCGGATAAAGGCCGGAGCGGCACGCCCGCACGATCCCGGCAAAAAGCCAACCTTGGCACCTCAGGCGAGCGCGCAACTTTCGATCCACGCCGTGGATTCGGCTCACTAATCCGTACAAATCGAAACCTGAAAATCGAAGAAGGAGATGATTCCATGAAGCATGTGCGGCGGTCTTTCTGCAGCAACATAGTGGTGGCGCTGGCGATCTTGATGCTTTCGTCGAGCGCGGCTTACGCGCAGGCCAGTCTGGTTTACAGTTTCGATGCCGCCGACCAAGGCCTGTACGGGCCGTTCCCGGCATCGGTGATGGCGCAGGGTCCGGATGGCAATCTGTACGGGACCACGTACTCGGGCGGAATCAATACTTACGGCGGAATTTTTGTGGTCACACCGAGTGGGAGCGAGACCGTGTTGCATGAGTTCACCAGCGATGAGGGACGGCATTGCAATATGGGGCTCACACTCGGCAACGACACCAACTTTTACGGCGCGTGCTATGACGGCGGTACGAGCAACGAAGGCGAGATTTATAAAGTGACGACCGGGGGCGTGCTGACGATTCTGCACAGTTTTACCAATAGCGGCAGCGATGGCGCGGCGCCGAATGCTCCGCCGATTCAAGCGAGCGACGGCAATTTCTATGGGACCACGATTGGAGGCGGCAGCAACCACGACGGCACCATTTACAAGCTCACGCCCGGTGGAACCCTGACGACCATCCATTCGATCGTGTATCCGGCGGAGGGTGGATCACCGGGAACGGCGCTGGTCGAGGGCAGCGACGGCAATCTTTACGGAACTACGGAGGAAGGCGCGGTCATCTTCAAGGTCACGACCGCCGGCAAATATACGGTACTGCACACCTTCGCCGTCACTGGCGACGGCGCACTCCCGCTGGGCGCGCTGGTGCAAGGGAAGGACGGGAATTTTTACGGCACAACGCAACTGGATGGAGTGTACGCAGAAGGCACCGTCTTCAAGATGACGCCGACGGGCGGGTTCACCGTGCTTGAGAACTTCGATGAGACTGTGGACGGGCAGGGCCAGCCTTGGGTGGGGCTGCTGCTGGCTACGGACAACAATTCTTACGGTGTCTCCTTCCGTTCGGGACTGCCGCTGACGCCGGCAGACGGCGGCATTTATAGGGTGACGTCGAAGGGAGTGTATTCGTCGTTGTATCTGTTCGATGGAACGGCGGGTGCAGATCCGGCGAGTGCGCTGATTCAGCATACCAACGGATTGCTCTACGGAGACACGCAGAACAACGGTGGATTTAACGTAGGCACGATTTACAGCTTCAACATTGGGGCTGCGCCGTTCTGTAGTTTGCTTACTTCGCTGGGAAAGATTGGGGCCAAGGTCGGGATTCTGGGGCAGGGGTTTAGCAGTTCTTCGGTGGTGAACTTTGACGGAGTGAAGGCGAAAATGCGGAGTCTTTCTGGCGGCGGATACCTGACTGCGACGGTGCCCTCCGCCGCGCTGACGGGCGCAGTGACGGTGACCTCGGGCGCTAGCAAGTTGACATGCGCGCAAACCTTCAAGGTGACGCCGACGATCAAGAAGTTCAGTCCTGCGAGTGGTGCGGTTGGGACCTCGGTGACGATTACCGGAAGTGGGCTGACGCAGACGACCAAGATTACTTTCAACGGGACGCTTGCATCTGGATTCGTGGTGAACTCGGATACGTCGATTACTGTCAGCGTTCCCCCGGGGGCGACGACTGGAAAGATTGTTGTGACCACTAAAGGAGGGAGCGCTACCAGCGCGACTAACTTTACGGTTCCATAGGGTGACGAAGGCGACTCTGAACTGGTGAACGGTGCCGTAAACCCAGCTTCGCTTCCAGCGCGATACTGGCCTGGAATCGCCTGACTAATCGAGAAGAGGCTGTTCTTATCCGTCCTCATAAAGAAAAAAGATCGAAGGAGGCTTTATGAAATACCCCGGCAATCAACTTGTGGCTCGGCGCCGCTCCGCACTAGCGCTCGCGATTTTGCTGTCCGCCGCAATCGTGTTCGCACAACAACCGGCGGCCGTTGTCCCAACTCTGGTCCACTTCAACGGCGCCATCAGCGACCCCAGCGGGAAGCCTCTGCCCGGAACGCATGGCGTAACTTTCTCCCTGTACAGCGACGCCGAAGGTGGAGCGGCATTGTGGATGGAAACTCAGAACGTTCAGGCGGACAGCCACGGGCGCTACTCGGTTCAACTGGGCAGCACAACTACGCAGGGTCTGCCGAAGGATCTATTCGCCTCCGGCGAGGCGAGATGGCTCGACGTGAGAGTGGAAGGTCAGTCTGACCAACCACGGGTGCTTCTGGTGAGCGTGCCTTACGCATTGAAGGCCGCCGACGCAGAAACGCTCGGCGGCCTTCCGCCTTCGGCTTTCGCGTTGGCTCTCCCCTCGTCATCACCTGGCAATGCTGCGGCGAACTCGGCCCCTGCCGATAACGCCGTTCCCCCGCCTGCCAACGCTGTAACTGGCTCCGGCACGCTCGACTTTATCCCGCTCTGGACCAGCACCAGCGCGATCGGCAATTCCGTCCTGTTTCAATCAGGCACAGGGACTGGGGCGAAACTGGGGATTAACACTACCACTCCCGCCGCCACTCTCGACGTTAAAGGCACAAGCACAGTTCGAGGCCTGCTGAGTTTGCCCTCGATCAGCACCGCGACCGCAGCTAAGGGATCGAACTCGCAGGCGGCCAACTTCTCCGCCTCCGCATTCAACAGCAGCAGCAGCATCGCCGTGAACGAAAATTTCCGCTGGCAGGCGGAACCCTCCGGCAACAATACGGCCACCCCCTCCGGCACATTGAATCTGTTGTTCGGTTCCGGAACTGCATCGCCGGCCGAGACCGGTCTGAAACTGAGTAGCAAAGGCCTGTTCACGTTTGCGACGGGCCAGACTTTTCCTGGCACCGGCACCATTACGGGCGTGATCACGGCAAGTGGGAGCGGCCTGTCCGGCGGCGGCACCAGCGGCACCCTGTCCCTCGGCTTGACAACCTCCTGTAGCAAG
>CAVPWD010000011.1:0-112988 GCA_963709385.1 uncultured Acidobacteriaceae bacterium
GCCTGATGGCCGACGCCCGAAGCCGGTTCGTTGGTCCTACGACCAAAGAGTATAACTCCCTTGTGCACAAGCACTTCGGGAGCCGTAAAGGGCGATGCTATAATCGCCTGAACAAACGTTTTTTTGTCCATCGAGCAGAGTTTCCCCAGCGCAAAACCCCGGCGGCACGGGGGCTGCTTGTCCGGTGAAGACTGTAATTAAGAGATCGTATTAAGAAGGATCATCTCGTGAGGATCATCGAATGAGACGCCTGATGCGCCCGGCACTCTTGTTGTTGCTGGTCGCCGTAGTCACTCTCGCCAGCGTCGCCGCCGACAAGGCCAAGGATTTATTCAACAAAGGCCAGGACGCGGAGGCCCGCCAAAATCCCGAGGCGGCCTACGAGTTTTTCAAGCAAGCTTACGACCTCAAGCCGAAGGATCTGCGCTATCGCACGGCGTTCGAGCGCACTCGCTTCGAGGCAGCCTCGTCAATCGTGCACCGCGGACAGAAGCTGCGCGACGACGGCAAACTGGACGAGGCCCTGGCCGAGTTCCAGAAAGCGGCCACCATCGATCCCTCGTTGTTCATCGCGCGCCAGGAACTGGGCCGCACTCAGAAGATTATCAACGACCAGAGGAATCCTCCGCCCCAGGCGGCGGGCCCGCCCAACAGCCTGGAGCGCCGCGTGCTGGAGGCCTCCGGTCCGGTTGAATTGGCGCCCATCTCCAACGTGCCCATCACCGTCAAGATGATGGCGCAGAAATCGGATGTGACTTACCGCACCATCGGGCAACTGGCCGGCATCAATGTGCTGTTCGACCCCGACTACACCGCCCGCGTTATTAACGTCGACCTTAATGGAGTGACTCTCGAAGAAGCGTTGGAAATTACCGCACTGGAATCGAAAACCTTCTGGCGGCCGGTCACTCCCAACACGATTTTCGTGGCGCAGGATAATCCTGCGAAGCGGAAGGAACTGGAACAGAGCGTCCTTAAAACTTTTTATCTTTCGAACTTATCCCAGCCCACCGAACTGCAGGACATAGTGAACGCGATTCGCGCTGTGCTGGACGTGCAGCGCGTGCAGCAGTTGCTTTCGCAGAATGCGTTGATCGTGCGCGGAACCCCGGATCAGATCGCGCTGGCCGAGAAACTAGTCGAGGATCTCGACAAGGCCCGCCCGGAAGTCATCGTTGACATCGCCGTCATGCAGGTGAGCCGCGACAAGTCGCGCACCCTGGGCTTGAGCCCGCCCACCAGCGCCTCGGTGCAACTGCAGAGTAATCTGAACACGAACACGACTACCAATACGACCAGCACCGTGGGTACTACTGGGACGTCGTCGGGAACCACCGGGCTGAGCCTGAACGAAATCGCTACCCTCAATGCGCAGAATTTCGCGGTCACGATTCCCTCGGCCAACTTGTCGACGGTGATGGGCGACACCGACACCAAACTGATCCAGAATCCGCAGATTCGCTCTCTGGATGGACAGAAGGCATCGCTGAAAATCGGCGAACGCCTGCCCGTGGCTACGGGATCATTTCAGCCCGGTATTGGCGGTGTAGGTATTAACCCCCTGGTGAATACACAATTCCAATACATCGATGTGGGCGTAAACATTGACGTCACTCCGCACGTGCATGCCGACCGCGAAGTCACACTGAAGATCACCATGGAAATTTCTTCGCAGACCGGCACAGCCAGCATCGGCGGCATCACCCAGCCCATCATCGGCCAGAAGAAAGTTGACTTGGGCGAAATCCGCCTGCGCGACGGCGAGTCCAGCCTGATTGGCGGCATCCTCGACGATTCGCAGACCAAATCCCTGAGCGGCATCCCAGGGTTGGCGCAGATTCCGATCCTGAAATATCTTTTCGGCCAGGTGCAGACGGATCATTCCGAGGATGAAACCGTCTTCGCCATCACCCCGCATGTGATCCGCGGCACCGATGTTACGGAGCTCAACCAGCGCCAGATTGAAATCGGCACCGCAAATTACATCGCGCTTCGTCATGTCAGCCGAGCTGCGGCAGTCCCCGCCAGTACGGGATCTCCGAAACCTGCGGCGCAAGGTGCTCAGCCTGCGACTCCGACTCCGGCGAATCAAGCTTCGGCCAACCCGGCTTCGGCGACGCAACCATCGGCCCCGAACGGCCAAGCTGCGGGCGGAACACCCAGTTTCCTCTTCGATCCGCCGATCATTCAGGCGACTAAGGGCAACACCTTTGCTGTGAACTTGCAGATGTCCGGGGCGCAGAACGTGTATTCCGTCCCCGTACAACTGAACTACAACCCGGCCATACTTACGCTGGTGAACGTGTCGAATGGCAGCTTCCTTTCGCAGGATGGCCAGCCAGTCGCGCTAATGCACCGCGAAGATGAAACCATTGGGCAATTGACGATCATGGCCAGTCGGCCGCCCGGCGCTGGAGGAGTTTCCGGACAAGGCACGGTGGTCACCATGACTTTTCAGGCCAAGGCAGCCGGGCAGACTCCATTGACCATTACGCGCGGCGGAGCGCAAGACCCCGGATCGCAGGCTATCACCGTCAACGGGGCGCAGGCCTCAGTGACTGTGCAGTAAGCAGTAGGCAGTAAACATTAAGAGGATGGGCTTGGGTCGGGCCCGCGAGATTGGGTAGGGCACGGCTTGAACCGTGGCGCAAGAGTTTGGAAACTACGGGGTTTAGCCCCTGAGGATCGGCTAAGACGATACGTAAATGAAGCGAGCGAGTTTCCAACGCGGGCTGCGCGCGAAGCACCAGCGGGGCTTCACCCTGCTTGAGCTGATCGTCGCCGCGACGATCCTCTCGATTCTCGTGCTCATGGCCGTGCCGCTGGCGCGGGTCACCATTCAGCGCGAGCGCGAGAAGCAACTGCGCGAGGCGCTGTGGGAGATGCGCGACGCCATCGACCGTTATAAAGACGCAGCCGACAAGCAACTGTTCCAGACCAAACTCGACAGCCAGAATTATCCGCCCGACCTCGACGCGCTGGTCAAGGGCGTGGAAATCTCGGGAGGCAAGAAAGTCCGCTTTCTGCGTTCCATTCCCACCGATCCCATGACCAAGAGCAAGGAGTGGGGCCTGCGCTCCATGCAGGACGATCCCGACTCCGATTCCTGGGGCGGGCAGAGTGTGTTCAACGTCTACACCAAGTCGGAAGGTACGGCGCTCGACGGAACGAAATATAAGGACTGGTAGATTTGCCTCGTAGATATGACCGTAGATTTGACCGGAGACTTGACTCGCAGACTTGAAAGGGTGCGGCTTCAGCCGCGCCGCTAAGGTTCACAAGAAATCGGGGCTTTAGCCCCGGAGAGATCCACCGCAAAAGATATGCTGCGGACCTTCCAAAATTCGATCCGACCGGCTCGCGCCCGTCGCCTGGCCCGCGGCTTCACCTTGCTCGAACTGATGATCGTCCTCAGCGTAATGATGATCCTCATGTCAGTCGCCGTACCGTTGTATCAGCAGCATGTTGTCCAAGCCCGTGAAGCCGTCCTCAAATCGAACATCGACCAGCTCAACAAGGTGATCGAGGCATACCGGATGGATAAACGGGAGTCGCCGCAGAGCCTCGACGATCTCGTAAGTGCGGGCTATTTCCATCAACTCCCTATCGATCCCATGACTAATAAGGCCGATTGGGCAACCGAAGAGGAGGATTCCCAGACCGCACTCGACCCGCAACAGCCGGGCATTTTGCGTGTGCACTCTGCCTCGACCGGAACGGCGCTGAATGGAGAGGCGTACAGCACCTGGTGATCTCAGTCAATTCTAAATCGCGCGAGTTCCACGGATTCACGTTGCTCGAGTTGATGATTGTCATGAGCATCATCGCCATTCTGCTGTCGGTTGCGATTCCAACCTACAGCCACTCGATTGTGGCGGCTCGTGAAAAGGCGCTGCGATCGGACCTTGACCTGTTGCGCGATTCAATTTGGAAATATACGCTCGACAAGCAAAAAGCTCCGCAATCCCTCGACGACCTTAAAACGGCCAACTACATCGACAAAATTCCAGACGATCCCATGACCCACGAACCAAACTGGGAGGTGGTTCAGGAGGATATCCTGTTGTCCGTCGACCAGCAGGACCCCGGCGTCACCGATGTGCACTCGGCCTCGACCGGAACCGCCAGCGACGGGACCGCCTACAACACCTGGTGAAGTTCGGGCGGTAGCCGTCAGTCGTTGGCTCCCGACACTCCTATCGCGCTTTGTCATGCTGAGCGAAGGAGTTGCCCGAGCGAAGCGAGAGCAAACTCCGCAGTCGAAGCATCCCTATCGGCGCCTGAACACTCCAATGCACGGAAACGGCGAGCCGATCCGCGCAGCACCGTTGTACTCCCCCGCGCCCACCAAGTAACATCAATCCATGCCCGTAGAAACCGAACTCCAGGCCCCCACATCCATCCGTGCTCCGCGCGGAAATTCCATCACCTGCAAAGGCTGGCAGCAGGAAGCCGCCATGCGCATGCTGATGAACAATCTCGACGAAGAGGTCGCCGAGCGACCCAAAGACCTGGTCGTCTACGGCGGAACCGGCCGCGCCGCGCGCAGTTGGGAGGCTTACCACGCCATCGTTGCGACGCTGAAGAATCTGGACAATGATGAAACGTTGCTGGTGCAATCGGGCAAGCCCGTCGGCGTATTCAAGACGCACGATCACGCTCCTCGGGTTCTGATCGCAAACTCGAATCTGGTGGGCCACTGGTCGAACTGGGAGAAGTTCAACGAACTGGAACGCGCCGGCCTCATGATGTACGGGCAGATGACCGCCGGTTCGTGGATTTACATAGGCTCGCAAGGAATTGTGCAGGGTACGTTCGAAACATTTTCCGCGGCGGGCGAAAAGCATTTTGGCGGCGATCTCGCCGGCAAGCTGATCGTGAGCGGCGGCATGGGAGGCATGGGCGGAGCCCAGCCACTCGCCGCGACCATGACGGGGGCAGCGTTTCTGGGCATCGACGTCGATCCAGAGAGGATTAAGAAGCGCCTGAAGATCGGCTATTGCGATTTCATGGTCACCACGCTCGACGAGGCATTGCGCATTCTGAAGAATGCGATTCGCAAGAAAGAAAATGTTTCCGTCGGGCTCGTCGGCAATTGCGCCGACGTGATTCCGGAGCTGGCCGAACGCGGCGTCGTCCCTGACATTCTGACCGATCAGACCTCTGCCCACGATCCGCTGAATGGATACGTTCCGAACGGCATGACGCTCTCCGATGCTTTCGAGTTACGAAACAAAGACCCGCACTCGTATCAGGAAAAGTCGCTCGATGCTATGGCGCGGCACGTGGAAGGCATGTTGCGCCTGCAGAAAATGGGATCGGTCACGTTCGACTACGGCAATAATATCCGCACCTTCGCGTTTCAGCGCGGCGTGAAAAATGCATACGACTTCCCTGGTTTTGTGCCCGCGTATATTCGTCCGCTGTTCTGCGAAGGCCGCGGACCGTTCCGCTGGGTCGCATTGTCGGGCGAGGCCTCCGACATTCACGTAACCGATGAACTCGTCCTGGAACTATTTCCCGAGAACCGCATTCTCCGCCGCTGGATCGACCTGGCCCGCAAGCGCATAAAGTTCCAGGGACTGCCGGCGCGCATCTGCTGGCTCGGGTATGGCGAGCGCGCCCAGTTCGGCCTGGCCATGAACGATCTCGTGAAAAAGGGAAAGATCAAAGCGCCGATCGTGATCGGCCGCGACCATCTCGACTGCGGTTCGGTCGCGTCTCCGTTCCGCGAAACCGAAAGCATGAAGGATGGTTCCGACGCCGTCGCCGACTGGCCGCTGCTTAACGCACTGCTCAACACTGCCGCAGGCGCATCCTGGGTTTCGATTCACAACGGAGGCGGTGTCGGCATCGGTTACTCGCTGCACGCAGGGCAAGTCACCGTCGCCGACGGTACAGACGAAATGGCGAAACGAATCGAGCGGGTGCTCACTACGGATCCCGGCATGGGCGTGATCCGCCACGTGGACGCGGGATATGATGAGGCGAAGGACTTTGCGAAGAAGGCCGGCGTGAGAGTACCGATGAATCGTCCATGAACCAACGGCTCGCCAACTACGTGATCAAATATTACGGACGCTTCATGACTGAGAGCGAACGACGCGCGCAGTCCCACCTGACATACACGATGAAAGCCGCGAAGGGCCGCAGTGACACGCTAGCTCAGCAAGAGGCAAAACGGCACCAGTTTTATTCAAGAGGGATATCGGAGGATCCCGAGGTATTACGCCTGACCAGCGATGGATTTCAGCCGTTTGCGGAGCGGACCGCGAAAAGAATTCTGGCAGAGCACGCGGAAGCTGTTCTCTTGAATTGTTGTCCGCGCTGCGGGGAGTTGACGCGCACCCCAATGGCTCGACAATGCCGTTTCTGCCACCTCGATTGGCACGCCGCAGCTGCAATCCCGGCCACCATGTAGCACCGATTGGAGAAATATTTTTATTTCGCCAACGCATCGTGTACTGCTTCATAAGCCGGTTTCTTCTGATACTTATCGTCCCACAGCAAGGCCCATCCCTGGCCCTTATAGAAGCCCGGAATCCACGAATGCTTGTCGGTGAATCCCCAGGTCTGGAGCAGCTTGCAGGCCGGTTGCTGTACACAGAGTTTCGTGATTTCGCCGTAGAGTTTGGCTTGCGCGGTGAGCGAGGCAGGACTGTCATCGTTCAGCCGAATATCGATTTCGGTGAAATGTAGCTCCACACCAAGCTTCGCGAAGCGTTCCATATTCTTTGCGAACGACTTCAGCTTGTCCGGATCGTCGAACTTCAGACTGATATGCGTCTGGAATCCGACGCCGTCGATCGGCACACCGCGCTTTCTTAGATCCTTGACCATTTCATAGATCGCGTCTGATTTCTTGTTTATCACTTCCGCATCGTAGTCGTTGTAAAACAGTTTCGCGCTCGGATCGGCGTCATGCGCCCAGCGAAAGACCTGCTCAATATATTTCGTGCCCGCTCCCGCGCCGATTCCCGGCTGGTCATACCAGATCGTGTGGCGCATGGTGCCGTCGTCGTTGAAAGCTTCGTTCACCACGTCCCAGGCATAAACCTTGGACGCAAAGTGAGTCATCACCGTCTGAATGTGCCCATGCAGGATCGTCGCGAGCTGCTCCGGCGTGTTGTTGCCTTCCGTCACCCACTTCGGCACCTGGTTGTGCCAGACCAGCGTGTGGCCGCGGACAACCAGGTGGTGACTCAACGCAAACGCGACCAGCGCGTCGGCACCCTTGAAATCGTACGGATTCGGATCGCTATCGGGCCGCGGATGAATCGGACCGAATTTCATTTCGTTCTCGGCCTGCAGTTGGCTGAACTCCGACCCCAGAATGGAGGAGTAGTCCGCCTCGGCGAGGAACCAAGACGCGGCCGCTGTGCCGATGAGAATGTGTCGAGCCCCGGCCGCCTGCCGCAGCGTAGCATCTGCCGGGGGCTTCGGCGATGCGGCGCCAATCGGCAGCGCAATCCCGCAAAGCACCGCTGCCATGATCGTGCGCTGCCACCATGAAGAAACGAACTCAACTTCAGTTTTGTGCTTGAACATGGTCGTCCTCGCACTCGATTTTATCGGTCAGATGTTACGAGATCGGACGAGCCGCCGTCTGCGTCGCAAGAGTTCGGACGCAGCCCGGCGGCCCTCGCGGTTACTTAGTTCTTCCGCCCTCAACTTTCAGCGTCTCTGCCGCAGCCGCCTGCGCCGCCGCCAACCGCGCCGTGAGCACGCGGAACGGTGAACACGAAACGTAGTTCAATCCCGTGCGATAGCAGAACTCCACCGACGAAGGCTCGCCGCCGTGTTCGCCGCAAATTCCCACCTTCAACGTGGGCCGTGTCTTGCGCCCGCGCTCGGTCGCCATCTTCACCAGTTGTCCCACGCCTTCCTGATCCAGTGCGGCAAACGGATCCTGCTTCAGAATGCCCTCCGCCAGATACGTCGGCAGCACTTTGTTCACGTCGTCACGCGAGAAGCCAAATGTGGTCTGCGTCAAATCGTTGGTGCCGAACGAGAAGAACTCCGCCTCTTTCGCGATCTCGTCCGCAACCAGCGCCGCACGCGGCAACTCGATCATCGTGCCGACCATGTACTCGACTTTCATTCCTTTTTCTTTGAATACTTCGTCCGCCACGCGCCGCACGATCGCCGCCTGGTTCGCCATTTCCTTGACCATCGCGACCAGCGGAATCATGACCTCGGGAAGCACCTTGATTCCCTTCTTGGTGCAATCCACGGCCGCTTCGAAAATAGCGCGCGCCTGCATCTCCGTAATTTCCGGATAGGTGATTCCCAGCCGGCATCCGCGATGCCCGAGCATGGGATTGAACTCGTGCAACTGCTCCACGCGAGCCAGCAGCGTGGGCAGCAACTTCTTCAGATCGCCGACGCCCTTCGCGCCGTAGTCTTTGTATCGCGCCACCAGCGCTTTCTTCTCTTTCGCGCCGGCCCGCGAGAGCGTTGCGATCTCCACCATCAGGTCTTCGCGCCGCGGCAGGAACTCGTGCAGCGGTGGATCCAGCGTTCGAATCGTAACCGGTAACCCGTCCATCGCTTTGAACACACCGGCAAAATCCGCGCGTTGCATGGGCAACAGCTTCTTCAACGCCGCGCGCCGGTCTTTTTCGTTGTCGGCAAGAATCATGGCCCGCATGTGCGGAATTTTCTTTTCGCCGAAGAACATGTGCTCAGTGCGACATAGTCCGATTCCTTCCGCTCCAAACGCTCGCGCTTGAATGGCATCGCGGGGAATGTCCGCGTTGGCGCGAACTTTCATCTTGCGATGCGGATCGGCCCACTGCATGAACTTCTGCAACTCCGGATCGTCTGGCGAAGGATCGAGCGTGCCCAGCTTGCCCTTGATCACGCGGCCAGTCGTGCCATCCAGCGAAATCCAGTCGCCTTCGTTGAAGGTCTGTCCCTTCACCTTCATCTGACGCGTTTTCTCGTTCACGTCGATATCGCCCGCGCCCGCCACGCAGCACTTACCCATGCCGCGCGTGACCACGGCAGCGTGACTGGTCATGCCGCCGCGCGAAGTGAGAATGCCCTTCGCCACTTCCATGCCATGAATATCTTCCGGCGTGGTTTCGGCGCGCACCAGAATGACGGGCTTCTTGGTCGCATCGTGCCCTGCCATGTTGACCGCTTCATCCGCGGTGAACACAATCTGTCCCACCGCCGCTCCCGGCGATGCCGGCAATCCGGTCGCGAGCACTTCCACTTTCGTACTCTTCTCATCGAGCCGCGGCACCAGAAAGTCATACAACTGGTTCGGCTCAACCCGAAAGATCGCTTCTTCCTTCGTGATCAGTCCCTCTTCCACCATCTGAATCGCAACTCGCACCGCGGCCAGCCCGGTGCGTTTACCGTTGCGCGTTTGCAGCATGTAGAGCTTGCCATCTTGAATGGTGAACTCGAAATCCTGCATGTCCTTGTAATGCTTTTCCAGCCGCGTGGTGATGTCGCGCAACTGGTCATACACATCGGGCATGATCTTGTGCAATTCCAGAATGTGCACCGGAGTACGCACGCCCGAGACCACGTCCTCGCCCTGCGCGTTCATCAGAAATTCGCCGTAGAACTCTTTCGTTCCCGTCGCTGGATTGCGCGTGAAACCCACGCCCGTGCCGCTGGTGTCGCCAAGGTTGCCGTAGACCATGGCCTGTACGTTTACCGCGGTGCCGAGCATGTCGTCGATATTGTTGATGCGGCGATAGTGCTTGGCGCGGTCGTTTTGCCAAGAGCGGAACACGGCGTCCCGCGCCATTACCAGCTGTTCGTGCGGATCCTGCGGGAAGTCGCGCTTGGCATGCTTCTTGACGACCTTCTTATATTCGACAATCACTTCCTGCAAGTCTTTGGCGCTGAGGTCAGTGTCGAGCTTGGTCTTTCTCTGTTTCTTCTTGGCGTCGAACACTTCGTCGAACGCCGCTTTCTCGATGTCGAGCACCACGTTGCCGAACATCTGGATCAACCGCCGGTAGGAGTCGGCCGCGAACCGCGGATTGTTGCTGCGCTTGGCCAGCGCTTCCACACTCTTATCGTTTAGCCCCAGGTTGAGAATCGTATCCATCATGCCCGGCATGGAAAACTTCGCGCCCGAGCGCACGCTCACCAGCAGCGGATTCTCGCCGGTGCCCAGCTTCTGTCCCTGCAAGGTTTCAAGCTTGGCCAGCGCTTCGTCCATCTGCCGATCAACCTCTTTCGACGTGGCCCCGCCTCGCATGTACTCGCGACAAGCCTCGGTCTGAATGGTGAATCCCGGAGGCACGGGCAGCCCGGCGTTGGTCATTTCGGCCAGTCCGGCGCCCTTGCCGCCCAGCACATCTTTCATCTTGCCGTTGCCGTCGGCCTTACCGCCGCCGAAAAAGTAAACGTACTTGGTGGTGGATTTCTTTTCCTGCACTTCCGTTTCGGGGAGAGTCATCGTCGCCATTTATGAGTCCTTTGTGTTCGAGAGATTCTTGAGCCCTTGTGCCATTCCTAGTCCTTACCGGACCGGCTGTCATTCCGAACCGGGCTGAAAGCCCGGTGAGGAACCTGCCGTTTTACCGCGCCACTGCCTATGCCTTGCTTTCCGTCACGATCTCAGAGAAATCGGCAATTGTGGAGAACTCCTTTAACAGGGTGCGCAGCAACGCCAAGCGGTTCGCCCGCACCCGCTCGTCGTCCACCATCACCATAACTTTGTCGAAGAAAGCATCCACCGGTCCCCGCGCGGTCGAAAGCAGGAGCAGGGCGTCTCCATAATCCTTGTTCTGCCGATGCGCTTCGACCCTGGGGCCGTTGACTTCGACATACGTCGCCAGGTTCTTCTCTTCCGGCGGCAAATCGGGAAGGTATTCGAACTTCGCTGCCGTCGCGAATCCCTTATCCGCCGCCTGCTTCAAAATGTTTCGCATGCGCTTGCAGGCCGCGCCAATCGCCTGGAATTCGGGTAGATGCAAAACCTCCTTCACCGCCTGCGCCCGCTGCACCGCATCGACTACGTCCTCGGCATCGGCGCCGAGCACGGCTTTGACCACGTCATACGCATACCCGCAGACATCGCGCAAATAGAAATCCATTCGCTCGCGCAGAAACGTCGCGAGCGACGACGAGAACTCTTCATCCTCGACAAACTTCTTCTCAGCCTCAGACCGCTGATAGCCCGCACGCGCATCTCGCATCAGATCGCCGAGCCGCAACGGCAACTTCTTCTCGGCAATGACCTTCACTATTGCGTTCGCCTGCCGCCGCAGGGCAAACGGATCTTTCGACCCGCTCGGCACCAGGCCCAGCGCGAACATTCCGGCAATCGTATCGGCCTTGTCGCCGATCGAAAGCACCGCGCCCTCCAGCGATCGCGGCACATCGTCGTCGGTGGATTCCGGCTTGTAGTGGTCGTAGATCGCGTCGGCGATTGCGAACCGCGTCGCCTCAGGCAGGCTCTCGTCCAGCTGCTGCGCCCGCGCGTACAGCCCGCCCACAATTCCCTGCAGTTCGGTGAATTCTTTGACCAGCTCGGTCGTCAAGTCGCTTTTCGACAGGCACGCCGCTTTGTGGACGACACCCGGCCGCACCGCAATTCCCTGCTGCTTCAGGATCTCGTTCAGCCAGCTGCACAACCGCTGCACGCGCCGCGTCTTGTCGAAGTAACTTCCCAGGTCTTTTTGAAAGGTAACGTGCTTCAACAAGCTCGAGGCGATCCAGCAGAGATTTTTTCTGGTCGGTCTGCCAGAAGAATCGCGCGTCGTTGAAACGCGCCCGCAGCACGCGCTCGTTGCCGTGGCGAATGAGTCCCTGCGGGTCGCTGTCGGTATTGAGCACCGCGAGAAAATGCGGCGCCAGTTTGCCGTCCGCATCTTCCACCGCGAAATATTTCTGGTGATCGCGCATCACCGTGACCAGCACTTCTTCCGGCAGCGCCAGAAACTGCGGATCGAAGCTGCCCAGAATCGCCGACGGAAATTCGGTCAGGTTCACGACGGTATCAAGCAGCGTCTTGTCTTCGCGCCAGCGCGCGCCGGGCACGGCACGGGTCGCGGCATCGAGCGCTTTGCGAATCTGATGTTCGCGTTCCCCGCGGCCCAGAACTTTCGCAGCACGCAGACAATCGAAGTACGCCGATCCCGCCCGCGGAATCGTCACCGCGCTGCCGTTGAGAATGCGATGTCCACGCGAACGGTTTCCGGCGCGAATGCCGTCAAACTCCAGCGGAATCGTCTCGCCATCGAGCATCGCGACCAGCCACCTCACCGGACGCACGAAGCGCTCGTTCGGCTT
This sequence comes from uncultured Acidobacteriaceae bacterium, assembly GCA_963709385.1. Taxonomy (GTDB): domain Bacteria; phylum Acidobacteriota; class Terriglobia; order Terriglobales; family Acidobacteriaceae; genus Sulfotelmatobacter. The sequence goes on from CAVPWD010000011.1 coordinate 12,265, forward strand.
GCGCCAGTACATATTCTTCGGCCAATAAATTGTGGCGAGTTCTTTGGGAAGCGCCTCGGCCAGAATTTCCGCCGCGCCGCGCCCCTTCTTGGTGACTTTGGCGGCGAGGTACTCGCCCTTGGGAGTGATGACTCGCTCGAGCTGCGAGACTTCGACGCCAGACTTCTTGGCGAAGGCATGCGCCGCGGGCGTGGGTTGCCCATCCTTATATGCGACGTGAACGGACGGTCCGTTGACCTGCTCAACTACGTCGGCCTGCGAAGCGGCGATGCCGCCGGCGAGAATCGCCAACCGCCGCGGCGTGTCGAAATGCGTGACCTCGCCGCCAGACAAACGCTCACGAGTAAGCAACGCACCAACGCGTTCGCGCAGCTCTTGCGATGCCGCGTCAATCATCCGCGCCGGAATTTCTTCGCACCCGATCTCTAGCAGGAAGTCTGGCATGCACGAAACTCTTGATTATCGCAATTCTGCAGTTATCGCGTTGTGACTACCATCACAATTATCATTATTGTCATCCTGAGCGAAGCAGAACGCTTCGCGAAGCGAATCGTTCTGCGGAGTCGAAGGACCCCTACGCTTCCGATGCCTTCGCCCATGCTTCGAATTCATCACGCCGAAGATAAGAAACCGATTCCTCATCCGCGTTCCTAGGGATCCTTCGACTGCGCGGAAACTGCGCTTCGCGCACTTTCCACTCCGCCCAGGATGACAGAACTTAAGACTCAGATCGCCGCCGGCACCAGGCGTTCAGTCTTCGATTTCTTCGAAACAGGCTGAGGCTCGTCCGACTTCTTCCCCTCGGCGGCCTCGCTCCTCTGCTGGTCCACCCAGGCCTTCGCGATCCCCACCGCCAGCGCGCGAACGCGAGCGATCACGCCTACGCGTTCAGTCACCGAAATCGCTCCGCGCGCATCGAGAATATTGAACAGGTGCGAGCACTTCAGGCACAGATCATAAGCTGCCAGCACCGGAAACCGCGCCGCCTCGCGAGGTTCTGGGTGCCCCATTTCTCGCGTCTTTTGCGAGACGCGGGGCTTTTCCTCGGCGGCGGACGCATCCTTGATCAGCGCCGCATACTCTTCCAGCAATCCCTTGCACTCCGCTTCATACAATGCGAAATGCTCCCAGGCTTTTTCCACGTCGGCCAACTCAAAGTTGTACACGGAGAACTGCAACTCATCGGCCAGCCGTACGTCGCCGTACTTCACCACGCTGCCAGTGTCCGGATCGCGCGCCCATACGATGTCATAGATCGAATCCACATCCTGCAGAAATGCCGCGATGCGCTCCAGTCCATACGTCAGCTCGGCGGAAATTGGAAACAGATCCGCGCCGCCGCACTGCTGGAAATAGGTGAACTGCGTGATCTCCAAGCCGTCAAGCATGACCTGCCAGCCCACGCCCCACGCGCTCAGCGTGGGAGCTTCCCAGTTATCTTCTTCGAACTTGATGTCGTGCTGGCCCAGGTCAATGCCAATCGCGGTCAGCGATTCCAGGTATAACTCCTGCACATTCTCCGGCGGCGGCTTCAGGATGACCTGCAACTGCATGTGCTTGAATAAGCGGTTTGGATTCTCTCCGTAACGCCCGTCAGCCGGACGGCGCGACGGCTGCACGTAGGCGACTCTGTACGGCTTCGGCCCCAGCACGCGCAGAAATGTTTCCGGCGCCATGGTGCCCGCGCCGACTTCCACGTCGTAGGGCTGCTGCAGTACGCATCCGCGCTCCGCCCAAAATGTTTGCAGGCGAAGGATGAGTTCCTGAAACGTGAGCGGGTTGGGGGAGGAGGTCACGGCTTTTTGGCTCTCGGCTCTTAGCTTTTGGCTCTTGGCTTTTCGCTTTTGGCTCCCGGCTTAAAACCCACAGGCTGCGAAATGGTCCCTGACAGCCACAGCGCAGCCGGAGACCAATACGTTAATGAACGATTGTAACGGAAGCGGGCAGCAGCCGTCAGCCTTTGCGATGGGAACGTTCCTGCGGGAACACTGTGGATAAAGACAAAGAAAAACGCCGCAACTCGTTGATAATTTCAGGCGGTGTTGCAGGCGTGGAAGTTAGATTGTGGAAAATATGTCTACTTTTGAGGACGTTTTCTGTGGAAAGTGTACCTACGAAAGTGGACTTGACAGGAACGAAAGCGGCATCACGGCATCCGGCACGTGATCTTTGCACGATACGGGCGGGGCTTCCCATCCTCAAGGATCGGATTTGATTTCTATTTTCCAATAGCCTGCGAGCATGCCAGACCAAGCTGGCGCGGACCGTCCAGGGCAATCGACTCAATCAGCCCGCCATCCGCATCAAGAGCAACTGCCAAGGTAAACGTCGAGCCCGAGGGCGCAGCACCGGGTGGAAACGCCGGCTCGACAATGTTTGATGCCAGCTTGCGCACTTCTTCATTGGTCAGCGGAGCCTTCGGACCGTAGGCTCGCGTGTCGAAATGAAAGTTGAGAACCGCCTCAGCTTGAACGGGCACGCCGTCTTTTATGACCGACTTAAACTTCCATTTCATGATCTGCCGTCGCGCGGAATCATCCGCTCGCTCAACCGCAACACTCAACGGGAGAACTTCGCGGACCGCTCCAGATCGGTCGAGGGACACGTAATAGCTAGTCTCGCCGGTGGTCTGGGTATCTTCCAGCACCTGTGGCCAAATGATCTCGGTGGGCTGCAGAGACAGGGCACGGAGTTCGACCTCTGGGATAACCAGGCTGCGAATCTGATTCTCGCGAGGGGTAGGCGCAGGAATGGAGAACTGCGCCCCGTCGCTCTTGAGTTCTCCGAGCGTGTTTACGTGAGCCTGATAGCTGTCGCCGTGGTCAAGCATGTAGCGAATTGAGCGCGCGACCCTCTTGCCTTTGAACTTGTGGTAATTGCTGAACGTCACAGAGCGACCCGGCCCACTGAGGGATTCCGTCAGTCCGTCGCGGCTGATTCCGCACATCTTCCCTGCCGGATCGAAGCACATCTTCCCAGACTCATCGGACCGACCATTTGCCTTGGTCAGAACCGAATCGCCTGGCCGCACCGCCGCGATCATAGATCGCGGATCGACCATGGCTGTGCTTAGAACTTGGATCGCCAGCGGCATGTAGTCAGCGGAATCTTGCTCGAAAACTCTGTCGCCGTTAACGATCAGCGTCTGGGAGAACTCTTGCGACCGGATGGTTCGTTTCCATTTATCGGGAGCGACCCAAGACATCTCGACCTCAACATGCTCGTTGGGATCGCTGCTCTCGGTAATCACAGCTTGCAAATAAAATGGCGTGCTTCCGGGTTCGGTAAGCCATGCTTGCACGACTTGCGCAGCCGGACCAGTCTGCCCGCCTGCACTAACCGGTGTAACAAATGCGGACAGGCAAAGAATCGCGAATGAGATGTGAACGATCTTTCTCATGACGGTTCGAGATTAACCGCTGCTACAACCGTTGCCAAGCACCAAAACACGCTCTTTCACTGCGCTCCTGGCGTCGACTTGGTCGCGCGGATGGTTTGGTCGACTTTCATGGCGCCGCCGGCTTCGGCTCCATATAAGGTCTGCGTGAATGTGCCGGGCGTGATGTCGCCAAACACTTCCTTGAAGGTGAACTTCTTGCCGTTCACTTCGTAGTCTTCGACGAGCACGAGCTGCGCGCCCTCCCAGCGGGCGACATTCTTAAAAGAAATGCAGCCTCCGGGATTGGTACTGTCGCACCAGATGGTGCGGTATCCGCCTGCGGATTCGTCCCACCAGAAGACGGCGAGACCGGTGACTTGCCGATCGCCCTGCTTCGACTGGTAGTCCTCGATCAGCGAGTAACGTCCTGGCCCGGGACGCCACACGATCTTTCCTTCGCCGGTGGCGCCGTTCGGTATGGAGGGATCGGGTGCGAGGTTCTCAGCGACCACCCACGTTCCCTCGAAAGCGCGCAATAGTTTTTCCATCTGCGGGCCCGGCTTCGGCGCCGAAGTTTGAATGGACGGCGCGGCCGAATTGGTGTCCGAAGCCTTCTTGTCGGCCTGGCAAAGGGCGACGCCCGCCAGCAGGCTGGCAGCAATCCATGCATTCGTAAAACTAAAATGTCTCATCGTTGTGGACTCCGGCCTAGAATTTGCAATCCCTGCTAAAACCCACCCTTCTCCAGCATGCCCGCCGTGACCAGCTTCTTCTCAAGATTCCGTTGCAGGATTTGAATCAGGAATTTGCGCAAGTCGGCGGCTTGCGACTTGGGCCACGGCATCGCGGCGAAACTTTCCACTGGAGCGCGAAACATTTGTGCGGCCAGTGTGCGCGACTCCGCCGAAATTTCTGACGAGGCCAAGCGCTTGTCGTCCGCGCACATCAGGCCGTCGGCCAGGGCATGGAAATAGGCGCGACTTCCATTCAAGGCGCGGCCGCAGACGGTGCACTCGGTTAATTCCGGCAGAAAACCGACCAGTCGCGTTAGCCACAAATCGAAATAAGTGACGGGCATCCAGATCTCAGCGCCAGTCAACACATGCAGCACCGAGAGCGTCAGGCGGAAAATGGCGTCGTTGGCTTCGCGGTCAGGGAGCAGTTCGTCGAGCAGTTCGGCGATGTGTCCCAGGGCAACGGCGCGCGCGTAGCTCACTTCCGACGCCAGCGGCGATTCCAGCACTTCGCAGGCATCGAGACGCGTTAATTCCTGCCCTTCTTTCACGTCATAGAATGCGCGCACGTAGGTCAGGGGCTCCAGCGCCCCGCCGAAGCGGCGCTTCGATTTCTTGGCCGAACGCGCCACACCGCGGACTTTCCCCTCCGCGCGGGTGAACAACGTGACCAGCAAGTCGGCCTCGCGCATGGGGTAGCTGCGGAGGACGATCGCTTCTGATTCTCGGAGCGCCATGTCTGTCCGTGATTTTAGTGGAAGGGCGGTCGGGCGTCAGCTTTCGGCCATCAGACACCCCCACTTCTCGCGCAAAGGACGCGCGAGAAATGGGGCACCCGCGACTCCGTGGTACGTCCTGTTAAGTCCTTATTCTACAGAGCGTTCTCTTCCAAAAGTAACCACTCGTAACCACACGAACGGGTGACGTTTTAGCACGACGGAGACATTCACTTCCCGGCGCATACCCGGTAGTACTAGTACAGGCGGCCTGGATGGCCATAGCCTAAAGTCACGGGTCCCAAAGGAATCGGGTCTTAAGTAACGTCTCTCATACGCTCCAAAATCACTATGACAATTCATTCCCTCCGCGCCTGTTCCAAGCGAACACTGCTCCTCCTGGTTCTGGTGTTGATGCCTGCCGGGAAGGTATTCGCTCAGGAATCTCCCTTTGCCGCTGCCATGAAGACGAACCTGATCGCGCCGGTGACGCCGTCGGGCTATGTGGAGAGTTCTTATGTTCAGACCGGCGCACCCAGCGAGCATAGCCGGTTTTGGGATCGCGAGAACACGATCCTTTTCACTGCGGTGGGGGCGAGCGCTGCGGCCGATTTCTGCGTGACCCGCGCCAACCTGGCCAGCGGCGGTCGCGAATTGAATCCGGTAACGCGCGTGTTTGCGGGCAGCACCACCGGGCTGGCGTTTAATTTCGTGGGCGAGACGGTGGGCACAATCGGGGTCAGCTATCTGTTCCACAAGATGGGCCACCACAAATTGGAGCGGCTCACGTCGGCGGTCGACATCAGCATGTCGGTGGGTGCGGTGGGATTCGGGATCACGCACCGGTAGGGCATCACGAGTGCAATCACATAGCGCCGCGCCGCTCGCAATCCGATATACTCTTGGAATTGTGAAAAGAATTGCTACCGCTGTTCTTCTGACTTTCCTTTTCGTTAGCCTTTTGCCCAGCCTCGGGGCTGCCGAGGAGACTTCCTTTCAGCGCATCAAGGTGCCCGACACCGAAGGGCGGCAGATCAAGGCAGTGCTGACCTTCAGCGACAATGACAAGGCGGTGGAAGTGCGTCCGGTGAAAGGCGAACTGGTGAGCATTCCCTATGCTCAGATCGACAAATTCTCCTACGAGTACACCAGGAACCATCGCATTAACGATACCTCCATGGTGACGGCGGCGATTGGGGTGGGCGTGGTCATGATGATGACGAAAGCCAAGAACCACTGGCTTCAGATCGATTACCGCGATCAGGATGTGCCCAAGACTTACGTTGTGAGGATGGACAAGCAAAATTATCTGCGCATTCTGGACGCGGTGAAGAACCACACCGGAAAAGACGCCGAAGTCCTGGGAAACGCGGATAAGCGCAGGAGATAAGACTGCAGAATTCAGGCGGCAACAAAAAGCGAAAGCGCACGCCCGAGAAGGACGCGCGCCGCTTGATTCATTCAAAGCCCGCTCCACTCCAGGCCAAAAGATAAAGGCCGAGAGCCAACGGCTCTCTATCGCCCGTAATACTTGGCATTGCGCTCGGTGAAGGCGTTCCACTTTTCCGGCAGATCGTCGAGGGCGAAGATGGCCGAGACCGGGCAGACCGGAACACAGGCGCCACAGTCGATACACTCCACCGGATCGATATACAGCAACTCCTCGGTCGCGTAGGCGGGCTCGTCTTTTTTCGGATGAATGCAATCCACCGGACACGCATCCACGCATGCGGTGTCTTTGGTGCCGATGCACGGCTCTGCAATCACGTAGGTCATAAAAGTGTCAGTCTCCTGAGATCTATTCGATTATCTTACTACCACGGCGGTCGATCCGGGCAACCACGCGACCGCACATTCTAGCAAGAAATGCAGGCAGCGGTACAGGGCAGTCCTGGGCGCGGTAGTGGGCTACTTTGCGTCGTGCTTCGCGGTTGAGTGAGTTTTTGGCTTGCACCCCGGAATCCAGACTGCTAACACGTCATCACCGAAGTAACTTGGCGTGAACCCGCATAAGTATGAGTTAATGAGCGCAGAAGTGCGGTTGTCGCCAACGGCGACAAGGGCCCTGGTCCCTGAACAATGCTCAACGTTCTGGTATCCCTGATTACAGACGACAACGATTATCAACTGGAACAAGCTGCCTCGGCGCAAGCGGCCGCGGTCAAACTCGGCGCTCGCGTTCAGATTATTTATTCCGGCAACGACGCGGTGCAACAGACGCAGCAGATTCTGAGCTTCATCCAGGATCCGGCAAAGCGGCCCGATGCCATTCTGGCTGAGCCTGTGGGCACGGGCATGGCTCAGATCGCCAAAGCCGCGGTGAATGCGGGCATCGCATGGGGCATCATCAACACGGACGTTGACTACATCGCGCAACTCCGCCAACGCGCGCTGGTGCCGGTTTTCACGATTCTGTCGGATCACGAGGCCATCGGAAAAATTCAAGGGCAGCAGATCGGAGCGTTTCTCGGCGAGCAGGGAGCCGTTCTTCTCATTGAAGGCCCGTCGCGCGGGGACGTGGCCAAGCTTCGAACCAAGGGCATGCTCTCCACCAAGCCGGCGGCGGTGACAGTAAAAGCGCTCAAGGGCGACTGGACGCAGAACAGCGGCCATCATGCAATCAAGTCGTGGTTGTCGCTGAGCACGTCGCGCAGCCTGAATGTGGGTATCGTTGCCTGCCAGAACGATGACATGGCGATCGGCGCTCGCCGCGCCTTCGAAGAAGTCCTCGATGTGCGCGAGCGCGACCAGTGGCTGCGGCTTCCGTTTCTCGGCTGCGATGGTCTTCCCCGCTCCGGCCAGGAGTGGGTGCGGCAGGGCAAACTGGCTGCAACCGTGGTTTCTCCGCCCATTGTGGGGGACGCCTTGGAGCTGTTGTCCACGGCGATGAAGGCTGGTTCCCAGCCGCCGGAACGAACGCTGGTGGCTCCCCTCTCGTTCCCCGCTCTGAAAGAACTGCAAAAGGCGCGGGGGCAGGCGGCGCAGACGCGGTAGAAATCGCAATTTGCCTGAAGAAAGAAAAACGGCCGGCAGCGTGATGCTGCCAGCCGTTTTCGAAACTCAGAGGCGCCGAGTCAATTACCGGTGTCCGCCGCCGTGGAACCCGCCCCCACCGTGAAATCCGCCGCCACCGTGGAACCCGCCTCCGCCACGAACTCCGCCGCCGACATAGCCGTGGGCAACGCCACCGTGTCCATAACCTACTCCCGGACGAGCGTAACCGCCGTGGCCCCAGCCTTCATGACCCCAGCCGCCATGACCCCAACCCGGGCGACCCCAGACGCACTCGGCCGGATGACCCCAGTGGTACCATGGGCCAGCGCCGATGAACAAGCCGCCTACGAAGTAATCAGAACCGTAGAAGCCGTAAGGCGCGCAGGCGTAAGGATAATAGTCATAGTATCCATATGCGCAAGCCGGAGGGCCACCGGCGATGTAACCCGGCCCGACTCCGATGCCTACTCCGATCTGCGCCTGCGAATAGGCGACCGGCAACATCAGCACTGCCAACAGCGCGAAATACTTTAGGTAACGCATAAGACCCCCTGCTTCGGACCCTTGAAATCTCTCGGATCGCAGAAGCTCTTCCGGACTCTGGCCCTTCTTGGCTGCCCTTTTCTTGCTCAACCTCTGGGCCATTGTCGCTACTTATTTGAACGCAGGAGGCGCGGAAAAGTTTCGGAATAGGGGTGGTTGATTTCAGCCATCCTGCTTAAATTCAACCAGTTAGGGGCGGGGTGGAGGGAAGTGATCAACAGATCTCCCCCCAAGTGGAAGGCATAGTTTAGGGCCGGTAAATCCAGGTCTGGGCCGTAGTCTGGTCGTTGTTAGGATAGCCGCCCGCCAGCAGCACGCTGCCATCGCGCAGCCTGGTTTCGGACATGTAATGCCAGCGGTCATTCATTTGGCCCGCGACGACCACGAATTTGCCGGTCGCGGGGTCGAAGGTTTCGGCCCGTTTGCTGCCACCCGCTACCAGCAGTTTTCCCGATGGCAGTTGCACGGCTTCGTCGGGCAACTTGAAGCGACTGTCGTTCAAGGGCGCTGCAGCGGAGAACTTTCCGGTGCGCGGATCGTAGATTTCGGAACTGTTCAGGTTGCCGTTCCAGTCGCGCTCGTCGGAGCCGCCCGCGATCAGCACGCGGCCATCGGGCAAAAGTCCGGCGGTATGTTTGTAGCGCGGAGTGATGAGGCTGCCAGTATCGGTGAAAGTTCCGGTCTTCGGGTCATAGAGCTCAGCGATCGCGATGAGAGCTCCATTGCTGCCTCCGGCCATAAGAATTCGCCCATCGTCGAGCAAGGTTGCAGTCTGCCCTTGACGCGGGCGGTGGAGAGAGCCGGTGGGCTCAAAATGCAGTGTGTCGGCTCTGAAGATTTCCGCCGAGGCAATAGCAGCGTCGCGAGCATCGTGATCGTCGCCGCCGGCGATCAACACGTTGCCGCTTGGCAGCAGGGTTGCGCTCGGCCGCGCGCGACGCGTGGTCATCTTCGCGATCACGGTGAATCTGCCGGTGACCGGGTCATAGAGTTCCGCCGAGTCGGTCGTGCCATGGCCAATCCAGCCACCGGCGATCAGCACCTTACCCGAACGCAGCAGGACGGCGAGGTGCCCGACCCGCGCCACGCTCATCTCACCCGTGGGCGTGAACTTGCCGGTCGCCGGGTCGTAGAGTTCGGCGGACTTGTAAAAGTCCTGATTGCGCCGCATGCCGCCGACGATTAGGACTTTGCCATCGGGCAGGAGAGTTGCGGTGTGGCCGGAACGTGCAGCCAGCATGGGGGTCGCGGGAGCAAGCGATCCTGTGGTCGCGGTCGAGGTCAGCGAAGCATGGAAAGCCGGCGCGGCCATGGCACAACCGATGGCGATACTGGCGACTGTGAGCAGGCGGGAACCGTGCATGGGTATCCTCCTGAACGGGTCTGACGCCTCAGCTTCCCCCCGGTTAGCAAAAGAAATCTCGATCCGATAGACAGATTCGCAATCCTGAGGTGTGGATATAGTGAATGGGCTCAGCGGAGCGATCCGCTCCCCGAACGAAATTCTTTTCGCGCCGAATCATGCGAGAGGAGAGGTGCAGGCCCTGTAGACGGAGTAGAATACTCCTCTGGGGGATTCTATGGCGACTCCGTCGGTTGACCGGTCCGCGCGCGTGGCATCACAAGGTGGTGAGCTCATCGGCTTCGACGAGGCGATGGAGAGACTATCGCGCGAAGAGCGTTTCCGAGCAACGGTCTATGCCATGAATACTCTTCTAGTGCAGAAAGGCATTTATTCGCCGGAAGAATTCGAGTTCCAGTTCCGTCAGTTCGCACAGAAGAACCTGGGTTAGCGGCCACGTTTAGGCTTAGCCTGGATATCCTTCCACTTCGGCATGTGACACTTGGGCGAATGGCAGCGCTCGTGAGCCCCGATTTCACAATTGGCACACTCGCAATCACACCATAGCTGGTCTTTATTGTCCGCCGGCTTTTGGTCTAATTTCTTCATTGGACTGCCCCCTCAAAGACAAAGTAGACGCACCCCGTGGGCGCTCTACTTTACCTTTGGAGTCGGACAGAGAAAGTCTTCGCAAATGGATCGCGAAGGCCTAGGCCCCTACCAATTCCCTCTTCTCGCTGGGCTCGTACTCCACGATGTATCCCGCGACGGCGCTTGCGGCCACGGTGAGAGGCGATGCCAGATACATCTGGCCGGGTCCGCTGCGGCCGGGGAAGTTGCGGTTCTGGGCGCTGATCACGATCTGATCGGGGCGAGTGGAAACTCCGGGACCGGCGTTGATGCAGGCGCCGCAACTCGGTTCAATTACGTGCGCGCCGGCTCTGTGAAAAATCTCCAGATATCCGCGGCGCAGGCAGTACTCGCGCGTTTCCTGCGAACCGAACTGAATGTAGAACTTCACGGAGTCGGCCACGCGCTTGCCGTGTTTGAGCGCGTCGGCGAGGACTTCGGCGTACATGTCCATGTCTTCGTTCTTGCCGGCGGTGCAGGTGCCGCCGTAGGCGATCTCAACGGGGACGGGCGTGTGCAGTTCGCGAACGTATTTTCCGTTGCCGGGATCGCCCGGCGTGGCGACCATCGGCGTGATGTCGGCAGCGTCGAGTTCGATCGCGTGCGCGTACTGCGCACTGGGATCGCTGTATAAACCCGCGATCATCGCCTCAGCCTTGGCACGGTCCATGCCGCGGCGTTCCACCAGGAAATCCACCGCTTTTTTGTCCGGCGCGACGATGCCAGTGAAGCCGCCGATTTCCGCGGCCATGTTGGTCATGGTGGCGCGTTCGTCAACGCTGAGTTCTTCGATGGCTTCGCCCGCGTACTCCATCACCTTGGCCAGCGCCTTGCCGCTGCGCACGTAGTCGAGACTCAGAATTTTTAAAATAAAATCCTTCGCGGTGACATTGGAATGCTTCTTTCCGCGAATCACGATCTTCACCGACTCCGGCACTTTCACGCGCACATCTTTTGTGATCCAGGAATTGAACACGTCGGTCGTGCCGATGCCGAAGGCCACGCAGCCGATCGCGCCCACATGCGGCGTGTGCGAGTCGGAACCGATATTCAACTGTCCCGGCAGCGCGTAACTTTCGAGCACGATGGAGTGGCAGATGCCCTCCGACCCTTTACGGTCGGTGAGTTCGCCATGCAGCTTGATTCCCTGCTTGGCGGCGAAATCCTGCTGCTTGAGTTTGAGTTGTCCGGCCAGGTCGAGCAGGCCGAGTTTCTTCTTCTCTTCGGAGATCACTTCGTCAAGAAAAGTCAGATGATCGCGGAAAAAAATAATGCTCGCGGGATCGTTGACTTTCGCGTCTTTACCGACATAGCGCTCGAAGAAAATCGCCGCCATGGGAGTGACGTATTCATGGCTGAAACGCAGGTCGGCGCGGGCGAAGCCGGTGTCGCCGGGCTTCACGGATGTGACTCCAACTTCATTTTTCTCGTTCAGCATGTGCCGGGCGAAGATTTTCTCGGCTAGCGTCATGGGGCGTGTGGAGGCAGCCTGTGTGGCGCGGAGGCTCCCGCCCGCTCCTTTTATAGAGGGCAGAAATACTTTCCCCTGCATACGCGCGACATTGAAAGGAAATAGCCCACCATACTCGATGACCTGACGCGTGATCTCATCCTCGCCATCGGTAAACTCGCTCAGGGCGATCTCTTCCCCGCCCCGAATCCGGTCGATCAAGGAAAAATTCGTCGAGGTCAGCAAGCCCAGGTTTTGGCAATTCTGCTTGTAGATGCGTTCGATATTCTCGGCAATTACGACGCGAATGCCCGCGCACATTTCCGCATACGGAGACTGTTCGCGGCTCGATCCTTTGCCGCGCCGCTTCCCGCTCACCGCGCACACGAAGCCGCCTCGCTTAACGTCGCCGCGGCCAATCGGCGTTACGCTGCCGCATTTCAATCCCAGGTATGGAATCTCGCCCAGCGTTTCATCGAAATAAAAACAGTAGTGGGCCGGAGTGATTTCGTCCGTCGAAATGTCGTCGCGCAGCTTGGGATTATTCGCGGAATTCTTCGTATCCCAGGGCAGGTCTTCGCCCGCGAGTTGCTTCTTGATCAGTTCTGGATCTTCGGTGAGGAAAAGGATGCGTCCCTGCAGCCGGACGCGGTCGGGCCGCTTTTCAATTTTGCGTTCGAGGAGAGAATCGATCACGATGACCCTGCCGGATTCAGAAATGGAGGACGGCCGGAAAGAACCTCGGCGGGTCCCCAGCTATTGTAGCGCCGCGAACGCGGCAGAGAGGATCAGAGAAAACCTTCAACCACAGGGGGACTCAGGGAAAGCACAGGGAGAACCCTATTTCTTATAATCACTGGGGGCCGGCAGAGGCTCCAGGCCGCGTCCGGCGAAGATTTCTTTGAACTCGTGCAGCAGGGCATCATGGACGAGGCCGTTCGATCCCAGAGTCTCGCTACTGTCGATCGCGAACGGCGATCCGTCGAACCGCGTGACCTTGCCGCCGGCCTCTTCGACGATGAGCACACCCGCAGCCGTATCCCAGGGATTGAGGTTGAATTCCCAGAAACCGTCGAAGCGGCCGCTGGCTACATTGCAAAGGTCGAGCGCGGCCGACCCCGCTCGGCGCACACCGTGGGTGCGCAGCGTAATCTGGTGATAGAAGTGGATGTTCGGATTCTTGTGCCGCTTGTGACTGGGGAATCCAGTCGCCAGCAGGCATTCCTTCAGCTGCGCGGCCTTCGAAACATGAATTGTCTCGCCATTGAGCTGGGCGCCTTTCCCCTGCTCGGCACTGAAGAGTTCGTCGCGCGTGGGGTCATAAACGACTCCCGCGACGCGGCGGCCAACGGCGCGGTGCTCCAGTGCCATGGACACGCAGAAGACAGGATATCCGTGGGCAAAATTCGTGGTGCCGTCGAGCGGATCGACGTACCAGCGGTAATCGCCGCCCTGATCGTCGAGCCCCTGCTCTTCGCCGAGAACGTCGTGCGAGGGAAACTGCTGCGTAATGCGCTCGCGGATCAGCTTCTCCGAAGCGCGGTCGGCGGCGGTGACCAGATCGGCGTCGCCTTTGTATTCGATCTTCAGACCCTGGTGGAAGTACTGCATCAGCAGGGCACCGGCCTCGCGGGCGATGGCCGACATGGCGGGAAGGAAACTCTCGGAGTGATGGGCGTCGGGCATCAGGCGTTAGGCGTCGGTGTTCTGATCTGGCAAGAATCCGAGTGCTGAGCAAACAAGGTGCTGGAGCGAATATGTGCGACGCCCGAGGTCTGACGCCGCCTATTTTTTCTTCCCGCCATCTTCTGCGATGTACATAATCTCGTGCTTGAAGATAAACAGGTTGGGCGCGCCTTCACGGGTCAGCCGGACCATATTCTTGTCGTAATATTCGATCCAGCCGCGAACGGTCTGCCCGTCCATCAGCTTGAGCGAGACCGGCTTCTGCTTTTCTCCCAGTGCCTTAAGAAAAGCTGCCTCTTCAAAAGTGTCTTCCGGAGGCGGCGTTCGGCTGTGCTTGGCTGCATTAGGATTCGCTTGTGGACCGCGGAAAGGCATGCACGCATTGTACACAAACGGAGCGGCGCCGACCCGGAGCGACCCAAGGGCCACCCGTTTGGAAAAGGCGGCGACCGCTCGAGCAGCTTTGTTTCGCGTCTAGAAGCTGAGTTTCAACGCGAACTCGATAACACGGGGCGCCCCGAGCGAGTTCACGCCCGAGCCCAACCCCAGGCGTACCGCGGCAGGTTGAGGAGTCGTTGTTCCGTTGGGCGAACCCGGGCTTCCGGTCAAGACCGTGGTAAAGGGCGCAGCCGGCCCATCGAAGTTCGCCTGGTTGAGCACGTTGTAGAAAGTGACTCCCGGTCGAACCTCGACCTTGTCCCTGATCTTGTACCCCCAGTTCAGGCCCACGTCGAAGGTCTTCAGCCAACCCTGGCCAACGGCGCCAACCGGCGCTATCGGCAGAGGGTTCGGACCAATCACGGCTTTCAGTGATTGCAGTTGCGACAAACTGAACAGGTTGGCATTAATCAGCTGCTGGCCAGCCGGGGTCGCCGTGCCAACCCTGGTAGCGTTGAAACGGCTGATGACGGCGTTCAGTCCATTGGTTCCGAAATCACGGCCAAAGGAACCTTGCTTCGTCCCGGGCAGCAGATCCCCTAGCCCGCCATTGGAGGCTAGGCTTCCGTCGCCTGTCCCGTCGCCGGTAACGTCGGTTTGGAAGATGCCGCCGCCGCTGGTCGTTCCCACGGGCAGCGTGACGTCGGAGGCAAGCGGACTGTCGAAGTGCCCGATCATGCTCAAGCGGAATTTTGCCGGCAGATCCATGACCCCGCCGAACGACAATTGATGGGTGCGATCAAGCGCGTTCGGTCCCATCGAGGCGAGCGGATTGGCATAGTCCGCGGGAAAGTTGGTGAAATCGCTGTCTCTCCCGGTCGAAATATAACGAGAGAGCGAGTAGGAAACCTGCAGGTTCATATACCTGACCGGGTGGAACGGATTGTGAACGTCTTGCTTGACGGTGATCTGCAATCCGCTGTACACCGACCGTCCAATGGGAAACAGCATCTGGTTGGCGCCGGTGGTTCCATTGTTCACTCCGCCGAAAGCCGCGTTCGGGCAGGGACCACCGTCGCAGACGATGTAGCCGGAATCGAGGCCATTGGCGGAGTAATTCGCGATGGTTGCACCTTTACCGATCGCGCAGGAGCTGGCACCTTCAGAGAACGAGTTGCCGCAACCGAATGAGTTGTTGGTGGCGGAGATGGCCGCCTGCGCTGCGGTTACATTGAAGAAGCGCGAGTCGCCCACGTGGTTGGTATCGATGCTGAGAAGGCTGTGCGTGGAGACGTTGCGAACATAATCAGCGGTCAACGTCATCCCCTTCTCAATCTCGCGTTGGAAGCCGATATTCATCTGCAAAGACCGGGTTGATCTGTAGTCCGGAGCCAGGAGGCTGGTGCCGTTGATATCGATTCCACTGCGGAGTGCGGTGCCAATATAGCTGGGATTCACGCCGGCTCCGGCTGCTACGGTTGCAGCCTGATACTCCTGCTGGAGCGCAACAATCTCGGGATTCGCGCTCCCAATCGGCACCCCGCAGACATTCGTGTCGAGGAATGCCTGAGTAATCACCGTCCCGTCGGGGAAAGTTACGCCACCCGTTGGAGCGGGGCAGATGCCCGTCTGCGCCAGGAAGGAACCCTTCTGGAGTCGTGCTGCGGGATCGAACCGGATGTTATTCCAAAGGGAGTTTTCGTAGAAAAGTCCGACCCCTCCGCGAATCGCCATCTTTCCGTTGCTGCTGGGGTCCCAGGCAAAACCCACCTGCGGAGCCAAGTTGAGATTGGGTTGATGCACGGCGTTTCCCAAACCCGAATATAGCCGGTTGTCGAACTGATCCAGCGCGGGCGTGGGACCAAACTCGGTATCGGTCCGCCCAGTATCACGCACATAGCGGAGGCCCAGACTCAGGGTAAAGTTTGGCTTCGCCCTCCAGGAATCTCCGGCGTACAGAGACAAACGATTATCCGGTCCCAAGCCGCCGCCGGGGTATCCAAAGGCACTGTTGGCGGAAGCGAATCCCTGGCCGTTGCCTAACACGACGGTTTGGACAGGGTAGTTCAGCGGATTCGTGGAAGGGTCCGTGAGGAAGCCAGGTGCTCCGGGAAATGGGCAATTCGGAAAGCATGGAGGCTCGGCGCCTGCCGTCAAGTTTTGCGAGCCAACCGCAGGAGCCGATCCGAGGAACGCGGCGAAGCCACCACCATGAAGATGGTTCAAGCCGGCACCGACGTGAAAGATATGATTTTCGTACAGCCTGCTGCCGTCGTACCTGATCTGGTAATCGGACTGGAACGTCTTCTGCGGAGCCATGAAGTTCGGCCCGGAACAGAAATCGTCGAGCCCGGCGCTGAGGCAGCGGGGATCGGAGCCGATCGCCAGTTCGATCGCGCCTCCAGGATTAAAGATGCCGGAGCCGAGGACCGCGTCGTTCGCGTCATTCTCGAATTTCGTATATCCGAAGCGGATGCTGTGAGTAAAACTCCCAGCACTAAAATCCGCGCCAAGCACGTGGTCGCGCGAGTGGTTCACGTTGGCGAACGGCTGAAAAGAGTTGGGAATGGATGGCAACATGCTGCTGTTTCGCTCAAACGAGAACCGGTAAAAAGTTCTCACCTTGCCGAAGATGTAGTCGAGTCTGCCGACCGTTTCCGTATCCGGAAACGCCGATACGAAGCTGCCAGCAAGACCGGCAAAGTCTCCGCCGGGAATAACCGGATCGACCTGAGCTTGCTTGTTGCGCTCGGCACCCACGAAAAAGAAAAGCTTGTCCTTGATGAGCGCTCCGCCCAGGCTGCCGCCAAACTGATTCCGCTGGAAGTAGTCGGTCGACCCCCCGGGCAGGGCGGCATCCAGAGTCTGGTCGCGGAAATAATAGAAACCGTCGCCGTGCAGGCGGTTCGTCCCCGACTTCGTGGTGATGTTGACGGAACCTGAGGAAGTCAGATCGGTGGAGAGATTGAGCAAAGACTGCTGGACAGAGAATTCCTGAATTGCGCTGAGAGGAACGTTTTGGGTGGTGGTTCCAACGGTCTCGTCGCTGATGTCGACGCCATCGACTTCAATGCGGGCGGTACGTCCGAAGCGCCCGACGAAGGACACTGAAGAAAATCCGTTCTTGGTGGGATCCAAAGTGCCACCATCCTGTACCTGAACACCCGGCTCCAGTTGCGCGAGATCGAGGAAGTTGCGTCCGTTGATGGGCAAGTTCTCCATTTGAAACCCTGTGAGAACGCCCTGCACCGTTGGCTGCTCGGTGTTAATGACCAAATCGGAGGCCGGCACGTCGACGACTTGCGCACTTTCTCCCACGATAAGCTTCACGTCGGCCGAGGCCGTCGTATTCACCTGGACGACGACTCGAACCCGAGTGGTCTTGAATCCGGCGGCTTCGATTCGTACGGTGTAGTCTCCGGGAGTAAGGGCGCCGGAGGTATAGGTGCCCGAGGAATTCGTGGCGGTGGTGAGGACCTGGCTGGTTCCCTTGTTGGTGATTTGCACCTTAGCTCCGCTAACCACTGCACCGGTCGGATACGTCACGGTACCGACGATGCTGCCCGTGCCGATCGTGGTTTGTGCCAGCAGAAGCGATGACAACAGCCACGCAGCGACCAGAGCCAGCAGGCCGAACCATGCTCTTGCCCCCCAAGCTCCTCGCCCCCTGAGCCTTAAAATTCAGCATCCTCCACCTTCCCTTTCCCTCTCTTTAAATTCTCTCTCCATCAAAATGTGCAAAAGAATCGGCTACGCAATATTACTCTATTGTTTCCATATAGATACGGGCACGTTGTGCGGTCTCGTTCTCAGAAGTCGGACTTCACCGAGTAGTATCCGGCTCGGTGACGCGCCCGGTATGACGCGGCTTCCGGCACGCCTTCCACTTTGACCTCGATGCGGCGGAACTCGGAGAAGGATCTGCGCTGGGCCGGGTAATAGGCTAGCAGGTATTGCGTACGAAGTTCGTCGCTGATTTTACGAAAAACATCGTCGAGTTGCGACATCGCGGTCGCGTAATAGTACTTGCCTCCAGTGTCTTCGGAGAGTTGGATAAGGGCATGCTCGCCTCCGGTCTCGCGTCCGGCGCTGTTTTCGATCGGCACGATGATGATTGAGTAGACCAGAGCCTCGGCCTCTTCTGCGGCACGCACGGCTTCTTTGTAGTCGACTCTGCTGTAGGTGTCGCCGCCGTCGGTGATCAGGACGATGACTTTACGTCCCTTGCGCTGGTCGAGGGCGCGCGACGAGAGGTAAATCGCGTCGTAGAGCGCGGTGGCGGCGCCAACGTGAATGTGGTCGATGCCTTCGTCGATGCGCTTTAAATCGGGCGTAAACCCGCGCGTCGCTTCATAGACCGTCTCACTGAAACCATAGACAGAAAGCGCGTCGACCGGGCGCAGGATGGCGTGCGCGAAGCGTTTGGCAGCTGCCTGCTCGAGGGGTAAGTCGTGGCGCGTGCTCAGGCTGGTATCGATATCAAGCGCGATCGAAATCGGCAGGGCGGATTCCTTATCGAACACTTTGATGGTCTGTTCGTGTCCGTCTTCCTCGAGCGTGAAATTTTCTTTTTTGAGGCCGCCGACCGGGGCGCCATGGGAGTCAGTCACGGTCACGTAGACGTTGACCAGATTGACGTCGACTTTGAGAGTGGTACTCGGTCCGGACTGATCGGGAGTCTGCGGAGGAGTGGAAGGCTGCTGTGCCCAGAGGCCGCAGCCCCAGAGCGAGCAGACGAAAATCAGCCGCCCCGCGGCGGGCAGTCTCGTGGCGAGTTTTCTCATCGAATGATCGAATTATACCTGTGACAACCGGGCTGACCGTCGGCGTTTGCGGTTCCGCGAAAGGCTTTTAACCGCTGAGCACTCGCGAAGAAAATCCCCAAAGATCGCGAAGCTCTAGATTTCTCCGCGGCCTCCGCGGCCGTTCTCCGCGACCTCAGCGGTTGAAAGCTTTTTTGCCGTCGGAAGCGACCCCAAAGCCAAAGCAGCCGGCCGCTCAGTTAGATGCCACGCTCTCCGCCGGGCTGCCCGAGGGTTTTAAGAATTTGCGCGGGAAATATCTTCTGGAAAGGGTTCGCCATCGGCCCAAACCGCGCCATCCTCAAAGTATTCTTTCTTCCAGATGGGAACCGTGCGTTTGAGCGTGTCGATCAGCCAGCGGCATGCCTCAAAAGCAGCCGCGCGATGAGCCGAGGCTACCGCAATCAGCACGCTGGTCTCGCGGATTTCGAGCCGTCCGAGACGATGAACCATGGCCAGATCACGAATCTGAAAATGCTGCAGCGCCCGCTCCGCCAGCGATTCCATCTGCGCCAGCGCCATCTCCTCGTAGGCTTCATAGTCGAGGTAGAGTGTCTTACGCCCGCGAGTCTGGTTGCGGACAATGCCCTCAAAGACCAGAGCCGCGCCGTCTTCCCCACGCTTCAGATTCGCAAGAGTGCGCTGCGTATCGATCGGGTAGCGGATGATCGAGGCGTGCCGGCGGCCGGCGGGTTGAGGTGCGCCGCCGCTCACCGGCGGCAGCAGTGCAACTTCATCGCCGGGCTTCAATTTTGTTTCGGGGCGGGCGTATTGCTGATTCACCGCCAGGGCCAGGGAGGGTAGGGACTCTTTCAAGCGTGGGACGGTGGATTCGTAGTGCGCCAGTACATCGCGAAGTGAAGCGCTCTCAGATAGGTCGAGCGAGTCCGCCGACTTGCCCATCAGGTCTTTCAGCATGCCGAAGAAGAGTATGCGCACCTGCACGTCGATTAGTGTATCGCGGACTGGACGGGGTTGATCAGGCCCAGATGCATCCGCCCACAAAAAATCAAAAGCCCCACTTCTCGCAAAGAACGCGAGAAATGGGGCACCCAAGCTGAGTTTCCCAATTGCTGCTGGTCAGACCTGCGTCAGCACCTTCTCGTGAACAGCTTCCGGTTCTTTTACGGTTGAGAGGACCTTCACGATCGGTCCCTCAGCCACCGCGGGCAAGGAAACTTCAGGGCCTCGTCGATCGTCTTGACGTAATGAACCCTGAAGTCTTTGAGCTGCTCCGGCGTCAAGATCTTCCTCGACGTTCATTTTGTTCTCCGCGGGCAGAATCACATCGGTCACGCCGGCACGCTTGGCCGCCAGCACCTTTTCCTTGATTCCACCGACAGGAAGCACGTTGCCGCTCAGCGTAATTTCTCCGGTCATCGCCATCAGCGGCGTGATGCGGCGCTTGGTCAACAGCGAAACCAGGGCCGTTGCCATGGTCACGCCCGCCGAAGGACCATCCTTCGGAATCGCACCCGCCGGCACGTGAATGTGTAGGTCGTGGTTGGCGAAAAAGTCCTCCGCCACTCCAAGACGATCCGCATTCGAACGCACCCAGGTTAACGCCGCCTGCATGGATTCCTGCATGACCTGGCCGATTTGTCCGGTCATGGTGAATCCGCCTTTGCCCTTCATGGCGTTGGCTTCGACGAAGAGCACGTCGCCGCCGGAAGGAGTCCAGGCCAGACCTACGGCTACGCCCGGACGCTCCGTGCGCTCGGCAATTTCGCCTTCGCTGCGAACCTTGATGCCGCCCAGAAATTCCTGAACGATCTCTTTGGTCACCGTGAGTTTCCCGGTCTTACCTTCGGCCAGCCGCCGCGCCTGCTTGCGGCAGATGGTGCCGATGGTCCGTTCCAGGCTGCGCACGCCCGCTTCCCGCGTGTAGTGGCGAATGGTGTAGCGCACCGCCTCTTCCGGAAACTCGATCTGCTCGCCGGTAATGCCGTTCTCTTCGATCTGCCGTGGAATCAGGTAACGGAATGCGATATGAACCTTTTCTTCCTCGCTGTAGCCCTGCAGTTCGATGATCTCCATGCGGTCGCGCAACGGCTCGGCGATGGGATCGAGCATATTGGCGGTGGTTATGAAGAGCACCTTCGATAAGTCGAACGTCACATCGAGATAATTGTCGCGGAACGTCGAGTTCTGCTCGGGATCGAGCGCCTCGAGCAGCGCCGATGCCGGGTCGCCGCGGAAGTCGCGTCCTACCTTGTCGATTTCGTCGAGCATGAAGACCGGATCTTTCGTCTCCGCGCGGCGAATGCCCTGAATGATCTGCCCCGGCAACGCTCCAATGTAAGTGCGCCGGTGCCCGCGGATTTCCGCTTCATCGTGCACACCGCCGAGCGACAACCGCACAAACTTCCGGCCCAGCGCACGCGCAATCGACTTGCCGAGCGAAGTCTTGCCCACGCCCGGAGGACCGACGAAGCAAAGAATCGGCCCTTTCATGTTCGGCTTCAGACGGCGCACGGATAAATAATCCAGAATGCGGTCTTTGACTTTTTCCAGATCGTAGTGATCGGTATCGAGAATCTCTTTCGCCTTCGGAATTTCGATTTCCTGTCCGGAAGTCTTGTTCCACGGCAGCACCGCCAGCCACTCGACGTAATTGCGGGTCAGGGAATAGTCGGCGGCCATGGGCGACATGCGCGACAAGCGCCCCAATTCCTTGAGCGCTTCTTTCTTCACGTCGTCGGGCATGCCCGCGTCGTCGATTTTCTTTTTCAGATCTTCGACGTCGCGCTGGCCTTCGTCCTGCTCGCCCAGTTCTTTCTGGATGGCCTTCATCTGCTCGCGCAGGTAATACTCGCGCTGCGTCTGCTGCACGCGATCCTGCACTTCGCTCTGAATCTTGTTGCGCAATTGCTGGACTTCGAGCTCCTTGGCCAGATGTTGGTTGATCTTCTCCAACCGCACGTGGATGTCGAGCGTTTCCAGCGTGTCCTGCTTATCGGGCGTCGACAACGACGGCAGCGATGACGCGATGAAATCCACCAGGCGGCCAGGTTCGTCAATGTTCATGGCGACAGTCGAGAGTTCGTCCGAAAGCGTGGGTGATCCGGCAACGATCTGCTGGAACAGGGTCAGCACGTTGCGCTGCAGCGCTTCGACCTCGGAAGTCGCGACCGGCGTGGTGCCTTCTGGCATCAACGAATAATGCGAGCGCATGAACGGCGTTAATTGCGTGAACTCGCCCAGGCGAACCCGCTCCAGCCCTTCAGCGAATACGAAGAGGCTCTGGTTCGGCATCTTGACGACCTTATGGACCACCGCCGAAGTTCCCACGGTGTACAGGTCGCTGGGCTGGGGCGAATCGACGCGCGCCTCGCGCTGCGCCACCACGATGATGGTCTTGTCTTCGCCGAGAGAATTGATCAGTTGGACCGAACTTTCCCGGCCAACGGTGAGAGGCAAAACTGCGTGTGGGAACAAAACGGTGTCCCGTACCGGGAGCACCGGGAGCGCCCTTTGTTCGTTTGTTTCCTTATGCTTAGGAACTTGTTCGACGGGCGTCTGCTGGCTCATGTTTCTCCTTGAGTGTAACTCGCTCAAGTTTAGATGATACTCCTCCGGCAAAGGTTTCAGACCTCCCCGGAGAAGATTCCCGCAAGAGCTTGAATAGTATTCCCTTTATTGCGATGTAGCACCGTGTCTAAGGTGCAGAGGCTAACGCGGAGGGCACGCTGTTGCCAAGCACTAAATTGGGAACGGGGCAGGGTTCGGGTTCTTCGTGCTCAGATGGACGAAAAAAAGGGGGCGGTACCGGCTCGTAGTCCTTGATCTCGACGACCTCAATGTCGATGACCTGGATTTCGACGACCGGATTGACCGTCCCCGAGTCTTTCCGCTCAAACTCCGACCGCTCAGCGGAACTCGGATCTAGAAAACGTGCTTGGCGGTGTCGCCGCGGAATACTAGTTCCTGCAGCACACGCTCGTTGGCCGCGTTCAACTCGAACACGGTCTGTGTCTGCGGCGCCTTCTTACCCAACTGCACCAGCGTGCACTTCACTTTCACGTCAGGGCTCTTTCCTCGGACAGACTGGAACACCATGACGTGCTCCTGCCCTTCCATGGTGTGGCGCACCAGATAATCCCCTGCCGGCAGCAGAGTAGTTCCGATTCGAACAGGAGCCGCAAACGTAACCTGGCCGACTTCGCGAATTCCCATGTTGTTGTTGCTCGCGGTCGCGATCGTGGCCAGCGCAATCACGCAAAGGACGATACCCAAGACTTTCAACAAACGCATAAATGCCTCCTCAAGACGCATTTCAAGATGTCGGGGAAAGGTGTCAGGGAAAATAGCCTCACAACACACCCTTAACAAGTCTAGAAGCGTGTTTTTCCCGCGGATGTGTGTACGATCACAACCTGGTGTGACGACAGGAGGGCCGTTTTATTCCGGGTTGAAATTGGGTAACTCACAGATTCCAGAGTTTTTCGCTGCTCGCAGGCTTAGCTTGCAATCTCAGGCCGCCGGGTAAATCCCCAGCACTTTCACGAATTCCGCAACTTCGCCAAGATGGCGCAAGGCGTTGCGGGCAGGCTCGTCGTCCCCGCGCAGGAAGTCAACGTAGAAAACGTACTCCCAAGGTCGCCCGCGCATAGGCCGGGATTCGATCTTGCTCAGGCTGATGTCCCGCAACGCGAAGACACTGAGCGACTTGAACAGGGCGCCGGGAACGTTGCTGACTTTGAAAGCGATCGATGTCTTATTCGCACCGCGGGGCATCAGGCGCTCATGTCGACTACTACCCTTTTTCCCCCGCCCGACCGGGAGCAGCTTGCGAATCAAGAAGAAGCGGGTGAAGTTGCGCTTGTCGTCTTCGATGCTGGCCTGCAGGATGTTTCCCGAATACTCCCGCGCCGCCTGGCGTCCGGCGATTCCGGCCGCGTCTTTCTGTTTCTCGGCGATCACATGCTTGACGCTTCCTGCGGTGTCATAAAACGGCACCGCTTCGATCTGAGGATGGCTCTGGAAAAAATCGCGGCACTGGTCCAGCGCAACGGGATGCGAGAGCACGCACCGCAATGCGGCCATCTTCACTCCCGGCGCGGCGATCACATTGTGGACGATGCGGAGCAAGTATTCGCCCTGAATGAATACGTCGCGCGCGACCAGAAGATCGGCGTGCTCCGCCACAGTTCCGGCCAGCGTGTTCTCGATGGGAATGACGGCAGCGGCGACCGATCCTCGCTCGACGCGGTCAAACACTTCCGCGGATCTGGCGCAGGGTACGACCGTACAGCGTGGCAGCATCTTCTTCGCGGCTTCGTGGCTGAAGGAGCCGAGTTCCCCCTGGATGGCAACTTTCATATCGTCTTACCGGAGACCGAGTTACCGGAATATTGCAAGGTATCTGGAGAAGAGCGCAAAGTGCAAATGGTTCTCAAGCCGACCCCAGGAGCTGGAGCCCCGAATCGTCTTGCGCTAACGGCGCCCTGGAAGCCGGTGCCCTTCCCAAGCCCACTTCCCCCACCCACTGACAACCCTCTTCGTCGCGCCACTTTTCACGCCAGTTCCTTCCTCATCACCAGCGCGTCTACGCCGTTCGAGTAGTAGCGAGGCCAGGTCCGGATCACGCTGTAGCCGTGACGCTTGTAGAACGACAGTGCCGGGAGGTTGTCGACAGCGGTCTCCAGGCCCACGCCATGCGATCCGCCGGCCCGCAGGCGGTCTTCGGCCGCGCGCAGCAAGAGCGAGCCCACGCCCGAGCGCCGTGCCGCTTCCAGCACGTCAATGGTGATGATGTGGCCGGTGGGGCCCGAGTGCGCCACGATGAAACCCGCAATCGTGCCGCCCTTTCCGCCGTCAGCAGTGTCGTCCTCGGCTATCAGGGTGAAGGATCCCCGGTGGCGCACATAGACCTTGAGTTCCTGCCTGGAATAGGCGATTCCCGGCGGGAAGCATTCCTGGTCGAGACGCCAGAGTGGCTCGAAGTCCTCAGGCTTGAAATCGCGTATGACGAAAGGCACGGCGCCATTGTAGCTGTCGAAGGACGAAACTTTGATGAACTGTCCCATCCCCAAGCAGGGACAGTTTTTCCACAGCCCTATTCCCGGAATCGACGAAAAAAACGTTATTGGGGACATTTGGCCACTTGCCGGGACCGCAACCTCGGACGTACCATCGGCATCAGAGGAAGCGTTGTGGGGCGCCTTCTTGTAATCGACGTGATCGGCGCGGTGGCCGTCCTGGGGATGTGGTATCTCCTTTTTGCCGCCTATAACCGGCGCAAGGGCGCGGAGGCCCTGCGCTGGGTGCAATCGGCCTGTACCGGCAAGGGACGCGTGCTCGAGCCGCACTGGCTGAACAGTTCCCGCGTCTACGCCCGCCTGCAGTTTCCCTCGCATAGCTTCGAAAACGCTCGCGTCACCATGAAGTTCCGGCCGCGTGCCTTCCCCATCCAGTGGCTGCTGAGCTGCTGGCATAAGCAGAAAGAAACGTTGACTTTCGAAGCGGATCTAGGCGGCTCACCCGCTTTCCACATGGAAGTAGTGCGCCATCGCTGGTCGGCCCGTAGCCGCGGCGTCTCTGCCCGCCGCCGCGACGAGCGCGAGTGGGATGTCTACCAGCCCGGCCCGGTGATCCTCACCACCCGCACCCACTGGAAGCAGGATCCGACCAACGAACTCAATGCCCTGATGACGGTTCGCCAGCAGGACGTGCTGCAAGTCCGCTTCCGTCCTGAGTCTCCGCAATTCTCCGCCACGGTCGCCCTCGACGCCCTTTCCGATCCCAGCACTGCCGCTGGCTTCCTGACCACGCTGCGTGAGCTGGCGGGTGCGTCCATGCATCGCTAATAGCCGAAGGGGCTGAATCGAAGCCAGCACTTCGGCGTTAGAATGCTAGGCGCCCGAGTGGCATCTGCCGTTCGCTCATAGAGGACAAACCGTGCACCCTATCGCCTGCGTTCTGTCTGCTCTCTGCATATTCGCCGGCACCGTCTGTGCTCAAGACCAGCCGAAGTTCTCGCCCGCCCAACAGGAAGTGCTTGATACCCACAAGGCAAGTGTGGCGGCTGTCGAAAAGCGGGACTACGCTACCTTCTCCCGCCTCGTGGCGGATGATTGCATCTACAGCACTGATGACGGAGAGATTGATACGAACGTGAAGGCTCACACGCTCGAACATTGGAAGCTGCCCCTCGCGTACGAACACGGCGTGAATCCACGGGACTACGTCATCCACGTTTACGGCAATACAGCCGTGCTGGACTACCGAGTCACCGTTCACGAGCAGTTTACCGATGCCGACATCATCAGTGAACAGCGTTACACTGAGACTTACATCAAGCAAAGTGACGCATGGCTGCTCATTGCGAAGCAGTGGGGTAATCTGCCCGTAAATTTCCACAAGCCGGTTGCCGTGGATACAAGCGTCTATAAAGATTATGTCGGCCAATATGAGTGGCGTCCTCTCGATGACGTCGAGACCATCTCTGTGAAGGACGGAAAGCTTTGGTCACAATTCCCTAAAGAGGAGGACGAGTATTTGCCTTTGAGTTCCGACACATTCTTCGTCAAGGATGATATTGGAAGTGTCACGTTTGTCCGTGACGCTCAGGGCCATGTCACGGGCTACACCTACCATCGCTGGGACGGACAGGAAATCCACGCCAAGAAGATCAAGTGAGACGCTTGCCGAATAAATCTCTTTTATGCCTTGCATCAGCTTTTTCGATTGGCCGGGGCGGGACGCTCGCGCTATCCTTCCGTGTTTCGAGTCGGTTTGTTTCGAGTCCGAGTGTTTCAAGTCTGCAATCCTGGTGTCTACATTGAAGGAGACTGAACTACATCCATGTCCACTGAACTGCGCAATTTCCTGGCACTCACGTACGACGAACTGGAAGAACTTAACCTGAAGGCGAAGGAGCAGCGCAGAAACCGCGTCGCAACCCACAAAATCCAGGAAGAGCGCCTTAAATATCTGACCGACGAAAAGCGGATCAAGGCCGTCACCGTGCTCTTCAGCGATCTTGAAGGCCGGTTGCACATGCTTGACTACGACAAGAAGTTCCTGATCAAGAGCTGGGACAACCTTACGTTTGACGGCTCGTCGATCCGCGGCTTCACCGCGCAGCGAGAGAGTGACCTGCGGCTGGGCATTGACTGGGGCGCGTTCTACTGGGCGCCGTCGGACGTTTTCGGCTCCGGCAAAGTGCTGGTATTTGGCGAAGTGATCGACAAAGGCGGCACGCCTTACTCGGGCGACATTCGAGGCGTGCTCAAGAGTTATGCCGATGAACTGCACAAGAAGAAGGGATACACCCTCAACGCCGCCAACGAAATTGAAGGCTTCCTGTTCAAGGGCCCGGACGCGGAGCGGCATTACTACGAAACGGGCAAGTTCGAATACGTCAACACCGGCGGTTACTATCACTCGCTGCCCGGCGATCCGCTGCGCACGTTCATCGACACCACTGCCGAAGTGCAGCGCTCCATGGGCTTCCAGAACGAGAAGGACCATCCGGAAGTTGCGCCCTCGCAGTTTGAAATTAACTACGGCTACGGCGAAGTGGTCGCCGCCGCCGACCAGATTCAGCTCTACAAGTTGATCTGCCGCCAAGTCGCGACCCACATGGGATTGACCGCGTCGTTCCTGCCGAAGCCCGTGGTCGGCGTGAACGGCAGCGGCATGCACACCAACGTTTCCATCAGCGAAGATGGCAAGAACTTGTTCTGGGACGCGAAGGGCGAGGAGAAACTCAGCAAGATGGGCTGGGCCTTCGTCGACCGCATCCTGACTCACGGCAACGATATTTGCCTGCTGCTGAATCCGAGTGTGAATGCGTATCGCCGCCTCGATCCACACTTCGAAGCGCCGAACCAGATCAAGGCGTCGGCTGTCGATCGCGGATCGATGATCCGTATCCCAATCGGCAATGAGAAAAGCATGCGCGTCGAGGTTCGATCGGTCGCACCCGACGCAAATCCTTACCTGGTGATGCACTCGATTTTCAAAACCGGCCTCGACGGCGAGACTGCCAAGATCAAGAACCTGCGCCAGGCGGAGCGGTATTTGCCCGACAACATCTACAAGGCGCTGGACGACTTCAAGAAGGCTCCGTGGATCACGACACTTCTCGGCGAAGACGTCAAAGGCCGCTACGCCGACTTGAAGGAAGCCGCCGCCGACCGTTGCGCCCGCGCTCTGGGAACTTTCGTTAAAGCCCCGGAAGTTCAGTTCCACCACGAGGTCTACAACCAGTACTTGTGGAATCAGTTCTAGAGCCCAGCTTGGTTCGTAACGAAGCGCCCCGGTCAAAAGCCGGGGCGTTCTGCTTTGCGTAGCGCTGGCGCCCCGCCGACGGGGAATTATGAGCGCTAACGCCTGATTGCTTCAGCCATGCGCTAAACTGGGGCCAGCAGTATTTCGGTACGAAGGGGCGTCAAACGTGGAAATACGTCAGCGCATTGCTGTAATCTTCTGCCTGGGGATAGGCTTGGCGTCGTCGGGGCTCACTGTGGCGCAGTCCTCTCCGGGGTTGGGACAAGAGATGAGTCATGCAGATCGCGAGCCGCCCGGACTGCATGACTTCGATTTTTTATTCGGACGCTGGCGAGTCCATCATCGAAAGCTGAAGCATCGCCTCGTCAACAGTCACGAGTGGATCGAATTCGAAGGGACATTATTCTGCCAGCCACTGATGGGTGGCTACGCGAATGTCGACGACACCGTGTTCGAAGTTCCGGGCGGCACTTACCGCGGCGTAGCTCCCCGATCGTTCGACGCCAAGACGGGGCAGTGGTCGATCTGGTGGATGGACAGCAGGACGCCGCTTGGTCCGATGGATCCGCCGGTGAGAGGCAGCTTCCACAATGGCGTAGGAACGTTCTATGCGAACGACGATACCGAAGACGGGAAACCAGTCCGCACACGGCTCATATGGTCCGAGATCACACCCACCTCAGGTCACTGGGAGCAGGCAGAATCAACCGACGGTGGCAAAACGTGGGAAACAGATTGGATAATGGACCTCAAACGAGCGCAATAGTTCGTTAAATGGATATTTGCCTTCGAGACCCGGCGAATCGTTAGCCGCAGCAAAATTGACAATGTCGTTGATGACATCGTCAAGCTGCTCGAATACGCGAAAGGTTTTCCGCAAGAATACTTGATGTCGGCGGGTCAACTGTTGCTAAATCGCCTCTCTAACAATGTCGGCGGTGTCAAGCACTTTTCGAGCACACTACAGCATGCACTCGGAGAAGAGCGCCATTTCGCTCTCGTTGAAGATGTGCCGTATCCAACCAAAGCCCGCTCGCAATCAGTGTTCAGGTCTGGAACTTAGTCCGACCCATGCATCTCTTCGATCGCAACCTCGACCATGATTCTTAGTTCGAACTCCCCCGTAAAGGAGGAGCGGGACGCGCCAGTCAATTACTCGGTGTTCTACTGCACACCACGGCGATTTTCGGGCTGTCCCGCGTGCGGACCGAATCTTTTTGCTTGCTCGTAATCCCATTCTTTGCGCATCATCCAGTACAACTGAATGGCTAGCTTGCGGGCCATCGCGACCTTGGCAATCTTCCGTCCGCGTCGCATGGCCAGGTGAAAATACTTGCTCCGCCATTCCGGAAGGCTGCGCACCGTCACTTGCGCCGCTTCCACCAGCAGGAAACGCAGCAGCGTGTTGCCTTGCTTGCTGATGTGTCCCAGCCGTCGCCGATCCCCGCTCGACTCCTCCGACGGCACCAGTCCCAGATAGCTCGCGATCTGCTTGCCACACTGAAACCGTTCCGCTCTCCCGATGATCAGCACGAAAGCCAGCGCCGTCAGCGAACCGACCCCGGGATGCGTCCGCAACCGCCGCGCCGCCGGACACTTCTCCGCTTCCTGCTCGATAGTTTGCGTCAGCTCCGCGATCGTCGGACTCAACCGGTCCAGCAACTCCAGCAGATCGCGTCGCCGCCGGCTCGCCCACGGAGCTAACGGGAACGTCTCCAACTGCTCTCGCCCTGCTTCCCGCCACAACCGCTTCTTGCAGCGCAGTCCCTCGTTGAGCGCCACGGCTTGCAGCTGATTCATGACTCGCGTGCGCGCCTGCACCATGCGGTGCCGGTGCCACAGCAGTTGCCGCAGATCCCGATTCTCCCAGTCCGGCACCCAGATCTGCGGAAAGTCATCTTTCAGCATGAGTTTCAGAATCAGCTGCGCATCCTGGCGATCCGTCTTCTGCTTGCGTACTCGCTTGGTACGGATCTCAGCAGCGTCGCCGATCCACAACTCAAACTGCAGCTCCGCCAGCAGCCGCTCGAACCAGCGCGCATGCCCGCTGGCTTCCATCCCCACCCGCACCTTTATTCCCTGGGCCACCAGTTCGCGGTAGAACTTCTCCGCCTCCTCCGGGTGCTGCAGGCGCCGTTCTTCCAGTTCCCCTGTTTCGGTATCCACAAACGCAATTTGTTGGAAGCCCGGATGGTAGTCACAACCTATAATTCTCATGTTCGGCTCCTTTCTCCCGGGCCTTGGTTGGTTGGCACCACCAAAGTCTATCCGGGTGCGGGAGCCGACATTGTTATGGAATCAATTACACTCATCAAATCTCGATCCACCATGACCCGCAGCCCCAGCGTTGACTCCCGCCTGATCTATCCCTAAGATGGCACTCGATTCAGCGAACTCCATTCCGAGGCTGCGATGTCTCCGAGCAAGACCGACAGTTCCCACAATCTGTTTCGTGCCATCGCAACCGACATCCATTTCTGGATTCCGCTGGTTGTGCTGCTCGCCGGACTCTTACTGCTGGATAAGCTCCGTTGAACTCCCCGTCAGGAGCCGTGCAAGCAACTCCCTCTGCGCTAAGCCCGATGCCGGCCGCCCGACGACGCACTCTGCAGGCGCTGGGAATTTTCTGCGGATTCGCCGCCGGTGCGTGGCTGGGCGGCGCGGAAGCGCCCATCAAGCTAGTCAACCCGGACATTTCGCCCATCACCATTTCCCTCATCATGGTGTGTGGAGTTTTTCTGGCGCGATGGAGTGTGCCGGCATTCATTCGGGGCACGGCGCATGTGAGCAACGACGTGCGCCAGGCTCCGCACCTGATCGTGTGGGCCGTGCTTGCTGGATGCATGTGGGCCGTGGCCAACACGCTGACGATTTACGCGATCCGCAATGTCGGCCTGAGCATTGCGTTTCCGCTGTGGAACTCGAATAGCCTGCTGGGGATCTTCTGGGGCTTTCTGCTCTTCAAGGAACTGCACCACGCCGAATGGAAACGTTGGCTCGGAGTTCTGGGCGGCGCAGTCTGCATGTTCGGAGGCGCCACTCTGCTGGCCATTGCATCTTCACACCAGGCAGCGCCGGGCAAAGCCCCCCTGGGTGTGGCCGCCGCGCTGGGCGCGGGTATCCTCTGGGGGACGATGTACATTCCCTATCGCAAGGCGTATCTGACCGGGATGAACCCGCTGTCGTTCATTACATTTTTCACCGTGGGAGAACTGGCCACGATGACGTTGCTGGCCGTGGGCTATCGCGGCGCGAGTCCTCTGTGGCATGAACTGGTCAGCGCCCGTGCTGTGCTCTTCTGGCTGATGCTGGGCGGGTTCGTGTGGGTGCTGGGAGATTTATTTCAGCAATACGCCACCAAGTATGTCGGCATCAGCCGCGGCATTCCTCTCTCCAATACGAACCAGCTTTGGGGATTGCTGTGGGGAATCCTGGTTTTTCATGAACTACGCGGCGCAGGACACGCCGTTTACGCGCAGGTGGCGGGAGGATCGCTCCTCATGGCGCTGGGCGCCGTCGCTATAGCGCTGTCATCGGCCACGGAGCGGGAGCACTCACGCTGGCAGGACGCCGCAGACCGCGAAGGTCAACGCTACCGAGTGGAAGAGGAATATGTGCGCGCAGGGATGGAAGGAAGAGAGATGGCAGGCAGTGGAGTGCCGAAGAGCAGAACAATGCTGGATTGGCTGCTCATTCTCGGGACCACCGCTCTGTTTGTAGCGCTCGCTACTGTGGCGAAGTTGCCCCAGATGGAAATCGGCGTGGGATGGGCTGTTGCGCTTACGATCGCAATGTTTGCACTGCTGGCCACCTGCGGAATCGCGCTCTGGCGCACCACGCGGTTCCGGTGAAAGCGCTGACGGGTACGTTGATTTCGTTCTAGACAGAGTTTTTGGGTCGGCTAGACTTATCCGCGACTCTAAGGAGACTCCTGATGAAACGCATTCTCTCGGCCTTTTGTCTGTCGCTGCTGGCTGTGAACGCAGTTCGCGTCGCAGCCCAAGCGGTGAATCCCTACAAGGACGGCACGCCAGGTGTAACCGGATACCGCTCAGAGGTTCTCTCGGAGGTGATTGTTCAGGAAAACAAGTTCGAGCGCCTGACCGAAGCGATCCCGGCAGACAAATATGCGTGGCGTCCTTCGCCCGACGTGCGCTCGTTCGCCGAAGTCTTTCTGCACGTCAGCGCGGCCAATTACAACCTCTATAAGCTGGTGGGCACGCCTCCCCCGGCAGGCCTCGATCTGAAGGGACTCGAAAAGTCGACCACCGACAAAGAGAAAGTCATCGCCACGCTGAAAGATTCCTTCGCCCACGCCAAGGCCGCCATTAAAGCCATGCCCGACGCGGATCTGGAAAAGAGCATGGACTGGTTCGGCGGCAAGAACACGGAGCGCGGTATCCTGCTGTTCATCCTGCGCCATGGCGCCGAACATCTCGGCCAGTCGATTGCCTACGCGCGCTTCGTTGGCGTCGTGCCGCCCTGGACGGAAGATTTTCAGAAGAAGCCAGAGAAAACATCGGCGCCTGCCAAAGATAAAGATTAAAGATAAACAGTAACCACGCGGTCCGGTGGGTATGCTAGATTCAGAAGTTTCATGGACCCCGCGCCCACCATCTCCACGCAAGGTTTGACCCGCCGCTTCGGCGACTTGCTCGCCGTCGACGGCGTCAACCTGCGCGTTGCACCCGGACAATTCTTCGGCTTCCTCGGGCCCAACGGCGCGGGCAAATCCACCACCATCAAAATGCTGACCGGACTGCTCGCACCCAGTTCAGGGCGCATCGAAATTCTCGGACTCGATCTGACCGCGAATCCCGTCGAGGTCAAGCGCCAGATCGGCGTCGTGCCCGAAGGCATGGCTCTCTTTGGACGCCTCACCGGCGCCGAATTCCTGAGCTTCGCCGGGCGAATGTATGGCCTCGACCGCCAGACTTCGGCGAAGCGCGCCGCCGAGTTACTCGACTTTATGCAACTCGCCGACCAGCCGAAAAAGCTGGTCACCGACTACTCCCATGGCATGCAGAAAAAGCTCGCTATGGCTGCGGCCGTGATTCATGGGCCGAAAGTTCTTTTCCTCGATGAGCCGTTCGAGGGCGTGGATGCCATCGCCGCGGGCACGCTGAAATCCATGCTGCAAGGCATGATCGACCGCGGCGCCACGATTTTTTTGACCTCGCACGTGCTCGAAATTGTCGAGCGCCTGTGCAGCCACGTCGCGATCATTCATCAAGGACGGCTGGTGGCGCAGGGGTCGCTCGAAGAATTGCGCGCCGGGGTCGAGGCCCAAACGCCAGCGGCAGGCGAGGATGCCGGAGTCTCGGGCGAGAGGTTGACGCTGGAGCAGATTTTCCTGCGCGTGGTTGGCGGTGAGCGGAAGACCGAGGAGCTTTCGTGGCTGGGATAACCGACGCTGATCAGAATCCACAGATGAGTGCCACCCTGCACCGCCGCGACCAGCTCTCCGCCATCGCCGACCTGCGCTGGCGCATGTTCGTCAATGGACTGCGCAGCAAGCGCGGCAAGATGGAACTGGCCTCGCGAATCATTGTCACAACCGCCTTCGCGTTGGGCGGACTGCTCGGTTTCGGCCTCTCCACCGTGGCCGCCTGGTATTGGGTTTCGCACGGCGAAGCTGAATTGCTCCCGTTGCTGCTGTGGCCGATATTCTTCTTCTGGCAAG
The DNA here is from genome assembly GCA_963709385.1 of uncultured Acidobacteriaceae bacterium. Taxonomy (GTDB): domain Bacteria; phylum Acidobacteriota; class Terriglobia; order Terriglobales; family Acidobacteriaceae; genus Sulfotelmatobacter. The sequence goes on from CAVPWD010000011.1 coordinate 45,839, forward strand.
TTTTTCCCGTAATGTCGACTGCCTTCACCAACAATCCGGATTCTTCCGACCTGCTGCGCTTTCCCCTCTCGTATCGCTCGTATTTTCTGATTCGGCTGGCTTACGGATTCTGCGACCCCGCCAGCGCGCTTGGCAGCGTTGGACTTTTCGGAGTCTTTCTGGGCGTGAGTTTCGCGCGTCCGGTGCTGCTTCCCTGGGCGCTGCTGGCGTTGCTGACCTTCGCGCTCTTCAACCTGGTGCTGCAACAAACCGTGTTCGCGTGGCTGGAGCGATGGCTGGCGCAGCGGCGTACGCGCGAGATCATGGGCGTTGTCTTCATCCTGTTCATGCTCAGCTTTCAGCTGATTGGGCCGATCATGGGGCGGGTGGGGAAACGGCCGCGCCCGGAACTCCAACAAGCGGCGGGAATCATCACGCGTGTTCAGGCCGCTCTGCCGCCCGGCCTCGCCGCCGGCGCCATTGCGCAAGCTTCGCACGCAGAGTACGTGGTTGGACTTGCTTCGCTTCTCTTCCTTGGGGTCGTGACAGCGGCCATCGGCTACCTGTTGCACTTGCGCCTGCGCGCGCAATTTCGCGGCGAGAACCTAAGTGAAGCCGGCGCGCGCCCGGTTGTCGCGCAAACGCAGAGTCTGCAACTCGGATGGGACATCCCCGGATTTTCCCAGACCGTGGCCGCAGTCTTCGAAAAGGAAATGCGCTATCTCGCACGCAGCGGCCCCATGCTGTTCACGCTGATCATGCCGGTCTTCATGTTGCTCGTGTTCCGCCTGGGGCCGATGAACTCGATGAGTCACCAGTCAAACTTCATCAGCCGCACGCCGGAACTGGCCTTCCCGGCCGCCGCAGCGTATGCCATGCTCGTGCTCACCAATTTGCTATACAACAGTTTTGGCGGCGACGGAGGGGGCATACAGTTTTTCTACGCTTCGCCTGCACACTTTCGTCAGATTGTGCTGGGAAAGAATCTTCTGCACGCGAGCATTTTGCTGGCCAATACGGCATTGGCCTGGATCGCGATTGCATTCTTTTATAGTGCTCCGCCGCCCGCCGTCACCCTGGCGACGCTGTCGGGATTGCTCTTCGCCGCACCCCTGAACTTCGCCGCGGGAAATCTACTCTCGATCTACACCCCACGCAGGCGCGACTTCTCCAGCTTCGGCCGGCAGAACGTTTCGCAAACGACAGTTCTGATCAGTCTCGGCGTGCAAATCGTAATCGTCGCAGTTGGCGGGGCGGCGTTCGTAATAGCCCGCCTCTATCAGAGTTTATGGATCGCGACCGTCGTGTTCCTGGCGCTGGCAGCGATCTCCATTCCGCTCTACGTGATGGTTCTGCGCAGGATCGACGGCATTGCGCTCGAGCGCCGGGAAACGCTGGTCGCTGAGTTATGCCGCGCTTAGAGGCCTTATAATTTTGCCTATGCCGAATGCTCTCTCAGTTGCCGGAAGCAACTCCAAATACAAGGAGCCGGGAGCAGAGCCCGCGGGATTCTGGGGCGGTTTGTGGCACGGGATGATCGCGCCAATCACTTTCTTCGTAAGCCTGTGGGACAACACGGTCAGTATCTACGAAACCACCAACAACGGCCGGTGGTACGAGTTTGGATTCCTGTTGGGTGTAGGTGCCTACGCTTCCCACCATGAGGTGCGTAATGCAGTCGGCAGGTGAACAGGCATCCTTTGTTACGCCCCCTCTGGCTTCGCCAAAAACTTGTATCCCACTCCGCGCACGGTGAGCAGGTGCCGGGGATTTGCCGGATCGTCTTCGATGTAGCGCCGCAGCCGCACCACGAAATTGTCGATGGCGCGCGTGTCGGTGTCTTCGTGCAGGCCCCACACTTCTTCGAGAATCTGCTTGCGCGACACGATGCGTCCGTCGTTGCGGACCAGATGCCGCAGAAGCTCCGACTCCATCAGCGTCAAATGGATCGTATTGCCGCGCGACCGCAGTTCGAGCCCGCCGAAATCGATGGTCTTGCCGTCGAATGAAAATGTGCCGAAGTCATCCGCCTCGCTGGAGGTCGCTTCGGTCTCGCTCGCCGCAGGCTTCTGACCTCCGCGCAACCACTGGCTGCGGCGCAGCAGTCCCTGCAACCGCGCCAGCAGAATAGAAAGATCAAACGGCTTTGCCAGATAATCGTCCGCGCCGGAGGCAAATCCCTTCAGCACATCTTCGGGACGTCCCCGCGCCGTCAGCATCAGGACGGGCACGTAATTGTGCGCGGCGCGCAACTCTGAAACCACGCTGAATCCGTCTTTGCCCGGAAGCATGATGTCGAGCACGACCACGTCGAAATTCTCGCTCTTGCCGAGCAGGCGCTCGGTGGCCGCCTCGCCGTCGCCCACCACTTCCGCCGCATAGCCCTCGGCCTCGAGGTTGAAGCGCAATCCCTGCGCCAGGTGAGCCTCGTCCTCGACCACCAGTACGCGGCTCATGCCGCCCACCTCGGCAGTTCGAGAACAATCGTCGTTCCCTGCCCTTCGCCGCCGCTCTCGGCAAACACTTTGCCGCCGTGTTTTTGAGCAATCGCTTTCACGATGAAAAGGCCCAGTCCGGTCCCTTTCACGTGCGCCAGCGAACGGTGCGTCACCCGATAGAAACGTTTGAATACGGCTTTTAGATCGTCGGGGGGAATGCCCACACCTTGATCTTGCACTCGCAGTACGATGCGATCCTCGTCCGGCGCCTCCAGCATCACGCGCACGTCGACGCTCTCGCCGGAATACTTGATGGCATTGTCGAGCACGTTGAACACCGCCGTGCGCAAATCCTCGGCGCTGCCTCGCACCCTCAGTCCGCTGCCGTTGCCAGACGCTTCTTCATAACGCAGAGCCTCCGGCTGCAAGTGATGCCGGCTCCGCGTGGCGTCCATGCAGTCTCGAACGAGTTGAGCAAAGTCGACTTCTGCTTTGTCCCGCCCCGCTTTCTTGTCGCCCGCCCGCCCCGCGCGCAAAACCTGTTCGACCGTTTCGGTGAGACGATCCGTATCGCTCAGCATGAGCCGGTAAAACTCCTGCTTCTGCGTCTCCGGCAGATCGCGGCGCTGCAGAGTTTCCAGATGCAGCCGGATCGACGCCACGGGCGTTTTCAACTCGTGGGTGACCGCGTTGATGAAGCTGTCATGCTGCTCGCTGCGTCGCAGCTCGCGCACCAGGAAGATCGTGTTGACGACCATGCCCGCAATAATCAGCGCGAAAAAAATAATCCCGAAGAACAGCAGCACGCCTTCGCGCCAGTTGAGAATGATCCAGCCAACATTCAGCGCGACCGCCAGCGCGACCAGGCCAATGCCCAGGCAGAGAAAGAACACGATCGTTCCGCGGCGGCTCGAGATGCGCATGGAGTTTCTTCCAGCCCGATTTTACCGCGTTCGCGGAGACGATCAGAAGGCGAAACGACCACCGACGGTCGGAGCAAAGTTGTTGTTCGAGTTATAGGGGACGCCGGGGCCATGAGGAATGGCGATGGCCAGACCGCCGCTCACCCAGGAATATGCAATTCCGGCAAAACCGTCGAAACGCTTGGTGAAGTGATGATTCACATAGAGGGAGCCCTCGTTGAGGGTGCCTGCGCAGGCGGCGCGGAAACCGGTTGAGGGCGAGCACGTCGGCGGACGACGGAAGTCGTTCTGCCGCTGTTGATACCAGGAAAAAGTGAAGTCGGTTTTGCTGCGGTAGGTGTACTTCGCGCCCGTCCACCAGATATTCACCAACTTTTGAGAATCAAGATTGTTGTCTTCCACCCCGCTCATGAAATAACCGCCCTGGTCCGATGCGCCGACGCCCAGCGGATCATGCGGGTTATTCTGCCAGATGTATTCGTAGCCGGCAAACAACTTGAACCGCTCCGACGAATACTTGGCGGCGGCCATTACTGCGTTGTTGTCGGTCACGATGCCATACACGGTGTCGTTCGGGTCGATTAGATTGGCGCCGGTGATTTGGTTTGTATTGATGCTGTTCGTGGTCGACTGATAAGGCTGCGTCAGGCTCTGCGGCCCCAGCAAGGGGTTCAGTACGCTGATCGCCTGGTTGTAGTGTTGGAAGACGACGTCCGCGGAAAACTTGCCGGCTTTCCCGCCGAGATCGAATCCATAGGCGTTGTTGTGCGCCTGTTCCGGCGTACAGGTGGCGCCAGTCCAGCCTGCAGAGGCCGAGTAGCAGCCGGCTGAACCATCGGCGAATTTATACATTGCGCCGAAGTGGGCCGGGCCGAAGACGAGGCGATACTTCAGGGCAGAGTCCCAGCGGCTGTCCTCCGTATCGCCGCCGCCAGCCATCGTGCCGTTATATCCGATGTAGGAAAAGGCGTAGGAGCCGCCGGCCGGATCGTAAAGCAGCATCGCATCGGTGCCCAGAGAACGCTGACGCCCGAAGGTCAGCGTGCCAAACTTTGTGGACGACACACCGGCATAGTATTCATCATTGAAGGGTTGGCCCGCGCGCGCGCCATCGATGGCGATCGAATAGCTGCTTCGGGGAAGACCGTTGTTGATGATGTCGGTCTTGGAAGCGTTGGCCAGCAGGCCCGACTGCGGATTGATGCCAGTAGAAGCGTTGAACACGACGGACCAGCCGGGCAGAAACTCTTCCTTGCCCCGAATGCCGAAACCCGTCTGCGACAGGTTGTTCGGTGCGACGAGGAAGCGATGTTGATAGCCGTTCCGATTGACCAGGGATTCGCCTTCGTAGTTATAGCCATTTTCCGGCAAGCCGTGGCTGACGTAGCCGACGCCGACGTCGTACGCACCGTACAGCGTGATGCCGTGCCAGGTCAGCGTGCAGTCAGTAGTGGCGAACTCGTGGCCGCTCGTGCAGGGGTCGGGGGTGGGCGGAGCGGCCGGGGTCTTTTGGGCCCACGCTGGAAACACCCCCAAACAGACCACGAACCCGGCCAGCAACTTGGCGATCTTACGCACGAGAACCTCCAACGTCAGGAGTAGAGTCAAGAATTAGGAAGTGTATATGAAATACATTTCTACTGTCGACATTAAACACAGATCAGATCGCTTTATTGGGTCATGAAGCGTACGTGGACCGAAATTGACCACGATCTGCTCGAACGATAAGATTTTGTTCCGATGCCGCGAAAAGTGAAATCCGCAAGACCCCCAGAAGAAATGCTGAAACTGCGGGATGCCGCCCTCGAACTCGGGATCAGCTTTCCCACCATCAAGCAATGGATCTACAAGAAAAAAATCAAAAGCATCCAAACTGCCGGCGGACACCACCGGATTCCACAAAGCGAAGTGGACAAGCTACTGTTCAGAACTCGAGGCAGTACGGAAGAAGAGCGGAACCAGATAATCCGCCGGGTCAGCGGGCGCAATCAGCTGGTTGGAAGAATAGATTCGGTCCGCATCAGTGGACTGATGGCAGAGGTTAAGATTTCCATCGGCGGCCAGCAGATTACATCGATCATTACCGCGACATCCGCTCGCGAGATGCAATTAAAGAAGGGTCAAACAGCGGCGGCTTTGATTAAGGCTACCGAAGTGATGATCATCCGGGTGTGATCCAGTCGATTTCGGACATAAAAAGCCCCGGCCGGAAGCCAGGGCTAATTTCCTTTCGCTGCGAATCGTTCTTTAGTCGCCCGCAACCGCGCCTTCCGGCATTGCGGTAGTGATCAGGCGTCCATTCGGCGTCGGCACCAGCCCGCGTTCGACCTCGGCCAGCTTTACGCGCTTGATATCCCAGGCCAAGCCCAGCGTCTTCAATGCCCAGATGCCGTACCAGTTCATATCGACTTCATACCACTTGAAGCCATGCTGCGCCGCCGTGGGGTGCGCGTGGTGATTGTTGTGCCAGCCTTCGCCGAAGGTCAGCACGGCCACCCACCAGCTGTTGGTGGAAAGGTCGCGAGTGGCGAAGCGCCGCGTACCCCACGAGTGCGTCGCCGAATTCACCAGCCAGGTCGCGTGCAATCCAACCACGGTGCGCATGAAAATGCCCCACATCAGGAACGGCAATCCGCCGATAGCGAACAAGATGCCGCCCAACACGATCATTGGAACGTAGTGATATTTCGTGATCCAGACGTGGAATTTATCTTTGGCGAGGTCGGGGACGTAGCGGGCCAGCGTGGTCGTGTCATGGTGCATCGACTTACCCATGAGAATCCAGCCCATGTGCGACCACCATTTGCCGTCGATGGGCGAATGAGGGTCGCCTTCCACGTCGGAATACTGATGATGAATGCGATGCGTGGCCACCCAGAAAATCGGCCCGCCTTCGAGCGCGAGCGTGGCGCAGACCGTCAGGAAATATTCCACCCACTTCGGAGTCTTATAGCCGCGATGCGTCAGCAACCGGTGATAACTCATCCCAATGCCGAGGCTGCCTGAAACCCACCACAGGAACATTGCGACAAACAGCGCCTTCCAGGTGAAGAAGAAAAGCGCAGCCACAGCGCCCACGTGAAACGCCGCCATGAAGCCCGCGGTAACCCAGTTCACTTCATCTTTTGCCGCTTGTGGTCTTTCCAGATCTTGCAGGTCCATATCCAAGGAGGGTCCCCATTTCGTGGTGTCAGACTTCAATCAACCCACAGTTAACGTATCAAGGGGACGCAGGGGATGACTGTAATACTTGTGTAATAGCGATTTTTGGGGGATTACGGCGGTAACAAATTGGTGCTCTCGACCCAGCCGGCGACTGGGCTTTTGGCCTACGCAGCTTTCCCTTTCACCTGCACTCCCGCCCATTTTTCCAGCAGGGTGAGGGTAGCCGCGTAGTCCAGATCCTTATGCCCATCCTCGGTCGCCATCTCGTAGATCTCTTCCACGGTTTCCAGTGCGGGAAGCTTTACCCGCGCTTCTTTCGCCGCTTCCAGCGTCAGCTTGATGTCCTTATGCATCAGCCGTAGCGGAAAGTTCGGCGTGAAGTCGCGCTCCAGAATGAACGGCCCTTTGTACTCGACCACTCCCGACCGAACCATGGTTGCCCCAATCAGAGACAGCAACTGTTGCGTGTCGACTCCAAGCTTGGTCGCGAGAGTCAGCGCCTCGGCGAAGCCCTCGAAAATCAGCGCGATCTGCAGATTCATGGCGAGCTTGGTGGCTTGTCCTTTGCTGGTCTCGCCCATGCGGAAAATCTTTTTGCCCATAGCCGCGAATAGAGGCTTGAGCCGGTCGATCGGCGCTTCGTCTCCGCCGACAATAAAGACCAGCGTGCCGTCGCGCGCCCCAATCTTCGATCCCGTCATCGGCGCATCGACCCAGGCAACGCCTTTCGCTCCCACGCGCTGCGCGAATCTCACCGTGGCCGAAGGAGAAATCGTGCTCGAGTCCGCGATGACCATCCCTTCGCTCAGCGATGCCTCGACGCCGTCGCCGCCAAACATCACGTTCTCGACCGCGTCTGTGTCCGAAACGCACAGCCACACCACTTCCGCTCCCTGCGCAGCAGCCGCCGGAGTGGGCGCAACCCCTGCGCCTTCGACCAGTTTGCCCGGCGTGCGATTCCACACCGTCACTTCATGGCCTGCCTTCACCAGATTCGTGGCCATCGCCTCACCCATAATTCCCAACCCCAGAAACGCGACTCGCATTCGGACTGTCTCCTTCGTCCTCAAGAACCAATATGAATAAAGGAACGTTCTCGGATTAGAACCGACCAGCGCGATCAAGGTCAAGCAATCTGAGGCGGTTAGAAGAAAAGCATCAACCACAAAGGACACGAAGGTTCACAAAGGAAAAGATTGAAGAGGGTTTCCTTCGTGCAACTTCGTGTCCTTCGTGGTTGACGGTTTTTCTCGTTACCGACGTACCGCTCTTGAACTAAAAAGCGGCTGCTCCACTCCGGCGCTCATCTAAAATTAGCAACCAGTAAAAATTCGCCGCCGCCGCATCATTTTCGTTACGCCGCTCAACGGCGATCGGGACTAGTATTGAACTTGAGGCTGCAACCCAGCCTCAGTACGGGCTCAGTCGCAAGGATGATTAAGCAAACGCTCCGCAATCCGGCCCTTCGCAAACGCGCCACCCAGTTCGGACGTCTGGTGCGGCACTCGGCGGTGACTCCCCGTTGTGGTGAAACCCACAAGCCACGTCTGGTCACCAACGGCGAACTCGGGGTAACGTTTATTGGCCACGCTAGCTTTTTCGTGCAGATTGGCGGGCAGAGCGTGGTCATCGATCCCAATTTCGCGCGCTGGCTCTTCGTGCTCAAACGCCTTCGGCGTCCCGGCGTGCGTGTTGCCGATCTGCCAGCGATCGACTTGGTTCTGGTAACGCACGCCCACTTCGATCATCTCCATCGCCCGTCGTTGCGCGCGATTGTGCAGAACAATCTGCGCGCCCGGGGAACGGCTCCGGTCATCATCGTCCCCACTCATGTAACGGACCTGGTCTCGGACCTCGGCTTTTCGGAGATTATTGAGCTTGACTGGTGGAAGGCTTCGCGCCAATCCAATCTTCTCGTGACCCACGTTCCTTCGCGCCACTGGGGCGCGCGCATTCTCAAGGATTCGCACCGCGGCTACGGAGGCTACGTCCTCAAGGCCGGCAAGCACTCGGTCTATCACGCGGGCGACACCGCCTATTTCGCCGGCTTCAGCGAGATCGGACGCCGCCTCGCTCCCGAACTCGCACTGCTTCCGATTGGCGCTTATAACCCGCCGCAGTTCCGCAACGTGCACGCCAATCCTGCCGACGCCACCCGCGCCTTTCTTGACCTGAAATCTCGCTGGATGGTCCCTATGCACTACGGCACTTTCCGCCTCTCGCATGAACCCGTCGACGAACCGCTGCAATTGCTCGACCAGGAAGCCCGCTCCGCCGGCATCGAAGATCGCGTCGTAGTGATGGAAGAGGGCGTAACCCGATTCTTCTGATCCTCTCTTAATCTTCTGGTTCGCCTAATCCACCACCTTCCAATCACCCAAGAACTGTTTTGTTTCGCTCACAGCGCGGCTGCGTGAGGACGCGCACTTCTTGACACGCCGTTCGCACATTCTGGTGTAAACTTCTTTCCGCGAAATTCCCACCAGGAGGTTCCTGTGTCCGTAAAACCCGTTCCCGATGGTTATCACACCCTCACCCCGTTTCTCACGGTTCGCGACGCGGCTCGTGCCATTGAATTCTACAAACAGGCGTTCGGCGCCGTAGAACGCGGCGTCATGAAAGGTCCGGACGGCAAAGTCATGCACGCGGAGTTAAAGATTGGCGACTCCATCATCATGCTCAGCGATGAGTTTCCGGAATTCGGAACTCTCTCTCCGCAGTCGACCGGTGGTTCACCCATGGGCTTGCACATCTACGTCGACGGCGTCGACGCAGCCTTCGACCGCGCCGTGAAAGCTGGCGCGGAAGTCGAAATGCCCGTCATGGACCAGTTCTGGGGCGACCGCTACGGCAAGCTGAAGGATCCGTTCGGCCACAAGTGGTCGATCGCTACGCACACCAAAGACCTGTCGATGGATGAAATGAAACATGGCATGGACGAAGCGATGGAGAAGATGAACGAGAAAATGCAGAAGACCGCGTAGTCATTTCCGCGTCAGTGCGATACCGGCCCGCGTGGGGACAGCCGCCTCGGCTGTCCCGCCGGTGCCGTTTTCCGGCAGGTCTTACGTATATCGAGGCATTCCCAGTCAGAAACGGAACATTGCCGTGAACTCGGCGAACGACTGCCACGAATGGTTGCTGGTCTGCTGAAGCGTCAATGCGGGGTCGGAGCGGTCTGTGACAGTTTCGTGGAATCGATAGACGCCCATGGTTTCGCGAAAAAAAATCCGCGCCTTCACCGACGGCGAAGGCACATAGAGCGCGAACAGCGGCCCCTGGGACCCGTTTTGCCAGTCCGTGCCGGGTAAAACATAATCGACGCCAATCCGCGCCGAGAAGTCGCGCACGCAGTCTTCTCCCGTGCAATGTTTGTGGAAATAGTCTTTGCTGCCGCCAAACACCGGACGCCAGGCGCTCTTGTGGTAGTTGGTGGTCGAAAGCTCGCTCCAGCGAGCGCCAGCGCCGAAGGACCATCCAGATGAGAGCCGGTAGTACGCCGAACCGTTGAGTCCACGGTCGCGTCCCTTGGGATTCGGCTGATCGTTATCGTTCGTCTTGCGGCCGTTGTCGTACGAGGCGTTCGTATCCAGCAGCAGGCGACGGGAGTCAATGCGCAAACCCGCACCGCCAACCAGAGCTACCGGCGTGTAGCCTCCACCCATTCCTTCCGGACCGGCAAATGCGTACGGACGTGGAACGAGATCCTGTGCGTAGAGCCACGATCCAGAAAGCAGAGCAAAAAAAATGTAGCAGCGTCGCACCAGTTGCCACCAACCCTTCTTGATAGGTATCGGCAACCGGGCGGCGTAGCACAGTGGAACTTCGAGAGAATTTCAGAACCAAGGTATCAATCCGGAAGTTCGGTTGGGTGAGGACTACGGCGCAGATGGGCTGACCGGATTGCCGGTATTGCAGAGAGCCCAGCAAGTGAGGCCGATGATCACGCCCCCGGCAGGCCACTGGACATAGGGCGAGTTCATAATCGCGCCCCGCCCGGCCAGTCTGCCGGACTCCTTGACCGGGGGCGCTCCACATTTCTCTTCCCGTGACTTCTGTTCGCCCTCCCGCACTGTCATGCGGTCGGAGTGTGCGGGTTGCTTAGCGTCTTGAGCTTTGGCGGATCTGCCCTCAAGATAAACGTCGTTCTTGAGCGCCGCCACTGTGACCTTGCCGTCCATGTCGGTGACGTCGTAGTGCGTCCAGTCGCTATTCACCGGAGTCACGATTATGCAACCAACCCGCACTCGCAGCAGGCGAGAGGTGTTGACAGAAATCCTGCCGTGGTCGAGCACCAGTTCGTCACCTTCGAACTGGATCACGGTTTCCGGACTAATGTCGGCTGTGGATCCCGAGGCTTCAATTCTCGCGATCGCTCCCTGCTGAGTCTCGATCAGGTCGTCGTGAAACAAGGCGGAAGTGGGCAGAGCCTGCTTCTTGTTCACCTGCACGTTGCCGGTACTGCGTAACATGGCAGCGCCCGTATCATCCGCGAGCAGCGACAAAGGAAGAATCACGATCAAGGGCAAGCAGACGAGATTGCGCCATTTGAGCACGCTATGCCCCACACCTCGCCGCACTTTACTCATTGTTACAAGCTTAGCGTGCGGCTCCGGGCGCGGGTATTGGCTCCCGTGGTGACCCCGCACAAGTCGGAAGACTCGATGAATGAGCCGGGATGGGCCTAGGCACGGGCGAAGTCGATGTATCCGCGCTGAACGTCGGTGCGGATCAGTTTGGCGCGGAGCCTGTCGCCCACGTCGAGCCCTTGCTGGCCCTGGGCGAGAAGTCCTTCGAGGTGAGGCTGCAGAACTCGAACAAAAGTATCGTGCTCGGTCACGCCCGTGACGATCGCATCGAACACTTCCCCAATCCGATGCTGCATCGCAATGGCGGCCAGGCGTTTCGACATTTCGCGCTCGACTTTCTTGGCGGCGTCTTCTTTCTGCGTGCAGTTGGCCGCGATCGCAGTCAGTTCATTGTCGGAGTATGGATTCGGCTGGCCGGCAAGCATCGCTTTGATCAGCCGCTGCGTGACTACGTCCGCGAAGCGCCGGTTGGGCGCAGTGGAGTGCGTGTAGTCCTGAACCGCCAGGCCAAAGTGTCCCTGAGCCGGCTCCCCGGCACGTTCCAGAACATATTCGCCGGGTCCAATCAGCTTGATCACCGCCAAAGAAACGTCCGCGAAGTGATCGGGATCGGCCGCTTTGCGCCTCAACAAAAGATCGTTCAAAGCCTTCGAATCGGGTTGCGCCGGCAGCTTCTCGCCATGCGCCGCGGCCAGTTGCACGATGCGGTCCCAGCGCTTCGGCGTCCTTACGATGCGCCGCAAGGACGAAACCTTTTCGAGCATACGAGCCACCACGCCATTGGCCGCCACCATGAAATCTTCGATCAAATCCGTGGCGCGGTTCTTCTGCTGCTTCACCACGTCGATGACTTGTTCGTTCAGCACCAGCGGAAGTACCTCGTCGGTCTGCAGATTTAGAGCGCCGTGCTGAAAACGCTGGTTCTTAAGTTTTTGCGCAACGTCATCCTGTAACTTGAGCTGCGCTTGTAAATCACTGGACGCGGCAACTTTGGGCGGCGCCTGCGCCGTCCCTTCCAACCACGCTCCCGCGGAGTTGTACTGAAGCTGCGCCTTATTGTGGACGAGGGCGCGGTAGACGTCGGAGGACTTCACCATGCCCGAGGAGTCGACCACAAATTCGATGACCACGCTGAGCATGTCCTGATTTTCGAGCAACGAACTGGCGCCGGTGGAGAGCTGCTCCGGCAGCATGGGGAAGTTGCGGATTCCGGTATAGACCGTTGTGGTCTCGCGCGCGGCGTGCTGATCGATCGGCGTCCGCTCGGGGACGAACGCATCCACATCCGCAATGCCGACCATCACTTTCACGTCGCCATTGGCCAGGCTCTCGGCGACTTCGATCTGATCGAGGTCGCGCGAGGTGTCGTTATCGATCGACGACCAGAGCAGACTGCGGAGATCTCGCACATCGCCTCCGGCGGCGATTTGCGGAGGATGAGCTTTCAACGTTGCGAGTTGCCGCGGAACCTCCGGAGGAAAATCCGGCTGAAAACCGCGCTGCTGCATGACCTGTTTTGCGATCGCTTGCAAATCGAGAGAAGGATTGGCGTCGTACATGAACTCCCCGTGCGATGAGATGCATTCAGGCTACCACGCGTGGTGGAGATGCACCGGAACCATTCGCGTCAGGGATGACGGCCGTTAATCGAAAGCCGACGGCTTACGCACCGCTGTGAAACCGCTCGATGTCGCGGTTGGTATACACGCGCGGGGCGCGCGGCTTGTGCGTTTTCCAGTATGCTGACGCCTCGGCGACGGTCACTCCATATCCGCGCTCGCGCAGCGACGACGAATCAGTCAACTCACCGACACCAACGTTCACAATGCTCTCCGGCAAGTTGCTGGGAGTCGCGGCTCCGCTGATCTCAATGACGTTCGATGTCTCGCTGACCTGCTCGCCCGTCTCAGGACTGCCCCAAAAGATACGCGAGAGATTCACCGGCGGCGGAAGTGCAGAAGAGGTCGGAGCCGAAGCCGTCTCGGTGACGGAGGTCGTGCCTGTTTCCGGCGCGGCAACGGTTTCGGTCGCGGCCGCGGCCGCGCTCAGGCCCGTCAGCGGCGCCGAAAGCGAGAGTGATGGCGTGGCAATCGGGCGAAGGAACAGCGCCGAGTCAGTCGTGATCAGGTATTGCGGACCAACCGGAAAACTTGTTTCCTGGGCAGCGCAAGCTCCCACCAAGGCGAAAAGCAAACCCAGCACGGCGCCGAAACGCATAAGTCCTCCCGGTAACTTCCACACTGATTATGGAACGAAAACGGGCGAACTACCAGAGTCCTTAGACTCCAATTCCGGCTTCTGGCGGGGCTTTCAAGCCTCCGGCGCGCCGGAAGCCGCGTTCCGCCTCTCCCGCCGGTTGCACAAGATCACGTACAGCATGTAGAAAATCACCGCCAGATTGCCCACAAACAGCGCCCCGCGCAGGAAAGTAATACCGCGCATCAACTCGCGCACCTCCGTCGGCAGCAGCAGAGATCCGGCGACCATCGCCACCCACTCCGCCCAGGTGCGTCCCTTCCACAGGCCATACGCCTCGGTGAAGCGCAGCCCCGCGTAGGCAAAGGCGATGCGGGCCGCGGCCCACAGCCGCGCGTCGGTCACGGTGTCGGCGAAATCGAGAAAGACCTGGGCGATGTGTCGATCGGTGTTGATGTGAAAAAACACCAGAAGCCGTTCGGTGTACAACCACACATCTCTGTGGACGAGAGCCAATGCCGACAACCCCATCAAGACGACAAAAATGCCTTTGCAGAATTCGAAAAGCGCGACCGCTCGCAGCATCCGCTTCTGGCGGGTATGGGGATCAGACTTGGTTCCGGGCTGGCGCATGAATGCAGTCGATGACCGAAGGCAGGGTATCACGGGCATCGAGAAATCGAACACACCGCGATGCCCGGTCGCGTTGACTTTTCGTGCTCATCCCTTACCTCGGTAACTGGAGTCGCAGCCCTAGGAATGACACGATCAGGCAGGAGCTTCCTATGCGAAGAATCGTCTTTTCAATCGCCGCCGCGATCCTGTTTGCTTCGGCTTTGCTGGCGCAACAATCGGGAACCCCGCAGACGGCGCGGCAGGCGCTCATCGAAATGTTCTTCAGCAAGACGCCGGGAACTTTCGTCAAGCACTTGCCGGTCGCCATGACCACGGCATTCGCAAAATCCGGGGCAATGACGACCCTGCAGTCGTACTCCTCGCTGGCCAGCCAGATTCAGACGCAAGGCCATAACCTGCAGACGTTTGACACCGGCTCGCTGCTTCTGACCGGGGAGGATCCCAAGACCGGTCAAAAGGTTGAGATCACGGTCGAGAACGATTCGCTGCGCGGCGATCAGGACGACATCGACGTGGCCTTTCACGTCTACAAGAACGGCCTGGCACAGGCGAGTCCGTTCCTGCCGCAGGTGACGTTCTCCATGAAGCAGGAAGTGCAGGTCTGGAAGCTGAACGAAATTTCCGTCACGATCCATGTTCCGCTGGCGGACCCAGAGTTTCTGAAAGCGATTACAGAGAAAATGACTCCAACGACACAATCTGGATTAAGCGGCACCGCAGTGAACGGCACATTCGTTCCGCGCCCTGAGATTTCCGCGCAGCCGGGCGGTACAGGCAGCGATGCGGCAGTCGTGGCCGCGATGCGGACCATTCTTACCGCGGAGATCACTTACGCCGGGACGTACCCGAACGTCGGCTATACTTGCACGCTCTCCACTCTGGACGGCTTCGGTGGCGGCGAACCGAATGAACGGCAGGCCATGCTGATCAACAGCGGCCTGGCCAGCGGCAAGCGCTTCGGCTACGTGTTCACGCTCTCCGAATGCAACGGTACGCCCGCGTCGGCCTTCCACCTGACCGCCGCGCCCAACAGCAATACGTTTGGCAGAAAAGCTTTCTGTGCGGATCAGTCGGGAGTCGTTCGATCGTCAGAGGACGGAAATCCAGCAACCTGCGTGGCGAGCGGGTCGCCGGTTCAATAACAAGGCATCGGGGAAAAATCATCGGGTGCCCCATTTCTCGCGTCCTTTGCGAGAAGTGGAGATTCTTGTCTAGGTGAATTTTCAGCTCGAATCAGAAGTTCGTCTTCCTTCAGGCGTTCTTCTTCCGAATCGCTGCCCTAAGTTCCGCGACAATTTCCTGTGACGCCTTAATCGCCGCGGCGTGCTGATTCACATTGAACGAAATTGCGCCTACGCGGGCGTGGCCGCCGCCGCCATAGCGTTCGCAAATCCGCGCCAGATTAATTTCCGGCTCCTGCGGCGCCCACGGATTCGACCCCACCGAAACCTTCACCCGAAAACTGCTCTTGCTCAACCCCACGCTGTACACCGATTCCGGGTGCAGATAGTAGGGCACGAATTTGTTGTAACCTTCTAGATCATGATCGGTGACATCGAAAAAAATCGTGCCGTCTTTGCATTCTGTGCGCTGTTCCAGAATGCCGATCGACAACTCGTGCCGCTTGAGCAGCGGCGACAATAAGGGCGCCACGAACGGCTCCTCCAGAATCTGCGCTAAAGATTTCGTGGCCAGCAGCGGAATCAGGTTCGGCACGAATCCGTGATCCGGCGCCGACTCGATCACCATGGTCAACTTCATCGCCGGCGCTTCCATGGCCACCGCGGTCTTCGCGTCCGGATACATCGCGCCATCGATGATGTCGGTCCAATGCACCAGATCGGCCAGCGACGCCGGATCGAATCCGAAGTGCTGCTGCGCGATCATGGCGATGAAACTGGTGCAGGACTTGTAATTCGGATCGTAGAACTTGCGGTTGCTCTGGTTCTGCTCGAAATGCTCGGCGTCCGCCGGCGACAGAAACGCGCTCTCGTGATGATCGAACCACCAGGTAATCTTGGGCGAACTGGAGTACTTGAAGTCGACGATGGCGTTCTCGTCGCCGTCAAACTCCTTTTCATCGAATAGCGCCCCCGCGCGATGCACCAGTCCGGTGAACTCGAAGGTGGCGTCGCCGCTGATGCGCTCGCGGTAGAAGCGCGAAAACAACGCGGCCGACGACGCTCCGTCAAAGCACTTGTCGTGATAGAAAACCCGTACTCGCAATGAATTCCCCAATCTTCCCGAAATTCCCGGCCTCCGGAAGCCACACTCCAAGCGTGGATTCCTCGCGCGGGTAAAAGCTAATAGGATTGACAGCTTACAGGAAGAAAGTCAAGCACGGGCTGGCAGAAAACAAAAACCTATAACCACGAAGGGCACGAAGGTCCACGAAGAAGACGCCGCGTTCCTTCGTGAACCTTCGTGCCCTTCGTGGTTGATGATTTTTCTTCTCTACATCGCGTTCGCTTGTTTTTCCGCTAGATCCCCGACAAACGGCAGCTTGTACATCTGATTGCCATTCGCCTTCAACAACGCAATGATCCAGGCGACAAAAAAGCCTACCATCAGTGCGGCCCACAGCAGGAAGGCAATGAGGTGGCCCAGAATCGGGATGAACGCCAGCACGAACGAGACGATAAGAAGGCCGATCCAGAACACCAGTGCGGCAGCATGCAGGAAAATGTTCTGCCACGCGTGAAAGCGCACGAACCGGTTCTTATTGTAGGGTTCCATCACCAGGAAGATGATCGCTGGAATAATGGTGATGTAGGCCAGCATGCCGGCCACGTTGTCTGCCATACCGCCGGTGTTGCCCGTGCCGGCGGTCGGAGCAACTGGAACTGCCGCAAACTTTCCGGCGCACGCCGGGCAAGTCGTCGTGCCGTCGGCTATCTGTGTACCGCACGTGCTGCAAAATGCCATAGAGAAGTCCTCCCTCGGTCGCCAAAGACTCCTACTCGGTAAGGCAGCGAAAACTGGGCCCCGGCGGCGTCGCGGCAACGTACCAAAAAACTCCTCTCAAAGCAATCCAGATTTTTGTGCGGCTGCCGCCTACCGCACTTCGGCGTTCAACTCGGCGATATCTCCGAGCAGCGGTAGTTTGAACATTTCGCCCTGCAGCGCTTTCACCACCAGCACAAGCCACACGCCAACCGCGGCCATCAGCGCCAGAACCATCACCAGCACCACGAACAGCGGACCCACTACCGGAATGACGAATAAAACCAGCCCCGCGAGTTTGAGCGCAATCGCAACGAGCAGCTGCCGCAGCCCACATGAGCAGACACTGAATCGAGTGAAATCGCGCGAACCGGTTGCTCTTAAAAGGCTCGACCAGCAGAAACACGATCGCCGGGATGAACGTGAGGTACGCCAGCGCTCCAGCGATCCGTTCCGGCAGCGCGCCCACTCGGCCTGACGCCTTCTCCGCTGCGCCGGTCATGGGACGTCCGCAGCCCGGGCAGAATGCCGCCGTCTCCGGCATTTTCGCGGAGCAATCCGCACACGAGAGTGGCATGGGGCCGGGCTGATCCATGAGATAGACTGGCTAGATCCATGATAGCTAGACCTGCATCGCTATATCTGGCATGCGCTACACCGGGGCAGGACTGTGGTTCTTCTCGCGGCAGTCCTCGCACACTCCGTAGATCTGAAACGTGTGCCGGGTAGTGACGTAGTGATACTTGCGGCCGATCTCCTGTTCCAGTTCGCCCACTTCCTGAGAAAAAAATTCCACCGAACTGCCGCACTCCGTGCAGACCATGTGGTGATGGCTGCGCCGGTTGTATTGATGCTCGTAGCGCGCGATCCCGTCGTGAAACGCGACCTCGCTGGCCAACCCGCATTCCGCCAGCAGTTTCAGCGTGCGGTAAACCGTGGTGTAGCCGATGCGCGCGTCTTTTTTTTGTACCAAGCGATGAAGTTCGTCGGTCGAAAGATGATCCCGCGTCTCCAGAAACGTCCTCAGGATGGTGTCGCGCTGCGCCGTCTGCTTTAGCCCCACACTCTTCAGGTGCCGGTGCAGAATATCCTGGGCTTCGCGGACCATCTGGCGCGAGATGGTGGGTTGATCATCGATGCGCTTCTGCAGCATGGCTGGGAGGGGACTCATTCCGCGTGAACCGGCAAGCCAGAATACCATTCCGGCATCTTGAAAATGAAATTCATTTTCAGCGCGACCGCAGGCCTTCCCCGGCCTGGAATACAATCAAAGCTTCCTCATGAGTACAGTGGCAGAAATCAGGATACCCTCGTCGCGCCGCTCGCCGGCGCTGAGATGTCTCGGCTGGCTTGTGCTCGCGGTCGTACTGATTGCGGCCGGTGGAGTTCTCTACCTCTGGTTCGTGGCTCACTCTGCCCTGCCCCAGCTCGACAGCCGCCTGCAAGTTCCCGGGCTCTCCGCCGCGGTCACGGTCACGCGCGACAGTCACGGGGTGCCCACCATCGAAGCGGCCACGCTTGACGATCTTTTCGTCGCTCAGGGCTACGTCACCGCGCAAGACCGCCTCTGGCAGATGGACATCATGCGCCGCTTCGGCAGCGGAGAGCTGTCGGAGATTCTAGGCGAGGACACTCTCCCAGTCGACCGCGAGCAGCGCATTCTGGGCCTACGCGCCGCCGCGACGAAATCGCTCGGCATGGCCAACCCGCGCGACCGCGCTTTCTTCGAAGCCTACGCGCGCGGCGTCAACGCTTTCATCGGAACCCACGGCAGCAAGTTGCCCATTGAATTTCGCATCTTGCACTACGCTCCGAAACCCTGGCTGGTGGAAGACTCGCTGGTCATCGCCAACCAGATGGTCAAGGATCTTAACTACCAGATATTTCTTCGACGCGCTGAGCCGCGAGAAAATTCTGGCCAAGCTCGGTCCGGAATTAACCGCCGACCTGTACGTGAACCGCTCCTGGCACGACCGCCCGCCCACCGTCATGCGCGAAGACCTGAGCCAGCCCGACTCCAACGCCGGCGACTCCGATGACGAAGACGACAGCGACGACGATTCTCCCGACAATTCGGTCACGCAGCGCACGCTTCCCGCGCCAGCCCCGGAAGGCCTGCCGGTCAACGGATCCAACGACTGGGTTATATCCGGCGCGCATACCGTAACCGGCAAGCCGCTCCTCTCGAACGACATGCACCTCGGCCACCAGATGCCGAATCTCTGGTATGAAGCGCATCTGCATTCCGGCGGCCTCGACGTTGCAGGCGTGACCTTGCCGGGCATGCCCTACGTCATCGTCGGCCACAACCAGCGAATTGCCTGGGGGTTCACCAATGTCGGACCTACCGTGACCGATGTCTATATCGAGAATTTCAATACGCAAGGTGCATATCAGACCCCGGGAGGATGGGCTCAACCCGACCATCGCGCAGAAATAATCCACGTCAAAGGCCAGCCCGACGTTACGGTCGACGTCAGGATTACTCGGCACGGGCCGATCATCACGGAATTAGTACCGGGCGAAACCCGGCATCTGGCGCTGCGTTGGACCCTCTACGATGGCCTCCGCATTCCCTTCTTCGAGGTGAACTCAGCGCAGAACTGGGACGAATTCTGCCGCGCCTTTTCCCAGTTCGATGCCCCCGGGCAAAATGTCGTCTACGCGGACGTCGATGGAAACATCGGCTATCATACGACCGGCAAAGTTCCCATCCGCGCCGCCGGAGACGGCAGTCTTCCTGTAAGCGGCTCTGACAACGCGCACGAGTGGACTTCCTACATTCCGTTCGAAAAGCTGCCCAGCATCTACAACCCGCCATCGGGAATCATCGCCACGGCGAATGGCCGGATCACGCCTGACAACTATCCCCACTCCGTCAGCATGGAGTGGGAAGCTCCCTGGCGTACGGCGCGCATCTATCATGTGCTGGAATCGGGCCGGCAATTTTCCGCCGCCGACATGCTCTCGCTGCAGACTGATGTTCAATCCGAAGCCGAGCTGTTCTCAGCGGAGCGCTTCGTCTATGCCGTCGATCATGCTTCGAAACCGTCGGCGCGAGTCAAACAAGCGGCAGAGCTGATGCGCAGTTGGGACGGGCGCATGCTAGCTTCAGCTGCGGCGCCGACTATCGCAGAAACGTCCATTCGCGAACTCCGGCGTTTGCTCCTCGAACCCAAGCTGGGTAGCGCACGCGTCGGCGATGCAAAGGAAGATGGGAGCCTGACCTGGAAGACCTACGCATGGGAAATGCGCTCCGTCTGGATGGAAAACATTCTTCTGCATCGCCCCAAGCGCTGGCTCCCGGAAAAATATCCGAACTACGACGAACTCCTCACTGCCGCCGTGGACTCGGCCGTGAACGGTCCCGAAGCGCCGAAGGATCTGGCTTCATGGCGCTGGGGTGCGTTCAATGCGGTGGCGATTCAGCATCCCATCCTGGGAAAGATTCCGGTGATTCGCCATTGGTCCGGCCCGGGAGTACGGGAGCAGTCCGGCAGCGGCTACACCGTAAAGGCGGTAAGCCGCGGGCATGGACCGTCCGAGCGTTTCACCGCCAATCTCGCCGACCTCGACCAGTCGACGCTGAACACAGTCACAGGCCAGGGCGGAAATTTCCTCAGCCCTTACTACATGGATCAGTGGAAGGCATGGTACGAAGGAACTACGTTCACCCTGCCGTTCAGCGCGAAAGCTGTGGCTGCAGCCAAAGCGCACCGCCTGGTGTTGGAACCGATCAAGTTCAGCGCTGTAAAGAAATAACGCCGTCGGCCAGGCGTCCACGCCCGCCATGCCGGCGGTCGCGCAACTTAGGAAAGTTCGCTAGAAGAAATCGATCGCCTTCACGTCCCCGACATAGCCGATGACGTTAATGGTTCCTTGCGGTAAGAGATAGTCGATCAGCAGAACATTCCTAATCGTGTCGTACACCCGCAGGTAGCCGCCCTCGGCCACGTATTCGATGTCCCGAGTGGTGAAGCTCTGCAGCCCATCCACGTCGCCGTTGTCTGGAGGGAAAAGCACCGCGTGGTTGGCGGTCTTGTAGATCGCCAGGCAGCCGCGCACTTCGCCCACCGGATTGTTGATGTTCCCAATATTCGTGCACATGCGCGACCCGACGAAGAGCTCGCCGTTGGAGCTCATATCCATCCGCCAGTGGTAACCGTCCGGAATGGCGATCTCCGTAGCTGGATTGTTGTAGTACGGATCCGTCATGGTGTTCAGGTCAACGATGTCGAGCGTTCCGCAGTAGGTAGCCGCGGTCGGGGCAGCGCTCGCGATCGAAGTGCACGGAGGACCGGTGGGCGTGCCGTTTCCAGCGACGTAAAGCGTAGAACCGCTCAGAAAGGCGTAGGTGGCGCCGTTCACCGGGAGCGGCGCCCCCACCGCGAGGGTGGTTAAATCCAGCGTCTGCACGCTGGCCTGCAGGCCTCCGCACTCCGCTCCACAATTTAGAATGTAGGCCGTGTTCCCATTGATCACAGCAAATACCGGCCGATCGAATCCCGGAACAATGGTGCAAACTGGGTTCGGCGAGTTGCTGAGGCAACTGGTATCGACCGGAGGCACAGCATTGGCCGGATTCAGCACGGCCACCGAGTCCGAGTCATTGCTGAACACGAGCAATTGGCTCCCGGTTGCATCAGACACCACGATTTGTGCGTTATTCACGGCGATCGTGGTCGCAATCGATCCCGACCCGGCGAAACTCATTACCTGCACCGCTCCGGTGAACGAATAGCCGGTTGCCGATGCCGATGGGACGGCCGCATAACCAAGTTGGCTTGCCGTCGGCACAACCATGCTTATGGTCGGCCCGGAAAGATGCGCGGCTCCCAGGCCTGCCTCCTTGACCGTGTCTTCACCGTAGACAGTGTTAGTGCTGGCGTCGAACGCCGCCAGGACGTTTCGAGTCGGCGAAATCGCCATCAGACCCGGAGAGATTCCGGCACTCAACGGATGAATGCCCGGCAGCGTGTCAAACTGACCGTCAATGATGACCAGACTGCCTTGGGAAAAGGTCGCGGTCACGCCCTGCGAGGCCACCACCCGATCCACTGGATGCGCAGACGGCACGGGTCCAGCGCAGGAAATCAAACTCAGTCCGGTACCCAGCCCGGCAGCAAGAACGAGGATGCGTCTCTTCAAACCCAAGGCTCCTAACGACATGAAAAAGAGAGATTTGAATGCGGAATGGGGGATTATACCAGACCCGCACGCTGTCCTTTCTCAAGGCTTCAATGAACTACGTTCCATCTCATCGCCCAGGTACAACGTCTACAGCAGAGATGCGCGACTCGCGGTTCATCCTGTATTCTCATCCCATCTATGGCTTCTTCTGACTTTCTTGCCCGGGTCAAGCAATCCCCCGTTTTGTGCGACGGCGCCATGGGGACCCTGCTCTACTCCAAGGGCATCTTCATCAACCGCTCCTACGATGAACTCAATCTTTCCCAGCCCGACCTGATTCGTGGGATTCACCACGAATACCTGCAAGCCGGGGCTGAGATTATTGAAACCAACACTTTCGGAGGAAATTCTTTCCGCCTCGCTCGCCACAGTTTGGCGGATAAGGTGGACGACATTAACCGGGCAGGCGTCCGCCTGGCTCGTGAGGCCGCCAAGAGCTTCGATGTTTGGGTCGCAGGATCGGTTGGCCCGCTGGGAACCAGAATCGAACCCCTGGGGAAAACTTCTTTCCAGGAAGCGCGCGACGCCTTTCGCCAGCAGATTCAGACGCTGTTGGAGGGCGGAGTCGATCTACTGATGTTCGAGACCTTCGGGTACCTCGAAGAGATCCACCAGGCCCTGCTGGCCGCGAAAGATGTTGCACCATCGCTGCCGATCGTGGCGCAGGTCACGATCGATGAAGATGGCAACTGCCTCGACGGCTCCGACCCGGCGACCTTCGTCCCCAAGCTTGAAGAGTGGGGAGCCGACGTCATCGGTTGCAATTGCAGCGTAGGCCCGGTCGCCATGCTCGACGCCATGGAGCGCGTGCGAGCCGCGACTTCCCTCCCGATCGCGGCCCAGCCGAATGCCGGTATCCCGCGATCCGTCGAGGGTAGGAACATCTATCTTTGTTCGCCGGAGTACATGGCCAGCTACGCCCGGAAGTTTGTAGCCGCTGGCGTACGGCTGGTCGGCGGATGCTGTGGAACCACCCCAGAGCACATCCGGGTCATGAAATCGGCGTTGCGTGTGGGAGAAGCTCGCGGCAAGGCCGCCCTGGGCCAAGTGTCCAGCGGCCAGGCCGCGCCGAAGGCCGCCCCGGCGGTGCCCTTGGAGAGCCGTTCGGCCATGGGCGCCAAACTGGCCAAGGGCGAGTTCGTCACCATGGTCGAGATTGTGCCGCCCAAGGGCATCGACGTCAGCAAGGAGGTCGAAGGCGCACGCTTTCTGAAATCGGTAGGGGTGGACGCGGTCAATATCCCTGACAGCCCGCGCGCCTCGGCCCGGATGAGCAATCAGGCGCTCTCGCTGCTCATCCAGCGCGACGTTGGCATCGACGCCATCCTGCACTATACCTGCCGCGATCGCAACGTCCTTTGCATTCAAAGCGACTTGCTGGGAGCGGCCGCCGTCGGCATCAAGAATCTGATCTGCATCACCGGCGACCCGCCGAAGATGGGCAACTATCCGGATGCGACCGCCGTCTTTGATGTCGATGCGATCGGCCTGGTCAATATCGTCCACAACCTGAACCGGGGGCTCGACCTGGGCAGTAATCCCATCGGGACCGGGACAGGCTTTGTGATCGGCGTCGGAGCCAACCCTGGTTTGACCGATTTGGACGAAGAAATTCGCCGCTTCGAATACAAAGTGCAGGCCGGCGCGGAATATGTCGTGACCCAGCCCGTGTTCGACCTGCGCCTGCTGGAGAACTTCCTGAAGCGGATCGAGCACTACCGCATACCGGTTGTGGTCGGGATATGGCCCTTGATCAGCGTGCGTAACGCGGAATTCATGAAGAATGAGTTGAGGGTTTCGGTGCCCGATTCAATTCTCGAACGCATGGCCCGGGCGCAGACTCCTGAGGCCGCGCGGGCCGAAGGCGTCGCCATTGCCCGCGAAATGCTGATCGCCGCCCGCCAGACCGTCCAGGGAGCGCAGATCAGCGCTCCGCAGGGCCGCTACAACCTGGCGGTAGATGTATTGGAAGCTCTGGGGTGATACCCGATGTCTGAATCGCCTCCTGCGGGACGAATAGTTATTCCATCCTCGACTCCTTTGCGGTAGCCTAGCGATGATGGCTAGTACAATCAAAGTAGGTTGCTATTCGAAGCGGGTTGCGGCGTGGATATATGCTGTGGTTAACCCGGCGGTGGAATCACTGCGCCGAGAAACGGGC
Source organism: uncultured Acidobacteriaceae bacterium (assembly GCA_963709385.1). Classification (GTDB taxonomy): domain Bacteria; phylum Acidobacteriota; class Terriglobia; order Terriglobales; family Acidobacteriaceae; genus Sulfotelmatobacter. The sequence continues at coordinate 70,059 of CAVPWD010000011.1, forward strand.
TTACTTCAACACGGCAATATCACATGGCGATACCACAATAGGCAATGCGAGTACGTGAGGCCAATTCGTCATTACGTCGAAGGCAACTACCGACCGATATATGACGATTTTCTGGCCGACAATCCTCCCTTCAAGAAGAAATTCGCGTCTCACGATCAGGCTGTTTCCAGAGTGGAGGATGCCGCCGGCAGGTATGTTGAGAGTTTGGTGACGGATCGAGAATTCCAAGCTTTAGTGACACGGTCGCTGGAGGCCTATGAATCCCACTTGGACCCTTCTCAGCCCAACCGTCCGAGCTTGCAGGACACGAAAAGACATCTGCCCTCAGACCTCGCAGAGTACCTGGTCAATAGAGTCGAATCTCTTCCGCTTCATTACACGACTCACAGTTTTTGGGAGGACTTCCGCACAAGGTTTCAGGATTTTGAGCGTCGGCATGCTGCCGGGGCAGTATTGCCAAGAGTTGTCAAGCAACTGATGAGTCTGTCGGGTCGGTTGGCTGGGGATCTCGAAAACCATCGACTCCGGTTGTGCCGTAAGTACGACATACCCGCTGCGCCTGTACCACCGGCCCAAAGCATCTTTGAACACACTTTTTCCAATTAGTCCGGGGCCGCGAAATCTGCTAATCCTCGATACTGGCCCCATCCGAGAGATCATCCTCTACCAGGCTGTGCACAGCTTGGGATTTCGCAGCTTGGCCTCTGAGATCGAGCCCTACTTCGACCACCGCGCGAACGAGAACTGTCTCGCGTTCCTGAGGTCGTTTCGCCGAAAGACCACAAGCGCTTCTGTCGTGGCAGAGCTTCATCGCTGGATCAGGAAGACCGATTCCAGTGGACAAAAGAGGCTTTGGCAGCGTGTTTACGAAGAATTTCGAAACATCGGAATGGAGGAGGAGGTCGTGCGTCTCCTCGATATGCAGATTGATCTCGTAGCTCAACATGGCCCCGTGGATATCAGCCTATTGGAACTGGCGCGAAGGCATCTCAACTTGAGGCCGACTATTCTGACGGTCGAGCGTTGGTTGACTGAAGAATGCGGACGGGCGCGAATCGGTTCCGCGCGATTGTTGATTGACGTCTGCAATCCATAGCGAAGGTGATGGATATTCGTCACCGTAGGACGTTACGGTTTCGGCCATCCACGAGTTGAACACTCTGGGCGATAGCCCCGTGCCCCCCAGCAACCTAGCATCTTGGCTCCGGCGACTATCCCGATCTGGGAGACGCCGCCCATTCGTTGTACATGTCTTTGAAAAAAAGACTGGACACCGGACGCGAATCGTAGCATCTATAGAGATACTAGGAGCGAGCCCGTTGCCCAAGTTCGAAGAGTGTCTCCAGCGGCTGGAAAGAATTGTTCAGGAACTGGAAAAGGGAGAAGTTCCTCTGGAGAAGTCTCTGACCCTCTTCGAGGAAGGCATGCAGCTTTCTTCGGCCTGCCGCAAGGAATTGGAGCAGGCTGAAGGAAAAGTGGAAATTCTGCTGAAGAAAAACGGGAAGCTCCAGGCCGAACCGTTCGAACCGTTGATCGAGAAAACGACCGAGAAGGCGCCCGCACATCGGTGAGCGTCGCTTTTTCGACGCGGGATTCGAAAGTCTCAAGCTGTCTGTGGAGTTGTGGTTTTTCCCAGCCCGGCCCGCAGCCCTAGTCGAACGTCGACTGGCAGCGTCGATCTAGCGGGTCAACGCGCCGGATTGCGCCTGCCATTGACGACGGTTGAAAATCGGGGGATGTATGGCTCAAAACGTAGTTGTTCTTGAGAAAGACCCCAAAATTGCCCACTCCCTGGCCGGCGGGCTCCGACCTCAATTCTCTGTCCATGTGACACGGTCCCGTGAGGAATTGCAGGATACCGTAACTCGAAACCCTCCCCAAGCCGTGATTCTGAACATCGAATACTGGCGTCTTACCGACGTTGAAAGCCTGCGCCGCGACTTTCCCGAGATGCCCATCGTCTGCACTCACCGCGTTCCTGACGAGGAAATGTGGATGGCTGCACTCGAGGCCGGCGCGAGCGATGTTTGCCCCACCGACGATGTGAGCGACGTGATCGCCTCGGTCCGCCGGCACACCGCGATATCGCGTGGCGCAGCCGCTTAAGGCATTCACCACGAAGGGCACGAAGGTGCACGAAGGAGACCTGAACAAAGTTCTTCGTGAATCTTCGTGCCCTTTGTGGTGAACGCGCTTTCTCCTCGCAACCGCCTTGTTATACTCACAGTTTCATGCTGCAGGAGACTCTCGAACAAGGCCAGCGGCTTACCGACGCCGCTCTCGATCGGCTGATCCCGCTCGAAACCGAGCATCCCGTTTCCATTCATAAGGCCATGCGCCACAGCGTATTTGCCGGCGGAAAACGCCTGCGGCCTGTACTCTGTCTCGAAGCGGGACGCATGGTCGCCGGCTCGTTGCCCGCAGGCATCGAAGAACTGGGCGCTGCGCTGGAAATGCTGCACACCTATTCGCTCATCCACGATGATCTGCCCGCGCTCGACAACGACGATCTGCGTCGCGGACGTCCCACTTGCCACAAGGTATTCGGCGAGGCCATCGCCATTCTCGCGGGGGACGCATTGCAGACGCAGGCCTACGAAGTGCTGGCGAAATTGAAATGTCCGGCGGAAGCGCGTGTCCGCATCATCGCAGAAATTGCCCATGGTACAGGAACCGTCGACGGCATGATCGGCGGCCAGGTCGTCGATCTCGAGGCCGAGCACACCACGCCTACGGCAGAAATGCTGGAGTACATTCACCGCTCGAAGACGGCCGCGCTGATCACGGCGAGCCTCGTAAGTGGCGGCCTGTATGCGGGAGCGAAAGACAGCCAGGTGGCAAAGCTGCGCGCCTTCGGACTGGCGATCGGCCTCGCGTTTCAGATCGTCGACGACGTGTTAGATGTGACCCAGACGTCAGAGCAACTGGGAAAGACGGCCGGCAAAGACACGGCCTCGGAGAAAGCGACGTATCCCTCGCTGTTTGGGATTGATGCTTCGGTGAAAAAAGCTGACGCGCTGGTGAGCGAAGCATTCGCAGAACTCGACAGCTTCGGCGAGCGAGCCGAGAACCTGAAAGAACTGGCACGGTTCCTGGTGGAACGCAAGAAGTAGCTCGGGCGTTACGTTAGGCGTCAGACCTCTTGGTTTTCCCTGTGCTCCCCTGTGTCCCCTGTGGTAAAAAAGTGATTGAACGGCGATGGAGTTCGCCACAACCGCCTGCAGCACTGGCTGATAACTCCTACAGAATCGAATCTTGTTTTGTAGGAGCACCGATCGTGAAAGACTTCCTCGCTATATCCGTGGCCGCGATTGTCGGCGCCAATCTCCGCTATCTCTTGAGCCGTCTGGCCGCCCGGGAGTTCGGCGCGATCTTCCCTTACGGCACGCTGGCCATCAACATTGTGGGCAGCTTCATCGTAGGCTTCTTCGTCATCTGGACCACGGAGCGCGTGCTGGTCGACCCACGCTGGCGGCTGCTGGTGGTCGTAGGATTCTGCGGATCGTTCACCACTTTTTCCAGCTACGCTTTCGAGTCTATGTCGTTTTTCGAACAAGGTCAGTGGGGGCTCATGCTCGCCAATATCTTCAGCAACAACCTGCTCTGCCTGGGCGGCGCGATGGCCGGGATGGCGCTGGCGCGGGTGCTCTAGGGCCACCATGCTTCCAACTCTCGAGACAGCGCGGTTGAAGTTGCGTCCCTACGGCGACGCCGACATCCCGGAGCTTGTGCTCCTGATCGGGGCGCGGGAAGTGGCGGCCAACACGTTGCGCATTCCTCATCCGTACTCCGAGCAGGAAGCGCGCGACTTCATCGCAGCCACTCACAGCGAGGAGGATGAGGTCCGGCTTGCCATCACGCGGACCAGCGACGGACGTCTATGTGGGGGCGCGGGGCTCAGGCTGGAGCCGGCACATCGGCGCGCCGAGCTCGGCTATTGGATCGGCGTGCCCTACTGGGGCAACGGCTACGCGACCGAGGCCGCCAGGGCCATGGTTCGCCACGGACTCGAAGCGCTAGAGTTGAACCGGATCTTCGCGTCGCATCTGAAGCGCAACCCCGCTTCCGGCCGGGTGTTGGTGAAGCTGGGCATGCGCTACGAAGGCTGCCAGCGCGAACACATTTGCAAGTGGGAGCAGTTCGTCGATTTGGAGTTATACGGCATGACGCGGCAGGATTGGCAGACTTCCGGCAAGGAGCGCGAGTAGAATGCCAGATGGCATGGCTGTACAGGTCACCGTCTACCTCAACGAAGCCGACCAGTGGCATCATCGGCCGCTGCACATGGAGATCCTCAACTATCTGCGCAAGGAGAATGTGTATGCCGCGACCGCGATCCATTGCGTGGCCGGATTCCTCGGACGCCAGCGCGTCGAGACGGCGCATCTGGTCGAGGCCGGAGGCAAGCTGCCGGTGATCATCATTTTCGTCGACACCGACGAGCATGTGAATCGCGTGCTGCCCACGCTCAAAGAAATGGCGGCGCACCGGCTGATCGTGCGGGAGAACGTCGTGCTGGAACAGGGCAGTCTCGACTGACATGTCTTCCTCTGCGAGCGGGCAATCCCTGGACATTCTGGCCATCGCCGCGCACCGCGACGACGTGGAGCAGACCTGTGGCGGAACACTGCTGAAAGCCGCCCAGCTAGGCCAGCGCACCGGCATCCTCGACTTGACGCAGGGAGAAATGGGAACGCGCGGTACAGCCGAAGACCGCGCGCGAGAAGCCACCGATGCCGCGAAGCTTTTGGGAGTAAGCTGGCGGCGGGCGCTCGACCTCCCCGACGGTCGCGTCGAAAATACTTACGAAAACCGGCTGAAGGTAGCCGCAGTCATTCGCGAAACGCGGCCGCGCGTCGTGATTCTGCCCTACTGGAAAGGCCGCCATCCGGATCATTACACGGCTTCGGTGCTGGGATATGAAGCTTGTTTTTTGGCGGGACTGGCGAAGTTAGATACGAATAGCGCCCTCAGCCGTCAGCCCTCAGCTATCAGCCAAAACGCGTCGCACGCAAATGAAAGTGGAACTCTTCCTCCTCATCGTCCCTTCAAAATTATCTATGCCACGCTTTACTACGACGTTCGTCCCTCGTTTGTTGTCGACATCAGTGAGCAGTTTGAAACCAAATTCGCGTCCATTCTCGCCTACAAATCGCAGTTCAGCGATCAGGAGGCGGGCAAGGATCTGTTCCCTGCCCACGACGAAATTCATGCTCGCGTCGAAGCCATGGCCCGCTTCTACGGCATGCTGGGGGGCGTAACTTATGCGGAACCATTTCTGCAAAAAGAAGTTGGCCTGGTCGAGGATTTGTTAGCCATTCCGGTCAAGTCGATTTAGCATAAGGCAACTCAACCGAGTTTCAGGAGAAACTGCACGCATGTCCCGTTACACTCTTACCCTCATTACCGCCCTTGCGCTGGCAGCCAGCGCCGCGGCCCAAGCCGGAACTTGGAAGATCGATCCCATGCACTCGTCGGCGCAATTTTCCGTGCGGCACCTCGGGGTATCGACGGTGCGCGGCGCATTCACCAAGGTCAGCGGCTCGGCGACGTTCGATCCCGCCGATCCCTCCAAGACAACTCTCGACGCCACGATCGAGGCAACTTCCGTGGATACGCGCGTCGAGATGCGCGACAACGATCTGCGCAGCCCGAATTTCCTCGAGGTGCAGAAATTTCCGACGATCACCTTCCACGCCAAGCAGACCAAGGCGGCGGGGGCAGGCAAACTGCAAATCACCGGCGATCTCACGATCCACGGCGTGACCAAGGAAGTCGTGCTGGATGTGGACGGACCGACGCCCGCGATGAAGGATCCCTGGGGCAACCAGCGCATCGGCGCGTCGGCGAGCACGAAAATTAATCGCAAGGATTTCGGAGTAAACGGCGCTCCCGCCGTGGTGGGAGACGACATTGCCATTACGATCGACGCCGAGCTTATTCAGCCGCCGGCGAAATAGCGTTCCAGTTTTCATTGTCTCCTTTAGGAGCTAACCAGACATGCAATGCAACTCGGCTCTTCTCTGGGTGGGGGTTGTGGCCTTGGGTGGACTTGAAGCATGCGGCGGCGGCGGTCCGACTCAGACCGCGACCAAGGTAACCGTGAGCCCGCATCTGGCGGAAGTGGCGGCCGGAGTGCAAGCGCAAACATTCACCGCGAATCTTACCGGCGACGACGCCTCGCAGGGCGCCACCTGGAGCGTGGACGGCGTGGTCAACGGCAACTCCACTGTCGGCGTCATCACTTCCGCCGGAGTGTACATGGCGCCAGCCGCGGCAGGCAGGCACACCGTCGTGGCGACCAGCGTGGCCGACAGCTCCATCAGCGACTCCGCAACCGTTGCTGTCACGGACCTCGCCGGCGTATTCACCTTTCACAACGATCTGGCGCGCGACGGCGCGAACACCCAGGAATATCTGCTCAGCAGCAGCACGGTGACGCAATCCACATTCGGGAAGCTTTTTTCCTGTCCCGTTGACGGCGCAGCTTACACGCAGCCGTTGTGGGTTCCCGGAGTCAGCGTCAGCGGCGTTCTGCACAACGTGATTTTCGTGGCCACGCAGCACGACAGCCTCTACGCCTTTGATGCCGACGCGAACCCGTGCGTGACGCTGTGGCACGCGAATCTGTTAGATACGATGCACGGCGGCCTGGGCTCTGAGGCGCCGGTACCCTGCAACGAATCCGTGCTATGCGTTGTGGGCGCAGGCTACGGTGACATTCAACCCGAAATCGGAGTCACCGGGACTCCCGTGATTGATCCCGCAACCAGCACGATCTATGTGGTGAGCAAATCCTGGAACGCAACTACTCAGGTTTTCTACCAGCGCCTGCATGCTCTGGACCTGGTGACGGGAATGGCGGAAAAATTCGCCGGACCTACCGCCATTGCCGCGTCCGTGCCCGGAGTCGGCGACGGGACCGCGACCGTAACCTTTAGCGCGAAGATGGAGCACCAGCGCCCCGGCCTAGCACTGGCGAATGACACGGTATACGTGGGCTGGGCCGCCCATGAGGATGCCACGCCGTACCACGGCTGGTTGATGGGCTACAGCGCGTCGAACTTGTCGCAGACGAGCGTATTCAACACCACGCCCAACGGCGGCCTGGGCGGCATTTGGGCGGGTGGCGGCGCGCCGGCGATCGACGAGGTCGGAGATGTCTACGTCTCGACGGGTAACGGAGTCTACGATGCGTCCCTTTCGCCGGCCATGAACGATTACGGCGACAGCATTGTCCGACTCCATCCGACTCCCGGCAACACGGCGAACGGCATGAACTTCAGTATCGCGGGATGGTTTACACCCGATGACCAGGAGGCGCTCGCTGATGCCGACACGGATCTGGGTTCGGGCGCGCCGATCTTGTTGCCGGATCAGTCCTCGGGGCCCCCGCATCTTCTGGCGCAGTTGGGCAAAGAAGGCTACGTTTATCTGATTGACCGCGACAATATGGGCCAATACGTCAATAACAACAGCCAGATAATACAAAGTTTCCTCGCAACCGCGGAGGACAACGGACTCTGGGGGACGCCGGCGTTTTGGCAGAACTCCCTCTACTTCGCCGGAAGTGGAGAGCCAATGCAGGCCTTCACCTTTAACCCCTCTTCCACGCCGCGCTTCACTACCACCGCTTCTTCGCAGTCGAATCAGGTTTTCAGCTTCCCTTGCGCGACCCCTTCAATCTCTTCCCAAGGAGACACCAACGGCATTGTGTGGGCCGTCGACGCCAGTCAGTACGGGCCACCCGCACCCGGCCCGAAGGCTGCGATTCTGCACGCCTACAGCGCGACCAACCTCGCGACCGAGTACTGGAACAGTTCGCAGGCCAGCGGCAATCGCGACCAGGCAGCTAACGCCGTTAAGTTCGTGCCGCCAACCATTGCCAACGGCAAGGTGTACGTGAGCACGCGCACCGAAGTTGATGTTTACGGATTGCTGCCTTGAGCCGGGAACCTAGAGTTTCACGGCCACGGCCAGCCCGTCGCGAATGGGCAGAAGCGTCGTATAGAACTCTTTCGCGTCGTAAAGTTTGCGATTGAATTCGAGGATCGCCTTGGTCTTCGCGTCCGCGGGATTCTTCTCTGCAACCCGTCCGCTCCACAGAACGTTGTCGGTGATAAACAATCCACCTTTGCGCAGGCGTGGCGCGACCAACCGCAGCACGCGCGGGTAATCTTCCTTATCCACATCGTTGAAGATGATGTCGAACTCCTGCTTCTGCTCGGAAAGAAACTCGAGTGCATCGCCGGTATGAATCGTGATTCGATTCGACACTCCCGCGCGAGCAAAGTATCCTCGCGCACGTTCAGCGTTCTTGCGGTCGCCGTCGGTATAGATGACGCGCCCTTTCTCTCCCACGGCCTGCGCCCACCAGATCGTCGAATATCCAATGGCTGAGCCGAGCTCGAAGACCGTCTGGGCGTTGATCATGATTGCTAGCTGCTGCAGGACGCGCGCCACCGCAGGGCCCACGATGGGAATCTTGTGCTCAGTCGCATAGTCTTCCATCTCGGCCAGCACTGCGTCGCGCTTGGGCAGCATGGAGTAGAGATAGTCATCCACTGGCCCCGCAGTGGTGAAGTCGTAATGCCGCCAACTGGCGGGCGTTTCGTTCTTCTTATTAGGTTGCGTTTTCTTGTCCTCGATCTTTTTGCTTTGAGTCACGCGCTCTTCCCTTTCAAAGTGCGATTGGTCAAATGTAAGTGGTCAAATGGGTATGACTAAATGCGATTGACGGCTGGACTTCATCCAACGGTCACGCCCGGCTTCATCTCAAACACCTCAACCCCCGGAACCAATTTCTGCAATGCGCCGGGAGTCCCGGTCAACACTGGGAAAGTTCCGAAATGCATCGGGATCACTATCTTCGGCTTGAGCAGATTGGTCGCATACGCGGCCTCGCGCGGCCCCATCGTGAAGAGATCTCCCATGGGCAGCATGACAATCTCCGGCGCGTACAGCTCGCGAATGATCGCCATGTCGCCGAAAACGTTGGTGTCGCCCGCGTGGTAGATCTTCACTCCATTCTCAAACTCGACCACGTAGCCGCACGCTTCGCCACCATAGACGATCTCGTCGCCATCCTGAATGCCGCACGAGTGATCGGCATGCACCATGGTGACCTTGATGTCGCCGACCCTCTGCGTACCGCCTTTGTTCATGGGAGAAATCTGCTTCGCGCCTTTTTTCGCCAGCCACAGGCAGAGTTCGTAAATGCCCACCACCAGCGGGTTATGCTCTCTGACAACCTCGACTGCGTCGCCAATATGATCCCCGTGCCCATGTGTGCACAACAGCGCGTCGGCCTTCTTCACTTTCTTGTCGGCCTCCGGGCACATGGGATTGCCCATGATCCACGGATCGATATATACGGTCTTGCCGCCCGGAGTCTCGATGCGAAACGTCGAGTGGCCCAGCCATGTCAGTTTGATGCCCTTGAGATTCATGTTGCTCCTGGAATGGCAGTCAGCAGTCAGCACGCGGCATTCGGCCAAAAATAACCGCCGCTCGAAGCATCGGTCGATTCTCGAATGGCTGAATGCTGAGTGCCGATTGCCGAGTGCTTTCCGCGGAGTGCTTTCTTCCGCCCACCTAGTTTAATATGAAACGCCATGACCGAACTCAAGGTGCTGATTCCGCGGCAAGACATCGCAAAACGCGTAAGCGAACTCGGTGCACAAATCACGAAAGACTTCGCGGGACAGTCCGTGATCTTCGTTGGCGTGCTCAAGGGCGCCGCCATTTTTCTTTCTGACCTGACGCGGCAGGTCGACCTGGATTCTACTTTTGATTTCATTGCCGTATCCAGCTACGGCAACCGCCCCAGCCCCAGCCAGGAACTCAAGAGCGGATGGGACTCAACGGGCGAGGTGAAACTCACAAAAGACGTGGACCAAACCATGAAAGACAAGAACATCATCATCGTGGAAGACATCCTCGACACCGGCCTGACCATGACGTACCTGAAAAAGATGCTGCTGGCGCGGCAACCCCGATCGCTGAAAGTTGCGGCGCTGCTCGACAAGCCGTCGCGCCGCAAACTTCCACTTGAAGGAGATTATGTCGGCTTCAAAATTCCCGACGAGTTCGTGGTCGGCTACGGACTGGACTATGCGGAGAAATATCGCAACCTCGCCGACGTTTGCATCGTGCCCAGAGAGTAGCGAGGTGGAATCGGGGTGCCCCATGTCTCGCGTCCTTTGCGAGACGTGGGGATTTTCTCGGCGGTCGCGAACGGACCTGGAACCAGTTCCTCTGATCAGCCGGGAACGACGCATTCGGCTGCTATCATAAAACCAAATGGGTTCTGTCCTTTCCAAACCGGATCGCCTGCCGGTCGAGTCGCTCCTGCTCGATGTTGCCGATGTTTTGGCAACATCACTGGATCTCGACACGACCGTGCGCCGCGTCGCCGAAGTAGTGCGGAAAGTCATCGACTACGAGATTTTCGCGATTCTGCTGCTCAACGAAAAGACTCAGGAACTGCGGTTTCGTTTCCAGGTGGGCTATCCAACGGAGTTCGCCGAGCGCACTCGCATCAAAGTCGGCGAGGGAGTCACGGGACTGGCCGCTCAATCGCGCCAGGCAGTTTTGATCGACGACGTCACCCGCGATCCGCGCTATATCGAAGCGGTTCCGAATGTCCGCTCCGAACTCGCCGTTCCGCTCATGACCAAGAATCGTGTGATCGGCGTCATCGATATTGAAGCGCGCGAACCCGGCTACTTCACCGAAGAACACAAGCGCGTGCTCACGCTGGTCGCTTCACGTATGGCGGCCGGCATTGAGAATGCACAGCTCTACACCCGCACCACGAAACAGGCGCGCATCCTGCTGCTGCTGAACGAGATTGCCCGCGAGCTGACTTCGATTCTGAATCTGGACGAATTGCTCGGCCGCATCGCTGAACTCATCCGGCGCTTAATCGACTACCAGATGTTCAGCATCCTGCTGCTCGATCCTTCCGGCGAGAAACTGCAGCATCGTTTCTCCCTGCGCTTCAACGAGAACATTCATCTGAAACATGAGATCCCGCTGGGTCGCGGACTTGTCGGCGCTGCCGCGGAGAGCAAGCAGGCTGTGCTCGTTCCCGATGTCAGCAAAGACCCTCGCTATATCGAAGCCAATCCTGAGACTCGGTCGGAACTGGTGGTTCCGCTCATCTACAAAGGCAAAGTGATTGGCGTGCTCGACCTCGAACACACCCGCCGCGGATTCTTCACCGAAGAACACCAGCGCACGATGACGACGCTGGCGGCGCAAATCGCAATCGCGATCGAGAACGCTCGCCTGTACGAAGAAATCGAGCGGCAGGAGCGCCGTCTGGAGCGCGATCTGGCGCTGGCGCGCGAACTCCAGGGACGCCTGCTGCCGCAGACGCGCCCGAAGCTAGCTCATCTCGACGTTGCGGCAAAATTCGTTCCGGCTCGCGCTATCGGCGGCGATCTCTACGACTTCATTCCCTATTCCATGTCGCGGCTCGGCATCGTGATTGGCGATGTCAGCGGCAAAGGCGCGCCCGCAGCCATCTATGCCGCACTGGTCAGTGGAATTATTCGTTCGCATGCACCCATTGAGCCCAGTTCCGCCGAGATGCTCTCCGCCGTAAATCTGTCGTTGGCCGAGCGCCGTATCGAGGCGCAGTTCGTCTCCATCATCTACGCCGTGTGGGACGACGAGCATCGCACTCTGACGGTCGCGAACTCCGGCCTTCCCCGCCCGATCTACGTGCACAACGGAAAGAATGAAGTGATCGAAGCGACTGGCCTGCCTCTCGGCCTGTTCGACGAGGCCGACTACGACGAATTTAGATTTCGTATGAAACCCGGAGACATGTTCGTATTCTTCAGCGACGGCATTCTCGACGCGCGCAACCGCAAAGGCGAGCTCTTCGGACGTGGGCGCGTCGAACAAATCGTCTCGGAGTGCGCCGCAAAATCGGCGGACTGCGTGGTCGATGCGCTCTTCAAGGCCGCCGCCGAACACTCCGCGGGCGTAGAAACGTTCGACGATCAGACCGTTGTCGCCATCCGGGTGCGCAGCGCGCACGCCGCTTCCAAGACCAAATGAGCTCCCGCAGGCAGATCTCCGCTTCAGTGCGCCCACCTGGATTCACCTTTCGCTTAACCAAACGCGGCGGGGGGCAGGCCGTGCTGCATTGCGAAGATGTTTCTTCACCGAAGCTGGCCGAGAAATATGGCACGCCGCTCTACGTCTACTCCTCGGCGATGATCCGCGAGCGTTATGACGCGTTCGACTCCGCCTTTCGCGACATTCCGCACACCATCTGCTACTCGGTCAAAGCGAATTCAAACCTGAGCATCCTGCGCCTGCTGGCGAAAAAGGGGTGCGGCTTCGATGTAGTTTCCGGCGGAGAGCTGGAACGCGTGCTCATCGCCGACCACAAGGCAGCGAAGAAAATCGTTTTCTCCGGCGTGGGCAAGACACGGGGGGAACTTACTGCGGCGCTGAAGGCGAAGATTTTTCTCTTTAACGTCGAGAGCGAGTCAGAATTATCGGCGCTGGCGGAGTGCGCGAGCCGTCTGCGGATCACCGCTTCAGTTGCACTGCGGGTGAATCCCGATGTGGCTGCGGAAACTCATCCTTACATTTCGACCGGCCTGCGGAAACATAAGTTCGGCGTGCCCATCCGCGAGGCGCGCGCTCTGTACGCTAAAGCCGCGAAGGAACGATATCTCAAAGCGCGCGGCGTGAGCGTTCACATCGGCTCGCAAATTACCGACGTCGCTCCTTTCGGCGAGGCCATGGCCCTCGTGGCCGATCTTGTCCGCGAGCTGCGTGCCGACGGCCATCGCATCGATTCCATCGACGCCGGTGGAGGCCTGGGTATCGCCTACGAGAAGCCAAGCCCGCAGGAGTTCTCTGCCTATGTCGCTACTTATGCGCGGGCGCTAGCGGCTCCTCTTAGTGATCTCAACGTCCGATTGCTGCTTGAGCCTGGCCGTTCCATCGTCGGCCCCGCCGGGGTTCTGCTCACCTCCGTGGTGTACCGCAAGCAAAACGATGGCAAGCGCTTCCTGGTAGTCGACGCCGCCATGAACGACCTGATTCGGCCCGCGCTCTACGGCGCCTATCACGAAATTATTCCGGTGACGAAGAGTGCCGACCCGGCCGCCAACTCCGAGGTCACCGACATCGTGGGCCCGGTCTGCGAAACCGGAGATTTCTTCGCTCGCGATCGCGCGCTGCCTGGGGTCAATGAAGGAGATCTGCTGGCAATTCTGGATGCGGGAGCTTACGGGATGGTGCTGGCGTCGAACTACAACACGCGTCCGCGGCCGGCGGAAGTACTGGTTACCGGGAAGTCCGTCAAGATCATTCGGCGCCGGGAAAGACTGTCCGATCTTTTACGGGCCGAACTGTAAGGCTGAACTTATCTTTCTCCCCACTTCAACTTGCTGCGCAGCAATTGGAAAAAATCGCTGCCGCTGCGAAAAAGATTTACCTGATGCTCCGAGCGGCGGCAGACCACGCGGTCGCCGTCGCTCAGGTCGAGGCCAGGCTGCCCGTCCAGACTGAGGTAAGCAACCTCCTCTTCACTACGCAGCAGAATCTCAATCTCCACCGAATCCGGCACGACCAGGGCACGATGCGTCAGCGAATGTGGCGCAACCGGCGTAATCACAAACGCATTGACCGTCGGCATGAGCACCGGTCCACCCGCCGACAAAGAGTACGCCGTCGATCCCGTTGGTGTGGCTACAATCATGCCGTCTGCGCGATAACTGGAAACGAAGACCTTGTCGATATAGAGATCGTAAGTGTTGAGGCGGGCGAGGGCGGTCTTGTTCACGACAGCATCGTTGAAAACGAAGTAACTCCCGCGCACCGTCTCACCGCGCAGAAGCTGGCACTGCATGAGCGAGCGATGCTCGACTGCAGCACGTCCCTGCACGATCGCCTCGAGCATGGGATAGAGCGATTCCAGCGGCACTTCGGTCAGGAAACCCAGCGACCCCAGGTTGACGCCAAGGACCGGAACATCGATCGCAGCCGTAACTCGCGCCGCGGAAAGCAGCGTTCCGTCCCCGCCCAGCACAATGACTAGATCGAGCGACTTCGAACCCATCTCCGCCCGTGGCACTACCTGCGGCCCGGTGGTGTAGTTGGCAGTTTCGGGATCGATCACAACCCTGTATTTGTGCTCCGCGAGCCAGCCGAGAAGTCCAGGAACAATCTTCGCCACCCCGGGACGATCCGGCCGCGAAATGATGGCTGCGGTTTTCTGGGCGATTTCCGGGGAGGACGCTTGCGGGGTGGCCATAGGGATGACGAAAGGAAGATTGTACAGAAAGAGAAGCCTTAACCACAGCGGACAGGGAGAAGACAGAGAGTTAGAAAATGCCGTGAAGCAGAAACTCTCGATTGCCTTCCGCTCCGAGTATCGGCGACTCGATCATATCGGTTTGCTTTGCACCGAGGTGCACGATCGCGGTTCTCACCTTTTCCACTGCCGCCAATTGCGCGGCCTCGTCGCGCACAATGCCTCCCTTGCCCACATGTTCCCTGCCCGCTTCGAACTGAGGTTTTACCAGGACAACGATCTGCTTGCCCGCGCGCTCGCCAGGCGCGTTGGCAAGAGCGGCGTCGACCACCGCCGGAAGAACCAAAGTGGCCGAGATGAACGAAACATCCATTACGATCAGATCGACCATTTCGCCCACGGCGTCGCGCGTCAAGTAGCGGGCATTGGTCTTCTCCAGCAGCCGCACCCGCGCGTCTTGGCGAAGCGTGAAGTCCATCTGGCCGTAACCTGTGTCCACTGCTATGACCCTCGCCGCTCCGAGCTGCAGCAGGCAATCGGTGAACCCTCCAGTCGAGGCTCCCACATCGAGACAAACTTTGCCCGCAACCACAATCTTCCAATGTTCCAGTGCGCGCTCCAGCTTCAGTCCACCCCGGCTGACGAACTTGAGGTCTTCGCCCAGCAAGCGAATCACGCTCTCCGCCGCGACCTGCGCTCCCGCCTTTTCCAGCTTCTGATCGTCCACTAGAACGTTGCCGGCAAGAATGAGCGCCTGCGCCCGTTCGCGCGACGCGGCGAGGCCACGATCCACCAGGAGTTTGTCGAGTCGAATTTTCACGACAGAATTCTTGGTCACAGGTTCTACCACGAAAGTGCCAGCACCCGCAGCAGTGCAAAGTGTTGAAACATCTTCCAGTGAATCACTTACGAGGATACTGCGGCGCTTTTCCACAAGATTTTCCACGAACGTGTTGAAAACTTCGGCGCAACGATTGCCTCGACGAGTATCGGTCGCAAGAAAAAGAGCCGCCAAGTGCGGAGGCGGCTCTTTCACTTCACTGTCGAATTCTTGCTATAACTATCCCGCAACCTCTTCCAGCAGTTTCTGATCGATGTCGAAGTTGGAGTGAACGTTCTGCACGTCGTCGTGCTCTTCGAGCGCTTCCATCAGCCGGATCATGGTATTGGCCGCGGCGCCCTCGAGTTTGACGTAGTTCTGCGGAATCATCGCCACGCTGGCCGAAACCGGCTCAATCCCCGCTTTCTTTACCGCCTCGAGCACGGCTTCATACGCAGAAGTGTCGGTCAGAATTTCCCAGTTCTCGCCGTCGTCGTGCAAGTCCTCGCCGCCGTTTTCGAGAACGATGTTCATCAGGTCGTCCTCTTTCGCCGCACTCTTCGCGACGAGGATGTCGCCCTTCTTGTGGAACAAATACGCGACCGCTCCGGCAGAGGCCATGTTGCCGCCGTTCTTTCCGAATGCGTGACGAATCTCACTAACGGTCCGGTTGCGATTGTCCGTGTTGATGTCGAGCATCACCGCGGCTCCGCCCGGCCCGTACCCTTCCAAAGTGAACTCCTCATACACAGCCCCGGGCAGTTCGCCCGTGCCGCGTTGAATTGCCCGCTTGATGTTATCGGCGGGCATGTTCTCGGACTTGGCCGCGAGAATGGCGCCGCGCAGGCGCGGATTGGAGTCAGGATCGCCGCCGCCGTTCTTGGCGGCAATGCTGATTTCCTTAATGAGTCGGGTAAATATCTTGCCGCGCTTGGCGTCCAGCGCGCCCTTCTTGTGCTTGATTGTGGCCCATTTTGAGTGGCCGGACATGGTTAGACCTCGTATCTAAGATCTTTGTTTAAAGAGCTATGGATGGCGCAGGATTCGCCTTCAGACGGATCACGGGATTGCCTCGGCAAGTATGCAGGCGAACACAGATTATAGCACGCTGAACCCGGCGAACAGTACCCGATTGCAGTCGCCGCGCATATCCCACGGATTGGCCATAGCCATCGCCCTTCAGCGCCCTTGACTGGACCTGCCGTCGCCCCTAACATGCCATGCAACGCGTGCTCGTATAACTGTTATGACTGGCCAGCTCGTAGGGCACTACCGGGTCCTCGAAAGAATCGGTGCAGGCGGGATGGGCGAAGTCTTTCGCGCGCGCGACGAACGCCTGGGCCGCGATGTCGCGTTGAAGTTGATTCGCCCGGCTTCCAGCGATAATCCCGATCATCTGCGCCGCTTCGAACAGGAAGCGCGCGCCGCGGCAGCGTTGAACCATCCCAACATTCTCGCTATTTACGACGTGGGCTTCGAAGGCACCACGCCTTACATCGTCTCGGAGCTGCTGGAGGGCAAGACCCTGCGCCAGCGTCTTTCCGAAGGCCCTATTCCGGTGCGCGAAGCCACCGACTACGCGCTCCAGATAGCGCACGGTCTCACCGCGGCGCACGACCGGCTCATCGTTCATCGTGACCTCAAGCCCGAGAACCTGTTTCTGACCAACGACGGTCGCGTCAAGATTCTGGATTTCGGCGTGGCCAAGCTCCAGACGTCGGCGGAAGACAATCGCGCCATCGAGAGCTTGACCACGGTCACCAAGCATGGAGCCGTAATCGGCACCGTCGCTTACATGTCTCCTGAGCAGCTTCGCGCCAAGCCCGTGGATCATCGCAGTGACATTTTCAGCTTTGGCGCGATTCTCTACGAAATGCTGGCTGGGCAGCGAGCGTTTCGCGGCGAGACGGAAGTCGACACCATGACCGCTGTCCTGCGCGAGGAACCGCCGGACGCAAGCCTGGAGCAGGCTGCCATCCCGCCGGGATACCGCGACATCGTCAAGCATTGCCTGGAGAAAGATCCAGAGAACCGTTTTCAGTCTGCGAAAGATCTTACGTTCGCTCTGCAGACGCTCTCGGGTTCCTCGCCGGTCAGGACTGTTACCCTCCCTGAGCCGAAGACTCGAACCGCGCCCTTACTGCCGTGGCTGATCGTTGGCGTACTGGCCGCAGCCACCGCACTACTGGCGGTCACCCAGATTTTGAGCGTTCCACCGCCGCCTCCGACCTACACGCGTTTGACCTCGGAACCTGGAACGGCCTATGCCGCGCGCTTCGCGCCCACCGGCCAGTCCATTGTTTACGGCGCCACCTGGAACGGCAATCCTGTGCAGCTCTTCTCCACGGTCGGCGACTCCCTCCTGACCCAGGCCCTGAATTTCAGCGACGCCAATCTACTCGCCATTTCCCCCAACAACAACGAGCTTGCCCTCGTGCTGCACGGCACGCGCACAGGGCAACTGGAAACTGTCGGCGGAATGCTGGCGCACGCTCCCCTGGCCGGAGGCTCTCCCAAAGAATTGCTGGACGACGTTCGCTGGGCCGACTTCGATGCATCGGGCCAACTGGCGGTGGTTCACGAATTTGAGGCTCACAGCCAACTGGAGTATCCCATCGGCAATGTGCTCTATAAGACCAGTGGGTGGATCGGCAATATTCGTTTCTCTCCTGACGGCCTGAGCATCGCTTTCATGAATCATCCCGAGCTCTGGGACAATCGTGGAACCGTGTGCGTGGTTGATTTGGACGGGCACGTGCGGAGTCTTTCGCAAGAGTGGGACTCGGAGCAAGGTCTGGCGTGGCGGCGGGATGGAAAAGAAATCTGGTTTTCCGCCATTGAAAAGGGCACCAATCTCAACCTGATGGCGGTGACGCTGGACGGCAAAATCCGCACTGTGCTGGACCTGCCCGTGGGGATCACTTTGCAGGATATCGCCGCCGATGGCCGTGTGCTGGTGGCGTTGAACTCCAAGCGGCTGGCCTTGTCATTCAGCACGCTGGGCAGCAAGAGCGACGTGGATCTGTCGTGGCACGACTGGAACGTTGCCACCGATATTTCGCGCGACGGGGAGTTTGTATTATTCGGAGATGCGAGTGAAGCCGCCGGTGCCGGCTACGCTGTGGCGCTCCGCAAGGTAGATGGCACGCTGCCGGAGCGTCTTGGAGACGGCAGCGCGGGCGGACTTTCTCCCGATGGGAAGTGGGCTCTCTCCGTCTCAAATGGCCGCCAGCAAAAAATCACGCTCTTGCCCATCCACGCCGGCCAGCCACGGCCGGTCAAGATCGATGGATTGGAACACATTCAGAATGGGTTCGCGCGTTTTCTTGCCGATGGACACCGGCTCATTCTCAACGGAAACGAGCCCGGCCATACAGCCCGGTGCTATGTATTGGACTTGTCCGGTGACAGGCCAGAAGCCATCACCCCGGAAGGTGTGCTCTGTGGTCCATCGTCACCTGACGGTCGATTTGTGATTGGAGTGGGATCGAATCCCGTCGCAGCAATCTATCCGGTCGCTGGCGGTCCCGGTCGGCCAATTCCCCAAATGGACGCCACTTTCCGGCCGGTCCAGTGGTCGGAAAACGGAGCCTTCCTCTACGGCTATCGTCCAGGGGAGCTTCCCAGCAAGATATATAAATTCGAGATCGCCACGGGAAAACAGAGTGTGATCCAGGAATTGCGGCCCGGGGTTCCGGCTGGGGTGGTCACTGTGTCGCCGGTGGTGGTGAGTCGCGATGGAACACGATTTGCCTACAACTACAACCAGACCTTATCGGTGCTATATCTGATTCGCGGTTTACGCTGAGGTGTGATTCAATCCAGCGATCCCGCGAAATCCTCGGCAACATAGTGGAAGAAGATTGACGTCGAGGTTTGCCCTTCACCCAGCACATCCCGGTAGTGCGGCACGCGAGTTCCGCGGTAGGCGAGAGCATCGCCCAATGCCTGATACACAGTCACCGTCCCGCCGGGAATCCCCAGGCGGATTGGCCACGGAGTTTCGAGCGCGGGCTCAGGAGAAAAATCCAGGCAGAGTGTCACGCTGAACTCGCACTGCTCCCGATCGGTGTGCTTCCTGAGTGCTGCCCCGCTCAGATACGACGCAAGATACACATACGACGGTTTGAGCGGTTGCCCCGCCACGGCGCTCAGCTTGGCCGCGATGTCCTGGTGGAAGAACCTCGCTACCGGCTCGTTGTAGGCCGCATACCGCCGCGGGCTCTGGCGATCCCCAAGCCGGATCGCGCCGGTGCGAATCAGATAGCGATAATAGCGGCGCAAGGCGGCGAGATGAAAGGGATGAATCAGATCGGCGACTGGGGCGTAGCCCTTCTCACGAAACAACGGCCCTGCCTTTTCAACCGCCGTTTCCCACTCGCACCGTCGCCGGTCAGCATAGCCGGCGGCCGTAAGGATGCCGGCTGCCAACAGCGCCCTGCGAATGTCCTCCGCCATGGCCGGAACCGGTTCGCCCGGCTTGATATCCTGCACCGCGGCGGCCAACTGCGGTCCCAGCCAGAACGGCAGGAGCGATTGACTGACCGGGTCTCGCACCCAGGCCATCGTCCCCTGCAACGCAAATCCTGAGAGCTTCTCCTTGTAAGGTGTAAGTTCCCCTGGCAATTGCCCGCCATCGCAAAAAATGCACTCGGAATTCAGGAACAGAGGTTGATCCGAATTGCCGTGAAGATCAAGCCCCCGAAAAACGCGCCGCGGAATCAGGTGCAGCGGCAACTCATCCAGCAGGCAGTAGAAACGATCGGGAGGAAAGGTCGCGGCATAGCTCTGCCGCGACCCTGCTCCCATGAGTGTGGTCATCCACTCCAGCCACGCCGAATTGTCTAGTGACGAAGCCATCCGTTTAAGGTGAAGCGGCTGTCGGCGAAGAGCCCCGAAGAGCACCTCACCGGAGTGATCTCGTGCAGCAATTCGCACGGGAAGAATAAGATCTGATTCTGCTGTGGAACGATCGTCTGGTAACTGCCTTGGCTGACGTACGATCCCTCTTCCAGTCGCGCATCGTGAATACGCAGTTCTCCCCCTTCAAACTGCCGCGGTTCGCGATGGAAGAAATAGACGAACGTCAAATGACGCGTAGCCACCCGCTCGCTGCCATTATCGCTGTGGAAGCGGAAGAAGTCCCCGTCATTGCTGGCGGTAACCTGAACTTCCGAGCTGGAAACGGAGAACTCCTCCATCCCCAGCGTATGAAGCACCTGTGGCAGCACGGCCTTGATGCGTTCCAGCATCAGGTTCTCCTGTTGCCCCAGGTCCATCAGCACCCGCGAGCGGCGGTGTTCGTAGTTCACGACACCGGCGTCGGCGGTCGGAGAAACCACTTCACTGGCGCTGAAGTCGGCTTCGTGTTCCAGGGTGAAGCGCATGAGCTCGTCCAACTCTTGCGGAGCCAGGAACTCATCCAGAACTACACACTTCGCCGGCAATATCGCCGGACGCTCCACCACCGCCACGCCCGTTTCTGAAACTGCCTGGGTATCGACCGCGTGCTTGCGCGGCGCTCGCGCTCCCGGCGGCTCCGGTTCGGGCGGTTTGGGGCCACGGACCGGCGCTTTACCGGGCGGCTCCGGCTCGGGCGGAGCTTTCCGCGGTAAACCCGGTGGCTCCGGCTCCGGCGGTCCCGGAGAATCGCGTTGCGGCTTCCGTACGCCCGGCGGCTCCGGCTCCGGCGGTCCCGGAGAATCGCGCAGCGGCTTTCGCACACCGGGCGGCTCCGGTTCGGGCGATTCCGGCGATCCCGGATTCGGCCCGCCCATGGGCGGTCCCTTGCGCGGGGGCTGCGGTTGGCCAGGGGTCTTCTTCGCCGCGTAAATGTCCGTGCTCCGCGCACCCGTGGAATCGGTCGCGAATGAGCCGCCTTCCAGGATGCGGTCGACGATACTGCCCCCGAGAACGGAGAAAGCGCGCTGCGCCACCGTTTCGCCGACTGCAGACGCAATCACGCCTCTGACTGCCTCTTGCGTTTCCGGATTGCCGTGAGTGGACGCTTTGGCATGCTGCAGCAGAGCGGCCAGCAGCGCGCGTTCCTGTGCGCTGAGAATCCGTTCATCCTGCATCAATGTTTCTGAGAAGGAATCTAAAATCTGCTTCGGTGTCATGAGAGACACGCCTCCCCGCGTGTGCTTGCGAACACAATCAGGTTTGGACCCGCATTACAGGGGAAGAAGAACGAACATATACCGGGAGCCTGTTGATAACCAAGAAAAATCTTAGGACGAAGTCGAGCGAAGTTACCGGGCCACGAGTGCGCCGACCATCGACTGGAAGATTTTCAACCCGTCGATGCCGCCCAACTCCGGCTCGGCAGAGCGTTCCGGGTGCGGCATCATGCCGAGAACATTGCCTCCGGCGCTGCAGATGCCGGCAATGTTTTCGAGCGAGCCGTTAGGATTGGCCGAGCCAGTGATTTCTCCGGCTGGAGAACTGTAGCGAAACACGACACGATTGTTACCACGCAACTCTTCCAGCGTCGCAGGGTCGCAGAAGTAATTGCCCTCCATGTGGCCGATGGGGATGGTCAATACCTCTCCCTTGGCGCAGGCGTTGGTAAACGGAGTCTCCACGTTTTCCACCCGCACCTGTACCGGCTTGCAGACATACTTGAGTCCAACGTTGCGCATCAGGGCGCCGGGGAGCAGGCCCGACTCGCAAAGAATCTGAAAGCCATTGCAGATGCCAAGCACTAGCCCGCCACCGTCGGCGAACTTCCGCACTGACTCCATGACGGGCGAAAAACGAGCAATCGCCCCGGTGCGCAGATAATCGCCGTAAGCGAACCCTCCGGGGACAATCACGGCGTCACAGTTCTCCAGGTCGTGCGATTCGTGCCACAGAAACGTGACGGGCTGCTTGGCGACGTGCTGGATCGTCCAGTAAGCATCGTGATCGCAGTTCGAACCGGGAAAAATGATGACGCCAAATTTCATTGCCGCCTCTCAATTTAGGGATTTGCGGTTAGTCTAGCACGCTCGCCAGCGGGAAATAATCGCAGATCCGAAGCTCACAACGCTCGACCCATTTCGGCGTGACCGCAATCCGTGATTGCGATCATAGACACAGCCTGTTGTTGATGGTTCCATGGGGCCGGGATTTCCTTGACACGCCTGGGTAGGCGCGGTATTCTCCCCAGCCATAAGCGTGCTCTGCAAGCCGGAATAGCTTGGCACTGCGGCGCTCGGTGCGGCCTTTGACTTCCCCTCAGGTCCTCGAGTTCTGCGGCGAAAAGAACTCCTACAGGTGAACTGTGCCATGTCGACCAATCGTCGCACCGTCCCTTCTCTCGCCTCGTGTCTCATCGTTGTCATCGCAGCGGCTTTCGCTGTCCCCGCATTGGGCATGGGGTTCCAGCCGGTATCGCAGGACGAACTGAAGATGACCAGCGAGCCCAAGGCCCCAGGAGCGCCGGCCGTCATCCTGTACCGCCAGGTGGACCGCGACGACCGCGGCAATACCGCCCACGAAGATGTCTACTTCCGCATCAAGATCCTCACCGAAGAGGGCCGCAAGTACGCCGACGTCGAGATCCGGTACTGGAAAGACGAGGGCAGCGTGATAGGTATTCATGCGCGAACGATCAAGCCCGATGGCTCCATCGTCGACTTCGGCGGCAAAGCTTTCGACAAGGAGATCGTCAAGACGCGCGGCGAAAAGTATCTGGCCAAGACCTTCACGCTGCCCGATGTCCAGGTCGGCGGCATCATCGAGTACTACTACACGACCGACTTTAGCGAGCACTTTGTGTTCGACTCGCACTGGATCCTGAGTAACGAGTTGTTCACCAAACGCGCGAAATTCTCGCTCAAGCCCTACGACGGCGACAATCCCCCGATGAATCTCCGCTGGACCGGTAACCTGCCGGCGCGACTTGGCCAGCCGGCGGAAGCGCCGAACCACATCATCAATCTGGAAGCGACCGACATTCCTGCCTTTCAGGTCGAGGACTACATGCCGCCGGAAAACGAGCTTAAGTCTCGCGTCGACTTCATTTACAGCAACGAGACTCTCGAAAAAGATCCGACCACCTACTGGAAGAAACTGGGCAAGAAACGCAATGACCAGTTGGAAAGCTTTATTGGAAAACGCAAAGCCATGGAAGAGGCTGCGGGAGGGATCGTCGCTGCCGGAGATTCACCCGAAGTGAAACTGCAAAAGATTTACGCCCGCGTGCAGAAGATTCGCAACACTTCGTACGAAGTGGAGAAAACCGAGCAGGAGCAAAAACGCGAGAAAGAAAAACCGCCCACCAATGTCGAGGAAGTATGGAAGAAGCAATACGGCAACGGCGGAGAACTGACGTGGCTGTTTCTGGCGCTCGCCCGCGCGGCCGGATTCGAAGCTCACGGAATGTGGGTGCCGGATCGGCAAAACTATTTCTTCTCGCCGCAGAACATGGACGGACACCGCCTCGATGCCAATGTCGTCGTCGTGAAGCTGAACGGGAAAGATGTCTTTTGCGATCCCGGCGCCGCCTTCACACCGTTTTGCATGTTGCCCTGGGTTGAGACTGGAGTGAACGGGCTGAAACTCGACAAAGACGGTGGCTCCTGGCTGCAAACCGCACTCCCCGCCAGCACCGAGTCCAGCATCCAGCGCAAAGGCGAACTGAAGCTTAACGATACCGGAGAACTCGAAGGCAAGCTGACGGTCACGTTCACCGGACTAGAAGCCTCGGAACGGCGCGTGGAAGAACGCCTCGCCGACGACGCCGAACACAAGAAATACCTTGAGGACCAAGTGAAGGAGTCAGTTCCGGTGGGGTGCGAGGTCGAGTTGACCAACCAGCCCGATTGGAAGAGTTCCACTCCCCCGCTGGTCGCCGAATTCACCATCAAAGTGCCGGGCTGGGTCGCTGGGGCTGGCCGCCGGGCGTTGCTGCCGGTTGGGCTATTCAGTGCGCCGGAAAAACGCCTCTTCGATCACGCCGACCGCGTGCATCCCATTTATTTTAGCCATCCCTTCGGGCGCATCGATGACGTCACCATCGATCTGCCGCTGGGTTGGCAGATTTCCACCCTGCCCGCACCCCAGAAGCAGGATGCTCACATCATCACATACTCGATGCAGGCGGAGAACAACAAGGGCACGTTGCACTTGAACCGAACGCTTAATGTAGACATCCTGCTGCTGGATCCGAAGTTCTATCCGGCGTTACGCAATTTCTTCCAAGTCGTGAGGACCGTAGATGAACAACAAGTCATCTTGCAACCGGGGACAGCAAGTGCGAGCAACTAGCCGGCGGTTTGTCCGCGTGGCAGTGTTCGTGGGCCTCGCTCTGCTCGCAGCCACGAATTCTGTCTACGCCAGCGACGCCCCCCAGTGGATGCGCGCCGTCGCCTCTGCTCCCTTGCCCGCTCACGACGACAAAACAGATGCGGTGCTGCTTTTCGAGGAAGTCAACGTCAATGTGACATCGGCGGACAAAATCAAAATCCAGGTCCGAAGGGCGTACAAGATCCTGCGACCCGGGGGACGCGGCTACGGAATGGCGATGGTCTCGTTTAATCCGCATACCAAGGTCAGCGGCCTGCGCGGGTGGTGCATTCCCGCTCAGGGCAAGGATTATGAGATCAAAGACAAGGAAGCGGTGGAAGTATCACTGCCCAAGATCGAAGGCGGCGAACTAGTATCCGACGTCAAAGACAAGGTGCTGCAGATCCCCGCGCCCGATCCCGGCAACATTGTTGGCTACGAATACGAAAAGGAAGAGCAACCCCTGGTTCTGCAAGAGGTCTGGGATTTCCAGCGGGAAATTCCGGTGCGCGAATCCCATTACTCGCTGCAGCTCCCTCCCGGCTGGGCGTACAAAGCATTGTGGTTCAACTATCCGGAGACTAAGCCCACCGAGAATGGAACGCAGTTGCAATGGGCGGTCAGCGACGTAAAAAGCATCCGCGAGGAACAGGATATGCCGCCTCTCGCCGGAGTCTCGGGACAAATGGTGGTCTCGTTCTTTCCCCAGGGTGGCGCATCCCTCCGCGGATTCAGCAACTGGACTGAGATGGGCAGCTGGTACTTGAACTTGACCAGCGGCCGGCGCGACGCTTCACCAGAAATCAAGCAACAAGTAACGAGTCTCACGGCTACAGCCACGACGCCGCTCGACAAAATGAGGGCTCTGGCTCAGTTCCTGCAGCGAGACGTCCGCTACGTTGCGATCAGTTTGGGCATTGGAGGCTTCCAACCCCATGCCGCTCCCGACGTCTTCACGCATCGCTATGGCGACTGCAAAGACAAAGCGACGCTGCTCAGTTCCATGCTGAGCCAGATTGGCGTGGATTCGTACTATGTCGTCATCAATTCCGAGCGTGGTTCGGTGACCACGGAAACTGCGGCGAACATTGGCGCATTCGACCACGTAATCCTGGCGATCAAGCTGCCCACCGGCGTTTCCGACGCGTCGCTCGTCGCAACCACGCAACATCCGCGGCTCGGCCGCCTGCTCTTTTTCGACCCCACCAATGAGCTGATCCCTTTTGGCGAAATCGGAGGGTATTTGCAGGGAAACTACGGTCTGCTGGTCACCCCTGACGGCGGCGATCTGGTCGAGTTGCCCAGGCAGCCTCCGGCCATGAACAGCATTGTGCGCACAGGCAGACTTACGCTCGACCCTATGGGAACGCTGAAAGGGGAGGTCAGCGAGATGCGGCTGGGCGACCGAGCCTGGTCGGAGCGCGAGCGTCTGCGAACCGTGAGCAAATCCACCGATCAGATCAAGCCCATCGAAGACCTGCTGGCCGGCTCCTTGTCTCTGTTTCACATTACGCAGGCCAACGTCGTGAATCTCCACCAGACTGACCAGCCATTCGGGTTCCATTACACATTCGAAGCCCAGAACTACGCCAAGAATGCCGGGGGACTGTTGTTGGTTCGGCCGCGCGTGCTCGGCGTAAAGACTAGCGGAATTCTGGAAACCAAAGAACCGCGCAAGTTCCCCATTGAATTCGAAGGTCCGTCGCGTGACAGCGACAGCTTCGAGATCACGATTCCGGCCGGCTATGTGGTTGACGACATGCCTCCTCCTGTCGATGCCGACTACAGCTTCGCCAGTTACCACGCCAAGACGGAAGTGAAAGACAACGTCATCCACTACAGCCGCACGCTGGAGGTGAAAGAACTCAGCGTGCCGGTCGCCCATGCCGACGAGTTGAAGAAGTTCTATCGCATGATCGCCGGCGACGAGCGCAACACGGTTGTGCTCAAGACGGGAGTGAGATAAGGCGAGGATCGAGGAACGGGGATCGAAACGGCTGGAAGTAGCCTCGCGAGATTACTTTTGGGAGGAAGAAGCAATGGGCGCGCGCTGACGAAATGGAGGCGCAACGGGTGCGCGCGCCCAGGCCCGAAAAACCCTTCTACAGCAAGCCCTGAGACCGGAACCGAGTGACCGGATCGGCTACTGGCTGTCGCCGGAAAATCCAGCGTGCCACCGCAAAGCCAAGAGCCGCATAGCAAAGATGCATTACTTTCATATACACCCCCGTCAGACTCGGCTGGTTCAGGGGAGGAACCAACATCAGACTCTATCGGCACAATAGCAACGCCCCGTCGCCCGGACAAGGCACATCAGTGCCATGAAAGTGGCACGGAAGTAATTAGGAGTAACGGGTATCAAAGTTTTGGGAATAGCACGGCCCCAGCCGTGCGAAAAGGCACAGAAAAATCGGGTCTCATCCGGGTGCCCCATTTCTCGCGCGTTCTTTGCGCGAGAAGTGGGGATTTGCGATGGAATTTATCGACGTGCCGCTTCTAGCACGGACTAGTTGCGCCACACACGGCCGTCACACAACGCTCAATGCGCCGGAACTTCTTCTTCCGTCGCCCGTCCCGCCGGCGGCACTACGACGGTCGACAAGCTGCCCTCCGCGGTCAGCTTCTGGAAGGCGGCCAGATCGCGGCGCTGTAAATCGTCCCAGCGGCCGATCAGTTCCCCGCTCTGCCGCTTGAGTTTTTCGAATTCGCGCTGCTCGGCGTCGGTGGGGGCGGAATCGGCTGCGCCCGCGAGCATGGCGAGAACAGCCAGTTTGGCGTCGAGTTGCGGAGGATACGCCAGCGAATCCTCATTCGCGCTGATCGTCAGGTTGACGAGCTCCTCGCGCACCGCCACCAGCTTCTTCTCCAGATCGTCAGCCGCCGTGACAATCGTCTTTGTGCTCGCGTTCTCCGGCAAGCGGCGCTTTAGTCCCGACAACTGCAAGCGTACGTCCTGAATCTGATTGACCGTATCGTAAACGCGGCTGAGTTCGTCGCGCGTCTGCAACAGCAGATTGAATTGCTGCTCCAGATCGGCCTGGCTCACGTTCACCCGCGGATCAAGCTTCAAATCGAACGCCGCCGTCTGGGTCTGACCACCCACCGTGAGCCGAACCTGGTAGTGCCCAGGCGCCGCCACCGGCCCGCGCGCACCGCTGCCATACTCCCAGAGATAATAGCCGGGCACGCGATGCGCCTCTTCATAACGCAGATCCCAGACGAAGCGATTCAAGCCCGCCTCCGGCTTGAGTTCCTTCTCCTGCTTCTTGTCGTCGGGATCGGGTGGCTCTTCCAGCAACGCGAACTCGGCACTCGAATACTTGCGAATCGTTTTGCCGGATGCATCGAGAATCTCAATCTTCGTTTCCTTGTCGGCCTTGGGCGCGTCTTTCAGCGAGTAATAGATGACGGCGCCCGCGGGCGGATTCTGCCCGGTTCGCTTCGAGGGATGCCGTGGGCCACCCTCTCCGGCCTGAATCCGGAAAGCCGTCGCGGGTGTGTACAGGAACGCGTCTTTTTGAATGATCTCGTCGGAGTATTGGCGCAGCGGCGTGATGTCGTCGAGAATCCAGAAAGCCCGCCCGTGGGTCGCAACCACGAGGTCATTATTCTTCACCGCCAGGTCGTGCACCGGCGCGGTTGGAAGGTTCAGCTGCAGCGAACGCCAGTTGGCGCCGTCGTTGAACGACACAAACACGCCGCGCTCGGTTCCCGCGTAGAGAAGCCCGCGCTTTTTCGGATCCTCACGCACGGCGCGCACGAACGCGGTGTCGGGAATGCCGGTCGCGATCTTCGTCCAGGTCTTGCCGTAGTCGCTGGTCTTGTAAATGTAAGGACGCAGGTCGTCGAACTGGTGCCGATCCGCAGCGACGTAGGCCGTCCCGGCATCGTGCGGCGAGGCCTCGATCAGGCTGATCCGGCTCCACTCCGGCATATCTTTCGGCGTCACGTTGGTCCAGGTCTTGCCTTCGTCCTGCGTGAGCTGAATCAGGCCGTCGTCGGTTCCGACCCACAACAATCCCTTGGTGAGCGGCGATTCCGCGATGGAAAAGATGGTGTCGTAGTATTCCGTGCCTGAATCGTCGATCGTGATGTCGCCGCCGGAAGCCAGCTGCTTGCTCTTGTCGTTGCGCGTCAGATCCGGACTGATGGCCTGCCAGTGCACCCCGCCGTCGGTGGTTTTGAACAGCCGTTCGCCGCCGTGGTAGAGCGTGTTGGGATCTTGCAGAGAAATCATGACGGGAGCAGTCCACTGAAAGCGATGCTCCAGGTTGGCCGCGCCGTGCGCGTCGGATAGTTCCGGCTGTTCGTTGATCGCCTTTACCTGCCCGGTGTGCCGGTCATAGCGCGTAATGGTGCCCTGGTAGTCGGCCGCGAAAACAATATTCGGATCGCGCGGGTCGGGCGCGATGTAGCCCGCCTCGCCGCCGCCTACGTCGTACCAGTCGCTGGCGCCGATCGACCCATCGTCGCTGCGGCTCACGATCGCAACGGTGCCGCTGTCCTGCTGCGCACCGTATACGCGATAGGGCGTGGCTGTATCGGTAATGACATGGTAGAACTGCGCGGTTGGCTGGTTGTCTTCGAGCGTCCAGGTCTTGCCGCCATCGAGCGTCACGGTCACGCCGCCATCGTTCGAGGCGATCATGCGCCGCGAGTTCATGGGATCGATCCACAAGCCATGGTTGTCGCCATGCGGAACGTGCACTTTGTTGAACAGGTGACCGCCATCGGTCGACTTGTAGGCGTCAACGTCCATGATGTAGAGCACGTTCTCATCGCGCGGGTCGGCAATGACGTGCATGTAGTACCAGGGCCGCTGCCACAGGCTGTGACTGGGATTCACCAACTCCCACGATTCCCCGCCATCGTCGGAGCGATAAAGCCCGCCGTCCGGATTGTGTGCTTCGATGAGAGCGTAGACGCGATCGGAGTTCGCAGCGACCGCGATGCCGATTTTTCCGTACGGTCCCTTGGGCAGGCCGTGCTCTTCAATGTGCTTCCAGGTGGTGCCGCCGTCGTTCGAGCGATAGAGTCCGCTGCCGGGGCCGCCACTCGCCATGCTCCACGAAGTGCGGCGAGCCTGCCACAGTGCGGCGAAAAGGATATTCGGATTGTGCGGATCGAAGGCCACATCAACGCCGCCGGTATTTTCGTCTTTGTAAAGTACCTTCTCCCAGGTCTTGCCGCCGTCGGTGGTGCGGAAAATTCCGCGTTCGGCATTTGGCCCATAGGGATGTCCCAGCGCCGCCACAAAAGCGATGTCCGGATTCGTGGGATTCACAATCACTTTGCCAATGGCCCGGGAATCGCGCAGCCCTGTGTTCTTCCATGTCTTGCCGCCGTCGAGCGAGCGGTAGACGCCGTCACCTTGCGAAATATTGCCGCGAATGCAGGCTTCGCCGGTTCCCACATAAATGACGTTGTGATTGGAGTTCGCCACCGCGATGCTGCCAATGTCAGCCGTGCCTTCCTTGTCAAAAACGGACGTCCAGGTCATTGCGCCATCGGTCGACTTCCACACTCCGCCGCCGGTTGCGCCGAAGTAATAAGTCGTAGGATCGCCGGGAATGCCGGCCGCGGTCAGCGACCGCCCTCCACGAAAAGGCCCGATCAAGCGGTAGTGCATGCCTTTGAAGGCCTTGTCCTCGGACTTGGAAGATTCAGCCGCGTCGGGATCGCTCGGAGTCGCTGCGGGCTGCGAAGTCTGGGCCGCCGCAGGGGACTTGTCCGCCTTGGATTGCCGCTCGGGCTTGGCTTGAGAGAAGGCAGCAGCTACCAGAAAGAAGGACAATGCGCCGATGAGAATCAACTGTGCAAACGAGGCGTTCCTATAAAACCTCTGTGGGGCAACCATGTTCAGGGTAATCTCCGGGGGAAGTGATGGGGCAATTGCCTATCTTAATCCCACGGAGGGCTGCTGCAAAGGGCAGGAGGGGTGGATTCTGTCAGTCCTCGCCCACCAGTTCCGGCTCGACAGAAACATGCACACGCGGATGCGCGTAGGTATCGTTCTCCTGTGCGTCGACTACGGCGATGGCCGCCACGTTGACGATCTGCTCGGCGGTGGAATTTCGTGGCAGCACGTGCACGGGGCGGCTCATTCCCATCAGAATCGGACCGATGGTTTCGCAGCCGCCAATGGTGGCCACCAGCTTACACGCTATGTTGGCCGAGGCCAGGTCGGGGAAAATGAGCACATTCGCGCCACCCTTCAGCGAACTAAAGGGATACTGCTCCGCGATGATCTCCGGAGACAGGGCTTCATCGACCATGATTTCGCCATCGACGATGAGCGTGGGGTCGGCGAACTTGATCATTTCCACCGCCTCGCGCACTTTCGTGCAGATGGGATGATCCACACCGCCAAAACTGGAGAACGACAGCATCGCCACCCGCGGCACCACGTCGAAACGCCGCGCCAAGTGGGCGGTGCAGAGTGCGATCTCTACCAGGTCCTCCGCCGTGGGCTCGATGTTCACGCTGGCGTCGGCGAGAAAGAAAACGTCTCCCTTGCGCGTGATCACGGCGTAGCAACCGGAGACGCGGTGCAGACCTTCGTGCATGCGAACAATTTGCAACGCAGGACGAATGGTGTCGGGATAATGCTGAGTTACGCCGGAGACCAGAGCATCGGCGTCGCCCATGTGCACCATCATGGAGCCGAATACGTTGCGGTTGTTGATCAGCGTCTCGGCTTCCTGCAGCGTGACACCGTGGCGCTGCCGCAAGCGGAACAGTTCCTGTACATAAGCCGCGTGATGTTCCGAGGCCGCTGGATCGATAATCTCCATGCCCTCGAGATTCAATCCCAGCTCGCGCCCTCGCGCCTGAATCCTGGCCGGATCGCCCAGCAGGATGGGATTGCCAATTTTCTCTTCGACCAGCTCATGACAAGCCCGCAGAATTTTTTCGTTGTCGCCTTCGGGAAATACGACTTGCTTGGGATTGGCCTGGGCCTTGTGAATCATGGTCCGCGTCACTTCGTAGGCCTTGCCTAGCCGGCGCTCCAGTTGCGCGCGATAGGTCTCGAGATCGACCGGCTCCTGCGCCACTCCGCTGCGCATGGCAGCCTCGGCCACAGCAGAGGCTTCCCACATCAACACCCGCGGATCGAACGGCTTGGGAATGAGATATTCGCGGCCAAACTGCAGCCGTGCGACGCCGTAGGCGCGGCAAACCGAGTCGGGAACGGGCTCCTTCGCCAGATCGGCCAGCGCGTGCGTCGCGGCCAGCTTCATCTCTTCGTTGATGGCGGTGGCGCGCACGTCAAGCGCTCCGCGGAAGATGAACGGAAAACCGAGTACATTGTTGACCTGGTTGGGATAGTCCGAACGTCCGGTCGCAATGATGACATCGCTGCGCGCCGCCTTGGCTTCGTCGTAAGTGATTTCCGGATCGGGGTTGGCCATGGCGAACACGACCGGGTCCGGTGCCATGGAGCGCACCATGTCCTGGGTAATCGCGCCTTTCACGGAGAGTCCCGCGAAAACATCTGCACCCACCAGCGCTTCCGCCAGCGTGCGCAGGTTTGTATCTAGCGCGAAGCGATCCTTGTACTTGTTCATGCCAGCTTTGCGGCCCGTGTACACCACGCCTTTCGTGTCGCACAGAATGATGTTCTCGCGCTTTACTCCCAGCCGAACATAGTGCTCGGCACAGGCGATGCCGGCGGCCCCGGCACCGTTGAACACCACGCGCACGTTGCCAATATCTTTGCCCACAACTTCCAAAGCGTTCAGTAGAGCGGCGCCGGAGATGATCGCGGTTCCGTGCTGATCGTCGTGGAAAACGGGAATCTTCATAGTTTTACGGAGCGTCTCCTCGATCTGGAAGCAGTCGGGAGCCTTGATGTCTTCGAGATTGATGCCGCCGAACGTAGGCTCGAGCAACTGGCAGAGCTTGATGATCTCTTCGGGATCGTGGCTGTTGACTTCGATGTCGAACACGTCAACGTCGGCAAAGCGTTTGAACAGGACAGCTTTGCCCTCCATCACAGGCTTACCGGCAAGAGCCCCGATGTCACCCAGCCCGAGCACGGCACTTCCATTGCTGAGCACCGCGACCAAATTGCCCCGGCCAGTGTATTTGTAGGCGTCCTGCGGATTCTTCTGAATTTCCAGACAAGGCTCGGCCACGCCCGGCGTGTACGCCAGACTCAGATCGCGCTGCGTGCGACAGGGCTTGGTGGGAGTAACTTCGATCTTTCCGGGACGAGTGCCATTGTGATAATCGAGCGCCTGCTGCTTGCTGATTAACATGATCTCCTCCGAACTGCGCGTACGCTGGCCGAACAGCGGGAACCGTCCTTCCGCAGTCCCACCACGGGAGGAATCGGCGAAAGGCAGTCTCTTCTTGAACGCGATGCGGACAACCCCGCCACATCAGGCGCCGCGAAAATCATGGTCCCCAATTCCAATTAGAGACCGCCAGGCCGCTCTTGAGTGTGACAATGATCGCTTGGGCTTGTGAGCGCAGTCACATCCGTGGCTCAAGATAATCAAACTGCGCCGATTACGCTCGCCGAAGAGTATGGCGTCCCAAGCCAGTTCGAACCGCATCTGTCAATGATTTCCCGCTCCCGATTCCGTGATTGGAACTTCGGGCCTCCAAAACTGAACCTCCGTCATTTACGCCGCTTCCCTTTCCCTGCTAACATCATGTGTTTACAGTTCAACTCTCAACCAAACCTGATCACGCCTTCATAAATTCAACGGAGGAAACATGGCAATCAAAGTAGGCATCAACGGCTTCGGACGCATCGGCCGCAACGTTCTGCGCGCTTCACTCAAAGATCCAAACCTGGACTTCGTCGCGGTAAACGATCTGACGGACCCGAAAACTCTGGCTCATCTTCTAAAATATGACTCGGTTCTGGGCAACCTGCCCAATCAAGTTTCCGCGGGCGCCGACAGCATTACGGTCGACGGCAAGACCATCAAGGTATTCAAAGAGAAAGATCCGGCGGCGCTGCCCTGGGAATCCGTGGGCGCGCAGGTTGTCATCGAGTCCACCGGCCGCTTCACCGATGCCAATGACGCCAAGAAACACATGCGCGGGCCGGTAAAGAAAGTGATCATCTCGGCTCCGGCGAAGAATGAAGACATCACGGTCGTGCTGGGCGTGAATCATGACAAATACGATGGCGCGAAGCACCATGTGATTTCGAA
Source organism: uncultured Acidobacteriaceae bacterium (assembly GCA_963709385.1). Lineage (GTDB taxonomy): Bacteria > Acidobacteriota > Terriglobia > Terriglobales > Acidobacteriaceae > Sulfotelmatobacter. The sequence continues at coordinate 103,606 of CAVPWD010000011.1, forward strand.
CGCTTCCTGCACCACGAACTGCCTGGCTCCCGTGGCCAAAGTGATCAACGACGCGTTCAAAATCGTCTGCGGCACCATGACGACCATTCACTCCTATACCAACGACCAGGTAATTCTCGACTTCCCGCACAAGGACTTGCGGCGCGCGCGCGCGGCGGCGCTCAATATGATCCCGACCACGACCGGAGCGGCCAAAGCCCTGAAGCTGGTGATTCCCGAACTCGGCGGCAAGGTTGACGGATTCTCCATGCGCGTGCCCACCCCCAACGTTTCGGTGGTCGACTTCGTGGTATGGGTGGAAAAGAAGACGACCAAGGAAGAAGTGAATGCGGCGCTGAAGAAGGCGACCGAGGCGGGATCTTTGAAGGGATATCTGGCGTATGAGGAGCAGGAATTGGTCTCGTCGGACTTCAAAGGCAATTCCTTCTCCTCGATCGTGGATGCGCCCATGACTCTGGTGGTCGGCGGCAACTGCGTGAAGGTGATCTCCTGGTACGACAACGAGTGGGGATACTCCTGCCGCGTGCGCGACCTGATCAATTACATCGCCAGTAAGGGCCTGTAAGGATGCGAGCCAAACGCGCGAATGTTGCGTCGCAGAAAACGCGACGCAACGCGCGGCTCGCCCAGGTCCTTCAGCGGGCAAACTGCGCCCGCTTCAGGATGACAAAGCAATTCTAGAGAGCAATCGGCCCTACGAGGACTCCAGCCATGTCCAAGCTTTCCATTCGTGATCTTCCCCTCAATGGGAACCGCATTTTCATGCGCGTCGACTTCAACGTGCCCCTCGAAGACGGGCGCGTCATGGACGATACCCGCATTCGCGAAACTCTGCCCACGATTGAATATGCGTTGCGCCACGGCGCGCGCCTGATCCTCGCCTCGCATCTGGGCCGGCCCAAGGGCAAACCGAATCCTAAGATGAGCCTGAAGCCGGTAGCCGAGCGCCTGCGCATGCTGCTCGATAAGGAACTAGCGCGAGGCGAAAACGTCGGCTTCTGCCCCGACTGCGTTGGGCCGGAAGCGGAAGAAGTCGCCACCCAACTCGAAATGGGCCAGACCCTCCTGCTGGAAAACCTGCGTTTCCACGCGGAGGAAGAAGCCAACGACGAGAAATTCTCCAAGCAACTGGCAAAGCTGGCCGAGTATTACGTGAATGACGCTTTCGGCACCGCGCACCGGGCTCACGCTTCGACGGTCGGGATCACAAAGTTCGTGAAGCAGTCCGCCGCCGGCTTGCTCATGGAGAAGGAACTGAAATATCTGGGCAAGGCGCTGGAGCACCCGGAAGAGCCGTTTGTAGCAATTCTCGGCGGCGCGAAGGTCAGCGACAAGATTGGTGTGATTCAGAATCTGATGAACAAGGTGAACTCGCTGATCATCGGCGGCGGCATGGCCTACACGTTCCTGAAAGCGCAGGGACACGAAATCGGAAAATCGCTGCTCGAAGCCGACAAGGTCGAACTCGCCGGGCAATTGCTGGCCGAGGCGAAGAAGCGGAATCTGAATTTCCTGCTGCCCATCGATCACGTGGTCGCGAACAAGCCCGAAGCCAACGCCGTGATTCAGCAGATCGGCGAAGGGCAGCCGATTCCGGCTGACAAGATGGCGCTCGACATCGGGCCCAAGACGATCGAGCTCTTTTCGGAAGAGATTTCTACCGCGCGCACCATCGTCTGGAATGGGCCGATGGGCGTGTTCGAGGTTCCGGGCTTCTCTCGCGGAACATTCAAGATCGCCCATGCGGTGGCCGACAACGGCGGCGCGATTTCGATTGTGGGCGGTGGCGATTCGGTCGCAGCGGTGCATGCCGCAAATGTTGCCGACAAAATCACTCACATCTCCACTGGAGGCGGCGCGTCGCTGGAATTTCTGGAAGGCAAGAAATTGCCGGGGGTTGAAGCTCTGACGGAAAAGAAGTGAGGAACGGGCGTCGGGCTTCAGGCGACGGGCGTTTGGCTCGGGCGCCCGAGCTACAGATTGAACCCTAACCCCCGATGGCCGACGCCCGACGCCCGAAATTTGAAAGGAATTCATGTCTCGCACAAAAGTATTGGCCGCCAATTGGAAGATGTTCAAGACTCCCGACGAAACGACCGCCTTCTTTCGCGACTTCCTCCCACTCGTCTCCGGACATACGCGCGATGAAATCGTAGTGTGCCCTCCGTACACCGACGTGGCGGCGGCGATTGAGGCCGCCCACGGATCGAACGTCTCCATCGGCGTGCAGAACGTGCACTGGAAGGCGGACGGAGCTTACACCGGAGAAATCTCCGCGCCCATGCTCTTGTCCTTGGGGATAACGCACGTGATCGTTGGCCACTCCGAACGCCGCCAATATTTTGGGGAAACCGACGACACGGTCAACCTGCGCCTGAAAACCGCACTGGAATCCGGACTCACGCCCATCTGCTGCGTGGGCGAGGTGCTGGAGGAGCGCGAGGCTGGCCTCACCGAAGACGTTCTACGGCGGCAGTGCGTGCGGGCTTTTCATGCCATCTCGGCAAAGAAGGCGGCCAGACTCATTGTCGCCTACGAACCGGTGTGGGCGATCGGCACGGGCAAGACCGCGACGCCGGAGCTTGCCGCCGAGGCCCATCGGGTGATTCGTCACGAGGCCACGGAAGTTTTCGGCGAGGAATTCGCCGCGGCGTTACGCATCCTCTACGGCGGATCGGTGAAACCGGATAACGTCTCATCCCTCATGTCGCAGGAAGAAATTGACGGCGCGCTGGTCGGGGGAGCCTCGCTCGATCCGAAGTCGTTCGCCGCCATCGTTAAGTATTGAAGCGAAGTATTGAAGCGAAGTTGAAGCGAGGTATTGAAGTGACGCTCTAAGCTTCCTTCAGGCCTCACCGCGAATCTTGCGTGATCCGGCGCACAGAATTCCCCGTGCGATGGAGATACAATTTTGAGCTGCAGAGCAAACCCCGCAAGTGGGCCCCTCAAGTCATCGGTTTGTTCCTGGCCGCGAGGAGGTCTTATGCAGCTATCCAAGGTTCGTGAGTTTCTCGATTCCAACGGCATCAAATACCTGGTGATCTCTCATTCCCTCGCCTACACCGCGCAGGGGATTGCCGCCACGGCACATGTGTCGGGCAAGAAACTCGCCAAAACTGTGATCGTCAAAGTGGATGGCATCCTGGCCATGGCGGTCATTCCAGCATCGCTCCACGTGAACCTCGATCGGCTCAGGATCCTTACGGGCGCACAAGCGGTCGAGATCGCTTCGGAGCGTGAATTCAAAGACGCTTTTCCCGACTGCGAAACTGGCGCAATGCCCCCGTTCGGCAACCTCTACGACATGTCCGTGTACGCGGACGCGAGCCTGGCGGAACAAGAAGAAATCACCTTCAGTGCAGGTACGCATCGCGAACTGCTTCGCATGACGTGGGCTGACCTGGCGCGCCTGGTGAACCCACTGGTCGACAACCTGACCCATCGCCAGCCCGCTGTGGTCGCAGCGTAGATGTTTCGGTTGTGAGTGAGACGCAATCGTAGAAATTGCCGCGCTATTTTCGACCGATCGTCATAATGCGTAAGCTTGCGCCCAGCACCGACGACTCGTGCTCGACTTTGCGGACAACTTCGAGATCACCAGCGAATCTTCCCCTCCGGATCCTCCACCAACACGACTTCATACTTTTCCAGCATCGGCATGAGAACATTCTCCAGTTCGCGTTTCCAGAGTTCGCCTTCGTAGAACTTTGCCTTCATCGGCTCGCGCGAAGCGAGGTCTGGGAAACCGCGCATGAAAAAGAACGAATCTGGATCCTCGACCGAAAGAAATGGACCGAGTATCTTCATCCCGATCTCATCGTGCGCCGGAATCGACCTGGAGCGAAAGATCTCGATGAACTCCGAACGCTTGCCGGGCTTTGTCTTATAGGTCCGCATTTCGATAATCATTTACGCCCCTCTGCCAGCTGTTTCTGAGAGGATCAGGTGGTGCGCCGCGGCCACAACCGGAAACGCCTCGTCCACGCCGGCCGAATTTCCTATTTTGCTATAATGTACTGCTGCTGGGCATTCATGTTTCAATCTTGTGCGGAAGTGGTGGAACTGGCAGACACACCATCTTGAGGGGGTGGCGCCGAAAGGCGTGGGGGTTCAAATCCCCCCTTCCGCACCATGAATTCAGGCATTTCTTCGATAATCGTTACGCGCGGCAGGAAAATATAAAATTATGTTGAATACGTGGGTCTACGGTCTCATCGTTGCAGCGCATATTCTGGTGTGTTTCTTCATCATCATTGTCGTGTTGCTGCAGAGCGGCAAGAGCGGAGACATTTCCGCGGCGTTCGGCGGGCAGGGCAGCCAGACTGCATTCGGCCCGCGCGGCGCGGCCAGCGCTCTTTCCCGGGCAACCACGTGGTCGGCGATTGCCTTCATGATTACCTCCATCACGCTGTCGGTTTACTCAACCCGGAGCGGCGGTCCAGCGTCCGTCCTGGACAAGTTCAAGTCGCAGCCCGTCAAAACGCAGCCCGCGCCGGCGCAGAAGCCAGTCACGCCTCCCACTCAGAAGTAGTTAGAGGTTAAGCGCGAGTGAACGCGATTTCGCTACGCGGTCTCTGGGATGAGATCGCTTGAGGCCCTCTTTGAAAGGATTTCGCTGGTCTGCGCTTGATTCTCTTTTCGCCCCCCTTCTCCGCCGCCGACCCTTGCCTTGTTTTCTCTTTTGCTTTCTTGTGCTTGCTCTGATTTCCTTCCCCTGTTTCTTATATGGAAGTGATCACTCCCAACAACGGGCGCCGGTCCCGAGCTATTCGGGGTAGCTTACCGAAGCGCCCTGGCTTTCGGATGTCCCATTGTCCCTCGCTCGCATGGGGAGGGCTGCAGGGGCCGCGAGTTTCCCAGGACTGGCGCGGCAACACACCCGGCACCTACGCTCTCCACAGTAGACGGAATAGAAATCTCAGTGAAGGTTGCGCGTCACAAGACAAACAAAAATCTGTGGAAAACTTTCGACGAGCAGGAAGAGCGATAACCATTATGGGCACGAAGGGTAACGAAGTAGCCCCACGGAGGGTGCGGAGGAAGGACGTGAGAACGCGGAGAAGATCAAGTTAGCCACGCCGCCGTTGGATTTCCCCCACGCAGGGTGCTACCATCCTCATTAAGCGTTTTAAGCGCAGGAGGTAGTCGGATGTCAGATCGTGACGGCAACAGTTTCGTTTGGTTCCTGGCAGGACTAGGCTTGGGAGCGCTGGCGGGAGTTCTCTACGCGCCGCGTTCGGGCAGCGAGACGCGTGATGTTCTGCGCGCGCGCGCCGAAGAAGGGCGCGATTACGTCCGCAGCCGCGCACGCGAAGCCCGCGAGCAGGCGGCACAATGGGCCGACCGTGGCCGCGATGTCGTCAACACGCAGAAGGAACAGTTCCGCGCCGCGTACGAAGCCGGCCGCCAGGCTTATCACGAAGCCACGACCGAGACGGGCGCGCCCAAGAATTTGTAGGCGTTTGCTTTCCGGCGCATGGTCGCTGTGACCGGGCGGAGGCACCTTTATGGACAAGCTCACTTCTGTTTTTATCGCCCTGACCGGCATTGCGGTCATGTTGCAGGCAGGTATCCTGCTGGCCATGTACCTTGCCATGCGACAGAGCGGCGCGCGCATTGAAGCCATTGCAGAGGAAGTGAAGACCAAGGTTTTGCCCACGGTAGAGCACACCGAGGCGTTCTTGACGGAGATCCGCCCCAAGCTGCAAGTGATCGCCGACAACCTGGAGGATTCCACCACGCTCATGCGCGCCCAGGTACAGCGCATCGACGCAACCGTCAACGATACGGTGGACCGGGCTCGCCTGCAGATCATCCGCGCCGACGAATTGCTCAGCCGCACTCTGGATCGAGTGGAAAAAACTTCCGACATGGTGCACGAGACCGTCATTTCGCCGGTGCGCCAGCTTTCCGGGATTATGCAGGGAATCACTGTGGGGCTGGAATTCCTGTTCGGCGGACGCGGCCGCAAGAACGGCTCCCGGCGCGACGAGCGGCGTCCGGTTCCGCAGGACGAAATGTTCATCTGAGTCGCGGCCCGCGGAGCTGTGACGATTTTCTCACCCCGTAAGGCAGGCATATTCCCATGCGTGTTCTTCCCGTTTCTCGCCGTATTGTCGCCACGATTCTGACCGCGGGTACGCTGATTCTGTTGCGCGTCTCCTTGCAAGCTCAGGAAAAGACTGTCTGGAGCGATCAAGAGAAGCCGATCGTCGAGCAACTGCGCGGACTGCGCAAGCTCGACGACACGGTACGGGCGGGCACGACCAAGAATCTCGCGTTGCAAATCCGCCAACTGCCTGCGGTTCCGCACAAGCTGAGGCTGGCGGAGGGCCTGTCAAATCTGGCGACAGAGGGTGATTTCGGACGCGACACTCTGCAGGAAGTGACCACGACTCTAGCTACAGCTCTGGGCGAGGTAAAGCCTGCGCCGGAGAAAAACGGCGCGCCTAATTCTGCATACTCGGAACTGGCGTCGCTGGTCCGCTACGAGCACATGCAGCCACGTCGAGCGATCCGCAGTTTGCCGCGGCCATGGCCAAGCTTGATGCCGACGACGCGAAGCGCCAGAACGCCGACTTTACGCTCACCGATCTGCAGGGGAAAGCGTGGCATTTTCAGGATCTGCGCGGCAAGGTCGTGCTGGTGAATTTTTGGGCGACGTGGTGCCCGCCGTGTCGAAAAGAAATGCCGGACCTCGATACGCTGTTTAATCGCTTCAAGGATCAGGGATTCGTCGTGCTGGCCATTTCCGACGAAGAAGCGGCGAAGGTTGTGCCGTTTATCGGCGAACGAAAAATCAGCTATCCCATTCTGCTCGATCCGGGACGCAAGGTGAACGAGTTGTTTCAGGTGGAGGGGATTCCCAAGAGCTTTGTGTACGATCGCGTCGGCAAGCTGGTGGCGCAGTCGATTGACATGCGCACGCAGCGGCAGTTTCTGGAGATGCTGGCGCAGGCAGGATTGCAGTAGGTCACGTAGCGGCGGATGCATTGGCCCGCGGGCACTCCTTCGCAGCGAAGCGGAATGCGTCTGCCGCCGCATGGTTTTGAGGTGCAAGTACTTTGCGATATCTGGTTCGAGCTCGGGTAAAACCTGGCCGTGAGGCTGCTCTGGTCAAGGCCATTGAGCAGGAGACTCTGGGCGAGGGTTCGGTGGCGGAAGGCGAATATCTGCGCAACATGCAGGAGGCGCGGGTAGCCGCGGACGGCACCGCGCGCTGGGTGGAAGTCTGCTACTGTCCCATTCCGCTGCAAGAAGAGCGGCCCTACTGGGAACAATATTTCGATCTCACGAAAGTGCAGGATGCGCACGACCGTCGCAAGTGCCGCGATGAAAATGGCACGGAGCCATGGGCCTGCGGCGACTGCGACTGCACGGCTCGGCTGGAGAAGAAACTCAAGACCTGTGGAGGTTCGTTTCTGGAATCATTGCGGCGAGAGCGGAACCGCAGGGGCTAAAGCCCAAAATCATGGCGGCGCTGACGGCACGACTGAAGTCGTGCCCTTCCCAAATCCTTATTGCGGTCACGGCACGCCTTTTGAAAATCGGGGCTCTCGCGTGTCAGACCAGCTCCGGCAGGGTTGATTCGAGCTGCTTCAAGTCCTGCGCCACTTCCCTCAAATTGAAAACCAGCGCCCAGAAGGGCAGCATGCGATCGAGTGCGAACGGTGAAGTTGCGCGCTGCTCGCGGAGTTTGGCCAGGTCGGCGTCGAGAGCGACGATGGCATCGTCGAGTTCTGAAGTGCTCAATGTGCCGCTTTGCTTGCGAACCGCTCGCGCTAGAGATGCGAAGTTCTGTTCGGTTATGTCCGCCAGCGTGGGCAGCGACGGCACCAGTCCGGTCTCGATTTGGGCGCGCATAAAGACCGAGATGTCTTCCGCCATGGCAGTCAGGCGTCGGCGAAGTTGATCGGCGGTGTCGACGAATGCCTGGTATCCGCTCTGATTGAAGCGAGAGAAGGCCAACTCGCTGCGGGCTTCGTCCATTTGCTGGGTGATCCCGCGGCGCAGGTCGTGCAATTTGCGGTCAAGTTCGCGGATCTGCTGTTCGTTGTCGATTCCATGCAACGCCGCGTCGGTCACTGCGCGGTAGAGCGCTCCCGCGCCGTCGAGGATGTTGGAAATCTTGTCGCGCAGAATTTCGCGCGCACGCACTGGCCAAAGCAGCGTGCCCACGGCGAAAGCAACGAACGATCCCAATAGCGTGTAAAGAACGCGCAGCCAGCCGACTTTGAATGGCGTTCCTTCCATGGGGCCCAGTACGAGAACAATGGCGACGGTGAATCCGGCGGCGCTGAAGCTGGGATGCAGCACGGTGAGAAAACCGAAAAGCGTGGCCAGAACGAAGAGCATGATGCCGATGCGAACCGTTCCAGGGCCGACCAACGTGAACAGCACCACCGCGGCCAGCGCGCCAGCGGTCGAACCTATGCTGCGGTAGAGCGCCGCTTTCCACGACGCGCCGACGTTCGCCTGGGTGACGACCAGCGCGGTGAACACGGCCCAGTATCCCTGCGGCAAATGCCAGACAGCGTAAATGGCGTAGGTGATTGCGCCGGCGAGTCCAGTCTTGATTCCCTGCTTAAGGGATGGAGATTGGCGAGACCAGAGGGATGGCGGAGTTTGCGGGAGTGGGAGTGCAGGATTTGCGCAGGCCATGCGGGGAATTATATTCGCGGGCCGATGGTATCCGAGCCCCGAGCTAGCGACAGGCGTTCACCGCGGTAGTCGCTGCCGCCAGCACTCCCAAATTTCAGAGGCAATCGATCGGTATCGCTCCTGCTGACCCGCATTCGCGGCGTCAAACCAGCGCACAAACTCTTCATGCACAACACGCAGAACGTCGTCAGGAGAGGCACAGGTTTTCAAACGGGGCAGGATGGTCCCGGCTTCGGGTGCGTATTCGTCCAGATTTTCGTTATCGAAACTGATCCCAATCGGGTCCGCGCGGTACAAGATAGCAGCAACCGTATCGAACAGTTCTCCATACTCCGTCTCGAGGGCGCGACGTTCCCGAGAATTTGTTGGCGTGTTCTCGCCATCTGCTACGCTCTCTAAGCGATCCAGCCGCCGCCGACCACGATGTCACCGTCGTAGAAGACCGCGGCCTGGCCGGGCGTGATGGCGCGCTGGGGCTCGTCGAAGGTGACGAGGATTGCGTCCTCGCCTGCCTTTTCGATCATCGCTGCAGCTGGCTCGTGGCGATGGCAAATCTTTACCGTAACTCGCATCGGCTCAACTAAATCATCGACTGCGATCAGATTCACGCGCTTCGTCCGCAGGGTGCGGGAGTAGAGGTGCTCGGCGTCGCCGACGACGACCTGCTTGTCAGCGCCGCTGATCTGGATGACGTAGAGGGGCGAGCCGGTGGCGACGCCGAG
>CAVPWD010000012.1:0-953899 GCA_963709385.1 uncultured Acidobacteriaceae bacterium
ATGAGATAACCGTGTCGGCTCCCTTCGGGCGAGTAGACTTGGAAGCGCTCAAGCGACCAAGGCTCGGAGGAAAGGAGCCGAGCGATGATGATTATAGGTTGCGATTTACATACGCGCTACCAGCAGATAGCGATGGTAGATACAGACAGCGGCGAGTTAGTGGAGCGCCGATTGGAACATGAGAGTGGAGAGGCGCGGGCATTCTATGCCGGCCTGAAGGGCGCGGTTCGAGTAGGGATCGAGGCCACCGGGCACACGGCCTGGTTCGAGGCCATGCTGGCGGAGTTGGGCCACGAAGTGTGGATGGGAGATGCGGCAAAGATTCGCGCGGCGGTCGTACGCAAGCAGAAGACCGACGCGCGAGACGCGGCGCATCTGTTGGAGCTGTTGTGTACGAATCGGTTTCCGACGATCTGGCGCCCGTCGCTCGAGGAGCGGGATCTGCGGCAACTGTTGTGGCACCGGCAGAAGTTGGTGTGGATGTGGGGCGCGGTGAAGAATCAGATGCACGCCCTGGCCATGGGAGAGGGTGTGTGTCGGAAGGAGAAGTTGTTCACGAAAAAGGGACGAGTCGAGTTAGAAGGACTGAAGCTGGGTCCGTGGGCGAGTTATCGACGGCAGGAGTTACTGCGGATGTTCGAGGAGCTGCAGAGCTCGGTAAAAAAGCTGGACCAGGCGGTGGAGCTAGCCGCGAAGAGTGAGCCGCTGGCCGCGCGTCTGATGACTCATCCGGGAGTAGGACTTGCCGCATCTCCCATCCACACTTCGTGGCCCAACTCCGCCAGCATGGCCTCGAACCAGGCCGTGTGCCCGGTGGCCTCGATCCCTACTCGAACCGCGCCCTTCAGGCCGGCATAGAATGCCCGCGCCTCTCCACTCTCATGTTCCAATCGGCGCTCCACTAACTCGCCGCTGTCTGTATCTACCATCGCTATCTGCTGGTAGCGCGTATGTAAATCGCAACCTATAATCATCATCGCTCGGCTCCTTTCCTCCGAGCCTTGGTCGCTTGAGCGCTTCCAAGTCTACTCGCCCGAAGGGAGCCGACACGGTTATCTCATCAGCCTTTATAGGAGCGCCGAATTTTGTGGAACTCCCGGCTCTCTCCACCTGTGTGGTTAATTTTTATTGTTATTCATTTTGACTGGCCTAAGCAGATGCGAGAACGTGAGTTGGGCGAGCTTCCACTTGCCGTTTTCCTTGATATACACCTCAGTCACCATAAAAGGATTGGTGACTTCGTGCTCACCGACTACTGCTTGCAAATCAATTTCCTCTAGCAGGATGGCTGTGTTACCAAATATGCGAGCATCAACTGCGTAAACTAGAGCTTTTTTGTACCAGATGCCACCGCTTTTAATGGTCGCTAGTTCCTGGGTTTTTCCCCATGTCCCTCCCATGTGAGTGAACATGGCTTTGTCGTCAAATAGTGTCTCTAACGAATCGACCTTCTTGTCTGCCATCCAATCCCATTTCATGTTTGAGAGGTTGATGACTTCTTGTTGCTCGGGTGTATGACTTGCGGCAGTTTTAATCGTTTCCGTTGGCGGCTGTGGCGACTGCTGCGCGTAGGACGATTGCGCAATCATCGTTAATAGAAACAGACCCATAATTCGGGTTAAGGTTTTCATGGCTCTCTCCAAAAGCGTCTTCATTTTGTTTCCCTTGCATCCTCGAATTTATGGGTAAAGGGCCGTCAACTGGTAGCCCGATCCTGCCTACTTATTGCCTATTCCTCTCGTCAGGCGAAAACCCAATGGCTTTGCTGGAGACACGCGGCTATCTTTAATAAGGACGGTAGAGATCGCTAACATGAAAAACACAAAAGAAAAAGCCATTCTGAAAGCGAACGAAGCCCGCGGGTCGCAGGCAGAACTCGCGCAGAAGATAGCCTCCTTCATGGGCAAGGAAGAGAATCGGACAACAGAGATTCCCGGTGTCAGCCTCCACCGGCGGACTGCGCCTACCCCGCCGTGCCGGATGACCTACCATCCGGGAGTCATCGTGGTCGCACAAGGGAGCAAGCGGGTGAACCTTGGCCGGACCAGCTTTATCTACGACAAGTCGCGCTTCGTCGTGACTGCGGTCGATTTGCCGATCGTGAGCTGGGTGGCCGAGGCGAGCGCGGAGTTTCCCTGTCTCGCACTGTCAATCAAGTTCGACATGTCTATGGTGCGGGAGTTGCTCAGCCGTGAGGAAATTCATGTTGCAGAAGCTCCATCTGACATTCCCGCTATGTCAATCGGCGAGACCACGCCGGAATTCCTGAATGCATGCTGCCGCCTGGTGGATCTGTTGGGCAATCCGCCGGACATTCTTTTTCTGAGCGGACTGATTCAGCGCGAGATCATCTATCGCGTCCTGCGAGGACGCGTGGGAGCGCGCTTGCGTGCAGTAGCAACTCTCGGAGATCAAAGCCACCGGACGGCAAGAGCGATTGCGTGGGTAGCCGCGAACTATGCAAAGCCTCTACGCGTGGAAGAACTCGCGGAGCTTGCGAGCATGGGCGTATCCACGCTGCACCATCATTTCCGCATGTTGACCGCGATGAGTCCGCTTCAGTATCAAAAACAACTCCGGCTCCAGTCGGCGCGGAGTCTGATGCTGAACAATGGTCTCGATGCCGCCAACGCGGCTTTTGAGGTCGGCTACGAAAGCGCTACGCAATTCAATCGCGAATACAGTCGTTTCTTCGGCCAACCTCCGATGCGCGATATCAAGGCGGTTCGGAGCGCCAACATCGCCACAAGCAGTGCAGCGTGAAGCAGATGACGGAATCTATGAGAAAGTGGCGGGAGCGACGGGACTCGAACCTGCGGCCTCCTCCGGGACAAGGCATAGCCCAACGGTGACGTCCTTCGCTCTGGTTTACTTCCGCAGCTGGATGAGCTATCGTACGGCTACCTTAACGGCTACCTAAATGGCCGAAAAAAGGCCCCAGTACAACTGGGAAAATTTAGTGCCGATACGGAGAACCAACGGTTTAGCCTTTATTTTCAAGGGCCGCGTAGAATCCCTCCCTCTCCGCCAGTCCTTTAGTTATCTGGCACGAACCTGGCTGCGGACAACAGCGCGACCAGGCCGTTGGACAGCTTGGGCAGACTGTTGGGGAACGTGCCCTTCGTCCGAGTCAGCCAGACACTTCATATCATCGCCCCGAATCCATGCGAATTAATAGAAAGACATACTTCAAAGTGGCAATCGTGCCCCTACTCTGATGGATGCTTTTCATATCGACGAAAATTACTCACGCATGACCGGCGGCAATCGGGTAAGCCAGGTAGGAACTCCAACGCCGCCCGGGTTTCTGCAACTCAATAGCCAGCAAAGCCAGTAGTTGCCTCCATCTTATGACACGCCACCGACAGCACAACTTTATCGAGGGCGGCGATCCAATCAGTGCGTCATCTGGGTAACGTAGATCCGTTTCCAGAGCAAAGGGATGGAACGCTCCTGATATTTAATATTGACGCGTTGTCCAACCTCAAATTCGCGAGCGGCTATGCTGTTGAGCGAGACGCCAACATCGAGCGGCAGGGCGTCAACATGGATGGCGAAAACGTAGCACTCGGCGATGGGAATCGTGTTCGGAGAATAGAAACTGTCTCGCATGCCGACGGGATACTGAACGTATTGTCCCGCGGGCTTGAAGATCTTGTGGGTGATCACACCCTGAGCGGTTCTGCGCTCGGCGGGGCGCAGAAAGACGAGCCACATGGCGAGCGCGAAGAGCGAACAGAGAGCGGCGAAACCTAATAGAGCCGGTTTAGGCAAGAGGGTTGTCCAATCCACATCCTTAGTTACTGCCAAAGCGTTGCTGCGACGACACTTCTTTAATTCTCATCCGGCGATCCCGAGTCGCAGAATAGAAAAACACTATCTTTCGATAAAGGGTTGCGCTTGTAAGACCGACGCTCGTAACGCGCGGTTTTCATGGCTGCTTTACCAATCCTGCATCTCCGGTTCGCCGACGCCAACCCTCATGATCTTATCCTTACCGAGGGTCTTTGCCGTTTCCTGCGCACACTGCGAAACCTTCGCGAAAAGCTCTTGCCCGGCATCTGGGGAGAGAGTGTCACGAACTTCGGCGAATGCGCAAGACAAACCAACAACAGTTCCGATGTTCTCGGGAAGTCGTAGAAGTTCGTCTCTCACGCTTCTAATGGTTATCTTTAGCTGCTGGTCCGAAAAGCTGGAAAGCCACACAAACTCGTCGCCACCATACCTTGTAACGTAGTTGCTCGACCGGTCAATCGAAAGCAGCAGCTTCCAGAATGCGTTTATCAGCGCGTCGCCCGACGAATGTCCATGGAGTTCGTTGAAACGATATAGATTGTCCAAATCGAAGAAAACCAGCCAATGGACATGGATGGCGCCCAAACTCCGACCGGACAGGAGTTCTGAGACACGCTCTCCTTTCTGTAAAATTGGTGCGGATTGCCACGGACCAAAAACATTGCCGGGATCAGGCACCTGGCCTCCTGAATCCGGGATTCGTCGGTTCATCGTCATCATTGGAACTGCCACCTCCTTGCTGGGGGGTAAACGTCGTCACCGGTGCTCCCGGCGTTGGATCACCGACGAGTACACGGTCAACGTCATCCGGAAAAGTATCCCGAATGCTATCCACCGTGTGGCCGCCGTCAAGCGAGTCTTCGGAGGAAATCAGGACATCAATGTCGCTCCTGGTGGTGCCCGGGGCGTCCGGGGGATCTTTTCCAAGTGGCAGATCGTAGTTCCCAACTTGGCGCCGTTCACCAGAGGCGGCGCTTCCGACCACGTGGATTGTCGCTCCCGTGGAGTTAGCCAACGCCTGAAGCTTCGCGATCTCTTCAGCCGTCAGGTCACCCCTGCCCGCTGTCGACGTGCCTTCTGGTTCTTCTTCGTCTGCGTCCGTCCCTTCTTGGTCACCCGGAGGATTCGTGGTGGTCTTCGGCCCGTCACCTCCTGCGGGGCACAATCCCAGCACATCGACGTGCTTCAGCGGGTTCGCGGTATATGCGTACAGATTGGGGCCACCACTGATGCCCACGGGGTCGGACTGCAGATACCGTCCAAGTTCCGGACTGTAATACCGGAAACCGTTACAGTGTAGTCCAGTCTCCGGATCAAAATAGTGCCCCGGAAACCGAAGGAGGAATTCAATTGTCGAGGCCGGATCCACTTGGGCACGACCATAGGCATCACTCTGAGCCTTCCACACGGCGCAGCCGGAATCATCCTCGACCAGCATGGGCGTGCCCAGGTGATCGGAATGGATGTAGTAGCCTCGTCCATCTTCGGGCGCAGACTCGATGCTGTCGTACTCCAGAAACATGAACGGGGTGAAGGCAACATCGTCAGGATAAACGTATAAGCGAATGCTCCCGCCTGGTCGCAGTTCCGCGGCGATGCGGTCACGGTCCCAGTAGAACTCCGTTTTCTTCCCAGCGATCGTCTTGCTGATTCTCCGTCCCAGGGCATCGTACTCAGCCTCCCAGCGAATGTCGGCCATCTGGACCGAGATCAGCATGTCCGCTGAGTCGTAGAAGTAGCGAATTGTTCCGGTGCGTCCGGTACGAACGGCTAGGTTATTGCGTTCGTTATATTCGAAGTGGTCGCCGTTCGCGGATGCGACGCGATTGCCTTCCATCAATACCACATTATTCAGGCCGGGCTGCCGGAGCAGATTTCCCGCAAAATCGCGCTCAAATACTTGAGCCTGCTGGCCCGGCAATTCGGCGCGCACCAGACGATGCGCCGCGTCACATTCATAGCGGATCGTGCCGGCAACGCTGTCCGACACCGCGAGAAGATCGCCTTCGCCGGAGTAGGAATAACTGCGCGACCACAGATCGGCTCGGCGGCGTCGGGTGGTTTTCGCCAAACAGCGACCATCCCCGTCAAACTGCACCGCCTCGGAGCTGCCGTTGGCCAAGGTCTTGATCAACAATCCGTGGCCAAGAGCTTCGATGGTGTGAGTCGAACCACGGGAATCCGCGATCGATAGCCTTCCCCTGCGAAATCGTTGATACGAGATTTTGAAGTGCTTGAAATACGTGGCCTCAATCAGGTTCCTGCCGGCGTTGTATCGATGAGTAACGCCGAGGCCGTTGCGCTCATCTTTGATCCGGTTGCCCGACCTGTCATACGCAAGCAGGACTTCGGCGGTGTCCGTCGCCGCACTCAGCAAGCGACCGCTTTCGTCATATCCGAATGAGTGCGTCTGGCCCGAAACCAGCCGCTTGGATTTCCGCAGATTTCCCGGGCCAATTTCAATCGAAAGCAAAGGCAAGCCGTTCCCGTCGAGCTTTTCGATAAGATTGTCCGCCTGATCGTAGCGATATTGTTCCTTGACGACTCCGTGCCGGCGAATGCGGACCAAACGATCCTTCAAATCGTGCTCGTACTGGCTGATGGACCCACCTCGATCCTTCAGCGCAGAAAGTTTCTGTGTTCTCGTGTACTGGAAAGCCAGCGTATTCTCCAGCGGATCGATCGCGGCAGTGCGAAGGTCCCATGAAGCGTACTTGTAGACATATTGAGAATTGTCGTGATCGGTAATCCGTAATATATTGCCGTTGCCGTCGTAGAGCCAGCGGCGCGAGGTACCGTTCGGTCCACCTTCTTTCGCCAGATTTCCAAAATCGTCGTAGACGACGACGGCCGGGTGGCAGTGGCGCAGCGACGGAGACTTCTCCACCTGAGGGATCGCAGGTGCGGATCTGCCGCTTGACGCGGTCCGGAAGTTCCCTCAGACAACTCTCGTACGACCGAGGCAGAGAAATCGCTTCTCCAGGGCGGAGCCTCCGATAGAGATTCCCGTACTCCCACTCGATGGGGCGGGTGGGCAAGATGCGCTCGTTGGGGCCGAGTATGTGCGACGCATCCGAAGCGGGCAGGCGCTGGTTCAACGGAGAGATCTTCCCGGCCAATGCGCCCATCGCGCCGTAAACACGCCGCGTCACATTGCCATTCGGATCAATTTCTTCAATCACGCGGCCGCTTTCGTCGCGCTTCAACTCCCGGCTCCCCCCATACGGATCGATGATTCGAGTCAGCTTGCCGGTGGGATAGAGGTAAGTCCACTGGCCGCCGTTCGCGCGGGTGACAACGGTGACGTTTTCCAGGGAGTGATACTGCAGGCGCGTGTCGTGCAAGCCATCCTCGCCGGTTGAACGGGTGCAGCGGCCTTGGGTGTCGTACTCAAAGAGGAAAGAATATCCGCGGCGGTCCGTCCGGGCGATGATGCGATTGTTGCCGTCATATTTGAAACGGAAGGAATTGTGATAGGGATCCTCGCCCCACACCAGGTTGCCGGCTTCGTCGTAGCGATACGAGAGGAGAGGACGAATCGTTTCGCCCGAAGTTCCTTCTTGAGTCAGCGAGAGAATATGGCCAGCATGGTCCGCGGTGACGCGGATGTTTCGATTCGAGGAATCCGTGATGCCTCGGAGCCGACTCTTCTCATCGTAAAAAAGACGAATGGAGGACCGGCCTCGCAACAAGTCGAGTCAGGGGAGATACGGGCTGGTCACGGAATTCAAATTCCATGGAAGGCTCGGCATACTGGTGTACCCGGTAGAGGGTGGAGGTGACCCGATGCAATACAAAACCCGCCCGTGCGAATCGCTGGCCGTCGGACTGCAATGGTGGGAAGCCGACGGCGTGACCCAGAATGCCGGTGTAACGCATCCCGTCGACATCGAAGCGCAGCCAACGATCGAAATCATGGGAATGGCCCCACCCCAGGGAGTAATGTCGGCGATTCTGCGAGCTGTCGTAGTGGCGAATCCAGAGCAGACGAATAGGGCCGGTGAACTGGAAGTCGAGAGTTCGCTCCAGGCTCGCGCCGGAGATAACATCCACCGGATCGCCGACCTGCGCGCTCGAATCATCGAATTGGTATGCGGAGCACGTCATACGAACTTCACTTCGACGGAATCGGGCACGAGGTCCCTTCCTCCTCCTCCGGTTCGTCCTCTTCCGGCGACTTCGCCGTGAAGCGGCTCAACTTGCTCAACAGCATGTCGATCGGGTTGGGAATATCGACCATGGGGAAGCCTCCGATCAGCACGGTTGGATGACCGGTCATAAGTGCACCCATCGAAGGAGGAATGCCGGGGTCAGTTCCCATGGTCTGAGAGAGCGCGGCGGCGATGGCGTCAGCCGCCATTTGAGCGGCGCCCATGCTGGCGGCCAGGGCTTTCGCTGAGGCCATAGCGGCATCGTCATCCACTGCGGCTTCCGCGGCGTCAGCCACCACGCCCGCCAGCCCTGCCACCATGCCCGCAACCTGCAACCCCTTACTCGCCATGCTGGCGGCGGTTCCGAGCGCCGAAAGAAAAGCACCCGCTTCCACGCTGCGGCTTTCTCCTTTAACGCAGGCGACGCAGATGTCCCCTGTGCGCGCCGCGCGGTGGCCGCCAATAAACACGTTGGAGGATCCCGTCTTGATCTGAAAGATGGGAGCGAGGCCGCCGCAGGTGAAGGCATAACCCAGATCTTTCACGCGGGCAGCAGGAAGACTGTTGATCAATACCTTCACGCAGGTTCCGAGCGTGACCGGACCCATGCTGGGAAGTGGAACTGGCGGTGCGGGAGGAATCAGGCTCGGTGGATGCGAGTGTGCGTGAGGCGTGCCGACGTACAGAGTTGTGATCGTGGCCGAAGGCATGCTCGGGAAGACCGCAGCCAAGGGAGCGGTCAGGTTGGCGAAACCGACGTCCAGCATCTCCTTCGGCATGTTAATCAGGCTCATGACGGAGCCGATGGTCTGCTGCACCAGCCGGATAGTCTTCGCCACATTCTGCGCCGTCTGAATGTTCTGCTGGGCGGGCGTCAGCGCCGGACTCGCTGCAGGTGGAGTGGGCGCGAGAAGATCGTGCCATCCCTTGCTCACCGCGGACGCGGACGTCTTCCAGCTTCCCACAACGCCGGCGGACCCCAACTGATCTCCAAGGCTGCCAGTTGATGGCGCGAGAGGCGGCTGGGGCGGCGCAGCCGAGGCAGGGGAAGGGGTGGTAGTCGAAAATGCAGCGGATGAGCCTGCCGGTGCCGAACCCGACGTCGGTGCGCCCGCATTCCCCTGCGCAGGCGGCTGATCTCCAGGAGACGACTGGTCCACCTGTTTCGACAAGCTATCGCGAGTTTGATCCCAACCCATATCGGCTCTCGCTAGTTGTGCTACGCCGCTTTGACCGTCATGAGCTGCGCGTCGATCTGCTGCAACTGAGCGGCCTGATTACTGTTCGCGTAATGTTCTCGTAATCGCATCAGCAAACTTTTCTGCAGTTCCGGCTGCTCGAGCTTTCCGGCGATCGTCGCACCATGTTCCCAGCTTGCTGCGGCGTCGGCGAACTTCCCCTGCATGTACTGGCAATAACCGAGATTCTCAATCGATTGAACCTTTGCGGACGGATTGCGCTGGACGGTGGCGAGCTTTTCGCCAGCATCGTAGTAAGCTTCAGCCTCGGCGAATCGTCCCTGACCCATGCGGAGATTCGCCAGGTTCAGCAGAGTGTTGAACAGAACGGGCAGTGGAGGGTTCTCGCCGGTGCATGCCGGTTCGAGCGCAGCCTCGAAACAGCGGCCCGTTTGCTCGGTCCGGCCCAGTCTCTGGTGGATTTCCCCCACGCTGTTCAACGCCAGGGCGACCATGGCGTTATCGCCGGTCGCGGAGTGGTAGCGCAGAAAGATCTCATGCTTCTTCAGCGCCTCGTCGAACCGGCCGTAGGAAAAATCGCGCTGCGCGCTGAGGAACATCGCCTGAATGCGGTCGGCAAGGGGCAGAGATTCGTCCGCGGCTTCTTCCTCGAGTGCCTTCTCCATCGCTTCTTCGCTAAGGTCGGGCGAGTACTGCTCGACCTGGGCGGCGTTCGCCAGGCCCGACGAGAGTCCGGGCTGCGCCAAGTCTTCGCGCAGAATGAGCCGGATGTGATGAAACCACGGAAAGGGATACTGATGCCGAAGCAACTCGCGAACGAGTTGTGAGTACGCGACAGGGTCGGCGATATGCAGTGGGAAGAGTAGCCACACGGCCAGACAGCCTTCCGGTTCCGGAAGCAGAGACCGGGAGAAAGCCATCACTTCCCGCAGACGCTCGGAAGGAGGCAGCGAGCCATTGGCGATATGGGCGGGCAGCGGGGGCCAGGGCCTCATCTTCTTGTGCTCCATGGCGAGACGAATGCCGTCGTGCTTTACCAGGAAATCTTTCACGACGGCGTCGGCATAGTTCGCGGCATCGATGAAATCGCCCGGATAGCTCCAGAAAAACTCTGAAGAACTGGCATCATCCAGGCCTTCGAGCAATTTCAAGATGGTGATGCAGTCAACGTCGCTGCAGGTCACGATCATGGCCGCATTGTCGCGTTGGCCAAGGAATGCCTGAAGCCGTTCGGTAATTGCTTCGAATACCTTGCGCATGACTAGTTGATCTTCACCACGGCGCCGGTAATTGTGTGCATACCCACCGCGTTCGAATTGATCGCCGCGCCTGAAGTCGCCACCTTTTGCACGTCGCACACAACGTTCTGGTTGCCTACGCCTGCTTTGACGGTCTGCGCACCCAGAATCGAAATATTTTGGCCAGAGATGACGATGGTCCCATCTTTTTTCAGGCTCATCATGCTCTGGCCGCAGTGCAGGAATATTTCTTCGGCGGCATCGACGGTGATCTTCGCGGTCTTCGATTGAATGAGAATGTTGTTGGCCACGACCGTCTGCTGGTTGGCGTCGTACAACTCGTTCACGTCTTTCTTCACGTGATGCGTGTGCGTGTTGTTCTGCACGTCCAGCTTGTAGGGGCCTTTTTCGATCGTGATGTTCGTGTCTTTGGTGATGGTTTCGTTGTGCGTGCCGTCGACTTTGATCGTGCGATTGTTGTGGATGGTCTGGGTGTCGTCGTGCTCGACGGTGGTTCCCATATCTTTCTGGGCATGAATCGTGACCTTTTCGGAACCCTTCGTGTCGTCGAAGGAGACCTCGTTGTAACCTCCGCCACCTTTTGTGCTATTGGACTTGAACCCGCTGATGTTGCCGCTGGCGGGCAAAGGATAGGGCGGCATTTGCTCGGCGTTGTAGACCCGCCCAGTAATGATCGGGCGATCCGGATCACCTTCGAGAAAGCTGACGATAACTTCCTGGCCAATGCGCGGGATCCACATGGCCCCCCAGTTTTGTCCAGCCCAGGGCTGCGAGACACGGATCCAGCAGGAACTGTTCTCGTCTTTCTTTCCCAGTCGGTCCCAATAGAACTGCACCTTGACGCGGCCGTACTTGTCGACCCAGACTTCTTCTCCGGATTTTCCGACAACCATGGCAGTCTGCGGGCCTTGCACAAAGGGTTTTGGAGTGATTCTGCGGGGGCGCAGTTGCTCCGAGGCCAGCGCGCAAGTGAAATGGTTGGAGTAACTCTGAGTGTTGGATGATTCTTCGGAGCCATAGCTGGCTGCGACCGACGCGGAGTGTTGCACGTCCGTCAGCACGTAGGTGTCGTTGATGTCGTCGAGATAGTGATCCTCCAGGTCAAACTTGTAGCCTGAGGTGAAAGCACGGCAGGTGCTGGAACCATGGATAAATTTGTGCGCCGCTTCTTCTTCCTGCATGCGAATCCGAGCCAGGTCTCCGCCCTGGGATGGGTTCAGATAGATCCCGGGATAGTCGTAGATCTCGTAAGCGGAGTTTCCCCCGATTTCAACCACGGTTGGATCGCTCGACATCAGATTTACACTGGGAGTCTCGAAGTTATAGTCGGTCAGAGAGCATTTGCCGGTGTGCAATTCCTGCTTTACGTCCCAGCCGGTAATGATGTCCTCAGAGTCGAGATCGCCGGTGGTCTGGTTGTAGTGGGCGACATCCTGGCCGGGGCAAGGCTGGTAGACTGCGGGTGAATCGGCCAGTACGAGGGTGTGCTTGCCGTCTTCGTGCTCGAAGAAATAGAAGATGCCGTGCTGCTCCATCAGCCGCGAAACAAAATTGAAATCAGTCTCCCGATACTGCACGCAGTAATCGAGCGGCTCGTAGGTGGCAGTGAGGGAGTTCTTGAAACTGCTGAAGCTATAGTGGGAGAAAATGCTTTGGATTATGTCCGGGATGCTGAGGTTCTGAAAAATACGGCAATCGGCGTTGCGTGTCAGGAACCACAACCAGGGAACAACTTCCATCTGGTAGTGGGTGAACAAAGTTGCCGATCCGCCCTGGACGAACTGGCTGACATAGCCGTTGAAATAGCGCTGGCTGCCGTCGCCCAGAGTTACGCTGACCGTGATCTGCTGACCGATGATGTCGTCGAACGAAATGGCGTCGTTCTGCGACAGCAGATCGAGGTTGAAGCTGAACGGGCGCGAGATTCCCTCTTGCCCCGCGAAGCCTTGCAGGAGGAGGACGTCCTCGCCAAGGGGAGTCTCAATCGCGATCAGCCTGTCGGTCTGCGTGTAGGGCATAGGTCACAGCCTTTCTGCGCCCCCAAGGAATTCGCGGCTATGTGTGCGGCCGCCGCCAGAGGTCGGGACTCGGGGCGGAATAACTCGACCTGGAATCGCAGCCGAGTACGGCCGGCGGTCACGCAAGCGCCTGTTTAGCGCAAATTTCGCGCGAATTATACCGGAAATTGCATTTGACTTCTCCGTCCGGACTTGGTGAATGGTGAATTTTTGGGGCGGATCGTTTCACTCGAACCGACCTGGAATGAAAAAGGCCCTCTTGGCGAGGACTTCGAAGTTGCAAGGATGGAGATCACATCTTATCGCCCAGGGTCCCACCGACAGCCGCTGAGTAGCGGCGAGGCGATTCGCGGACGGGGCTTGGCAACACGACGTTCGCTGAGATCGAAGGCCTGGTCGACTTCAACAAAGACGCCAAGCCCGACCTGTTGCTCTGCGAGTACACCGCGCTCGATATCTGGCCGGGCATCGGCGATGGTACGTTCTCGTACGATTACCGGCTGGCGGCGCGGATTTCGGCGAATCGGGAGTGGGGTTGGATTTCCTCCGCGATGCGGCAATCAGCGTAAGCAGTCGGACATTTTGCTCACGCCATGGGGGATTGCCTCGGTGAAGGTCATGCGAATTCCATGCTCCGGCCGCAGGATCACCATGGGGCGGGCTTCGATGGTCTGGCCGGGAACCAGGCGGAAATCGTATTTTCGGAGTAGAACACTGAGAATCATGAGGATCTGCAGCATGGCGTAGTTGCCGCCGATACAGCCGCGTGGCCCGGCCCCGAAGGGCAAATGCGTGAAGGGCGTCTGAAGTTTCTCCTTCGCTTTGGTGAAGCGTTCGTGGTCGAAACTCTCCGGGTCTGGCCAGTACCGCTGCGAATGCTGCACGCCGTAGATAAATACCACGACGGTCGAGCCCCGGGGGATGTTGATATCTCCAGCGCGGTCGTCGGCCAGCGCCATTCGATCGACCATCCAAAACGGCGGATAAAGTCGCAGCGCCTCCAGGATTACCTGAGTTGTAAATTCGAACTTCGGAACATCGGAGTAACCCAAAGGCCTATCGCCGAGCACAGAATCGAACTCCTGCCGCACCCTGTCGATGCAATCCGGACGCGTGCTGAGCAGGTAGAGAAGCCACGAGAGAGCGTTCGACGACGTTTCATGGCCGGCGACCAGCAGTTGCATGCTCTCGCTGAGGATTAAATCGTCGGGCATGCCCTGGCCGTCACTGTAGCGGGCGTCCATCAATATTTGCAGCAGATCGTGGCCGGGAGCCTCCTTGCGCCGCCGCTGGAGGTATTCATCAAGCACGCCGAAGGCACGGGATCGCAGGTCCCAGTGTTTGCGAAGTTCGCCCGACACGGCAAACCAGGGATTCAGATAAGGCTGAATGGTTTGCCGAACCATAAATTCCTGGACGGTCGAGATGGCCAGGCTGATCAGGTCGATGTCTTCCTCTTTCAACCGCGCGCCAAAGAGAGATCTGCCAACCATTGCGAAGGTGATCTTCATCATGAGCGGGTAAATGTCGACAGGGCCGAGCTGGGCTTGCCGGTCGAAATCCCGCAGCGAGTCGGCAAGCGACTCCTGCATGATTGAAGACAAAACTTCGAGTTGCTTCCGTTCAAACCCTGTCTGAATCAAGCGTCGTTGTGTTTTCCAGGCTTCTCCCTCAGTGGTGAGCAGACCCTTGCCCAGGAAGTGGCCCATGCGCTTCTTTTGGATTTCGGACTTGTGGTAGTTGTCGGAATTCGTCTTCAGCACATGCTGAATGACGACGGGGTTGGTGGTGACGATGGCCTCTTTGATGCCGCCAAAATAGAACCGGAAGGTTTCACCATGGAGTTCGGTGTACTTCGTTAGAACCTGCACAGGATTGTGGGCCATCGCGCGCGAATCGAGGAAGGAACGGAATCGGGGGACGGCGGGCACGGTTTGCGGCAAGGTCACGCCTCGCTATCCAACTGCAGAAGAGAAACGTGATCTTCATTTCCCAACTGTTTCAAGAGTAGCAGATGATGTTTGACGGCCTGGGTCATGCTTGGATGTTGCCGATAGGGAATGCCATACTCCTCGGCGGTCTGCTTCACAATTCTCGTCAGCGGAGCATAGTGAGTGTGGCAAACGAACGGGCACAGATGATGGACAATATGGTGGTTGAGCCCGCCGACGAGCCAACCGACCAGTGGCGTCTCGGTCGCATAGTCGGCCGTGGTCGCGAAGATGTGTTGGATCCAGTTGTCGAACTCGTTGCGGTCTGCGGGGAAGTACGTGCTGTCGATCACGTGCGTCGTCTGGAATACGAGCGCTACGCTCAAACCGATAATCAAATGGGAAAGTACGAAGGCCAAACCGACCAGCAGGGGTGATTTCCCCAACAACACGACCGGCAAAATCAGCATGTAAGTGACGTAAAAAGCCTTTCCGGCAAAGAGGATGACGTATTCTCGCGCCGGATGCTTCGTGCGCTTCAGATAATCATGCGACGGGAAGAAGAAGCACTCAAAGTCTCGCAGGAAAACATAGTCGAGAGAAAACAGAGCGTACATCAACAACGCGTATACGTGCTGGAACCGCTGGAGGCGCGTGCGGGGTTCGTAAGGCGTGAATCGCAGGACGCCCCGCCCCGTAAGCGCGTCGTCCTCCCCGTGGAGATTGATGCAGGAATGGTGCCCCCGATGATGCAGTATCCGCCACATATAGGAGCTGATTCCACAGACATCGAAAACATAGTTCAGGGCCTT
Source organism: uncultured Acidobacteriaceae bacterium (assembly GCA_963709385.1). Lineage (GTDB taxonomy): Bacteria > Acidobacteriota > Terriglobia > Terriglobales > Acidobacteriaceae > Sulfotelmatobacter. The sequence continues at coordinate 15,166 of CAVPWD010000012.1, forward strand.
GTTGACCGACCGCACCGACGAAATGGCGTTGTGGTTGCTGTCGTGTGCGATGTTCAGCAAAAGGAAGGTCTGCGCGATGGCGTTCAAAAGGTAGAGGCCGACGAACCTCCAGGAATCCGGCTTGAACGCGTAGAGGGCAACCCAGCTGCCCGCCAACACTGCCAGCCCGACCGCGATTTTGACCCACATTGCGAGGTCGGCCTTGGGAGAAATGTTCCCGTCTGAAAAGAAAGCATCGAGGCGGCGACGCAAGACTTTGGGGAAAGAAGACTCAGGGGCCGAGGCTAAAACGGAGTCCCGTAGCGAGGCCTCCGCTGGTACAAGATCTTCAATCTCCGGATTCAGACTGATCACCCGCCTCGTCTCGGACGTTACCCGCGCAATGAAGTGAGGCCGGCCCGGTGCATACCGGCCCGGTTTGCCGTGGGACGACTGGGCCAATGGCGCATTTTTGTCGTCCAGACACCCGCTTCTGGCGCTAACGTTGGAAATTTATGTTAGCTCGAAAACTTGAGGAAGATCAAGGAAATTTCAGGCCATATGGAGCCGTCGTAACGGCCAAGGTTCTGAGGCGCGGCAGAAGCTGCGACGCTTCTTCCCAGCGTTCCAAATCTCTGTTACCATCGACGGCTCAGTGATATGGAACGAAAGCCTCAAGTCGGGCGAATCCGACGCGGGGCTGGGCTGTGTTTAACGGACCGAAAAACGCATGTTCTTAGGAACCGCTGAGCCTTTGTTCTTGGAGTTGCGCGGCCCTTGTGCACGGGAAGCGACGGGACTTCTGTTCTTAATGACAGAGTCTTCTCATTCAACGTAGGAGGTTAAGGAGTGGCGGTCCTACCGCCAGGAGTACCGATCCGATCTATGATGGCTTCGATTTTAGACAAGCTGGATAGTCTGGGGGATCAGCACCCGCACAGGCTTCTCTATTCGTACATTGACGTCAACGGCAATCAGATTGGCGGCTACTCCTACGAGTCGTTTCTCCACCGGACGAAGGTGATCGCGGGACATTTGCGCAAGGAGCATGGTTTCCAGTCGCAGGACCGTCTTCTGCTCGCCTACCCGCCGGGGCTCGAGATGATCTGCGCATTTTTTGGCTGCGTGCGCGCGGGATTGATCCCCGTGCCCGTCTATCCCCCCAGCTCCCGCGGCTTCCAGGGCGCGCTGTACAAAATGGTCCACATTGCCAAGGACTGCCAGGCCGCCGGCATTTTAACCAGCAAAGACTATCTCGGATCCCTGAAGACCAATCTTGCCAGAAGCGGCGTCTCGGCGTCCGGAGTCGACGTCGACTACATCTCCGGTCTTCGTTGGGTGGTCACGGAGGACTTCGTCGACACGGTTTCGAGCGAAACTTACAACGGTGGATCCAACGGCGCGTCCAACGGTGCTTCGAAGATTCTGTTTCTGCAGTACACGTCGGGGTCGACTCGCGATCCTAAAGGCGTGATGGTCACGCACGAAAACATTCTGCATAACTGCCCGCTCGTGATCGACCACGACGCGCCGGTCGTCGTATCGTGGCTTCCCCAATATCACGACATGGGACTGATTGGGTGCTACCTTTATCCCGCTCTCAAGGGCGGCACGACCTACGGCTTCGCTCCCACGGATTTTATTCAGCGCCCGACCCTGTGGTTTGACGCGATCAAGACTTATCGCGCCAGCGCCTCCGCGGCGCCCAACTTCGCTTACGACTATTGCCTGCGGGCCGGGCGGGTTTCGAAAGAAAGTTTGGAGAGTTGCGATCTCAGCTCGCTCCGCTTGCTGATGGTTGCCGCCGAACCCGTCAAACCGGACACTTACACGCGATTCTTGCAGGCCTTTCAGCCCCACGGGCTGAAGTCGGAGAGCTTTTTTGTCGCCTACGGGTTGGCGGAGAATACTCTCGCGGTTTCGCTCCGTGGGCGGAACATTATTTCGGTCAACAAAAACGCCGTCGCGCTGGGGAAGGCCCGCATGACCACCGAAGTTTCCGAGATCGGCGCGGCCACGCAGATTGTCAGTTGCGGAACTCCTCTGCCTGGACTGACGGTGAAAATTGTGGACCCGGAAAAGCACGTTGCTCTGGAGCCGGGCCGAATCGGCGAGATTTGGATTGCCGGAGGAAGTAAGTGCCCAGGATTCTGGAATAATCCGGAACTCACGCTGAAGCTGTTCCACGCCCGGCTGGTGGACGACAGTCCTTATGACGACGGCTACCTTCGAACCGGCGATATGGGTTTTTTCCACGAAGGCGAACTGTTCGTCTGCGGCCGTATCAAGGACATGATTATTCTCCGCGGGCAGAACTACTATCCGCAGGATATCGAGGCAGTGGTAGAGAAAACGTCCGGCCTGGTCCGGGCGAATTGCGTGGCCGCGTTCCAGATCAATGAAGACAGCGAGCCAGCGCTGGCGATCGTCGCCGAAGTGAAAAATCCAAAAGCTGTTCCAGATGCGCTGAAGATCGCAGCCGCCGTCCGGAATTATCTGAACGTGGAAGTGGCTCTGATTTCTTTCATCGCACCGCGTGCCATACCGAGAACAAGTTCGGGCAAGATCATGCGCCACAAAACCAAGCACATGTGGCTGCAAGGTCAATTTACCGTTCTCTCGGAGTTTTCGCGGGAAAAGGACGATGCAGGCTCAGCCTCCGATTCTGCAGGCCAATCGCCGTTCGACGTGCTGAAAGCCCGTTACAACCTGACGGGCGCGGAATCCTACAACCTGGTCGAAGCGGGCCTGGATTCCCTTGATCTGGTCGTGTTCATGCACGAGATCAAGGAACTCCTGAAGAATAAAGACGCGGACATGCTGGCGAGGCAAGTGGATATCGGTCTCATTCAGCGGGTGAGTGTCGCCGAGTTGTTTCAACTGGCTGAACAGTTAGAGCATGCTCCTGAGGAAGCGCTGGGTCCGCTGCGTCAGTCCCTTGCAGCCTTCCGCGATGAGCAGCGCGCGGCGGAACAGCGGATGATGAAGAACGACACGAAGCTCATCTTCGAGCCTCCGGCCCCTGCGCTATTGCCAGCAACGCCTGTCCTGAATCATGTGCTGCTCACGGGCGGCACCGGCTTCATCGGACCGTTCCTTTTGAAGAGTCTGCTGGAGCAAACGCATGCGAAGATTCACGTTCTGGTGAGGTCTTCCGACGAACTCCAGGGCAAGCAAAGACTCAGGGCGGCGATGGAATCGATGGGACACTGCCCGGCGGACCTGATGCAGATGTTCGAGGCTCGCGTATTTCCTGTTTGCGGAGATCTTGGCCAGAAGGAACTGGGACTGACGCGGGACGTCTGGGATTTCCTCGCGAATGAGATCGATACGGTCTTCCATAACGGCGCAACCGTCAACTATTTGCTCAATTACGACCGGATGCGTGACGCCAACGTGCTGGGCACGAATGAGGTACTTAAGGCTCTCGTTCGAAGGACGGGCCAAGAGCTTCAATTACGTCTCGACGACCTTCATATTTGGCTGGGCGGTCAAGAAAGTTTTATACGAGACCGACTTCAACCAGAACATGGAACTTCTCGATTTTGGCTACAGCCAGTCCAAGTGGGTTTCGGAGCAAGTGGTGATGGACGCCGAACGTCACGGGCTGGCTACCCGGATCTTCCGGCCTGCGCTGGTGAGTCCCTCTGTTTCCGGCGGCGGCAACAACTTCGACATCGCCGTGCGTTTGGTTGCATTCATGGTGAATCATGGCATTGGAGTCGATGCTCTGAACCAGGTCAGCTTTGTTCCCGCGGACATCACGGCCAACAATATTGTTGCGATTGCCGCCACTCCCGGCACGGAGAATAAGACGTATCACGTAGTGAGAGATGACTACGCGAACATGCTGGATATTACCGGCCTCATTACCAAGGCGACCGGCAGACAGTTTGAGATCTTCAGTCTTCCCGATTTCGTTCCCGAGCTGATCCGGAGATGCAGGAAAGAAGATCTGCTCTTTCCACTGCTGGACTTTCTTGTGAATTCTGTGGACAACATCTCCTCGATGGAGTTCAAACGCTACGACAGTTCCTGCTATCAGGCGGCTCGAAATGCTTCCGTGTGGGGCAAGCCAGATCCGTCTCTGGAAGAGACCGTCAACGGCATCCTGAAATTCATGAATCGCAAGGGAATCATCTCGGTTGCCCCGCGTGAATTCAACCCGGTAGCTAACTTGACGCTGGGCAGCTCGTCCGCGGGCGCAGCGGGCGTGGCACAGCGATAGTTATTGCTTCCGAAATACCAGCGTCTCTTTTAGCTGCTGAGCGGTTTCCAACGTGCCTGATGTGGTCAGGGTCATCTGTGCTCCATCGGGTGAAACCACCCAGCGGTCTTTTTGAGTGATTTGATCCCCTCGCCGGTAAATCGAGTCGACGGTGTGCGCGTCGACGAGTTGGAGGGTCACGGTATCGTTGACGGAGTTTCTTAGATCGTATTCCTTGCCGTCAAAGCGGGCGCTGTAGCTGAAGTCACCGGAGAAATGGACGCCGTCCGTTCCGTTCGCCTCTATCTTGAGCGGCGTCCCTTGCCGCAGTCGAGTTTTACTCAGATCCTGAGTCCACTCACCGGCAAACAAATCAACCGCCAACCGTTTTCCTCCGCTGCGCGTCCACACGGTGATCTTGTCGGCTCGGCCGTTCTGTGAAGTCGTGCTGGTTAGCTCGTTGCCATCCTTCGAGATCTTGTCGTGAATTGTCGTCACGACGGTTCCATCTTTCTTCTCTTTGACTTCGACTTGATGTTTGTCGATTCTCCGCAGTTCGATCTGATTAAACGCCGGGTTGCCCTGCACAGACGAATCGTGGCCGTCCAGCTTCGCCGTCAGATCGACGTGGGTGTCGCCTGAGATTACGATGTGCACTGCATCGTGTAGACGCGTGATCGTGAGTTTGTTGGGGGGATCCATGGAAGACTGGGCAGAGATGAGCGTCCAGGAGCCGATGCGGGGGTCTGCTGGACTAGGTTGCGCGGAACTAAGTTGGGCGGAACCGGGTTGCGCGGAACCAGGTTGTACGGAACCAAGTTGAATAGCGGCAAACAACCCGAGTAGCGCGACTTTGTGCAATGGTCCTCCCGAAAAACCGTGTATCCTTACCACACAATAAACTAATACGAGCCCGACCGGAATGCGAACCCGTCCGCACCGGGTGATTCGTGACACTATGAAGCTCGCCCATGTGCGCCATTTCTGGCTGGCCGCGGTAGTCCTGGCCGCCGTTCTTGCGCTTCTTCCATTTTCCTTTCACGCCGAGCGCCATCTTGAGACGGCAACACGCATCGAAGGGAGCGAAGCCAGCAGGGTTCCGGAGGAACTGGCCACTCGCTTTCGTTCGCCATTCGTTGACCGCGTGGTCCTGGTGGTTCAAGGGCTCCCCGCGGTCGATTCGGAGGAAGGCGAGCAAGCGTTAGGAGTTATTGAAGAGAGACTGAAAGCGGAGCCCGGTGTGTCCGGAGTCGTTTCCCGCCTCGATTTTCGCGATCCGATTTTCCTGGGCAAGGGAGGGGGCACTTTTATTCTGGTGGGACTCGACTCGACCGAGGGCCCCGTGGAGGCGCTCGTCCCTAAGCTTCACGAACTGGCGAATTCTCTTCAAAACCAATTGCGGAGCCGTTATCCCGCGGTGAAGCTCGAACTGACGGGAGAGACGCCGCTTAATTTTGACATACGGAAAGCCAGCGCCGACGACGTAAACCATGCCGAGAGCCTCGTGATTCCTGCCACGCTGGCGCTTCTGCTGGTGGCGTTCGGAAGTCTGGTGGCGGCCCTGATTCCACTCGCGATTGGTCAGCTTGCCATCGCGACCGCACTGGCGATTGCAGGATTCTTAGCCGTGCGTTGGCACTTATCCATTCTGGTGCAGAATTTGAGTACGATGCTCGGACTCGGCCTGGGAATTGACTACGCGCTCCTTATGGTCAGCCGCTTCCGGGAAGCGATCTCCGCCGAGAAAGACGGCGTCAAAGCCGCGGCCATTGCGGCACGTCTGGGAGGTCGGACGCTGCTGATCTCAGCCTCGACCGTGGCCATCGGATTCCTGGCCCTCTTGACCGTCCCCATCAGCGAAGTCCGTTCCATCGGTCTGGCTGGAGTGCTGGTGGCGGGAATGAGCGTACTGCTGGCCGATACTCTCCTTCCGGCATTGCTGGCAGTTCTGGGTTCCCGAATCAATGCTGGCCGTGTGCCCTTTATCGCCAGTTGGGATGAGCATCGAGCAGCACGTACGGGAGACCGCTGGAGGCGGTGGGGGAAGGTGATTGTCGCCCGTCCATGGCTTGCCATCTTGCTTGCAGGCGCCCCGCTGCTGCTGCTCGCCTCGCAGGCCGCGCGACTCGATACCAGCGTACCCCGAGGCGACTGGCTGCCGTCAACGGCGGAATCGGTTCGCGCGCTCCACACCCTGGAACACATGGATCGGGTCGGTATTGTGTACTCGTTGCGCGTGGTTCTCGAACTTCCAACCGATTCCATTGCGGAAACTGACGCGGGCTGGAATGCGCTGGATCGTTTCAGCAAGCGGATCGCGAGCGACCCTCGTTCCGATCGCGTGCTCTCCCTCACAACCATAGCGGAGAGTAACCGGTCTGGCTTGATCAACCTTTCCCGCGAGACGCGTCGAACCTTCCTGAGCCGCGATGGGCGGGCGGCGTTGATTGAAATCCTGCCCGCGACTTCCGTTTCCCTGAACGATCAGGTCAACTGGGTGCGGGAACTGCGGAAGACGGGCGCGGTCGCGCTCACGGGCGTTCCCGGCGCGACGCTGCGTATTGGAGGCATCCCAGCCCTGACCGCCGATTATCAGACGATCGTCAAGGATCGCTTCGCTTCCGTCATGGCGATGGTGGTGGGAGGAACGCTTATAGCGCTTCTGGCCGGGTTCCGATCGCTTTTCGCCGCGGTGAAGGCCATTGCGCTGAACTTGCTCTCGGTTGCGGCCTCCTTCGGCGCATTGGTGCTCGTTTTTCAGGACGGACATGGATGTCGCTTGCTGGGAGTTCCTGAAGCAACGATCAGCATATTTCCCATCGTGCCCATTGTCGCCTTCGCCATCGTCTTCGGACTGAGCATGGATTACGAAGTGTTCTTGGTGGCGCGAGTCCTCGAAGAAAGAAGGCGAGGGCTAAGTGAAATGGAGGCAATCCCCGAGGGGATGGCCAGAACCGCCGGACTGATTACGAGCGCCGCCGCGATCATGATTGTGGTATTCGCGGCCTTCACCTTCGGAAGCTTCCTGGTGATTAAGATGCTTGGATTCACGCTGGCCGTAGCTGTGCTGATTGACGCAACGCTCGTTCGCATCGTGATTGGACCGGCGCTTCTTCGTGTGGCGGGCGATTGGAACTGGTGGCCTGGAGGGCTTGCCGCACGCACCGCTCCGGTGATCGACAGCGGCAAATGATGCAAATCGTTACGGGCAGTTCAACGCGTTCTCGATAACGGAATTTAACCCTGTCTCTTCGTTGCTTACTCCGCGAAGGCGCTCCGTTTCATCTCAGAGGCTCGGACTCACCCCCGATATGTACAGCGCGCGATTGTTGCTCCCATGAAATTCCCCGTGGATGTGTCCTGAATGGGGTGCGGCCATATTTCAAGTGCGGGCCAATACTCTGAGCACAAGTGGATCGCCACAAGGATTGGGACCACTCCTTACATTCCGGCTTTTTGCCCATCTCCTCTCGCCCTTGCCGTCACGTTGACCTGTGATCTGCATCACTGAGCTGAGCCCGGGAATAGAGCATAAACGTTGCATTCGACTCGTTTCGGACTGACTTGCAGACCGTAAGTCCAGTCCAGGAAGGAGGAGTCGGGAGCCTAACCGGGACCACGAAAGCGCGCTGATAAGACCACTGTCATCTTTCAATTTCTTATTTCTTAGGCCCTTATCAGGCAGTCCCACACCAGTCCCGCCGACTCTTCAAAACTGCAGTCGAATAACCCCGGGCCAGTTGTGCAGCTTGTAGCGGCGCATGCGATTAGCAGCGCTGAGACCAGGCCAGTGCCTACTCCCGGGATGCTTGAGTCAGTGATTGGCCATGCTACCAGGGAGACTGTCCATGAAGACAGGAGAAACGATCGGGGCACATCTGCAGAAAAGCGGAGTGTCCCGTCGAAGTTTTCTGCAACTCTGTTCGAAGATCATGATCGTTGCGCCGGTCGGCCTTAGCCTTACTCACCGGGCCACCGCGGCGCAAATCGCGCGGCTCGTGAGCAAAGCGCGGCGGCCCTCAGTCATCTGGCTGCACTTTCAGGATTGCACCGGTTGTACGGAAACATTGCTGCGAACCTCCGCTCCCGATGTTGCACATCTGATTCTGGATGTTATCTCCCTCGATTATCACGAGACTCTGATGGCCGCCTCCGGAGCGCAAGCGGAAGCCGCGTTGCGCTCCGCCATGGAAGACAATGCCGGCAAATATGTTCTGGTCGTCGAAGGATCCATTCCTGCCAAAGACGACGGCGTCTACATGCAGATGAACAGCCGGCCGGCCATTCAGGTCGTGAAAGAAGTCGCGGCGCAAGCGGCGGCTGTGATCGCCATCGGTTCCTGCGCATCCTGGGGCGGAGTTCCCTCTGCGGATCCAAATCCTACCGGCGCCGTGGGCGTTGATTCCGTCATCTCTGGAAAGCCGATTGTCAATCTTCCCGGCTGCCCGCCGAATCCTTACAACCTGCTGGCCGTGGTTCTGGAGTACGTGACCATGGGCCGGCTGCCGGAACTGGATCAGTTGGGCCGTCCGAGGTTCGCTTACGAACGCGTCATCCACGAAAACTGCCCGCGTCGCGCTCACTTTGATGCCGGAAGATTCGCCGCAGCCTTCGGCGACGAAGGACACCGCAAGGGCTGGTGCCTGTACAAACTCGGCTGCAAGGGGCCGGTCACCCACGCTGCCTGTTCGACGCGGCACTTCAACGAGATTCCTGGCGTGTGGCCGATTGGCATCGGCGTGCCGTGCGTTGGATGTACGGAAAAAGGCGTGGTGTGGCAGATGAGTACTTTCGAAACGGTTCCAATTCATCTGGCCACTCCTCCGGATACTTATCCTCCGATTTACAGCACGGCTGGCCAACTTAAAGTTGGCGCCGGAGCGCTCGTAGGTGCGATTGCAGGGGCGGTCGGAGGCGCGGCATGGGTCGCCTCACGGCGTTTTCAGAGCAGTGCCGAAGCAGGAGTGGCGCGGGTTGCGACCGACATCGAGCACGCGGAGAAACTGAAGGCGAAGCCGACCAGCAAGCCCTCCGAAAGTGCCAACACACAAAAGGAAGAGGACTGACGTGGCCATCACTCGGCGACAACTGTTCACTGGCATCGCCAAGGCAGGTGTTCCGGCCGCCGTGGCGGTCACGGTCGGTACCGGCGTGCTGGAGGCCGCGGAGCCTATTCCCGTTCCGAGCGCCGCCGTCGGATTGCTCTATGACGCCACGATTTGCATTGGATGCAAGGCCTGCGTGGCCGCCTGCGCCGAAGCCAATGACACCGCCCCCGACACGCGCGGTGACGCCCTGCATCAGGCACCCTCGGATCTGAACGATCTTACGCGCAACGTCATCAAGCTCTACAAGCCGGAAGATGGCTCCGCGTTTTCGTTTGTGAAACGCCAGTGCATGCATTGCCTCGATCCGGCGTGCGCGGCAGGCTGTCCTTTCCAGGCATTACACAAAGACCCGGAAAGCGGCATAGTCAGCTGGACCGCCGACAAGTGCATCGGCTGCCGCTACTGCACCATTACGTGCCCGTATCACATTCCGCGCTTCCAGTGGGTGGGATTCAATCCACGCGTGACCAAGTGCGAGTTGTGTAAAGACCGTCTGGCGAAAGGCCTGAAGCCTGGATGCACCAGCGTCTGCCCAACCGGCGCCGTGATTTTCGGACCGCGTCCGGTCTTATTGCTCGAAGCGAAACAACGCATTCAGAAGAACCCCGGCCGCTACTACCAGAATCGCGTTTACGGAGAGAAAGATAACGGCGGAACACAGTCTCTCTATCTCTCTCGCGTCCCTTTCGAGAAGCTTGGCTTGCCGGAACTGGGACCGGAATCTGTCCCGGCCAGAACCCTGCGCTGGCAGCGGCGTTTCTATCAGTACTTCGCGCTGCCCGCGTTGCTGTATGCAGGTTTGGTGCAAGTCATCCGCAAGAGCGTCAAGGGTCATGAGCAGGAAGCCCATGAGCGCGAAAAGGAAACCGGATTGAGGGCGCAACTATGAGTGCCACGACCGCAAACATCGAGCCCACAAGTGATCGCGCTCGCAGTAATCGCTGGGAACGCAACGTCCCCGTCTACGGCTTCCCCGTGATCAACGGATTCTTTCTCGGTCTGTCCGCTCTGGTCCTGATCGCGTTCGTGCTGAGCGCGTACCGCGAACTCGCAGGTCTCGGCCCGGTCAGCGGAATGAACGACGCCTATGGCTGGGGAATCTGGAAAACGTTCAACCTGATGGTTCTGACCGCGCTCGGCTCAGGCGCATTCGCGGTGGGGATTGCTGCATGGGTTTTCCGGCGGAAACGCTTGCACTCGCTGATGCGGATGGCCTTGCTGACCAGTTTTCTGGCCTACGCCTGCGGCCTTCTCTTACTCGGTATCGACGCTGGGCGTCCCTGGAACTTTTACTGGATCGTCTTCCCCTGGAGATGGAACATGCACTCCCCGCTCGCCGAAGTGGCGATCTGCATGTCCATCTACGCCATGATTCCGCTGGCGGTCGAGAATATTCCGCCTATTCTCGAAAGGCTGTGGTACTTCGACTCACGCCTGCGTCCTGGCGTGGAGCGAATCGAAAAGAGACTTCACTACTTCTTCCCCTGGATCATTGCAGCTGCGTATCTCCTGCCCGGAATGCATCAGTCTTCGCTGGGCGCGTTGATGCTCCTCGCGGGCGAGCGCGTCCATCCGCTCTGGCAGACTCCCTGGCTCCCGGTTCTCTATCTCGGGGCAGCGACCTTCATGTCGTTCGGTTGCGTTGCCGGAACCACCATGCTGTGCTGCCTGATATGGAAGCGCGCCATGGACATGGAAGTCCTCGACGAAGCCGCGCGCATAACGTCGTGGCTCATTTTCGGATGGCTCGGACTGCGCCTGCTCGACATCGTTTTCCGTGGGGCGCTCTGCAACTGCATTTCACTTCGATCGCTTCGCCGGTGTCTTCTGGCTGGAGACGCTGCTGGTTTCGGTTGGCGGATTTCTGCTGCGCGGCGCTTCGCGGAATCACTCGCCGCAGCCCATGTTCATCGGATACATTCTCAGTTCCGCCGGCGGCATGATCTACCGTTTCAGCCCGACCACGCTGGCCTTCCGGCCCAATCCCGAAGCGCTCTATTTTCCCGCGACCATCGAAGTCCTGGTCTCGCTGGGTTTCATTTCGCTCGGCATCGTTGGCTTTCTGATCGCGGTGAAGAGGCTTGCCATTCTTCCCGCGCCGCTCAGTGAGTGGCACGACATGGCCAGCTACTTCCGCTTCCGGCGGCCCTACATCCGGTGGACAGGCTATTTCAAGTACGGACATTTCGGCGAAAACGAAACTGAGAACGAAACTTCTGGTTCCCACTAACTGCAGGCTCTTATGTCAAAACGAATCACGATTGATCCCATCACCAGAATCGAAGGCCACCTCCGCATTGACGTGGAGGTCGACAACAACGCGGTCAGCAACGCATGGGCGTCCTGCACCATGTGGCGCGGCATTGAAAAGATTCTTCGCGGCCGCGATCCGCGAGACGCCTGGCTCTTCACCCAGCGCTTTTGCGGTGTCTGCACCACAGTGCACGCCATGGCCAGCGTGCGCTCGGTGGAAGACGCGCTGAAACTCGAGATTCCGCTGAACGCGCAGTACATCCGCAACTTGATTCTGATTGCGCATGCGCTGCACGACCACATCGTGCATTTTTATCAACTCTCCGCGCTCGACTGGGTCGATGTGATGCAGATTCCCAAGGCCGACCCGGCCGCGACCTCGAAGCTGGCCGAAAGCATTTCCCCCTGGACGCGGAACTCGCGCAACGAACTCAAGGCCGCTCAGGACCGCGTGAACGCCGTCGCCAGCAGCGGGCAGTTCGGCATTTTCGCCAACGGTTACTGGGGACATCCCGCAATGCGATTGTCGCCCGAAGTCAACCTGCTCGCCTTCTCGCACTACATTCAGGCGCTCGAATATCAGCGCAAGGCCCTGCAGGTCGTCGGAATACTCGGATCGAAGACGCCGCACATCCAGAACCTGACAGTCGGCGGAGTCGCCAACGCCATCGATCTCGACAGCCAGTCCGCCCTTGGCATGACGCAATTGGAAATGATTCGCACGCTGCTCGAGCAGGTAATTCAGTTCGTGCAGCAGGTTTACTTTGTCGATGTCTGCGCCGTCGCTGCCATGTATCCCGAGTGGTTCAAGATCGGCAGCGGTGTGCGCAACTATCTCGCGGTTCCCGATCTTCCGCTCGATAGTCGCGGCTCGGCCTACGACCTGCCCGGCGGCTATATTCGCGGCGGCGATCTCGCTGGCGTGCAACGATTCCAATCCGCGTCAGACCCGATCTTCCGGCAGTCGGTAAGCGAAGATGTTATGCATGCTTACTACGACGGCGATAAGCCACTCCACCCGTGGGTCGGTGAAACCGAACCGGCCTTCACCGGCTGGGATGCGGAAAAGAAATACTCCTGGGTGAAAGCCCCCCGCTTCAACGGCGAGCCCATGCAAGTCGGTCCGCTGGCACAGGTTTTGATCGGCTATGCGCAAGGGCATCCGCTGACGCGCAAGTATACCGACATGGCCATCGAGAAGGTCGCGGCCATTGGCGGATCTCGCGCCACTCCCGCCGCCCTGCACTCCACACTCGGCCGCCACGCCGCCCGCGCCATCCGCGCCTGCATGCTGGCGGAGCTGGCGCAGAAACATCTGCAACTGCTCACGGAAAATATTTCAAAGGGCGACTACACCGTTCACAATCAGCCTGTACTGCCAACCCACGAAGTCGAAGGCGTGGGCACGCATGAAGCACCCCGCGGCACGCTCTCGCACTGGATCGTCATCAAGGATCAAAAGATCAAAAATTATCAGGCCGTTGTTCCCTCCACCTGGAACGCCAGTCCCCGCGACAAGTCCGGAGCGCATGGCCCCTACGAAGCCTCGCTGCTGCACACGCCGCTGGCCCGCCCAGAGGAACCGCTGGAAGTTCTGCGGACCGTGCACTCGTTCGATCCTTGCATGGCGTGCGCATGTCACGCCTTCGATCCTTCAGGGCGAAAGATCGCCGTGGCCAAGATTTTGTGAAGGAAACTACTGTGAAGCGCGTGCTCATCGGCGGCATCGGCAACGTCCTGCTCGGGGACGACGGCGTAGGCCCCTACGTTGTGCGACTTCTGGAATCTCAGTACGCGTTCGGCGACAACGTCGCCGTCGCCGACCTCGGCACTCCGGCACTCGACCTCACGCACCAGATCGTCGACTTGCACGCGCTCATCCTGGTGGATTCGGTGGCCAGCGACGATCTTCCAGACAACGCTCCGCCGGGCACGCTTTTGCTTTACAGAAAAGCGGACATCATGCGCATCATGCCGGCTCAGCGCCTCGACCCGCACTCGCCCGCACTCTCCGAGTGCCTGATGACTGCCGAAATGCTCGGCGCAAGCCCAGAGCATGTACTGCTGGTCGGCATCGTTGGAGAATGCTACGAACCCGGAAACCCCTTGAGCGACGCGGTTCGCGAGTCAGTTATGCGAGTCATCGACGCGATTCTTCAAGAGCTACAGCGGCTGGGCTTCGTCTTCGAAAAGAGGCGCTCAGCGAGTGAACCCACCATCTGGTGGAATGACGAACCAGCCGCCGATTCGTGTCCACTCGCTTAGCCGCAACTCAGCCTGTGGCCGCATGCGCACGTTCCGCCTCGCCTAAGTCACGGCACAACCGTGAATCTCTGCGCGGTCGATGATGCCCCCTGTTCTTCAGCCCAAGATCGGTCCTTCGTTCCTCGTCCTTGCGCACGATTGCGCCAGCGGGAGATTGTATTAGCTCCCCAAAAAGCAAAAACCGGAGTAATCTGTCCCGGTTCCGCAGACGCTCTAGCCGATAGACAGTCCGGAGCATGACGAGCTCGAAGCGTGAGGAGAGCCTATGACAGACCCCGCCAAGGATGTAGAAGTCGGACAACCGAAGCAGTATCAAGCCGCCCAATCCACCTGGGACGAAATTGCCACGAGCGGACCATTCCGGGATCTGATGGCGACCAAGAAAATCTTCATCGTGCCGGCATTCATATTTTTCGTTCTTTACTATTTCGCCCTGCCCGTGCTGGTGGGATACGCCCCGCACTTCATGTCGACCAAGGTGATTGGGGAGGTGAATCTGGCTTATCTGTTTGCCCTGTCGCAATTCTTTATGGCCTGGATTATCGCCGGATTGTACGTAAAAGCCGCCAACAATTTCGATCGTCTCGCCGATGACATTCTCGAGAAGGCCGAAGATGCCAAGGAAGGCAAGTAATCCATGTCGAATATTCCGCTGATCATGTTCCTGGTGTTCATCGCGATTACGCTGGGCATTACGTACTGGGCATCGAAGCGCTCGGCCGGGGCGAGCGCGTACTTTGCGGCCAGCCGCCAGATCAAGGGCTGGCAGAACGGGATTGCGGTGGCCGGGGACTATATGAGCGCGGCGTCGTTCCTGGGGATCGCCGGCATCATCGCGTTTCAGGGTTATGACGGCTTCATGTTTTCGGTGGGCTGGCTCGTGGCATATCTGACGGTTCTGCTCGTGATCGCGGAACCGCTGCGCAATGCGGGCAAGTACACCATGGCGGATGTGCTGGCTTATCGCCTGAAGCCGAGACCTGTACGAGCGATGGCTTCACTGAGCACGCTGACGGTCAGCACGTTTTACATGATCGCGCAAATGGTGGGTGCAGGCGCGCTGGTGAAACTCCTGCTTGGGGGATCGGTCGGCTACAACAAGGCGGTGATTTGCGTCGGAATCCTGATGATCGTCTACGTGGTGTTCGGCGGTATGCTGGCAACCACTTGGGTGCAGATCATCAAAGCGATTCTGCTGATGGCGGGGACACTCCTGTTGAGCATTTTGGTGATGGCGCACTTCCATTTCAGCTTCGGCCAATTCTTCGGAGCAATTGCGCACGTTACCTATCACGATGCGAAGGGAGCCGAGGTGGTGAAAGACTTCCTGCAGCCCGGGCTTCGCTATAAGCCGCCTTACGGGCCGCTGGATTTGATCTCGCTGGGGCTGGCGTTGATCTTCGGCACGGCCGGCTTGCCGCACATCCTGGTACGTTTCTATACCGTGCCCGATGCCAAGACGGCTCGGCACAGCGTGGTGTGGGCAATGGTGCTGATCGGCAGCTTCTACATTATGACCACGTTCCTCGGTTTCGGAGCGGCGACGATCATGGGTCCCGATTTCATCAAGACGCATGGAGGCACGAACATGAGCGCGCCCCTGCTGGCCAATGCTCTAGCGGGGTCCATCTTCTTCGCGTTCATCTCGGCGATCGCTTTTGCGACGATTCTCGCGGTGGTTGCGGGACTGACCATCAGCGCCACCACTTCCTTCTCACACGACTTCTGGACCAACGTGGTCCATAACGGCGTCGAACGCAAAGCAGGAGAAGAAGTGTTGGTGGCGCGCATCTCGGCATTTGTGGTGGGTGGAGTAGCGATTGCGATTGCCATCGTACTGGGGCCGACTGCGAATGTTGCTTTCCTGGTAGCGCTGGCGTTTGCGGTCGCCGCATCGGCGAACTTGCCGGTGATCGTGTTGTCGATCTACTGGCGGCGGTTCAATACGATGGGCGCGGTTTCAGGATTGGCGGTCGGACTCATGGCCTCGATCGGGCTGATTTTGGTAAGCCCAAGTCTGATGGCGATCGATCCGCCAACCGTGACCGGAACCGCACGGCACTTGATCCAGGCGAAGGCGTGGTTCCCGCTGGAGAATCCTGGCATTCTGAGCATTCCGTTGGGATTTCTCGGGGCGATTCTCGGGACGCTCATCAGTCACGAGCCTACCTCGCAGGAAAAGTTCAACGAGCTCCTGGTACGTTCGAACACAGGGCTAGGTTCGGAAAGGGCGGGTGCGCACTGAGATCCTATGTCGGCGCGCTAAGAATTCAATGCAGCCAGCAGGAATATTAACGGAGCGTTCCAGTTAATTGCGATTTCGTTCAGCGAGTATGCCGCCTGATCGTCTTTATACATCTGCATGGGCGGTCGCTTTGGCAGTGACGCAGCGACCCGGTCACCGGGATAGGCATTGGGTCCGCCGGAGAGCAGTCCAGGCCAAGGAGCGTCAATGCCGTCAGCCGCGCTGGGCCGATGGTGCGGATGCTGGAACGCCTTCGTCCCTAATTGCGTGACCCAGGACAAGTCCCAGCAATTGCGGCCCAGCAGATAATGCAGGTTCTCGGCGGCGGCCTGACGAAAATCGTCATTTTTCTGCAAGCGGTCGGTGACGAGCACCTGCAAGGATTGATTGCCGGCTACTCCGCTCGAACCCCAGACGTAATCCGAGAGCGACAGTGTGTTTCCATACCCGTTCTGACGACTGTTTTGAACCAATCCCTCCGCTGCC
The DNA here is from genome assembly GCA_963709385.1 of uncultured Acidobacteriaceae bacterium. Lineage (GTDB taxonomy): Bacteria > Acidobacteriota > Terriglobia > Terriglobales > Acidobacteriaceae > Sulfotelmatobacter. The sequence goes on from CAVPWD010000012.1 coordinate 31,709, forward strand.
CGCACGCTGGCTTCACGAATCTGCGCCCAAAACTCGCTTGAGCCGCCTTTCCGGTCAGACATCGCGGAGGTCCAAAGCGCAAACGCTGACAAATCATTCCATCCCGGCGTTTTGAGCTGAAATCCCTTGTCCGTCTGCAGATATGCGACACCGTGCTCGAACGCCTGGCGATATTGTTCTTCGCCGGTGGTGCGCCACAATTCCGCAGCCGCCCAAAGCATCTCATCGCGGCAGTCGGAGTCTCCATAGCCCCCGGTGCGAATGCCGCTCGGATTTTCGAAAGTTACATCCGGATGTTTGCTTGCCCATGCGTACGCCCGCTTTGCCGCGTCCGCGCAGTTCCTGGCATACCCGTCGTCGTAAGGTCCGTAGCAGCGTGCCGCAATGGCCGCAACCGCGGCTAAATCCGCGGTTGCGCATGTGCTTTTGTAAGGAGCCGATCCGGTGCCAATGACATAGCTGATCAAATGATCGTCTTGTGGCAGGATGAAGCCGCAGAAATTCTCGCTGGTCTGCTTGTGCCATACGCCACCGTCGGCATCCTGCAAGCTGAGCATCCAATCGAGATTCCAGCGGATTTCAGCGAGGAAGTCAGGGAGTTTTCCGCCAGATTCTGGAATCTTGAGATCCAGATTCCGCACCGCGCCGTTGAACATCTCCCAGGTCCAAAGCAACGTCCCAGTCGTAATTCCTGAATTCACGACGTAGCGGCCGTAGTCGCCGGCATCGTGCCATCCCCCGTGGTTCTTGAACGCGCCGCTCTTTCCGGATGTCGAGTGAAACTCAGCCGTCAAATGACATGCGGGGTGAGAATAGCCGTTTCCCAAGTCCACGTTGCAGCCGCATCGTTGACCGTAGTATCCCCGCATGGTGAGCCAGAGGGCGCGGCGATAAACGTCATTTCCGATTTCAATGGGTACGCTCTTCCCCGCGTCGGTCTCGAGAATGTAGGTGCCGGGTTGGCGCACCGGCGAAATGTTGGCAATTTGAACCCGGTCGCCCGAAGCTGCGTCATCGCGAGCTGCACTGGGCTTTCCCTGCAGAACCACAGCGCCCCCACTCAGAGCACGCACGGTGAACGTTGCGGAAGGAGAGCGGAGAGTCACGAGCTTGGCCGCGTTTGGAAGATACCCAAGCTGATCGAAAACGAGAGGGCTGAGGTCAGTCGCCGCTTCTGCCGTGCTCCACCCCGGACTCAGCCACCACGCGGTTGGAACGGCGGCAGCACCGCCGCAGGCCGCTGCGATCTTGAGGAATTTTCTTCTCCGCACGAATGCTTGCCTCTGAGAAAGGACGTGATCCGCCAGTGCGTCTCAGGTTACCACGAGGACGGAAGCAGCTTCTGCATCGGGCGAGTGTTGGTTGATTGTGCTTCGCGGTACCCGTTGGTTACGGCGGTTCATTTGCGTCCGGCTGTGCGACGAGCAACAGGACGATGCCAATCACGGCAAACATGCGGAAGGCAGCATCCTGACCATTCCACGTTTTCGACTGCCACATTAAGAACCACTCGCCGCCCACACTAAGAAAAGCCATTAACCACATCAGCAGAGCGAGTGTGAGCGCCACGACTGCGATGTCTTTGGATTTATTAAAATCGGCCGGAGTCCTGCTCAGCCCTCTTGCCAGCCGGATTCCGCCCCACCACAGAAGAAGCATGGTCAACGCTTCCCACATGATGATCGAAACGTAGAACGCTGTGTGCCACGCGGGCGAATTCATGGCTCGCCACATGCCGCGATTTCCGGGAAGAGTGGAATCCATCATCAGCACGTGGCGCACGAACTGGAAGTTGGAGTTGTAGTCCGTCGTGTTGTTGAGCACAACGAAGGAATAGAAAACTGCGACGGCAAAGACTAGCAAAACTTTGGCGATCCGCAACGTCATGGCTTTTCTCCGGGTGCGGCGTTCTCTTCCTGCGAGAAAGTTCGGAAGTATGCGATGAGAGCGCGGATCGTCGCATCGTCGTAGGCGGGATTGCCCGGCATCTGAGCATGCGGGTTCCGGGACTGCGGGTTGCGAACATAAGCGGCAAAGTATTCCGGCGAAGTTGCGGCCCACACTGACAGTATTTGCCATGGGTGCTTCGCCTTCGTCCCACCGACGGTTCCCTGGTTGTGGCAGCGCAGACAATTCTGTTGGGCGATGTGGTACCCGTCCTGCACTGACTGACTTGCGGACATGTGGACCGCGTGGCGCGATCGCTTCGAAGACCGTCTTCTCGTTTCGGAATTCAATCCGCACCACCCCCCAGGGGATCTGCGCTTCTTCGCGGTGCGCCAATATCTCGAAGCTCGGCCTGAAGGCGGGATGCGAGATCAGGAACGGCCCCATATCCTGGCTGTGGCCCTCGGAATCCTTCGGCCAGCCCGGCGGATCCTGGCCGTTGATTTTCAGGACTAGCAACGGATGATGGTCTTCGATATATGCGCGAGAGTAGTGCGCATGATACTGGTCGTCGCAGATCGCGATCACCATGTCCAATGTAGGCGCCCCTCCCAGATGCCGCATCAACTCTTCAAGCAGCACGCCGCTGATCTGCGTCAGGCCAGTAAAGTTCGGGTCATCGCTTACGCCATAACTAACTTGGAACAATGCGAGCAGATCTTTGCGCGTGATGTAGCGAGTTGATCCGGAGGGAACACCGGCAAGATCGCCCCCGAGCTCGAGGTCATACGGGGAGGAACGCGCCGTGTGAAGCGGCAAAGCGGAAAAGGAAGCTATGGGTTGAACTTGAGCGCACGGTCGCGCGAGAAGAGCCGGGCCAAAGACCAAGCAAAGAAGAAAGCGCGGCAGCCAGCAGGTTACCAACTCCCAGCAATTGAATCCACGGCAGTCGCATGGAACATGTTAGCGCAACGCGCTATTCCGCGACTGCCGATTCCCCGATTTCCATCACTGTGTTAGATTGACTCACTCTGGTTTGACTCGTTCTGCGCGAGGGGGGCGTTTAGGAATTCGATGGCAGCAGGAATAGATTCGCGGCTGAAAGAACTCGGCATCGTGCTTCCATCTCCGCCCGCGGCCGGCGGCAACTATGTCCCGGCGAAAACGCTGGGCCGCATGGTGTTTCTATCTGGCGTGCTTTCAACCACTCCCGAGGGTGTCGTCACGGGCACACTGGGCCTGGATCGAAAGATCGATGAGGGCTATGCCGCTGCTCGTGCCTGTGCGCTAATGCAACTGGCCGTGCTGAAGCGACACCTCGGCTCGCTCGATGCAGTAAGGAGTATTGTGACTGTCAACGGCTACGTGAACGCCGTGGCCGGATTTGCGGATTCTCCCAAAGTCATCAACGGCGCGTCCGACCTTCTTGTCGAAGTGTTCGGCGAGGCTGGCCGACACGTGCGCGCGGCGATCGGTGTTTCTGCCTTGCCGCGCAACGCGCTCGTCGAACTGCAGCTGACGGCGGAGATCTAAGGGCGCCGATGGCCGAGTTCAGCCTCTCCGCAAATCCCACGCACTCGCGCTGGAACCGCGCTCTCCCGCCGCGCCTCAGTATCGCTCCCGGCGACACCGTGCATCTGGAATGCCTCGACTCCAGCGGAGCGCAGGTGCATCCTGAAATGACAGTCGCCGAGTTTCTCAAGATTGATCGCGGAGTTATCCATGCGCTGACGGGCCCCGTCTTTGTCGAAGGCGCTGTTCCCGGCGACGTGCTGCAGATCGATGTTCTCGAAGTGGCGCATAAGGGCTGGGGTTGGTCGAGCGTCATCTCGGGGCTCGGCTTTCTAAAGCAGCGCTTTTCGGAGCCCTATCTTTTTCATTGGCAACTCGAAGGCGAAATCAGCCGATCGCTTGCCCCGGCAGTTGTTCCATTGCGCCCATTTTGCGGAGTGATGGGCGTTGCGCCGGCGGCAGACGGTGAGTTTCGCACGCGGCCGCCGGGTGCCTTCGGTGGCAATATGGACGTTCGCGACCTCTCCAGCGGGTCCACGCTCTACCTGCCTGTGTTCAATGCCGGGGCACTTTTTTCCGCGGGCGATGCGCATGCCGCGCAGGGCGATGGAGAAGTCTGCATCAACGGCATCGAGTGTCCGGCTGACGTAACCCTTCGATTCCATCTTCATAAGCATCGACCTCTGTCGGGGCCGCTGGTTGAGTCCCCTTCTCGGTCGCAGGATGTCGCGACGGAATCATGGATCGTTGTCGAGTCAGATCCCGACGCTATCGCCGCCGCGCGCGCCGCTACCTCGCGCATGATCGATCTGTTGACTGATCGTTGGAAATTCAGTGAGGTCCATGCTTATTTGCTTTGTAGTGTGGCGATGCATCTGCATCTGAGCCAGGTGGTGAACGAGCCGATGTTTACGGTGAGCGCGGCGATCCCCAAGCATGTTTTGCCTGCAAGGAAACTCTTCTGAACCTCTTTCTGAATTATGCGAATCAACGACCCTGAGATTGTTGCCGAATTGCAGGCTCTGTATCCCCGGTACGAAGCGGCTCTGGTCACCAACGATGCCGAGGCATTGATAAAAATGTTCTGGGCCTCGCCGCATGCCATGCGCTTCGGCGTTACGGAGAATCTCTACGGCATCGACGAGATCGCAGCTTTTCGCAAGGGCCGCGCGCCCGTGAACCTGGCCCGCACGATTCGGCGGCTAGAGGTCGTCACATTTGGGCGCGACTACGGCAGCATCACGCTCGAATTCGAACGCACCGTGGACACACGCAAAATCTTTGGACGACAGAGCCAGGTGTGGGTACGGTTTCCCGAGGGCTGGCGAATTGTTTCAGCCCATGTATCGCTGCTCCCGTGAAATCGAGCGTTTGTTGAATCAGCCTGCGCTTACGCTGACGGACAGGGTCTCGACTTTCGCGGCATGAAAGCGCTTCTGCAATTCTCCCGCCGATTCGAAGACCTTGCCTTCGATCCGGCGCGCGGGAAAAGCAAGGCTCAGCGACGGCTCTGCGAAAGGATAGGGGTTGAGCGCGAAGTGTCGTGTGCCCACGGATCGCACCTCGACTCGGCTATATCCGCCGCCGCGCAACGGCAAGGGATGCAACAGGTGTGCAGGTTGACGAAAGTCTACGCAGGTCAGCAGGGAGAGGTTGTCGGTCGCTTGCAGCAATCGAAAATGATCGAGGACTGCAGCTTCGCTCTTCTGCTTCGCCCTGATCCGATGATCGGAGGCGATCTGCTCCAGCAGTGATTGTTGCAGAGCCTTTTGTTGCGCCAAGAAGTCGTCGAGCAGAGGCAACTGATCGGGCACGATCGTCGACCGGTCAGCATGATCGTGCAGCAGACTGTACGTATGCATTGAGATCAGGATGGCCGCATACGCATCCTCGGAAGCAATCAGCCGAACCGCGCGGTCGCGCACTGCGAGATAATCCGCCAAATCAATTTCTTCAAACGCCGAATATTTTCCGACAAGCTCTGTCGAAAATGCGCTGGGCTTTCCCTGGCGCGTGATCTGTGGTGCGGCATCGCGCGCAGCCCAGCCATCGTCGTGACACGATATGCCTTTCAGCACATCGGCGCGCGGCTCGGGAGGAAGAAAACGGTCGTTGCCCCATCGCTCGGCGAATGCTCCGGCGAGGCGCGCATGGTCAGGATGGGTTACCAGCCACCACCCCGTTTCAGTTTCAAGTCGCAACATGCAAGCTCCCTCGGATAACTACTGGCTCACTCAACCTCCGGCGTCCGCGCCGATTCGTGCCAGCGGTGCAGGAAGTACCACTCCAAAAACATGACCAGAAAGAAAAAGCTGAAGCCCAACACAGTCGCCGCCAACACCAGCGCGAAGAGGTAGTCAGTCTGAAGTTGCGTCGACGCATATTGGATGGAATATCCCAGCCCGCCCTCGCCTACCCGGATGGAACCGGCATAGAGCTCGCCGATGATGGCACCGATTACCGCGAGGCCGCTGGCGATCCTGGTGCCCACAAACAACGATGGCACCGCGTGGGGTAGACGCAATTTGAACAGCACTTGCGCGGGCGAAGCGTTATGCATCAGAAAAAGGTGCACCATGTTCTCCTCGACGCTCACGAGGCCCTGCGTGGTATTGGCGATGATTGGCGCCAGCGACATGATAAAAGCGATTAGCGTAACCGAAACCGTGCCCGCGCCCACCCACAACAAAATCAAAGGGGCGATCGCGACGATCGGCACCGTCTGCAGCAGCAGGGTGTAGGGATAGAACATTCGCCGGATCCATCGCGACTGGGCGAAGATCAACGCGATGAGCACGCCGGCAAAAACGCTGGCGACCAATCCTCCCAATGCCTCAACTCCGGTGACCGCGAAGGCCGTCGCTAACGCTGGCAACCGCGCGCGAACCGCCAGCACAACCGACCACGGCGAAGGCAGCATGAACGCTGGAACGCTGAAGAGCCATAAGACTAGCTGCCATAGTGCGAGCAAAGCGGCAAGAACAGCGGAAGCACTGGCCAGCGTGATCAGCCTCTGCTTCATCGTCATTGCGAGCGAGCCTCTCGCAACGTGTGGGATACGTGCCCCACGAGCGCCTCATATTCCGGCGCGGTGCGCAGGTCCGCAGTACGCGGCTGAGGCAGTTCGACCGGGAGCACGGCATAAATGCGTCCGGGGTCTGGCATGAGCACGATAATCCGCGTGGAAAGAAATACCGCCTCCGTCACCGAGTGGGTGACAAAGACCGCCGTCCATTTCTGCTCCGCCCGTAAGCGCAAAATTTCTTCGTTCAGGCGGTCGCGAGACATTTCGTCCAACGCGGCGAAGGGCTCGTCCATGAGCAAGAGCCTTGGATTCGTTGCCAACGCGCGTGCAATCGAAACGCGCATCTTCATGCCGCCTGAGAGTTCGCGGGGGTAGGCGTCCGCGACATCGCGCAGCCCGACTAGGTCGAGCAGCGCCGCAGTTTTCCTTTCGCGCTGGTCGTTGGGCGCGCCCTCCAGTTCCAACGCGAGGACAACATTCTGACGCACCGTGCGCCAGGGGAGCAGCGTCGCATCCTGGAAAATGTAGGAAATGGTTTCCCGTGCGTCCTTCGGCGTCATGCCGTCCACCTGAATCGTTCCGGCGCTCGGCGTGGTCAATCCTGAGATCAGCTTTAGCACTGTGGACTTTCCACATCCCGAAGGGCCGATGATGCTGACAAATTCTCCTTTTTGAATCGTCAGGTTCACTGTCTCAACCACCGCAGGTCCATTTCCGTAGCGTTTGGTAACACCAGTGAATTCGACCTCGGGAGCGATGACAGCTTGCTTCATGCGTGGCCCTCGCGCTCGCTAGCGTCGCACAGCGGCAGGTACAGCGCCGAGCGGCGATCTCTGTCGTGATAGACGACCTGAGTCGATCGTTGCCAGTCCCACGATGTGGCGCGGCACGAAGGCACGCTGTTTCCGGGATTGCGGTCGTAAAGCGGGAAAGCGCTGCTGGCAATCTCAAGCCTTACCCGTTCGCCGACAGCAAAAGCGCAAGATGTTGATTCCAGATCGAATTCCCAGCGATAAACGGTGTCCGCCGCGTAACCCCCTTCGCGGAACAGCCAGCTCGCCCGAGCGATCCCGATGCAAATGAATTCCGCCGCAGCGTTCGTCCGGACTCGCACCAACTTAGCGGTGATGTCCGTGTACGTGGATGAAGTGGCACAAAAGATTACGACGCGTGGCGTGCCCAGAATCCGCAAAAGTTGTATGAGCGGTGCCGACGTGTAGACGAGCAGATTGTTTCCCAACTCCAGCGATGCCTGGTCAAACTGCCCGCTCTGCGCCGCAGGCCCGCCGGGCGCCAGCACGGGGACTTCCGGGTCATACACGAAGATGTCGCATGCCTCTTCGGATTCAGCCGGCTCAGTCGAGAGCATTCCGTCGCCCTTACGCGAATTCGCTTTTTCCGTACTGCGGAGATAAAGGGCATGGTTTGCTTGCGAAGGAAACGTCTCGGACTCGCTCCATCGGTTCTCGCCGAGTACGAAATGGCGGATGCGAGGTTCTCGCGAGAACTCTCCGGAGTCCTTCAGCCAGTGGTTGAACCAACGCAGCAGAATCGAATCCGTGTCGAGCAACGCGTCTTCTCCAAAATCAGCCACGCCCACGCGATCTCCCCACGGAATATGAATCCACGGTCCCGCGACCAGGTACTGGTTCTCCCGCGCATGGGCGCTGCCGGCAGACTGGCACAGAGCAAGGAAGCCGTCGATGCTGCCCTTAAGATAGGTGTCATACCAGCCCGAGAAATGAAGTGCCGGCACCATGATTCGGTCGAGCGACGAACTCACATCCATCGAAGTCCAGTATTCTCCGGGCTCGGCATGATCGAACCAGTCGAGCACATACTGCGGCACGCCTTCGCCATGCAATGCAGGATGCGAACGAAACGGCAACACGGTGGTCTGTGCCGATAAGTTCGCCCAGGCTTGTTCCAACTTGTCGCTGGCGTCGCGCAGGTGCTTCCGTCGAGTGTCTGCCTTCAGCATTTGCAGCCCCCAGCTGAGGCTCGAAGCCAGGCGCAGAGCTCCGTTGTGATAGAACCAGCCGTGGTAAAGATCATGAGCGGTCATTCCCGGAGCGATGCATACCAAGCCTTCGGGCTGCTCGGCGGCCGCGAGCAGTTGCGTCATCCCCTGATAAGAGAATCCGTACATCCCGACTCGCCCATTCGACTCGGGCCGGGTGCGCAACCACGCAATCGTCTCCGCGCCGTCTCGCGCCTCATTGCGGAAAGGATAGAACTCGCCCTGCGAGTCTCCGCGCCCGCGCACGTCTTGGATGACGACGTTGTAGCCGTGCCGCGCAAACCATATCGGGATGGGCGTAAACCACGGTGGACGCGATGTCGCGCCCATAAGGCTGGCGCATTAATAACGTGGGATCATCACCCACCAACGACGGCGGATAGTAATGGTCCGAAATCAACTCGACCCCGTCGGACATGCGGCAGCGCACGCCGCGTTCAAGGCGCACGCCATTGCCACAATCCACCCAGTGCGGTTCGCTCATTGTGTCGGGTTCGGATAGCGGGCCATCGCTTCCAGAGCCGCCGCTAACTGCGTTGCCGCCTGCTCCAGCCAGCGCGCGCCGTTTTCCGCGGACGCCGGACGCGGGTCGCCCATCACTCCGCTGGCTGCGATATCGCGCGTCAGCCAGGCAAAAGTCGCGGGAGCGTTCTCGGGCAGCAGCAGCTCGGGATTGGCGGCGTCGGCAATATAGTTGACGGTGTAGGCAGTGCGATCCACCAGTTCCGGCACGGACGCCAGCAGCAGCGCCGTCTCCACCTCACCGGCGTGAAAGCCATAGGTTTTCTCCTGCGCACTCAGACCCTCAAACGAGATGCCGCCCGAACCATGCAGCGCAAAGGTTCGCAGCCCGAACTCAGCTCGCAGGTCACGTGCCATCACGTCGATCAGCGCCGTGTTGCCGCCGTGTGTGTTGTACAGCACGACCCTCTGAAATCTCGCTTTCGACAGGCTGGAACCCAGGTCGCGCAGCACCGCCATAAAAGTGGATGCGCTTACCGAGAGTGTTCCAGGGAATCCAATATGTTCGTTGCTCTTTCCGTAATGAACAGGAGGCAACGCATAAATCGAGAGATCGTGGGGAAGCTTGGCGAGCGCGTGCCCGAGCAACAGATTGTTGATGAGAGTGTCGGTCGCCAGGGGAAGATGATGTCCATGCTGCTCGATCGCAGCAGTCGGAAGCACTAACAGCGTAGACTCGCGGGGCAGCGCGTCTACCTGCTTCCAATTGAGATAGGCGAAGTTTCGGGCGTCGGGGATCCAGGTCTTCATCGCGTGCGGGCCGTTTCTAGCGTTGCCGGTTCAAACTTCGCCGGGGCGATCGCATTTTTCGGTTTGAAGGTGACCATCTTGCCCGGATTTAGCAGTCCCTTGGGGTCGTAGCGCTGCTTGGCCAGCAACTGAACATTGTCGGCGCGGTAGCGTCCGCCGCCCTCGACGTTGTTCACGTGCGGGTTGGCAACAAAGACGCCGATCTCCCGACAGAAAGCGATGATCTCATTCAGCCTGTCCTCGGTCGTGTAGTAAACCAGGGGGATGGAGCCGGGAATAACCTGCCCGGCTCCATTCTTCATGAACTCGATGTGAAAGCGAATCTCGTCGCCGAAGCGTTCTTTCAACTGTTGAAATTGATCGCGTACCCTGATCGGATCGAAACCGCACTGCAGGTAGGTCCATGCCGGGTCGGTCTTCAACGCCCACAGCGTCGTATGGTTCCAGGTGTAATCGGAAAGCAGCGGGATGTTGCGCAGCCCGTGATATGTGTCGGAAAATGTCACGATGCCGCCGGCGCTCCGCGCCTCGATTTCCAGCGCGGGGACCTGCCCGGAGGCGATTAAGAAGAAGATCAGAGCTTTGCCCTCCGGCGCATATTGCCGCACCGGAGCAAAGAAAGACGGAATCGGCCACTCGAAAGTCGTGACCAGCCGCTTCGTCCACGCTGGGTCGGTCGCGATGCGCTCGCTGAAATCGAAAGCGGAATCGAAGCTGTCGAAAGCAATCACGCACTGCGACCACTCGACGGCCGGCGTGAGAGCCAGCCATATTCGAATGATGATGCCGTTCGTGCCCCACGCGTGCAGAATGTCGTGGATCGCCTCCCCCTCATGCCGCAACACGCGCGGTTCCGGTTCCATGGTCACCACGTCGAGAGCGCGCACCGTGCCGAAGTCGCGCAGGCCTCCATGTGCCACCGAACCAACGCCTCCTGACCCGCCGCCGAGGAATCCCCCGAGCGACGCCTTGACGATCGTGGAGGGATAACAGCGCAACTCCCACCCCGCCTTGCGGGCTTCGTTCTCCAGTACTCCCAGGCGCACGCCGGGTTCGCACACGGCAACGCCATCCGGCTGAATCGCCTCAATCCGGTCCATCCCAGCAAGGTCCAGCACAACTCCGCCTTGCAGCGGTACGGCTTGCCCATAGTTGCCCGTGCCCGCGCCGCGGGCGGTCACGGGCAACTCGTGAGCGTGACAATAGCGCAGTACTTCTTGAATCTCTCCCGCGCTCAAAGGCTGCACCACAACTTCGGCCACTTTGCCGTCCAGCTGTTTTCGCAGCACCGGCGAGTACCAGTAAAAGTCGCGCGAAAGGCGCTCCACCACCTGCGGCTGCGTCAGGACGCGAGTATGATCGCCAACGATTGCAGCCAGTGCCGTGATGTGGCTCGGGTCCATGTCGATGAGTCTGATCTGGCTACGCTTTGTCCTTGGGCAGCCTCTTCTTGCTCGTACTCCATGCGCGGAAGGCTCGCTGCATATTCGGGTGCGTGAACAACGTATTGCAAAGATCGCGCAGCACCGGACCTTCGACCACGCTTTGAATATCCGAACGCTCAGTCACTTCTTTCGCCGGAATGTGAATCTGCCGGCAGTGGCGGCTGGCGTCCGCGATGGTGGCGCCAAAAACCACGCGGTCGAGCCTGGCCCAAATCGCGTTCGCCATACACATGGGGCATGGCTCGCAAGTTGAGTACATCGTGAACCCGGCCAGACTGATGCCCTTCAGTTTCTTACACGCCAGTCGAACGGTCCTGACCTCCGCATGCGAACTCGGATCGCTCTCGCGCCGGACGGCGTTCGTGGCACGCATGATCCGTTTGCCCGTCCGCGTGTTCACAATCATTGCCCCGAAGGGCACCGGGTGTTCGGTTTCCAGCGTGCGCGCGGTAAATCGATAAATCTCCCTCATGCGCTCTTCGTCGAGTGCCGCGTCTACGTGCCGGACCGCCGTTGGCATGGGGCAATCTAGCACGCCGGCGGCAGCGGGTCACAATCGGAAAATCCGCTTGCTCTTATAACCATTTCTTATAGCAAGCAGGGGCCGCAGCGGTGCTACGCTGCTGCTCACGCTTTTGTCCGAGCCGGCGATCTCATGCGCAGACTTCTATTTTTCACAGCCTACTGTTTGCTGACCTTTCTGACGACGGCTGCGCTTGAGAGTTGCCACAAGTCGGCTGCCGGAGTGTCGGATCAAGGCTTAACGAAAGTCATTCTGCAGGCGGACTGGTATCCCCAGCCAGAGCACGGAGGGTTTTACACCGCACTGATCCAAGGCTATTACCGCGAAGAAGGCCTCGACGTCACCATTCAGCCCGGCGGTCCTTATACAGCGGCCGCACAGCAAGTAGCTGCCGGAGCGGCACAATTCGGCATGGGAGCGTCCGACAATGTTCTCGAGGCCATTGCCGACGGACAGCCGCTCATCGCCGTGGCGGCGACCATGCAACACGATCCGCAAGGCATCATGGTGCGGAAGGATTCACCGGTCCATTCGTTTCCTGACCTCAACGGACACACGGTAGCGGTCAAGCCCGGATCGACTTGGTTCGAATATCTGGTGAAACGCTACCAGCTGAATCGGGTCCGTGAGATTCCCGCCACTTACAGCGTGGCCAATTTTGTGGCTGACCCACAGTACATTCAGCAGGCGTTTCGCACCTCTGAACCCTTCTTCGCCCAGCGGGCCGGCATCGAGACCCGCCTGCTGCTGGTCAGCGACTCGGGGTACAGCCCATATCGAGTGATGTTCACGACGCAGGATTTTCTCAAGCAGCATCCGGAGGTCGTAGCCAAGTTCGTGCGCGCGTCGCTGCGGGGATGGCGCGATTACATGAAAGACCCTTCCGCGGCCCACGCTGCCATTGCCAGACTCAACCCCGCGCTGAATCCAGAGTGGATGCAGTTCAGTTGGCAAGCCTTGCGTGACGGTCACTTCGTGATGGGCGACGATTCCGGCGGAGCGCAACTCGGACAGATGAGTCCCGAGCGCTGGAGCATAATGTACCAGCAACTCTCCGACTTGAAGATGATTGCCAAGCCCTTCGATCCAGCGTCAGCATACACGCTGCAGTTTGTGCAGAAGTAGCTTGGTAGGCTATTTCGGAGTCGCTGTTTCTTCCAGTTTTACGTTTGAGAAGATTGCCGTCTCCAGCGTAGTCGCGACGTGCGAGCAGACTCCGAGGCCCACGTACACCGGATCTTGCAGTCCCACATATTCCACCGGACCGACCACCTTCAACTCTTCGTTCGGTTTTCCGGCGTACATGGTGAAGCGGCTCCCTTTTCTTTCGATCCGCAGCCGTACGGTGCCTTCGACCTGGGTGATGACTTGATAAGTCTGTTCGTTGGCCGCGCCTCGAAACTGCAACGAGGTGAGCCCGTTGCCGTGCGAGACCGCGTCCGCATACGCCGACCCCGGATCAAGACTCTGCCGGATCATGAGCACGGCCTTGCGGTGCTCTGCACTGCTGGTGCCGACCCATTGCACGTCGGCGGTGAGAGTCATGTCGCCAGACGCCTTCTTCCAGACAAAGTAAAACGCGTCAGCCGTACCCCACACGTTGGCGCCGCCCCCGGTGATCCGATATTCCCCCTTCGTCGGATCGTAGTGCGCGGCGACTCCCGCTGGCGTCTGTCCGACACTGCTCTGGTTCGTAAAGATGCCGAGTTCGTTCGTCTGCGCCCAGCCGGCGCCGCTGATTAGTAGAATCGCAACAAGAGGACTCATCGTGGCGGTCAGCAGGTGAACGATACTTCTCCGAGCTTTCACTTTTGTCGTCCCTCCAGTGCGATTTGGCGTTGCTGGTGTGGCCGTTGCGCCCCGATTCTAAATCAAATTAAAGATGAAACCGAGTTCACCACCGCGTAACCGCGAATATTCGCAGGCGAATAATTTGCCGTTCCGTCGCAAGCGCCAAATGCTATGCTTCCGCTCATGGACAATCGGTCTCTCAGCGACGTAGGCGGATCTCCGGGCGGACTCGGCCAGTTCCTGCTGGGGTTTGTCATGGCCTGCATTGGCGGCTTCCTCATCACCCATAAAGTGACCGTAATGGGCTCTTACTGGAGTTTTTGGGGAGGTAGCAGTTTCGGCATCACGCTTCTGCCTATGTTGTTCGGTGTGGGGATTTTGTTCTGGAACGGCAAGAGCGTCATCGGATGGCTGCTAACCGTTGCCGGAGCGCTTTTCATTTTCGCGGGCATCATTGCCAATATGCATATTTATTTCCAGCCGACCAGTCTTTTTGAGACCATGGTGATGCTGATCCTGCTGGTCGGAGGCTTGGTTCTAATTGCGCGCTCGCTGCGTCCGCATGCTCCAACGCAAAGCCAGTAGCCGCCCTTTCTGCGTTCTGCAAAATCGCTTTGCGAACTGCAATATTCCGCAACAATCCTGTCGTTGACATCACCTCTCTCAGGACATAGCATCCTCTGTTGTGTTACCCGCCGCGGGGATCACGCCTTGCGCCATGGGTAGCCATTAATAGAGCAGGCACCCGTCTCACGTGACGCTATACCAAGGCGGTCATTTTCAGTAACATACGGACAAACGAAGAAGAGTGGTCGTGTCGCCGGGGAACTCTCCGGCGAAAGTGTACGTAGCAGACAGTGGAGCACAAGACATGAGCAACAAGTTTATTGATGGTATCAAGCATGTGATCATCGAAGACGACGATCCCAAGCCTGAAGGTCAACCGCAAGCGCAGTCTCAGCCTCGCGCGGAAGCCGCGCCCGTGGCTGCCGCGGCGCCCGTGGTGAATCCGCCGGACCCCGCCGCTTACCAGCCCGCCAGCACGCAACCGATGAGTGAGGAGACGGAGCACGTTTACCAGCGCATTCTGGCGAAAACGAATTTTCAGGCGACCCAGGTCTACGCCACCATTCATAAATATCTCGATCCGCTGTCGGCGATCCCGTCGCTGGATGAGCGCACGAAGTTCAAGACCGCAGTGATTCAGGCCAAGGCGCAAGAAGGCCTTTCGCAGGAAAGAATTCTTGCCACTTTCGACGGTTTGAAAGTCGCACTGCAGAACGAGCAGGAATCGTTCGCTGCGTCAGCCGAGGCCACCAAGCAGCGCGAAATTACCGATCGCCAGAAGAAAGTACAGGACGTCACCGACGCGATCGCGCAAAAGCAGAAGGAAATCGCGCAGCTCCAGCAGCGGCTCTCGGAAGTCACGACGGAACTGGTCGGGGCGCAGGGCAAGATTCAGCGCGCCGAATCGCAGTTCACCATCGCGGCCCAGCGGCGCGCTCTTGAGATCGATCAGGAGAAGGCCAAGTACCTCAGCCTTCTCCAGGGATAAGAATTAAAGAAGAGATTAAGGATAAAGCCCATGAGCATAACGCCATCTACTCCTACCAATCTCGGCGATGAATTGAAATCTTTCTGGTCGCGCCCCGAAGGCAAGACTGGAATGATCTTCATCGTGCTTGCCGCCGCGGCAGTGGTTTACGGCTGGGCCCAGATCGTGCCCTTCATCGTTTCCATGCTGGCCGACACGCTGCACATGGTTTATCTGGCTGCAATCCTGGCCGCGGTGCTGTTTGTTATTTTCAGCAGTCGCACGCATCTTCTGTTTCGTCTGCTGATGCGCTGGATTACCGGGCTGATCATCAACATTGATCCTATCGGCATCCTGAAGGATCACCTGTCGCAGATGCGCAAGCGCCGCGACGTGATGTCGCAGCAGATCTCCAACGTCAGTGGCCAGATTCAGTATCTGAAGAACGTCATCGACAAGAATCAGGCCCTGGCCAACGAAAACATGCGTCTGGCGGCGCACGCCAAGAAACTCGCGACCAGCACCGCCGATCAGAACGAGCAGCTCCGCATGGCGCTGCAGATGAAAGCCAAAGCCAATCAGGCTGGGCGTCTGCAGAAGTCGAACCTGAGCTATCAGCAACTGCTGAGCAAGCTGCAAAACATTTACGACCTGCTCAGCAAGTGGGCCGTCCACATCGACTTCTACATCGAAGACACCGACAACGAAGTTAAGCAAGCCGAGATCGAGTACAAGACCATCAACGCTGCCTATCGCGCCTATCGCACGGCCCTTGCTGTGATCAAGGGAACGGGCGACGAAAAAGAACTCTACAACCAGACCATGGAGCACCTTGCCGAAGAAGCAGGCCGCAAGCTCGGCGAGATGGAAGACTTCCAGCGCTTGGCGCAAAACTTCATGGACACCATCGACCTGGAGAACGGCGCAGTGGAAACCGAGGCGCTTGAAAAGCTCGACGCCTACGAGCAGAAGCTGCTCACTTCAGGCGCAACCGACACGGCATTCCTGTTGCCGGGAGCAACCGCGGCGCCCGTGCCAGTTCCAGTCGCGAAGAGCGGCGGCGACGCTCCACCTGCCGCCAAGAGCGCGGGCGATTACGGGGACATGTTCAAGTAAAAACATTTTGAGCAACGGTTGTACACGGGGAGGAAACGCAAGGCATGGCACATCTAAAGACTGGCCCAAAAATTATCCTGATCATTCTGCTCGTCGGCGGCTTTGTGTTCGGACTGCGCAAGGCCGCAGAGCTTGGCTGGATTCCCACTCCCGGCGTCATGAAAGCGCTCGTGCCGGAGAAGGCAGCGCTGCCCGATGTGAAAGAAGCGCTGGTTCAGAACGTGGAGCCAGTCGCGCTTCCTGCTGCGGCCGCCGCGAACGTGCCTGCAACCCTGATCCGCGGCGAAATCTGGGAATGGAATGCGCAGATCAACATGATCTACGCCAACGGCGGTGCGAGCACCACAAAAGGCTCGCTCATGGAAAAGCATGGCGTCAACCTGACGCTGATTCGCCAGGATGACACCGGCAAAATGCAGGAAGACCTGATCGCCTGCGCCCGCGAAATCTCCAGCGGTTCGTCGCAGTGCTCGAACGGCGCAAACTTCGTCGTCATCATGGGCGATGGCTCGGGGCAGTTTCTCGCGGCCATCAATCCGCAGTTGAAAAAGCTCGGAAACGAGTATCAAGCCAAGGTGATCGGCGCAACCGGCTACAGCCGCGGGGAAGATTCTTTGATGGCTCCGCCGGAAGTAAAGAGCAATCCGCAGGCTGCGAAAGGCCTGCTGGTCGAAGGCGTGCTCCGTGACGGCGACTGGAACATCGCGCAGAAGTGGGAGGGCGACAACAGCATCAAGAACAATCCCGATGAGAAGACGTGGGATCCGGACGCGGTCAATTGGCTGAACGCCTCCGACTACAACGTGGCCGCAGCCGACTACGTTGCCGGCAAGTGCGACGATCGCAAAGTCGTGAAAGATGGACATCTTACCGGAGAAATGAAACATGTCTGCGTGAACGCTGTCGTGACCTGGACGCCGGGCGACGTGACCATCGCCAAAGGCAAGGGCGGCTTGATCAAAGTCGTCAGCTCCAAACAATATCGTTCACAAATGCCGGCGGTGATTCTCGGTCCCAAGAACTTCTTCGAGCGCAATCGCGCCGAGATCGAGGGCATGCTGGCAGCAACGTTTGAAGCCGGAGATCAGGTGAAGGCGTTCGATCAGGTGCTGCACAAGGCTTCGGCGATCAGCGCCAAGGTCTACAACGATCAGGATGAAGCCTACTGGTACAAGTACTACAAGGGCGTGACTGAAACCGATGCGCAGGGCTTGAAGGTCGATCTCGGCGGCTCGACCGTCAATAACCTCGCCGACAACCTGATTCTGTTTGGTCTGGAGCCGGGCACGAACGACAACTTCCGCTCAACTTACACCGTGTTCGCGAACATCGCGACCCAGCAGTATCCTGCGCTGTTCAAAGACACGCCCATCCCCGATGTGAAGGACATTGAAGACAAGTCTTTCATTACCGGTGCGCAGGCGCGTATGAGCAGTGGCGGCGCCGAGGGCGAGGCTCCGCAATATGCCGCCAACGAGACGGGACCGGTTGTCTCGAAACGTTCGTACTCGATTAATTTCGACACTGGCAAGGCAACCTTCACGACCGAAGGCGTGCGGACCATGTCGGAATTGAAGGACTCTCTTGCCATCACTGGCTTGTTCATTCAGGTCGACGGCTACACCGACAATACTGGCAGCGAGGGAGTCAATCAGGCGCTCTCGGATGCGCGCGCGGCTGCGGTGAAAGACTGGTTGCAAAAGCACGCGCCGCGCAACTTCCCCGACAATCGCTTCAAGATTGCGGGACACGGTTCGCAGAATCCGGTTGCGACCAACGACACCGCGGCAGGTAAGGCCGCCAACCGCCGCGTGGAAATCACGCTGCTCGGCAGTTAATGCGCTCGTAACCATCACCTCCCGGGTTGTCATTCCGAGGAGCGTCAGCGACGAGGAACCTGTTGTCTGCCGTTCGTCAGACAGAGTCCTCGCTTCGCTCGAAAGTGACGAAGGCCAACACGGATGCATTCAGCACTTGAGGTTCTAGCACCCAATCGGGTGATCTCGAAGCAAACGGTGCGGTGGCTGGTGGGATTCCAGTTGCTGCTGCTGTTTTTCATCTGGGTCTTTTCGCCGACTGTTTTCCTGCCCAAGCCCAAAGAAGTTTTCCAGGCGCTGGGCGAAATGTGGAATCAGGGCCTGGGCGGCGAGCTGATTACCAGCTTCTTCCTGAATCTTGAGGCCATCGCGCTTGCGACCCTGCTCTCGCTCGGGATGGCCTACCTCACCGTCATCCCGTTCTTTCGTCCAATCGTTACGCTGCTCAGCAAGCTTCGCTTTCTCTCCATGGTGGGTCTGACGTTCTTCTTCACATTGATGGCGACCACTGGACACGAACTCAAATTGTTCTTGCTGGTCTTTTCTGTGTCGGTCTTTTTTGTCACTGGGATGGCTGAAGTTGTCGCTGCCATTCCAAAAGAGAGATACGATCTGGCGCGCACCCTTCGCATGGGCGAGTGGCGGGTGGTCTACGAAGTCGTAATTCTCGGCCAAGCCGACAAAGCCTTTGAAGTTTTGCGCCAGAACGCGGCCATGGGCTGGATGATGCTCACCATGGTCGAGGGCATTTCGCGCTCCGAGGGCGGAGTTGGTGCGATGCTGCTCAATCAGAACAAGCACTTCCACTTGAGCGCCGTGTTTGCGATTCAGCTGACCATTCTTGTGCTCGGGTTGGCACAGGATTACGGAATCGGCCTGTTGCGCGAGCTTTTCTGCCCATACGCTGATCTGGTTTTGGAACGAAAGTAAAACGACACCATGGTTTCGTATACCTACGGAAAAACGCTGCTGAAGGTGGAAGACGTCTCGCTCGAATACGACGGGCGTCCGATCCTCAAGCACGTCAGCGCGGAAATTAAAGACATCATCTGCCCCGACAAAATCACCGGCCAGGTCGTCGGATTTCTTGGGCCCAGCGGCATCGGCAAGACGCAGTTGTTTCGCATCATCGCCGGACTCAACAAACCGACCTCGGGTCGCGTCACCATTAACGGCCTCGATCGACCGGTGCAACCGGGAGAGGTGGGTGTCGTTGCTCAGGATTATCCCCTGTTCGAGCACCGCACCGTCATGTCGAACCTGCTGCTGGCGGCGGGCCAGAAAGAAAAAAATGACAAAGCGGCCCGCGACAAAGTCATCCAGTACTTGACTGATTTCGAACTGATCGACAAAGCGCGGCTCTACCCCGTGCAGCTATCCGGCGGCCAGCGCCAGCGCTGCGCCATCATCCAGCAGATTCTTTGCTCCGACCACTTCCTGCTGATGGACGAACCCTTCAGCGGTCTCGACTTGCTCATGCTGGAAAAAACCAGCGAACTGATCCAGAAGGTCGCAAACATGGATGAACTCAACACCATCATCGTAGTCACGCACGACATTACCGCCGCTGCCGCCGTCGCCGACCACCTCTGGCTGATGGGGCGGGATCACGACGCGAAAGGTAACCCCCTGCCGGGTTCGCACATCGTCGAGACCTACGACTTGATTGAGCGCGACCTCTGCTGGCATCCGCAGATCATCACTCAGCCTCGCTTCGTGGATTTTGTCCGCGAAGTGAAAGAACGCTTCCGCTCGCTCTAGCTCTGGTGACCGCCGCGGGTCGATACAGATGGTAACGGTGCCTCTCGGCATGCCTTTCTCGACCATTCGATAAGCGTGACCATTGGTAGGGAATCAGTATAGAGTTGTGCCGTCGGCGGCGCGCCATGAGACTTATCCGGCTACTGGCGTCATTGATGTGTGTTGTCGGTTCCGTTTGCGCGATCGCGCAATCCCGCACGGCCGAAATCACTGTCGACGAATCACGCAGCCAGATTCATTCCACCGATCAGGTCATTACGCCCGAGCTGGCAATCGAAAATCCGGGCGGTGCAACTACTGCACAGGTCAGGGCCGAACTCCTGGACCCATCCGACTTGGTTCGAGCCAGCGGCGAGGTCGACGCCCATCTTCATTCCGGACTGAATCAGATTTCTGTCCCTCTGCACGGCTGGACCCAGAAAGTCGACGAATGGAACGACTCGATCTGGTACCGGGTCCGCTACCGTGTAGTTTCATCGCAGGCAGGAGCGACGGCCGCCGAGGGGATCCTCGCCTTGGCCGCAAAGGCCGACGGCATTTTTGACCTCAAAATCGTAGCCTCAAGGCGGACCGTTCCCGGCATGCCGTTTCGCGTGCGGGTGTACACGCAGTCGCTCTCCAACCTTTCCCCCATGGCTGGAGTGCAGCTCGCGGCGCAACTTGAATCGGATGAAGAAGACGCAATCCTCAAATTAGATTCTGTAACTAACAGCCATGGCTACGCGCAGTTTGACTTCAAAATCGCCGTGACGGAGGCCTGGGAGTCGTCTGCCACTCTCAAGGTGGTTGCGCACAAGGGTCAGGTCGTGCGGGAAGCGAATGACAATGTCGACTTTGACGTTCATCCCCGCTTCTTCACTACGACCGACAAGCCTCTCTATCAGCCCGGACAGGTCGTACACATTCGCACGCTTCTACAGGACTGGACGCGGCATGCGGCGGCAAAGATGCCCGTCACTTTCACAATTGAAGATGAGGAGCAGACCGTGGCCTTCCGCGCCACGGCTGAGACATCGCGTTTCGGTGTAGCCCGTGCCGACTGGGCGATTCCCGAGCATCTGAAGCTGGGTGATTACGCGATTAAAATCGGCAGCGGCGTAGATGGCGACCAGGACAGCGACGACGCGGAGATCACGCAGACCATCCGCATCGGCCGCTATGAACTGCCCACGTTCACGGTGAACGTCGCTCCCGATCACGGCTATTGCCTGCCGGGGCAAAACGCGGCCGTCAGTGTCAGTGCCGACTATCTGTTCGGCAAGCCGGTCACCAAGGGCCACGTCAAAGTCGCGCGCGAGACCGATCATCGTTGGAACTTCAAGACGCAACGTTGGGAAACCGACGAAGAGAGAAAGTGGGAGGGTGAAACCGACTCTGGCGGAAAGTTTGTCGCCAACATCGATCTGTCCGAAGACCAGGAGGAACTGCAACGGGGCTACGGGCGTTTTCGCGATTTGGATTACGCCGCGTACTTCACGGATCCTTCCACCCGCAAGACCGAGCAGCGCCGCTTCCGGCTGCGGGTCAGCCACGATCCGATTCACCTCTATGTGGTCGAAGCCTCGAACTCCGTCGGGCAACTTCCGCTCGAGTTCTACATTTCCGCTTCTTACGCCGACGGCTCGCCAGCTGAGTGCGATGTGGCGATCTACTCAGGCTCGCCCGACGACGATAAAGCCGGCGCATTTCTTCGCAGCATCAAAACCAATCGCTATGGCGTGGCGAAGGTTCGCGGATTGAACCTGCCTCCGCCGCCGCCGGTTCAAAACGGTCGCCCCACCGCCCGGCTGGTACTCGAAGCCGACGATCAACGCGGCCACCGAGGTCGCGAGACTCAGGACTTCTGGGACATGGGCGATCGCCTGACGATCCAGGTGACGACCGGCCGAGCCTTATTTCGCCCCAACGAGCCGGTCGACGTAGATATTTGCACGAGCCGGAGAGAGGCGAACTTGCTCCTGGACATTCTGCGAGAAGGCCGAATCCTCCAGTCGCAGCCGGTGCATGCGCACAACGGGCACGCCTACATTGTTCTCCCTTACACACCTGATTTCCAGGGCGAACTGACCATCGCCGCCTATTCGCCGTTCGAGGGCGCGAGCCGGTACGACATTCCCATCGGGACGCGTACCGTTCTCTATCCGCATGACCCAGCACTGAAAGTCACCGCGAAATTCGACCACCCCAGTTACCGTCCCGGCGATGACGCTGTGCTTGACCTGCATGTGCGAGGCGCGAGCGGCGCGCCCGTAGAGGCTGCGCTCGGCAGCGTCATCTTCGACCAGGCGGTCGAAGAGCGTGCCCGCACCGACGCCGAATTCGGGGGCAGCCGCGGCTATGGTTTCTACGATTCTTTCCGCAGCTACTGGTACGAACCCACTGAAATCGGTGGACTCAAGCGCGAAGATCTCGACCACCTTGATGTTTCGCAACCCTTCGCCCAAGACCTGCAACTCGCTGCCGAAGTATTGTTCATGAATCGCGGAGGGATGGACCCTCTGGTTTTCGGCGGCGTCGATTATCCCGACGGCATCGGCTCCGCCTTCCGCAAGCTCCTGGATAGCGAAGTCGCCCCAGTCAGGAAGGCGCTCGATGAAGTGTATGACAAGGGCATGAGCTACCCGCGCGACGAAGAATCGTTGCGGCGCATGCTCAGCGAGCAGGGAGTTGACTTCGACAGAGTCCTCGATCCATGGAATTCTCGTTTTGTTCCCAAGTTTTCAATCCGTCAGGGCTTCGCGGTGTTCGACCTGATGAGCTTGGGTCCCGATAAGAAGTCCGGCACGGCAGACGATGTTCCAGCTCTGAGCATGGAGCGCTGGTACTTCCGTCCAACCGCGGAAGAGATCAAGAAGGTCATGTTGCAGTATCACGACCGCAGTGGAAGCTACATCCGCGATTTCCAGACGTTAAGCACCGAACTGGCGAAAAACGGCATCCAGTGGGACAAACTGCGCGATCCCTGGGGGCAGACATATTTGCCACAATTCGGAGTGAGTGAGTCCCGCTATACGCTGACCGTGATGAGCGGCGGACCCGATGGAAAGTTTGAGACCAGTCCAACGTCCGACGATTTCCCAGTCTGGACCGACTTCAGCGATTACTTCAGCGACACCGCAGTCAAAATCGACTCCGCTCTTGCGCACAACTTTGCCGCGACCAAGAAATTTCCGCAGAATGAAAACGAGTTCTACAGAGTTCTAGACGAAGCACAGATCTCCCGCAATCTGCTGGTCGACGGCTGGGGACGCCACGTTTGGCTTCTCTTCGACACCCAGGCGCGGTTCGCAGATCGAGTCGTGATGGATTACAGCGAAGTGGAAAACGGGGTGCCGGTACGCAAGACGGTTCAGCCGGAGACTGCGGCTCTCGCCTTCATACATCTCTACAGCCCCGGCGCAGACGGCATTCCGCACAATTCCGATGATTTCGAGTTAGCGGTCTTCTCCCGCGAAATGGCGCGGCAGAACAGCACGATGCTGGGACCTGCACCAACTCCGGGGGAGATCCCTCTCAGTGGTGGCTCCGGTGCGATCACGGGCGTGGTGACCGATCCCTCCGGTGCGGCCGTCTCCAATGCCAAAGTCACGGCGCAACTGTACGACCAGGTTTCCTTCGACTCGACCAGCGATTCAGTAGGACGCTACACGCTGCGCAATCTTCCAACCGGGCTTTACACCATCACGGCAGTGTCGCCGGGTTTCCGCAGTGCTGTAGTCAACCGTGTCCCGGTGAAAAGCCTCAGCACGACCCAGTTGAATTTGAAGCTAAGCATCGGCTCGGCCATGGAGACGGTCGAAGTCTCGGCGGGAGCACCGACCGTAATGATGACAGAGTCAATGTCGTCCATGGTGAGTGCTCCCAGTTCTCACACCGCGTCCGGCGGCCCAATCGCTACGCCGCGCCTGCGCGAGTTCTTCCCCGAGACTCTGTTCTGGGAGCCCATGCTCGAGACCGATCGTCACGGTAACTCGCGGCTTCATTTCAAGTTTGCCGACAGCATCACCAACTGGAAGCTGTCGCTGATCGCCTCGACCATCGACGGACAAATCGGCCTTCTCGACAGCGCCATCAAAACATTCCAGCCATTTTTCGTCGAGCACGAACCACCGTCGGTTCTTACCCAGGGAGATGAAATCTCTCTACCCATCGTGTTGCGTAACTACCTCGAGAAATCTCAGACGCTGCGCGTCGAGATGAAGCCCGACTCCTGGTTCAAGCTGCTAAGCCCCGCGATTCTCGATACATCGGTCGCAGCTGGCGAATCAGAGGAAGCCATGTTCCGCTTCCGCGTTACCGGCGCCATTGGAACCGTGAAACAACGCGTGACTGCCGCCAACCACGAGACCGGCGACGCGGTCGAGAAGCCGCTGCGCATTCATCCCGACGGAGAACCGCGCACGGCGACATCCTCGCGTTTGTGGGTAGGGCAGGGCGGTGCTGATATCACCCTCGACATTGATATTCCCGACTACGCCATGCCCCGGTCGGTGCAGGGCGAACTCAAACTCTATCCCAATCTGATGGCTCACGTTCTGGAAAGTGCTCGCAGCCTGCTCGAACGCCCCTACGGATGCGGCGAGCAAACGGTCTCATCCACTTATCCCAATGTGATGCTGCTGCGACTCTATAAGCAGGCAGGCAAATCGCCAGATGAAACTTATCGCACCGCCCTTCGATTCGCGCGGCTGGGATATGCGCAACTCTTGTCGTACCAGCATGAGGATGGCGGGATCTCTGTCTGGGCAAGAGACAAGCCCGATCTGGCGCTCACCGCGTACGCGCTGCGCTTTCTGACGGATGCTCGTGAGTTCGTCGAAGTCGATCCGGACGTTGTCGAAGCGGCGCGCCAATGGCTCCTTCGTCAACAGGTGGCGAACGGTAGTTGGCAGGAAGAACAAAAGAAGGACAGCTTAAGCCTGACCGCGTACCTCGCTTTGGCATTGGTGAAGAGCGGTCAGTCCAATCAAACCAAGGCCCCACGCCGCCCTGGATCTCTATCCGTGGATGCAGCGTTGACTCGCGCACTCGACTACCTGCGAGGCCAGTGGACGACCTCCAACGATCCCTATGCCGTCGCGCAAGTCGCGTTGGCCGCTTTTCAATTCGGCGATAAATCGCTGGGAAGTGTAGCAAGTTCGAAGCTCGCGTCAATGGCTCATGATGAAGGCGACTCTACTTACTGGGCGCTCGAAAGCAACACTCTGTTCTACGGCTGGGGTACGCCCGGCAAAGTGGAGACGACCGCGCTCGTCGTGCAAGCTTTGACTCTGGCGGCAGCTGAGAGCGCCGACCAAAAGACAAATCTGGAAGCGGCCGCGGAACAAGGACTGATCTTTCTCATTCGCAACAAAGAAGGATATGGAGTCTGGTATTCCGGCCAGACCACCATCAACGTTCTCGAATCGTTTCTCTTGCTCGGCAAGCCCCTGACCGAATCTCGAAGCGTATCCTCCTCGGCTGGCGCTGCCGAAATCATCGTCAACGGCGAAAAGGCTGCCAGTGTGAAGTTGCCACGTTCCGACGAAGTGGCAGCGCCTCTGCAACTCGACGTGGCCAAGTTCCTGAAGCCCGGACACAATCACATCTCAATCTCCCGAGCCGGCGGATCTCAGACCGCCTCGGTTCAGGCTGTGGCGCGCTACTACATTCCCTGGGACCAATCTCCCGCGAAGAGTAAATCGGGAATCCGAACCGGTGACAGCGATGCTCTGTCACTGCGCGTCGCCTACGATCGCACCACGATCCAGCGCGACGAATCGATCGACTGCAAGGTCCACGCCGAGCGCATCGGCTTCCGCGGTTATGGAATGTTGCTGGCCGAGATCGGCCTGCCGCCCGGCGCTGTGGTCGATCGCGATTCCCTGGAAAAAGCGATGTCGGGCGATACCTGGGAGATCAGCCAGTACGAAATCCGCCCCGATCGCGTCGTCATCTACCTCTGGCCCAAAGCCGGAGGCACGGACTTCGATTTTGCCTTCCGCCCGCGCTACGGAATGAACGCCCTGACCGAGCCTTCGATTCTCTACGACTACTACAATCCCGAGGCGCAGGTTGTTGTCCAACCGAGTCGCATCGAAGTTCGGTGAGTATCGGCGCGTTTCAAACGCGTGGTGCGGGGTGCTCAGGCTCGCCATAAGTCTCTGCGAAGGACTCGTCCGGAACGGTGGGCGGCCAGCCAATCATCACCAGAAAAACGTCAAGCACAAAAAGCCCGATCGCAATGTCGTTGAAGAGCGTTGCCTGCGGCAGAGCGGGCCAGAACTGGTTGGCGGCCCAGAAAAGAAACGCAGCGGCCAAGAGTACTGCCTTCACAAACTCCGCTGCTGGAGGCCGATGCGCCATCTGGTAGACCAAATAGGCACAGGCAATCATCACCAGCGGAAACGCTGCGAGAAGATCGTGCGCCTTCGCCGGAAAAAGCCCGGGGGACATATTCCATACGAGCAGCACGCCAACGCCAAGGAGCGTCACAATGCCAAGGATCACCGGCAGCGCCCGGTGAATCCGATCAAGGCGAGCGTACATAAAAGGCCTCTATCAGTGGCCGCCGGAACTAGTAAGGGGCCGGAACCACTGCGTCTTCAGGGTAACCCGGCATGCCAAACTCGGGAACATCGAGACCGACTTCTTCCGATTCCGGCGAGACTCGCATGTTCTTCGCTTTGTTTACACACCAGAAAACGACGAACGTTCCACCGAACGCCCACAGCGCGTACAGCGTTGCTCCCCCGAGCTGACAGAAAAACTGACGCGTATCGCCGTGAATCAGTCCGGTCACGCCTTGGCCCGCGTGTCCCAGATAACTCGACGTGCCCACTCCGTTCCATCCCGCGCCGTAGGCTCCGTCAGCAAATATCCCCACGCTGACGGCGCCCAGCCAGCCGCAATAGCCGTGCACGGAAATTGCGCCGCAGGGGTCATCGATTTTCAGAACGCGATCGTTGAAAAGAACTCCGGCGCACACCAGAGACCCGGCCAGAATGCCGATAATCGTCGCCGAAGTTGGCGACACGAACGCGCAAGGCGCAGTAATCGCGACCAACCCGGCCAGCATTCCATTACACGCCATCGTGATATCGGGCTTGCCAAACAGGAAATACCAGATGATCATTGCCGCAGCCGATCCCGCCACCGCCGCCAGGTTCGTGTTGACCGCAACCACGGAAATGCGCAGATCCGTCGCGCCTAACGTTGAGCCGGGATTGAACCCCATCCATCCAAAGAGAAGGATGAACGTGCCCGTCACAACGTAAACGATGTTGTGAGCGGGAAAGACGCGGATCTTTCCACCCGGACCATACTTCCCGAGTCGCGGCCCCAGAATAATCGCTAGCGCCATCGCGGCGAAGCCACCCACCGCATGAACTACTGTCGACCCGGCGAAGTCCACATAACCATGGCCGAGATTCATCGTCGATCCCAGCTGTGACATCCATCCTCCGCCCCACGTCCAGCAGCCGGAGATCGGATAAAGGATCGCGCCCATAAAGAGTTCGCAGAGCACGAAGGCCCAGAAGCTGATGCGCTCGCAGATGGCGCCGACGATGATGTAGCCGGCCGTCTCCATGAACACAACTTCGAACAGCGTCAGACAATTACTGGCGCTGTCGTAGGCCGGACCTACGAGAAAGAAACCTTTCCCGCCCACAAATCCCCACTGCCCGCTGCCAATCAAGAAATGATTCAGCGTAGGAATTCCGCCCAGATTCGTTGGCGCCGCGTTGATCGCAACCGCGCCAAACTGAAACGCATATCCAACCGCGTAATACGCGAGGAAAGCAAACACGTACGCCGCGAAATTCAGCATCATCAAATGAGCGGCGTTTTTCTTTTGCACCAGTCCGCAGGTGAGCAGGGCAAACCCGGCCTGCATGAACAGCACGAGGTAGCCGGTGTTGAGCGTCCAGGCGAAGTTGGTCGCCACGCGAACATGCCCCACATCGTCGGCGAGTTTTACCGCCAGGGGTTCCTTGGCGGTTTGAGCCTGGTAGTCGTCGAAATCCTTCTTGTTCTTGGCATAGTCGGGGGCCGATTTATCGGTGGGCTCGGCAACGACGAAGGGATTGCCCGCGGCATCGACCGCTGTCGTCTTGTCCCCAGTCGCTGTTCCCGACGGATCTGGCTTGGGTTCGTCGGCAAAGCTCAAAGTGGACAACCCGGCCAGCAGTCCAACCACTAAGAGAACCGCAGCACTGGCTGATATCAACGACAGGCGCAAAGAGCGCCACCCTGCTCGCTTCTTCATGTTTGACCGCTCCTATTTGCGTGGAGATAGGGGTGTTTCCCTATCGTCTCTTAGACGCCCCGGCGCTTCCACACACGCCCGCCGCAGCATAAGCTGGTAAATCAGACACGAATCAATCCGCGACGATAAATGCGGTGAATTCGGTCAGTCCAATACAAATTTCTTATAGGAACGATCAGAAAACGCCCCAGCAGAACCGCTTATTGCAGGCGTAACTGAAGGCTGCCGTTTTGGACGGGATCGGCGCAGATCCGCAGGGTCACTCTGAGACGGGCCGATAGTAAAATTCACTCTTCGAGCTTGAACACTCGCTCCATCGGCAACCATTTTTCGCCGGGTTCGGCTTCCGGTAACACTTGCTGAAACGTACCCATCAGTTTCTCCCACTCTTGTACCTTGGGATTGGCTTGGTCCGCTTTCGACTTGGCCTCGAACGAAAATCCCTCCTCAACTTCCATGATCATGAACATGCGCGTCCCGAGTAAATAGATCTCCATATCCTTAACGCCGGAGTCTTTGATGCTTCGTGTAATTTCCGGCCAGATATTCTCGTGATAGTGCTTGTATTCAGCAATTAGCGCGGGATCATTTTTCAAATCGAGGGTCAGACAGAATCGTCGTTTCATTCGACCTCGCTCGGGGCGGAAGAGTTCTTATGTCAGCGCGCGATCCAGGTGCACATAACCTCCGTCCACAAATAGATGCTGGCCGGTAGTGTGGCTGGACCTGGCGGAGATCAGGAACACGACCATGGCCGCGATCTCTTCCGCCGTGGTCATGCGCTGCTCTAGCGGAATCTTAGAAAGAATCGTCTTCCGCTTCTCTTCTGGATTCGGGAATGTGTCGAGCCACTGGCGGTATAGCGGCGTCATGACTTCGGCCGGAACCACGGTGTTGACGCGAATGCCATGGGGCAGCAGTTCCGCCGCCCACTCGCGCGTAAGCGCCATTACCGCGCCTTTCGAGGAGGCATACCCGGACGTGCTCCCCTGCCCCGTGACCGCTGTCTTGGAGCCGATGTTGACGATCGCTCCTCGCGAGCTCTTCAGGTGCGGCAGGGCATAGTGCGCCATGTTGTAGTAATGAACCAGATTGCGGTTCAGCGAGGCCACATATTCTTCCGGAGTGCCGTGCTCCAGTCCGATCTTGTCGTTGCGCCCCGCATTGTTCACCAGCGCATCGATTCGTCCGAAGTCGTTCAACGTCTGTCGAATGGATTGCGCGCAGTTTTCCGCGGTCTCCAGGTCGACGGCGATAAGCCCGCAACCGGCCCCGTTCTTTCGCAGATCGTTTTGCAATTGAGCGCCAGCCGCCCTATCGCGATCCACAATCACCGGAAGCGCGCCCTCGCCAGCAAAGGTGCGCACGATAGCCGCGCCGATTCCCTTGGCGCCACCCGTGACGATCGCGACTTTGTCCTTGAGTTGCAGGTCCATGCGCTAGCCGTGCAGATTGAAAAAGCCGCCGTCGATCGGATAGTCCACGCCCGTAATAAATGCAGCCTCATCCGAGCATAGGAATAAAGCCAGCGACGCGACCTCCGCCGGCTCCGCCATTCTGCCAATCGGCTGCGACTTAGCCAGCTTCTCGAACATCTCCTGCTCGCGCCCGGGATAATTCTTCTGCAAGTAGCCGTCAACAAACGGCGTGTGAACTCGGGCTGGAGAAATGCAGTTGCAGCGAACGTTATAAGCGATGTAGTCCCGCGCCACGGAATAAGTCATCGCGATCACCGCGCCCTTGCTCATGGAATACGCGAAACGGTCGGCGAGCCCCGACGATCCGGCAATCGACGCCAGATTCAAAATCACGCCGCCGCCGTGGTCCTTCATGTGTCCAGCCACGCTATGCATGCAGTTGTAGAAGCCTTTGACGTTCACTCGAACCACGCGGTCGAAGTCCTCTTCGGTCGTGCTCTCCACTGTGCCGATGTGCGAAATCCCCGCGTTATTAATCAGCACGTGCACCCGGCCGAGGCGGAACAGTTCGTCAAACGTCGCTTTCACCTCCCTCTGGTTGGTCACATCGCAAAGATGAGAGGACGCATTCCCGCCCGCCGCCGTAATCCGCTGGCAGGTCGCGTCCGCCGACGATTCGTTCACATCAAGCACGCGGATCACCGCGCCGTGCGCCGCAAACCTCAGAGCGATTGCCTGCCCAATCCCACTTCCGCCGCCGGTGACCACGGCCACCTTGCCGTCGAGACGAAAATTTCCTGCGTTGCTGCTTTCCTTGCTCAGAGCGAAACTCCTCGCTTCCACGGAATGAAATCTTCCTGCGCCTTCTGTTCTGCCTTGGTCCGGACTTCTCCACTCGCGACCTCGACGACGAACTCCAAAATGTCCTCGCCCATCTGCTCGATCGTTTTCTGTCCAGCCACGACCGCGCCCGTATCAATGTCGATGATGTCGTGCATCCGCTCCGCGAGGACCGAGTTGGTAGACAGCTTCACTACTGGCGTAATCGGATTTCCTGTCGGGGTACCGAGTCCGCTGGTGAATAACACGACACTCGCCCCCGCTCCCACCTGCGCCGTCACGCACTCCACATCGTTACCCGGCGTGCACTGCAGATTCAGTCCCGGCTCGGTCGAGTACTCGGGATAGTCGAGCACCGCCGTCACCGGTGATGTGCCGCCCTTCTTTGCCGCTCCCGCCGACTTCATCGCATCGGTCAACAATCCATCGCGCATGTTCCCCGGCGATGGATTCATGTCGAAGCCGGATCTCACCGCAGCGGCGCGCGCGGCGTAGTCACGCATCAGTTGGATGAAACGATTGCCCACGTCTTTACTCTTGCTGCGATTGATGAGTTCCTGTTCAACTCCGCACAATTCCGGAAATTCCGAGAGAATTGTTCGCCCGTCCAAAGCCGCGAGCAGATCGGCGGTATGCCCGATGGCCGGATTCGCCGAGATGCCGGAGAAGCCGTCCGATCCTCCGCACTTCAGCCCCACACATAAACTGGAGAGCGGCTCGGGAGTACGCCGCGCCTTGTCGGCTTCTGCCAGCCCGAGAAATGTCTGGCGGATTGCTTCCGACATCATCGCCGCCTCCGAGCCGCTGCGCTGCTGCTCGAGAATGAACAGAGGCTTGTCGAATTTCGGATCACGCTTGCGAATCTCTTCGCGAAGAATACCAACCTGCGCGTGCTGGCAGCCCAGGCTGAGTACCGTCGCTCCCGCCACATTGGGGTGGTGAATGTAGCCGGCGATTAGGCCGCAGAGATTGTTCGAGTCTTCCCGCGTTCCGCCGCACCCGCCTTCATGCAGCAAAAATCGGATTCCGTCAACATGTTCGAACACCCGGTTGCGCGTCGGCGCAGCAGCGTCTGAGGCGGTGGGAACGCTCAGATCGCGCGCCGGTCCTTCAGAATACGACCTCACTAACTCCGCGACTTGCTGGCGGTAGATCGGCGGTGCGGCGAAACCCAATTCTTCTTCCAGCGCCTGCTTCAGCACCTGAATATTTTTGTTCTCACAGAACACGAGCGGCACAACCAGCCAGTAATTTCGCGTGCCAACTTGACCGTCGGATCGGCGATATCCCTGGAACGTCTTGCTTTTCCAGCGTGAAACATCGGGGGCCATCCAGTGAAATTCGCCGGCCTGCTCCGCAAAAGACGCAGCCTGATGCTGAATGTTGGCGGTTGTCAGCAATTCCCCGGCAGCGATCGGCTTGACCGCTCTGCCCACCAGAACCCCGTACATGATGACATCGTCGCCAACGCCAAGGCTTCGCATCGCGAACTTGTGTTTGGCGGGAACGCTTTTCGGCAGAGTGTAAGCCTGCCCGTCGAATACAATACCTTCGCCCCCCTGCAAATCACTGAGGGCGATCAGAACGTTGTCCCGCGAATCGAGTTGAAGAACCGAGCGAGGCATGGATGCGGTCATTGTAAAGCACGAAGAGTCAGCGGAGCGGGCTGCGTTCCATACAGATCGTCTTCGTGTAATTTTGCGGCTGTTCTTTGCGGCCTTAGCGGCTTAAAGCTTCTTGGCGTCACCTTGGAGTTGTCTCTCAACCCGCCGTCAGCCGCCAAAACCGTTTGGCGTTTTCTCCGAGCACTGCGTCGTGCTGTTCCGGTTTCTGTCGGGCAACATAGTCCCGCACGACTCCAACCGCGCCCACATACGATGCCGCCACAAGACACACTGGCCAGTCCGAGCCAATCATCAGCCGCTCCGGTCCGAACGCTTCAAAGGCAACGTCCAGGTAAGGAATAATGTGCTCGGGTTTCCAATGTCGCCAGTCCGCCTCGGTCACCAACCCAGACAGTTTGGCAAACACGTTCGGAAAGGCAGCTAGCCGCCGAATCCCGTGCACCCACAGGTCGATCTCGCCTGCTTTGATCGGCGGCTTGGCGAGATGGTCGAGAACAAAGCGCTGCCGCGGAAACCGTTCCACAAACTCGGCGGCGACAGGGAGATGTTTGGTGTAAATCAGAATGTCGTAGGCGAGATCGAACTCTTCCAGCACCGAAATGCCGCGCAGAATATCAGGCCGCATCAGAAAGCGATCATCCGGTTCGGCCTGCACGATGTGGCGGACGCCAATCAGCTTGGAATTTCGCGTCAACTCCTTTAACTGCGACCGCACTTCGGTCGATCGCAAATCCACCCATCCGACCACTCCAAGAATCGATGGTGAACGTTCAGCCAACTCCAGCAGCCAGCGAGTTTCTTCCAATGTCTGGCGGGCCTGTACTGCAACCGATCCCTGGAACCCGGCGCTTGCTAGTTCTGCGGTTAGGTCTTCGGGCAGGAAGTTACGGCGCAATGCCGCCATCGAGTCGTCGATCCAGCCATACTCGTCCGGCCGGTAGATCCAAAAATGCTGATGAGCGTCAATGAGCATGCGTCGCTGGAGTTACTGTGTTGGCGTTGACGGGAAGGCGCGGCTTCCGCCGCGCCGTAAAGCGGCGCATTGCGGCTTAGTAGCTGAGGGAGGCGAGCGCGGGCGTCAGTTCCCGTGCCAGTGCATCTGCCATCCCAGATAACGCACCGCCGCCTCGTGCACGGCAGCAGCTGTACTCGAGAAATTCGCCGCCACGTGGTGCTCGAAGCCGTTCTCGCAAATGTAATGCAGCAACTTCTGCAGATGGTCGATCTTGACTACGCCGACGCCACCGAACGTATTCAGTGAATCGTTGGTGAACGAGCCCTGGCCTACGTAGCCGCGAATGATTCCGGCCGTGTCGTCAGTCGAGAAGCGTGCAAAGCTCATCTCCCCAGCTTTCACTCTGCCCACCACTGTTCCAAACGTGTTGTCTTTGCCCACGGTTCCGGCGATGATCTCCTGGAAGTCCATGCGTACGTCCTGGAAGAAATGCTTGGGCAGGTTACTGCAATGGAAACATACGGCCTTGTCCGGATCGTCCCCGTAGTTATTGTTCCAGTCGAGCAACGCGCTCGGAGTTTCCGAAGCCAGCGCCAGCGCGTGCATGCTAAGCGTTCCACATACATCCACTTCGCACGCTGCGGGAAACAGATTGTTGCTCATCATGCTCATGATGGTGCAGGGGACCACGCCGAAATATTCTTCCATCGAGGTCCAGCACTGTACGGCACTGATCCTCAGGTCATTCGATTTCATCCAGTCGTCGATCACATACCCGAGCTTTGCCATCTTAATCAGCGCCACATCGGGCACACCGCTCGTGGTCACGTACTTACGAATGTCAGCCAGTTTACCCTGCACTCCGGCATGATCGTCTTTCAACTTTGCAATGCGCCCGAAGACCTCCGACAAATCCAAGGTCTCGGTCGAAATCCCCGAAGCCTCGAGCAACTTCTCGCTGTAGCGGACGGTATTGAACGCAGTCGGCCGCGCCCCAATGCTGCCCACGCGCAGGTTTCGCATTCCGTTAGCCACGCGGCACACTGCCGCAAACCACGCCAGGTCATTTTGAAAATCTTCCGAGTCCGGACTCACCGTGTGGAGCCGGGTTAGCGAATACGGGATCCCGTACTGCCGCAGGTTGTTGCACGCCGACATCTTTCCGCAGAAGCTGTCCCGCCGATGCAGGATCGTCATCTTCTTCGCGTCATCCGGCGTCGCCTGCACCAGCACTGGAACATCCAGCTTGGCCAGTCGCATAGTGTCGGCGATCGCGCGCTCGTCGCCGAAGTTCGGCAGCGAAACAATCACGCCATCGATCCGGTCGCTGTTTTTTCGAAACAACGCCGCGCACCGTTTAGCCTCGTCGTGGGTCTCCACCGCGCCATACTTGCTGTCCTCGGCACCGAGCACCACGCAATCCATGCCGGCCTTGGCCAACGCCTGAATCATCTCTTCGCGTCCCACCTTCGCCAACTCGCCGGGAAAAAATCCGCGGTTCCCGATGATGACGCCCATCGTCATTTTCTTTTCAGCCATAAGATTGCCTCTTTTTTAAAGTAATGAAAACACTACGAATTCCCGGCCATCCGCGCGCGTTCCCGCGCGGGAGAAAATCGCAGGCTGAAAAACAAGCCCAGGATCAGCAAGACCGCACCCCACCAGACGTTGGCGTGCATGTTGTAGAGCACCACCTGGTGCTCCGGCGGAGATATCAATTCATAAATCCCCGTGCCGCAGATCACGGCGCCGTTAAACGCCAAAGACACGCCGATGAAGAACCAAATCGATAGCGATCCGCCGGATTTCATCGCTTCCTCCTACCAGAAAATGATTTGCAGAATGATAAAAACAGCCGCGACGATAGCGCCCCAGAAAACCGGGTTGTGGAATATGGAAACATGCTCTTCCTTCGGAATCGGCGTCAGGCCGTAGACCAAATCCTTCAGCTCAGACTCAGGTTTGGGTTTTGTCATATAGCTGACGACGACGGTGACGATCACGCAGATCGAGCAGCACCACAGTGCGCGGAACATGTTCTGCGCCTGATCCTGAGCCTGGGAAGACAGAGCCACGTATCGGACCGCGGATGGATCGACCTTAACCCATACGTACATGCCGACCGACGACAGAGTTCCCGTCAGCAATCCCCAGAAACCGGCAGCAGGCGTGGCCCGTTTCCACAGCATGCCCAAGATCACCGTGCCAAATAGAGGCGCAATAAAGAAGCTGAAGAGCGACTGGACGTAGTCCATGATGCTCTGTTGCTTCATCACCAGAAACGCCGTCCCGATGCTGATGATTACTCCCAGTACCGTGCACCAGCGTCCCATTCGCACCTTCGACTCGTCCGACGCGCTTTTGTTGATCAGGGCGCCGTAGATGTCGTAGGTCCAAACCGTGGTGAAGGCGCTGACGTTGCCCGCCATGCCAGACATAAAGCCTGCGATCAGAGCGGTGATGCCCAGACCGAGCAGGCCCGGGCCGCAGTAGCGCGCCAACATCAGCGGCAGGACTTCGTCATAACCGTGCAGTCCCTGTGCCTGTCCTGCTGGAGACCACGCGACATCGGCGGGCACCAAACGCAGCAGACTCCCGGTGTGCGGATCGCGGAGCAGAGCCAGGCCGAGCAGACCGGGAAGGATGACGATAAAGGGAACCATCATCTTGAACGCGGCGCCGATGATGGGCGCCAGCTTGGCAGAGCGCAAATCTTTCGCCGACAAGACGCGCTGCACGACCAGAAAGTCAGTGGTCCAGTAGCCCATCGATATGACGGCTCCCAGGCCAAACACAATTCCGACCCAGTTGATCCCCATGGGATTGTCCGTAAAACTGCCCAAAGTCGACCATGCGTGCGTGTACGCGCCGGGGTTGGCTACGTGTTGTTCGGTAAGGTTCTGCAGGATCTTTGCCTTGAGTCCGCTCCAGCCGCCTGCTTCCACAAGCCCCAGAATCGGTATGAGTAAAGCTCCGGCCCAGATCAAGAAGAACTGGAGAACCTCGTTGAAGATTGCCGAACGCAATCCGCCAAGCGCCACGTAGATCATCACCGTGATCGATGACACCAGAATGCTGAAGGTTATGTTCCAGCCCAGAACAACTCGCATTACGACGGCCATCGCATACATGTTGATGCCACTCATCAACACCGTCATAAATGCGAATGAAATCGACGAGATAGCCTGAGCGCCGGAACCATAGCGAAGCTTGAGGTATCCGGGAACGGAGTGAGTCTTGCAGATGTGGTAGAAGGGCATCATCACCAGCGCCAGAAACAGCATTGCGGGGATGGCACCGATCCAGTACCAGTGAGCCGCAAGGATGCCGTACTTGTAGGAATTGCCCGCCCAGCCCATCAGTTCGAG
The DNA here is from genome assembly GCA_963709385.1 of uncultured Acidobacteriaceae bacterium. GTDB lineage: Bacteria > Acidobacteriota > Terriglobia > Terriglobales > Acidobacteriaceae > Sulfotelmatobacter. The sequence continues at coordinate 67,866 of CAVPWD010000012.1, forward strand.
CGATCCCAGATTCGCCGACAGGAACGCGAGGCCGGCCACCCACGCCGTCATTTCGCGACCGGCCATGAAAAAATCTTCGCCGGTGTTGGCCTGCTCTTTCAGGTACAGCCCGATGGCCAGCACAAGGGCGAAGTAGAAAACGATGATGACCAGGTCGACTGGCGACAAATGCACCAGCGTGGGGGCGGAACTCAACACCAGCAGAGCAGGATTCATTGCGTTTTAACCTGTCCGTAGTAGGCATTGCGGCCGTGCTTGCGCAAAAAATGCTTGTCGTGCAATTCGCGCGCCAGCGGCCGGGCTTCAGCATTGATCGTCAGCGTATGGCACGCCATGCGCGCCACATATTCCAGAATCACCGCGTTGTGCGCGGCTTCCGCGGCATTCGGTCCCCAGCAAAAAGGAGCGTGCCCAGCCACCAGCACCGCCGGAATGGCGTTGGGGTCGATCTTTGAAAATGTCCGGCAGATCGCCACGCCGGTCTCCAGTTCGTAGTCGCCCGCAATCTCCGAAGCGGTCAGCCGCTCGGTCACCGGAATCGGCCCATGAAAAGAATCCGCGTGGGTGGTGCCGAAGCACGGAATCGGTGTCTCGGCTTGCGCCCACGCGGTGGCAAACTCCGAATGCGTGTGCGCGACTCCACCGATGCCGGAGAAGTGCCGGTACAACTCCAGATGCGTCGGCAGGTCGGAAGACGGCCGCAGTTTCCCGTCAACAATCTTCCCCTCGAGATCGGAGATCACAATCTGCGCCGCCGTGAGTTCTTCATAAGGAACGCCGCTTGGTTTGATGGCGACCAGTCCTTCCCTGCGATCAATCCCGCTCACATTGCCGAAGGTGTAAAGCACAAGGCCGCGGCGAACCAGTTCTAAGTTCGCCTCCAGCACCTCTTCGCGCAAAGTCTTCAGCAGCATTGGGGGAGAAATAAAGAACCTCGACGTTCAAATTCTAGCCAGCAAAAACGTTCTCGTAAACGTTTACGCAAATCGCAACATTAACTGGACTTCCCTCTGTTTGTCAAAGATTCCCTCGCGGGGAGTGGCTCGATTTTGGCTTTCTTCGCGACCTTCGGTGATTTTCCTTCGCGAGCTTTGCAGTTGAGGCTCTTGATTAGCATCAAGAGCAAGATGCTCTGTCTACAAAGTCTGCCGAGAACCAACGGTGCAACCGCGACGAATATTGTCTACACTAATCGTCAATTCGAGAGGACACGAGATGCAACCACAGCCCACAACGCTCCCGCAGACGCACGCCGCGCCCGACCGTCGCTCAATTATGGAAGGCTCCCAATGAATTGGAAAGGCGTTTTGCCCGCCATTACTACGTGTTTCAACTACGACCTCAGTGTCGATCACAATTTCATGATCGAACACTGTCGCTGGCTTCTGGACAACGGTTGCGCCGGCGTCGTCGCGCTCGGATCACTGGGTGAAGGCGCAACGCTCGCCTTCGAAGAAAAGCTAGCAGTTCTGCGCACCTGCGTGAAAGCGATTCACGGACGCGCGCCAGTGGTCGCGGCGGTTTCCGCGCTCACCACTTCCGAGGCCGTTGCCATCGCCAACGCGGCTGCGGACCTCGGCTGTGACGGCCTGATGCTCTTGCCTCCTTATGTATACAAGGGGAACTGGCGGGAAATGAAGACCCACGTCGCCGCCGTACTCGACGCCACGCCGCTGCCCTGCATGCTCTACAACAACCCCGTCGCCTACGGAACCGATTTTCTTCCCGAGCAGATCCAGGAACTGGCGGCGGAACACGAAAACCTCACGGCGGTGAAGGAATCGAGCACCGACGTGCGTCGCATCTCCGCCATCCGCGCGCTGCTCGACCGTCGGCTCGAAATCTGCATCGGTGTTGACGACGCCGTCCTGGAAGCCGTCGGAGTCGGGGCTACAGGTTGGATCGCTGGCCTGGCCAACGCGCTTCCCCGCGAAGCGGTCGAACTGATTAACTACGCGGGCGCCGGCGAAGCTGACAAGGCGTTCGAAATCTATTGCTGGTTCCTACCTTTGCTCCGCATGGACACCGTTCCAAACTTCGTCCAGCTGATCAAGCTGGTTCAGTCAGAAGTCGGAATCGGAAATTCACGAGTGCGCCCGCCGCGGCTGGAGTTGGTTGGCCTGGAACTTGAGCAGGCCAGAAAGACAATTCGCCACGCACTGGATTCCCGGCCTCAATCGGTGAGCAGCCATGCGCTGCCGGCACGAAAATAAATGGATTTGGTAAGCACGATTCCGCCGGGAGGTGCTGTACGCCGCCGCACTTCCGCGAGTCACGACCCTGCTTTTTGCAAACCTGCCTGCGCAGCCTTCGCGTCGTCGGCGCTCAACCCCAGATTGAGAGCCGCCTGCAGACTGTTTCGAGCCTGCGCCGCCTGGCCCGTACCCAGATATGCCATCCCCAGATGAAATTGAAATGCTGCGGTCTGCGGATTCTCCGCAACCGCTGTCTCCAGCGCCGGAACGGCTGAGTTGTACAGCCCCTGCTTGTAGTAAACCCAGCCCAGAGTGTCATTCACGTTCGCGTCATCCGGCTGGCTCGCCTGCGCCTTCTGCGCCAGTTGCAGCGCTTCGGCCAGCGGCCCTCCGTGGTCGGCATAGAGCCGCGCCAGATTCATTTGAGCCAGATAGGAATTGGGATCGACCTTCAGGGCATCCTGATAAGTCTGCAGCGCCCGCGGCAGGTCGCCAACGTAGGCGTATACCTGCCCTAGAAGGATATAAGTAGGCAAGTAATCGGGAAACTTACCGCGTGCCGCCTCGTATTGCTGAATCATTTCGTTCGGCCGATTCGTCGCCGCATAGATATGCGCCAGCGCCAAGTATCCATTCACGTAATAAGGATTCAGCGCCAGAGTCTGCTTGTAACTCTTCTCTGCGCAAGCCCAGTCCTTCTGCGCAATGCAAAATTCAGCCCGAGCCACAAGCAACTGGTAAGACTTAGGCTGCGCCGCAATTTGCCGATCGATGCGTGCGCTCGCCAGCTTGCCCTTGCCTTGCTTCGCGAGAATGTCCGACAAGCCATTCAGCGCGGCAGCGTTATCCGGCGCAAGCGCCAGTGCAGTTTCGTAGGCCTTTTCCGCATCCGGATAGTTTCCGCGCAAACTGAGAACCCTTCCCAGCCGCTCCTGGGCCTCAGGACTCCGCGGATTGAGACCCGCCGCCAGCTCAAACGCCCGCTGCGCCTGATCCTGATCCCCAAGCGCCAGATACGCGCTCCCAGCCAGAATGTGCGCATCCGCCAGCCAGAAGCTCGTGGCGATCACTCGGCTGGCATAGTTCAACGCCACGTTCGCATTCCCCTGTTGCAGACTGATGTTTCCCAACCCCAGAATCGCGGGAAGATATCCCGGCTGCGCTCGCACCGCCTCGTTGAACGCCTGTGCTGCCGCTCCGGTCTCCTCCTGCCGGAGATATGCCTGAGCCAGGTAGTAGTACACGGCCGGCACATCCGGAGAATCCTTGAGCAGACTCTGCAACTCCGCTACGGCATCCCGCAAACGAAATGCTCCCAAGTCACTGCGCGCCCGCAATAGCCGGAAGTCAACATCTTTCCGGTCGTGCTGATCGATCCAGTCGTTTGCGTCCTGCCATCGGCCTAACTGCAGATAGCACTCAGCAACTTTCTTTGCCGCCGCCTGATCGCGGCTATCGCGCTCCGCGAGAACTCGAAACCGTTGCAGCGCCGAAGCTGCGTCCCCGCTGTCGAGATAAAACTCGGCCACAGCGCGACGCCCGTCGGCATAGTTGTTCGCGTCCGTTTCCACCGCGTCCAGCACACGTTTGGCATCCGGCAAACGGCCTGCGTCGACATAGATTCCCGCGAGTGCCATAGGCACTTCAACCGCCTTTGGATTCTTCGCCATCCCCTGGCGCAGAACCTGCTCGGCCCGGTCGGCAACACCCTGCCCTTTATAGAAATTCGCCAGATTGATGTAGGTCTGCGCGTCGTCCGGCCGAAGGTCGACCGCGGTCTGAAAACTTTTCTCTGCCGCCCCGAACTCTGCATCCAGCAACTGCGCCAGCCCCAGGTCTTCATACGCCTCCGGATCATGGGGCGCGAGATCGATCGCCTGCTTCAACTCGTTTTCCGCGGGCACGTATTGCATCTGCTGCAGAGCAATCTGGCCGAGTAGCCGGTGCGCGCCGGAATTCCGCCCATTCGCCGAAAGCACGGCCTCCGCCTGCTGCTGCGCATCTCCATACTGTGTCGCGGCGATCAGCAGATTTCCCAGATGCAGTCGCGCATCCACATTCTTGGGATCAAGTTCTACCGCTCGCGCCATCTCCTTCGTCGCTGCGGTCGGATGTTCCTCTTGGAACTCCAACAATCCCAGCCGGTAATGCGCGTCGGCCAGATCGGGATCAATCTCAATCGCCTGCCGGTACTCGCGTGCGGCGTCGGTGAGCTGCTTTTGTTCCAGATAACGGTTGCCCGCGTCGACGTGCTCCTTTGCCCGCGCAGAACTCCGACAAGCCGGAACACTCGCCAACACAGCGACGATCATCAAGGCCAGCAGGCTTGTGGCCCTATCCAAGAACAAAGCGTGGGCTCTCCGCGGAGGTCGGATCGTTATTCGCAAATGCTATCTCGGAATTTTTCTTGGGGGAGCCAACTTCAGCGCCTCGATTTTAACTGAGATCGCCAGCAGAGCGCCGCAACCAATCCCAACCAGTCTCCGCTGCTCAGCTCATCGCGTTATGATCGATCCTCGGACCATCGATCTTCCGACCATCGATCCTTGGACCGCAGACCGTCCCACCTGAATCCCGGCGCCGAGTTTCGCCCCCCTCTTTTCCGCAAGTGCCAGAATTTTCATCTTGACAGCCATTGCCTATTCGCTATGATGCCTCAACCCTCTCTGCGCGCCCGTCCGGGTGCGCAACGCGCTCGCATTGTTGTGTTCGATTCACCTTGGGGTTCCCTGGCAGTTCGGCTTGAATTGATGCTTCACTTGGAGTTTTCTATGCGCCCTGCGTCCTCTCTGGCAGTCCAGCGGATGAGTGTGTTCTCCATCCTTATCGCCATGGCAGTTTTGGTCTTCGCCAGCTTTGCCACGGCTCAATCTGGAACGAGTGCCAGAAAGAAGCTCTCGCAGCCGGCACTGCAGGTGCGGTCAGGCGTAGCCCGCCCGGCGTCGCAGCCCACGAAAAATTCTGCGAAGAACAACGTCCGCCCGCTGGTCACAACGGACACCTGGACGGGCGGCGGCGGCTCCAATAACAATTGGAGCGACACCAGTAACTGGAACAATGGCGCGCCCGGCGGCGATGCCGTCGTCATCGGCCTTACTACGGCCGCCACGGTCGAAGACGACAACGCCAGCATCAGCACGCTCACCCTGAGCAACGCTGGCGACTCGGTATCGGTCTCAAACAATACGACTCTCTCGGTTAACGGCGGGAGCATCGTGAATAACGGGACCATCACCCTCAACTCAACCGGGAATAACACTTTCCTGGGGATCGGGGCTGCGCTGACTCTGAGTGGTACCGGGTCCCTGGTCCTGGGATCGGGCGGACCGAACTTCATCGACGGCCCGGGAGGCACGCTCTTTACCAATAACTCGACCATCAGTGGCGGCGGTGGCGGATCCTCCGACGATATCGGCAACGGTCACTTGGTGCTGGCCAATGGCGGCACGATTAACGCCAACGTAAGCGGCACGAACCTATACGTGATTCCGGGCGGCGCATCGACGAATACCGGTACCTTGGAGGCGAGCAACGGCGGCACACTCGTGCTTCAGGGTTCGACCTGGACCCAGAGCGGCGCCGGCACCATCACGGCTCAGAACGGTTCTGTGGTCGACCTGATTGCCAACGTCACTATCAACGGCGGCACTCTGACCACTGGCGGGACAGGCGTGATCAACGGCTCCAACGATACCTTGGCGAACCTCACTATCGCCGGCACGTACAACGTCACCAACAACACCACGACCAATCTTTCCGGAACCATCACCAACAACGGGACCATCAACCTCAATTCGACCGGCAACAATACTTACCTCGGCATCTCCGGCGCCACCACATTGACCGGCAGCGGAACGGTGGTCTTGGGCGGAAGCGGCCCGAATTTCATCGACGGAGGCGGAGGCACCGTTTTTACGAACGATTCAACCATCACCGGCGGCGGTGTTAACTCCAACGACAATATCGGCAATGGCCATCTTGCCATCGTCAACAACAAAGTCATCGACGCCAACGTCAGCGGTATGAATCTCTATGTGATTCCCGGCGCGGCTTCCACAAATACTGCGACGCTCGAAGCCACCAACGGCGGTACTTTGGTCCTCGATGGCTCAACCTGGACCAACACGGGCGGCACGATCACAGCAGCGACCGGGTCTAACGTCGTCCTGACCGGCAATGTCACCATCAACGGTGGCACTCTCAGTTCGACCGGGACGGGCGTGATCTACGGTTCCACCGCCAACTTGGCGAACCTCACCATTAACGGCACTTACGACATCAACAACAACACGACCACCAACATTTCCGGAACCATCACCAACAACGGAACGATCAATCTCAATTCGACCGCGAACAATACCTTCCTGGGTATTTCCGGCGCTACAACCTTGACCGGGAGTGGAACGGTGGTCTTAGGAGGAACGGGTCCGAATTTCATCGACGGGTTTGGGGGCACGATCTTTACCAACGATGAAACCATTACCGGCGGCGGAGGTGGGTCCAACGACGATATCGGCAATGGCCATCTGGTCCTCGTCAACAACAAAGTCATCGACGCCAACGTGAGCGGCACGAATCTCTACGTAATTCCCGGCGGCGCCTCCACCAACACCGCAACCCTCGAAGCCACGAACGGCGGCACCATGGTGCTCCAAGGCTCGAGTTGGACCAACACCGGCGGAACGATTTCTGCGGGAACAGGATCGACCGTCGTCCTTCTGAACACCAGCATCACCGGCGGTACGCTCACTACCAGCGGAACCGGCGTGATCGACAATGCGGGCACGTCTAGCCTGACCGGGCTGACCAACTCCGGCACCTTCGACATCCAGAATGGTTCCACGACGGCTATCTATGGCACCATTACCAACAACGGGACGATCAATGTCGGATCGACCGGCAACAACACTTTCCTCGGCATCACCAACACGAGCACCGGGACGGCGACTCTGGCCGGCACCGGGACCGTGGTGCTCGGAACCGGCGGGCCGAACTTCATCGACGGCCCCGGCGGCGCTACCCTCACCAACGAGGAAACCATCACCGGCGTCGGCAACATCGGCAACGGCCATCTGACTTTGATCAACTCGGGAACAATTGACGCCAATATCAGCCCCACTGTGAAAACTGCAGCTCTCTATATTCAAGCGGGCGGCGGCGGTTTTACCAATACCGGCACCCTTGAGGCAACCAACGGCGGCACGCTGGTTCTCCAGGGCAGCACCTTTACCAACAGCGGTGGGACGATCGCAGCCGTGGGTGCCGATGCGAAAAACAATCCTTCGGCAGTCGTGCTCAACAACGGTGTGACGGTCAACGGCGGCACACTCTCAACCAGCGGCGCAGGAGTCATCTACGGTGAGGGCGACACGCTGGAGAACCTCACCAATACCGGCAATTTTGTGGTCGTCAACAACACGACCACAGCGTTGATCGGAACCATCACCAACAACGGCACCATCACGGTCGACGCCGCCGGCAATAATACCTACCTGGGCCTCAACGGGAATGTGACCCTCCAGGGTACCGGTTCCGTGGTGCTGGCAGGGACCAACAACGACTTCATTGACGGCCCCGGCGGCGATACCCTCACGAACAAAGAAACCATCAAAGGTTTCGGCACTGTCGGCAACGGTCATATTTTCCTAACGAATGACTCGATCATCGATGCGAATGTCTCAGGCAGCACCCTAACTCTCGACCCGAGCGGCTCCGCAGCTTCGACCAACACCAAGACACTAGAGGCGACCAGCGGTGGCACGCTGCAATTGCTCGGCGCTTCCTGGACCAACACCGGCGGGATCATCACGGCGCAGACTGGCTCTTCCGTTGTGTTGAACGGCACCACCATCACGGGTGGAACCCTCACCACCGCCGGAACCGGGACGATGACCAGCGTCAATAGCACGCTCAATGGTCTTACAAATTCCGGAAGCCTGACCATTGCCAACAATTCGACCACGAATCTGCTGGGAACCATTACGAACAATGGCACGATCACGGTCGCTGCCGCGGGCAACAATACGTACTTGGGACTCGGTGGGAACGTAACCCTGCAGGGCACCGGGACCGTTGTGCTGGCAGGCAGCAACAACGACTTCATCGACGGCCCCGGCGGCGATACCCTCACGAACAAAGAGACGATCACCGGCTTCGGCACTATCGGCAACGGTCATATTTTCGTGACGAACAATGCCACCATCAATGCCAATGTCTCGGGCAGCACCCTGACTCTCAACCCGAACGGGTCCGCGGTTTCGACGAACACCAAGACCCTGGAGGCGACCAACGGGGGCACGCTGCAACTGCTTAACGCTTCCTGGACCAACACGGGTGGGACCATCAGCGCGGGAACCGGATCGTCCGTCGTGTTGAACGGCACCACCATCACGAGTGGAACGCTCACCACTACCGGAACCGGAACCATGACCAGCGTCAACAGCACCTTGAATGGTCTGACCAATTCCGGGAACCTCATCATCGCCAATAACACCAACACGACTTTGGTGGGGACTATTACCAACAACGGAACCATCAGCGAAAACTCCACCGGGAACAATACGTTCATCTCGATCAACGGGCCGGTCACGCTGGCGGGCACTGGCGTGCTCATCATGGGCAACGGCGGTCCTAACTTTATCGATGGCCCATCCACCGGACTTCTTACCAACGCCAGCACCATCGAGGGCGAAGGCAATCTGGGCAACGGCCATATCGGATTCACGAATACCGGCACATTGCTGGCCAACGATGCCGGACAGAATCTGGCGATCAACGTAGGCTCTGCTGGTTTCAGTAATTACAGTGGGGCGACGACGACGCTGACGGGCGGGACGTACATTGCGGATGGCGGCAACATTACATTCGCGGCGGGAAACTCGACCGGCATCACCACGCTGGCGGCGCACGTAACGGAAGAGGCGGGCGGACAGCTCATCAACACCACTACCGGCGGCAACGCTCTGACCGGATTAACCAGCATCACTTCCACCGGCGGACTCACCACCGACGTGGCCTTCGTCGATGCCGGCGCCTTCAGCAACGCCGGATCGCTGACCATTCTCGGCAGCACCAGTTTCAAAGTGCAGTCGCTGGCCCAGATCAGCGGCAATACGCTGACCGCCGGAACTTATGTTCTCGACTCCGATCTCATCCTGACCGGAGCGGCGCAGAACATCACGACCAACAACGCCAGCATCACACTGGCCGGTGGCACCATTCAGAACGGACCGACGAATACCAACGCACTGGCGAATCTGGCCACCAATGCCGGCAGCCTGACGCTGGCCAATCATGTGAACTTCTCCACCGTGGGCAACTTCACCAATACCGGTTCGCTCACCATCAACCCCAACAGCACCTTCACCGTCAACGGAACGCTGGCGCAGATCAGCAGTACGACCTTGTCCGGCGGCACGTTCGTGCTCGGTGGCAATCTGGATCTCGCCACTGGCACCGCCAACATCACCACCAACTCAGCGAACCTCACGCTGGAGGGCGGCACCATCTTCAACTCCTCCAACAGCTCGAACGCTCTGGCCAACCTGAACAAGAACACCAGTCACCTGACGCTGGCCAACGGAGCGAACTTCACGACGGCAGGAAACTTCACGAATTTCGGCTTTCTCACGGTCAATAACGGCAGCACGTTCGCCATTAACGGCAATCTGACCAACTACAGCGCAACCACCCAGACGTTGAGCGGCGGCACCTACGTGGTGGGCGGAAGCGTGAGTGCGAAAGGGCTCAACATCGTCACAGACGCCTCGAACATCACCCTGGACGGCGTGGGCGAGATGGTGAACTCGACCACCAGCACGAATGCTCTGGCGAACCTCAACACCATCGCCAGCACGGGCAGCTTCACGTTGGGACAGAACGCCAACTTCACCACCGCCGGCAACTTCACCGACTCCGGCAAGCTGACGGTGGGCGCCGGCAGCACGTTCAGCGTAGCGGGTACGCTGAGCAATCTGAGCAGCGGCACCTTGACCGGCGGAATTTATACGATTGGCGGAACAATGCAACTCATCGCCGCCAACGGCGGCATCACCACCAACGCCGCCAATCTCACCTTGACTGGCAAGACCGCGAAGATTCTCGACGGCACCACGAACGCGCTCGCCGGGTTCAACAACAACACCGGCACGTTGGCGCTTTCGACCGGCGCCACGCTCACCACCGCCGCCAGCACCTTCACCAACTCAGGCACAGTGACGGTGGGGAAGGGAACGGTCTTGACCGTCGGCGGCACGACGAATGGTTACGACCAGACCGCCGGAACCACCACGGTCGACGGCACTCTGACGGGTAACGGCACCGCGGGCATCAGCGTTACCGGCGGCACCGTGCAAGGAGCGGGCACGCTGAAGGCGAACGTCTCCAATGGCGCAGCCATCAATGTCGGCGACGCCGGCAAAGCGGGTCTGCTCTCCATCACCGGAACCTACACGCAACTTTCCAGCGGCACGCTGAACGTCTCCGTCGGAGGAACGACGGTCGGCACTCTCTACAGCCAACTGAAAGTTACAGGCACCGCCAGTCTGGGTGGAACACTGACGGCGGCCCTGGTGAACAGCTTTACGCCGACCGTGGGACAGACCTTCACCATTCTGACGGCGAAGAGCATTTCCGGGACGTTCAGCAACACGACCATCGCCATCAACAGCACGGAGCACTTCGTGGTGTCGTACACCTCGACGAGCGTGGTGTTGACGGTCGCCTCAGGTGCGGCGTCGGCTTCGTCGTCGCCCTCGCCCGCGCTCGCCGCGCAGATTGCGTCGGCCGTGGCCAAGCCGGGATCGATTGGTTCCCAGTCGATTATTTCCAAATCGATTATTTCTAAAGCGCACGATCCGAAATCGAGCGATCCCAAATCAAACATTGCGAAATCGATCGTCGGTAAAACTATCCTTGCCAAGTCGGGTCCGGCCAAGCCTGTGATGGGCGCTCTTCATCGCGTGGATGCGTCCACCGCTCAGCCCTTACTGAGTGCGAGCGGGACGGGTTCCGGCGGCATCCGCCAGCTGGTTCTGGCCAGCGCCGTGAGCCACAGCAATTTGCGCAGTTGGGAGCACATTCCGGCCACGCCATCCTGGGATCACGTCAAAGCAATCGGCGTAACGGAAGCCACGCGGACGGGTCGCCAGAGCGCCCCGCGCTCCAATGTGGCGCGCCCACTCGGCAACGACTGGACCACGCCGGGTCACGCCCCGGCGCGCGCGCCACTGGCTGGTCCGGTCGCGCTCTCCAATACTCCGCGAGTGCCAGTCCGTATCCTGACGCACGCGCTGCCGCAAATGCACTAGCTGAACGCGGCGACTACACCGGGGTGGTAAGATCGAGCCGATCTGTGACGAAAGTTATTTGGAGGAGCCCGTCTTGAAGAAGATTATCGCGTCGACGTTTGCGCTGGCATTTCTGGTATCCACGCTCGCCTGCAGCGGCCACCAGCCCAAGGGCCCAGAAATCACGACCCCCTACGCGGCCGTCCTGTTGGACAACAATCAGGTCTATTACGGCAAGCTGGCCAACGCTGGTTCGTCCTTCCCCGAGTTAACCGACGTTTACTACACCCTGAGTTCCGTGAACCAGGAGACCAAGGCGGTGACCAACGTCCTGGTGCGCCGGGGAAACGAATTCCACGGCCCCGACAAAATGTTCCTCAACGCGCGTCACATCATCATGATCGAACCCGTAGGCCCCAACTCCAAAGTCGCCCAACTTATCGCCGAAGACAAATCCAAACACTAAAGCTGGCCACGAAGTCGCGCGCCCGCATTTGTTCGTAGAGCCCTCCTTCGAGCTACTTCGTGTCCTCGGTGGTTGATGGTTTTCCGCTCGCCCTCTAAATCTGGTAGTCGACATCTTCCATAATCCTCTGTAGTGAGGCCGACATCGGTTCGCCTTTCACCTCTGCGCCCTCCAGTTGTTGCACGCGCTCCCGCAGTTTGTTTACTTCTGTCGCCACTGCGGCCAGCGCCTCCGACAACGGATCATTGATCTGCTTGGGGTCGGTAATCACCACCCGTTTTCCTTCACGGAAAATAATGTGACCGGGCACCCCGACGACGGTCGAATCCTCCGGCACGCTACGCAACACCACAGACCCCGCGCCGATCCGGCAGTTCCTGCCCACCGTAATGTTTCCCAGAATCTTCGCGCCACCGCCCACCACCACGTTATCCTCAATCGTGGGGTGTCGCTTCCCGTGCTCCTTGCCCGTGCCGCCCAGGGTCACCCCCTGATACAGAGTCACATCCTCGCCCACCACCGCCGTCTCGCCGATCACCACGCCCACACCGTGGTCGATAAACAGCCGCCGTCCAATTTTTGCTGCGGGATGGATCTCGATTCCAGTGAGAAAGCGCGCGACCTGCGACAGCCATCGTCCAAGAAGAAGGAAGCGATGATTCCATAGCCAATGATTCACGCGGTAGAACCAAACCGCATGCAGTCCGGAGTAACACAGAAATACTTCCAACCGCGATTTAGCCGCGGGATCGTGCTCCATCACCATGGCCACGTCTTCGCGAATTGAAGCCAACAGATGCGGCATGGAGGATTCGACGCCTTAAGACGAAGTCTGAATCGGATCAGGCCGGGGGCAGCGCCACCGTCGGAATCTGCAGCGCCTTGTCGCGCAGTTCCTGAAACAGAATACTGCTGAGATAGCGCTCGCCAAAAGACGGCAGGATCACCACGATCAGCTTCCCCGCATTCTCCGCCCGCTGCGCGACCTTCAACGCCGCAGCCACCGCCGCCCCGGAAGAAATCCCCACCAGCAATCCTTCTTCGAGCGGCAACCGCCGCGCCATCGCAATCGATTCGTCGTTCGTCACCGTGATGACTTCGTCGATATAGTCCCGGCGCAGGATGCTGGGCACAAATCCCGCGCCAATTCCCTGAATTTTATGCGGAGAAGGCTTCCCCCCGGAAAGAACCGCGCTGTCCGCCGGCTCAACCGCCACGGCCTTGAACGATGGCTTCTTCGGCTTGATGTACTGGCAGATTCCGGTAATCGTCCCTCCCGTGCCCACACCCGAAATCAGAATGTCGGCGCGCCCATCGGTGTCTTCCCAGATTTCAGGCCCCGTGGTCTCGAAGTGGATCTTCGGATTGGCGGGGTTGTCGAATTGCTGCAGCATGTAGCCGCCGGGAGTGTTCGCCAGAATCTCCTTCGCTTTCAGAATCGCGCCGGTCATTCCTCTCGGCCCGGGGGTAAGTACGATCTCCGCCCCAAACGCCAGCAGCAATACGCGCCGCTCCAGGCTCATGGTGTCAGGCATGGTCAGGATCAGCTTGTAGCCTTTCACGGCAGCGACGAAAGCCAGCCCGATGCCGGTGTTGCCGCTGGTAGGCTCAATCAGAACCGTCTTGCCCGGATGAATCTTTCCCTCTCGTTCGGCCTCGGAAATCATGCTCACGCCGATGCGATCTTTGACGCTGGCCAGCGGATTCTGGCTCTCCAGTTTCGCGACCACATCGGCCACGCACCCTGCGGTCACCCGATTGAGCCGCACCAGCGGCGTATGCCCAATCAACTCCGTAACGTTGTTCGCGATTCGCATAAGAGCAACCTCCTTGGGCCACGTTGCAATGAGAACCATTCCGCATTACAACTAATGCTACCAACATACTAGCCAATCGGCGGGCATATTCGCCGCGAGTAGTTTTAAGAAACGCCGGCTACGGCGTCGTCGCGTTGATGGTTCCTACGAGGCCGGTACGGCTATCTTGGACTGCGAGGCGCAACTGCCCAGGCTGCGGGTCCAAATCCAAATGCAACACAATGCCCTGCTGCAATATCTGCTGATAAGTTTTCGCGTCGAAGGTCTGGTCCGCCTTCTTGCTCGCACTGGCAACGATCTTCCCACCAGCATAAGTCGTTGCGTAGTATTCGAATTTCAAATGCTTGCCGCCGCCCGAGGCATCTTCGGCGAAGAGCGTATTGCCGTCCACCAGGAACGTCACGCCAATTTTGCCGGGAACATTGTTCGCCGCCGCCGGCTTCACTTGGGCTCGGAACGAAATCATTGTGGAAGGGACGACATCTGCGGTTGCCGACGCCACTTCCTGTTGCGCGTTGTATCCCTTGATCTGCGTCGGGTCAATGGCGTAGTAGCCGCGGCGGCTCTGGACTTCCACGCCGTCTCGCTTCACCTTGAGCTTGATCGACCGGTACTTGTTGTCATACTTCTTGTTGTCCGGATAGTAGCCGATCGTGTAAGCCGCAGACTCATCCTCAAACGCACGTTCGACTCCAACTTTGATTTCATTCTGATTTACGTAGGCCCGCCCGCCAGTCTCGCGGGCCATTTCTCGCATCGCTTCTTGCGAGTCAATGCTGCTCGAGATCGACAATCCGCGCGCGTCTACCGGATACACCGCAACCTGCGCGCTCGCCAGCCGTGACGCTGTCTCACGAACTTCCTGCGCGTGCGAAGTGCGGAAGATTTCTTCGGAATTTCCCGCCGCATGCTCCCCCACACGACGCGTGTTGATGCCTGCCTGGGCGTCGTCGATCTCTTCTTGTGACATCGCACGGTCTTCCGGGATGAAGGAAAAATCTCGAAGGTCTCCCGCGACCCAGATGAGATTTTTTCGTCCGGGAAGTCCCCCCAGGATCCGCCCTATACTATCCAACGCAGCCAGAGTGATCACCGTTCGCTGGTCCCGCGCATACCCAACCTGCGCCCCTTCGAACGCCTGGACCGCCGCCATTGCGGTTCCGGCCAAGTCCCCACTCCCACCACCCCGCCCACCGCCTGGATTCGAGCTGCTGTCACTCGGCGGCGGCGTGCTGGCATCCAGGCTTGCTACCGTCGAGGCCGGGGTTGCAGGTCCGCCATCCGAACTGGTAGCAGTCGGAAAGCCCTTGCCGAACGGTTGCGTCAGCGGATTGAAGCGCTGTAACGCCGTGTAAAGCGCCTGCGGATCGCTGGTAAAGTCCTGCAGCACGTTCAACCCGCCCGTCAAAGTAAACACAGCCATGCGGTCCGAGGGTTTGAACTGCTCTTTCACAAACTCCAGCATCTGCCGGCGCGCGTACGCCTGGTCGGTAAAAGGAGTATTTACGGCGTCCAGCAACATCACGGTGATCGGCCGGCCCGGCGAACGATCCTGCGGCCGATTCGAATAAATACCGGGGGGCAGCGGCCCCCCGGGCGGGAGAGCATTGTCCGCCGGCGTGGTTAGACTCACGATCTTCTGCGCCTTGCCGTTTTCCTCGACCACAAAGTCTTCGGGCCGAAGACCGGTAATAGCTTTCCCTTGCTTGTCGGTCACGACAGCGTCCACCAGCACCATGTGCGTGGTTACACGAATCGTCGGAGGCGGAATCGACGGTCCCGCCGGTTGGCCCTGTTGCGCGCCAACGGAGGCAGCCAGGAACAACACGGCCGCTAATCTCAGGAATTGCCGCAGAAACAAAGAGTGCCCCTCGCGCATACTCGCCTCCCCGCCTTTTACGCAGCCATCAACGGTATTATCTTTCCCATGCCGTTGCAACCCGTTTGTTACGATGTCGAGGGTGACTCTTGCATTCTGCTCGAATAGATGTGCATAGTCGGCGTTGCGCGAGTTCGTTCTCCCGGCGCCGGCGCAGTTGGTATTGCGTCTTCGGCCTTCTGATGCTGTTGCTGGCGCTGACTCGACCCGCGCGATCGCAGAACCAGCCGCTGCCAGCGCTGATCCGCGACGGACAAGATGCTCTCGACGCCGGCGATTTCGCCCGCGCAGCCCACAGTTTCGAGCAGGCTCGGCAGATGGCCCCCGACAGCCTCGAAGCGAACCGCGGACTCGTACTCGCCTACCTTCAGCAAGGCCGCCTCGATGAGGCCGAAAGCATCGGTCAGGCCGCCGTTTCGCGCTGGCCCAAAGACGCCGAACTCCAGCACTGGCTCGGGCTGGTTTACTTCAAGAAGTCGCAGAACTCCAGCGCTGTGGCCGCACTGCAGCGCTCGGAAAGTCTGGATGCGACGCACTACGATATTCACTTCGATCTCGCTCTGGTCCTGCTTTCAGCTTCCAACTACTCCCAGGCCGCGATCGAGCTGGAGAAGGCCATCAAGCTCGACTCAAAAGCTGCATTGCCGCATGTGCTCCTCGGCCGCGCCTATCAGAATACTAATCGCTCCCTGCAGGCCGTCGAACAGTTTCAGCTCGCGCTCCACCTCGATCCCTCCATTCCTCTCGGCCACTACCATCTCGGCTTTGCCTACGCCAGCCTGGGCCGCAACGAACAAGCCATCGCCGAGTACGAGAAAGAACTTCTGCGCTCGCCCAACAACCCCTCGCTCCTCTACCAGTTGGGACACTGTCAGGTGGAAGCCGGCGACTGGAACCATGCGGTCGAACACCTGAAGAAGGCCACAGAAATCGATCCCGGTAATGCCGACGCCTTCTACGATCTGGGCAAGGCACTCCTTCTGCAAGGCGACGCCGACAGCGCCGTGCCCGCGCTGCGCCGCTCCATAGAATTGAAGCCGTCGAACCCCATTCCTCACTATCAACTGGCGCGAGCCCTGGAGAAAGCCGGCAAGAAAGAAGAAGCCAAAAAGGAACTGGAGACATTTGCCACTCTGAAGAAAGCGCAGCCGGTCACCGGAGGAATGGCGGCGGGGCCCGTCCAATGATTGGCGATGAAACGATGGGCGATGAAATGACGCGCGGAGAAATGATCCGCAGGGAAACGCCGCGCAAGCATGCGATGCATCAGAAAACGATCGTGAAGCGTCGGCACGTGTTTCTCTTGCTCGCCCTTTTTTTACCCAGCCTTGCCCTCTCGCAACACGCTCCCGCGCCGCAGACGCACACAAAACCCGCGCCGCACCTAGCCTCACCACCGTCGAGCATTTCCTTCGCTGACGTAACCCGAGCCGCCGGCATCGACTTTCATCTCACCTGCGGCGGGCCGCAAAAGCTCTACATCATGGATTCCATGTGCGGCGGCATCGCCGTCTTCGACTACGACAACGACGGCTGGATGGACATCTTTCTGGTCAACGGCTCCACAGTCGAAGATGTGAAAGCAGGCAAGTGCCATCCGAGCAAGCTTTACCGCAACAATCACGACGGCACTTTCACAGACGTGACTGCGAAGTCCGGAATCAACCACTGCGGCTGGGGATTCGGCGTCGCCGTCGGCGACTATGACAACGACGGCAACGAAGATCTTTACATAACGTATCTAGACGGCGCGGTTCTCTACCACAACAACGGGGACGGAACTTTCACCGACGTCACCGCCAAAGCCGGCGTCGGCAACGCAGGACGCTGGGGTACCAGCGCCGCTTTCGGCGACTACGATAACGACGGTTACCTCGATCTCTACGTCGACAACTATGTCGACCTCGACGTCGACCACCTGCCCCCGTTCGGTCAGGACAAGTTCTGTCAGTATCGCGGTTTCGCCGTCTCCTGCGGACCACGCGGATTGAAGGGCGGACGGGACCGCCTCTATCACAACAATAAAGATGGAACCTTCACCGACGTGACCGAGGCACTCAACATCGATCCCGGCTCCTACTACGGTCTCGGTGTGATGTGGCTCGACTACGACCTCGACGGCTGCCTCGATCTGTACGTTTCCGATGACTCCACGCCCAGCATGCTCTACCACAACGATTGCAAAGGTGGATTCACCGAAGTGGGAGCCGAGGCCGGCGTAGCTTACAGCGGCGATGGCCGCGAACAAGCCGGCATGGGCGTCGATTCCGCCGACTATGACAACGACGGTTGGCCCGACATTGCCAAAGCGGATTTCTCCGATGACACCAACAATCTCTTTCACAACGATCACACGGGCGAGTTTACCGACATGGCCGGCCCGACCGACTTTGGTCCCATCAGCATCCCGTTTCTCAGCTTCGGCATGAAGTTCATCGACGTCGACAACGACGGCTGGAAAGACATTTTCGTCGCCAATGGACACGTCAACCCGCAGGTCGACCAGCACTCCTTCGGCGTCACCTACGCCGAGCGCCCATTCCTCTTCCACAATCTGCACAATGGCAAGTTTGAAGAAATTGGACAGAAGTCCGGCCCAGCCCTCTCGCACCGTTATGTCGCGCGCGGCGCAGCCACTGCCGATTTCTTCAACCGCGGCCGGCAAGATCTTTTAGTCAGCGTTCTCGACGCCTCCCCGCTCCTGCTCCGCAATCAGAGCCTCGCCGGTCACTGGCTCCGCATCAAGACCGTCGGCGTCCGCTCCAACCGCGATGGTTTCGGCGCCCAGGTTCAAGTAAAGGCTGGGGGCTTGACCCAGTCCGCCGAGGTCCGCGCCAACTCCAGTTTCGAGTCCGCCAGCGATCCTCGTCTACTCTTCGGTCTTGGTTCCGCAACTCAAGTCGACTCCATCGTCGTGCGTTGGCCCTCCGGAACCGTCGACCGCATCGCGGCCCTGCCCGCCGACCAGGAAGTCACCATAGAAGAAGGTAAAGGAGTCGCTTCCCACGGCCACTCCAAGCCGGCCCAGCCCGAGAAACGTCCTTAGATTCGCCACCAGGATAGCCTCAGAGGTCGCCGAATTTCCGATTCAGGCAATCGAAATATTATAGATTCGAGGCCGCCAACAGAACATGACAGTCCCTGCCGGATGGAGGGCTGTAAGCTCGTAAGCTATTGAAATCACTCGCCGTACCTGCACCGACAGGCCTGAATCCCAACCCTGCCTCGCGCGCCTGACCCGCCTGGCATAATTCGTCTCCTGGCGTGCAAAACACAAGCCCCCCAGTCATAGTCCGAACCCATTAAACATTTCTTGACAGTCGCTATTCGAACGATGCACAATGCCGCACGTTTCGCAGACCCTGTCTGCGCGCTCTGTATTGCATCGCCGTGTATTGGATCATTGTCCGTTGGCACTTGAATTCAACACGCTGTGAGGGAGATCATGACTAAACTGCGGTTCTGCTTGGTTTCGCTGGTTGTTCTGTTGTGCGCGCTGACTGCTATGGCGCAGATTCAAAACGGCCAATTCGCCGGCACCGTAACCGATCCCTCAGGCGCCGCCGTTCCCAACGCCAAGGTCACCATGACCAACCAGGCGACCGGTCTCTCGGTTACCGCGACCAGCAACGCGACCGGCGCGTATCAAGTCTCGGAACTCCCGCCCGGCACCTATAAAGTCACGGTTGAAGCCGCCGGCTTCAAGACCTACAGCGACAGCGGCGTGACGCTTAACGCCGGATCGACCGCCCACGTCGACGCTAAAATGACTCTCGGCCAGACCCGCGAAGTCGTCGAAGTCACCGGCGAAGCCTCGCAGGTAAATACGGAAGAAGCGAAACTGGCCACCACGATCTCCACCACGCAAATCGAGAACCTGCCGCTCAACGGCCGCAACGTCTATGACCTGATGCAGCTTGCGCCGGGCGCCGTCAACGTAAACGGCGTCGACTTCGAAGCCGGCCATGGCACGGTAGTCAACGGTCTGCGCGAAGACTTCAACGGATTCCTCATCAACGGCGTCGCCAACAAAGGCCTGAGCGGCGGTGTCAACAACACCCCGATCGAAGACACCGTCCAGGAGTTCCAGCAGCTGCAGCTGAACATGTCCGCGCAGTACGGCAACAGCGCCGGCAGCGTCAACAATCTGGTCACCAAATCGGGCACCAACTCGTATCACGGCAGCGTCTGGGAGTATGTCCGCAACGACAAGTTCGACGCGACCGACTTCTTCCTGAATCACACGGATCCACCGACCCCTAAGCCCCCGCTGCGATTCAATCAGTTCGGCGGCACGTTCGGCGGTGCGATCATAAAAGATAAGCTCTTCTTCTTCGCGTCTTATCAGGGAGATCGTTTCACTTCATCGGGAACCCCCCAACCGGTACTGGTGGAGTCTCCGGAGTGGCGCCAAGCCGTCGTAGCTGCGCAACCGAACTCCGTGGCTGCATTGCTGTATTCGAATTTCGCCCCCTCGATTCAAGGCTCCCCGGCATCCACGCTCGACAGCTACGTGCCCGGGACGGACCCCACCGTGATCCCGACCACCGTAACGGCAGCAGGAACGCCGGACTACGAAGGTTGGCTTTGTCCGGACAACAACAATGCGCTGATCGCTGGCCGCATGGCGACCATTCTTGGGGTCACCGCAACCGACCGGGCGATCATGAACTACAACGGTGGCCCAAATGGACACCAACCGTGCAGTGCGACCCCCGCGATAACACCTGGAACTGCAACGCGGAGTGCGGCCTTCCAAAATGCCTCCACTGCGATCTTTAAGACTCAGACCCAGACTCTGGGCAACTTGTTTAACGGAAACGAGGCGTCAGGCCGACTGGATTACAACTGGAGTTCGAGCAACCGTTTGTTTGCCCAATTCAACTGGTGGCACCAGACCGACCAGTTTGGTCCATGCAATGCCGCCTGCACTCGTGGGTTTTCGAATCCCGCAAAATACTATTATCCCAACGGCCAGTTGAGTTTTGTGCACACCTTCTCGGGAACCGTCGTCAACGAATTCCGCGCTGGATATACGCAGAACAACTCCGGCATTACGGTTAACCATCCTGGCGTACCGGATATCTACTTCGATGACGGCACGGCTGGTTTTGGCTCATACAACGGCTATCCGCAGGTCTTTAAGGAGCACGACTACAGTTATGGCGACATGCTTTCGATCAGCCACGGAAAGCACGGCATCAAGGTTGGCGTAGACATCAAGCGCAATATCGAAAACAGCGAATTCAACGTTGCCCGTCCCTCCTACGAAATGTTTGATCCGATCTACTTCGCCGCGGACTCGCCAGCCGGTATGTCAGCTGGAGTTGATCCCGGTTTTGTCGACAACGGCAGCACCGGTCAGGCGCAGCTCCAGGACAACGTCCGTCACTGGCGGAACCTGGAATTCGGAGCTTATTTCCAGGACGATTGGAAGGTCAGCCGCCGGTTAACCCTGAATCTTGGTCTTCGCTATGACATTTTCACCCGGCACAACGAATTGAACAACCTTGCAACCACGTTCGTTTTGGGGCCGGGTAACAACATTGCCGAGCAAGTTGCGAACGCTAACGTCCCCTTTAGCACTGCGGTCGACGCCGGCAACAACTACCTCTCCTCCTGCAACCCGAGCACGGTTGCCGTACAGAGCAGCCAGGTTCTGGCGGGCGTTTGCGGACCGGGCGGATTTGCTGCAGCCAAAAGCTTGGGAAAGGGCGACCACAATGACTTTGGTCCTCGCGTTGGGTTCGCCTGGGACGTGTTCGGCGACGGCAAGACTTCTCTGCGCGGTGGTTTCGGAGTTTCTTATGAGAGCACCCTTTACAATCCACTCTCTAACTCCCGTTGGAATCCGCCGTATTACTCTTTCAATAGTGCTGAAGGTCCGCTCAACGGTTTGTCTAACACGGTCGTCTACGGT
Organism: uncultured Acidobacteriaceae bacterium; assembly: GCA_963709385.1. Lineage (GTDB taxonomy): Bacteria > Acidobacteriota > Terriglobia > Terriglobales > Acidobacteriaceae > Sulfotelmatobacter. The sequence continues at coordinate 89,430 of CAVPWD010000012.1, forward strand.
CCAACGACTTGTACGGGGTCGGCTTGTACGCCGGACTCGTCGAGAGCACCGTCTTACACTTTGCCTTCTAGTCCCACGAATAACCCAGGAATCGGTAACGGCGCGCAGGCAGTGGGCAACATCGACGGTTGGGCGCCCTTTAATCCGGATCAGGCGGTACTGACGGGAATCGTTCTCCCGCAGGGAATTCGCGATCCCTACGTCTATAACGATTTCCTGAGCGTCCAACGCGAGATCATGCCTAAGACCGTGCTCGAAGTCGACTATGTCGGAACGATCAGCCACAAGTTGTTCCGCGCACAGGATATCAACCGCCAAGCTGGAGGCGAATTGCCCTCTGGCGCATGCGTTACCGACAACCTCGGAAGGAACCTGTGCAGCGACATTACGGCGATTAACACTACCGGCCGTCCCAACAGTAACTACGCTACCATGCGCAACTGGCAAAACGCAGTTAACGGTGCCTACCACGGCCTCCAGGCATCTCTTAAGAAACAGGCTGGGCACGGTTTGCTGTTCAACGCGAGCTACACTTATAGCCACTCGATCGATGAAGGCTCTACATGGCATAGCGGCGCGACGACGGCAAGCGGAGCCGCCGGAGGCGACGGCTACTCCACCGATGTGGCCCTGCCAGGACTTGACCGGGGCAACTCGGTATACGACATCCGTCACCGACTGGTTCTGAACTACGTCTATGAGTTGCCCGGCAAGAACCTCCACGGATTTGCCGGGAGCCGCTCTTGGCGGGTGGCAATACAGTGGCATTTGGGCACTGCAATCTGGTGCGCACTGGTCACCCTACGCTTCTTCCTCGCGTCACTTGACTGCTGGTTGCTTTGATGTGCCTTTCGTGGCGGCCAACTGCCAGAATACCGGCGGCGATTACAATCTCGACGGTGGCAAGAACGATCGTCCAAATAGCAGCGCACCCAACGCGGCCTTCTCTCGCAATGTGTGGGCCAATGGTTGGTGCAACAGTGGTGACTTTGGGCTTGGCAGCACTTGCTCCGATGCCAACCAGTCGAATCTGCCGGTGCTGTCGGCTCCCTGCCTGGCCTGCACTGGCAATTTGGGCCGCAATCAATTCGTCGGGCCCGGACAGTGGTACGCGGATATGACCTTGGGCAAGACGTTCAACATCACTGAAGGTCTTCATCTCAAGTTTGAATGGCAGGCTTTCAACGTGTTCAATCGTGCCAACTTCCTGTTAGCCACGGCAGGCGGTGGCGCGAACAACCACGTCAGCTATGGCAACTTCGGACAGGCGGCGGCACGCTCAACCCACGCGAAATGCAATTCGACCTGAAGCTTTTCTTCTAGGCCGGAAGCGAAGTATCATGGGCTTGTCCTGGTACCGGGGCAGGACCCATTTCCTTTCAGACGAGTTTTATGAGCAGGTCCGCCAATCGACCGTTCGTCCTGGCTCCCTGGGGGTACTGTCTTCTCGTCTGCTTCTTGCTCTCGCCTCCCGCAACGGCACAGCAGCAGATCCTCGGAAATATCATCGGCCACATGCGCGTGCTACGGGGAGATTCGCCGCCCGAGCGCATCATGGTGTCCCTGGAGGTGCGCGGCGCTCCCATGGACAGCGTGTACAGCGATTCTTCCGGAACGTTCGGGTTTCACAACCTTAGTCCCAACCAGTACTATGTCGTCGTCAATGACGACAAATATGAACCCATACGACGGTCGGTGATCATCGAAGCCACGACGATGTCTCCAAATGTCTCGCTCGATGTGATCCTCGTGCCCAAGAAGAGAAGCCAACGCTGACGCGGATACCGCGGACTCGAAGGGTTCCAACCCCAACATGATCGACGTTCGCGAATACGCCGACCGTTTTCCCAAGCCCGCGGTGAAGGAATTCGACAAAGGTCTCAGTGCCGATGCCGAGGGGAAACGCGACGACGCGATCCGGCACTACCGCAAGGCGGTCGAAATCGCGCCCGAGTTCTATCTCGCGCACAATAATCTGGGATCGGACTATCAGGGCAAGTCAGATTTTCCTAACGCTCGCAAAGAGTTTGAACGAGTCGTCCAACTCAACCAGAGCGACGCGGCCGCCTATTTCAACCTCAGCAATCTCTATATGCTGACCAGCCAGCTGCCCGAAGCGCAACAGTATCTGGACGAGGGCCTGCGCCGCGAGCCCGACTCCGCCCTGGGACAGTTTCTGCTGGGGTCGCTCGACCTCCGGCTGAAGAAGCTTCAATCGGCGGAACTGGCTTTGCTTAGAGCTATTCAGTTGAGCCCCACCATGCCCCAGCCCCGCCTGCAATTGGTGAATCTGTTCCTGCAGCAAGGCCGCAAGGACGCCGCCGAATCGCAACTCCGCGATTTTCTCGATAAGCTTCCCGACAGCCCCTTCAGCGTCCGGGCCAAACAAGTCCTGCAGAAACTGGAGACTCACTCGAAGACGGCAACGCCAGTTTCAACCCCAGTTTCAAGCCCGGTTTCCAACTAAGAAAGCAGAGAGGGACTCTCCCGCGCCTACTGCTCATGCTTCCTGATCAGCTCGCACAACTCCGCCTTGAGCTTGCAGGCCTGCTCGTACTCCCCGTTAGCCGCACCCTTCTCGCCCAGCCGTTCGTACGCAAATCCAAGATTCAAGTGAGTCTGCGCCAGGCTGGGATCGAGCTTCAGCGCCAGCTTGTAACTCGCAACCGCCTCGCGCAGCCGTTCACTGCGGCTATAAGAAATCCCCAGAGAGTTGTAGACGGTAGCCTCGCTGATCCCAAGCTCGACTGCCCGCGAGAGATGCTTGGCGGCCTCGGCGTAGTGTTCCTCCTGAAACTGCAGCAGGCCCAGATCGCGCTGCAACGGCGCGAAACTGCTCTGGATCGCGACCGCTTTCTCGTAGTCGGCAATTGCCGCCTGCTTGTCGGACCGCGCTTCGATGAAGCCGAGCTGGTACCACGCCCGGTAATTCTCTGAGTTATATTGAATCGCACTTCTGGTCCACTGCTTCGCCTCGTCGGCTTTGTCCTGAAAAATGAGCGCCCGCGCCAGCCCCAGCATGGCCTGATCGAAGTGCGGATTCAGTTCGAGACACTTGCGCAGTTCGGTCTCGGCCTCGCCCCATTGCTTCTCCCCCAATGCGGTTTCGCCCAGAACGAATGGCACCACATACATCTCCGGATCCTTCTCTCGTACTTGTAGCAGCAGAGATTTCCCCTTGGCGGTATCGCCTGCCCGGAGCGCGTCTTCCGACTCAAGAATGGAATTGAACTCCCACAATTTGCCCTTCGGGTCGGCCAATCCCGAAGCCAACGCACTCGCTGAAACCGGGGAACGGTAAGCCACATATCCCAGAGCCCGCAATTTGTCGAGCGCGTCCGTACTTAGCCCAGAGTTACTATCCGCCGCCGGCGTGTAAGAACGATCGGCGAGGACGGTCTGCAGCTTATCTCTGAGCACCGCCACGGTTGCGGTCTGCTGCGATGCCAGGTTGTTTTTCTCTTCCGGATCAGCCGCCAGATCGTAAAGTTCGGGCTGCGGCGCTTCAATGTAGTGATAGCGACCTGTCTCCAGCGCGTGCAGCGGGCTCCATCCAAACGAACTGAAGGGATAAAACGTTTCACTGTACGCCGCGCCGTCAGAGGGTTCGCTAGTGACGAGTAATCCGTGCGCTCGCAACTGCCCGCCCATCGTGTCATGAATCCCCGCTCCCTCCAGCAGCGTGGTCGGGATCGCAGCCGTCTCCACCGGACGCGAAATCCGTCCCGGCCGAATCCCGCTCCTGGCAGGCGGTTTCACGATAAGCGGTACATGCACGGTGGCGTTGTAAACGAAAAATCCGTGCTCGTGCTCGCCATGCTCGCCCAGCGATTCTCCATGGTCGCTGACAAACAGAATCATGCTGGAATCGTAAAGCTGGTTTCGCTTCAGCCACGCGATCACGCGCCCGAGTTCGTGGTCAGCGTAGACGATCTCTCCGTCATATTCATGTCCGCGGTACTGGCTGCGAAACGGTTCCGGCGGATCGTACGGACTGTGCGGATCGTACAGATGCAGCCAAAAGAAAAATGGCCGCCGCGGATTCTTCTTCAGCCACGCCAGCGCGCGATCCACACTCTCTCCCGCGCGCCGGTCGACCAGTCCCAGATCGCGATTGACGAAGGCCTCGGGAGCGAAGGCGTCGTCATAGAAATCAAACCCCCGCGCCAGCCCCCAGCTTCGGTCCAGCACAAACGCGCTGACCACAGCGCCTGTGGCATAACCGTGTTCCTTAAAGGCTTGCGCCACCGAGCGAAATCGCGCATCGAGCGGCTGCCCAGTGAAGTCCTGCACTCCGTTCTGGAACGGGCGCAGGCCCGTAAGAATGACCGCATGCGAAGGCCAGGTCAACGGCACCTGCGAGATCGCGCGCTCGAACACGACGCCATCGTGAGCAAGGCTGTCGAGCGTCGGAGTCTGAATATTCTTTGCGCCGTAACATCCCACATGGTCGGCGCGCACCGTGTCGATCGTGATCAAGATGACGCTTGGCGAGGCTTTCGCGGTCTTGGGATTCGCCGCAACCGCAGTCTGAATGAAAACGAGAATGAAAGCCAGTATGAAGGCCAGTGCGCAACAGACCAACGCGGCGACACGCATCGCACGCGCGCCCTCCCGCCGGTTGTTCACTGCCGATTCAATTCCCATTATCAATCTAGTCGGCTTTCGAGGCCTGCTCTATTGCGGCCGCAACTGTTGTGCCTTGCGCATCTCTTCATCGGCCTCTGCATCCATGCCCTTAGCTTTAAGCGTTTTCGCCAAGGCAATGTGGCTGCCAGGGTCGCGCGGATCGAGTTCCACCGCACGCCTCAACTCCACGAGCGATTCGTCCAACTGTCCCTGATAAAGCAAAAGTTCCCCCACCGCTCGATGGCCCTGCGCATAGTCCGGATAGATCGCCGTCGATTGCCGAAAAGCCGCCACCGCCTCAGGGATCATCTCCTTTTTCAAATATGCCGCGCCAAGGTTGTAGGCAGCCGAAAAATTTGTTCCATCCAGCTCCAGCGCATGCTTCAACGTCTGAATCGCCTGATCGAAGTCTCCGGTGCGCGCATACGAGAGCCCCAGCTGAAAAGTTGCCAGCTCGTAATCCGGACTAAGCTGCAACACCCGCTGAAATTCCTCCACCGCTTTCGCAAATTCGCGCAGACGATAGTAATTCAGCCCAAGAAGATAATGGACGGGAACAGAGGTTGGCTCCGTCTTCAACGCTGCCGTCAACTTATCGGTCGAGTCCTGATACTCCCCGTGCTGGCTCTCCGCGATCGCATCCGAAATGAGCTCGTAAGTTTGAATGCGATCTTTAGGGTCGGGCAGAGTCTCGTGCGTCGCAGTGGAGTTCGTGCCCCCGGAAAAGCCCGCGTAACCTAGCGATTTCAGTCTTTCCATCAGCGCGGGATCGAGCCCGGTTTTCTCCGCGAGTTCCTGGTCCGCGCTATATTGCCGAACCAACCCGCTCAAACGCGCCTGCAATTCTCCAGACACCGCCTTCTTCTCCGCATACAAATTTCGCGTTTCGCTCGGGTCGGCAGTCAAGTCGTAAAGCTCCGGCCTCGGAGCATCGATGAATTGATACTTCTCGGTCTCGACCGCGCGTAATTCGCTCCAGTTGAAGTGCAGGCGGGGAAGGAATGTCTCCGCGTACAGGCTGCGCGAATCGTCTTGCTTCGTCGCCGCCTTCGGAGTCAGAAGGCCCAGCAGGCTCCTGCCCTGCACCTGCGCCGGCACTTCAATCTTCAAAGCCTGCAGCACAGTCGGCATCAAGTCGGTCAGGTTCGCCAACTCCGGCACAACCTTCGCCGTCAACGTCCCCGGCAAGTGCACGATCACCGGCACATGCAGGGTTGAGTTGTAAATGAAAAACCCATGGGTCTTTTCCCCGTGCTCGCCCAGGCTTTCGCCGTGATCTCCTGTAAGCACAATCAGCGTGTTGCGATACAAGCCATTAGCTTTAAGATATGACATCAGTCGTCCAACCTGCGCGTCCGCGAACGCGATCTCTCCGTCGTACAGCTGGTCTTTATATTGCTCGCTGTAAGGTGCCGGTGGCCGGTAGGGATAATGCGGATCGTAGAGATGCATCCAAAGAAAAAACTTGCTCGCATGATTCTTGCTCAGCCAGTCCAGCGCAACATCGGCCACTATGTTTCCCGGACGCTCCATCTCCTCCAGATTCGATTCCTGCAGCCGGCTGAAATCGAAGTGGTCATAGTAGAAATCGAATCCTCGGTTCAGCCCGAATCGCGAATCGAGCACCGCCGAGCCAATCACTGCGCCGGTCACATATCCGTTCTGCTTCAAGACGGAAGCGAGAGTGGGCTGCGTCGCGTTGAGCTTGTTTCCGCTGAAATCGTGCATCCCGCTGAGCGTGGGATAAGTCCCCGTAAAAATTGCGGTGTGAGCCGGCAGCGTGACCGGCACGGGAGTGTAAGCTCGCAAAAACCGCGCGCTCTCCGCCGCCAGCGCGTCGATGTTCGGCGTGCGAATCTGTTTGTAGCCGTAGCAGCCCACGTGGTCTGCACGGAGGGTGTCAATGGTGATGACGACCACGTTGGGCTCGGGTCTCGCCGTTGCCGCTCGCAGGCCAGGAACTAGAACCAGACCGGCCATCCAGAAAATCGCCAAAAGCCGGAAGGAAGCCATGGGAAGTGGGGTGTAGAAACTAAAATTATACGACACCCGCATACTCCCCCACCCGCGCGTGAATACCGCGTTAACTGTGCTAGTCTGAGGGGCCGATGAAGGTTTTCCGCGCGCTTGCGGCTTTCGGTCTCTGCTCACTTGGCGCTCTGAGTGCCGGCGCGTCCTCACCCGCGAAGGCCCCACCCGATATTTTCCTGATCACCATCGACACGCTTCGCGCCGATCACGTTCACTGTTACGGCTACGAACACGTTCAAACACCCACTCTCGACTCCCTCGCTCACGAGGGTATCCGCTTCGCCGCAGCGTTTACGCCCAGCCCGATTACGAACACTTCCCACGCCAGCATTCTCACCGGCCTGCTGCCCGGTTCTCATGGCGTAACCGATTTCGCGGTGCCGCTGTCGCCCGCTCATCCAACCGTCGCCGAGTTGCTCAAGAAAACCTCCTACCACACCGCCGCTATTATCGGCGCGATCATCCTCGACAGCAAGACTCTCGCCCCGGGATTCGACCGCGGCTTCGATCACTACGACAACTTCCCCGAGCATCCCCAAACCAAATCGCGCTGGGGGCGCGTCGAGCGCCGCGGCATGGACGTCGTCCAACATGCCGAAGCCTGGCTGACACAACATCCTGCCGCCCCGCATTTTATGTGGATCCATCTCTACGATCCTCACGATCCTTACGAACCGCCGCCGCCGTATTCGGTGACTTACAAAGACCACCTCTACGACGGTGAAATCGCCTACGCCGACTCTGCTCTTGGCCACTTCATCGCGTACCTAAAACAGACCGGACGCTATCGCAACTCGCTCGTCATCGTCGTCGGCGACCATGGTGAAGGCCTGGGAGAGCACAACGAAGACACGCATGGAATTTTTCTCTACGACTCAACCACGCACGTGCCGCTGATCGTGAAACTTCCCGCCGCGCTCCACGCCGGCACAGTCGTCCCGGCGCAGGTCCGCACCGTCGATATTGTTCCCACGATCCTGGAATTGGCCGGCGCGCCGGCACTCGAGCGACGCGACGGAGAGTCTCTTACTCCTTACTTCGCCGGCTCGGATGAGGCCAACCGTCCGGCCTTCGGCGAGACGGATTATCCCCTCCGCTTCGGTTGGGCGCCTCTGCGATCGCTGCGCAATGAAGGCATCAAGTTCATCGAGGCGCCACGCCCCGAACTTTATGACCTGCATGTCGATGCGGCGGAATTGCACAATCACTACGAAGCTCAGGATGCTCGCGTCCAGAAAGCGCGAGCCATGTTGGCCGAAGTGGGCGCACGCGAAGCGCAGCTTCAAGGTTCCAGGGCGACGTCCGCTCAGGGCACGGCCTCTGAGCTGAAAGCACTTGGCTATCCGGCGTCCACTGGTACATCACCGGCTTTATCGAACGCCCTTCCCGACCCGAAAGACAAAATCGAAGAACAGAATCTGCTCCATGCCGCCATGCTAGCCTCCGACGACAATCGCACCTCGGACGCTCGCCAGTCGCTGGAAAAAGTTCTCGTGCTCGATCCCAAGTCGCCGACCGCACTGCGTCAACTGGGGGAACTCGAACTGCAGTCCGGTGACTATGTGAAAGCGGCTCAGCACTTAAAAGCCGCCTTAGAAGCGCGCGCGGACGACGCGACGGCTGCTTTCTTCGCAGGCCAGGCGCTGCAAAAATCGGGTGATCTACCGGGTGCGCGCGACGCTCTCGAAGCCAGCCTCAGACTCATGCCCGGACAGTTTTCCGCCCGCCTGCTGCTGGGGCAAGTCTACCTGAGCTTGAAGGATCCCAAGGCCGCTGAGGATCAACTGGAAGCCGCGTTACTTCTCGATTCCACGAGCGTCGAAGCGCAACTCGCCCTTGCGACCGCGCAGATCGCCGATGGAAATTTCGCCGAAGCGGCGCAACAGCTCGAAGCACTTTCGAAGACGCAGCCAAAGAATGGAGAGGTTTTCGAACTGCTGGCCAGGGCGTATTCAGGCATGGGTAAAACGGAGGAGTTCCGCCGCGCGGCAGATCGAGCCAAGCTGCTCCGCAGAACTCCGACTCGCAACCAATGAGCATCGACTATCGCCTCAGCGAGACAGCCATCCGTGTCTTACTAGCGACGGCGTGGCGACCACGCTGCGCCGGGATAAACTTCCATCCCAGCGCCGCGTTGATCAAGTCGGTATCGGTCGAGGTTGCGGTTCTGGCTGCGCGCACTTTGCCCGCCGAGTCGATAATCAAATCCACAGATGCCTCGGTCTTTCCCAGAATTTGCCCCTCCGCGGGGGGAGGCCGCCACAACAGAATTGGCCGGGGTGACGTTACCTCAGACTCGTCTCCTTCCGACCTGGTTACGTCGTAAATCGTCGCCCGCGTTTTCTTCCGAGTCGTCTTCGCCACTCCATCCGCCTGAGCGTGAACTCCACGTTCACGGGCCTTAACGATAGCCGTACGGATGCGCTCGACATCCGCTTCGGGCCACATCTCCGTGAGCACATTCCAGGCGTCGTGTTCGCGGCCACTGTTCAGATATGCCCAGGCAATTTCCAGGACGCCGATATTCGCCTTCCGCAGTCGGTACCTGACTTCCAGTGGAAGGCCCGCACCCGGGAGAAGTCTCCCGTCACTGTTCTTGAAGTCCTTCAAATCGCCCGGATCGAGCTGCTTCTTCAGCGTGGCGATCCGTTGATCAAAGTAGGGTTGAAAGTCCGGCCCCGCGTCTAGAAGTTGGTTATGCTCAAACCGCAGCGCCACTAGGGGAGGCGAACTTAGTTCCGAGGCTGAGAGGTTCTCCAGACCACTCATTGCCGCAGAGTCGTCCGTCCAGACTTCAATGCGGCCGTCGAGATCGATGTCGGAAGCACGAATCGAGGCGCCACCGATCAGCGTCCGCAGCAACTGTGGCGGCTTCTGCAGCGAATAAATGACGTATTCGGTACAGCAGTCCTCCTCAGCTTTCTTGATCTGAAATGTGGCCACCGGGGCGCCCAAGCCAATATCCGCGCCAAATACATCAAGGTCAGCTTCCCAGACTCCGGATGCGACCGCAACGTCCTGTCCTTCCGACGTCAGCGTCGCCTCGCACATGCGGGTCGCGAGTCCGCCGCTCTTTGCTGCATTCACGCGGACTTTTACTTGGTGACGGAAATCCGCTTCGAATTTCCCGCTACCCCCGCGGCACAGCACAGCGTCAGTCTGAGCCGCGCAAATGTTTAGCGTCGCGACGCAGCACAAAGACAGAGAGCAGACAGCGAGGCGGGAATTCGAGGAAACCATGGGGTCCTCATCGCATCTGCCGACGATTCGGAGCAGATCGAGGCTCGCCGATTATACTTCGGATGGATCTGTATTAAGACCGCTTCGATTGCAAAGATTGAGGTTCGCTCTACCGGATCGCCAGATCGTAGCCCACCGCCCCCGCCGAACTCCCAATATTCACCATGGTGAATATTCGTTCCAGCTTGTGATGGCCGGTCTTGTGCAGGAAGTAGCTAACGCCGATCACGCCCGCAGTCTCTCCCGCGAAATTCACGGCGAGTCCAGCCGTTGACGGCCCGAAGAATCGAACCACGGGATTCATGTCCCGTCCGCCGCTCTGCAGGTTGGCGCGAGTTACCGCAAAATCGGCGGCACTCATCGCCGCTGATGCGGCGAACAATATGCGATTTTCCTTGTCCCAGAACTTGTGCCGCTCAGTCATGGTCGAAGGTGTGGAGAAAACCGTCGCCGCAGGCTCAACCGATGGCTCCGGCGCATCTGGCGCCGGACCTTGTCCGAACAGCGCTGGACCGAAGATGTTCAACGCCAAAACTGCAACGCAGAATCGTCGAAGAATTGACCGCCAGGTCATAAGTGTTCACCGAGCTTGTACTTCACCCCGGTAAGGACGCAATCGGCTGGCCACGCATTCCACATTAAAATTAGGCTAAGCTGCTAGGAATCAGCCATTTACGTGCGGCTTCTACTTCGGACGTTCGACCGACTATGCACTTTCTTGCAGTCTGGCTGGGTTTTGTCCGCGCAGGGACTCATCGTTGCCAAGCATTGGTTAGCCCTTCGTACCTACAAACCCTCGCCGGGCAACTTTCGTTACACCGAGGGGTTCCTACTTGTGTAGAAGATGAAAAGCGGAGAAATCAGAATTCATCAGTAGGTTGGGTCGGGAACTAGGGAGGTAGAAACGTGAAATATCTCAGATATGTTGCTCTGCTGGCGCTGTTGGCGATTCCTGCCGCATACTCGCAGGCACAAGTTGGCGTAGGAATCGGGGTTGGACCGGGCTATTACGGTGGGCCGCCCAACTGTGCCTATGGCTACTACGACTATTACCCGTACGCGTGCGCACCCTATGGCTTCTACGGTCCGAACTGGTTTGACGGTGGCGTGTTCATCGGTGCCGGTCCGTGGTACCACGGATATTGGGGCCGAGGCTGGGGCGGCAGAGGTTGGGGTGGACGTGGTTATTATGGCCGCGGCGGATATGGTTATGGTCGCGGCTACGGCTACGGCCGTGGTTTCGCCGGTCGAGGATACGGCGGCCGAGGCTGGGGCGGAGGTGGTTTCCACGGCGGGAACGGGTTTCGCGGCAATGGCGGCTTCCACGGTGGAGGAGGATTTCACGGTGGTGGAGGTCCATGGCGGCGGAGGGTTTCATGGTGGGGCGGTTTCCATGGTGGCGGAGGCCACGGTGGTGGAGGACACGGCGGAGGTCATCGCTAACTGCAAGCCGCGAAAGCCTGCCCTGAGCGAATCGAAGGGCGACAAAAACACAGCCCACAGCGTAAGCTGTGGGTTTGTTTTCGGAGGAGAAGCCTGGCCCCGGAGCGGCGAACGAAACTCAGACTTCTGTCCTTACTTCCTATAGACCACTCCACCCTTCATCACAAACCCAACATTCTGCACCACGCCAATATCTTCCAACGGATCTCCCGCCACCGCGATCACATCCGCGAAATACCCGGCTTCCAGCGCCCCGATCTGCCCGTCCCATCCCAGCAACTTCGCTCCGTTCAGCAGATCGGCCTGCAACGCCGCCAGCGGAGACATTCCATACTTCACCATCAGCACGAGCTCCCGCGCCTGTGTCCCATGCGGAAACGGTCCCACATCCGATCCCACCGCCATCGGTACTCCCGCCGCGACCTGCTTCTTGAAATCCTGGATTTTCACGTCCAGCAGCGCACGCTCCCGCGCCGCCTGCGCCGGAGTGGCCGCATGCTCCGCAAAATATTCGAAGATGGTGAACGTCGGCACCGCGAAAATCTGTTTCTCCTTCATCAGCCGCATGGTCTCGTCGCCCAGCTGGTTGGCGTGGTCAATCGACGCTACACCCGCCTGCGCGGCAAAAAGTGTTCCCGGCTCTCCGGTCGCATGCACGGCCACGCGCCGCCCCACCCGCGCCGCTTCATGCACAGCCGCCTCCAACTCCGGCTCCGTGTACTGATAGACCGTGTGGAACTTCCCGTCCCGCACCGAGTCCGGTCCGGTCTCGTAAATCTTGATGAAATCCGCGCCCTCCTTAAATTGCCGCCGCATCACCGCGACCAGCTCGTCGGCGTTGTTCGCAAAGTCGGCATTCGGCAGAACGTGCTGCTCCGGGTTGTAGCCGATCGCGTCCTCGTGCCCACCCAGAATATTCACTGCATTCCCGCTGATCCGCAGCCGCGGTCCCGGAATTTTCCCTTCATCAATCGCGTTGCGGACGGCGGTATCGGCCGAGCCCGCGCCCTCAGTCCCCATATCGCGTTCAGCGGTGAAGCCGGCCATCAGGTCGTCGCGCGCCGCCAGCGTGGCCATAATCGTGCGCTCCGGCTACCGATTCCTGCACCGTCTGCAAATCCTCCGCTCCGGGATGCAGGAAGAGATGAACATGCGCATCGATCAGCCCCGGCATCAACGTGCGATCGCCCAGCTCGATGATCTCCGCTCCCGCCGGACGCTTCTACCGAAGTCCCGACTTCAACGATCCGTTCGCCCTGCACCAGAATTTCTCCCGGCTTCACCATGCGTCCGGTCTTCACGTCGAGCAACCGCGCCGCATGCAGCACGATCGGCTGAGACGGGGCAGGTTGACCCTGTCCGGCGGCGCCGCAGTGCGACATCAGCAACGACAGCAGGCAATCGATGAAAAAAGAAAGATTTCGACGCTTCATGTCGCCCGCGATGGTACCACCCTCGCAATCTCCCGATGCTAGACCGATCAATGTCGGGAGGTTCGTGCTCATGCCTCTCTCTGCGTCCTTCGCGAACCCTTCTGCGTTTTCTGCGGTCAAAGCGCTTTGAATCGTCGCGAGAACGAAGCTCTGAAGAGCTCGTGAATCCCCCGCCTCTGTGATCCCAATCACAATCTGCCGTGGGACACGTCACACCACAATTCCCGCCCCCACGCGAAACTGAATCATCGTATGAACTGGATCATCGTATGAACGACTTCGCTGTCCTCACAAATCGCAAGCGCGCCCTGATCGCCCTGGTGCACTCCGTGGTCTTTCTCGGGATTGCCTGTCACGGATTCGCTTCGCCGAGGCCCGCAGCGGTCTTCGTCGGTTCCGGCGCCACACTCAGCGTAGCGCTGACCCTGATTTACTTCACGGTCACATCCGTTCTGACGTGGCTGACCAGCATTTCGCGCTGCGCCCGCGAGCGCCTCTATTTCGCCCTGTGTGCCACCAGCGCAACTTCAGGGCTGCTGCGCATCATCTTCGGCGACGCCGCTCTTCCCGCCGCCCAATATCTGCGCGTGGTTATGCTGACCTCCGCCGTCATCGTCGGCGCCTGGATTTTCCGTTCCTTCTCCCGCCCCGAACCCGCGCTCGACTAAGCTCCGCCCGTGTGGCGCGGACGAACATGTGGCGCGGACACTCCTGCCTGCGTTTTGGTTATGATCTCTTCGGTCGGACCATCGACAATCCGAGGTGACTATGCAGCAGAGCCCGGCAGCTCTGGTAACCGGCGCCAGCCGTGGAATCGGAAAAGAAATCGCCCTCGAACTGGCACGCAACGGCTACCGCGTCGCGGTGAACTACTATAATGATTCAACCGTCGATGGTGGACGCGACCATCGCCGAGATCCGCGCTCTGCAGCCCGATTCACTGCCCGTCCAAGCCGACATCCGCTCAAGCAGTCAAGTCACGGCGATGTTCGAAACCGTAATCGGTGCTTTCGGCCGCCTCGATCTCCTGGTCAACAACGCCGGAGTCCAAACCTGGAAACCGCTCCTCGATGTGACCGAAGAAGAATGGGATCTGGTCGTCGACACTAACCTGAAAGGCTGCTTCCTCTGCACCCAACAAGCCGCGCGCTACATGAAAGATCATGGAGGAGGCGTGATCGTGAATCTCGGCTCCGGCTGCAACAAGCTCGCGTTCCCGTCCCTCGTCGCCTACACCGCGAGCAAGGGCGGAATCGAAATGTTCACCAAAGAAGCCGTCCGTCGAACTCGGCCAATACAACATCCGCGTCAACTGCATCGCCCCCGGCTCCATCGAATCCGAACGCACCCGCGCCGAAGACCCCGACTACGCCGGCACCTGGTCCAAGCTAACTCCGCTTGGCCGAGTCGGCACCGCCGCCGACATTGCCCCCACGGTAGTTTTTCTCGCGAGTAAAGGCGCCTCCTTCATCAGCGGCCAAACCATCTGGATCGACGGCGCCCTCTTCACCAAAGCCCAATGGCCCTACAAAAAGTGAATCGATGGCCCAGAGCAATCCATGTGGGGACAGCCGCCCCCGCCTGCCCTGAGCGAAGTCGAACGGTCTGTCCGGGCGAGAGGGTGCCCCATTTCTCGCGCGTTCTTTGCGCGAGAAGTGGGGATTCTCGGGTTTGAGTCCTGCATCGCGAGACTTAGGAACAGACCGATTCCCTGCTTGTGCGACAAACTACCCGCCCGTCGTAGTACACTCTTCGCCATGATGCCAAGACGCCTCAGTTTCTCCCCCATCGCTATCCTACTTCTCACCGGCGGATTGCTTCTCGCACAGCCGGCTCCTGCGAAGTCCGGAGTCGAATCACAACCTTTCGGCACACAGGGCGGGAGGCCCGTTACCTTGTACACTCTGACGAATTCTCACGGAGTCGAAGTCAAAGCCATGAATTATGGCGGCATTATCCTTTCCATCCGCGTTCCCGACCGCAAGGGCCAGTTCGCCGATATCGTTCTCGGCCACGAAACCATGGAAGGCTACGTTCCCAATCCGCCCTACATCGGCGCCGTCGTCGGCCGCTACGCCAACCGCATCGCCAACGGCACGTTCACTCTCGACGGCAAGACCTACAACCTGCCCAAGAATGACGGCCCTAACACCCTCCATGGCGGCACCGACAAAACTTTTAATAAAGTCGTGTGGGATGGCGAAGCCCTCAAAGGCAAATCCGCCGTCGCGTTCACCTACCTCAGCAAAGATGGCGATGACGGCTTCCCCGGCAACTTGAAAGTGAAAGTCACCTACACTCTGACCGACGACAACGAACTCGTCATCGACTACGAAGCCACCACTGACAAGACGACAGTCATCAATCTCAGCCAGCACAGCTATTTCAATCTCGCGGGCGAAGGCACCGGCGATATTCTGAGTCACGAAATCTTGATCAACGCCGACCGTTTCACCCCGGTCGACAAAAACCTCATCCCTACGGGCGAACTCCGCCCCGTCAAAGGCACGCCGTTCGACTTCACTACGTCGACGAAAATCGGCGCCCGCATCGAAGACAATTACGACCAACTCGTCCTCGGCCACGGCTATGACCACAACTGGGTCATCAATCGCAAGGCTGACGACAGAGGCCTCGTCCTCGCCGCCCGCGTCTACGAACCCACCAGCGGCCGCGTCATGGAAGTCTCCACCACGCAGCCCGGAGTGCAGTTCTACACCGGCAACTTCCTCGACGGCACGGTGACCGGCAAACAGGGCCACGTCTACAAACGCCGCTTCGGCCTGTGCCTGGAGACACAGCATTTCCCGGATTCGCCGAATCACCCGGATTTTCCGACGACGATTCTGAAGCCAGGTGAAACTTTCAAATCGAAAACGGTATTCAAGTTTTCGACGAAGTAGAGCGGGGATTCGGAAGATTCGAGGAGTGCCATCCCGTAGGGATGCCCGACAATAGCCCGGCGTTTTCAACGCCGGGTGTGCGGACGATTGCGGTGGCCCGTCCCGTTAGGGACGGTTGAAACCCCTGCCTCTGAACGCGGCGGGCTATTGTTCAGAGGTCCCTCCGGGACCTCACTCCGCCCGCAACTCCTCGACCAGCGCCTTCTCCACCGTCCGGCATCGCTCCGCCCCCAGCTTCTTCCCGCCTGAAGTCAGATAAAACGTATCGATCGCCATCTGTCCTTCGGTATCAATCAACGCAATCTCAATGTTGCACTTCTGATCTGACAGGCACGACGCAATTCGATGCAGCAGTCGCGGACGGTCCTGCGCAATCACCTGCACCAGCGTGCTGGTCGAGGACGACGCCTCGTCAAACTCAATCTTGGTTTCTACTTTTACTTTCGCGATCGCGCCCTTCTCCGCGCGCTGCCGGTCGCGCAACATCTTCTCCAGATCGGCCTCGCCCACCAACACCTCGGTGACGCTGCGCCGGAACCGCTCCCACTCCGAAAGATTCAACTCGAGAGTCCGAAATCGATCCGTGAAGTAAAGCGTGTCGACGACTGTCCCCGCCTCATTCGAGAAGGCGTTCGCCTTCACGATGTTCATTCCCCACGCCGCCAGGACTCCCGACAACTTCGCAAACAGAAATGGACGATCTCTCGTGACCAGCGTCAATTCATACCAGTGCCGCCCGCGCTTTAACTCCACCTGCACCGGATCGTCGCCCAGTTCTTCCGCCATGACCATGTGCCGCATCACTTCTTCGGCGGAATGCACCAGCAAATATCGCTGCGGAAATCCCTCGAGAAACTCTTTGAACTTGCTGCTGGTCACCGGCGCCAGCGACCGTAGTCGGGCCAGCTTTTCGTCATTCACATCGGCATGCACGCGCTGATCGGCACTGCGATTCAAATAGTTCTCCGCCCCTATGTAAAGCTGCCATACGTTCTCTGCTTTCCACGGCGTCAGCGCCTCCGGATTCACTGCCTTGATGTCCGCATACGTCAACAGGCACAGCATTTTCAGCCGTTCCGGCGTTCCCATCTTTTCCGCGAACGCCGCGACCGTCTCCGGATTGAAAATGTCACGCCGCAATGCCGCCGACAATTCCAGATGGTTCTCGATCAGGAACAACACCTCGGCCCGCTCTTCCGGATCCACATCCAGCCGGTCCATGGCATGGTTCGCGACCTCCAGGCTGGCCAGCACGTGATTGCCACCCGGCATCCCCTTGCCCGTGTCGTGCAGCAGCAACGCAAGGTAGAGCAACTCCGGATCTTCCAATTCGCCGAGCAGTTCCGCGTAGCGCATATCCCACTCCGATTTCGACTGCTTAAGCCGGTGCAGACTCTCGATCGCCAGAAACGAATGCTCGTCCACTGTGAAGCGATGATAAAAATCGCGCACCACCAGCGAATCAATCAGCTTCAACTCCGGCAGCAGCAGCGTCAACAGTCGCAGAGAATGCATTGCCCGCAACGCGTCGGCGGCATGAGGCTGCAGCAGTGTCTCCTGCAAATACAGCCACAGCTCCGCTCCTCGCGGCGGCGTCGACGCCAGCGCCGGAAGCGCCTGCTCGATGCGGTACTCGGTGGTCGCGCTCAACTTCAATCCGTGGTGCGCCAAAAAATGAAACATCCGCAGCAACACTTCGGGATCCTGCAACGCCGACGGCTGCTGCAAGAAAATCAGTCCGTCCACCACCGAGAAATCCGCCGTGGTAAGTCGCGACCGCCAGCTCTGCACCTGCCGGTACAGCGCCGACCAAGCTTCGGGAATTTCTTCCAGCAGTTGCATTACGGTTCGCTGCACCACCCGAGCGTGGCCGAAATAAATCCGCATCCAGTCCGCCGCCGAAAGCTCCAATGCATCCGCGGCGCCGATGCGCTTGGCCGCCGCTTCATCCTGTGCCTCCCAGCTCAGCGTGTTGTCGTCGCGCCCATGCCGGAAGTGCAGAAAGCAACGCGCCGACATCAGAAAATCCAGCGCAGACTCGAGTTGCTTCCGCACCGGAGCCCGCAACGAACTCGCATCCGGCCAATCATGCAACTTGTCCATCGCCGAAATCAGCGCCAGCCAGTTCGCGACATTCACGTCGCGCAACCCACCCGGAGCCTCTTTCAGATTCGGCTCCAGGTGATACAGCGTCATGCCGAACTTCCCGTGCCGCTCGCGGGTGACCTCCGCCAGCCCCTGCAGCAGGTTCTTGGATTCCCGCATCACCAGCTTTGGAATGGATTTGTCATGCAGGCGTCGGAACAAATCGCGATCGCCCGCGAGATAGCGGCAGTCGAGAAGGGAAATAGTGAACTCGGTATTGTTGGCGTCATAGCGGTCGCATTCGCTCAGAGTGCGCGACGCCGGACTCAGCTTCAGCCGCAGGTCCCACACTTCCTGCGAAAATCGCCGCACCGGATCCTTGAACGTCTGCTCGGCCTCGCGGTCGCCAAACAGAAACAGCAGATCGACGTCGGAATAAGGAAACAGCCAGCCGCGCCCGAATCCTCCGGTAGCGACTAGGGAAAAGTTGGCAGGCTTGGCGTCGTCGGCCGAAACAATATCCCGCCACAACCGGAGAAGAATGTCTTCCACCAGTCGTGTGCGTTGCGCCACGGCTCGCGCGTCCGTCCCCGGTAGTCTCGAACTCCCGCTGAATGCGCGCTGACTCGTCGCTGAGGGAGCCCCGCAGTTCGCTGATCAATGAGGACGCCGCCATCATGAAAGAAAGTCACCCCCGTGACGCTCGCTCACTGGGGGAAGGCCGCCATGCCGCTGCCTATCAGATGCTTTCCGGTCGCGTCCCGGTTCCGCTAGTCATTCGAGGTGGACATTTTTTGTCCACCGAAGCGCTTGCCCCGAGCTGGTCGAAGGGACTTACGCAAATTCCGCTCTACAGCGCTCCTTCGCCCCGCTCGTCATTCCGGATGCGGATCGCCTCATCCACCTTCGACAAAAAGATTTTGCCGTCGCCAATCTTCCCCGTGCGCGCCGCTCCCAGAATGGCCTGCACCGCCTTTTCCACCATGGCATCGGCCAATACCATTTCAATCTTGGTCTTCGGAATCAGATCCACACTGTATTCCCGGCCCCGGTAGACCTCGGTATGTCCTTTCTGCCGCCCGTGGCCTCGCACTTCGATCACCGTCATGCCCTCGACGCCGATCTCGTGCAGCGCAGTCTTCACAGCTTCCAGCTTGGAGTTCTGAATGACCGCCTCGATCTTTGTCATAATGTTCTGAAGTCCTGTTCTGCGTGTTTCACGCCGACGCCTCCCAATAATATCCTTCTTCTCCATGTTGAGAGAGATCCAGGCCTTGCACTTCCTCCTCTTCCGAAACTCGTAACCCGATGGTCATATCTACAAACTTCAGAATCGCGAGAGTCCCCACGATCGCCAAGGCCCATGCGATGCCGACACCCACCAATTGATTCAGCAGTTGGTGCGCATTGCCTTCAAATAGACCCGACGCCAGCGTATTCCCCTGCCCATTCTTGAAAATAGGATTGACTGCGCTCACCGCGAAAATGCCAGTCAGCAGCGCTCCCAGCGTGCCACCAGCCCCGTGCACACCAAACGCGTCCAGCGAATCGTCATAGCCAAAGCGCGCCTTCACTTTGGCCACCATCCAGTAACAGAACACTCCTGCGATCAGTCCAATCGCCAGTGCTGGCATCGGTTTCACAAAACCAGAAGCCGGAGTAATCGCCACCAGTCCGGCAACCGCCCCTGAAATTCCTCCCAACACGCTGGGCTTGCCGTTCCGTATCCACTCCACTCCGGCCCATCCCACCGCCGCAGCGGCGGCGGCGAAGTGCGTCGCCACAAATGCGCTGGTTGCCAGGCTGCCGGCCCCCAGCGCGCTCCCGGCGTTGAATCCAAACCACCCCACCCACAGCAGGCATGCCCCAATAAAGCTCAGTACCACGCTATGCGGCGGCATCGACTCTTTGGGATACCCCACGCGCTTCCCCAGATACAAAGCGCACACCAGCGCCGAAACTCCCGAAGTAACGTGCACCACCGTCCCGCCCGCAAAGTCGAGCGTCGGGAATCGCCCGCCCAGCGACGCATTGAGCAGCCCACCCTTGCCCCACACCATGTGCGCCATCGGGTCGTACACAATGACCGACCAAAGCACCGTGAACACCAGCATGGCGCTGAATTTCATCCGCTCCGCGAACGCCCCCGCAATCAGCGCCGGCGTGATGATCGCGAACATCAACTGGTAGACCATGAAGGTCTGCGCCGGAATCGTCGGCGCGTAATCCGCATTCGGCGCCGCCCCCACGCCGCGCAGAAAAAGATTCTGGAATCCCCCGATAAAGCTGTTTCCCGAGCCAAACGATAAGCTGTAACTGAATAATCCCCAAAGCACAGTGATCACTGCCATCAAGGCAAAACTCTGCATCATGGTGCCCAGCACATTTTTCTTCCGCACCAGTCCGCTGTAGAACAAAGCCAACCCCGGCCCGGTCATCAGCAACACCAATGCCGCGCTGGTCAACATCCAAGCGTTGTCGGCAGAGCTTTTCGCGTCGGCAGCCTGTTGTTCCAATTTGGCCAGTCTTGCGTTCGTGTCCGCCGCCAAACTCGGTGCACTCGCGGCGGTCTGGGCCAAACCCACCTGGGTCAAAACTGCCATTAATAACGCCGTTACCACCCCGGCGATCAGCCGCTTTCCGACAGACACTTCAGCCCAGCTCCTCTTGATCGGATTCACCTCCTGCACACCCTTCAGAATGTGCAATCCAAGACGCAACACTCTATCGTCCGCCGCCGCTTCGCGGAAATCGAAACTATTTATCGTGCCTATCAGGTTTTGTTATTGATTCGGTTCAGAATTTGAACTGCACGTCGAGTTGCATGCGCCGCGACTGGCAGCCCGAATAGAGCCGAGGATTGGGTTCCAATGCAAGTGACGTAGTTCGAGTGATTCAGCACTTAGCGGATCATGCGAAACTCCTCGTGCAGCTTCGCCGTGGAGTCCTGCCCGACCCACATGTCGAACTGCTCCGGTTCCACCACCCACTGTTTTGTTGCGGGGCTCCAGAACTGCAGTTCATCCGGGCCCAGGGTGAAGTGGATCGTCTGCCTGGCTCCCGCGGCGAGGTTCACGCGCTGGAATCCCTTAAGCTGCCGGACCGGCCGCGACGCGCTACCGGCGCGCTGATGAATATAGAGCTGTGCCACCACGTCTCCCGCGCGCCCTCCGGTATTGGTCACGTCAACCGAGACCTCGATACTGCTTCCGGCTTTCGCTTCCGTGGCGCTCAGCTTCAAGTTCTCAAACGAAAAGCTGGTGTAACTCAGTCCGTACCCAAATGGATAGAGCGGGCTGCTCGGCATATCCCAGTAACGCGACTTGAAGTTCGGTGCATCTTCGGGAGCTTGCGTGCGATTGTGGTTGTAATAAATCGGAACCTGTCCTGTGCTGCGCGGCCAACTTACCGGCAAATGCCCGCCTGGATTCGCATCCCCAAACAGCACGTCCGCCACGCCGGGTCCGCCTTCGCTCCCCGGATACCATGCCTCCAGGATCGCCGGCACATGCTCGGCTGCCCAGCTAATGTCCAGCGGACGCCCGTTCACCAGCACCAGCACGACCGGCTTGCCCAGCGCCACCACCGACTCCAGCAATTCTTCCTGCCCACCCGAGAGCCTTAGCGATGACCGCGACGCCGACTCTCCGCTCATCAAATCGATCTCTCCCAGCACCAGCACCGCCACATCGCAGCGCTTCGCCGCAGCCACCGCGGCTTCTGCCGCCTTCCGCACTTCTTCTTCGGACTGTTCTGCCTGTTCTTTCATCAGCGACATTGGAATATTCTCGAACATCGACGGAATGTTCCGATGGAGATTCGGCCCGTGGGCAAATTCCACCCTGACATTGCCGCCCACTTTCTCCTTGATGCCTTGCAGGATGCTCACGGTCGGCCCCGGCTTCACAATCGCTCCCCACATGCCCAGTAAATCCACGTCAGCATCGGCCAACGGACCAATCACCGCCACCGACTTGATCTGCTGACCAGTCTTATCCAGCGGCAGCACGTTGTGCTCGTTGCGCAACAGCACGACGGACCGTTGCGCCGCCGTCCGCGCTTTTGCCAGATGCTCCGGCGCGCCCAGCACCTGCGGCAGTCGCGACTCGTCAATATACGGATGTTCGAACAGCCCTAGCCGGATCTTGGCTTCGAGAATCGGCAGCACAGCCTCGTCAATTTCCTCCATGGAGATTCGGCCCTGCTTCACTTCCCCGGCCAGATACTTCAGATAGGTGCCGCTCGCCATGTCCATGTTCAGCCCGGCGGTAAATGCCTTGTAGGCAGCGTCCTCGCCATCGCGGGCGTAACCGTGAGTGATCAGGCTGTGCACGGCATTCGCATCGCTCACCACGAACCCCTTGAATTGCCATGTGTCGCGCAAAACATCGCGCATCAGCCACGCATTGCCGCTCGCCGGAACGTCATTCAGATCCATGTACGCGCTCATCACCGAGCCCACGCCCGCATCAATTGCCGCCTTGAACGGCGGCAGGTAAACGTTCCACATCAGCTCTTCAGGAATGTAGGACGAGTCATAGTCGCGTCCGCCGTCCGCCGCGCCGTAGCCCGCGAAATGTTTCACGCAGGCCATCACATGCTCCGGCGACGCGAAATCCGCGCCCTGAAATCCGAGCACCTGCGCCCGCGCCATGGCCGCGTCCAAATACGGATCCTCACCCGCTCCTTCCTCCATCCGTCCCCAGCGCGCATCGCGCGCAATGTCCACCATGGGCCCGAACGTCCACTCAATGCCCGCCGCCCGCGCCTCGCGCGCCGCCACGCTCTGTGCCGCCTCCACCATCTTCGGATCCCACGACGACGCCATCGCAATCGGCGCGGGGAAAATCGTGTGATACCCGTGGATCACGTCGAGCCCAAAAATAACAGGAATGTGCAGCCGCGTTTCGTCCACCGCAATATGCTGCCAGCGATTGATCTCCTTCGGATCCGATACCCACAACACGGATCCAGCCCCGTATTTGCGCAAGACGTCCTCGGGCTTCGTGCCCACCTGCTCCTTGAACTCAGCGATGGGAAAGCCCGGCAGTTGCGAGAGCTGGGCAATCTTTTCCTCCAGCGTCATCTGCTTCAACAGATCGGCGGCTTTCGGAGGACCTTGCGCGAAAAGATGCGGCGGGCAAAGTTGGGTGAGAAGAATAAGGATGAAGACTAAGAATCGCGATACTGAGAACGACTCGGACGTGGAGTGCTCTCCGGACATTGTTTTCCCCCTGAAATCTGTTTCGGCCCTGCCGTTACTTCGCCGGCCCTTTTGACGACTCCGGCGGCAGCGCTGGCTTGGCAAACTTCGCTTCATCCACCGGAACGTTCTGCTTCACCTCGCTGACCTGGATCGTGAATCGCCCGCTCGGCCGCGCCAACGTCCACCGGTAAGGAATCTTCACTCCATCCGTCGCGCGGTAATCCGCGTAATCGATCTGCACTGGAAGTTGGCCCAGCGCCGTCTCGCCGAACCTCAGCATCCGTACGAGCAGCCCCGTCTGCGTGTCGAAATACAGCTGGATCGGCGTCCTCCCCTCGCGCTGTCCCACCACCACGTACGCCTCGGTGTCGCCGACCTTCTCCGTTCCTCGCACCTTCAGTTCGCTGAACATCGCTTTCAAATGCGTGGCCAGGTGCAGGTCTGCATCAATCGCCGCGCCCTCCACGTCGCCGCCATGCATCTCGCGCAGCGGGACGCCCGGGCGCGCCCGTCCATCCCTCGTGTCCATCGAACGCCGTAACGCTGTCCCCTTCCGGCATGTGCATGAACGAAATCCGCTTGTCCGGATCCTTCGAATAAATGTCGATCGGGATAGCTTTCCCGCCCACGTCGATCGTCCCCTTCATCACCCGGCTCGTAATTTTGTCGATCGCCGCCGCACCACCCGACGCCTGCAGATACTTGTCAAGCAACTGATCTCCGCTGGGCCCGGCATTTTCTTTCCCGGTCCCTTCCGCTTTTGCCGGCTCGCCCATGCCTTCCTTGGGCTCCTCGCTCATCACCACCGGAGTCGCCAGCGGTTTCGCATTTCCGCGATGGCACGAGTAGCAGGTCACTTCCCGGTGCCCTTCAAAGTTTTCTTTATTAATGGCGAACATCATGTCCATCATTTTGCGCGCAGTCTGCTTCGGTTTCTTGTCGTCCTTCTCGAACGCGCCCTGCACATGGCAAAAATCGCATTCCACCCCGAGCGACGCCGTGATGAACTGCATGGACGGAATCAACTGGTCCGCCGGAATCCCCTTCAGCACCTGGATATTCTTGAACTGCTCCTCCGCTTTCTTGGGAGCCGCAAACGCGGCGCTCGACTGCGCCTTCACTCCGCGCACCACAAAACCGCAGATTGCTAGAGCTGCCGCGATCCCAAGAACCGCCGTCCGTTTTCCGTTCATCAAATTTTCGCCTCAGTTGGAATGCCGAAAGTCTAGCAGGTCGGGCTCGCCGGAATTTACATTTCCCGATCGAACAAAGACCAAGTCCCGTTAGGACGCCCGACAATAGCCCCCCAGTTCTACTGGCGGGTACGCTCGAACCAGAGTCCGCCGCGTCCTGTAAGGACGCCTGAAATTCGCGCCACGTCATTCAACGACAACGGTCCCTCACTTCTGCCCTGCCTTCGTTTCCCCGTGCCGCACGAAAAACTTCCACTTATCCATCCCCGCGGGCACCGCCACGTCAAAGAACCCTACCATCATCTCGTCCGACGTCTGGTCGCCCCACGTCACCGTCTTCTCCGGGTCGGGATTATGCGGATTATTTTTCGAATTGTCATACCATGCAATTGCTCGCAGCCGCGTCCCAGCCTTCAGCGGTCGCGGCTCTGCCAGCTTGTAGCTCAGCTGCCAGTGAAAGTGATAATTCACCCGCAACAACACTTCCACGCTGCCATCGTCGTGCACAATGTCATATTCAAACCGTTTCCCGCGCAAATGCATATGCGGAAACAAACTCAGCAAAGTCGCGTCGTTCGGCAGTGTCCCCTGTACCTCCACGCGAAAATCATCCGCCCCCGGCGGAATTATCAGTGCGTGCTGGTTCAACTGCAGGGTGATCACCCTCTGCTTCGGCGGAGTCTTCGCAAACACCAGCCCGATGCTGGTCCGGTCCTGATCCGCCGTTCCGTTGGTCGTGTAGTGCATCTGAAACACCAGATCCGATCCCGCCGGCACGAACTTCGCCATGCCGTCTTGCCATTGGTCCGGCGAACTCCCCGGCGCATATACCAGCAGCAAGTCGCTGGTCGTCTCATGCGCCTCGCGACGCTCCAACGGATCGTTCAACGTCGACGCAGTGAAAGGCGCGCCCACCGGTGCATGCCGCAACCACTCTGAATCCGGCGGACGAATATACACCACCGCATGATGCACATGCGCGGGGCTCCCTGGCCGGAATTCCGATATCTGCACCCACTTGTCCTCCGCAAAATGCGTCGGTACAATCTCGTACGTATATTCAACTTGGCCGTCCGCCGGAATCGGCACCGCCTTCGGCATCTTTACTACCAGATCAGGCTGCGGAATATTCCATCCCTCGGTCCACTTTCGCGGCGCAGGCGCATCGTGCGCGTCTCCCGCCGGCGCTCCGTTATTCGCCCACGCCGAAATCGTCGCAATCTGCTGCTCGCTGAGCGAAATGTCGTCCGCAAAGTGGCCATACCGCGGATCGGCAAACCACGGCGGCATCATCTTCATCTCCACCGCATGCGCCATCGCCCGCGCCCACGGCCGCGTCTGCTCATAAGTCACCAGCGGCATCGGCGCAACTTCTCCCGGACGATGGCAACTCTGGCAATGCTCCTGCAAGATCGGCGCGACATCCTTGTAGAAAGTCGGCCCGGAATACTTCGGCGCTATGGTGCCTGGAATTTGCCGGGCAACTCCGCCAAGCGCCGCCAGCGTCGCAACCGTCAGCACGCCGATCACCCTATGCGCCATGCAAGCGATTCTACAAGCGAAGAGTCTGTCCCTGCGCCTCTCCTGTGTCCCCTGTGGTTAAGTCTTCCATCCGCAGGATCAGAGCGCTCCCGCCCGAAAGATGCTAAATTCAACATTCATGTCCGCACCCAATTCCACGTTCGTCCGCGCCTGCAAATCTCTGCCCGTCGACCGCACTCCCGTCTGGTTCATGCGCCAGGCCGGACGCTACATGCCCGAATACCGCGCCGTCCGCAAGCAGCACTCCTTGCTCGAAATCTGCAAGAAGCCTGAACTGGCCGCCGAAGTCACGATAACCGCCGCCGAATTTCTCGGCGTAGACGCGGCCATCATTTTCGCCGACCTTCTGCTCCCGCTCGAAGTCATGGGCCTGCCCTTTCACTTTTCCGCTGGTGAGGGACCAGTCATCGAAAAGCCCATTCGCAGCAAGGAGGACATCGCCAACCTCCGCACCGATCGCGCCGCCGAACTGGGATATGTTTCCGAGGCCGTCGCCCTGGTCGCGAAGCACTTTACCAACCGCGTCCCCGTCATCGGATTCTGCGGCGCTCCGTTCACTCTCGCCAGCTACATGATCGAGGGTGGCGGCTCGCGCAACTACATTCACGCCAAGAAAATGATGTACAACTCGCCCTCCGACTGGGACGCGCTGATGCGCAAACTGGTCGCGGTGACCTCCGCCTATGCGGCCGAGCAGGTGCGAGCCGGCGCCGACGTGATCCAGATTTTCGACAGCTGGGTCGGATGCCTCGGCGTGGAAGACTATCGCCGCTACGTGTTGCCGCACGTGACCGTCATGGTGAAGCAGCTGCAGAAAACCGGCGCGCCCATCATTTATTTCGGTACCGACAGCGCCACTCTCCTGCCCGCCATGAAAGAAACCGGAGCCGACGTCATCGGACTCGACTGGCGCATCCCGCTCGACGAAGGCTGGGCCCGCCTCGATCATGGCACAGCCGTGCAGGGCAATCTCGATCCTGTTCTGCTGTTCGCCGACTGGAAGGAATTAAAGTCGCGCGCCGAAGATGTTCTCCGCCGCGCCGCCGGACGCCCCGGCCACATCTTCAATCTCGGCCACGGAATCCTGCCCGAGACCCCAGTCGACAACGTGAAGAACCTGGCCCGCTTCGTGCAGGAGCATTCCGCCGCGAAAAAATAAAGGCCGCCGAGGTCTTGGATCCGGCGTCTGCCTTAATTGGATTACGCTTCTGCTTTGGAAGGGCGCGGCTTCAAGCCGCTCCGTTAGTGCCGCAAAATAAGCGCGGCTTCAGCCGCTGAGGAATAAACTGACACGCATCGCCATCATCGGCGGAGGCATCTCCGGACTCGCCGCCGCCTTCGCCCTCGAAGAGCACCGCCGCAACGCGAGTGCCGATGTTGACTACGTCCTCTATGAATCTTCGCCGCGCCTCGGCGGTGTCCTCCGCACCGAACATATCGACGGATGCATCATCGAAGCCGGCCCCGATTCCTTCATCACCGAGAAACCCTGGGCCACCGATCTCGCTCGCGCCCTCGGCCTTGGCGACCAACTCATCGGCTCTAACGACGCCGACCGAAAAACCTACATCCTGACTCGCGGCCTCCTCGTCGAAATGCCCGACGGCCTGATGTTCCTGGTCCCGACAAAAATTCTCCCCACCGGTCTCTCGCCGCTTTTTTCCTGGAAGACCAAGTTACGCATGACGCAGGAGCTGTTTCATCCTCCGCGAGTCGTCGATCATGATGAATCCGTCGCCGCATTCGTCGAACGGCACTACGGCAGTGAGATGGTCGACCGCCTCGCCGATCCGCTACTCTCCGGCGTTTACGGAGGAGAAGCCGCGAGCCTCAGCGTCCGCGCC
Source organism: uncultured Acidobacteriaceae bacterium (assembly GCA_963709385.1). Lineage (GTDB taxonomy): Bacteria > Acidobacteriota > Terriglobia > Terriglobales > Acidobacteriaceae > Sulfotelmatobacter. The sequence continues at coordinate 116,979 of CAVPWD010000012.1, forward strand.
GTTCTGCCGCGCTTCGCGGAAATGGAGCGTACCCACGGCAGCCTCGGCCGCGCCATGCTCGCCGCCAGAAAGAAGATGTCGGCGGCTCCACGCAATCCTGCGCCGCCGCTCTTTACGTCGCTGAAGAATGGCATGCAGCACCTGGCTGAGACCGTCGCCTCCCACCTCACCTCGTCGTCACTACTCACCAGCGCACCCGTGCAAGCCTTGCAGCTCGATGCCGGGGGATGGGTCGTCTCGGCTGGCATGCAATCCGATCAGTTCGATTCCGTCATCGTTGCCCTGCCCGCGCCCGCGGCAGCTCAGGTGCTCCGCTTGGCCAGTCCCGCACTTTCCGCCGAGCTCGCGGCCATCCAATACAGCTCGTCCATCACGGTTGGCCTCGGCTACGATCGCGATGTGCGCGAGTCGCTCCCGCCCGGCTTCGGATTCCTCGTCCCCCGCAGCGAAGGCAAACGCTTACTGGCCGCAACGTTCGTGCACAACAAATTCCCTCACCGCGCGCCCGAAGACCGCGCCCTGCTGCGCTGCTTTTTCGCGGGTTCGACTGCGGAAAATATCTGGGATTTTACCGACGCCGAAATCGTCGGCATCGTGCGCGAAGAACTGCAGCAAATCCTGGGTCCAAAGATTCTCGGCCTGAGCGCCGAGCCCCTCTTCGCCCGCGTCTACAAATGGAAGTCCGCCATGGCCCAATACGGCGTCGGACACCTCGATCGCCTCGACCGCATCGAGCGCCTGCGCCAGCAACTCCCCGGCCTCGCGCTCGCAGGCAATGCCTACCGCGGCATCGGCGTCCCCGACTGCGTCCGCAGCGGCCGCGACGCCGTTGCGCAACTCCTAAAGACGTAACCAGGAATTCTTATGTAGCCGGGTGCCCCATTTCTCGCGCGTTCTTTGCGCGAGAAGTGGGGATTTCGGCGGAGCGAAGTCGAAGAGGCGAAGCCCGGGGGCCCTGCGCGGAATAAGGTTCGAAAGCGGTAGCATGTCGGCTTGATTAGCTGGGAATCGTAGAGTGTTCCGCGCGTCCCTTAATGAAGAGGGCAAAGAACACGATGCTGGCGCAGAATATGCTCGCAATCAGTGGAGGCCAGGACGATCTCCCCTGGGATTTTGCAAGTCTCCAAACCCCGTACACAAGGGCCGCCTTGCCGCTGACCAAAATGAGGTAGAGCGCAATGTACGCCATGGCACTGTATTCTACGCCGCTGATTTCTTATGCACGTCGCGCTTCGCGAGGTTCGCGCTAGGCCATCTGATTTCTCTGACCAAAGATCCTTCACGCTCAGTCCCCCGAGACAGTAGCCTCCTCGTAAGCAACTTCACCCTCCGGCCTCTGCGGACGCGCCTTACGCCCAAACACCGCTTCCTTCACCAGCTTGAAAATGGTGTGCCGGTTTTCCGTGACAACCTTCAACCAGGCAAATCTCCCCATCATCGGGAAATAGATCCCCCGGAAGCACAACCGCGCCAGGAAAATGTTGATGCGATACCCCAGCGGCTGATCGTCCAACGAATCGACTGCCTGGGCCAGCGCTTCCGGACTGTAAGCGTGCGCCCACCCGTATTTCACTTCCGCGTGAGCCTCTTCGATCGTCATCTTCAGCGGCGTGTGCGCCATGGCGAAGGGAATGAATTCTTGCCAGTGTTTCACCCGCGTGAGCCGCCCCGCAGCTTCCAATCGCTTGTACAACGGCGTCGCCGGCAGCGGAGTCAGCAATCCGAAAATCGGCAGCCCCGGCGGCCACGTCCGCACCTGCGTCAGCGTCCGCTCGGCCACGCCGGTGGTGTCATTATCCATACCGAAAATAAACGACGTGATCGCATACACGTTACGCTTCGCCAGCCGCTCCAGAACTTCGGCATACTCCCCCGGCTTATTGAATCCCTTGTTCACATCTTTCAGGTTCGTCGGATCGATCGATTCCATCCCGATGAACACCCACTTGCCGCCCGAAGCCGCAATCAGATCGACCAGTTCCTCGTCGCGCAAAAGGTTGGCGCTGATCTGCGCCACCCAATGCACCTGCGCGCCCGCCGCTATGATGTCGCGCAGCAGCGACTTGGTGCGCTTCACATTGATGGCGAAATTGTCGTCGATGAAAAACACCGCCATCTGCCCTTTTTCCTTGCGCGCCCGCGCCTTGAGCAGGAGCAGTTCGTTGACCACGCTCTCATTGGTGCGAAAGCGAATCGAGTCGCCGAAGAATCCGGTCACCGTGCAGAACTCGCACCCATAAGGACATCCCCGCCCCGACTCGACTGGAATGATGCGAAATGTCCCCCAACCCTCCCCGATTTTCTTAAGCAGCGGAAATGCGGCTTTGGGCACCAGATTGAACTGTTCGAGATCGATCGACTCCCACGGAATCACCGGATATTGTTTTAGCGACGGCTTGCGCTCTTTACCCGCGTCGTCTACGGGAGCATAGATTTCCTTCAGTTCGCCGCGAGCCGCGTCGTTCACCATCTGTGGCCAGGTCTCGTCAGCCTCGCCCAGCGCTACAGCATCGGCGTGCCGCGGCCCGCCGTCGCGTCCCAGGGCTTCATCTGCTAACTCGGTGACGTGCGGACCGCCCATCACCACCTTCACACCGGTGGCGCGAATCGCGTCGGCGATGCGGTACGCCTTCGCAATCATTCGCGTCATCGCGCCAATCCCGACCAGATCGATCTTCTCGTCGCGCACGTACTGCGCAATCTGCACCTCGTCCATGGGCTTGGCGTTGCCGTCAATCAGCAGCACCTCATGCCCTGCCGGAGTCAGCGACTGCAGCAGGAACATCCACAGATGCGGCATGAAATTACGAGTTACACCATTGTCGGGGTTATAGAGCAAGATCCTCATGACGGCTCCCTTCTCGAAGAAGAAACGTGCTTTATCGCACGTCCATACGTGCTTCACCGCACGGAAGCGTCACGAGCGATGCCAGAAACTGGCTTATCTGCTTGCGTCTAAATTGTTAGTGCTAATGCTGATGCTGATACTTAAGCATGATGGGATTTTCTGAACCCGACGAATTGTACACCCATTCGCCAGGCCTCAGGCGGTCTAATTCGTTTCCAGTGCTGACCTAGACAAGAGGGCGTTTCATTTTGGAATCGCGAATCGCGGGCGGAAGCGCCAGATCCTATGCCGGAATATCCGCTTTCTTCTTGTTCCCCTCGCGCCGCAACCGCGCCACCACCAGCCGGATTTCGTCGTAAGTGATCTCCGGCGGCAAAGCGTCCTTCAGTGTCTTCAACCGCTCCAGACGTTCCAGACCCACGCTCGCGCAAGCCGCTTCGATCACAGCCAGCTTGTTTCGATCGATCCACTCCGGACGAAATTCCACTTCGCCTTTCTCCACCAGTCCGGCCACCGCGTTCACCACGGTCGCGACCTGCCGCCCACGAATCTGCGCGATCTCCTCGAAACTCTTGCCTTCTGCTAGCAACTGCAAAGTTTCGATAGCTGGAGCTGTTTTCTTCTCCGGCAAGGCTGCCGCCCGCTCGCCTTCCTGATACCGGCGCAGCGCCGCCAGAATCTCCCGCCCGTACAATTCCGCTTTGCGCTCGCCAATGCCTGTAATAGTCATCAACTGCGCGACCGACGCAGGCCGCATCCGGCAGATTTCATCCAGGGACGAGTCATGCAGCACCACGTATGCCGGCATCTGCTGTTCCTTGGCCGTGGCGCGCCGCCACTCCCGCAAATATTCCCGCAATTCTGCGTCAGCTTCGCCGAGCGTGCTTGCCGCTACCTTCGTTCCACCGGAACGCACCGCCGCCACCGTCCGCCGTACCGCCGCCTTGCTCGCCGCCACGGTCAGCCACTCCGGCGCGGCTCCACATACATCGCACGCCCCGCACGACTCCCACTTCGGAGTCTCCCCAAAATGCGTGCAAATCGCGCGATGCCGGCATTTCTCCGATTCCACGAATCCCCGTATGACGTTGTATCGCTCCCACGCGCGTTGTCGCTCCGCCTGGTCCAGAATCTGATTGGCAAAATATGCCAGCAGCCCCGCATCCTGCTTCCGCCACAGCAAAATGCAGTCCGCCGGCTTCCCATCCCGTCCCGCGCGCCCCGCTTCCTGATAAAACTGCTCCACCGACTTCGGCAGCGCCATGTGCACCACGGCCCGCACGGTCGCCTTGTTAATCCCCAACCCAAACGCGATCGTTCCCACCAGCACCTTGACCTCGTCCGACATCCATCGTTCCTGATTGCGCCGCCGCGAGGCGGTATCCATCTTGGCGTGATAGCCCACGGCCGCGATCCCTTTGTCCTCGAGGTAATCGACCGTCTCTTCGACCTTGCTGATCGTCGGCGAATAGACGATCACGTTCCCCTCGTCGTAGTGCTCCAGCGCGGTGACGAGCAGGGCAGTGTGTTCCACGCTGTCGCACTCGCGCACTACGTAGCGCAGATTGGGACGATGAAAGCTGGCGATATATTTGTCGGGATTGCGCAACTCGAGTTGCGTCAGAATGTCGTGCCGCACATGCCGCGTAGCGCTCGCCGTAAACGCCGCAATCGGGCGATCCGGAAACTTCCCCCGCAGCCGGCTCAGCTGCCGGTACTCCGGACGGAACTCGTGTCCCCACTCCGAAATGCAATGCGCCTCATCGATGGCAAAAAACGCGATGGGAACATGCTGCAGCCAGCCGAGAGTATCGCCGCGCGCCAGCCGCTCCGGCGCCAGATACAGCAGCCGGTAAGCCCCGTCCCGAGCCTGCCGCGTGATCCGCGTTTGTTCGTCGTTGCTGACCGAACTATTCAGCACCGCCGCCGGAATCCCCATCTGCGCCAGCTGTGCCGCCTGATCCTGCATCAGCGCGATCAGCGGAGAGATCACCACCGCCGTCTTCCCCGAAACCACCGCCGGCAACTGGTAACAAAGCGACTTGCCTCCGCCGGTGGGCATCACCACGCAGGTATCCCGCCCCGCCAGCAGGCTCCGCACAATCCGCTCCTGCAACGGACGGAACGCACTGTATCCCCAGTAGCTTTTCAACGGCGTCAGCAGATCAGCGTCGGAAGTCATGGAATCAGCGGCTTCGATGGTCTGGAGGTTGGTTTGGGAAGGGCACGGCTTCAGCCGTGCCGTCAAGGTTCGAGCAACACTCGGGCTTTAGCCCCTGAGGGCGCAGGCTCGCACCGAATCCGAATCGCGTCTGAGTTCCAGTATATGGTGCGCAAAAGGAGGTTGACTGAAGACCGCATAGTTTCCTGCTACAAACTCCCGAACTGGAACCGTCGAATGAGGCGCGCCGTAGACTCTTTTTGTCATTCCGAGGAGCGAAGCGACGAGGAACCTGCTGTCGCCGATACCGCTGCCACTCCTTGTGCACCGCGTCCCACCGCCGGATACCTCCATGCAAACGCGACCCAAGCCAGCCCCATCACCACAAAGCACAGCAGACTCCCCTCCGGCCCCGCCGACCCCCCACTCAGCCACTGCGGCCCGCGCATTGACGAACTCAGCAGGTGCCCCGGATACACCGTTCCGCTATCCGGCACCGAATAGAAAAAGGTCTCGCCCCAATCCCACGCCGCATGAAATCCCACCGCGAACCACAAGTTCCCCGTGCGCCGCAGCGTCAGGCAGAAGAAGAAGCCGATGACCGCCACCGCCAGCAACCCCGTCCAGGTCTCACCTTCATTCCGCCGGTGAATGAGAGCAAAGCCAACCGACAGCACCATCGCCGCCGGCCAGAACTCGATCCCGCGTGCCAGCGTGAACTGCGAATATCCTCGCAGCAGAAACTCTTCATACAAACCCACCAGCAGAAACATCACTGTCCAGTATGCCGCGAACCGAGCCATGCGTACTCCATGCAGGACGACATGACCAAAAGAGAACGCATGCACTCCATACAGCGCAAGCATCATCAAACTGACCGCCGCAAATCCCCAAACCGTTCCCACCCAGAACAACCGTCCAAACGCGTGCCTTCCCGGCAGCCCGTAAACTCCCCACCGACGCCGCTCCACGCGCGCCAGTATCACCGTCGGGATGACCGCCGCCACCAGGTTGCCAAACTCCTCCAGCATCATCCCCCACAACCCGCTGGCGCCAAAATCGTGGGCCCACGCCAGATCCACGGCCACTTTCTGCAGCATGAGGAACGAGACTACAAAAAAGATGAGTCCCCAACCCGGTCGCAGACCATCCGGTCCCAAAAAATAGCGTCTGGGCATACGAAGGCGCGTTCGCCGCGGCAAACTCCGGACCCGATAACCGGTTCGCTGGCTGCGTTGCCGCCGAACCCGTCGCGACCTCCACTTCGTTCGCTCCGTCAGTTAGATTCCATATCATCGCGTCACTTCGAACGGGGTAATACTTGAAATCCTGTTATTCCGAACCGGTCATAGTTAAAGCGTTGTCATTCCGAACCGGGCGAAGCCCGGTGAGAGCCTGCCCTGAGCTTGCCGAAGGGAACCTGCTGTTTTACTCACGCGACCGCACGATGAACGAGATCTTTCCCCGCAAACCGCCTCCGACATGGTAAAACACTCGGCTCGACCTTATGCGTCCATATTTCACCCGCGAACGCTTCGGCCGCCCGCAATTTCTGGCGGGATTGCTGCTCGTCGCCTTCCTCGCTCAGGCCCTGTGGCTGGTGTATTCCGAACTGCGTCCCGCCCACGCACCGGAGGCCTCCGAAGCCATCCGCGCCAGCGAGGGCTGGAAGCAACTTCACGGCCGCGGCATTGCCGCCGCCCCATTCTTGGACGTACTGCGCAGCGAAGCCTCGGGCCAGATCACTCCCGATCCTTTCCGCAGCGATGAAGCCGGCTTCGACACCGAACACTCTCCGCTACTCTACGTCGTTTCCGCCGCGCCTCTGCTGCTCTGGCCGCATGACTTCACTGCCGAATCCGCCGCCTACTGGCGCTGGCTGCCGCGCATTCCATTTCTCGCCTGCGGCCTTTTTCTCGGCGCCTCGCTGTGGTACGTGGCCCGCCGTCTCTGCGGCAACACCGGAGGCTTCATCGCCCTCACCTTCTACTGCTTTTCCCCCTCCCTGATCCAATCCAGCGCGACCTGGCATACCGAACCTGACATCGTCGCTGCCTGGGGAGCCTTCGGCACCATCTTCACTGCCATCGCCGTCGCGCATACCCTCTATGCTCCGCGCGAAGTGATCCTGTGGAACTGGCGTCGCATCGTGCTGCTCGGCGTCTCGCTCGCCATCGCCGTCGGATCGCAATTTTCCCTGATCGTCCTGCTCCCGATGGCCCTTGCGTTCCTGCTCTACGTCGCGCCGGTGCGCCGCCGGGCGGGAGTCGTTATCTGGCTCGCCGCCTGTGTGGTGGGATTCGTCCTTCTATTCGGAGTCTACTTTTTTCACGTGCACACGTTCGCCGAAAGCATGCGCCACGCCGTTTTCTGGGGAGCAACCTGGCGTGGATTCACCGTCTTCGGAGTCTACAAACAAGTCGCCGTGCAGATCGCCCGCGCCTGTCCCGCGCTCGCGCTGGTGCTTCCCGTCGTGTTGATCACTTACGCCGCCTGGCCGCGCACCCGCTATTTCGGTAACACCGCCCCGCTGCTCGTGGCGGCTCTCTTCATCCTCCTGGGCATGGCCCATCCCCACGTAGCCGGCGCAGGATTCTTTCTGGCCGCCATTCCGTTCCTGTTTATTTTTGTCTCCGGAGTCCTCGCCGACTTGCTCGAAACCCAATACCGCCCTCTGGTCGCAGCATGCATCGTCGCCCTCCTGCTCACCTACATCGCCAGAACGGTGTTCGCCCTAGCCCAGGTCCCGAAAGGCTGATGACAGACAGCTAGAGGCTGTCTCATAGATAGGTTTGGGAAGGGCACGGCTTCAGCCGTGCCGCCAAGAGCCAACAAAGACGCGGGCTTTAGCCCCTGAGGTACGCTCGCGGCCAACCGTTGATGATTTATGAGATGGCTTCTAGATATTTCTGGGATGGGTGGGGGAACTTTGTCTGCGTGAAGGAATGCCGATGTGGGGGACGAGGGTTGTGTGGGGACGGGCGCCCTCGCCCGTCCATGCGGCCCAGCCGTATCGGGCCGCGGCAGCTGTGAACTCCAACTACAAAATCCCCTAAGCGCGCCCCTTCTTCCCCGCCGCTGCCGCTTTCCCCGCCGTTTCCCACGGCCGCTTCGGACGATCCACCGTAGCCTTATCCCGATCCTCAATCCGATCGTAATGATAAGACTCGCTCACGGTCCCCAGCGACTCGTTGTACAGGCTGGGCAGCCCGAGCCCGACCTTCAGCTCTTCGGCAAAAGAATGCAGCGCCTTCAAGTGATCGGCCGTAGCCGGAACTTCAGTCTTCGAAGTCTTCAGAAACTGCTGGTATCCACGGTTCACCAGCTTCGAGATTTCGCTGCCAATCAAATATCCGGGATACGCGAAAATCTTCACACCATCTTCCGGCGTCCTCTGAATGGCGCACGACACGTTATATTTGCGCAGGAAAACGCGGCCGTTGGTGCCGGGCGCTTCGGTTATGTCGAACCCATTGTCGCGCAGCCAGGCTAGCGCTTCTTCATAGGTTCGTGCTTCAATCGTTTTGGGCATTTCGTTTAACTTCAACCTTTCCTTGCCGGCGGATGCTCGTCTATTGGATGCACCGTTTATAAAGACCGGGCGTAACTTTACACGACCCGCATCGCCGGGCGAACCTTATACATCTAAAGAGATGATCTAATCAAGGTACTACATACCGCGTTTGCGATCTCATAGCACATTACGTTAGTCACGGCAGTTCGGTTCAATATGGCACACGGCTCAACCAAAATGGCAGCAATGTCGGCTCAACCGCATCACGGCAGATCGCAGGACGCAGCGTCAGGACTGGGCGAAACCCTCGGCCACAGCCTGATCGAGCGCATCGGCAACACCCCGCTGCTGCGTCTCGACGCGCTCACCGCCGACCTGCCCGGCGTAGCACTTCTGGGTAAGGCCGAATGGTATAACCCTGGCGGATCGGTAAAGGATCGCGCCGCATCCAATATCGTTCTCGAGGCCCGCAAAAGGGGCCAACTGGGCCCCGGAAAAATTCTGCTCGACTCCACCAGCGGCAACACCGGCATTGCCTACGCCATGCTAGGCGCGGCCGAAGGATTCCCTGTCACCCTCTGCATGCCGCAAAATGTTTCCCGCGAGCGCAAACAAATTCTGCAAGGCTATGGCGCCAACATTCTTTATACGGATCCTGCTGACGGTTCGGATGGCGCGATTCGGCTGGCGCGCGAACTCGCCGCCAAACATCCCGACCAATATTTCTACGCCGACCAATATTCCAACGAAGCCAACTGGAAAGCTCATTACAACGGCACCGCCAACGAAATCTGGCAGCAGACCCAGGGACGCATCACCCACTTCGTCTCCATGCTCGGCACCAGCGGCACGTTCATGGGAACAACGCGCCGCCTGAAAGAACTGAATCCGGCTGTGCAGTGCGTCTCGCTCCAACCGGACTCGTCCTTCCACGGCATCGAAGGCGCAAAACACATGGCCAGCGCCATCGTCCCGAAAATCTATGATGCGACCTTGGCCGACCAGAATCTCGAAATCGCCACCGAAGACGCCTACGCCATGGCGCGCCAGCTTTCCCGCGGCGCCGGCCTGCTGGTAGGAATCTCCGCCGCCGCGGCGGTCGTAGGCTGTCTGAAGATCGCCCGCGACCTCCCACTCAAACGAGCCCAGGAAGCGGTCGTAGTCACCATCCTCTGCGACTCCGGCGACAAATACTTAAGCGAACGATTCTGGACCGAAGGATAGAAAGAAAGGCAGAAGTTAGAAGTCAGATTGCGGAAGTAAAGTCGAAACCGTTTTCATTCTTCAATCTGACTTCTTACTTCTGCATTCACCTCATGCTGAAATTCAAGAAACCAGACCACGACGCAATCCGTAAGCACGGCGAAGAAACCTACCCCCACGAATGCTGCGGCGTCCTGCTCGGCCGCGTCGACGACGACGGTACCCGCGTCGTCACCTCAACCGCTCGCGCCGGTAACACCCGCACCGACTCCGCTCACAACCGCTACAACATCGATCCCAAAGACCTGATTCGCATCCAGCGCGAAGGCCGCGACCGCGGCGAAGACATCATCGGCTTCTACCACTCCCACCCCGACCACCCCGCCCGCTGGTCCTCCACCGATCTCGCCGAAGCCCACTGGTTCGGCTGCTCCTACGTCATCACCAGCGTTGAAAAAGGCAAAGCCGTGCTGACCAACTCCTTCGAGCTGCTTGGCTTTGACGAGAACGACAAGCGCCTCGTCGACGAAACCATCGAAGTTGCCTGAACGAATCTGGCCACTAACCCCTGTCCCCTGTCCACTGATCCAGATTTCCCGCGTCTTCGACGCATCCCCAAGGCAGATCGGCCCACACGCAAACTTGAAATTCCTTGTCCAGCGCGGGAAGTGCGCGATTTTCACATCAGCGTAATGAATGTTCATCATCGCTCAACATCGATCCGGATCGATGCAGCGAGCGAAACTCCGCATGCGGTGCGGGGTAGACGAGAAACCTGAATCAGGATTGCACCAAATCCGGTCATGGCCCTGTGAACGGGCTGCACTCGATTGAAAATACATGTACTTACAGAGCGGTATTTTTCGTTGACGGAAATTTTAGAAGGAGTACAACAGGATCGTTCTTTGACAGCTTCTTAAGTTTTTCCGGTTGGTGCGGCGTCCGGGGCTCGAGCGGAGTCACTTTCCTGATCGCAAGATTGGGAAGGAGGGTGAGCGAGGGTCTATAGCAAAGCGCTGGTCGAGGCGAACGAAGAAGAAATGTTGAAGGCAAGATAGAGTTCCGAGGCGTAGGGTAGGTTTATCCGGTTGGCGGTGAGCCCGGAGCCCAAGCGAAGATCGCGCGCGGCACCCCGCAAGGGAAGCAGCGAAAGCAGGTCGAGCAAGGGTCAAACGCGAGCTACTGGCCGAGACGAATGGACCCCACACCACCTCGGAACTCTTATTTTTTTGGGCTGTCAGCTGTCGGCTATCAGCTATCAGCTCTTTGAGCCGTACTGCTCGCACTAATCAACTCCATTGTCATGCTGAGCGCAGCCGTGAGGAGCGCGAAGCGATCCTCACCGCGAAGTCGAAGTATCCCTATCACTACGCTGCCGCCGATCCGACTTCCGCACCTCCTCAAAGAACTATCCGTGCGAATCCGTGGCAAAGGTTTTGCTACTTCGCGTTCCCCGGCCCGCCCACCGCATATATCCTTGGAATCCTCTGCTCCAGCCCCGGGAGCGCCGGAAACGCCGCATGCGGTTCCGTCTGGTACCAGTACGCGACCGAGAAATAATTATCCGACCTCACATTCGCGTGCCCATGCTCAATCGTTGCCCGCAATGACTTGGTAAACGGAATCGGCGAATCCAGATGAAACCGATACAGCGACCATCGCCCTCCCGCAACCTCCTGTCCAACCACCGGAGCGCCGTACAACCCATACGCAAACGGATGTCCGCCAAAATCCCATGCCCCCAGAAAATAATCTTCCGACCCGGTTCCATTGATCGACGGCAACTTCTCGCCATCGACAAAAAACATGTCATCCCCTTCGCCCCACCACCCATCCTGGTTCTCAAGCACCGACATAGTCACGCCGACAAAGTGCCCGCGCCCCGTCGCCTCCAGCCAAACGTAATTGCCGTCGCCATTCAGATTCTTCTTGTCATTGACGATCCGGTCGCCATTCGATTTCCAATCATTCGTCCACCCGTGATCGGGCGCCGCCTGCCGATACTGCGCATGAAAGTAAAGCAAGTCCGACGGCAGCGCCTTCGTATATGTCCGATAATCGATATTGAAATAAAACGCGTCCGTCCGCACCGCGCCCTCGTTGGTCACCGTAATCCGCGCATGCTTTTGAAACGGCATCGGGAAAAAACAGTTCAACGCCTTGTCTGCCCCCACCTGCAGCGGCAGCGACTGGTACAGGTGATAATCCCCCAGCCCCAGCCCAAAGAAATCTCCAATCGGAGTCTCCACGCTGGGCGAACTCTCCCCATCCCAATACATCCGCAGCACCAGCGCCTTGAGGTGATTCGGATCATCGCTCGCAATCGTCACCCAAACATGACTGATCAGCCCGGGCCCCGCTTGGTCGAGCAAAGTAAGCGTCTCCCCGGGCGCAATCGCCCGCGCATCCCCATTCCCCCCGCTCCGGTCATAACTCGACGACCGCTTCTGCACATAATCCTTGGTTTGCGGAAGAGTCGAGAGCCAGGTGGACGGATCTTGCGCGAACAGCGGGAGCGTCAGACAGCAAAAACAAAATATGGAAAGCACTCTCTTCATTGCATTTCTCTCCGAGGAAAACGTCAGTCCTGAGGCGTTCAGCTAGACCGACCCACCAATGGCGAACGACCGACGACCGACGACCAACGACCGACGACCAACGACCAACGACCGATCCTCACAGCGGCATATTCCCATGCTTCTTAGCCGGATTCTTATCCCGCTTGTTCTCCAGCATCCCCAGCGCCTGAATTAATTTCTTTCGCGTTTCGCGCGGCTGAATGATCGCGTCCACAAACCCGCGGTCCGCCGCGACATACGGATTCGCAAATCGATCCCGAAACTCGTCGATCTTTTCCCGCCGCACTTCGTCTCGGCGAGCGGGTTCGCGGTTCGCCGCCGCGTCGAGTTCACGCTTGTAGACAATATCTACCGCGCCCTCCGGACCCATCACCGCGATCTCCGCCGTCGGCCATGCATAGTTCACATCCGTGCGAATGTGCTTCGACGCCATCACGCAATACGCGCCGCCATACGCCTTGCGCGTGATGACCGTAACCTTCGGCACCGTCGCCTCGGCAAACGCAAACAGCAGCTTCGCCCCATGCTTGATGATCCCGCCATACTCCTGCGCCGTGCCCGGCAAAAATCCCGGCACATCTTCAAACGTGACCAGCGGAATATTGAAGCAATCGCAGAACCGCACGAACCGTGCCCCTTTTACCGACGCATTAATGTCGAGCGTCCCCGCCAGCACCGCCGGCTGGTTCGCGACGATCCCTACGCTGCGCCCATCCAGCCGCGCAAATCCCACGACAATATTCCGCGCGTAATGTTCGTGCACTTCAAAGAAATATCCATCGTCCACAACCGCGTGGATCACATCTTTAATGTCGTACGGCTGGTTCGACTGCGCCGGGACGATTTTGTCCAGCGCCGCGTCCGCGCGATCGACAGGATCGCTGCAAGCCTTGCGCGGTGGATCGTCCAGATTGTTCGAAGGCACAAAGCTCAACAACTCGCGCACCATGGATAAGCACTCGGAGTCGTCATGCGCCAGAAAGTGCGCCACGCCCGAAGTCTCGTTGTGCGTCATCGCCCCGCCAAGTTGTTCCTTCGTAACCTCCTCCAGCGTGACTGTCTTGATCACGTCCGGCCCGGTAATGAACATGTACGAAGTCTTATCCACCATCAGCACAAAGTCGGTAATCGCCGGCGAATAAACCGCTCCTCCCGCGCACGGCCCCATGATCGCGGAAATCTGCGGCACCACTCCGCTGTACAAAGTGTTGCGCAAGAAAATATCCGCGTAGCCCGCCAGCGACGCCACACCTTCCTGAATCCTCGCCCCCCCGGAGTCGTTCAGCCCAATCACCGGCGCGCCCATCTTCGCCGCCAGGTCCATGATCTTGACGATCTTGGCCGCATTGGTCTCCGAGAGCGACCCGCCAAAAACAGTGAAATCCTGCGCGAAAACGTAAACCAGCCGGCCTTCGATGCGCCCGTATCCCGTTACAAATCCATCGCCGTAGATCTTCTGCTCGGCCATGCCGAAATCGTTGCAGCGATGCGTGACGAGTTTGTCCGTTTCTTCGAACGTGCCATCGTCGAGCAAAAACTCAATCCGCTCCCGCGCCGACATCTTGCCCTCTTTGTGCAAGCGTTCGCGGCGCGCGGCCCCGCCCCCGTCTTCGGCAAGTTGATTGCGTTTCTTAAGTTCGGCGACCTTCTGTTCGAGGTCCATGGGCGGGAATTATAGCGGGTGCGACGGCCCCGTACGAGGCTCTCAAGGATCAGAGAAAATTCCGCGCGGGAGCGCGCGATTCGATAGCGTTTACTTCTTTACGGGCTCGATGTTGGCCACCGTCGGGGCCGAAACTCTCTTAAGGTCTGCCATCAAGAGGTCCAGCCCTTGATCGAAATTCTTGTGCCAAGTAGCTTTTCGAAATGCTCCTTCTACCGGCTCTGCCAAGCTCCAAAGCAGAAAGTGAGTCTTGGCATCGACGATGTTTAATCCGAACTGAGGCTCGTAGGTCGGTAAGGTTCCGCTGTAGTACAGCGGTGCTGTAAACCGTATCTCAAAAACCAGGTCGGCTTCGCCAGGAGTGGAGACCAGTTCGTATCTTCCCCAGTTCTGTACGGCCAGGTAGAAACGGTTGTACGCCTGATCGGGCTGTCCGGCGCGTTTGAAAACCGACTGCGCCATGATGTCGGCTCCCGCGTTCGCGACAAATACTTTTCGGGCAGCAACAATTTCTGAAGGCACCGGTGCAGCGGCAGCAACAGCAGCGTCCTTGGCTTGTTGTCCGCTGACTGCAGGAACTATTGTCGACGCAACCATTAGTCCGATGCAGCTGATTCTTGATATCGCAGCTCGCAGCATTAATCTCCTTTACCTTTCATCTCCAATGACGTAACTCTTCACTATACTCGGCTGGCCGCCAGCGCCCGGGTCAGCCGCATGGTCGCCAGCATCAACCGCTCGTCCAGTGCGGTACACTGCCCACAATGTCCCTGACCGACCAACTGGGATTCAGCTTCCGCCCGCCCGAGCGCCGCGTGTGGAAAGTTCGCGACCTTGTGGCCGCCGTCCGCTTGCACATCGAGCGCGAATATTCCGACGCGTGGGTCGAAGGCGAAATCTCGAATTTCCGTGCCCCCGATTCCGGCCATCTTTATTTCACCCTGAAAGATGGCAACGCGCAGATTCGCGTCGTCATGTTCCGTTCCTCCGCGCGTCTGCTGCGTTTTCGCCCCGCCGACGGCCTACAAGTCGTTGTCCGCGGCCGGGTCACCGTCTATGAAGACCGCGGCGAACTGCAAATCTCCGCCGAATACATCGAGCCGAAAGGCGCCGGTTCGCTGCAACTGGCCTTCGAACAACTCAAGGCCAAGCTGGAAGCCGAAGGACTTTTCGCCGCCGAGGGCAAGAAGCCCATTCCGCCCCTCCCGGCGCGCATCGGTATCGTTACATCGACGCAGGCTGCCGCTCTCCGCGACATTCTCAATGTTCTTCAGCGCCGCCACCACTCAGTAAACATTCTGATTTTCCCCGCGCAAGTGCAGGGCGACGCCGCGTCCGTCGAAGTCGCTGCCGGAGTGCGCTACTTCAACCAGCACGACAATGTCGACGTCATCATCGTCGCCCGCGGCGGAGGCTCCGCCGAAGATCTGGCCGCCTTTAACAACGAAACTCTGGCGCGCACCGTCGCTGCATCCGAGATTCCGCTGATCTCCGCCGTCGGTCACGAAACCGATTTCACCATCGTCGATTTCGTCGCCGACCTGCGCGCCCCCACGCCTTCCGCTGCCGCGGAACTGGTGATCCGTTCGCGCCAGGAAGTGGAAGATCACGCTGCCGCTCTGCGCGAGCGCCTCAGCCGCGCCATGCGCTATCGCCTGCTGATGGGCCGCCAGGCCCTCACCGAACTGGCGCAGCACGGCGCATTTGCCCGCATGATGGAACTCATCCACCAGCGCCAGCAAAAACTCGACGACCTCACCCACCGCATGGAACTCGCCCAGCGCCAACTGCTGGAACGGTCGCGCCGACGCTGGGAGATGATTTCCGCCGCCGTGCGCCACTACGATCTGCGCCTCGTGCTATCTGGCATGCGCCGAGAACTCGAGAATTCAACCTTGGCTCTGACCGCCGTGATGCGCAACGTGCTGCTGCAGCACAAAGTTCGCAGCGACCGCCTCCAGATGGTCCTCGAATCGCTTTCTCCGCTGGCCATTCTCGAGCGCGGCTACGCGCTCGTCTTCGATCCCGACGGAAAGCTCCTAAAAGACCCCGCCCATGTGAAACCGGGAGACCCGATTTCCGCCCGCCTGGCGCACGGAGAAATCCACGCCACAGTCGTGAAAAAACCTGTCTGATCCGCGTCCCCCGGTGCGCCCCTGTGTCCCCTGTGGTGGAGGCTGGGAATCAAACTTAACGAGCATTCGGAGACTCGATCCCACTGCATTACAATGGATTTTCCAGCACACGTATCTTCACCAGGAGCGGATTCGAGTGATCCCGGTCATTACGTCGTGGTCGCAAGGCGCATGGATAGCGCTCGATATTCTGCTCGTCGGCCTGCTCATCTATCAGGTGCTGGTTATGATTCGCGGCACGCGCGCCGCTCCCATGCTGGCGGGTCTGGTCGTAGTCGTCACAACTTTTTACCTGGCGCGCATCGGCGAACTCACCACCCTCAACTGGGTCGTGAGCCGTGTGCTCCCCTATCTGGTCTTCGCGCTCATCGTGGTTTTTCAGTCGGAGATTCGTCACGTCCTCGCCGATCTGGGTCGCCGCTTAACCTTTCTGCACAGTTCTTCCTCTGAAAGCGATTCCTACGATGACATCGTCCTGGCCGCCAATCTTTTTTCCCAGCATCAGACCGGCGCGCTCATCGTGATCGAACGCGAAATCGGACTGCGCACTCACATCGAAAGCGGCGTTCCGCTCGACGCCCGCCTCTCCTACGATCTGCTGGCCACTATTTTTCGTCCCAGCGCTCCGCTGCATGACGGCGCAGTGATCGTGCAAAAGGACCGCATCGCGGCCGCCGCGTGTTTTCTGCCGCTTTCCATGAATCCTCTGCTCTCCACGCAACTGGGCACGCGCCACCGCGCCGGCATCGGCATCACCGAAGAAACCGACGCCATCGCCGTCATCTGCTCCGAAGAGACCGGCGCGATCAGCCTGGCTATCGGTGGCCAGATCGAGCGCGACCTCACCGTCGAACAATTGCGCGAGCGCCTGGGCAGCGAACTTCGCCGCTACATGGCTCCCGTAACTCTACCCACTTCGATTGGTCAGAATAGCGACGAGTCCGACGCGGCCATGGATTCGCCTTTACAGGAGCCGGCGGCACAACGCGGAACAGAGGGCTCGGAAGCGGGGCCGCGCCCATGACCCAAAACAGCATGACCAATTTCTTCAAGCGCTATGTTCTGCACAATTTCGGACTGAAAGTCTTGTCCTTGCTGCTGGCGTCGCTGTTATGGTTTTTTATTTCGCGCGACGAGGAGCCGGCCGAAGTTGCACTGCGCACCCCCATCGTTTTTCAGCACGTTCCCTCGCAACTGGAAATTAGTTCCGAGTCCATACCCGAGGCGCAGATTCGCGTGCGTGGACCGGAACGCGTCATCCGCCAGTTGCAGGCCAACCAGGTCCACGCCGAAATCGATCTCGCCGGCGTCAAGGCAGGAGACCGTACCTATGAACTGACCTCGCAACAAGTTCGCCACCCCCGCGACGTAACCGTCGTGCAGGTTCTCCCCAGTCAGCTGCATTTGACGCTTGATACGCCGTCGAGTCGCGAGATTGAAATCCATCCGCGGGTGACCGGAACTTTTGCCGATGGCGAACAGATCGTCAAAGTCGAATCCGATCCCCCCCGCGTCACCGTTACCGGCCCCAAGTACCATGTCGACCGAGTCGACGCTGCCACCACCGATCCCATCGACGCCACGGGTACGCGAGGCAGCGCCGTCTTCACCACCAACGTCTACGTGCCCGATCCGCTGGTGCAAGTGGCGCAGATCACCTCAATTCGAGTGACCGTCCTTGTGCAGAAAGTGGGAGACTCCCCCGCTCACTAGACTCGAGAACCTATTGCAAGAGTCGGCATCGCGACTCACGCGATCTTGATGACGACCTTGCCGTAGTTCTTCCCGTCCTGGAGCAGTTTGTAGGCTTCGATGGCGCGGTCGAGCGGGAAGACGTGGCCGATCTGCGGAATCAGTTTTCGCTCCGCGATCCATTTCGAAAGTTGCTGCCAGGCTGGTTCCATGATCTCGCGCTTCTGCGACAGATACGTCAGCCACAGGCCTTGCACGCTGGCCGACTTGGCGTACATGGCGCGGATGTCGAGTTGTGGGGGCTTGCCGGTCGCCGTGCCGTATTGGATCACGCGACCGAAGTCGCGCAGGCAGCGCAGGCTTTTGGCGGTGTGCTCGCCGCCCAGCATTTCAAAGACGGCGTCGACGCCCTCGCCGTGGGTGAGATTCTTCACGACCTCTTCGTAATCGTGCTGCTTGTAGTTGATGCCATGTTGCAAGCCAAGTTCCTTGACGCGGGCGAGTTTTTCTTCGGAGGACGATGTACCGTACATGTCGACGCCGAGCAGGCGGCCGATCTGAACCGCGGCCGTGCCCACGCCTCCAGCGACGGCGTGAATCAAAACCCGCGGAGTTCCACTCCGCTGGACGGGTGAGGGGCCCGTCCCCACATGGGCTGTTCCGCGCCGGGCGGAGTCATGCCGGCTTGCCAGTATCCTAGGTGGGCGGTGAAATAATTTACGGGGAAGGCGGCGGCTTGCTCATCGGTCCAGTGCTCGGGAACCGGCCATAACATGTTGGAGTACACGGCCGTCTTCTCGGCGAAGGCGGCCCATTGGGCGTACCCCATGACGCGGCGTCCGGTGGTCTCTTCGATTCCACAGAATTCGCGCCCTGCGATGAGCGGCGGCGGCGGAGTGCCAGGATAGCCTCCCTTCGCGGTCATGAAGTCGGCGAAATTCAAACCTCCGGCGAGCACGCGGACGATGGTTTGTCCGGGCTTGGCCGTCGGTTCGGGAACATCCTGCACCGCGAGCGCATCGGGACCGGAGAGGCTGGTGATCATCAGCGCTTTCATGGAAGAAAGTCTAGCAGGGCATCGCAGACGCGTGGTATCCGCGCATCCTCTCACAAAAGCGAAAGCGGCCCGCGCCGGAATCGAAATTTTGATCTCGATCCCGGCGGGACCGCCTGCCCGGATAAACTCGTCGTTACGATGCCTACGTTGTTGCGATCGCTACAGCGTCACGACCAACGCGACGCGAACTCCGGGATGCAGCAAGTCAAACAGAAAATACTCGCCGTCAACATCGTCAATGTAGCACTGGTCGGTATACTCCCAGCCTGCCGGCCAAGGCTCAGAAATGATGAACCAGTAACCGCCCGACTGAAACCGCGGCTGGCCTTCGACAATCACCGGCCGGTTGATGACCACGGTATGCTCGCGGCCAAAATGAGCGCGGAATTTATCGTCGGGAATGCGTTCGCCCCTGCCTGCCGGACGTGAATGGTCGTCCGCCTGCCGCTCGGGGCGTTCCTCTGGCTTCACTTGATCGCGCGCGTCCTGTTCTTCGCGCTTCGGCGGTTTCGCCTCATCCTGCCTCGGAGCCTTTGCTTCGTCCTTACGCGGCTTGGTTTCGTCTTGCTTCGGCTCTTCTTGCTGCGGTGGTTTCACGTCGTCCGGCTTATCTTGCGCAAAGACTGCCGTGGAAGCTCCTATAAGCAGAGACAAAACTCCCGTGCTCACCCATCCAGACAGTTTCATAGCGTTCCCTCCATGCGATCGAGTCGCTTTTTCCTGAATCTCGGCCCCAAACTCTATCGGACGAAATGGACGACGAAATGGACGAAGATCAGATGCCACGCCAGCGAGGGCTGCTGTAGGGGTAAGCCTGTAGTTTTTGGATTCGTAAGTCTGAGCTTCGAAAGCCGGTCGCAAGCGCCGATCGCAAGGCGAAAGGTCCGGCCGCCACTCTCGGATCTGACCGTGCCTTACCGGAAGTTGAATCGGGGGACGATCGCTCCGGTGCTGCGGCTGTAGTCGTCGTATTGCGCGCCGAAAACGCCACGCATGACGCGTTCTTCCAGCCGACTTTTAATTTTGAAACCGGCATATAGCAGGACGAGGGCCACCAATCCTCGCGTTTGGCCAATGTCGAGCCCGGTGCCCAGCAAGGCCAGAATCAAACCGGAATAGATGGGATGGCGAACCCAGCGGTAGGGCCCGGTGCGAATCAGTTCATGACCGACTTTGACGCTGACGGCGCCGCTCCAGTTTCCTCCGAGATAGGCCCGCGCCCAGATCGCAAAACCAAGCCCGGCGGCGGTGACGACGACGCCCGTGATCTCGATCCACGGTCTGGCCGGAAATAGGACGACGTGCAGCCAGTCTGCTGAGAGACGGCGGCTAAACATTACATAAAATCCGGCGACTGTGAATAGGACGTAGGGCAGACTGGATGAAAGCGATGCCCGCCGTTGGACTGGCTTGCCGCGAATTGCCCAGAGCATCCATACCACGCCAAACGTGACCCAGAGGTATTCGCAGATCTGCCTTGCGTCCATGGACACTCCCTGTTGAAGATTACGTAAATGTAAGCGGCGAAGTTCCGCGGCAGTTTCAGCCTGGGATGCCTGTGCCCCGGCGGGCGGTTTCTTCCCCTGGTTAACCGGCAGGTATATACTCTTGGCGTTAGCAGTCGGACCGCCCGGCCAAGCCCCAATCGGGCCGGGAACGGGGCGTACATTCATTCAGCAGTGGCATCCCCTAATTCATGCGCGCCCCGCATGCGCAAGGCCGATTCCCGCCGGGGGCGGCGAGAAAAGGCACGGATGCATCACCCATATATGTACGGAGAACGTGTAGGGCGAAGCTGCATCCGCGGGGAGGTTTGCCGTGGATCTCATTCTTGTACGTCTTCTTTTTATTGTCGTTGTAGCGGTTACCTGCTTTGTCATTGAGCCCTTCGGGCTGGCCCGCAATTTTGATGCGGGCTTGGGCGCTTTGATTGGGGCGGGGATCGTCGTGTTCGAATGGAAGCTGCGAACCGTCAGCCTGAAGCGGCTGATTGGGGCCGCCATCGGAAGCTTTC
This sequence comes from uncultured Acidobacteriaceae bacterium, assembly GCA_963709385.1. Classification (GTDB taxonomy): domain Bacteria; phylum Acidobacteriota; class Terriglobia; order Terriglobales; family Acidobacteriaceae; genus Sulfotelmatobacter. The sequence goes on from CAVPWD010000012.1 coordinate 137,845, forward strand.
TCGGCATCTGCGGCGCCTACCTGTTCGCGCTGGTCATTCGCAACAGCATTCCTCCGGGACACACCCAAAGCTTCTTGCAGATTCTGGTCATGCTGCTGATGGCCTACGTAGGTCTGGCTGTTGGAGCCAACAAGGGCGATCTGCTCAATCTGGCGGCGCTGGGCGGGATTTTTGGAGGCGAGAAGACGGGCAAGAAAAGCTACAAGATTCTCGACACCAGCGTCATTATCGACGGCCGCATCGCCGACATTGCCGAGACCGGATTTCTCGACGGCATCATCGTCACTCCACAGTTCGTCCTGCGCGAGCTGCAACTGGTGGCCGACTCCGCCGACTCGCTCAAGCGCAATCGTGGACGACGCGGTCTCGATATTCTGCAGCGCCTGCAGAAAGTCGCGACCCTCACCATTCAGATTGTGGAAGACGACTTTCCCGCCGTCCGCGAAGTCGACCTGAAGCTGATCGAACTGGCCAAGGTCTACGAAGGCAAGATCATCACCAACGACTTCAACCTGAACAAAGTGGCGCAACTGCAGGGCGTGGAAGTGTTGAACATCAACGAGCTGGCGAATTCCCTGAAGCCCATCGTGCTGCCGGGCGAGACCATGCGCGTCTTCATCCTGAAGGAAGGCAAGGAATACAACCAGGGCGTGGCTTATCTCGACGATGGCACGATGGTTGTGGTCGACAACGCGCGGAAAATGATTGGTAAGACTATCGACGTCTCGGTCACGTCTGTGCTGCAGACGACGGCGGGGAAAATGATCTTCGGTAAATGGGACGAGCGCGCGGCTTACTCGCGGCAGGCCGTGCCGGTGGCAGCTCCTGCCGCCGTGCCGATGCCCGTGGCCGTTGCGGGTACGGGGGCATCTGGGCCTGCCGGAAGCGAGACCAAGCCGTCCTCGTAACCTGTCTTTTCAGCGCAGTCTCTTTTATTAACTCGCGGACGCAACCGATGACACGGTGATCGTGTTGCCGTGGACCGGGCCTACAATGCGGGCGCGTTGCCCGGCAACTTTCGTCAGAAGCTCCTGGCCGCCTTCGAGAGCGTAGGTCTTGTCGCCATCTACCAGCGCAAAGGTTGCGCCGCCGTGCACACACTGGCGCGCGCATTCCGCGGCAGTCTTGCCGAGATCGGCGGAGTGCTTGGCGCCGCAGCGCGAGCAAGTCACCATCCCTTCATGAGTTTGCTGCTCGTGGGTTTGCTGCTGGGCCGCGGGCGATTCCGGCGGTCCTGCGAGCGACGCGGCAGCTGCTCCCAGAGTTGCAAGGAGCAAAGCGAGGACAAACGCTATGCAGGTTCCGAGTCCGACGATCTCGAGCCAGAAGCGATTCGATTTCATAGATTTGACTTCATGGAGAAGCCCTCCGCTGAGCAGCCCGAGCTGCGGACCCGTTGGATGCGAAAAATGGCGGACAAAGTGGCTGCCACTACGGTTGCAATCAGCATGCCACCCAGACGGTGGTCCTAAAGCGCTGACCAGTTTGGCCTTGCGGAAATGCACTCAGGGAAACCGACGGCCTCGGAGCCTGAATCGGGAAAAAAATTCCCGGACTGGCGCTCGGGAAAATCAGCTGTCCTCAAAGAAATTCGGCGTCCACATTTCCGCCATTCCCTTCTTCACGCATGACCACGCTTGGTTGGCTCACCGGCGAAATATGGTTGCCGTTATTCCGTGGATATTGTTTTCTACTGGGAGGCCGCGGCGAAGAAAGCTGCCTCCGCCTACGACGCCAATCGCCGGGGAACCTGGGCGTTGTTGCCCGGGGCGTACCGACGAAGGGGGTTCCTTCGTGGACCTTCGTGTCCTTTGTGGTTGAGGCTCTCTCGCGGTCGGATTCGAGGTCTCCACGGACCGACGATTTGAACTCTCGCTCCGCCCGCTCGTATACTTACAGCCCGCTATGAAGGTGGTCGTCATTATTCCGGCTGCGGGACTGGGGACGCGCATGTCTCCCATGCCCAGCGCTTTGATTAAAGACGCGAACACGAAGAAGCCGCATCCCTCGAAGCAGTTCACCGAGCTGGCCGGAACTCCCATTCTCATTCATACCCTCCGCAAGTTCGCCGCAGTCGCCGCGGTCAGCGAAATCTGGATTGCGCTGCGGGAAAATGAAATCGAAGGGTTCCGCGAACGGCTGCGCGCCGAAGCCAGCGAGGTTCTGAAGAAAAAGATCGAACTGGTGGTTGGCGGCGAGCACCGGCAGCAGTCGGTCGAGCATGCGCTGAACGCTGTTTCCGCCTCGCCCGACGATATTGTGCTGGTACACGACGCGGTGCGGCCGCTGGTCACTGCGGAAATTATTCACGATGTGATCGAGGCCGCGAAAAAATATGGCGCGGCCATCGCCGGTCTGCCCGCAGTCGATACGGTGAAGCAGGTCGAGCGGACCTCCGAAGGCGCAATTATCAAGAGCACGATTCCGCGCGCCGGCGTGGTGCTGGCGCAAACGCCGCAGGGATTTCGCTACGGCGTGATCAAGAAAGCCTTCGACGAGGCCGTCGCCGACGGTTTCACGGGCACCGACGAAGCGTCGCTGGCCGAGCGCTCCGGCCACGAAGTCGCGGTGGTGATGGGCTCGCCGAAAAATATCAAGATTACAAATCCCGGGGATATGGAGCTGGCAGAGTTTTATCTAAGACAATAATCCGCGACGTCCGCTGAATAGCTAGTCCCAAAATGCCAACGACCAACGACCAACGACCAACGACCGCCCCAACGACCCGCATCGGCTACGGCTTTGACTCTCATGAATTCCGCTCAGGCATTCCTCTCAGAATTGGCGGCATCGCTCTCGCTCACGACCAAGGCCTCGGCGGCCACTCCGACGGCGACGTATTGTTACACGCGGTCACCGACGCGCTCCTCGGGGCCATCGCTGCGCCCGACATTGGAGCGCTGTTCCCTCCCTCCGATCCGAAATGGAAGGGCGCCGACTCTGTCATCTTTCTACGCGAGGCCTTGAAGCGCGTGCGGGACGCGGGATACAGCGTTGCCAACATCGACGCCAGCCTGATTCTCGCCGCTCCGAAGATTGGTCCGCACTCGCTCGATATTCGCACGCACGTGGCCCGACTGCTCGGGCTGCCTTGTGATTGTGTGGGATTGAAAGCGAAAACCCCCGAGGGTCTCAACCTCGACCATGCCGCGATTGCACATGTGGTCGTACTGCTGGAGACAACGAAGGCAGGCACGAAATCCATCGGCAAGAGGCGCGAGGACAAGAAGCGCGCCGGCAAGAAGCGCGCGCTTCGAAGGAAGCGCTCGTCGTGAGGATAAGGCGTGCCGTCCTCTCGGCCGCCGTGCTGTTTTTATGTTTGTGCGGAAGTCTCCGCGCGCAGGACGACAGCGAGCACGTCTTCGCGCAAATCCACGAGTACCTGAACGGAGACATCAAAGCTCGCCCCTTTACCAGCCCCTTGCTTTTTGTGGGCGAGATCACGAGCCTGGGCCCGGTGTACCAGGGCGTGTGCAAGGAAGCCGTCAACCAGACGGTCGATTTCAGCGTGACCGAACTTCTGCTTGGCGATCTTTCCGAGGACGCGTTTCATTACGGCTATCCGAATTGCACTCGCCAGCCGTTGCCATCACCTCCGTTCTCGTTGCACGCGCCGGTGATTCTCTACTGCCATCATCACCATTTGTGTTTCCATCCGGTTCCGGCAACGCCGGAGCGGGTGAAGGCGATTCGCGCATGGATGACGGAGGCGCGACGGCCGGAAGACGAGGCTGCCTTCGCGAAGCTCCGACAGGCGATCCGAAAAGCGAAACCACCGCGGCCAGACCGCGACCTTATTGTTGAAGGCGAGATCGCCAGCATAGAGCCGTTTGGCGCGCCGGTGTGCACGATTGCGCTTCCTCGTAAGGTCGAAATCAATGTGGTGAAGGTTTTGTTTGGCGAACCGCTGACGGGACCCTTGCAGACGAACTATGGATCGGTGAATTGCCCAATTCCTCTGCCGCTCTCGGTGCGACTGCATGCCAAAGTGATCGTGTATTGCGCCACGCAGAAGAATATGCCGCAGATTTGTCTCAAGCCGGTGGAGGATTCCGCGCGACGGCTGACCGAAGTCGGCGCATGGATTGCCGCCCAGAGTCAGCCGGAGAGCGCGCTTGTCTCGAAGCCCTAGCATCTCTTGCATTCAACCATTCACACCGTACCGCCATTTCCGGCTCGGGCGGGTGTCCTGTGAAAGATCTTTCACACTTCCCGCAAACAATAAGTCCAAGGTATGATCGGTTCCCGCTCTAGGAGGTCTGCTTGAAAGTTCCAAGCTCTTTCGTCACCCGCTCAGCCATTTTCATTCTGTTTTGCGGACTCGCGCCCGCGCAAACTTTTACTTCTCTCGCCGATCTCGACGGTTCCAACGGAGAAATCCCTTTTCTGAATGCACTGGTCCAGGGCACGGACGGCAATTTCTACGGCACCGCGTATGACGGCGGAGCGGCCGGCCAAGGCACGGTCTACAAAGTCACGCCAGCGGGGACGATCTCGTTGGTCTACTCGTTCTGCTCGCTAGCGCCGCACTGCGCGGATGGGGCGCTGCCATCTTCACCACTGGTTGTGGGCGCGGATGGAAACTTCTATGGCACGACAACCGGCGGGGGATTGAACAGGGCTGGCACGGTGTTCAAGCTCACACCCGCCGGAGCGCTGACCACGCTCTACAGTTTCTGCACCCAGGCGGACTGTCAGGACGGCTCCCTGCCCCGTGGCCCGATGGTTCTGGCGCTGGACGGAAATTTCTACGGCGTCACCGGATACGGCGGCATCGCACGGCTGGGCAGCATCTTCAAAATCACTCCAGCCGGCGTTCTGACGACGCTGTACTCCTTTTGTTCGACAACCATTTGCGACGACGGGGAAGATCCGTACGCCGGCCTGGTTCAGGCGCGCGACGGCGCCTTTTACGGGACTGCGCAAGGTGGAACGACCTCGTTTGGAATTCTCTTCCGTTTCACGCCCACCGGCCAGTTCAAAACGCTTTATACCTTTTGCGTGCTGGCCAAATGCGCCGACGGCGGCGCTCCCTACGGCCCACTGGTTGTGACTGCGAACGGGACGATTTACGGCACCGCGTCCGCAGGTGGTACAAGTCCTGTATACAGCGGCGGCGGCACGGTTTTCGAACTTACCGCAGCCGGAACATACAGCGTGGTGCACAACTTCTGCGGCTTGATCAACTGCACTGATGGCGAGGTGCCCTGGAGCGGATTGATTCAGGCGACGGATGGCAAGCTCTACGGCTCGACGGTGGAAGGCGGCACAAACAATCGTGGCACAGCCTTCCGAGTAACTACGGCGGGCACATTCGCCCGGTTGCACAGCTTCGACTCCACCGACGGCGCGTACCCGCAGAGCCCCCTGGTACAGAGTACCGATGGAAATTTCTACGGCAACACTTCCAATGGCGGCCCCATGGACAAAGCCAATTGTGCAGGGGCCGGCTCCCCGTTTGGCTGCGGCACGGTTTTCCGGCTGTCGCTGGGCCTTAAGCCATTCGTAAAGTCCGTGCAGCCTGGGGCAACTGCAGGAACGTCGGTCATCATCTTAGGCAACGGCCTGACCGGTTCGACCAGCGTAACGTTCAACGGCACGGCCTCGACGTTCAGCGTGGTCTCCGACACGGAGATCACCGCGACGGTTCCAACGGGCGCGACAACCGGCCCGATTCATGTGGTCACCCCTGACGCCACGCTCGCGAGCCCGGTCGCATTCCACGTATTGCCGTGATTCGGATGGACAAGGTTTGAAGTCGATCGATATTTGCTCAGAGGAGAATGCGACCGTGAAATCCATTGCAATCCGCATGACCGTCCTTCTTGCAGTGTTTTGTGCCGCGACCGCCGTTGCCGCGCCCGCACAGACCTTCACCTCATTGACCGATCTGAATGGTTCCGACGGCTCCATTCCCAACTACAACGGTCTCGTCCAAGGAATGGATGGGAGCTTCTACGGCACGGCTTTTGATGGCGGGACTTTCGGCAGAGGCAGCGTCTATAAAGTCGCTGACGGAACGCTCTCCATGGTCTACGCGTTTTGCTCCCGCGTTCAATGCCCCGACGGCGCGCAGCCGGAGGGTCCTCTGCTTCTGGGTGCCGATGGAAATTTCTATGGAACGACCGGCGGGGGAGGCGCGACTAACTTCGGCACGGTTTTCAAACTGACTTCGAGTGGAACTCTCACCACCCTTTACAGTTTTTGTCCGGCGGCTGGCTGCAACGATGGAACCCTTCCGGTTGGGCCTCTGGTGCTGGGATTCGACGGAAATATCTATGGAACCACCGCTGGGGGCGGCGCGCCCGGCCGGGGGACGATTTTCAAAATCACTCCGAGCGGCACTCTGAGCACGGTGCACACCTTTTGCTCGCAGTTGGATTGCGTCGATGGAGCCGGCCCCTTCGGCCTGGTCCTGTCCCGCGACGGCAGCATGTACGGAACCACCGGGTCAGGCAGCACGAAAGAAACGGGCACGGTTTACCGTTTCACCCCCGCCGGCGAATTTAAATCTCTTTATTCTTTCTGTTCTCTGGCACAGTGCGCCGACGGATCGTTCCCCTTCGGGCATTTGGTCGTAACCGCCAGCGGGACGATCTACGGCACAACGGGGGGCGGCGGGAGCGGGCTGGATGGAGGTACGGTCTTCGAGCTGACTCCGGACGGAACTCTCACCACGCTCTACAACTTCTGCATGGCGCAAACCTGCCTCGAGGGCGCCTACCCCCAAAGTGGATTGATTCAGGCAACGGACGGCAAGCTCTACGGTGCGGGGAACGAAGGCGGTTTCAACAATCGCGGGACTCTCTTCAGAATGACTACGGCAGGCACACTTATTCGGCTGCACAGCTTCCATGCAACCGACGGCGCGTATCCGCTAAGCCCACTGATTCAGGGCACCGATGGGAACATCTATGGAACAACCGCGAACGGCGGCCCCACCGACCGGAAAGTGTGTCCCGAGGCTTCTCCGTTCGGCTGTGGCACCGTTTTCCGCATGTCCCTCGGGATTAAACCATTCGTCAAGACGGTGCAGCCTGCGGGCGGAGTTGGGGACTTGATCATCATCCTCGGCAACGGCCTGACCGGGTCAAGCAATGTAACTTTCAACGGCACGGCGGCGACGTTCAGCGTGGTCTCGGACACGGAGATCACCGCGACGGTTCCAACGGGAGCGACAACCGGCCCGATCCATGTGGTCACGCCGAGCGCGACGCTCGCGACACCGGTCGGGTTCCATGTATTGCCGTGATTCGGATCAACCATAACTTCGGTTCGGTTTTAAGGGCGCGGCTTTAAGCGGCGCCGTTCGTACGGTAGAAACCAGCCGCGGCTTCAGCCGCGGGCTGCCGCCTCGATCAGCGCGTGGAAGATCGCGCGCGAAGCAACATCCTCGTCCACCGAGCGTTCGGGATGCCACTGCACCGCCACGACAAGATGGTCGGGCGCAGTTCCTTCCAACGCTTCAATGATGCCGTCGTCCGGGCAGCGGGCCACGATGCGCAGGCCATCGCCGATGGCGTCGGCGGACTGATGGTGCGATGAGTTCACAGGGAGAACGAGTTTTCCCGCAGCGGCTAAAGCCGGGGTTCTTGTCGGGCTTGTTACGGCACGGCTGAAGCCGTGCCATTCCCTTTCTTTCTCGTCGCCGATCGTTGCGACGATTTCAGCCAGCTTCGAGCCGGGATCGATCTCAACCGTGTGCGCGACTGCAACCGTCTTACCGGCCTCGTGATTCACTCGCGCGCGCGTTTCCTCCGGCAGAAAATCTGGAATGTGCTGGATCAGCGATCCGGCGCGAAACACGTTCAGGCTCTGCAACCCGTAGCAGATGCCGAGCACCGGCTTGCGCAGCTTGTAGGCGTCTCCAAGCAGAAGGTCGTCGACCGCGTCGCGTCGCGGGTCGGCCGCGGCGGTGCGCGGCGAGCGCGCCGCCTTGAACCGCGCTGGATCGACATCGGCATTGCTTCCTGGCAACAACACTCCGTCACAGCGCTCGATCATGCTCATGAGTTGCGCCCGAGTTTGATCGAGCGGGATGCGAACCGGTTCACCTCCCGCCAGCGTGACCGCGCGCTCATACTGCGGAATGGCCCGCTCGCCGTAAGCGGCGTCGGTCGAATGCGGCATGGGGATGGCGATGCGCGGCATTTTTAACTCATTCTCTCAATGGCCGTCAGAGTCCTGGCCTGGCGGTAGTGGCGGATTTCCATGATGAGGACCAGCACGAAAATAATGCTCCCCGCGGCCAGCGCCATGGGCAGCGCGATGTGCCGGTAGGCGATCCTCATATCGGGATGCACGTGGCGCAGCGCAGCCACGATCACCGTCCCGAAGATTGCCAGCAGCAGGCTCACCGCAAAACAGAGCAGCGTGCCGATGAACGTCACCAGGCCCACGCGCACAGGAATCGCGTACCAGCGGGGCGGTCGGGATGCAGGGGCAGGTGCCATAAGCGTCCATTCTACCGACTGTGCGCTTCTTGATTGGCGATGTCATTGGCGTTGTCATCCTGAGGCCCTCGTTCTTTGCGGCCGAAGGACCATGGACTCGTCGGCCGGGTGCCCCATTTCTCGCGCGTTTTTTGCGCGAGAAGTGGGGATTTTCGACACAGCGGAGTCGAAGGGACCTATGGACTCGTCGGCATGCAGTCGGCCCGCTTCGCCCTGCGTCCGCCGAAGGCGTGGATGGTCCTCGTCCCAGCCTCAACTTCGCCGCCGTGAACCACGCCACGCGGAATGAAATATTCCTCTCCCGCTCGGATCGCTATCTTCTCTTCGTCGATAATGAGCGTGTAGCAGCCCTGCACCACAATCATGTACTCGTCAAAATCGTGCGCATGGGACGCCGATGCCGCAGTCTCGCGGCACGTCCAGAACGCCATCTGGCTGCCGTCCGACCCATCAAACACGTATCCCTCGACGCCGGGAGTTGCCTGGCTGCCGGCAGCGATCCGGTTGACCGCTTGCTTCATGAAATCCGGGAATGCGTTCATAGCCGCAAGATCCTCCTGTGCGCCGAAACCCGGCCACTATAGCGAAGTCACAGCCGCGAAGCGGCGAAAGAGTGCGGCCCACACCGCGAGGCGTCGGTATCAAGGCGAATAGAGCCCGGCCCCGGAGTGGCGAAAGAAGCCACACCAAACTACCAAATTACGCCTAAGCGCGATCCGCGCTACAATCTCGCCGCAGTGGAAAAGAATCAACTCTATTACGGCGACAACCTCGCCGTCCTGCGCGGGCACATCAAGGACGAGTCGGTCGACCTCATCTATCCAATTCATCCTGGTCAATGGCGGAATTTGCTCCATTCCGTGTAAAATCAGTGTCGTTGTGAATATTGCACTTGCTTCTCGCCATTTCCCTGCGATAGCATCCCACTTCGTAACAAAAGTAACCATTTTCCCCCTTGTGGAATCCAAATTGCTGCAAGGACGTTACCGAAGTCGTCGTCCGTAACGTTGAACCGTCGGCGGATTGATCTGACAATCATCGCACGCCGATAGATACCTGAGGGAAATGATGTTGATAACCGAGCCAACCATCGATCTGAAGGACCATCCGATACTAATCACACTGCAAGACACAGTCTCCGGTGATGGTTTCTTGGCAAGAATCACCGTGTCTGGACGCACGTTGATGCGGCAAGAAGAGGATGGCAAGTGGTGGATGTATGGTGTACGCCCGGCAGCAATCGCCGAATCCGGCGGTACTGTCGATGAGGCATTTTTGCGCTTTCGGCAAGCGCACACACAAGTCTTGCTCGACATGGTGCAGGAGAGTAAGAGCTTCGACGAATTCAGAACCGAAGTCGAACGCTTCTTCAACGAAAGCGACGTAGACGAGCAAGCATGGGAAGAGGCCCTTAAGGCTGTGCGGGATCGGCGCATCGCACCGCCTGAAGCATTTGCCAAACTGCCGCGCCAATCTCCGGATTCGAGGCCAGCTCGAATCGAAGTTGAACGCTTGGACGGCAAAATCAAGCCATTCACGGCAAGCGACAACGTGTCGATCACATATTCTATAGCCGATAAACAAGCCGCTTGAGATGTCGGCATCGAAAGACTTCTCCGACATTCAGCGTATGTTGACCGAATGTGCCCCTGGCCACACTATTCGGTTTACAGACCACTTTCGGCGCGTAAAATATCGCGGCTTGATTTACCCCTCCCTCCCGAAAACCAAAGACAATAGAGATCGGGCATGTTCGTAAGATGGTCCGCTATTTCCAGATTCAGGAGTGCGCAAGCAAGCACGGCATGGCTTATATCTCTATTTCTCGTCCATCAACGCACTGTCAGGACACCACCCTTCGCCGACAGCAAACCCTTTTCCACAGCCTTCCACAGAAAAAATCGCGCTTCGTGTGACGGACAACCTTTACCGAGAATTCCAGAAAGCGCATGCTCGACGTATGCGCCAAGGCTCTCCTAACAAGCCCGCGATCAGGTCCGCCGCTAACTCCTTGTTCCGGAACATTTTACCCGCAACTCCTTTCTGCTCAATATTTTGCCCGCCACAGGCCATGCCCGTCTCTCTTAACTCCAACGAAGTCAGGATCTTAGCCCGAGACGAAGAAAAAAAATTTCGGAACATGTATATCGGTCAACTCCCAGCCGCATCCCACGCCAACGCCGCAAGTGCCATTCCGCCTGTGTGTAGAATAGGGCAGATGTCGCAGGCAGCCCCGGCAATTACGCGCAGTCCCGCTGAAGTGGTCCGGCTCACGCCGGTTTCGCAGGCGCCGAACGGTATCTGTTACGCTATGGCGGGCGAGGTCGCGCTGAACTCGTTTGACCTGGAGCGCATGGTCGCCGCCGTGCCCACCAAAGTCGCCGCCGCGCTCGAACGCAAGGCTTACTATTTTGTGCCGCTGACCGTGAGCCAGGGCGACGAAACCGTCATCGCCGACCGTTACGACGTGGCGCTCAGCGACAATGCGGTCTGTCATCGCAACCTGAACCTGGGCGATTCGCAGTGCGTATTCATCTCCACGCGACTGATGGACGACAAATTTTCCGTCGCCTTCGAGTTCTACATCAATGTAGGCCACGCGTTGGTCGATCGCGCGGGAGTCTCCCAAGACTTCGCCGAGCTGGCGTGGAGCCAGGTGGAAGCGGGAGTTCGTGGCGAAACTTCACTCGACGCCTGGGAAGCCCGCAAGCTGGCCACCGCCAACGGTCCCGATGCCGAGCGCTACAAGAACGAATATCTGGAAGCTACTTTCTCCGACACGATTTCCATCTACCTGCTGTCGCTGTATCTCGATGTGGATTATCACGACCTGCGCGAGCGCGACTATCCGTTGCTTACGCCGTCGGCGCTCGCCGAGCGGCTGCGGAAAGTGGCGGAATTGTTCCCGCCGAATTCGGGATTTGACTTCGCGATTTTGTATAAGCGTCGGGGGTAAGCAAAACCTTTTGCCGCGGATTTACGCGGATTTTCACGGATAAAGCGGGAGCAGAATAAAACCGAGATACTCCCGGCTTAGTTCATCGCTCGCGGAGCAAAGTCTCTTCTCTGCAGCATTCTAAGAATCCAATATCCCGCCGCGGCGGCGGCGAGATGCTTGAGCGTGTGTCCGCTGACGACGTGGCCGAGTGCGAAGACCTGGCGATCCGCTTCCTCCAGAATCTTGGCCAGGACGTAAAGGCCGACCACCACCGCAAAGTCCGAGCCTCGGGTGTAGGTGGGTGGAAGCAACAGCACGAGCAATAGAACGAGAATGGCGTACACCTGCACGGCAGCGTAAGATCGCAGATCGCCGTGACCGTGAAGTTCTCCGGCGCGCCAGAGCAGCACGCTGCCGACGCCCGCGGCTTGCAGGATGGGAAACAGCCAAAAGCCCAGTTCTACGCTGACGCGCTCGGCGATCACCGCCGCGAGCAGGGCCATGAACACGATCATGATCGGAATGCGGTCCCAAACCAGGCGTGCGTTGTCGGGCGCGAGATGGTAGTACGCTGAACCGAAGGCGGTGAGAACCAATCCCGCGAACATCACGACGTAAAGCCAGCGTTCGCGCGGGTCAGAGAATCTGGCTTCGTGCGGCTTGAAGAGAAAGATCAGGCCCCAGACTCCGACAATGGCGAAGGGGACGTTCGAAACCACATCTCCGAAGTTCGGAATGCCGAGCCATGGCCGCTGGTCGGCGAAGTTGTGGTAGGCGAGCGGTTGCGGAATCGGCGGCAGCAGGAGAGCGACGATCACGATCACAACTGCGACGGCGATCAGAAGGAACGGCGCTTTGGAGCGGGGGATCAACGCGTCGCGAGGGAAGCCTCGGTGGCAATTGTACAGTCAAAACCCCCACCCTCTTTCGCGAAGAACGCGAAAGAAGGATGGGGCACCCGGTTGTGTCCACTTATTTTGTGACTACTTGCCGTTTGAGATTACGAAGTTGACCGAGCTGGACTGTCTTGCGCTTACGGTCACTGATTTTTCCCAGGTCTTTGCTTCGGTGAATATCGGGCGCTGCACGCTCTTCTCGGTGAGCACGTCGTAGGCTTGTTCTTTGCCGGCCAGGCCCCAGCCTTCATGCCAGGCCACGATCTGATAGGTGCCGGGAGGGACGTCGGTGAACTGGAATTGTCCGCTCTCGTCGGTGACGGCGTAGTAGGGATGGGTGACCACAAACATCTCGGCATTCATCCAGACATGGCCGCCATTGCAGCGCAGGTGCACCAGTCCGGCCGTGGGCATGGCGCGCGACGTGACGCGATCGGTAAAAGGAAAAGGCAGATTGAAGGTGGCGGCGCCGTCCATGTGAATGGTGTGAAGGGTGGCGTCGGAACTGATCACATCTAGAGTGCCATTTTCAGGAACCAGAAGAATGTGCGGAATATAGTGGCAGCGCTTCTGGTCCAGATGGCGGCGCTGTTCCGGCAGGTCCATGGCTTTCCCGCTGGAAATGTTCTTGAGGTAGACAACGGTGTTGGCGACTCCGCCTTGGGGGCCGACGATCAGGCGCTCCAAGTCGGTGGTCTTCTTCGCCTCGGGATCGCAGATTTGAGGGTCTTTGGTGATGGGGAAGTCGAGGGCGTGCGGCAACGGTCCCGACCATTTGACATTGCCGGAAATCGTGCCGCCGTCGGTGACGGCGACCACTCTATAGTCACTTTGGGCAAACGCCGCGGTCGTGGCGGCTAGGAAGAAGGTCAAGAATAGGTACTTCTGAAAAAACTCGGCGCATACTCGTCCCCTGGAATGCTCCGGCAGCCGGCGACATGGCCGGGGGGTCTTTGCTGCCAGGGCATATGATTTTGGTCCGCCCCCCTAATTCCGTTCTCGCTGGCTTGCATCCCAACTGGCGGGAGCCGCACGAGGATTCCGGGAAAATTGGGGCAGCATAGCCTTCGCAGGCCTTGCACCTGAATTTCAAACGGGGAGACCGTCCGAAGACAGTTTTGTGATTGAAATCACAATTAGAGTGCTCTTATGAGGGTGCAGGAGTCGAGATTACCAAAGTGTGGAAACCGGGGTACTGCGATGGCTGCGGCTAGCGAAGCACCGCGGAAAGCGTGCGGAAGAACTCGGCCGGGGTCGCGATACGAAGCGACGTCCCTTGGGCGACCGCCTCGGTGAAGTGTTTGGTGTTGTGCGTTAGCAACCAGTCGGGCTTACTGGCCATGGTCGACAGCAGCACTGGGACGTCGGGCTCGTGGCGAATCAGATGACGATTCGCGCGGACCTGATCCTTGCTGGGGTAGGAAACAACCTGGGGATGAGTCAACTTGATGAGGCGACGGTAGTCGTCGATGAGTTGATCGGCGTCGATCGAGCCCAAATGCTCGGCGTGCAGCAGCAAATTCTCTTCCACTTCGTCCCGGACGACCTCGGCCAATACCAACTGGCAAACTCTTGCGGCGCAGAGCGAGAGGATCGCCTTGTCGAGCCCCCAGGAAGAGACGATTCCGCCGGTCAGAACATTCGAATCGAGGAACAGGCGGATTCTGCGTTGGCTGGTCACTTCTCGCGCGCGGACGAGCGGGTGTCGCTGAGGAACGAGTGGCTTTCTTTCCGTATTGACGGGCGTATACGCGCTTGCGGGCGGCAGGAAGCGTAGCGAGGAGATCTGCCGGAGTAACGCCAGCAGCGGTAAAGGTCGCACTCACGCGCTCGCAAAGCTGCTCGAAGCGACGCTGCTCGGGCAGCAGAATAAGGCCGTCGCCTAGGCGCAGTACGGCAAAGGGAGCGCCCGTTCCCAGTCCGAGATCGCGGCGGAACTGGCCGGGGACGGTCAATTGGCCTTTTTCGCCGATCTTGGTCGTGGTCAGGTACTCGATGGTCGTGTCGCGAGTGGACATGGTAGGAAAATCCTACCATGGGGAGCAACCGCTATCAAGCGCCAAAGCTGGGCGGTAGTGATGCAGTTATTGAAAGTGGTAGAGCCACACGCGAGATCACTTCGGATCCGCTCTGTCGAAAATCCCCACCCTTCGACAGGCTCAGGGCAGGCTTTCTCGCGCAAAGAACGCGCGAGAAATGGGGCACCCGGGAACTACGACAGATCGGGGCCATCATCATCCCTTCAAGGATTGGCGAGTCAGCCATTACAATCATCCCGCCATGACTGTCACGGTGCGATCGTTCGCGAAGATAAATCTCGGGCTGCGCATTGGCGGGCGGCGGGAGGATGGCCTTCACGAGCTGCTGACGGTGTACCAGACGATTGGGCTGCATGACGTGATTCGCGTGAGCGTGGGGCGGGGCACCGTACGAGGGAACGCAATCGAGATTCGGTGTGACGATCCGCGGGTGCCGCGGGATGAATCGAATACCTGCTTCCGCATTGTCGAGAAGGCTATGTCGGCGCTGCGCGCGGAGGGGCGCGTGGTGATCGAGATCGAGAAGCGGCTGCCGGTGCAGGGAGGGCTGGGCGGAGCTTCCTCGAATGCCGTGGCTACTCTGATTGGGCTGGAGCGGGCGCTTCGCAAGAGGTTGCCAGTCGCGGAAAAGTTGCGGATTGCGGCAGAGGTGGGATCGGACTTGCCGCTCTTTCTTGTTGGCGGGACGGTGCTGGGAGTGGGGCGCGGGGAGCAGGTGTATCCGCTTGAGGATTTGCCGGCGATGGCTTGCGTGGTGGTGACTCCGGAGGTGGGGGTATCGACTCCGAAGGCGTTTGCGGAGTGGGACCGGTTGCGGGGGCTAAAGCCCAATTTTTCGAGTGGGTCTGACGCGGGCGCTGAAGCGCCGCTCTTCCACGGTTTCGATGAAGGCCAAATTGACGATAGTGGAACCGTCCGATAGAATGAATGAGCTTGGCCGTGGGTTGTCGGCGTGGCTGAGCGGGCTTTACTCCGGTGCTCCTTCTGGTTTCACGGATAGAGGGGGCCGGGCCGAGAATCCGCTTCTCGAGCTTGTCCGGGCTGGGATTGAGAACGACTTTGAACGAGTCGTCTTTCCTGAATATCCCGAGCTGAGTGAAGGTAAGCGTGCGCTTTTGCGTGCAGGCGCGAAATACGCGTCGCTGTCGGGTTCCGGCTCGACTTTGTACGGGCTGTTTGGCTCGCGGGACGCAGCCGGGCTCGCAGTGGCCCGGCTTAGAAGGCAAGGATGGGCGGCGCGGGCGACGGTTACTCTGACCCGGCGGGCCTACTGGAAGCGGGTGGTGGGGTAGGGCTTTGCGTCGGAGCGCTTGGCTTCGGCTTCGCTTGGACGGGCGAGGCGGCCGTCGCCACATGATTTGATTCGCGTAGTCGCCGAGCAGCGCGGCCTGAAATTTTTGATTGTTGATTTCTGATTGTTGATTGAGAATCTAGAGCGGACCCCGGTTTAGGGGTTCAATCGGCAATCACAGATCGACAATCAACAATTGGTTTTACTGGGCCGTCGACTAATGGTAGGTCAAGTGCCTTTGGAGCACTTTGTCTAGGTTCGAATCCTAGCGGCCCAGCCAGAAAAATAGCTGTCAGCTTTCAGCCATCAGCTCTCAGCTTGAAGCGAGAGGGACGACGGCGGGTTCGGCTGAAGGCTGACAGGCTGAGAGCTTAACTTATGGCTACTTTAGTCACGCCGACCGACAAGGCTGAGAAGGTTGAGAAGAAGAGTCCGCCCGTGACCGACGAGAAGACGGAGCGGAAGCAGCGGCCGCGCTCGGACGAGAAGTTCAAGATTTTCAGCGGCACGGCGAACGAGCCATTGGCCGATGAAGTCTGCCACTTTCTCGGGATGCCGCGTGGGCAAGCCCAGGTGACTCGGTTCGCCGACGGTGAGTGCTATGTTCAGATTCAGGAGAACGTGCGCGGGGCAGACGTCTTCGTGATGCAGCCGACCTGCCGCGCCGTCCACGGGAATCGGAGCACGAGTGTCGACGAGAATTTGATTGAATTGCTGTTGATGGTCGATGCCTTGAAGCGGGCGTCGGCACGACGGATCACAGCGGTGATGCCGTATTTCGGATATGCCCGGCAGGACCGCAAAGATAAGCCGCGCAGTCCGATCTCGTCCAAGCTGATGGCAGATCTGCTGACGACTACCGGAATTCACCGGGCATTGATTGTCGATTTGCATACGCCACAGTTGCAGGGATTTTTCAATATTCCGGTGGATCACTTGTTCGCCTCGCCGGTGCTGGTGGATCACTTCCGCAAGCAGGCGTTGCCGAACCTGACTGTGGTTTCACCCGATGCGGGCGGCGTGGAGCGGGCACGATTCTTCGCGAAGAAGGTCGACGCAGCGCTGGCGATCGTCGACAAACGGCGCGTGGAGGCGAACGTTGCCGAGGTGATGCACGTGATTGGCGACGTTCACGGCCGCACCTGCTTGATCATTGACGATTTGATCGACACCGCCGGAACGCTGGTGAAAACGGCGGCAGCGCTGGTGGAGAACGGAGCGACTTCGGTTTATGCCTGTGCTTCGCATGCGGTGCTTTCGGGGCCAGCGGTGGAGAACATTAGAAATTCTGTCATCAAGGAAGTCGTGGTGACGAATACGATCCCGCTGAACGCCGAAGCGGACGCGGCGCGCACGGAAAAGGGTGGGAAGATTACGGTCCTCTCGATTGCAGGATTGATTGGCCGGGCGATTCAGGCCAATCACGAAGAGACTTCGGTGAGTAAGTTGTTTACATAAGGAAGCGAGCCAGACGCGCGATTTGGCAATCTCGCAAAAAGCGCGAGATTGTTCGCGCGGCTCGCCCAGGTCCTTCGGCGGGCAAAGAGCGCCCGCCTCAGGATGACAATTTTTAGATTGAGGAATTGAAATTTATGGCGACTACATTGGAACAGAACTTATTGGAAGCGCAAGCGCGGGATGCGGGGACCAAGAATGACGCACGCAAAGTGCGGCGTGGCGGAAAGATTCCGGCCGTAGTTTACGGAGCGGGCAAGGATTCGCTCGCCATCAGCGTGGATCCGCGGCACGTGCAGCGCATCCTCAACTCCGAGACTGGCCACAACACGATTTTCGATCTGGCGCTCTCGGGCGGCGAACGCTCGAAGGCCATGATCGTCGACTGGCAGTACGAACCCATCAAGGGCACGCTGCTGCATATCGACCTGAAACGCATCGCGCTCGACAAGGTGTTGAAGGTCAGCGTGCCCATCTTCTTAGTAGGCGAGTCGGCGGGTGTGAAGCAGGAAGGCGGCATCATGGAACAGATGCTGCGCGAAGTCGAAATCGAGTGCCTGCCGGCCGACATCCCGAGCCACATCGATGCCGACGTCAGCCATCTGACGTTCGGGAAGGTGCTGCGCGTTTCGGAACTGCCGCACACGGACAAGATCAAGTTCATTACGGATGCGAATCAGCCGGTGGCGCACGTTACGGCGGTGAAGGAAGAAGTGGTCGCGACGCCTGACGCAGCGGCGGCGGAAGCGGCTGCTCCGGCCGAGCCTGAAGTCATCAAGAAGGGCAAGCAGGAGACTGAGGAAGAAGGCGCCGAGGCTCCGGCAGCGAAGCCGGAGAAGGCCGAGAAGAAGGAAAAGAAATAATTCGGCCACGGATCGGCACGGATTTATACGGATTGGGGCAAGGATAAGAATGATTCTCGCGTTTCTTTCTCCGTGATGATCCGTGAAAATCCGTGGCAACGTCGGGTTCTGGCGTGAAACTGATCGTGGGTCTCGGCAATCCCGGCGACGAATATCGGTTAACGCCGCATAACCTGGGTTTTCTGGCGATTGATCGCATTGCCGGCAGCCTGGGAGTGGAAGTCAGAAACCGGCAGCATCGGGCGTTGACGGGGCGGGCGGTGATCGGCGACGTACCGGTGTTGCTGGCCAAGCCGGAGACGTACATGAATTTGAGTGGCGACTCGGTACGGGCGCTGGTCGAGGAGTACGAGGCGAAGCCGGAGTCGGACCTGATAGTGATTCAGGACGAACTAGATTTTCCGCTGGGCACGCTGCGGATTCATACGCGGCGGAGTTCGGCGGGGCACAACGGGATCGAGTCGATTATCGGGGCGCTGGGTACGCAGGATTTTTTGCGCATCCGGATTGGCGTTGCGCCGGAGCACAAAGTGAGCGACGGCCAGGGATATCTGCTCTCGCCGATGCGGAAGAAAGACCTGGAAGTTGTGGATGGCGTGCTCGACACTGCCGAAGAAGCGGTAAAAGTGATTTTGAAAGAAGGTCCGGCGGCGGCGATGAACCGCTTCAACCGGAAAGAAGAAGGGGCTAGGGATTAGGGATCAGGGGCCAGAAAACCCGTCGGAGGGTTTGCTTACCCCTGACCCCTAGTCCCTGACCCCTGCGGAAAGAATTTGGAGATGACGAATGAATCGTACCTATGAGCTGATGTTTATTGTCCGGCCGGATATGACGGAAGAGGATCTGGACAAACTGATTTCGAACCTGCAGTCGGTGGTCCCGGCGTCGGGCGGTACCGTGCAGAAGGTCGACAAGATGGGCAAGCGCCGTCTGGCCTACACCGTGAAGCGGTTTCATGAGGGCATTTATGTCCTGATGGTGGTCGAGGGCGGAGGCGCGGTGATCCACGAACTGGAGCGTCGCCTGCGCGTGACCGAGCAGGTCATCAAGTTCCTCACCGTGCGCACGGATGAGGAGCAGAAGCGGCTGGACAAGATCAAGAAGCTGCGCGACGCCAAGAAGAAAATTAGCGCGCAGCCGGTGGCCCCGGCGGTGGTGGCGGTGGCGGAAGAACCGGCAGCGCCCGCGGCGGAAGCTCCGGCGACGGCGTAGGGAAGCAGGGACTAGGGGTCAGGGACTAGGGGTTAGAAACCCAGTCCCGGCCGAGAACATGATTTGCCTTGCCCCTAACCCCTGATCCCTAGCCCCTTATTTTGGCAACGCGAAATTGAAGAAGGAGAATTATGGCTGACGAAACGAGAGCAACAGAGCAAGCGGCACCGAGCGAGAGGCCGCGACCGAGCGGAGACCGTCCCAGTGGAGATCGTCCGCGGTTTGGCGGTGGTGGCGGCGGACGCGGTCCGGGCGGACCTCCGCGTGAAGGCGGACGGAAATTTTTTCGGCGCAAGAAGGTCTGCAAGTTCTGCGTCGAGAAAATCGAAGACATCAACTACAAGGATTACCGCATGCTCGGCCAGTTCGTCGCCGAGAGCGGCAAGATCGTGCCGCGGCGACTGACGGGCGTGTGCGCGCCGCACCAGCATCGCCTGTCGTCGGCGATCAAGCAGGCGCGGAATATTGCGCTGCTGCCGTTTGCGGGAAGAGCGTCGTAAAGGATTAGCCACGGATTTACGCGGATATTCACGGATAGGGCTTTTTCAATTTCTTTAGCTTTATCCGTGTTGATCCGTGTGAATCCGTGGCAAAGAATTTTCCGACATTGGAGCTATCATGGAAGTCATACTGAAAGAAGATGTAGCGAAACTCGGGTCTCGCGGCGATGTGGTGAAGGTCGCGGAAGGGTATGGACGGAATTATCTGTTGCCGCGGAAGCTGGCCATTCAGGCCGACGAGGGCAACAAGGCCGTCATCGTGCAGATGAAAGCCGCTTCGGTGCGCCGCTCCGCCAAGGAGAAGACGCAGGCCGAGGAACTGGCCAAGCAGTTTGAGGGCGTCTCGGTGTCGTTCCAGCGGCGCTCTGGCGAAAACGATCAGCTCTTTGGCTCGGTCACGTCGAGCGACATCGGCGATGCGCTAACCAAGAAGGGCTTCAACATCGACCGCCGCAAGATCCAGCTGCACGAGCCGCTGAAGACCATGGGCGAGTTCACCGTCCCGGTCAAGCTGCATAAGGACGTGACCGCGCACTTGAAGGTGATTATTGAGAAGGAAGCGGTGGCGGGGTAAGGGACGACTGCTCACCAGTTCTCCAGATCTCGGCCGAACCTCTGGATGGCGTTTTCGAACTTGCCTGGCTCTGAGCCCGTGATCACGTCCTTCCCAGAAATGAACGTAAATCGGCTAATGGCCGTCGGCCCAAGCAGCCGCCGGTAGCGACTTTCAATCGACTCATCGGGGTTATATACGACAATTTTCTTGACCCGGGTCTGGCTCATTGTTCCCAGGGCGTAGAGGTAATGGAAGAACTGGTCGGTCGGTGGTACTGAATAGCCAATTATGACGATGTACTCGGCTTCCGCTAAGTGCTCGGCCGCTCTTGCCCACACGGTTCTCATAGACGCCGAGCTAAACCCGCCCTTGTTCCAGGTCGGTGGCACAATCACCGGCTGCTCATGAAAGCTTTTCGAGCATCTACTGCATGTTTGGTGTGCAATCGCGTCAGTGATTGCTAACCTGAAGTCGTCCGGTCCAACCGTTTTGAGTACCCTACCGAGTTCAAACTGCGTGAGGGCATGAAGGCGTTTGGCCACGATACCGCACTGATCGCAACGTGCCCAGTTGAGGCTTCCGTGTAGCTTGAGTAAGTCGATTGAGCCTCGATCCTCAGGGCCATCGTTGGGCAGTCGATAATCTGGTCGGAGCCCACCCAGATTAAGCGCCCAGTCGAGGCACAGGTCGTAATTGAACGTGAGGATGCTAATGTCCTTTGCCCTCGACTTGCACCAGTTGCAGAATCGATCATAGGGTACGGGTGCTCCCTTGCCGGGAAACCTCACCGAAAGCTCGATCGTGCGCACGATAGTTCTCGTGATTGCGGGAACCAATTGAGATGCAGAGTGAGGCTCCGCCAATCCCCGTAGGGCTCCCGTCGTCTCCGCCATTTCGAAGGCGGCGAACAGGGACTCTATGTTAAGAAGATCAATCTCGGACGATTTTGAATAGATTGACTGAAGGCAGTCGTAGGCCTTAAACACCAAATCGAACTTCTCTTGATCTCCGACAAAGAGCTTTTTACTCCTGCCGATGGATTCCGCTACATCTAAGAACTTTGGCATCGTCGGCGCGCCGGCACTAACGGAACAGCCCGCGCCCAGGATGAAGACAAGCTTGCTCATCTGGGAAACAATTATTGCAGAACGCACCAGGTATTGCTTCACCTTCGGGGCCTTCATCTGGCGAACGGCTAGCCCACACTGCACCCCTGTTCTGTTTTCCCCTAAATCTTTGTACTAGAACCACCTACCTCCCCCCAAAACCCCACTACGGCCTATAATTTCTGCTCACGGTTCCACTGATAACCCGTCTATTCCTGTGCAGGCCCGGATACGGCATAAATACCGGGCAGGTAGAGGGACACAATAGAAATGCCGGCAGGTGTATGGGCAATACCACTTGCGGTTGGCGGCGGGGCTTACTCGAAGGCCAAGAGCCAGAGAGTGGAGAGAGTCAGCGAGAACAGCACTGAGAACCGTGACCCCATACGGGGCCGCATGGCTGGGCTAGATCGTCAAACTCAAGACCGCCGCATCGATGACACGATGCTGATCCGGGAGGCGCAGCGCGGGAACCGCGCCGCCTTCGAGGAACTCGTACGTCATTACGACCACGCGGTGTTGCGGCTGGCGCTGCATCTGACCGGCACCGAGCACGACGCGCAGGACGTCTACCAGGACGCCTTCCTCAAAGCTTACAAGAACATCGGAAATTTCCGGTTCGAGTGTTCCTTCTACACCTGGATTTACCGGATCGTGACCAACTTGTGTCTCGACCACCTCCGCAAGCGGAATGTGCGGAAAGAGGACGCGCCGGTGGCGAAGGACGCTTCCGGCGGCGAGTATGACCTGCTCGATCAGGTCCCGGATGCGCGGGCGGGAGCGAATCCGGAGCGGGATTTGATGCGGCGGCAGCTGGGAGCGCGCATCTCGGGAGCGCTGGAGAAACTGACTCCGCGAGAGCGCATGGTGTTTGAGTTGAAGCATTACCACGGATTGAAACTGCGCACCGTGGGTGAGATTTTGCATACGACGGAAGAGACGGCGAAGAATACGCTGTTTCGCGCTACGCAGAAGTTGCGGGGAGCGCTGGCGGATATGCGGTGAGGGGCAAAAACCCCACTTCTCGCAAAGGACGCGAGAAATGGGGCACCCGATGCGGTAGAGATTTCGGATTGAGCGGCTGCGCTTGGCGCTAGCCGGACGGGCGAAGGCGCCTGTCGCTACATGGGCAGAGGTGGCTATGAAATGTGAATGGGTTCGAGAAAATATCGTGCTTCAGGTTTATGGCGAACTGGCGGATGACGCGCGCCATGAACTGGAACAGCATGTGGCGCGCTGCGCCGATTGCGCGGCCGAACTGAAGGAGGAGCAGGAGTTTCATGCGCTGCTGGCGGCGGATCGCGCGGCTGATCCCACGCCCAATCTGGTGGCGGCCTCGCGCATGCGGCTGCAGGAGGCGCTGGAGACGGCTCAGCAGGGCAACTTCTTCAGCCGGCTGGCATTCGATCCGGCGAACTGGCTGCGGCAGGTGAAGTTCTCGCCGGCGCTGGCGTCCGCGATTCTGATTCTGGGATTTGTCGGCGGAATTGGAACCACTTACAAATTCGCTACCCGCACGCCCGGCGCTGTTCAGCAGCCTCAGTCAAATCCTCCCACCGAAGCTTCCATCGCCGGCATCAATTCCATTACCCAGGATCCTGGGACGAATCAGATCAGCATCAAGTACAACACCGTGGCTCCGCAGGAATATCAGGGAGCGCTGACCGATCAGAGAGTGCAAGAGCTGCTGCTCTACGCTGCCCGCAATAACTACAACTCGGGCGTGCGAGTGGATTCCGTTGGGCTGCTGGCGCAGCGGTCGAGCGATCAGCAAGTGCGCGAAGCGCTGATGTATGCGCTGCAGAACGATACGAATCCGGGCGTGCGGTTGAAGTCGATTGATGCACTGGGTAATTACGTGAAGACGGATACCAGTGTCCGCGACGCCGTGTTGCGGGCGCTGGTGAATGACGACAATTCCGGAGTGCGCATTGAAGCGCTGCGGCTGATCGAGCCGGTGAAGGCCGACGGCAGCGTGCGCGGCGTGTTGATGGCGTTGGCGGCGAAGGACCAGAGCACGTACATCAAGTCGCAGGCGCGGACCATGCTGGCGCAGTTGCCGGAGATTGATTAGGTGAGAAATTCCCCACTTCTCGCGCAAAGGGCGCGCGAGAAATGGGGCACCCAGTGAGTTATACAAAACATCCGCGGCTAGGCCGCGAGAATTGAGGTGGGAGATTTGAAACGGTCGCTACAAGTCGTTGGGCTGGTGGGTATGCTGGCCCTGCTTGCGCAGATGGTGCTGGCGCAGGAAACACACATATCGCGCGAAGGCGGAACCTGGGGACAGGAAATTACCGGGTCGCTGAGCGCAGTGAAAGTTTTGCGAGTCAAAGTTGATATGGGTTCGGTGGTGGTGCGCGGCGGGCAGCAGCAAGGCATTCATTACGTGGTTCATACGAGCTTCAAGAATTCTTCCGAGCAGGAAGCGCGCCGGCAATTCGAACAGTACAAAGTAACCGCATACATCAAGGGCGATACGGCGTGGATCGTGGGCGATTGGCAGGGCGGCCGGCAGCCGCGGCATTTTGCCGGCGAATTTTCCATCAACGTTCCTCGGGAAATGACGCTGGTGAAACTCGAGACCGAGGGCGGTAACGTGGACGCTACGGGGCTGGCCGGGCGCGTGGAAGCGGAGAGCGGCGGCGGCACCATGCGGCTCGACGATATTGGCGGAGGAGCGAACGTCGAAACCGGAGGCGGATCGATCGACGTAGGTACGGTGAGCGGCGATCTTGGCCTGCGCACGGGCGGAGGCACGATCGAGGTGCGTCACGCCAACGGCAAGGTCGTGGCGGAAACCGGCGGCGGCACGGTAAAAATTCAGGCTGGGTCGCAGGGAGCGATTATCGATACCGGCGGCGGCAGCGTCGAATTGGGGCAGTGCAACGGAAAAGTGAAAATATCGACTGGCGGCGGCAGCGTGGACCTGAGCGACATTGGCGGTCCGGCGGAGATCGAAACCGGTGGCGGCACCATTCATCTGAGTTCGGCCAAGGGGCATGTGCACGCGGAAACGGGCGGTGGCGGAATTGAACTTTATGGTGTGCCTTCGGCGCACGCGGAGACGGGCGCGGGCGGAATCAGCGTCAAGCTGGTGAATACTGGCGCAGATCGGCACGATTCGGACCTGGAGACGCGCGCGGGGGACATTACGGTGTACATCGCATCGGATGTAGCCATCAACGTGCGCGCCAGCGTAGATATGGGCAACGGACACCACATCACGTCCGAGTTTCCCGACATCCGCATCAGCAGCGAGGGCAGCCAGTGGGAGCCCAAGACGCTGAACGCGGAAGGCAAGCTGAATGGCGGCGGGCCGGTGCTTAAGGTGCACACTTCGTCGGGCGACATCTGTTTCAAGCGTGCCGGGCGCTAAGAGATATTGCTGATTGTTGATTGAAGAACCTACGGCACTAGACGCTTCGGTTTTTCAATCAACAATCAAAAATCAGCAATCAGCAATTCAACTGAGGGGGAATGACCATGCGCAAATACATTCTGGCCAGCATTGCGTTGTTGCCGTTGTTTCTCGGCGCTTCTCATGCGGCGCAGAGTATGTCGGTGGATCCGCCGGGGGAGCCCTGGTTGTTTTCCAGCGAAGATGGTGGAACCGGATCGTATCTCGGAGTTGACATTACCGATGTGACCACGGAGCGGTTGAGCGCTCTAAAGCTGAAAGAAGAGAAGGGCGTTGAGGTGACCATGGTCGATCAGGATGCTCCGGCGGGCAAGGCGGGCATCAAGGAACACGACGTCATCCTCAGCATGAACGGCACGTCGATTGAGAGCGGGGCGCAGCTCCGGCGCATGATCCACGAGACGCCGGCGGGCCGTGTGGTGACATTCGGCTTGAGCCGTGACGGCCAGCCGGTGACCGTGAAGGTGCAACTGGCGGACAAGCACAAAGAGTTTGCTTTTACCGCTCCCAACATGAAGGAGTTTAATTTCACCACGCCAGAAATTCACGTGATGCCGAACATCGACATTCCGTCGATCAATATGGTGGTGGTGACGCAGTCGATGCGCAGCGGGCTGATGGTCGAGAACATCACGCCGCAGCTGGGAGATTTCTTCGGCGTGAAGAACGGGAATGGCGTGCTGATCCGCTCGGTCGAAAAAGGCAGCCGCGCCGAAAAGGCGGGCTTCCGCGCGGGAGACGTGATCGTGAAAGTGAACGACGAGCCGGTGCACGATACCAGTGATTTCACACACGCAGTGAAGGGCCGCAGCGGCAACTCGGTGACCGTGAGCGTGGTCCGCGACAAGAAGGAGCAGAACCTGAATCTGACTCTGCCTGACCGGAAAGAGTCGGGCAGCCTGACGGGGGAAGACGGCGATGAATCGCTGATCGATGCCGAGTCACGGGTGGAACTGGGTAACCTGCGGGGCGAAATCGCCAAGGTGCGGCCGCAGATGGAACTGGCTGCCGGAGACATGCGCAAGTCCATGGAGGAATTTCGCAAGTCGATGTGCGATCAGCAGAAGAAGTGGCGCGAGCAGGCCGGGAAATTCAAAGAAGAGTTTCAGCCGCAGTTCAAGCAGGAACAGGAAAAGCTGAAGATGCAGATGGACCGGCTGCGGCAGGAGATGAGCGGGAACTGGCTGGAGATTTAGGCTTCGGCAGGATGATGATCATTTTTATGGCGCCGGACAATTTTTCACTGGCGCGCATTTTCAAACGGCGCGGCTTAAAGCCGCGCCCTTTCAATGCGCGACGCAGTCTATTAACGCGCGGTTGACGCGGTGCGGGAAAGACTGGTGAGACAGACCTGGTTTCTTCCCGCTTGCTTGGCGGCGTATAGGCCGGTGTCGGCGGCGCGGATCAATTCATCGCGGCTTGTGCCGTGATCAGGGAATGCCGCAACTCCGGCGCTGAGCGTGACCGTGCGCGGAACTCCCGGAAACTGCCAGCCTTCCACTAACCTCCGCAATTTCTCAGCCACCCCGAGCGCGTGCTGGGCATTGGTCTGGGTCAAGAGGATGGCGAACTCTTCGCCGCCGTAGCGGCATACCACGTCGATCTTGCGCAGTTGCTGGTGGAACAGCGACGAGACCTGGCGCAATACTTCATCGCCGAGCAGGTGTCCGAATTCATCGTTCAACCTCTTGAACTGGTCGATGTCGACCATGACCACGGCCATGCCGGTTCCGCAGCGGCGGGCGCGTTCGATTTCCTCCAGGATGCGCAATTCGAAAAAGCGCCGGTTAAAGATGCCGGTCAGCCCGTCGAGGTACGAGAGCTGGCGAATGCGCTCGACGTAATGCACGTTCTGAATGGAACTGGCGCAGATATCAGCCACTGACTCCAGCGATTGCAGTTCGCTGGCGCGAAACGCGTTGGGCTCCGTGCTGTGCAGCATGAGAACGCCGAGAGTTTGCCCGAAGGAGATCAGCGGAATGCTCATGCGCGACGCCGACTCGGCGAATAACTTCACCGACGGAGGCGCGGAGATCAGGTCCTTCTCAATGACCGTGCCGCTGGTCGCGAGAACGCTCGACCACGGCTCGCGGTCGGCCGGAAGGCGGCCGCCGGGAGGAATGCAGGGCGTCAGCGTAGCCCTCATGCGCGCGCAATACCAGGTCGCCATCCTCGCGCAGGCAAAACGACACATGCGGTACCTGGAACGCATGCTGAATCACCGAGCAAACACGCGCCAGCAGATCTTCCAGATCCATGACGGCGGTAGTTTGCTGGGCGATGGCGTTGATGGCTTCGAGTTGCCGCGCCCGCTGGCGCTCCAGCGAGTAGAGATGCGCATTCTGCAGGGCGATCGAGGCCTGGGTGGAGAACAGAGTCAGCAGCTCGATGGTTTCGTGATCGAAGTGATCGACCGCGTGGCTTTGACAGTCGAGCACGCCCACGACTTCATCGCGCACCATGAGCGGGATGGCCAGCTCGGAGCGCGTGGAGTGGGCGGCGCAAACGTAGCGCGGGTCCTTGCTTACGTCGGGAACATAGATGGGCTGCTTCTTAAGAACGGAGGCTCCGGTAATTCCTTCGTGTTGTCCTAAGCAAATCTTGTCCTTGCCGGGATCCCAGCCGATCTGCGAGCGCACACACAACTGCCGGGCCTCCTGATCGAGCAGCAGGATGGCCACGTTGGGCAGATGGAAATAATCGCGCGCGATGGCCAGAATCCGCTGCAACACCTCGTCCAGATCAAAGGTGGAGAGCACAGCCTGGCCCGCGTCGTACAAAACGGCGATTTTCGGCATTCAAGCGGATTGTAAAGGCGAGGGAAGTAATCAGAGAGGTGCCTAAAGTAACTGGTTTTCAGGGAGTTAGCTTTGGGTCTTTGGTCTTAGGCCCAAGACCCACGGGCGCAGCGACGAAATGTGGCCCAACATCTAACGCTCCGCTATCGCCACCTTCGAGCCGTGCGGATTAAGCCGTAGGCCACGAGGCAGAACCAGAAGTCGACGGCGGAGCCTAAGTCCAAGTGGAAGGGGCGGTGACGGGCTGCGGGCGGAAGCGATGGGAGCAGATAGAAGTACGCCACGTTGCCCAGCACGATCGCCACCAGCGCCTGGAGTAAGTTGACGACCACGCTAGGTTTAGACACCGCTCGACCCCCAGTGGACTGCATGCCGTCACGGCGCGTATGCCGTCGGCTCCTGCTAACATTCTTGCGGGCTCTCCGCCTTTTGGATAATCACTATTTCACGCTGGCTGGGCGGTGGATTGCTCAGGGACGACCCGCATGCTTGAACTCGCCACTCCGGTGCAATATGTGAAGGGCGTGGGACCGCGCATTGGAGAGATTCTCGCCGCCAAGGGAATCCACACCGTCGGCGACCTGCTCCATTATCTGCCATTTCGTTATGAAGACCGGCTGAACCCGCGGGGGATTGCTGAACTGCGTCCGGGGGAGATGGCCACGGTGATTGGCGAAGTGCGCAACTCGGGGTTGTTCCGTACACGGAAGATGCCTATTTTTCAGCTGACCGTCGGCCAGGGGCGGGCCAAGTTGCGCTGCCTGTGGTTCAACGCCACTTATCTGCAGGACAAGTTCAAGCCGGGGGCGATGATCGCGCTTTACGGCAAGGTTGAGCAGGATGAGCGGACGCGCGACTTGCAGATTATGCAGCCGCAGTTCGAGATTCTGGGCGATCCCGGGGACGGCGGCGACAACGGTGCCGAGAAGAAGGCGGCGGAATCGCTGGAAATTGGCCGGATCGTTCCGATCTACGAGTCGACCGGACAGGGACGCCTGACTTCGCGCTGGTTTCGGCGTGCGATCCATACCGCGCTCGAAAATCTGACGCCGGAATTGCCGGAACCGATTCCCACGGCTGTTCGCGCCCACCTGGGACTGATCTCGCCGCGCGCCGCGCTGTGGAACGTTCACTGGCCCGAGCCGGGCGAGAGTTTTCAGGACCTGCAGTCGTTTCGCACGCCGGCGCACATCCGGATGATCTTCGATGAACTGTTCTTCGTGGAACTTGGACTGGAGTTGAAGCGGCGCGAGCAAAAAGCGCAGACCGGAATCGCGTTTCGCTTGGACGAGCGGGTGCGGGCGGCGATCAAGAAGATCCTGCCGTTTCATCCCACGAAGGCGCAGAAGCGAGTATTGAAGGAAATTGCCGGGGACATGGAGAAGCCATATCCCATGCGGCGTTTGCTGCAGGGCGACGTGGGGTCGGGAAAGACGATTGTGGGATTCGAAGCGGCGATCATCGCGATCGAGAACGGATATCAGGTGGCGCTGATGGCGCCGACGGAGATACTGGCGCAGCAGCACTACTTTTCCGCGCGCCGCATTCTGGAGAATGCCGGCTACCGCATCGTGCTGCTGACGGGCTCGCTCGAAGCCGATCGCAAGCGGGAAATCCGGCGGCACATCGCGCAGGGGAATGCGCAACTGGTGATCGGGACGCACGCGCTGCTGGAAGAGAAAGTTGAATTCGCGAATCCAGGGCTGGTGATTGTGGACGAGCAGCATCGCTTTGGGGTGATGCAGCGGCTGAAGTTGATGAGGAAGTCGGGGGAGGAGAACGGCCGAGCTGCGCTCGGCACGGGCGGGCGAGGGCGCCCGTGGCTCCACGAGTGGCGCGGACTCCCGGCGAGCCTGACGTTCTCGTGATGACCGCGACGCCTATCCCGCGCACGCTGGCGCTGACGCTTTACGGCGACCTCGATCTCAGCGTGCTTGATGAACTTCCGCCAGGGCGCACGCCCATCGCGACCTACCGCATTTCGGACGACGAATCGAAGAGGGTGTGGGAGTTCATCCGCAAGGAGGTCGCCGCCGGACATCAGGCGTATGTGGTCTACCCCGTAATCGCGGAAAATGAGCGAAGAGAACGAGAGCGATGAAGGCGGCGATAAAGATGTACCGCGAGCTCAGCGGCAAAGTTTTCTCCGATCTGAAAGTGGGGCTGCTGCACGGCCGACTCGATGCTGAGACGAAAGAGCAAGTCATGCGCATGTTCCAGAAAGGCGAGTTACAGATTCTGGTTGCGACTACGGTGATTGAGGTTGGCGTCGATGTGCCGAACGCCACTGTGATGGTGATTGAGCACGCGGAACGCTTTGGACTGGCGCAGCTGCATCAGTTGCGCGGGCGCATCGGGCGTGGGGGCGCGAAGTCGCATTGCATCCTCATGACCGGAGGCAAAGTCAGCGAAGAGGGCGAGCGCCGCATCGAGGCGATGACCAAGACCAACGACGGCTTCAAGATCGCTGAACTCGACCTGGAACTCCGCGGTCCGGGAGAATTTTTCGGTACGCGCCAGGCTGGGATGCCGAGTTTCCGTGTGGCCAATATTATCCGCGACGCCCAGTTGCTCGAAGCAGCGAAGCATGAAGCTGCGGCCGTGCTGGCCGGGCCGAATGCCGAAATCTCGACGGAGGAAATCAGCCGCGCGCTGGTGCACATGCGGGCGCTTTGGCAGCACACTTATGGGCTGGTCGAGGTGGGGTGACGAGATCATAGTCCGCCCGCAGCGCCATCGCAGGGAAAACATCGCGGGAAACGGTTATGAAGGTCGATGCTCGCCGAGAAGATTGGCGAGAATCCAGGCTGCTCCGGCAATCCCGAAGGTTTCGGCGATTTCGCTCCAATTCGTATGGCTGCGGGGGGCGGAGAGAACCAAGGGTACCCACACGAGTATCCCAAAGCTCACGACCATCACGGTCAATAGACGAGCGGCGAGAAGCGCCATTCGATTCGCAACAAGAGCCACAAACGCGAGTGCGAAAAAAACCGTCGTAGCGACCGCCCAAAACATCTGACTCGGCGGAATCCATTTGGGAACGAGACTGGCGGTAGCGCCAAGATAAAACGCCTGTTCGAGGGTGAAGGAAGCAACACAGATCCCTAAAAGGATGCGGCCGATCCGCTTTTCCGGTGACCATGCCGACGACGAGCGTGCATAAACAATCACCGCTCCGGTCAGCAGCGAAAACTGCTCGAAGAAGTTGCCCCAGCTATTGTAGACCTGCGGTGCCGTGAAGACTGTTGGCACGCACAGTAAGGTGAAGACAAGATACGCTGCAGCCATGATGGATGCGCCCATTTTCGCCATCCGGCGGACCTGAATCAGAGCGCCGCCAAAAACCTGGGCAGCGGCGGCTGCGTAGACGAGGTAACGTAGTTGAGGCCACTGGTTATAGTCGTGCCAGGCCAGCGTGACGAGGCCGGAGGCTAAAGCCGCCACTCCAAACACATGGCGGCCGAGCGTCGAACTGGGTTTTGACGCGGTCATTCGTTTTCAACGTCGTGCCACTATACGCTTTGATCCAAACCGTTGCATGTGCTCCTGATAGAATCGAAAGAATGGCTGGGTCTTCCCAACTGATTCAGATTGAGCTTGGCGGGCCGGTGCGCATGCCGAAGCCGCAGTGGCTGCGGGCGAAGGCGCCGGTGGGCGACAACTTTCACAATCTGAAGAAGCTCGCGCGCGGGCTTGGCCTGCACACGGTGTGCGAGTCAGCGCAGTGTCCGAACATTGGCGAGTGCTGGAACCACAAGACGGCGACGTTTATGTTGCTGGGTGACATTTGCACGCGGCGCTGCGGTTTCTGCGCCGTACCCAAGGGGCGTCCTGAGCCCATCGACTGGGACGAGCCGCGCCGCGTAGCAGAAGCGGTCGCGACTCTGGGACTCAAACACGCTGTCGTGACGAGCGTGAACCGCGACGACGACAATGTCGGCGGGGCGAGAATTTTTGCCGAGACTATCCGGGAGATTCGCGGGCTGATTCCGGAATGCCGCATCGAAGTGCTCATCCCGGATTTTCAAGGGCTGGAGGAGCCGCTGAAGATTGTCCTCGACGCCGAGCCGGACGTGCTGAACCACAACACCGAAACCGTGCCGCGGCTTTATCGATCGGTGCGGTCCGGGGCGCGCTACCAGCGCACGCTCGATCTTCTGGAGAACGCCAAGAAGTTTTCGCCCGGCATGGTGACCAAGAGCGGCGTGATGGTCGGCCTGGGTGAATCGTCGGAAGAACTGATTGAAGTCTTCCGCGATCTGGGCACTCGCGGAGTCGACATTCTCACGGTGGGGCAGTATCTGCGGCCCTCGAAAGATCACCTGCCGATTGCACGCTTCTATGAACCCGAGGAGTTTACCTATCTGCGGGACCAGGCTCTGCGCTTCGGTTTCCGCCACGTTGAATCAGGACCGATGGTGCGATCGAGCTATCACGCGCACGAACAGGCCGATGCCACTGCGACCCCGCGGGCGGTGTCATAGCTTGTCTCATTGGCTGGATTTTCCCGCCAAAAAGTTTCCTCCTAAAACGACGAACCGCAGGATTAGTATCCCCATCGAACAAATCGGCAACGGGAGGAACCTTTTTCCGTGGTAAGCGTTCTTCTGATCATCCTGGGATTTTTCGGCGGCATGCTGGGAGCGCTGACCGGCATTGGAGGCGGCGTGCTGCTCACGCCGATTCTGGCGCTGTACTTCGGCATTCCGATTCGCGAGGCCATCGGGACGAGCCTGGTTGCGGTGATCACCACGTCAGCCGCGAGTTCTTCGGTTCACCTGCAGCGCCACACCACCGACATTCGCCTGGGCATGACGCTTGAACTGGCGACGGCATTCGGGGCGGCGGTGACGGCGTATCTGGTGGGCTACTTCAATCGCAACTTTCTGGAAGGACTGTTCGCGGCATTTCTGCTCTACAGTGCGATCACAATTCTCACCAAGGGTGGCAAATTCCGCCCCGACGACGAATCGTCTCCGAACATAAACGGAGTGGTTTCGATTCCGCCGTACGAACCGAGACGCTACCCGCTGGGATTGAGTGCGTCGCTGGTTGCGGGGGGCCTCTCCGGGCTGCTGGGCATCGGCGGCGGCCCGATCAAAGTTCCGGTGATGTACCTGTTCATGAACGTGCCGCTGATGGTTGCGACCGCGACTTCGAACTTTATGGTCGGGGTGACAGCAGCCGCGAGCGCCATCGTGTATTACCGCCGCGGAGACATTCTGGTCGAATATGCCGCGCCGCTGGCCGTGGGCGTGTTCCTGGGATCGCTGCTGGGCGCGCGGCTGGCCCCACGCATTCACACCAAAGTTGTCGTGTATCTGCTGGTGGCGATCATGTTCTATCTCGCTGGGCACCTGACGATTCATCTGTTGTGGAGGTGGTTGTGAGCCAGGTGCGCGAGCCCGCCTTCGACCGCGCGGTGGCGTTGGTGCTGCGCATCGGCGCGTTCAGTTGCTTCTTTGTCATGCTGGCGGGGCTGATCGTGGGCATGTTCATCCCCGGCCGCATTCCCCTGGGGATTGAGCGTGTGGGTGTGCTGCTGATGTTGGCGACTCCGGTGGTGCGCGTGGTGGTCGCCTGCTTCTTGTTCTTTCACGAGAAAGACTGGAAGTACGGATGGATCTCGCTCGGCGTGCTGGTGATTCTGATGCTGGGGTCAGTGTTTGGAATTGGCGAGCACTGAGAGTTCCTCGGTGACTAAAGCTCCGACATTCAATTGGCCTTCAACGGCACGGCTGAAGCCGTGCCCTTCCCAATCCAAGTTCTAGAAAATGTGCAGTTTGATGCTCAGGTATTTTTTCGGATTTTCGCGGACCGCCTTCACCAGGGCGCCGGCCTCGGTTATCGTCTGGTTGGCGTTGGTGAAGAGCGATTCGTCTTTGAAGAGCTTGCCGACTGTGCCCTGGCCGGCTTCGATCTCCGTGGTCAGCTCCGAGAGCTTGCTGATCGTGGTATCCAATTTCTTCGCCAGTTCGTCATCCTGAGTGAGCTTGCCGATCGTTCCCTTGCCGGCGTTGATGTCTCCGGTGAGCTTCTTCAGGTTGGCGATGGTGTCGTTGGCGTTGTCGTAGAGCGATGGGTCCTTAATGATCTTTCCGGCCGTACCTTTGCCCTGCTGAATGTCGTCGATCACCGCATTCATCTTGTCGAGTGTAGCGTTGAATTTGTCATACGCGTCGTTGCGGCTGATCAGTGCGCCCAGGCTGCCCTGCCCTTTGCTGATTTGTTCGACGATGGTCTGAAAGTCGGCGACTGTGGCGTTGAAGCGGTTGTAGAGCGTGGGATCGTAAATCAATTTGCCGAGAGATCCCTTGCCGCTTTCGGCGAACGCTAGAATGCGGTCGGCCCGCTTCAGCAGCGCGTCCATGTTCTGCAGCGTGCCCTGGCTGGTAACCACCACGTCTTCAATATCCGCCTGCTCGCGTGTGGCCAGGGTGTCGCCCATTTGCGCCAGCGGGCCGGTGGCTTGCGAGCTGTCGAGGTCGACGTAGGTTTCGCCCAGAACTCCCGAGGTGCGCAGCAGGCAAATCGAATCCCGGCGGATGTTGAATCCGTACTTCGTGCTTACCTTCATGGTGACTTCGACCGGAGTCGCCTTCTTGTCAGGATCGTTTACGATGCGCATGTCAATCACATTGCCAATGTCGACGCCACTCAGTCGCACCGGAGCGCCCTTGCGCAGGCCGCCGGCATTATTGAAATACGAGATCAGCTTGATTCGTTTAGTGAACAGTCCGCTGGTGCCGGACATCAGGAACAACAAAAGGGCCAGCGTCACACTGGCTGCGATCACAGTGATGCCGACTTTTAGTTGCGACCATTTGAGTTGCTTCTGGCTAGGCAAAAGATCTCCCCATGACGCCAGCCCGGAAGGAGTTCGCCCGGTGTGTCGACAACTCAGAATTGCGTCGGCCTGGTGGTGGCACGCCCATCGCAGAATAATAACAAAACCGGAGCCGGCGCTAGGCTGCTTTCGTGCGCAGCGACGGCATCAGCAGCAAAGCCAGAACATAGGCCGCGGTTCCGCACGCCAGAGTCACGGTCAAGCCGAATTGGATCGCGATTACCATGGCTGAGACTGAGCCCAGCACGCTGGCCGCGGCGTTCATGGCCCAGGCCCATTCGACCGCGTTGTCGCCAGCCGTGTCTCCAGAGGGATATTCCGGCGCGGGAAGGGCAGCGAACGCCCGCAGGCCCGTGGGAAACGGCATGCCCATGACGAATCCCAGCGGGATGAGAATTACTGCGCTCACCACCAGACGGTAGCCGAAGTCCATGCCCACAAGCGCCGCCAAACGGCTGGGAAGGAAAAATACGTCGGCGAGAAGTGTGACGATCACCAGCAGCAGCGGTACCCAGCCCGAATCCGTCCGCGGAAGCCAGAGCCGCGAAAAAAGGCTCCCCGCGCCGCTGGAGAGCATGAGCAGGAAAATCACGACCGTCAGCGCATAAGTGGGATGCCCCAGAAAGAGCACAAAGCGCTGAATGAAGGCGATCTCTACCATGATGTAGCCCAACCCCACCGAAACAAAATAAAGCAGCGGAAGCGGCGAATGGCGAGCCTTTCCACCCTTCAGGGCCAGGGGCAGGACCAGAAAGGCCAGGACCGCGACCAGAGAAATCGCCAGCACCAGAAGCAGAACCAGCACTCCCAGGTTTACTTTCCAGTCGATGCCGTCGCGCAGGCCTTCTTCACTGAGCACTTGTTTGGCTTTCAGCGTGAAAAAGAAAAACGGTGCATTGTCGGTGACAGGCGCAACGTTGTAGGCGTATCCGCGAGCAAAAGCATAAGGATTGTTGCTTGCGATCAGATCGGAAAATGGATTCTGCCCAGGGCGCGACGGCAGATAAAGCGGGTCGAGTTCGGAGTAGCGATCGAAGTGCGCGGTGACCGCTGCTTCTTCTGCGGTGGTGAAAGGAGTCTTCTTCGCCAGCACCACCACCGGGATGCCGTCTTCGTCGAGCGCTCCCTGCGAGGCGACGACGAAGTTGCGTGCGGGATTGGCCACACCCATGCGATGCAGCGCTTCCATGGCCACTGAGACCACGCGCAACGCTTCCCGCGGATGGCGGAATTCCCAGCGCGTGATGGCCACCATGCCATCCGGTTTGAGATGCTCGAAATACTCGCGGAAGGCCTCGACCGTATACAGATTATTTTCGCTCAGCGCGAATGCGCCGGCTGCGGTCGAAGCCCAGGTATCGACCAGCGTCATCTGCACTACATCGAAATGCTGTGGGGTCGACCGAAGAAAAGACCGGCCATCGGTGACGTGAATGTGAACGTCAGGGCGATCATAAAGATGCAGCGAGTAGTCGGCATAGCGCTCGCGCATGATGGTGGTCGCGATGATGGGATTAATCTCGATCCCGGTCACGCTGGGACTGCCATTGGCCACGGCGCGCAGCACATCGACGCCCCCGCCCGGGCCGATGATGGCGAATTCGCCGTGGGGGCGCAGAACGTTGGCCAGCGCGGGCGGAGCGGACATCAGATTGTGTTCCCACACTGTGCCCTGCCAGTGCGACAGGTCGGCGTTCATGATGTAGGTGGAAGCATCGGCGTCGATAACGATGGCCTTAGCCTGACCCTGGCGGTCGACCTCCACGCGCGAGAGGGCGTTCCAACGCGCGAACTCCACCCATGCCGGATCGCGGAACATGCCTTTCGCATAAACGATGTCGATCAGGCGGCCCGAGTAGTTCGCGCCGGTCAAGGCAATCAGCGCAAGCGCCAGCAGGGCCGCAGTCCGGCGGGAAATGCGAGCATCGGCCCAGATCGCGCCAGCGGCGGCCATTACGGTTGCGGCGACCAGAATAACGTTCGGACCTCCCACCCAGTTCAGCAGAGGGACAACCGCGAGGCAGGCGAGGGCACCACCGCATAGGTCCGCACCATACAGGCGCGGAATGCGCCGCGGTTCGCGCGCGAACACGATCGAAAAAAGCAAGCCTGTCAAAAAGAAAGGCACGGCCGCGGCAAGGTAGAGTTCCGTCAGGTGCCAGAAATTCTCCCCCGAAACTTCGAGCGCGACTCGAGTGTGCAGCACGATCTCGAGCACGACGACGATCACGATTGAGTTCGCCATGCACAAGCAGGCCGCTAGCGCGCGGGTGCCGAGGCCCGCGAGGCGATTCTTCAGCAGGTAGGCGAACACGCCTCCGGCGCCCAAACCGAGCAAGGCAATTGAAATTGCGAGAAACGCGAAATGGTAGAAAAGCACGACGGAAAACAACCGGGTCAGCGCCAGTTCGAGTAACAGGGCCGAAAAGCTGGTAAGGGCAAGGCCCGCCAGCAGAGTCTTTTCCGCGATTTCAGGCGCGGTCGGGGTTGGGATGGGGGGCAAAGTCGGAGTGGTCACGGCCATAATATGGATAGAGGCGACAGTCTAGCAGATGGGAGCCGCGATTTTCGTTTCGCCGAATGACGACGCGGCTCGGCTCTTAAGTCACTCTCGAGTCAGCTTTCAAGAATGACCTGCGCGATCGCTTGTTCCTGGGTGTGCGAGATCGACAGCGCCGCATTCTTAACGCCAAGTTTGGCGGCGAACTCTCCGGCCTTGCCGTGGAAGGTGATCGTGGGGCGACCCCCGGGCAGGCGCGTGACTTCGCAATCGCGCCAGCGCACACCATGATTCCAGCCCGTCCCCAGAGCCTTCATCGCGGCTTCCTTGGCGGCGAACCGCGCGGCATAGCGCTCGAAGCGATTAGCCTTGGAATCGCAGTAATGAATCTCTCCCGCGGTGAAGACGCGCTGCAGGAAACGGTCTCCGAAGCGCTCGATGGACTGGCGGATGCGGGGGACTTCGGCGATGTCGATGCCTGTGCCTACGATCATTTGCCTGCGATCATTACCTGCAATAGAGTTGACAGTGCGCGCTTTCGAGAGTGGACGCTTTCGAAGACGAATTCTACAGCAAGCGATCTCCGCGATAGAGCAACCGTCCGTCGACGATGCGGGCTTCGGCGGTCAAGGCATGCGGTTTGACCGGGCCGAGGCTGTCGATGTGCCGCACTTCGTGGCCATGCGAGACCAGCCAATCGGAGACCAGCATGCGATGGCAGCGGAAGTGGAGGCGCTCGGCGCACATGTAGGCGGTGCGAGAAACATCGGCCAGAGTTACGAGTTCGCTCATCGACTGCTCGAACTCCGGACTAAGCATGTAGTCGGCGTAGTTGCGAAAGCTTTGGTTGCGAAGAGCAAGGTTTGGCGATTCTTCGAGAGTCTTCTTGCGATATCCGCCCAGCGATTTTCTCCACAGATACTGGATTCCAGCAGCCGGCAGAGTTTGTTCCAGAGATTCGCGATTGAACTGCGGCAACCGTCGCGACGCGGGAAATGCGCGTATGTCGACCAGGGTCTGAATCTGATGCGCCCGCAGGGACGCGACCAAATCGTCGAAAGCGCGGGTCGAGTGTCCGATGGTGTAGAGAACGGCCAATGCAAATTGGATGCGGAGAACGGGCTATGCGATTCGATTGAGCACGGCTGCGATTATCTGGTCCTGCTCCGGAAATACTGTGCGCAGATCAAGAAGCACTCGTCCGTCTTCTACGCGGGCAATGATTGGCGGATCGCCGGTGCGGAGGCGTGCTGATAACTCGTCAGCGCTCAGATCGGCGCAACTCAAGGCCAGCAGGCGCGTCGGCAACACCGACGACGGCGCCGCGCCGCCACCGATCACGGACTCGCCGTCAATGACTTCAACGTTGAGTTTCGACGACCGGACTTGTGCGGCCAGCCCCTCGGCACGCCTTTCAATTTCGCTTCTTGTGAGCCGCATCATCTTCAGCGTGGGGATCGCATCGTGATCGCGCTTCACGTAGGCAAGAAGCGTGGCTTCGAGTGCGGCGTACGTGAGCTTATCGACGCGCAGGGCGCGGAAGAGAGAATTGGCGCGCATGTGCGCGACTAACTCGGCGCGGCCGCTGATCAATCCTGCCTGCGGTCCGCCTAGCAACTTATCGCCGCTGTACGTCACCACGTCGACGCCGGCGCGGAGGCTGTCGAGCACGCTGGGTTCGCCGTCGATGCCGAAATGTTGCAGGTCGACCAGTGCGCCGCTGCCCAGATCTTCCATCAGAGGCACGTTGCGCTTGCGCGACAGCGCAACCAGTTCCACGGTGGAGGCTTGTTCGGTGAATCCCGTGATCTCGAAGTTCGATCGATGCACGCGCAGCAGCAGCCGCGTCCGCTCGCCAATGGCATTTTCATAATCGGATACGCGGGTGCGATTCGTGGTCCCGACTTCGCGGAGTACGGCGCCCGATTTCGTCATGACGTCGGGAATGCGAAACGATCCGCCGATCTCGACCAATTCTCCGCGCGAGACGATCACTTCGCCGCCCTCCGCCAGAGTGTTGAGCGCGAGCAGTACCGCGGCGGCGTTGTTGTTGACGACGATGGTGGAAATGCCGACTTTTGTCGAGACGGCCGCCTCGGCTGTCCCGCGTGAGCGAAGCTCCGCGGAGCCGCCAGAATCGCCATCGTCCAGCAGCCTGCGGAACAGCCGGTCGATGTGCACATCTCGTTTGCCGCGCGCCCCGGTTTCAAGCTCAAACTCGAGATTGGAGTAAGTGCCGGCAGTTTCATGGATGTGCGCCAATGCCGCCTCAGCCAGCGGTGCGCGCCCAAGATTGGTATGGAGAATGACGCCGGTGGCGTTGATCACCGGGCGCAAGGAGTGGCCGAGCGCGTGGCGAAGACGCTCTTCAATCGCGGCAGGCAAGCCGCCGAGCGCAAGTTGAAGTGCATGCGCATCCAGCAAGCCGGACGAAAGTTCTTCGCGCAGGCGGGCGAGGACCGCGCGCGTGGCGTCGGTAACGGCTGCACCCCCGTGGACGGCGGCGAGGGCGGCAACGTCGGGCATGCGCACCACTTCGTCCACCGACGGCAGTTTGCGAAAAAGCTCCGGCTTGAGCGCGTTTTTCACTTTCGGGATTATCCCACGAAATCGCCGATCGGCCGTGCACGGCGCGACCTAGAGCGTGTGCAGGTAGGCGAGCAGATCCTGAATATCCTGCGGGCTCAGCGTCTGACTGTAAGCCGGCATTTCCTTGCGCCCCAGGCGGATGATGTCGCTCACGCGATCGTCGTTGGCGGGCAGTCCGCTCATAGGAAGATATTTGTTCTGGAAGACCCCCTTGAGGCCGGGGCCTTTTTTTCCCTTCTTGGAATAGGGCTCGTGGCAGCGGTCGCATTGCGAGTCGTAGATTTTGCGTCCCGCCGACTGTTGCGCGTTGAGGCCAAGTTCGGCGTCGGACTTGCGGCGTTCCACATCGCAAGCGGGAGCCAGCGCGAGCACGAGAATGGCCACCAGGGCAAAGCAAATCCGGCGTCGAGAGTTCATCCGCAAATGTTTCATCTGCTCCCAGCTCAGTTTCGAATTTCTTCGAGGCCTCTGCGGTTTTCCTTTGCGACCTTCGCGGTTAAAGGCTTTTCTCTGACGGACCGCGAAGAGATCTCAACCGCAAAGTACGCAAAGAAAGGCCGCGAAGCACGCTAAGAAATCAAATCGATTCCACACGCGCTTCGTACCGCTTTTCCCGCGCCGCTCTACAATGATAGAGCAAAGCGGCGAGCCTATGGCGATCGTGATTAAACGAGTTTACGAACCGGCATCGCGCGCGGACGGAACCCGCGTGCTGGTCGACCGCCTCTGGCCTCGCGGTCTCTCGAAAGAGCGCGCCGGAGTGGACGAATGGTTGCGCGACCTGTCGCCCTCCGACGATCTGCGCCGCTGGTACCATGCCCGCCCGGATCATTGGCTGAGCTTTCGCAAGAAATATCTGAAGGAGTTGTCGCAGCCGGAAGCCGAGGACGCGCTGCGCCGGCTCTACGATCTTGCCCACAAAAGAAAACGGCTCACGCTGCTCTTTGCCTCGAAGAACGAAACACGAAACAACGCGGTCGTGTTGAAGGAGTTGCTCGACGGAATGCGAAAACCTCCGACCGGAACAGGTCCGGGGGCCGTTCACGCGATGCGAAGACGCGCTGCCGCCGTCCGGCGCAGATAGCGTTCACGCGCTCGCAGTTTTCTTCTTCATTTAGAATCGGTGCGGCATGAGGCCGGTCTTTCAATGGAACCTGGGTGCGCGCTCGCTGGAACTGGGCAAACGCACGCTGATCATGGGGATCGTCAACGTCACGCCGGATTCCTTTTCTGACGGCGGACAATTTCTCGATCGCGAAAAAGCCATCGAGCACGCGGAACGTTTACTGGCGGAAGGCGCCGACATCGTCGACCTGGGCGGCGAATCCACGCGTCCGGGGGCGCACGTCGATGTCGCAAAGCCCGATGTCGCGAAGCCCGGTGTCACGAAGCCCGATGTCGCGAAGCCCGAGGCAGTAAAGAACCAAGCCACGAATCTCCGCTCCGCGCCCAGCGGGCCTGCGGTCAATGCTCAGGAAGAACTGCAGCGCGTGCTGCCGGTGATCGCTGAGTTGAAGAAGAAGCATCCCGCCGCATTTTTCTCCGTCGATACGTACAAAGCGGTTGTAGCCCGCGCGGCGGTTGGCGCAGGCGCCGAAATTGTGAACGACGTCAGCGGATTCCGCTGGGACCCACAAATGGCCAAGACCGTCGCCGATCTCAAGTGCGGCGCAGTGCTCATGCACATGCGCGGGCGTCCCGAGGAGTGGCGCACTTTGCCGCCGCCGGGAGACATTGTGCTGCTGGTGAAACGCGAACTTAAGGAATGGGCCGAAAAAGCGGTGCTGGCGGGGGTGAGACGCGAGCGCATGGTGCTCGATCCCGGCTTCGGCTTCGGAAAAAGCTTCGACGAAAACTATCCGCTGCTGGGGCGTTTCAGCGAATTGCAGTCGGCGGGATTCCCGCTGCTGGCGGGCACTTCACGAAAATCCTTCATCGGCCGCACTCTCGCTAGAGAGGGCAAAGACGCGCCGCCGGAACATCGTCTCTACGGAACTCTGGCCACACAGGTGGCGCTGATTCTGAAAGGCGCGCACATCGTGCGCACGCACGACGTGAAAGCGGCGGTCGAAGCCGCACGCGTGGCGGACGCGATCTTGCAGGCGCGGTAAGAAATCCTATTGCTTGGTCGCCGCCGGATAAACTCCCTCCAGCGGTTTTGTGCGCTGCTCTTCGAGTTCGGGGTGCGGTAGGGGCTTGCGCGGCAGCATGGCGTCGCGCTGGGCCGTGTTGTAAACGAAGATGGCCATCACCACGGCGGCCTGCTTCAAGTCGCTCTCGGAGAGTCGCTCGTAAGTGTCCTGATTGGTGTGCGCGCTGCGGGTCTCGTAGTCGCGTGGGTCCTGGATAAATTGAAAGCCGTCGAGCCCCACCTGATCGAACGAAACGTGATCGGTCGATCCCGTGTTGCGCAGAGTCACCGTCGTGAAGCCGAGATCGCTGATCGGGGCCGCCCACTGCTGAAAAATGCTCGCGACCGCGGCGTTGCCTTCGGTGAAGATGCCAAGAAATTTTCCTCCGCCGTTGTCGGTATTGAAATACGCGTCAAGCTTGGCATGTTCGGGCTTGATCGTGATCGGTCCCGTTTGCTGGCGAACGAACTCGGGCACGATCTGTTCTTCCGGCGCTGTGGAGTAAGACACGGTTCCATAGTGTCGGCTCACGTATCCCGCCGATCCGAAGATGCCCTGCTCTTCCCCGCCCCACAGCGCGGCGCGAATCGTTCGCCGCGGCTGAATGTTCAGCGCGCGTAGAATGCGCATGGCTTCGATCGCGACGATGGCCCCGGCGCCATCGTCGGTGGCTCCGGTGCCGGCGATCCAGCAGTCGAGGTGGCCGCCGAGCATGACAACTTCATCCTTGAGCGCGGGGTCGGTCCCGGGAATTTCGGCGAGAACGTTGCTGCCTGGTTCATGCTCGCCATAAAATTTCGTCGCGATGTTCAGGCGCACGCTGACCGGTGCACCGTGTGAAACCAGGCGATGCATGCGGCCAAAGGCTTCGTCGGCAATGACGGCCGACGGAATGGCCTGCTTGTGTTCGGGGCGGTAGACGAACCAGCCGAGCGCAGAGTTCGTGTCGTCGTGGATGATGCCACCCGATCCGCTGGGCCGAAGGACGGCAACGGCATGCTCATCCGCGAAGAAGTGGCCGACCTTTTCCAGAAATGCCATGTCACCAAATGCGCGTTCCCAGAACAGAGGATTGTTGGGGAGCACGAAGGTGTCCTTCTGGTCGCCATCGAGCGGGTAGGAGCGGAAGTGCTCGAGCTTCGCCGGGTCGTAATGCTCCAGCAGGTTCGCGGGGTCGGGATTGATCTTGGGCGCTTCGCCGTAAAGAATGATCTTGCCCGCGAGCCTGCCCTTCCAGGCGTCGAAATCTTTTTCATCGCGAAGTGTTGGAACGGCGATGACCTCGCCGGTCGCTTCGCCGGAGGTTGCCGGCGACCATGGCGTGGCCTGCGCAAGAACTGTGGCCGTGCCGGGCGCAGTCATCAGCACTGAAGTTCCAATCTGCTGCCATCCCATTCCGAACTCGCCCCAGGATTCAGCATGCACGTTCGCGGCTCCCATGCGGCGGAACTGCTCGATCGACCACTGCTCTGCCTTCACGAAATCGGGCGAACCGGTCAGGCGCGAGCCCACACCATCGAACAGTCCGCTGGCGTATTCCATGATGTGCGAGTGGTTGATCCCTTCGTCGCGGATGCGCGCGATGGTCTCGAGATCGAGCGTTTCGACGGCGGGCTGGGCGGAGGTGGGCGCGGCTTTGGACTTGTCTTTATCTTTATCAGCTGCGAAAGCGCAGAGGGAGAGAGCAAGGACAACGGCGGCTACAGATCTCATGGCCCGTTGATGATACGGCAGGGAATACCGAGCCACCAATACCGGCTCACGTGAAATCGGACATCGCATCAACAGTTTGCGGCCTGTCATGTTTCGGTTAAAGGAAACTGCAGGTTAGGATGCCCGACCCTAGAATGCCTTCCCTGAATCCAGCAGAATCGTGACCGGACCATCATTCACGAGTTCCACCTGCATCGTTTCCTGAAAGCGCCCGGTTTCGCAGCGCAGGCCCGCGGCCCGGAGGCGCTCCACAAAGAATTCATAGAGCTGCCGCGCCTGATCGGGCGGAGCGGCATCGTCGAACGATGGGCGCTTGCCGCGGCGCACGTCGCCGTACAGGGTGAACTGGGAGACGGCTAGCACGCTGCCGCCGACATCCTGCACGCTGAGGTTCATCTTGCTGTGCTCATCTTCGAAGATGCGGAGGCCGGCGATTTTCTGGGCGAGATAGGTCGCGTCCGCTTCGGTGTCGCCGTGTCCCACCGCCAGCAGGACCAGCAATCC
The DNA here is from genome assembly GCA_963709385.1 of uncultured Acidobacteriaceae bacterium. Lineage (GTDB taxonomy): Bacteria > Acidobacteriota > Terriglobia > Terriglobales > Acidobacteriaceae > Sulfotelmatobacter. Next base: position 181,658 of record CAVPWD010000012.1, read on the forward strand.
GTGGCCGATCTCGCCGCTGGTCCATTCGCCGGTCGAATCGCTGACCGTAACTTTGGCGCGGCTTACGCGCTGCACGACAGCACGCATAGAAGACCTATTGGGTGATCAGTGATTCATGTCCGGCCACGCACTGCCAGCGGCCCTCGCGGTACTCGTATACATCGGTGAACCGAACCTTGGCTACGGTCCTGCCCTGCGCGTCGATGGCAGCAGCCAATCCGCGGATGTATCCAAAATCGCCCTGCACATGCGGATGCAGGTCCGACAGTTCATGATGCACGGCGGGAGGTTCCGCAGCCTTGGCCAGCGTGGTGGCGCGGCCGGTCAGCTTGCCATCGGGACCGGCATCTTCGAATTCATCCGCGAGGATGCAACCGAGAGCTATCGTGTCCTGATGCTCCAATGAGCGCGCCCAGGTCTGCTCCGCCTGGATCAAGGCGTTGCCGTCTTTGGCCTGCCCTGCCGGGCAAGGCGAGGCATAGGCCAGCGGACACAGCAGCAACATCCACAACGCATATCTCACGCTGTTCTCCAATGTCCCTCCAATCCGGTGGTTCGGATCGCGCATCCGGAGTACGGAACGTCATCATACCGTGTCCCACGCCCGTTCCGCGTTTGACCCCGGCAACGGCCAGCCGTTAGGATTTAACGGTGCAATCCCAATTCAACCGAGGCTTTGCCGGAAGTGGCACGGCCCTTCCTTTACACTAATTCACCGGGACAATTACACTACAGACTCGCCTTTTTACAGATCGCAGTGCGCCGGATTGCGGCGAGTAAGACGTGCGTAGCGGCGTGCAAGGTTGTGAAAACCGGGAACGCGTTAGGACTGGGAGGGCAGTGGAACAAAAGCTGCCGGCTCCAGCCGCGAAGCCGCGGAATGTGATAGTCCGGCAAGTAAGTGCCGGGTGCGATTCCAGGAGCGCGCGAGTCCCGCAGGGACGGTGGAGCGAATCCCAGCACTGCGCAACCAAGAACCGAATTCAAATCTAATCAGGTAAGCGAGGAGAAACATGGCAGCCGTAGACGAAAAAGTGAAGCAGATTATTGTGGAGCAGTTGGGAGTCGACGAGGGAGAAGTCACCGCCAGCGCGTCGTTCGTGGACGACTTGGGCGCAGATTCGCTGGACACCGTGGAACTGGTCATGGCTTTTGAAGAAGCCTTCGACATCGAGATTCCCGACGAAGACGCGGAAAAAATCCGCACCGTACAGGACGCGGTCGATTACATCGGCAAGCACGCGAAAGCGGGGAAGTAGATTTGGGACGCAGGGTCGTAGTCACAGGCCTCGGCTTGATCTGCGGGGTGGGCAACTCCACGGACGCGGTGTGGAAGGCCCTGCTCGCGGGCAAGAGCGGCGTGGCGCGCATTACCAGTTTCGACCCCACCGCCTTTGCCTGCCAGATCGCCGCCGAGGTCAAGAACTTCGACCCTCTGAATTACATCGAGAAAAAAGAAGTCAAGAAGATGGGGCGCTTCATTCACGTGGCCATCGCCGCCGCGGATGAAGCGATGAAAATGTCGGGCCTGAAAATCACGCCGGAGAACGACGAGCGCGTCGGCGTGCACATCGGGTCAGGCATCGGCGGATTCGACATCATCGAGCGCGAGCATCTGGCGCTGATGGAAGGCGGCCCGCGTAAGATTTCACCTTTCTTTATTCCCGCCGCCATCGTCAACCTCGCCGCCGGGCAGGTTTCCATGCGCTTCGGCGCCAAGGGCCCGAACGAAGCCACGGCCACGGCCTGCACCACCAGCGCTCATTCCATCGGAGATTCGTTCCGCATCATCCAGCACAACGACGCCGACGTCATGATTGCCGGCGGCGCCGAGGCCGCGATTACGCCTATGGGTGTGGGCGGGTTCGCCGCCATGCGCGCTCTCTCCACGCGCAACGACGCGCCGGAGAAGGCCAGCCGCCCCTGGGACAAAGACCGCGACGGCTTCGTAATCGGCGAAGGCGCGGGCATCATGATTCTGGAGGAACTAGAATTCGCGCGTAAGCGCGGCGCGAACATTCTCGCGGAAGTTGCCGGATATGGCATGTCGGGCGACGCCTACCACATGACTCAGCCCGCGCCCGAGCACGAAGGCGGATTCCGTGTGATGCGCAATGCCGTGCGCGATGCCGGCGTCACGCCCGACGTGGTCGGTTACGTGAATGCTCACGGAACTTCCACGCCGATTGGCGACACGCTCGAAGCTCACGCCATACGCAATTTTTTTGGCCAGCGCAAAGTCGCGGTCAGTTCCACCAAATCGATGACCGGACACCTGCTGGGCGGCGCGGGCGGATTGGAAGCTGGCGTCACCGTGTTGGCCTTGCGCGATCAGATCCTGCCGCCGACCATCAACCTGGAAAATCCCGAACCCGATACCGCCGGCATGGACCTCGTCCCCAACCACGCCCGCAAAGCCGAAATCGAATACGCCATGTCGAACTCCTTCGGCTTCGGCGGGACCAACGGCGCCCTGCTGTTCCGCAGGTGGAACGAATAATTGTTCGCTTAAGCCCGCAAACCCCACATTCCGCGCGGCTTTTGGCTCGTAATGTCCTTTCTCGCGCCGCTCCGAAAAGGTAATGACACTTCTGTGTGTCTCGCTTGACCCTTTGTGTCTTTCCAACCGAGGCGTTGGCATCCACAATGGTTTTCGAAAGTAGAAGTCGTCCCCTCGACTATGGAAAAAGCTTTCGTCCTCGCCCCCAGCGCTCCTCGCAAAATCGCGGCCCGCGCCGCCTTGGTCGACTTAACCGATGCTTCCCGAACCCTGCTGGCCGAGTGCTTTCGCCAGTTCGGCATTGAGACCGTGGCCATGTCGAGTGACTCGGGCAACCGTCTGCACAAGGAGAAATTCGAAGCCTGCGTGCTCAGCCTGAAAGAGAGCGCCGCCCCGCTGATGGAAGCGGCGCGCACCTCGCCCTCCAACAGCCGCTGCGTGATCTACGGCCTCGGAGGCAACGCGCAGGAAGCCATGCGCTACTCCAAATACGGCATCAACGCCATGTTCCATGAGCCGCTGGAGCGGCCGGCCGCGCTCAAACTCGTGCGAGCCACGCACAATCTGGTGCTGCATGAATTTCGCCGCTACGTGCGGGTCCCGCTCATGACCGAAGTCTCGGTGGTCGGCGAAGGCCATCGTCTGGTCGCCAGCAGCATTGAGATGAGCACCGGCGGCCTGTCGCTGAAGAGTCCCGAAGAAGTGCCGGTGGGCAAGAACGTGGAAATTTCCTTCTCGTTGCTGACTCTGCCGCGCATCAGCGTGCGCGGCACCGTGAGCTGGCGCAAGCCCAAGTCCTTCGGCGTGCGCTTCGATCCCAACGATGAGCGCAGATTGAAAGTAAAGACCTGGATCGATTCCTACCTGGAAAACTAAAACACCATCTCCGAGCCCTGTCATCCTGAGCGAAGAACAACGGCTCGCAAAGCGAGCCGTTGTTCGCAGTCGAAGGACCCCTGAGAAAACGGCGTCACGATGGCGTTCGAAGGCATTCCCACGCTGCTCAGGACGCCGTGAGAATTCCCTAGTCGGGCCGGGCGCAGTCCAGGCTGGCCTGGGGGCCTTCGACTCCGCAACTGCTTCGCTTCCCGAACCAGTCGCTTCGCTCAGGATGACAAGGCCGGAAAGTGAATGATCGAGAACGCCGTTACAATATCCCCGTGCCCGAAGCCAGCACTCGCGAAGCGGTGCCCGCCACCGAGCCAGCCTCCGGCCTTCGCACGTTCACCCTCCGCCAGCGCATCGCATTGAGCATCATCACTGTGATCGGGTACGGATTCATCCGCCTCATCGGCCCCACTCTGCGCCTGGGCGTTTCGTTTGAAGACGGCGCGCAGCATGCCCTGGAAGATCGTCCCTACATCGCGTCCTTCTGGCATTCCTGCATCATTCCCTCGGCCTACATTTTCCGCGACTGGGGCACTCGCGTGATCACCAGCGCCAGCTATGACGGAGAATACATCGCGCGCATCATCAACAAGCTCGGTTTCACCGCTGTCCGCGGATCGAGCAGCCGCAACGCTGTGGCTGCCCTGCTCGGCCTGCGCCGCGCACTCGAGGACGGATGGACTGTTGCCTACACTCTGGATGGTCCGCGCGGCCCCCGCCGCAAAGTGAAGCCGGGTCCGGTCGCCCTGGGTCGCAGCTCCAGCGTGGCTCTCACCACGTTCCACGCCGCGGTCGACAACGGGATCGTGCTCAACAGTTGGGACAAAATGATCATTCCCTTGCCCTTCGCGCGAGTCCTGGTGCGGGTGGGTAAGCTGATCCATGTGCCCGCGGATGCGAGCGACGAAGATCTCGAGCGCTACACCGCCGAATTGCAGGCCACCCTCAATCGTGTGTGCGAATTCAGCGAGGCCAATGTCAGCAAGGTGGGTTCGGGGGAATTTCCAATTTATCGGCGGGGATGAAATTGTTGATTGCTGATTGTTGATTGCTGATTGAAAAACCCTGCCTGAGTAATTGGTTTTGGTTTTCAATCAGCAATCAGCAATCAACAATCAAAAATGGGGTTCTACTCCAGGCTCGACCCCAGCAACTGATATCGATACTTCTTGCCATCCCAGAATACGACCGAGGAACTGCTGTCGCCCTCTCCGGTTTCTTCCATGTAGACGCCGAGGATGGTCTTCTTCTTAATGGTGAGCCGTTTCACGGTGAGAGTCTTGAAAGGCAGGTTGATGAGCAGGAACTTGGCTTTGGGCTTTTCGGAGCGCCATGCGCTGCCTTCCGCGCCGTGAATGATCAGCAGGCTAAGGCCGCGTCGGTCGGGTGCGTCGGAGCCGAACGAGGATGTGACCTTCAGGTCGCCGTAGCCCAGAGCCGTGTCGAAGGGGTCGGCGACCACGAAGCTGTATTCGTCCTTGTCGGCCATCGGGTTCTTGCATTTGGCCGCGACCACCAGGTCCTCGATGCCGTCATCGTCCATGTCGGCGACGAACTGGGACGGTCCGGGCACCAGCGAACAGTTGTCCCCGAACTGCTGGTGGATGAATTCATCGGTGACCGCAGGCACCGGGGCCTTGGCGTGCGCTGGCGGCGGAGGCTCCGGCTTTTTCTGCGCTGCGGCGGTTGCGAGGGCAGTGACGAGGGTCATGACAAGCACGACAGCGAGCACTGGGAGAAGGCGTAATTTGCTGGACGACATGTGCTTACTCTAGTCCGGTTTTCGCCGCGCGGGTAGACACTGAGTAGTGACGGAGGTACGGAGGTAATGGGGCTAGCGCCGGAAGTGTTCCCACCCGCGAGGTTCCAATTGGTAGGCAAGGCCTTTGGAGTTACTGACAAGAATCTTCCGCCGGCGCGTGATCACGCCGATCTGGGTCAGGGCGACTCCGGCAATCTGCGGGGGAACGCGCTTGCGCGGTGGCGCGGTGAAAAGAAGCTCGTAGTCTTCGCCACCGTGCAGCGCCAGGTCGAGATCAACTTCGCGCGCCGGCTTGCCCACTCGCGCGCGGGGGATGGCCGCCGCGTCGATTTCCGCCCCCACGCCGCTCTCCTCGCAAAGATGTGCCAGGTCGGTCGAGAGGCCGTCGCTGGTGTCGATCATGGCGGTGGCCAGACCTTTCTCGCGGAGAATCCGGCCGACGTCAACCCGTGGTTCAGGATAGAAGTGGCGAGAATAATCGCGGGGCTTGAGCTTCTTCTTCGGGTTGGCCCACATGCGCACCACAGCGGCCGCGGAGCCGCCCAGTTCTCCACTGACAAAGATGCGGTCGCCAGGTCGAGCGCGGGAACGCAGGATGGCCCTCCCCTTGGGCATGCTGCCGACCACGATGATGTCGGCCAGGATTCCGTTCGGCGATTCCGCCGTGTCGCCCCCGGCGAGGGTAGCTCCATATTTCTCGGCCAGCCCGATCAGGCCGCGAACGAAGCGTCCGACCCACGCCTGGGGCAAGTCGCGCGGCAACGCGAGCGAGAGAAATGCCGCCACCGGCTCTCCGCCCATGGCGGCAATGTCGCTCAGTCCGCGAGCCAGGCAGCGATGGCCCACCGATTCCGGCGGATGCCAGTCCCGCCGAAAATGAATGCCCTCGAGCGTGAAGTCGGTGGTGACTAGCGAATCGTATCCCGGCAGCAGGCGTAGCACGGCGCAGTCGTCTCCAATCCCAGTGAGGACGGCTGATCGCGTGAGGCGGGCGCTTCCACCCGCCATCCTGCGAATCTGGGTAATCAGCGCTTTTTCAGGAAGCGGCACGGCAGTACCAATATATAGAAACAGCCAAAGTTGGGCGGTCGTGACACAATGTCCGCAATCATGAATCTTGGACGCAAGTTCCTGCTTGCCCTGGTTATGTTGGCGGCGACTCACCTCCGCGCAGATGACGGAGCGGCGTCCATCGCTGCTGGTGGGCTTGTGGTCATGAAACGGGAATCCCGTATCACCATGGCCAAGGAAGTTCTGCGGATCTCCGCATCGAAAGTAGTCGTCGACTACGATTTTCGCAACGACAGCGAGGAAGACGTTACCACTGAAGTAGCCTTCCCGATCCCGGATTATGAATACGACCTCAACAGGACGGGAGATGAGCAGGGCTTTGATGACTTCCACCTTTGGATTGACGGCGCGCCGGCTCATTATCGAGTCGAGGCAAGAGCGTTTCTAAAGGACCAGGACTACACCGAGCTACTGACCGGCGTGCACGTGGATATCGCGAGCTATGGCCACGGGCCTCCGCTGGATAGCCGTGGCAGAGCTACGGCAAAGAGTCGAGACATTCAGCAACTCACGGTGGCTCAGCGAAAGCAACTTGAAAAGCTGGGGCTCATCGCTCAAGACTGCGATTCAGACGACAAAAACTGCATTGATGAGCCCCTTTGGAGAGTCAGAAAGAAGTACTACTGGCAGCAGACCTTCGCCGCGCACAAGGTCGTCCATGTCCGCCACGAATACTCGCCGATGGCCGGTTCGGAGAACAGCGTCGCCTACGGCATGGGACCCCATCCCAATCCGGACATGGCGAAAGAAATCAAGAGCTTCTGCCTGGATGGCCCGCTGCACGCCACCCTGCAACGGATCGCGGATGGCCAGGACAAAGAAAAAACCGCTTCGTATAACTATGTCGACTTCATCCTGACGACCGCAAACACCTGGAAGACTCCGATCGAGGATTTCACCCTCATCGTCGAGCGTCCGCACTGGAAAAATAACCGGGGCGAGAATGACCTGGGAGACTACGTCAGTTTCTGCTGGGACGGGCCGGTCACCAAGATCGACGCCGACCACTTCTCCGCCCATACCGTCAACCTGATCCCCGCTAAGGAACTCAGGATTGGCTTCTTTGCCGTCGAACGCGCCGCCCGCCCCCAAAACCACCAGTAACCATGTCCCTGTGACCGCCGATTACCCGCCTTCGGTAACCCAAAATCGGCCCCTTCCGTCGTTGACAGGGGGAACCCAGTTTGTTACCGTTAACCAGTCATTCACAAAACCCTTTGGCCGAGCTAAGTTCTGCAAGCGGTTGAAATTGCAGAAGAGCATGAAAATTTAGGCTCTGGTCGCAGTTCTCGGTAGGCGTAGGGCGCGAGAGAGTTTCCATTCCCAAGATGGGAGCGTAGCCCGAAAAAAGTCAGTCGTCCGAACAGGCGCTCTGCAACCTCAGAAACTTTGCCTGGAATTCCGGACCTGATGTTTCAAAATGGTTGTTTAGTTTCGAGGAGCGATTTGCAGAAACGCTTTTACATCCTTTTTGTCGCCCGCGGGGACGACGGTCAGCTGCGCAAGATCTCCATCCCTGTTCATTATCTCTATGTTTTTGTGGTGGGCGCCGCCATCGGATTCCTCAGCCTGACCGGAATTGCCAAGCTCTTATACCCGCATGCTGTTGAAAGTTTCCCAGTTCAACCAGCTGCGCACGGAAAAAGATCAGCTCAAAGACAATTATTCCCGCCTGGAGCAAGTCGCCAAAGAGCGCGACGTGCAGGTGGCCTCCCTGGGTTCGATTGCCGGGGAAGTTTCCGCGCTCTATGGTTTGAAGACCCAGCCCACACTGGTGACGGCGACCGCGGAGCAGGTTCAGGCCGCCGAAGTCAGTTCCTCGCTCGACCAGCTGCACGCTCTGCGAACCTCCGCTTTGACCGGCGCGACCATGGTCGGCTTGACCATGGGCCTTACCCGCAACGCCACCACAGCCGACTGGATCAAGGCCAATTCGGCGCCCAACCTTTGGCCGGTGGAAGGCCAGGTAACGGGCAGCTTCGGCGAGCGCATCGATCCATTTAACGGAGAAGGCGCATTCCACAGCGGTGTCGATATTGGCAGCAGCTATGGCGCTCAGATTATCGCCCCTGCGGACGGCACCGTGACCTTCAGCGATCAGCTCGGCGGCTACGGTAGGGCCATCATGATCGACCATGGCAACGGGATCAGCACCCGCTACGGACACCTTTCGGGTTTTGCCGTCACCGCCGGCCAGAGAGTTCACCGCGGCGATGTGATCGGCTACGTCGGCGAGAGCGGACGCTCCACCGGCCCGCACCTTCACTACGAAGTACGCATCAATGACACTCCGGTAAATCCCTACAAGTACCTCCGCATCACGGTCGCCCACGGCGGCGGCTTCGCTGCCGGCAGCTAGAGAGTTCAGACCTCAGACCTATTTCCCTGTGTTTCCTTGTAGTTAACCTTATCCTGATCGCCAATCCGAACATTACTGGCGTAATGCCATCATTCAAACGCTTTCTGGGATCGCGGTGTTGACGGCGATACCATAGAGAGACTCCCTCTCCCGCCAGCAATGGCGGGTCGTCCGGCTTTGGCAGGCTAGGTCTATTTGATGGGAAATCCTGAGAACAATCCCGAGAACAAGCCCGAGAGCAAGTCCGGCAACAAGCGGTTCGGACGTTACGAGATCGTCGGCGAGTTGGGCCGCGGCGCCATGGGACTGGTCTACAAGGCGCGTGATCCGCAGATCGACCGTCTGGTCGCGCTGAAGACCATCCCCCTGCGCGGGCAGGACCGCGAGGCCGAGCAGGAATTCCGCATGCGCTTCCTGAACGAGGCGCAGGCCGCGGGGCGCTTGCACCATCCCGGGATCGTCTCCGTGTTTGACGTGGGTGAGGAGACGCAGAGTCGCGATCCTTACATTGTCCTGGAATATGTTCCCGGCGAAGCGCTGAACCGCATGCTGGCGCGCCTGAAAAAGATTCCCCTGGCTCAGGCCTTGCAGTTTGCCGCCGAGATTGCGGAGGCACTCGACTACGCCCACGGCCAGGGCGTGATTCATCGCGACATCAAGCCGGGCAACATTCTCGTCACACCTGACGGCCATCCGAAAATCGCCGACTTCGGCATAGCCAAGCTCAATCTGGCCAATCTCACGCTGCCGGGCAAAGTGCTCGGAACGCCCGCCTACATGGCGCCGGAGCAGCTCAGTGGTGAAGGCGTAGACGGCCGCTCCGATCTATTCTCGCTGGGCGTAATTCTCTATGCCATGGTCACGGGTAAGTCTCCGTTCGCCGGAGACAACGCGACCACGGTGTGCTTCAAAGCGGCCAATCACGAGCCCGTTCCGGTCAGCGCGCTGGACTTGAACCTGCCCCGCGAACTGGATGCGGTGATTGCGCGCGCCATGGCGAAAAATCCCGCCAAGCGCTACCCCCGCGGAATGGAATTCGCCGAGGCTGTGATTCAAGTGCAGGCGCATTGCAGTCCAGCATCTTCCAGCCCGGCTGCGGCCACGAAGTCCCCCACCCTCGCGCGGACCGCGATCCGGAAAGCAGCGCTGCCGCAGAATCTGACTGGACGTCCCGCAGTAGGCCTGGCCTATGCGGCGAAAGTTATTCGCGCGGAAATTCTCAAGTCGCCCATAAAAGATCTCATTTTGGGTGTGGCCACGGTTATTTTGCTGCTGGTTGTCGGGGTGCAGTCCAAGCTGCTGTTCCGGACGCGCCAGGAAGCGGCCGATCCCGGCCAGCTGCATGCGCAACCGCTCCCGGTCAAAGTTCCGGTCCCGGGCGCATCCAACGAACAAGTTGCCGCCAATGCGGCAAACGCGGTGTCGAAGCACACGCACGCGCTGACGAACGCGGCGGTGCACAAAGCGGCGGGAAAGGCGCACTCCAAATCCCAGCCGAAACCTCAGGCACCAGAAATTGTGGCCGCTCCGCAGCCCGTGAAACAGATCGTCGTATCGCTCTCCACCGTCGAACTGGCGGTGCGGCATCAGTTCAAGGACGCAACTCTTTCTGTCTGGATCGATGACAAGCTGGCGCTGACTCGTCCGCTGCACGGTGGAACGCAGAAAAGGCTGGTGGTCTTCAACGGAGTGCGCGGCATCGAGTCCGAAACCCTGAAAGTACCGGCGGGGAAACACATTCTGCGCTTCCGCACCCAGACAGCCGACCAGACCACCGACCTCTCCAAAACAATTGCCGCCGAGTTTATCGGCGGCAACGACCGTACCCTGCAAATCAGCTTCGACAAGCGCAACACCGCCATGCACCTGGATTGGCAGTAAAAAAACTTTGGAATAACCTGAAGCGGAATAATCAGAAGCGGCTGCCCCGCCCTTCTCGCGTTCTTGGCGAGAGGGTGGGGATTTTGACCTTCAGGGGTTTGGACTTCCAACTCCGGGTGCCCCATTTCTCGCGCGTCCTTTGCGCGAGAAGTGGGGACTGTCGAGAGAGTGAAGCTAAAGTAGCGGGGATTTTGATTCTAGCGACTCTGGGTCGAGCGGGTGCTCCGTTACTGCCGCAACCCCATCCAATTCTCCGACACCACCAGCGAATTCCCCGGATTCTGCGGATCGTACTTCACCGACGTATGCAGTCCCAGCCGGCAGGAATGCAGATTGATCCAATGCCGAAGATAAGTCACATCCTGCGAGCACTCGTACGACACTCCCGCCACGTCGTACTTGTAGATGAGCATGATGGCTGCGTGGTAATTGCTGGCCGCGGCCAGTTCCTGCACGTCAATCACGGTGCCGTCGGTGATGCGGCCCGTGCTCTCGAGCCACGTCCGCCGCTCGCGCTCGATCTGGTCAGCCGTTCTCGGCTTGCGCCGCAGCAGGGCATACGCCCCCAAGAGGGTCACGCTTCCCGCAGCAACTAGGCCATACAGTCGAAGTGAATCCATACAAGGTGGGTGAGACCGGCGGCCGCGCCGCCAAATCTCTTCTCCCTCTCAGCATAAGCGGAAAGATCGATGCATGGAAGTGGTAGCGCAGTTACCGAGGTCTCATAGCCTGTGCAAAACTTCCGAGCCGTTCGCATCGGTAAGCCGGGTGCCCCATTTCTCGCGCGTTTTTTTTGCGCGAGAAAGCCTGCCCTGAGCCTGTCGAAGGGTGGGGATTTTCGCGGGAAAAGAAGCGCTGAAAATCGTGCGCCATGCCTCACCTGTTCTAAAATCACCCGGACACGAATTCCCAAGAGGCCCCATGAAATTCGCCACGCTTCGCGGATTGGCAGTCGTCCTCTGCCTCATCGCAACATTTTCCTGCTGGGCAACCGACCCAAAGCAATCCGCTACTCCGGACTGGCCCATGTACGGCGGCACTACCGACAACAATCACTTCTCCCCGCTGGCCCAAATCACACGAAAAAATGTCGCGCAACTCCAGGTCGCCTGGACCTACGACACGGAAGAATCCGGCGGCCTGCAGTCGAGTCCCATCATCGTCAACGGAGTTCTCTACGGCCTCACGCCCTCCGAAAAAGTCTTCGCCTTGAGCGCAGCCTCAGCGAAATTATTTTGGAAATTCGATTCTGGAATCAAAGGCACGCAGCCCGATCGCGGCCTGGCTTATTGGAGTGACGGCAAACAAGCGCGCATTCTCGTCGCCGTCATGAACTACATCTACGCGCTCGATGCCCTCACGGGGAAAGCGATCCCAACTTTCGGAAACGCCGGCCGCATTGATCTGCGCGAAAATCTCGACCGCGATCCCGCGCAGCAGTCCATCTTCGCGACCACCCCGCCCGTCATCTACGAAGACCTGATGATCGTCGGCGGACGCGAAGCCGAGACCTTGCCCGCGTCCTACGGCGACATTCGCGCCTACGACGTCCGCACCGGCAAGCTGCGCTGGACCTTCCACACTATCCCCCGCCCCGGCGAGTTCGGCTACGACACCTGGCCGAAGGACGCATGGAAGACCAGCGGCGCCGCCAACAACTGGGCCGGCATGACCGTCGATGTCGCCCGCGGCATCGTCTATGCTCCCACCGGCTCGGCGGCATTCGATTTCTACGGTGCCGACCGCATCGGCGACGACCTCTTCGCCAACACGCTGCTTGCGTTGAACGCCGAGACCGGCGAACGAATCTGGCACTTTCAGGGAGTGAAGCACGATCTTTGGGATCGCGATTTTCCCACGCCTCCCGTTCTCCTCACCGTCGATCGCGACGGCAAAAAAGTCGATGCCGTCGCCCAGACCACCAAGCAGGGCTTCGTCTTTCTTTTCGACCGTTCGAATGGCAAGCCGCTGTTCCCCATCGAATGCCGCGACTATCCGCCCAGCAATGTGCCCGGAGAAGTCGCCGCGCAGCAGCAATGCCTGCCCACGAAGCCCGCGCCGTTCGCGCGCCAACTACTGACCGAGAATCTTCTGAGCGAGCGCACACCCGAAATCCACCAGTGGGCGCTGGAAAAATTCCGCAGCTTTCGCAGCGAGGGCCAGTTCGTTCCCTTCAGCGTGGGCAAAGACACCGTGATCTTCCCCGGATTCGATGGCGGCGCCGAATGGGGAGGCGCGGCGGCCGATCCCGAGACCGGCATTCTCTACGTCAACGCCAACGAAATGGCCTGGACCGCCGCGCTTGGCGAAAACACGGCCGAGAACACTCCCAAGGCTCTCTACCTAAACCAGTGCGCCGTCTGTCACGGCGAAAAAATGGCGGGATCGCCGCCCGCAATCCCCGCACTGACTGGCGTCGGCGCGCGAATGTCCTACGCCGATGTCGCCGCCACCATCAAGAACGGCAAGGGGCGCATGCCCGGCTTCGCCAACCTCGAGAACGACAGCGATCAGTGGTACGGATTACTCGCGTATGTCATGAGCGGAGGCGCGAAAGAAGGCGACAAGAAAGAGAATGGCAAAGAAGTGGCAAGTCCTACTCCCGCGCCGGCCATGAAATATCACTTCACCGGCTATCACCGCTTTCTCGATCCCGAAGGATATCCCGCCATCGCGCCGCCCTGGGGAACATTGAACGCCATCAATCTCAACACCGGAGAATACGCGTGGAAGGTTCCTCTGGGCGAGTATCCCGACCTCGCGGCCACAGGACAGAAGAATACCGGCAGCGAAAACTACGGCGGCCCGCTGGTCACTGCCGGAGGATTAGTCTTCATCGGCGCCACCAACTACGACAAGAAATTCCGCGCCTTCGACAAAACTAACGGCGCGCTCCTCTGGGAAACCACTCTCCCATTCTCCGCAAACACAACTCCGGCGAGTTACGAAGTCGACGGCCGCCAGTTCGTAGTGATCGCCGCGGGCGGAGGGAAAGATCCGAAGTCGAAGTCAGGAGGAGTTTACACGGCGTTCGCGCTGAAATAGTCCTGGCGGACGATTGAGAATCGTGCGCAACTGAGGTAAGATTGTCTTACCATGCAAACCAAGGTTTCTACCAAAGGGCAAGTCGTCCTGCCGGGACCGATTCGCCGACGACTCGACCTTCGCCCCGGCGACCCCCTGGACGCGAATATTGAAGGTGGCCGAATTGTCTTAACGCCCCGGAAGAAACGCTCCTACCGCGCCAAAATCGTGATCGATCCCGTTTCCGGCCTGCCGGCTTTGAGTGCAGGACCGGATGCGCCGACATTGACCAGTAAAGACGTCGAAGAGATTCTGTCGAATTTCCCATGACCTATCTGCTCGACGTGAATACTCTTGTGGCTCTTGGGATTGTGAACCATGAATTTCATGGCCGAGTGGCTTCCTGGGTTCAAAGTTCGCGTTCGGCCAATCTGGCGAGCTGCTCCATCACCGAACTGGGATTTCTTCGCGTAGCGTCGCAGGCTCCAGCCTATGGATTCGCCGTTGCTCAAGCCCGCACATTATTGGAGCGCCTCAAACATGCGGCGTCTTCCCGCCTCGTCTTCCTCCCCGATGCACACGACATTTCTCACTTGCCGAACTGGGTCCGCACTCCCAGGCACATTACTGACGGGCATCTGTGCCAGCTCGCGAAGGCGAACGCCGCCATCCTCGCAACTCTGGACGAGAAAATTCCAGGTTCCTATTTGATTCCCCGGTAGCTCGTTTCCAGGGACCACACCATTCTCCGCCAACACATCTCCAGCTAACTCGGATTTCACCCTTAAGTATTGTCATCCTGAGCGAGGATTGTGCTTCGCGATCAGCGAAGCACAGCCACAGTCGAAGGATCCCTTTCACTGCGGCATAGCGAGCTTCTGTTGAGGAGTTCTCAAGGTGCTCAGTTGCCCTACCGCTCGGGTTGACCGATTCAAACTCGACTATTGGCGAACCATTGCACAGCACTTATCGACGATCGTTGAGGTGCTATGGCCTGGTTTCCCTAATCGAAATTCCTGGCATTCCCCCGGCGACGCGGCTAGTCTTTTCGGGTGAGAAACTGCGGACTACGACTGGGCCTCCTGATACCCGCCGTCGTCTGCCTCGTTTCAGCGCAGACCGCCAATAAACCTGTCGCGGAACAAAAGACGGCCAACCCGGAGGCAAATGCTCTGGCAGTGCAGATAAGCTCCGAGCTTCGCGGGGCGGTTCAGACCAGCAACATTGGCAACGTCGGCAGCAATCCTGCGTGGAAAGCCGCAGGTCTGACCTATGACGTCCACATGTCCGATTGCGAAGACCGCTGGGTGGCTCTGTATCACAAGCCGGAGGACGATGACTACAGCTACGGATTCGTCTACATCGATCCGCAGGCTGGATTCACGCTGCATTTCTTTGGACGCTTCACGGTGGATATGGATGGCAACTATCATGTTGCACCTAACCCACTCCCTCCAGACAAGTTCAGCCTGAAGATTCGCTTGGATCAAAATGGAATTGCGGCTCTGCTTCCGCCACGCGGGATAGCGCAGCTTGGCTTGCCGGAGAAACCGGACTGGCTCCACTATTACGAAGACAAGGCCGATCCCGTAACGCACAAAGTCAACTGGGGATCTTTTTACAACGGTATTGGAGACTCGCGCCGAGCGCTCGATTATCTCGAACCTGACTACAAGGAACGACCTGATGCACCTAAGCTCGTGTTCGAGCTCGTTTATGCCTACAACGCACTGGAACGACCGGAAGATGCGATTCGCCTGTCCAAGGGCGAGTTTGCTAAGAATCCCAAGGACGAGTTGCTGTGCCGGGAGATGGCTTTCGCTTACCTTCATCTGAAAAGCTACAAGGAGGCCGCAGCGCAATATCAGGCTTGCATCGCATTGTGCGGTGATTCGGAAACCCAGATGGCCGAGAAGAGTGAACTGGCGATGAACTTAAGCTCAACTTACAAGGGCTTGGCCGATACCCCAAATAGCGAAGCATGGCTGGAAAAGGCCAAGAGCTGGGCACCCAAGGGGTCGCCCGTGTACAGATACTTCCATCCGGGAGAGGAATAGCTGTCGATAAACTTGGATCTGCGTTTTTGAGTGCGCTCCCGATCTTGCCGCTCGACCCTCTGCGTGCTATACAATCTTCGGCCAGTCAACCAGAGAGGCAAGCTCTATGTCCGTCGGAGAAAATGGCAAAGCCGATAACGACCGCAACAAAAACGACCGCGACGACTGGAAAAAAACGGCGAAGGGTACGCCGGTCCAGGGAGGCCAATCGCCAGACACCACCTTCCACCACCTGATTCCCTACAACAACATTTGGCCTACCTGGAATAAGTTGGTGCGCTCCGCGGGCGGCGTGGATGAGGAAGACGAGAAAAAGGACTGGACGACCATCGACTGGCACAGTAACTCCGTGGCTTCCGCAACCGCTTGCCTCAGAAACTGGCTGGCCTTGCTCGGACACAAGGATCCCGACGATTTGACAGCCAAGGTGGTCGCGGCCCGCTTCGGTGGCGCGCCGCTCAGCCGGGACGTTTGTGATTGGCTGAGCTGCAACCTTCTGTGGACCGGGTGGAACATTGTCGAAGGGCCGCTGCGAACCATTCGGGCAGACGACCCGGACGAGAAATACGACGACTTCGAAGAACCGCTCCGGCTGATTGACCTCGACCGGCAGGCGCAAGTGGCGCACGAAGTGAAGGGTCTGAATGACGCGTTCCTGGAGTTTCGCGGCCGCCGCAAGGAACTCAAGACCATGGTGAAAAGCAAAGACAGCGACCTGCAGGTCGACCAGGAGACTGCCGGCCAGGGTGTCAAGAAACGGATGCGAGGCTACCCGGCCAAGCTGCCGACCTCACGGGAGCAGTACGACGAGGCCTTCCGAACCGTGGCCCTCGCGTTCGAGCGTGTGCAGCGCATCGTCCAACTCACTGGATGCAGCTATGCGCACCCCCTTACCATGATCGACCTGCGGATGTGGGTGAAGTTGGATCCGCCTCGTATGCAGGGCATGCCGTGGATTACCGGTACCGCCGAAAACCGCGTCGCTCAGGCGCTGAGAAGGGGAATGATGAATGTTCAGGCGGTCGCCCGCATGGTGAATCAGTAAGTAGTTTCGGCAATTGGTTTCGGCGACGCGAAAAACATCCGATTCGGCGGAGCCCCGGACGCCGCTTCACAGATCAGTTGGCTACGCCTACTTGCTCTGCCCGCACACGCTCTTACTCACCAGATCCGCGAACCCGCCTTCGGGATGCTGGCCGAACTCCTCGTCGTGCGTGGCTTTCTTGCTGACCACGAAGCGTCCGCTGTGGTCGCGGGAGTAGAACCATTCGGTGGTGGGGGCGGCAGCACCGCTCGAGCAGTTGAAGCGCACCCGCGCGCGCATCTCGACAAACGGGCCGCCTTGCGGCAGTTCCGCGGGTTCTTTGTATTCCACGCGTACCAGCGCCAGCCGCTGATTGCTCTTGAGTACGCGCACCGAACTGACGAATACTTTGTCGCCAGCTTCGGTCTCGCCAATGGCCCGCCAGTCTCCGGCAGCGCGCACCGCCACGCTCAGCAGCAACACAGCCGGCAGCACCGCAGCGAAAATGAAGAGGATTTTTTTCAACGCTGAGCTTTCGAAGAACCCACGCGCTTACCCGCGCCTGTGATTCAGGCGCCTAACCACACAAGCTCCAGATTGCAGCACACACTCTGAGGCAAAAACCTAATTCTGTCAACCCAGTGGTCAGTTGCCAGCAAGAGTCTTACTGGCAACTGGCCACTGACCACTGGCGACTGATGTTGCAAGCCTTGGGCGCCCTGCGCTTCTCAGTGTAAAGTTGCTATGGACTCAAATGAAAGTGGGACGCGTGCATGCCATCTTTCGTTACCCGGTGAAGTCCATGGCCGGCGAATCGCTGGGTGTTGCAAAGCTAAGCTGGCATGGCATTGAGGGCGATCGCAGGTTGGCCTTCCGGCGGCTCGCGGACAAAAGTGGGTTCCCGTGGTTGAGCGCGAGCAAGTTGCCGCAATTACTCCTTTATCAACCATTCGGAGGTAATGGCAACACGGCCGAGCCGTTCCCCACCCACGTTCGCACGCCCGACGGGAAAGAGTACGAACTCCGCAGCGAGGACCTGCGGAAGGAAATTTCGAGCCGTTATGGCAGTGATGTCGAATTGATGAACCTCAGGCACGGCATCTTCGACGAAGCGCCTATTTCGGTAATCAGCCTTGCCACCGTGCGTGGCATCGAGCGCGAATCAGGCCGCGAGCTTGACCTTCGCCGATTTCGACCAAACATCGTCATCGAAACCGACGGCGCTGCGCCCTTCGAAGAAGACCAATGGGTGGGCCGGGCACTGGTTTTTGGTCAAGGGACACCGGGTGAAGCCAGCAGCCCGGCTGCCGTCAGAGTTACGATGAGGGACGAGCGATGTGTCATGGTGAATCTTGACCCCGACACCGCCCAGCCGGATTCCGAAATCATGAAAACCATTGTTCGTTTGAACGATAATTACGCCGGCGTATACGGCACCGTGGTCAGGGCAGGCGAACTGCGTGTGGGGCAACTCGCGACCTTGGAAGGGTAGGAGACCGTGGAAATACTTCGTTGCACGACATTCGCATCCCCGGTCGGGCCGCTGTTCCTGGCCGCTTCCGGCAAAGGGCTGGTCGCTCTTGAGTTTGACGCGCGGTTGCCCGGACAGCAGACGATCCGCCCCAATCCGCGCGATGTGCGCGCCGAGAGCAGGCAGACCGGCACGCCCGAGAACCGGCGCGCGAGGAATGCCGTTGACATTGAATTCGAAGAGTCTGCGCCCTTCATGCTCCGGTACGTTCGCGAACTGGAGGAATATTTCGCCGGTCAGCGCCGCCAGTTCGCCTTCGCGCTCGATCTGCGCGGGACGGATTTTCAACTGGCCTGCTGGCGCGCACTGCTCGCGATTCCCTACGGCGAAACTCGCAGCTACGCCGACATTGCCCGCGCCGTAGGCCGTCCCCAGGGATTTCGCGCCGTAGGCATGGCCAACAACCGCAATCCCGTGGCGATCGTCGTCCCCTGCCACCGCGTGATCGCCTCAGATGGCAGCCTGTGCGGCTATGGCGGCGGCCTCGACATCAAGCGCAAGCTGCTCGAACTGGAAGGCGCCCTCAGCGGAACGCTGGCCGCGTAGAATCTGGCCGCGTAGAATTTTTTTGATTGCCGAATTGCGCGTAGATATCTCGAGGCTGGGCCACGCGCCCTGCGGTCGCCCCCCTCAAAAGCCGCCACCAGCGGCCCATTGCGACCGTTTGCTTTTCCGGATATACTCCCGCAGCTTCTCTGGGAGGAGAACGAATGACTCCACAACGCACTCGGACGTGCGGATCGCGCCAGCTGGCAGCCGCGATCCTTTTCTTCAGCTTGGCGGCGGCCTCAGGCCTGCATGCACAGGTCACGAATGCCTCGCTTTCCGGCACTTACACTTTTCAAATGGGCTCGGCGGACGGCTACACCGTTCAGTTCAACATGTTCGGCCAGCAGGTGGGATTCTGCCCGAGCGCGTCTTACAAGCTTCCCTTCGGCTATTACTGCTACTTCAACCCGACGGCAACGGATGTGACCACTGGTACCCTGGTGGCAGACGGAAACGGAAACATCGTCTCGGGGAGCAGTTTCACCAACACCTACGACCCCCAGGAATATCAGTGCGCCAAGAAATCCAACCCGGTGGGTGTCTGCCCCTATAAAGTGCCCTCCGGCAAGGTATGGGGCAGCACCACAGCCTACGTGGTTGGCGCAACGGTGGACTACACAGTAAGCAGCACAGTGCTTACTTTCCAGGCCGTGGCGAATAACACTGGCGTTCCGCCGACTTCGAGCACATGCACCGCCACGTTGAAACCGCCCAACTGCGCCTGGGACCAAGTCTACAAGTCGGCCTCTTCCGGTGTGGCATCCACCAAGACTGACACCTTTACCGGCACCTACACCACGCAAAGCAATGGCAGCGGTGTGTTGAAGATAACGGCAACTGGCGCCACCACCACTTCGAGTTTTTCCATCCTCGTGCAGCCCGCCCCTCTCGCGCTCGGACAGGTGGTTGCCCTGCAAGGGATATCCTTGATCAACAACGAAAATTCAGCCACGGGAACGGCACTGCGGGTGAAGTAGTTCGGTAGAAGATGGGTTCCCGGTTGGATGGTTGCTCCGCCCTTGTCGTTTTTGCGACAGGGCGGGGCTTTCGACTTTTGGCACGGAAACAGGCGACGCGACGAATCGCGCCTCCTGTTTCGACGCAATGCCTCTCGGAGATCCGTGATGAATCGCAGAGAGTTTCTGACCGGAGTATCTTCCGCGGCCGTCGCCTCCAGCGCAGTGATCAAGCCGCTCCGTGCTGCGGCAATGCCGCAGGCGCATCCCGTCGCTACCGATGCTGCCGCGGCCGCCACAAGCATCCGCGGGCCATTACCATGTGGGAGTTTTCCTGGATCGAGCGGCGCTGGCCCGGCGCCGGCTACGAAGACTGGGACCTGGCGCTCGATGAGCTGGTCGCGCGTGGCTACAATGCGGTTCGCATCGATCCCTTCCCGCACCTGCTCGCGGCCGATCCTCACAAGACCTGGACGCTGTGGCCCGAGTGGAACACCCAGATGTGGGGATCGCCCGACGTGAACCGCATCGTGCTCGTGCCCGCGCTCTTCGATTTTCTCGGCAAGTGCCGCGATCGCGGCATCATGGTCGGCCTCTCCACCTGGTACCGCAAGGACGATGCCGACACGCGCATGACCATCACCGGACCCGAAGTGATGGCGGCCAACTGGATCAAGACCCTCGACCTGATCTCGCAAGCCGGCTACCTCGACACGATCCTCTACACCGATCTTTGCAACGAATGGCCGGGCGACGACTGGGCTCCTTTCGTCAAGCCCCACATCACTTACGGCGACTGGGACAAGCCCGCCTCGCTCGACTACATGCACAAGGCGATCGCGCTGGTACGGGCGAAATATCCGCAAATGCCGTTGCTGTTCTCCTGCGCCGAAGACCGCCCGGAAAATTATCTCGCGCACGATCTGAGCGACTTCGACCTGCTCGATCCTCACATCTGGATGGTGCAGCAGAATGGCGGTGAGTTCTACAAGCTCTCGGACTACGCCTACGAACGATTCGACGCCAAGGGATACACCAACCTGAGCCTCAAAGCCGAAAGCGTTTATCGCGCCCGTCCGGAATACTGGCAGAACGCGCTGCTTCAGGTGATCGACCGCCACGCCGCAGTTTCGCGAAAAATGAAAATGCCGCTCATCACCACCGAGTGCTGGGGCATCGTCGACTACAAAGATTGGCCGCTACTGAAATGGGATTGGGTCAAGGATCTCTGTGCCCTCGGCGCGCAGCGCGCAGCCGCAAGCGGCCAGTGGCTGGCGATCGCCACCAGCAACTTCTGCGGTCCGCAGTTCGTCGGCATGTGGCGCGACAAAGCGTGGCACCAGCACTTGACCCAGACGATCAAGTCCGCAGAAATCTCGCCGGAACTTCGCCAGGGCCGACTGTATGCAAGGTTGTGAAGCCCGTCATACCCCACTTCGATTGCCGAGCCGATCGTATCGGAGTTCAGATCCAGTGCAGATCGGACCAGTGCAAATCAGTTCGGAAGATCAGTGGAACGTACCCCATTCCCACGAATCGTCGATTGCCTCACCCAGCAGATCCTTAACTAGACCCTTCAGTTTCTTCCGCTCGCCGCGGAAGGTGACTTCGCGCCCATCCCCGCCCTTCGTGGGGAAACTCTTGGCGGTGATGCCGTTCTCGGCCAGGTAGCGCTCAACTTCGCTGAGGCCCGGCTCCTCGCCGCGCCCGTACTGCCGAATCTTCTCGTTGCTCGACCGGTGCGTCCAGGCGGTAATCGCGGTGATTGGGTCTTGGGTCATGTTCTTTTGTCCTTTGGCGCGATGCGCCTCGCAGACCGAAATTGCGCCTCTCGAGCAGAACGATGAACAGATCAGATGCACCTTCCCTGCGAATCGTTCAGCCCACAGGACAACATTACTCTTTAAGCCAATTCCATGAAAGATTACATGGCACTGGTTACAGTGGAATTACATAAGTTTGCCCGTCAGATCGCGGGGGCCTGTGCGGGCACGAACAAGGAAAAGGCTCCCCGAGTTGAATTCGCACGGGGAGCCTTGGTTGGTTACCAGTTCTATTGGTTTCTATCGTTAGTTTCTATATGCAATTTCTATCTGCCGTGTTCCTCGGGGGCCAGGGCGACGCCGCGGAACGCTTCGCCGGCGCGGGCCGAGCGAAGGGTGAAGAACGTGTCGAGGAAACCGTTCGTTGCCGGCTGGGTGGCGCTGATCAGATCGGTGGCGACCACCAGCTTGTTGGGATCGGCGCCGTTGTCGCCGTTTTGGCTGATCGTTGACGTGATCGCGTAAATTATGGCGATGCCGTCGTGGGCGACGCCGATAATGTTGCGACATCCGCCGGTCGCGGGCTCGATCGATGCGGGATAGTCCGGCACGCTATAAGGCACGCCCAGGTTGAGTCCATTTTGGATGACGTACTCGCGCACCCAGGTTGGGCCACTCGCCGTCGTGGTCAGGACCCACTTTTGCAGGCCGGCAGTTGCCAGCGTACCGCTGTCCGCAACGTTCACCTGACCATTGATCACCTGGTTCGGCGTGTAGATCAGATCGCCCTCATCGCAGACGTACAAAGTAGTAGCATTCGCGAACCAGATCCCAAAAGGATAGTCACCCCCCGGGCTGTTTGTGCTGGCACTGGCGTTAGGGAATCCAGGCAGGATCGTCCAAGGTTCGTTCACCAGGCCTCCCGCGGGTGCATTGGCTGTGGTGGGTAGAACGCCCGGAGTACCGAGCTGATAGACGGTATTGATGCCGTTCCCGCCGCTGCCCTTGGCGACATACAGCGTATCGTTAAAGATCGTCTCGCCGCGGAAATTCGTGTCCTTACCTGGCTTTTCGCCCGCGAACGCAAAATAGGAAATCATGTGGTTGTTCGGGGGGACCAAGGGTGCTGCGCCGGGAACGAAAAGTTCGGAGCCCGTCGAGTGGGAGAGATTGAAGCCGAGCGACGTGATCGGCACTTGCTTCTTCGACAGACCCCCGCTGTTGTCGTTGCCAACGGAGTAATACAGCTCATTGTCCGCCTTGATCACAGCGCGGGAGTTGTCGCCGCTGTAGGCGTCTCCATCGGTGTAGGAGATATGGCCCCGGGCGTCCACTTCGGCGATGGAGCGGTAGTAAGCCGTCGGACTGGGTGCGCCGGCATAGCTTGCCACCGCGGGATTGGTCGGGTCACAGAGGTCCGGCGTACTGGAGGCCGAAACATCGATCAGGTTCGCCGCAGTCGGCGAGACCGGACCCACGTTCGTGCCTTGTGTCAGGATGTTGGTCGTCGGATCCAGGGTGAGGGTCGGACAGCCAGCGCCTCCGCGGTACCCCATGAAGGTCAGGCTCCTGCCATCCGCGGCGCGATTCAGGGCAAGCTCGGACTTGGAGCTAAAGCTAGTCACGATTTGGTTGCTCGGAACGTCCAGCTTACCCAGCAAGTAGCCAAAAGGGCTGAGGTTCCAGAGAACGATTGGCGAGGACACGCCAAAGCTGCCATCGGTATTCGCGTTGTTCCAAACGTTGTGATTGTCGTTGAGATTCGGGGCTTCGCCGTTATCGCTCGCGTAGCCGCAGCTGACTGTCACGGCCGTGGTGGCGGTCGAGGGCGGCAGGAGAGGCACATTCACCGTGGCGGGATTAGGGTTTGTGACTGGACCGGTGTTCAGACATCCGTGGGGTAATACTTCGCCCGGGATAACGGTGTTGGCATTCCCAACGTAGACTGTGCCGCTCAAAACGATGCTGCCAGGTACAAAACCGTGGAAATGGTGATCGGAGTCCTGGTCGTGTTCCTGCGCATTCACTTTGACGGGAGATGATCCTAGTGCGACCGCTGCCGCGAGAGTTGCGGCAAATAACATCGAAAGGCGTTTCTTCATGTTTTCATGACCTCCTTGGCCATGCGACAACAACTTGAAAACTATAAAGAAAGCCGCCTCGCCCTCAGGTTAACGGGCGATGAAAAAACCATGAATGACCGGACCCCGCGGTTCGCACGCGGGGGCAACGAGTGTAAAAAAGTGATTTCGTAAACCGAGCCAGGCCCGGGACCAGGTCTGGGTCACCTTGGTTGAGGGCTCCTCGCAACCTGATGGCTGCAACAAGGTTTCCCGTCACGACGATCCGTGATGCCGGTCACCGCTCGCGTATCCAAAGCCGGGTAAGTTCAGCGTGAGGCTCCTGATCCCTTCCTCGTAAGTCGGCCCCGCAACACCCAAATGAGGGTGACTCGTAAACATCAGGCTTCCCCGACGCGACTCCTGCATTTCTCATTGTGTCCGGGCTGCTGCGAAAGCCAAACAGCAACGAATCGTGACAAGCCACGCAAATGTGGCGGGAGCAACCATGAAATTGAAATCGATTCACAGCACTGCGGCACTCATTCTCATTGTTTGGCTCACAACCCCGATTGCTTTGCCCGGCCAGACCTTCAACACTCTGGCGAGTTTCAATGGAGCTAACGGTGCTGGACCAAGTTACATGTCTTTTGTGCAAGGCAGAGACGGGAACTTCTATGGGACAACTGCGGGGGGTGGGGCCGACGGCGATGGCACGGTCTTCCGGATCACGCCCAGCGGTACACTGACCACGCTGCACAGCTTCGATGGCACGGACGGGGCCAACCCTAACGCCGGGCTGATTCTATCCACCGGCGGGAACTTCTACGGAACAACATACGGAGCCGGGGCCAACGGCTTTGGCACGATCTTCATGATCACGCCCAGCGGCACGCTGACCACGCTGCACAGCTTCGATGGCACGGACGGGGCGAACCCTAACGCCGGGCTGATTCGAGCCATGGGGGGGCAATTGTACGGGACAACCTACGGGGGCGGTGACAATGGCTGTGGCGTGATCTTCGCGATCATTGGCAACTATTTCCAAACGGTGTACAGCTTCAAGGGCACGGACGGTGCCAACCCCGCAGCGGGGTTGTTCCAGTCCTCCGTGATGTACTTCTACGGGACAACGTCCAAGGGCTTGGCCATGAACAATGGAAGCGGTTTCAAGATGACTCAAGGGGGCATTCTGACCACGTTGCACAGCTTTGACTACTCCACCGATGGTGCCTACCCGTATGGCGCTCTGATTCAAGCCACCAACGGGTACCTCTACGGGACAACTGTGGAAGACCAGGCAAGCCTCTTCGGCACGATTTTTCGAATTAGTCCGAGCGGTGTGATGACAATCCTCTACCGATTTTGTGCCACGGGTGTGTGTACCGACGGCGCCTACCCTTACCCCGCGCTGATTCAGGCCACAGACGGCAACCTCTACGGCACAACGGATTTTGGAGGGGCCGGTAGTAGCTGTGCGGGAACCCCCTCAGGCTGTGGCACAGTCTTCAAGATCACTCCCAGTGGCAAACTGACGACGCTGCACGGCTTCGACCTGTCGGATGGAGGCTTCCTCTACAGCGGGCTCCTGCAATCTACTGATGGCAGCTTCTATGGAACGACGAACTGGGCTGGGCCAGGGGGCTCGGGCACGGTCTTCGGGCTGTCCGTGGGACTAAAGCCGTTTGTTAGTTTGGTATCCGCTCGGGACGGGTCGGAGAAAATATCGAGGTCCTCGGGAAGGATTCACAGGAACAAGTGCAGTTTCGTTGAATGGAATCGCTACCACCTTCACGGTAGATTCCGACACCTACCTGGCGGCCGGTCGGTGCGGCGACTACAGGTCGAGTGACCGTCACGACACCCTTGGGCACGCTGACGAGCAACAGGCCCTTCCGGGTCACGCCGATGATCCTCAGTTTCAGCCCAACCAGCGGCGTTGTAGGAACATTGGTAACGATTACTGGGAAGAGTCTCACTCAGACCCTTAGAGTGGCCTTCGATCGGTAGCGGCGGTAGCTTACCGTGGACCAGATACCAGGTCACGGCGATTGTGCCCACAGGGGCGAAGACCGGACACGTCGAGATCACCACCGCAGGCGGATGGTACGGGAGAACGGGGCTCTTCACGGTCACGCCGTAGTGCAGCGTAGCGACGCGAACTACGAAGCTGCTTTCCTTAAAATAAAAGGGGCGCTCTTTAAAAAGGAGCGCTCTTCGCTACCTGTTGTTGTCGCTCTCAGTCCGCGCGAACCCGACTACTATTTCTTAATGATTTGCCGCGGAAGCTGTCACAGCACAAGGGATTAGTCGCGGATTTAACTTTCGATAGTCGCTGCAAAATCGCGACCGCACTATGGCCCCTCACCCTCTATTAGGCAATCAAAATCTTCCAGAGACGATCTACAATCCCATCCACCAAGAATTCACGGAACACAGCCGACTCCCTTTGACGACTGCAAGCAAATCCTCCGCGCTGCGCAAGGCTGGCCTGTTCTATCTCGTCTTCGTGATGTTCTCCTACACCACGGGCGGACCCTTCGGGCTCGAAGACATGGTCACGACCTCGGGTCCGGGGATGACGCTGATCTACCTGCTGGTCCTGCCGTTTTTCTGGTGCATCCCCGTTTCGCTCGTCTCGGCGGAGTTGACCACTGCCATGCCGGTCGAGGGCGGCTTCTATAGGTGGACGCGCGCCGCTTTCGGCGACTTCTGGGGATTTCTCACCGGGTGGTGGAATTGGTCGGCGTCATTTCTGCTGGGCGGCGCCTATGCTGTGCTGTTCGCGGATTATCTGAAGTATCCCTTCCCCAAGATGACCTGGTGGGAGCATTGGATCATCTCGGTGGCGCTGATCGCCGTGCTCACGTGGATCAACGTGCGCGGCATTCAGATGGTGGGGCAGGTCGCGACTGCGCTGGAGATTTTTATTTTTATTCCGGTCGCGGCCATGGTCGTGCTCGGGCTGGCGCACTGGCACCACAATCCGTTCACGCCGTGGATGCCTCCGCATCAAGCCACATTCAAAATTTTCGGTGTGGGGCTGGCGCTCGGGCTGTGGTCGTATTCCGGTTACGAACAGCTGTCGACTGTCGCGGAAGAGGTTGAGAACCCGCAACGCGCCTATCCGCGAGCTTTGGCGTTGGTCGTGCCGCTGTCGATGGCAGCCTACTTTCTGCCCACGCTGGCGGGACTGGCCTCGGCGGGAAATTGGGAGAAGTGGCATACCGGATATCTTTCCGACGCCGCGGCGTCGATCGGAGGGACATTTCTGGGGCATCCGTGGCTCGGCATGTGGATGACTCTCGCCGCGACGGTCGGCAACGTCGCGCTGCTCAACAGCACGGTATTGACGACAACACGCATGCCCTTCGCCATGGCCGAAGACGGATATCTTCCCGAGGCGTTGACCCGCAAGCATCCACGCTACGGGACGCCCTGGCTGGCGATCGTGGTGTCGGCCGTCATCTATGCGCTGCTGGCGTGGCAGAGTCTGGGACAACTCATCTCGGTCTACATCTGGCTGCGCTCGGCGACGACGGTGCTGACGGTGCTCTCCGCGTGGAAGCTGCGGCGCACGCGGCCGGAACTCAAGAGATCATTCAAAGTTCCCGGCGGGCGTGCGGGATTAATCTACGTTGTAGCCGCGCCGGTAGTCATGGCGCTGGTTGCGCTGGTGGGCGGCGACAAGTTCGCGACCATCGGCGGAGTCATCGCGATTCTTGCGGGGCCGATCGTCTATGTCATGGTCATGGTTAGAGGCCGAAACCGGCCGGCGCATTGACGCGTGGAAAGCGCAGGGATTAAGACCGAGCTTCGAAAAACATCGGACTCGGCCGCTCTGGGGATTGCCCCGTGCGGAGGTTCTGTGCCCGGCTGTGGCACGCGGACCCGCGTAGCTGGACTGCCCCTCGACCCGATTTCGACGCGCTCTAGCGGGAAGTTAAACTGGTTTAACTTCGGGGATTAAGTGGATTGTTGTCAGTGAGTTACGGGTAAACTTATCCACAGCAGCGTGATCGTCGCAATCGCCTGAAAGCGAACACCTTACTCGGGGCTTTCACCAGTTTTAGTGCACGCACGCCCACTGTTCTTATCATCTCTGAGGCCCGCGTTTCTTGCGGACCGAAGGATCTGTGTACTCGTCGGAAGGATCGATGCCCGCCGGCGAGTTGCATAGGTCCCTTCGACTCCGCTCAGGGCAGGCTCTTCGTGCAAAGGGCGCGCTAAGGATGACAGACCGGACCCTTTTCAAGGGAACGGTGCGAGAATATGCTGCTTGCTGGTTCGAGTCGCGCACGGAGGTTTCCATGGCGTTGCCATCGCTGAAAAAAACATCGTCGGTTTTCGGCTCAGACATGACTCAGGCCTCATCCTCCCCAGGCACGCGTTTCGCCTTTAAGCTGTATCAGCAACTGGCAGCTGCCGATAGACCGAACGTTTTCTTCTCGCCGTCGAGCGTGATGCTTTGTCTGGCCATGGTTCACGAACTGGCATCGGGCGAAACTCGCCAAGCCATGGAGAAGGCTCTGGAGATTGCAGATCTCGATCCCACCGCTGCTCAGTTGGCCATCTCTTCGTTGAAGGCTGCTTTTCGCCCGCGTCCAAATGTCACGGTGACGGACGCGAACTCGCTTTGGTGCGCGGAGGGGGCGCACATCCTGCCGGAACTCGCGGCCAAGCTAAAGGACGTCTACGATGCCGAGCTGACTGCGCTGGATTTTTCAGCCGGCGACGCGGTTCCGCGCATCAATGCGTGGGTCAGCAACAAGACCAACGGCATGATCGGCCACATCCTCGACCGACTTTCGCCGCTGGCCGTTCTGGTCGCCATCAACGCGGTTTACTTCAAGGGACGCTGGACTACGCCATTCAAACGGGCCGTGACCCAGGATGGGCCGTTCACCACCGCAACGGGAGAAAAGAAACAACTGCCGATGATGTCGCAGAGCGGCCGGTACAGATATTACGAAGAAGAAGGGCAACTGCAAGCGGTCGCCCTGCCTTACGAAGGCGGCATGGCCATGTATGTCGTGCTGCCGGCGGAGCGAACCGATCTGCGACAATTTCGCCGCACTCTGACTGCGGGGTTATGGGAATCGTGGCTGGCGGAGGTCAAGCCCATGCTGGGAACGATCAAGTTGCCGCGGTTCAAACTCGGCTACCTCGCTCAGTTGGAGCCGGCGCTGACGGCCTTGGGAATGGAGCGCGCGTTCGATTCTGACCGCGCAGAGTTCGATGGTATCCAGACGACGCAGCCGCGGGTGTGGATTGACCAGGTGGTGCATCGGGCAGTGGTCGAGGTGAACGAAGAGGGAACCGAAGCCGCCGCACCGACGGCGGTGACCGCGGTACTGTCGGCAATGCGGCGCGCACACCCGCCCGAGCGGTTCGAGATGATCGTGGACCATCCCTTCCTGGTTGTGATCCGCGAGGAAGCGACGGGCGCGATTCTGTTTATGGGATGGGTTGGTGAGCCGGGGTAAATTTCAACTCACCCAGTATAAGAATTTGTGCTGAAATCCGCTCGGTAAGTTCGACTCCGTCTGCAAACTCAACGAGCTTGTCATCCTGAGGCCCGCGTTCTCTGCGGGCCGAAGGACCTAATGTACTCTTCGGAAGCATCGATGCTGCGAGCGAATTGCAGAGGTCCTTCGCGCAAAAAGCGCGCTCAGGATGACAAACGCTGTTTCGCCGTTGTTCTTGTGGGAAATCGATGTTCACGCGTCACAGACAGCGGCGCCGCGACTGTGCCATCTTTCAGGAATACACAGATCCGGCACATGTGGCAGCCCAAAACGTACTTCGTATACATCATGAGTAACCGATCGAAGACGCTTTACACGGGCGTCACAAACAGTCTTATCCGTAGAGTCCGCGCGCATAAATTGGGGACAGGCTCCGGCTTCGCCGCAAAATACAAACTGGATCGGTTGGTTTATTTCGAACGCTTCGAGGATATTCGCAATGCCATCGAGCGCGAGAGGCGCATCAAGGGCTGGCTCAGGATCAAGAAGATCGCTCTCATCGTGTCGGTGAATCCGGAGTGGAAGGATTTAAGCGTTGAGTGGTACGAGCACCATCTCTTTGAGCCAGAGGCCGCCGTTAGCCCCCTTCGCCTAAAGTAGCGCTCATTGCTTTGTCATCCTGAGGACCGCGTTTTTTGCGGGCCGAAGGACCTATGTACTCCCCGGAAGCGTCGGTGCCGCCGGCGAGTTGCATAGGTCCTTCGCGCAAAGGACGCGCTCAGGATGACAAAGCTGCGGGGCTAGTCTCCGATCAGCTCACCCAATCTAAAAGCTTGTACCAGGCGCCGGCGAAAGGGAGAAACCACGGGTTGCCGTTGTACAGGCCTAAGGGCGCGCCGGGGAATTTTATGCCGACGAATGGATTTTCGGGTTTGTCGCCCGCCATGAGTTCGGCGATTTTCTGGCCTTGGTACGTGGCCATGGCTACGCCGTGTCCGGCGTAGCCGACGGCGTAGTACATGCCTTCGAGTTGGCCGGCGTGGGGCATGATGTCGAAGGCGAAGTCGAGCGTGCCTCCCCAGACGTAGTCGATTTTGGCGTCGCTCAGTTGCGGGTAAACGTCGATCATGCCGCGGCGCAGGATATCCGCGCTGCGGCGGACGGTCTGATCGGTTTCGGGGAAGAAGGCGGCGCGGCCGCCGAACAGCATGCGGCGGTCGGGCGTGAGGCGGTAGTAGTAGAGATAGTTTTTCGAATCGTAGATCATGCGGTTGCGCGGGCTGAGGTCGAGCGCCAGCTTCTCGGGCAGGACCTCCGTCGTGATGATGAATGACCCGATGGGGATGAGCTTTTTCTGCAGCGCGGGCGTGGCGCGGCTGGTGTAGCCGCTGGTGCCGACGAAGACTTCGTGCGCCCACAATGGGCCGCGCGAAGTCGAGAGTTTCCATCCGGCTTCGCCTTGGCGCGAATCGCGTTGAATGCTTTCGACGCGAGTGTGCTCAAAAATTTCGGCTCCGGCTTTCATGGCGGCGCGGGCGAGTCCGGCGACGTAGCGCGCGGGATTCAGTCCGGCGCTGACTTCGTCGACCATGCCGCCGTGGTAGATGGTCGAGCCGATCTCTGCGCTCAGGTCATTCTTCGGCACAACCCGCAGGGTGTGGTTGAACTCGCGGGCGATGACTTCAGCCTGGCGTGCGTAGTCGTCGAAATGCTTCTGCTTGCAGGCGACTTCGAGATGTCCGCAGCGGGAGAAGTTGCAGGCGATTGCTTCTTCGATCACGATCTGTTCGACGCAGTCGATGGTGGCGAGCGACGCGGCATACATGCGCTGAGTGAGTTCGCGTCCGTACATGGAGATGAGTTGGTTCACGCCCAGCTTCAGGCCGGTGAGCACCATGCCTCCGTTGCGAGAACTGGCGCCCCAGCCGATCGTTTCGGATTCGAGCACGGCGACCCTGGCGCCGCGTTTCGCCAGGGTGCGGGCGGCGGAGAGGCCGGTGAAGCCTGCGCCGATTACGGCTACGTCGGCGGTCTCCGGCAGCGGGCGCTGAGGCGTGGTGGGAAACTCGGTTGTGGTGAGCCAGTAGTTTCGTTCTTGCAGAGGCATGGGCTATCAAACCTAAACCACAGGGAACACAGGGGTGCACAGGGATCGGGGGCGCGGGTACCGGGCATTTTAGCAAGCGCGCGCTCCGGCGGTACATGTACTCGCGGTTACGGCGGAACGCGATTCCGGCCACCTCGGTAATCTTGCTGGGGTTACCCGGCTGCCCCTAGTCTGAAGAAGGGAAATCCTGCAAAAGGAAACGCTGAGAAAGCATGGCCCTTCGCTGCCTGCTGTTCACCTCCGACCAGGGAACCGCCGAGCCTATCTGCCAAGTGCTGGCGGGTCTAGGTGTTGAGGGAGATTATTGCGCCGACGCTGCGGCCGCGATCGAGAAAGTCACGAGCCAGCCATTTCAGATTGTGATCATCGATTGGGACGCGCAGCCGGAAGCGGGGTCGCTGCTGACGGCGGCTCGGGAACGCAAGGCTTCCGAGCGGCCGCTCACGCTGGCGATTGTGAGCGATGATGTCAGCGTTCCGCAGGCGCTGCAGGCGGGCGCGAACTCAATTCTGCGCAAGCCGATCATGGTGAACCAGGTCAACGACACGCTGACGACGGCCCGCGATCTGCTGCGCGCGAAGCAGGAATCGGCGAGTGCGGCGCAAGCAGCGGCAGCAGGGATGTCCGCGAGTGGACCGCCAAGTGCGACCACGATTCCTGCCAGCGTGGATCAGGACAGCGAGAAGAAAACGCTGCGCGCGGGGGAGTTCCTGCAAACATCGGGGACGGCTCCGGGGGCGCAGTTTGATACCGAGTCGGATATGCACCAGGCTCTGGAGCATTCCGCCGAGCCGGTCGATCCGCTGAAGGATCTGGAGCCGATGGCCGCGTCGGTGGTGGCTTCGGTGAAAGAGCAGAAGCCGGTTCCGGTTGCGCCGCCTCCGCCCGCGCCGGGCGAGACGCGCGGACTGCAATGGTATTTGAACGCACGCGCGAGCACGCTGCCGCCAGTTCCGGCGCCGTCCGCAGCAGCGGCGGCACCTGCCCCAGCGCCGGCGAAGCCTGAGTTGCTCGGCTTCGACCAGACGCCAACGTATCTCGAAGAACGGTCTGACTTGCATTCCGATTCGCATTCAGGTTCGCATTCCGGATCGCGTTTCGGATCGCACTCGGAGGAGCAGCCTTCCGAGAGTTCGGAAGATACGGCGTGGGCACCGATTCCCGCAGCGTCGGCACTTCCGGCTCCGAGACATGATGCGGAACATGAGCAGAAAGCCGAGGCCAAACTCTTTGCCTATATTTCGGGTGAAGAGGAAGAGGCCGAAGAAAAGCCGCGGCGAAGTTTCCGGCTGCCGCGTGGACCCATCGCGGTGGCGCTGATATTGGCAGCGTGTGGGATTGTGGCAGCGCCGCAGGCGCCATGGCATCCGCAGGTGCGGGCACTGTGGGGACATGGGCAGCAGATGTTGCACGCATGGCTCAATCCGCAGCCGGCGGTGACACCTCCCGCGCCGGAATCGCACGAGAGTTTCGGCCGGGCGGGTGATGAGTACAAGCTGCCAGTGGCGGAGAACATTCCCGACGCGACGACCGATCCGTCACAGATTCATGTGGTGCCGGTGGTCGATCCGACGGCGAAGAAACCGAGCGCGAATGGAGACCAGGCCGCGCAGGAGCCCACGAATACGAATCCAACCGATGCGCCGCCACCTGCGGGCACCCAACCTGCGGTAACCCAGGGGACGGACCCGGCGCAGGGGAATGCGGCGCCGCCGAATCAAACGCAACCGAATCAAGCCCAGCCCAATCAGGTTTCTCCGAATCAAGCCTCTCCAAATCAAGCGCAGCCAAATCCTGCGCAGGGGAACCCGACCGTCGCCCCTGATGCTGCACAGCCTGCGAGCGTGCCAGCTGCTGCGGGTACGGTTTCACCGCCGGGCGCGACCGCTGTTGCTCCGATCGAGCGGCCACGTCCCGATCCAACGACTGTTGTTGCTCCAGCTCCGGCACCAGTGGCTGCGCAGCCGGCGCAACCGAAAAATCCGCAACCGCATTATGCTTCGACTCCGGCGAACGTGCCGTCGAGTTTGAAGTCGCAGATGGCTTCCATGACTCCCGACGCGAGTGGCAACAAGGCGCCCGAAGCCGCGATGCAATCGATTGAGCCGGTCGTGGTTCCGGAAGCGACGGAGCGCGCGCTGCTGACGGACCAGCCGGCGATTGACTATCCCGCGACAGCGAAGGGGCAGCAGGGGACGGTGGTGTTACAGATTCTGGTGGGCCGCGACGGTACGGTGCAGGATGCGAAGTTTATGCAGGGATCGCTGGCTTTCGCGCGGACTGCGATCGATGGCGTGAAGTTGTGGAAGTTCAAGCCTTACAGCATGAACGGGCGGGCCGTGTCGGTGCAGAGCACGATGACGATGAGCTTTCAAGCCGGGGTCGTAACACAAAACGGCAGATGCGGCTTCGAAGAGCAGTGGCGGACGACGCCGACGAGTTTGGCAGGAATTCAGAATCGTTCCGGACTCTTGCAATTTCTCTCCCATGAGATATGCTGAGGCCGTCGTCTTCGCAGCGCCTTCGGCGAGGAAACCCAGTGATCTCATGGGGCATCCTTACTCGAAATGAACTCACGACGCAAACCAGCCCACGGCACGGGGAACCAAGACTTGCGATTCATCGTTGAGACCGAACTCGAAACGGACGGGCGCTGGATTGCGGAAATTCCGCAGGTTCCGGGCGCATTGGCCTATGGCACGACCAAGGAAGAAGCGGTTAACAAGGCATACGCGATTGCGCTTCGATCCATTGCGGACGACGTGGAACACTCCCAAGAAGCGCCACCTAATTCGATCAGCCTGGAGCACAATATCGCGTGAGTCAGTGGTCGAGCACCAAAGCTCGAATCGTTTATCGAGCGCTTCTTAAAATTCGGATGGACTTATCTGCGTCAGGTCGGCTCCCACAAGAAACTCAGCCATCCGAACTTCCCGAACTACACCTGGTCTTTCGCCGAGGCGATGAATTAGGGCCGGCGATGCTGACCCGCATCGCCAAGAAGACTGGCCTGAAGCCGAGTGACTTGTGATCCCTATGGGTCCTGATTCCAAGTCGCGGGTAAATCCTTTGTTTTCTTGGACGCAGGACCGGCTCCAGTCGCCGATCACTCAGCTTCGATAACCCAATCCCACCTAGTCCGTCTGTTAACCCAGATACTGCATGTCCCATGCGTTACCTCCGAGGCTCGAATTGGGCAGCCGGGGGATGGAAATTGGCATCTAGAGATATAATAGGCAGAGTTTCTTTATCCAAGGAAGTCGCCCCTTCCAGAAGAAGACCAAAAATTGATGTCCATGAAGACCAAAGCAGCGATTCTCGTCACCTCTTTTGCCGTATTACTATTCGTCGTTGTGGGTTCGCTGGGAGGCGTGCATGCCTCCTCCAACGACGGGTCTTACCGCCAGTTGCAGGTTTATAGCGAAGTGCTCTCGCGCGTACGCAGTGAGTACGTGGAGGAGCCGAACATTCCCAAGGTGACGGACGGCGCGCTGCACGGGCTGGTGGAGTCGCTGGATTCCAACTCCAGCTACATGACCGCCGACGCCTATAAGGCGTTCAAGGCGCACAAGACGGAATCGAAGGGCGATATTGGGGCGGTGGTTTCGAAGCGCTTCGGGTATGCCGACGTGGTCGACGTGCTGCCGGGTTCGCCGGCCGAAAAGGCGGGGATTGAGCAGACCGACATTTTCGAATCGATTGAGGGCAAGAGCACACGGGACATGTCGCTGCCGGAGATTCGCAATCTGCTGGCGGGCACTCCGGGTTCGGTTCTGCACGTGGAAGTAGTGCGTCCGCGCAAGGCGGAGCCGCAGAAGATGGAAGTCACGCGCGACGTGGTAAGCATTCCTCCGGTTGCCGACAAGATGATGGACGACGGCATCGGGTATGTGAAGGTCGAGGCGCTGACCAAAGGAAAGCCGGCAGAGATTGCTTCGAAGATCAAGTCGCTGGAGAGGTCGGGAGCAAAGAAGATTCTGCTCGACCTGCGCAATTGCGCTGAAGGCGAGGAGAGCGAGGGCGTTGCGGTCGCGAATCTCTTCCTGAATCACGGGACGATTACTTACCTGCAAGGGCAGAAGTTTCCGCGGGAAGCGTTCAATGCCGATCCGGCGAAAGAAATTACCAAACTGCCGCTCGCGGTGTTGGTGAACAAGGGAACGTCGGGCGCGGCAGAGATTGTGGCAGCGGCGATTCTGGAAAACGCTCGCGGCGATGTTGTGGGCGATAAAACTTTTGGCGACGGCTCGGTGCAGAAGACGATTGACCTGCCCGATGGCGGTGCGCTGATTCTCTCGGTGGCGAAGTACTATTCGCCGAGCGGAAAAGCGATTCAGGACAATGCGATTACACCCAACGTACTGGTAGCCGACGCGGATGACGCTGACGGGGCTGGACCGGACGATGAAGATGCGGCGCCGGCTCAAGACCAGGAAGCCAAGCCCAAGCCTGCGGTGGATGACCAGTTGAACAAGGCGGTGGAAGTGCTGAAGAGCCGGGCAAGCTAGGGGGTTCCAGTTCGCCAAGCGAACAGCAGATTCCTCGGTTGCCGTCGCTTTCGCTCCGGCTGCTCTCGGAATGACAAAGGTTAAGGTTTGATCGCGCGCTGAACTTGGCGCGCGATTTCTTTTGCGCCGTAATCTCGCAGGATGGGATTACGCAAGATGCTATCCTGACCTCGACCGCACATGAGATCTCTTTACGAAAATCTGCCGCCGGTGGAAATTGCCGGACGCCGGCTTGTGGGGCGCGTGTTGTTTGGGCTGCTGGTGCTGGTGGCGGCGCTGGCTGGGGCGGCGGCCGGACTGATCCTGGTCTACACCACCGATCTGCCGCAGGTGGATGCGTTG
The DNA here is from genome assembly GCA_963709385.1 of uncultured Acidobacteriaceae bacterium. Classification (GTDB taxonomy): domain Bacteria; phylum Acidobacteriota; class Terriglobia; order Terriglobales; family Acidobacteriaceae; genus Sulfotelmatobacter. The sequence goes on from CAVPWD010000012.1 coordinate 217,508, forward strand.
GAGAATTACCGTCCCAGTTCGATTACGGAACTCTACGACGATCATGGGCGCGTGATTGGATCGTTCGCGCTGCAACGGCGCGTGGTGGCCACCTACGACGATTTCCCTCCGGTGCTTCGCGATGCGCTGGTTTCGATTGAAGACAAGGATTTCTACAGCCACTCGGGCATTAATTTTTTTCGAATCATGGGTGCGGCGTATCGCGACATTGAATCCGGCGGCAAGGTGCAGGGTGCATCGACGCTGACCATGCAGCTGGCGCGCAATCTTTTTCTGTCGCCGGATCGAAGATGGCAGCGCAAGGTGCAGGAGGCGATGCTTGCCATTCAGATCGAGCGTCGGTTCACCAAGCCGCAGATTTTTACGCTGTACGCCAATCAGATTTTTCTGGGGCACGGCGTTTACGGGTTCGAGGCGGCATCGGAATTTTATTTCAGCAAGCCGGCGAAGCAGTTGACCCTGGACGAAGCGACTCTACTCGCGGGGCTGCCCAAGGGACCGTCGGTGTACTCGCCCATCAATCATGCGGATAAGGCGCAGAAGCGGCGCAATCTGGTGATCAACGCCATGCTTGAGGACGGCAAGATTACGGCGGCGCAGGCGGCCGATGCGCGGAATGCGCCGCTGGTGCTGCGTCTGGCGCACGATCCGAATTCGCTGGCGCCGTATTTCGTGGAAGAGATCCGGCGATACCTGGAAAATAAATACGGCACGGATCAGGTGCATGAGGGCGGGCTGAAAGTCTATACGTCCCTCGATGTCGACTTGCAGAAGGCCGCGAACAGGCGGTGCTCGATGGGCTGGCGGCCTACGAGCGGCGGCATGGGTGGAAAGGGCATTTGGAGAACGTGGTCGCCGAGGGTGCGGTGCTGGAGAAATATTCGCATCCTGACTGGGACGATGAGCCAGAGGTGAACGGATACATTCACGCGCTGGTGACTGCAGCGGGGCCGGGGATTGCGACTCTGAAATTTGGCCGCTATACGGCGGCGTTCGGACAGCCCGACGTTGCCTGGACGCAGCAGAAGATGGTTGACCTGCTGAAGCCGGGTGACATTTGTTACGTAAGAATTTTGTCGCTGGGCGCGAATGGCGCGGCCAAGGTGAGTCTGGAGCAGGATTCGGGAGCACAGGGTTCGCTGTTGGCGATCGATAATGCAACGGGCGGAATCAAGGCGATGGTCGGCGGGCGCGATTTTAACGAATCGAAATTCGACCGGGTCACGCAGTCGCTGCGGCAGGTGGGGTCTTCGTTCAAGCCGTATGTGTATACGACGGTGATCGATCAAGGCGCGAGTCCGGACGACACGATTCTGGATGAGCCGGTGAGTTTCGAAACGCCGTCGGGCCCGTATACGCCGCATAACTACGATGAAAAATTTGAAGGGATCATTACGCTGCGGCGGGCGCTGGCGCAATCGCGGAATATTCCAGCGCTGAAGCTGGCGAATAAAGTTGGCATCAAGAGTGTGATCGACTATGCGGCGCGGTTTGGGATTACGGCGAGGCTGCCTCCGTATTTGCCGGTGGCGCTGGGCGCGGCGGAAATCACGCTGATGGAGCAGACTTCGGCGTACAGCGTGTTTCCGAACGACGGCGTGCGCGTGACGCCGCGCTACATTACGCGCGTGACCGACTACGAAGGGCGCGTGATGGAAGAGGATTTTCCCGACGTGAAAGACGTGATCAGCGAGCGTACGGCGCGGATTATGACTTCGATGCTGCGCGAAGTGGTGCTGCACGGCACGGGAATTGCCGCGTCGCGCCTGCCGTTTCCGGTGGCGGGCAAGACCGGGACGACCAACGATTTTACCGACGCGTGGTTCGTGGGCTTCTCACCGTCGATGAGTTGCGGAGTCTGGGTGGGCTACGACGAAAAGAAATCTCTGGGTGCGAAAGAAACCGGAGCGCATGCGGCGCTGCCCATCTGGATGAACTTTATGACGGTGGCGATGGCGGGGAAAGATGCGGGGGAGTTCCAGCCGCCGCCGGTGACTGCGCATTCGGCGGAAAAAGTGGATACTCCGGACGCGGCGCCGGCGACGGAAGAGGCGCACTAGAGGGAGAGCGCAAGAGCCTTTGACCGCGAAGAGCGCGAAGTAAATGCCGCGAAGGTCGCGAAGAAGAGCACTGATGTTCTAGTGGTGAGAGATATGGCAGCACGGCGTGGTCCAATTGCGATTCTTCTTCTGGCTGGTGCCGAGCACCGATCGGACAATTCGCGATGCGGTGGGGCGGTAATGGAGGCGGCGTCACCGCACCTCCGCCGACTCCTCCTTCGATTGCGGCTGTGTCCCCGAACAGCAGTCAGCAGGGAGGGCCGGCTTTTACGCTGAGCGTGGTGGGTTCGAACTTCACTTCTGCCTCGAGCGTGCAGTTTAACGGCAGCGGTCTGGAGACAAGTTTTGTGGGTGACTCGCTGCTCACGGCGAATGTTCCTGCGAGTGCGGTCGCCGGGGCGGGTCCGGATGCGGTTACGGTTGTGAATCCTGCGCCGGACGGGGGCACTTCGAACGCATTGAGCTTCGCCGTGCCGTGTGTGATTGCTTCGCCCGCGCCCGCCGCCAACCAAACGACGGCGCGGGTCGGAGCTTATTATTTCGACGGGTGGTCGGGTCCGCTCACCAACTTTCATTTTCAGGGATTGCCGCTGGGGCCGTATCAGGATCGCCAGCCCTTCTCTGCATGGCAGGATAATTCCACTTGCGCGGTGGAACAGCAGTTAGCGGCGGCGCATAACTTCGGGATCGACTTTTTTATTTTCGACTGGTATTTCAATGTCGCGGCGAACGATCCCGGCGAGGACCTCAACTCCGCTCTGCAAATCACGCAGGCGCTGCCCGACCGCCACGGCATGCAGTTCGCGATCCTGTATGTGGACGGGCCTCCGTTTGACGTGCAGCCGTCCGACTGGACCACCGCGGTGAACGAGTGGGTTGGCTATATGACGGACCCAGACTACGTGCAGATCGACGGCAAGCCCGCATTCTTTGTCATCAATGTAGGGGAAATGCGTTCGGTGTTCGGAACCTCTGCCGCCGTGACCGGCGCGCTGCAACAACTGCGTGCGGCTGCGCAGGCGCAGGGTCTCGCGGGGGTCTACATTGTTGGCGGCTTCGGAGTGCCTGACGGCACTGTTGGGCAACATTCGCTGGGCGACGGCTTTGCGATTGCGCAAGCCGATGGCTATGATGCGATCGCTTTTTATAACTATCCTTTCGCGCCACCGCCGGTGAACGGAAATCTTCCCTTCTCGACGCTGGCCGCGGCGGGCGCGTGGACGTGGAGTGAAGCGAGCCTGGGCAGTCCGGTTCCGTTCATTCCGACGGCCATGGCCGGCTGGGATCCGCGGCCCTGGAACGAAACCGAGTGGCAGACGGGAGACTTGATGTGGTATAGCCGAACGCCGCAGGATGTGGCGGCTTTCGCCCAGGCCGCCATTGCCTGGACCGCAGCCAATCCGCAACTTCGGCCCGAATCTGCGCCCACGCCGCCGCTTGTGATCATCGAGGCTTGGAACGAATTCGGGGAAGGGAGCCACGTGATTCCGACCGCTGCCGATGGAACCAGCTATGGCGATGCGCTGGCGGCGATGTTGCTGGGACCATAGCTGGGGATGCTCGCGAGAGCCGTTCACGGCTTTTCAGAAGCGATGCGAAACTTGCCGGTGTTTGCAATTTCAGTTGTGGACATTGATTCAGGAGGAATGAGAAATGAGGAGCAAGGCTCTCGTTTCAGCGATTTTTTTGATGATCGCGATTTCTGCCGTTGCACAGTTCTCGCGACCGGTGATTACCGAAGAGGATGGCAAGAACGCCATCAAGGAAATAGGCCGGTCTGCAGTCAAGCAGGTGCTGCGCGCGCAGCAGGAGGCGTGGAACCGGCACGATCTGGATGCGTTCATGGCCGGGTATTGGAATTCTCCGGAATTGACTTTTTTTTCGGGTGCGAAGGGGCGCCACGGTTGGCAGGAGACCGTGGATCGCTACAAGGCGACGTATCAGAGTCCGGGTCATGAGATGGGGAAGCTGGAATTTTCAGAGTTACGCATCGAGGCGTTGGGCGCGGACGCGGCATTCGTGCGTGGAGAGTGGCATTTGACCATGACGGACGGGAAGACGCCGCATGGGTTGTTTACGCTGGTGTTTCGGAAGTTTGCGGATGGATGGAAGATTGTGCACGATCATACGTCGGTGGCGGAGTGAGGAGCGGCTTCAGTCGTTAATCGGATGCCAGCAGTCGGCATCAATGAGTGCTCTAAGCACACCCATGTGATTTTGAGTGATTGTGTCCAGCATTACGAGTTCGTCGGCAGCGTAGAGCTCAAAGACGCTCTTTATCACCACCAAGACGCCGCGTTCGCCGCAGGCAATAACATGTGCTACAAGATCGTCGTTGTCGCCTTTGAACTCTTTGAACTCGCGAAGCTCGACCCATTGCTGGGTTCTTGCGTGCTCGATGAATCTCGTCAAACGGTCAAGGTTTTCCCTCTCACAAACTGTCGTCGCTAGCTCCGCGAATTGATGCCCGATGAGCTTCGAGTCGCAAGCCGGGCACTTGGGTACCATCCGCATCAACTTCTGTGTCGTGGCGGAATTCATACGCCGCTACTTCTTCACTCGCACTTGCACTCGCGTTCCTTCCGGTAGTGTTCCGTTTTGCAATTCCACTTTGCCGTTGCGGATGATGCCTTCGAATTCCTGTGGGGGGCGATCCGAAAACCGTGCGGCCGAGGTGGCTGCGGCCACATGGGTCGTAGCCGCGCTGGCATCTCTGCGGCCCATGCCTTTGTCCATGGCTTCGTTGGCCAGGTGGTCGGCTTCCTGATTGTGCTCGCGGAGGGCGTGGCCGATGGAGAACCAGTCGAGTTGCGCGATCAGTTCTTTGGCGCGGCCGTGCAGGTCTCGCAGGACTGCGTTGTTTACTTTGTAGAGGCCTTTGATCTGCTTAACCATCAACTCTGAATCGCTGATGACCTTCAGAGCTTTCGGGCCGTGTTTGACGGCGTATTCGAGGGCGGCGATCAGGCCTTGATATTCGGCGAAGTTGTTGGTCTGGTGGCCGAGATATTCGCTGAGGGCAGCGACCTTCTTCCCGGATTCGTCCTGGATGACGACGCCGTATCCGGCGGGACCGGGGTTGCCGCGGGCGCCTCCGTCGCTGTGGGCGATCAGGTGGTGAGCCGGAGGAGTTTCGCGGGGTTCGAAGAGGGGGCGAGAAGGCATGCGGTTGAGTTTACAACTTTGGCGGGGTTGGAGGGCGCGTCGGAGCGTCTGACATTTCGAAGCAGGACGGATCGTGAAAACTCCTTCGGGCGGCGCTGGTGGTACAGGTGGGCGCGGGGTCCTTCGACTGCGCGAGACGGTTCGCTTTGCTCACCGTCCTGCTTCGCTCAGGATGACAGAGTTGTTTTGCGCCGAACAATCACTCAATACCCGGGGCCCAACACCCAAGACCCAAGACCCAAGCCCTCGCTACCTTCCGGCGGCTAGGCGAGTGGCGAGGCGCGGGGGGAGCTTCGCGGCGAAGATGCGGTCCTGGGCGGATTTCAGATTGTACGGAGCTCGATGGAAATGGATGATCTGCGCCTCGGTGTCGTACATGGCGAAGGCGGCGCGCCAGTCGCCGTCGCGGGGCTGGCCGACGGAACCCGGATTGATCAAGTAGCGTGTGGATGATTTCAGTTGCAGCGGGACAGATTCGGCCTGGCCCACGGTGCGGTATTCGGGACGGAAACCGTCAGTGGCGGAGCCGTTAGCGAAGAATCCGCCCTGCAGGTGGGTGTGGCCGAAAAAAGTCATGGGGACGGTCAGGGTGATGAGCGGGGCGAGTGCGTCACCGAGGGACACGACGTACTCGTCTTCGTCGTTGGGCGATCCATGGACCAGTTGTACCTGGGGGAAATCCGGCAGGAACACGGGACCGTGCGGCAGCGCGCGCAGCCATTCGAGATTTTCGGGAGTGAGTTCGTTGCGCGTCCAGATGGCGGCGGCACCGGCCATGGGATTGAAGTCGTCGAGATCGATCAGGCCGGTGGCGGCTTTGTCGTGATTGCCGCGGACGAAAAGTTTTCCCAGAGCGCGGGAGCGGCCGGTGACTTCGTTGGGGCTGGCGCCGTAGCCGACAATGTCGCCGAGGTTCACTACCGTGTCGAACGATGGAGCGCCGGCCAAGCAGGCGTCGAGAGCTTCGAGGTTGGCGTGGATGTCGCTAAGAACCAATATGCGCACGGATCACCGGACAAACTGCCGATTATAGCCCAAGGCCTGGGGATAAGATGTTGTATGAAGCGTTGACGCGACGGGAGTAGCGTTCATGAGAGGAAGTTTATGACAGGGCGCGGAGGGTTGGGATGGCGGTTCAAGCACGGAACGCCGTGGTGGTTCGCGGCGCTTGTGGGACTTCTGATGGTGGATTCCGTTGTGCACTTCGGGCTGTTGATGACGGTTTCGAGCTGGGCGCAAGCCTCGCGCGATGCGGAGCATTTTTATCGCGTGCCGTTCCGCGATGGCGTGATTTATTTCGTGCAGCCGTGGCTGGGGCGATATCTGGATACTTGGTGGATTGGGATTGGGCTGCTGGTGATATTAGGCGCACTGCTTTTTCTGAAGCGGGATCAGTTGGAGCGGGTGTCGGATTCCAGGTGAGGCGCGGCGTCCCGCGGTCGAAAGAAGAAGGCCCCGGGGGCTGAAGGCCGCCGGAGTTGGGGCGTTTAACGCGGCGCTGAAGCGCCGCTCTTCCACGGTCGTGCGGGCGCTCCCGGTTGCGCCGGCGCTCACAGTTGTGCCGGCGCCATGCTTGAAGTCAGGCGTCTTCGCGTTACCGGCGTCTTTGCGTTACTTATGTGGCCTCGAAGACCTCGCCCTTCCGATATCAATTTGGAAAATTTTACGGATTGACCACTGGGCAGCGGGCCCAGTGTCCGTCTGCGACTTCGATCAGCGGCGGGAGTGCGTGCGTGCATTCGAGGACGCGAAATTCGCAGCGGGGTTCGAAGGCGCAGCCGGGGGGCATGGATTGCAGAGACGGGACTGTTCCGTCGATGGTTTGTAGCGGGTGGGCGCGGTCGGTTTTGAGGTCGGGGACGGCGTGGAGCAGGCCGCGCGTGTAGGGATGCGCGGGCGACTGAAAGATGTCGCGTTTGGCGCCGAGTTCAACCATGCTTCCGGCGTACATGACGGCGACGCGGTCGGCGACGTGCGAGACCACGGCGAGATCGTGCGAAATGAAAAGCATGGCTAGGCCGAACTTCGTTCTGAGTTCGGCGAGCAGGTCGAGGATCTGCGCCTGGATGGTGACGTCGAGCGCGGTGGTGGGTTCGTCGGCGATGAGAAGTTGCGGGCGGTTGGCGATGGCCATGGCGATCATGATGCGCTGGCGCATGCCGCCGGAAAGTTGATGAGGATAGTCGCGGGCGCGGTGTGCGGGGTCGGGAATGGCAACGTCGTTCATGGCGTCGACGGCGCGCTGCCAGGCGTCGCGCTTCGAAATGCGATTGTGCGCGAGCACAGCCTCGGCAATCTGGTCGCCGACGCGCATGACCGGGTTGAGCGCGGTCATGGGTTCTTGAAAGATCATCGCGATGCGCGAGCCGCGAAGCTGGCGCATGGAATCGTCGGGGAGTGCGACCAGATTGTGAGGCGTTCCGTTCTCGGTGAAGAATATTTCTCCGGAGACGCGGGCTTGCGGGGGCAGCAGGCGCATGATCGCGAGCGAAGTGATCGATTTGCCGGAGCCGGATTCGCCGACCAAGCCGAGCACTTCACCGGGGGCGATGGAGAAGCCGAGGTCGCGGACGGCGGGGAGCACGGGTGACGCGTCCGCGCCCATACGGGCCTGGGCGGGGAATGCGATGTTCAGGTTACGGATGTCGAGCAGCGGGGGCACGGTGTCATGGTAGCAGCGGGGCCAAAACGTCGTCTTGATCGACTGTCACACACGCGGCGCACCGACTAAGGGCGAACAGCAGGTTCCTCCACTGCGCCATCGCTTGCGCTCTGTCTCCGGTCGGAATGACAACACTTTTTGCCTTCGCCAGATTCTTCGTCGTCGATGCAAGCTACTGCCCCAAAATTAGTGGTAGGCCGTTTTTGTTGTTGCCGATCACGACTACTTTTGAGTTCGGGCTCTTGGCCAGATTTTCGGTGGCTTCGATACCCTTCCATTCGAGCAGCGACGGAGTGATGCCCTGGGCGACGATTTGCTGGAAGTCGCGCACTCCGGCGGCTTCGATACGTTTGCGCTGCGCTTCCTGCGTTTCTTTCTGCAGACGGAAGTTCATGGCCAGGGATTCCTGCTCGGCTTGCTGCTTCGCTTCGATTGCCGCCTTCAGCGTGGCGGGCAGCTGAATGTCGCGTAGCAGAACGGTCTCCACAACCAGGCCGCGCTGATTGAGCGTGGTGCTCACCTGATCGAAGATTTGCTTGCCCACCATTTCACGCTCGCCGGTGTAGAGGGCGTTGGCCGTATGAGACGCGGTGGCTTCACGGATAGCGGAGCGCAGCGTGGGTTCGACCACGATGTTCTCGTAGTCGGCGCCGATCTTCTGGAAAACTTCTGCAGCGCGGTCGGGATTGAGGTGATAGATGAGCGAAGTGTCCAGGCTGATCATCAAGCCTTCGCTGGAAGGGACGCTGGCCGATTCCTTGAGAGTCTGCGTCTGGATGGACAGTTCGTTGTTGGTTTTCAACGGATTGATGAGATGGATGCCTTCGCCCAGAGTCCCTTCGGTCTGCACTTTGCCGAAGAGCGTCAGCACGCCGACGTGGCCAGTGCCGACACGGGTTACGGAACTGAAGAAGAGGATCACCAGCAGGAAGGCCACAATTCCCAGGCCGATCAGGCGAAGCAGGCCGCCGCTCCCGTGTCCGCCGCCACCATCAATAATTCTGCCGCGCGCTGGATCGAAAATCGTCATCGTTATTCTCCCGGAGAGATTCTAGGGTGGGGAGGGGCGCGAGATAAGTGGCTTCCGGGGGTCAGGGTTGGCGCAGGGTCTTGGGTCATAGGTCTTAGGCCGAGCGCCTAGCACCAAACACCTAAGACCCAAGCCCGCGCGGTCCTGAATCTTGCCGCGAGGGCGGCGCATCTCTTACAGTACATCTATGAGCAAGATTCACATTCCTACGCCGTTGCGGCAGTACGTGGACAAACAGACTTCGGTGGACGTGAAAGCGGGCACCGTGGGCGAGGCGATGAGCGCGCTGGTGGCGCAGCATCCTGATTTGCGGAAACATCTCTACACCGACGATGGGAAGCTGCGGGCGTTCGTGAACCTCTACGTCAACGATGAGGACATTCGCTATCTGCAGAAAGAAGCGACCGCGCTGAACGACGGTGATAACATTTCCATTGTGCCGTCCATTGCGGGAGGCGCCGCCTGACTGGGGATTTTCAAATGATGCCCGCCGCGACAGCGCGCTGTTGTCCGTATTGCCCTTCCTGTTTTTAGTTTCGGATGCGCGCGGTTCGTCGATTCAATCCCAAGCCAATCGTTTCCGGTGATTGTCGCGAAATTCTTGAACCACGAAGGGCACGAAGGTACACGAAGAGGAAATTATGGCCACGACCACCACTGAAATTCCGGTAACGCTGAGTAAAGATGAAATCCTGCGCTACTCGCGGCATTTGATCATGCCCGAGGTGGGCATGGAGGGGCAGCAGAAGATTAAGGCGGCGCGCGTGCTGTGCATTGGCACGGGTGGACTGGGATCGCCGCTGGCGCTGTACCTGGCGGCGGCGGGCGTGGGTACGCTGGGGCTAGTCGACTTTGACGTGGTGGATTACACTAACCTGCAGCGGCAGATTATTCATTCGACCGCCGACGTGGGGCGCAAGAAGCTCGATTCCGCGGCCGACAAGCTGAAGGCGATCAATCCGTTCATCAATCTGCGGTCGTTCGACACCATGCTGAACAGTTCGAACGCGCTGGAAATGTTCCGCGAGTTCGACATCATCGCTGACGGCACCGACAACTTTCCTACGCGCTATCTGGTGAACGACGCTTGCGTACTGACCGGCAAGCCGAATGTGTACGGGTCAATTTTTAGATTTGAAGGGCAGGCGAGTGTATTCGCGACGAAGGACGGGCCGTGCTACCGCTGCCTGTATCCGGAGCCGCCACCGCCGGGGCTGGTTCCTTCGTGCGCGGAAGGCGGAGTGCTGGGGATTCTGCCCGGGCTCGTGGGCGTGATGCAGGCGACGGAAGTGATCAAGCTGATTCTTGGGATCGGTGATCCGCTGATTGGACGGCTGCTGCTGATTGACGCGCTGGGCATGAAGTTCCGCGAACTCAAGCTGCGCAAGAATCCGGATTGCCCGGTGTGCGGCGCACATCCCACGGTCACGAAGCTGATAGACTACAACGAGTTTTGCGGCATTCGTGGAGAGGAAAAACCTGTGAGCAGCGGAGTTCCGGAAATTCAAGTAGAAGAGTTGAAGCGGCGTTTGGACGCGAAAGACGACGTGTTCGTGCTCGACGTGCGCGAGCCGCACGAATACCAGATCTGCAATCTTGGCGGATACCTGATTCCTCTGAACGATCTGCCGAAGCGGGTGAACGAGCTCGATTCGAGCCGCGAGATTGTGGTTCATTGCAAAATGGGCGGCCGCAGCGCGAAGGCGGTCGCGTTTCTGCAGCAGGCAGGATTCAAGAAGGTGCACAACCTGAGCGGCGGAATCACGGCGTGGTCGGAGCGCGTGGATCCGAAGGTGCCGAAGTATTAAGAGCAGTGGTCAGGGGATAGTGGTCAGTGGATAGTTTTGGGGAGCGCTTGCGCGCTCCCTTGTCTATTGGCGGGCAGATTAGGATTGAAGACCACTCCCGGCAAGAGGATAATGGCGTTTCCCCAGGCAGTCCCCCAACATCATGCAGGTTCTTTTAGCCGGAGGGTCATCATGAAAACGCATCTGTCTGTATTGCTCATCTGCGGTTGCTCCATCTTAGGGCTGGGTTTCGTTTCATTCGCGTCGGGCCAGCAGCAAGTGGCTCCTGACTCAGAGAAGCCACGGGTTTTCATAACCGACAGTGAATCGTGGTCGGTCGGCGGAGCGAGCGGAGGAGGCGGAGGAGGCTTCGGAGGCGCAGCAGCCGGCGGAGATCGCCCGCAAACGGCCGAGATAATAAAGACTTTCGGGGAGCGGTGCCCTCAGGTGATGATTAACAACATTCAAGAGAAGACAGATTACATCGTGCTCCTTGACCACGAGGGCGGCAAGGGGGCGTTGAGCCACAAGAACAAAGTGGCAGTGTTCGCGAGAGTTTCGGGCGATTCCGTTGTTAGCAAATCGACGCTCTCGCTGGGTGGCTCGGTTCAGGCCGCTTGCGAGGCGATCGTCAAAGACTGGACTGACCATGGTGCGGCGATTCGTGCGGCCACGGCCACCGCGGAACAAAGTAAGGCTCCGGCGACTCCGCAGCCGGTAACGGGTGTGGTTGCTGTTCCGGCTGTTTCCACGAGCAAACTTTCTATTGTTTCCGTCCCCGATGGCGCCGATATCGAACTCGACGGCAGCTTTGTAGGAAACACTCCCTCCGACGTCCAAGTGCCCGAAGGCGACCACACCATCACTATCAAGAAGGCCAGCTTCAAGGACTGGGAACGGAAGATAAGGGTCACCGCGGGCAGCAGCGTGCACCTGAACGCGGAGTTGGAGAAGTCGGCGGCGCAATAAATTGCCGATGCTGCACTGATTGTTCGTTGGTGACTCCACTACGGCCGCGATTCCGATGCTTGCGTCGCAGAAGTACGAAAGGGGAGCACGCATGTGCTCCCCTTCCGTTTTGCGATCTACTGTGAAGGTTACTTACTGGAACCGGGTTGCATGCCATCGCTGGAAGCGGCGAGTTCGATGGCGAATTTCTTGCCTTCGAAGCGAGCACCGGACAGGACAGTAGTACCGTCGTCGTTGCGCCTGACCACGGCGGCGTTGTTCAGGGCCGGGGTATTCAAGTCAACAACTTTTGCCGGAGCCTTGGCTATGACGGTCTTGCCTTGCATGATGCTGACTTCCACATCGGGACCGGTGCCGTCCCAAACTAACTTGTAATCGCCGGCCTTGAGTTTGGTGCCGTTGACGCTCGTGGAATCGTTCAGGTGCAGATTGGCTTTGGTGATGGCAAATGCGCTGGAGGCCAGCAGTAAAGCCAACCCCATGACCAGGCTTTTCGAAACTGTCGCGAACTTCATGGCTGCTCCTTAATTTTCTTTCCCGAAAATACGTCGGGAAACGGTTAGGGCGGCCCGGCTCGCGAACCGGCGAAAAAACACTTGTGTTTCCCCGCGAATCGCCTACAATGCTGCCGCCGGGGTTGTGCAGACAACTTGTGACCCACAAGCCACAAAGCATGCGCTGCCGCGATGGGGGTTTTCTCACCTGGGCCGCCAAACCGAGCGTGAGAGAATCCCCAACCCCCGCAAAAGATGTTGCTTCGATTCCGCCAGTGTCACCTCTACAACTGGCGAGCACCCACATTGGTTAACTACGCAATTGCCACGCTGGAAGTTCCATTCGGCAGCGATTGCGATCACACTTTCTTGGACGCTGCGCGGTTCCTTCGGGTAGCAAGAAACTCCCGCTAAATCGTTCTTAGAACGGGGACAACCAAGGTGTGTTTTGTGTGAGAAGGCCGCGAGAAAAATAGAGATTTCTTGACAGGGAAGAGAGCGTGCAAGAGTGATGTGGCGCGGGCAGAGCCTGCCCTGAGCTTGTCGAAGGGAGTGCCCGCGCCGCATTGGTAGCGCGTTACTTTAGTCCGCGTCGCCGTGTTGGCGGCTGACGGACCAGATGCTCGCCTGATCTTTCTCAAAGGGATAAACGTGGACCATCCAGTTGAAGACCACGGGATGGAAGGTTCCGCCGGCGGCGTCGCAGGCTTCCTGCGTCGCGATGGATCCTTTTAATCCGAACTGCGCGTTGTGTCCCAAATAGGCTTGAAACTTTTCCGCGGGCGTCATGCTGGCCGGAGCCGTGCAGAAGTTCACATGCTCGTGCCACTGGGCCACGCTGAGCGGGACGCGCTCGTCGAGTTGATCTTCTCCGAAGCGCTTGGGCGCGGTGTACATCACGCCGATGAGTTTGTAGTCGTCGCCGTGCTTTTCGTAGAGCAGCGACGTGGGGTGCTCGGGATTGAAGCGAAACGCCGCTTCCATGGCGTAGCCGTAGTTGGTGAAGTGGTACATCTTCTGCTTGAGTTCAGGATGGAAAATCTTGAAGCCGTCGGCCAAGGCGGTGTGATAGTCCGTATATTTTTCCGCGGCCTTGCGCGCTTCGTCGGCGACTTGCTGGGCGCGGGCGGCGTCACCGGGCTTGGCCGGACGCAGGGCCGTCATCTTCATGTGCGGGCCCATGTCCATGTGGCCTTCCATGGAATTCATAACGTGGGTGCTGGCGTCGCTGTCGGCGTCTTTGTCGCCACCCATGTTCATGTCTTTCATTGGCATCTGCATATTCGACATGTCGTGACCCGACTTGCCGGACATATCCATGCCGGGCATGGATTGCTGGCTGTTGGCCGGGGCAGTAGTCGACGGAGCATTGGTCGACGGAGCGCTTTGAGTTTGTCCCCAGGCAAGGCTGCAAGTCAGGACGGCAAAAACTACCATTCGATTGCGCATAGAAAATTCCCCCCACGATCTCAGATGATATAACCCTGCCGCAGCGTGAATGTTTCTGCAAGCGGTCGGCGGTTACCGGCGATTACAGAGGTAATCGGGTCGCGGAGTTTGCTCTGCGATCCTCGCGGCTTTGGGTTTTGGGTGTTAGGTCTTTGGATTGAGCCTAAAACCTAACACCTAAGACCCAACACCTTGGCCGCGAACGCAACGAAAAAACGAAGGGCCTTGATTGGCGGCATCGAGTGGTTTCTGGTACACCTAGCTGCTTGACTGTCGAAACCATCATCTTCCTTTTTCTGGCGGGAGCGCTGGGCGGGGCTTTGAACTCTGTGGCCGGAGGCGGGAGCTTCATTGCGTTTCCGGCGCTGCTGTTCACGGGCGTCCCTCCCATTCCGGCGAATGCCACGAACACGATTGCGCTGTGGACCGCGGCCGCGGCCAGCGGCGGCGCGTATCGCAAGCGGTTGGACATTCCGCGGCGAGTGCTGACCCCGTTGCTGACTGCGAGCCTGGTCGGCGGGCTGGTCGGAGCGTTGCTGCTGTTGAAGACGCCTGCGCAGACTTTCATGCGCGTGCTGCCGTGGTTGACGCTGGGAGCGACTTTACTTTTCGCCTTTGGCAAAAAACTGGCCGGCGGCCGCGCGTCGGTTCTTGAACATCAAGCGACGGGCGCGGCGCTGGTGGGCGCGACGCTGTTTCAGTTGATGGTCGCCGTTTATGGCGGCTATTTCGGTGGGGGCATGGGCATTGTGATGCTGGCCATGCTGGCTGTGCTGGGCATGACCAACATCCACTCCATGAACGCGTTGAAAAGCGTCATGGCATTTGTGATCAACGGTGTCGCGGTGGTGACGTTCATTGTGGCCCGCGCGGTGTATTGGAAGCACGGGATCGTGATGATCGTCGGAGGGATCGCAGGAGGATACATCGGCGCGCACTACGCGCAAAAGATGCCCCAGGTGTGGATTCGCGGATTCGTCGTGCTGGTGGGCGCGGGAATGACGGTGTACTTTTTCTGGAAATCGTATTAAGAGAGGTTGCCACGGATATGCACGGATCAAAACCTTTATCGTTTCGATCGGTGAGAATCCGTGTTGATCCGTGGCTAAGGCTCTTACTGAATCGGCTCCGAGGTATGGTCGTGGACGATTCGCCATTCGCCGTCGACGTTTTCGAAGATCACGGTCCAGCGGAAATTTCCCATCTCCACTTTGCCCGCTTTCGAGGTCATTTCTTCTTTAATAGTCGCCGTGGCCCAGACCAGGTCTCCGTGGGGATGAATGTCGGCATCGTCGTTGACCACGAACTTCGCGCTCTTGTAATCGGCGAGAACACCCTTGACCCCTTTTTCATAGTCGTCCCAACTGCTGTATTTCAGCGGGGCGATGTCGTAAAAAGTGTGCGCGCCGGGGGCGTAGAATTTGGCGACGTTGGCGGGGTCGAGCGTGGACCATCCGTCCCATATTTTCTGCAGGTAGGCTTTGTCAGGCGCGAGGCCGGTGGGCTTCTTCATGGGGGACTTCTTGGTTTGGGCGAAGCCCGACAGGGTGAGAGCGAGCAGGCACAGGGAAACGGTGATAAGGCGCTTCATGCTTGGGTTCCTCCGAGGAATCGGCGGAATTCTCGCATACGGAGGGGAAAACCACAAAGCAGATACGCTTTACGATGAACGAACCAACGCACCACGGATGACGTTGAGGAACCCGAGGAATCCGCCAGCTTTAATTCCGGCTCACTTTAGCCTTCCCGTCTGTGGCATCATAAGAGAAGGAATTGCGGAGCGTCCAAATGATAGATCATGAAAAATTCCAAAAAGGTCGCGCATGGGCTTATGTAGCCGGAATATTTGTATTTGCGGCGGTGCTCGCGTGGAAATTATTGATTCGCTGAGTGGAAAGACGAAGCTGGGCTGGGAAGAGCTTTCGATTGACCGATTTCCACAGCGCACGTTAGAATAGTGGAGTTTGCCTGTACACGCCGACCCGTTCTGGGGACGCCTGCTTTGGCTGCTGAAGCGCCGGGGCGGAAAACACAGCAAGCACAGGAAATCAGCAGGCCCCGTGGTTGCGCCCGTGTGCGCCCTGGGTCTGGAATTTAAAACTGCTGATTGGAAAGTCCCGTTGCCGGGATTCTGGGTCACGGGCTGAATTTCAACGACATTTGACGGAGGACGTATGTACGCGGTTATCCGCGCCGGTGGGAAGCAGTACCGGGTGGCGCCGGGCGATGTGGTTCGAGTCGAAAAAATAGTCACCGGCACCGACGGCCTGGTGGAGTTTCCGGTGCTGGCGGTTTCCAGCGAAGCGGGCAACGTGGCCACGCAGTCGGACGCGCATGTGGTCGGCCAGGTCATGGAAGAGGGTCGGGGCGCGAAGATCCTGGTGTTCCACTACAAGCGCAAGAAGCAGTACAAGAAACTGCGCGGACATCGTCAGTCCTACACCGCCGTTCGCATCACCGAGATTGCGGTGGGCGGACAGAGCTTCAAGGCTCCGGAACTTCCGAAGAAAGAAGCGAAACCGAAGAAGGTGAAGGCGGCTGAGGCGGAAGAGTCCGCGGCGGAAGCGAAGCCGAAGACGTCCGCCAAAAAGGCTACGCCGAAGAAAGCGACGGCCAAGAAATCATCCGCGAAGAAGAAGTAAAACTTGGACGGACGAAGGCGTCCGTCCCCACACAATTTTACTGGCAACTGGCAACTAGCCACTGACGACTGGGTTTCTATGGCACATAAAAAAGGGCAAGGCACTTCACGAAATGGGCGCGATTCGAACGCGCAGCGGCTTGGATTTAAGGCATTCGGCGGGCAGATCGTGCCCGGCGGCACCATCATTGTGCGGCAGCGGGGCACGCGTGTGAAGCCGGGGCTCAACGTGGGCCGCGGCAAAGACGACACTCTCTTCGCCAAGATCACGGGACGCATCAAGTTCCTGAACAAGGGACAGATGGGCAAGTTCGTGATGGTCGAACCGGTCGACGTGAGCTAGTTTCTTCGTGGTTAGAGCCGCGGGCAGGAGTGCCCGCGCGGCATAATCTGTCCACACGGCCTCGCCTTCGGGACGAGGCTTTTTGATTTCCAGTAGTTCTTCAAAGAGCCAGTAGTTCTTCAAAGAGAACGATAACCACAGGGGACACTGGGGGACACAGGGTTCTGCCAACGACCACCGACTAACGACCAACGACCGTAATGTTCATTGATGAGGCAAAAATTCGGGTCAAGGCGGGCGACGGCGGGAACGGCTGCATGGCGTTCCGGCGGGAGAAGTTCGTCCCGCGCGGCGGACCCTCGGGCGGCGACGGCGGTAAGGGCGGCGACATCGTCATGGAATCGAGCGAGCGGCACAACACGCTCGTCCATTTTCGTTTCAATCCTGAGCACACGGCGCAACGCGGACGCCATGGCGAAGGGTCGAACAAGACGGGACACGATGGCGACGGCGTCGTCCTGAAAGTTCCGGTCGGAACGATCGTGTACGACGACGAGACCGGAGAGAAAGTTTTCGAGTTTACCCAGGCCGATCAAAGCTTTGTGATTGCCCGTGGCGGGCGCGGCGGACGTGGCAACGCGCGCTTCGCCACGTCGGTGCATCAGGCTCCGCGCGAGCATGAAACGGGGCGGCCGGGCGAGGAACATACTTACCGGCTGGAACTGAAGCTGTTGGCCGATGTGGGGCTGGTGGGATATCCGAATGTGGGCAAGTCCACGCTGATCTCGCGTATTTCGGCGGCGCGGCCAAAGATTGCGGACTATCCGTTTACTACGCTCGAGCCCAACCTGGGCGTGGTCGCGGTCGGAGATGCGAAGAATGAAGTCAGCTTTGTGGTCGCCGATATTCCGGGGCTGATCGAGGGCGCGCATATGGGAGCGGGGCTGGGTATGCAGTTCTTGCGGCACATTGAACGCACGCGGCTGTTGGTGCATCTGGTCGATGTGTCGGATTCCAGCGGGCGTCCGGATGTGACGAAAGACGTGGAAGTGATCATGGGAGAACTCGGAAGTTTCGGGGCGCATCTGGAAGAGAAGCCGATGATCATGGTGGCGTCGAAGATTGATGTCGTGAACAAAGACAAGCTCGCGGCTCTGAAGAAATATTGCAAGAAGAAGAGATTGAAGTTGTATGAAATCTCCGCGGTGACGGGCAAGGGCATCAAAGAACTCATCCATGCCATGGCTGATGCGCTCACTCGCCTGCGCGAGGAAGCTAGTCATGCAGTTTCCGCAGAATAACTCCCCCGAAACGAACCTTTAATAAGGATTTGCATTATTAAAGGATATGGCGTTATCCTTTAATAACGACTTTTCTTATTAAAGGTTCGCTTTATGCCTACACGACGGGTTTTGAGCAAGCCGGCGCGGCCCCGACTGGGATCGTACGTCACCACGAGTGTGGTAGGCGAAACGGTGAGGGCTTACATTCCAGTCCCGCTTCCGCCCAATCCACCCATAAATCTTAGCAAGCTTCATGGACGCATCGAGCTAGCCGACCGTGCGGTGGGCCGTCTCGATGGCCTGTCGAGCCTCGTCCCTGACACGAATCTGTTGCTTTATTCCTATGTGCGCAAAGAGGCCGTGCTGTCTTCGCAGATCGAGGGCACGCAGTCGTCGCTTTCGGAATTGCTGCTTTTTGAAAACAGCGCCGCGCCGGGCGTGCCCGTGGATGACGTGGAGGAAGTGTCGAATTACGTGGCGGCGATGCAGCACGGGTTGCGCCGTCTGCGCAACGGATTCCCGCTGTCGTTGCGATTGATTCGCGAAATGCATGCAATTCTGCTGAGAGGCGGACGCGGATCCAATAAGACTCCCGGTGAATTCCGGCGGTCGCAGAACTGGATCGGAGGTACGCGGCCGGGCAATGCGTCGTTTGTTCCTCCTCCGCCGAACCGGCTCATGGAGTGCCTCGATCCGTTTGAGAAGTTCCTGCATGACGAAAGCGAATCGCTGCCTCTGCTGGTCAAGCTGGGGCTGATTCACGTTCAATTTGAATCGATCCATCCTTTTCTCGATGGCAATGGCAGGCTGGGACGCCTGCTGATTACGCTGCTGCTCTGCGAGAAAAAGGCGCTGCGCGAGCCGCTCTTGTATCTGAGCCTTTTTTTCAAGACACACCGAGATCACTATTACGACCTGCTGCAACGGGTGCGCACCGAAGGCGCGTGGGAGGACTGGCTGGCTTTTTTCCTCGAAGGTATCGAAAGTACGGCCGGCGAAGTTTCCAAGGCCGTGAGGAAGTCTTTGGCTCTGTTTGCCGCGGACAGGAAGAGAATCGGGTCTCTCGGCCGGGCATCGCCCTCGGCGCTGCGCGTGCAGGAATATATGCAGAGGCGGCCCATCGCGAATATTGGAGCCATGTCGAAGACGCTTAGCCTATCGGTGCCCACGGTGACCGCCGCGTTGCAGCATCTCAGCCAGATGGGCATCGCGAAAGAGATGACGGGTGGCAGAAGGAACCGCGTGTTTTCGTATACCAAATATCTGGCGATGGTCGCAGCGGGAACCGAGCCTCTTCGGTGAAGATCGCATTACGCTCTCGGCAGCGGGCCGTGCTGGAAGTGATATTGCAGAATCCGCGCTGCCAGCGCGGGGGTTAGAGCTTGTCCGTTGGGCTCGACCGTGCGCACAACTTCACCGCGACAAACGACTTCGGTGGCGGAGAGTCCGGCAATTTCCGCGGGCAACACTAAATTGATTTCCAGTTGCGAGTTGGGCTGCAGGACTTCGTCGGCCTGGAAGAGCATTCCCGAGCGGCTGATGTTTTCAGTAGTGCCTTCGTGCCAGATCTTCTCGCCGAGACGGCGATAGCGCAGAGGCAGATGCAGCTGGAATCTTTGCGCGCGGGTGGGCGGAGCTTCCTTCACTCGCGCCGCTGGACGTGGTTCCGCGAACTGCGTGGACATGGCGACCTCCGGGGGAGTTGGAGTTGCATCGAGCACTTCGCGCACTTTGCTTCTCAGATCGCGAAGGTTGAAGGGCTTCTGGAGCAGGCGAATTCCGGCATCCAGCATGCCGTTGTGTCCGATTACGTTTTCGGTGTAGCCGGACATGTACAGGATTTTCACGTTGGGGCGGATTTCAGAAATGCGCTGCGCCAATTCGCGACCGTTCATGCCGGGCATGATCACGTCGGTGAGCAGCAAGTGGATGACTTTCTCATGCGCTACGGCAATCTGCATCGCGACCGCGCCGTCTGCGGCTTCGATCACCTTGTAGCCTTGCTTTTCGAGATATTGGCGAGCAAGGTAGCGTAGGTTGGCCTCGTCCTCGACCAGCAGGATCGTTTCAGTGCCCGGTTCCACTTTGTGAGTCTCGAGGGGCGCGGCGACTTGCGCGGCGGCTTCGCCAGTGGATGCGACGCGGGGCAAGTAGATCTTGAAGGTGGTGCCGCGTCCCATTTCGCTGTACACCCAGATGTATCCGCCGCTCTGCTTGACGATCCCGTACACCGTCGACAGTCCCAAGCCAGTTCCCTTTGTTCCCTTGGTAGTAAAGAAGGGTTCGAAGATGTGCGACTGAGTTTCTGAATCCATGCCTGCGCCCGTATCGCTGATCGCGACCATCACATAGTCGCCGGGCCGCAGCGGCGCGTGAAAGCGGGCATAGTCATCGTCAAGCGTGACATTGGAGGTTTCGATGGTGAGCTTGCCGCCCGAGGGCATGGCATCGCGGGCGTTGACGGCAAGGTTCATGATGACTTGCTCGATCTGCCCGGCGTCGGCGCGCACCGGCCACAGGCTTTGGCCGGGCACCATCACAAGGTCGATGTCTTCGCCGATCATACGGGTCAGCATTTTCAGGTTCTCGGTGGCGACGGTGTTGAGATCGACGATCCGCGGGGCGAGCATCTGCTTGCGGCTGAACGCCAGAAGCTGGCGCGTAAGAGATGAAGCGCGTTCGGCCGCGCTGGCGATTTCCTGGGCGGGTCCGCGCAGCCGAGGTTCGTCGCCGAGACGTTCGAGCAGAAACTCCGAGTAGCCGGAAATGACCATTAGAAGATTGTTGAAATCGTGGGCGATGCCTCCGGCCAGGCGTCCAACGGCTTCCATTTTCTGCGACTGGCGAAGTTGCTGTTCTAGGGCGCGGCGCTCGGTAACATCCTCAGCGAACAGCTCGAACACGACTCCGCCCTCACGCCCATTGGAGACTGAGCGGCCCGACACGCGAACCACCGTCGTCGTGCCATTCTTGCGCCTCCACTCCGCGGCTAGTCCTTTGAACGGCTCGGAGGAGCGCAGATAGTCGGCAAGGTCGAACCACTGGTCGTTATCGGCGTAGAGTCCGAAGATGTGCTGGCCGATCAGTTCGTTGGCAGAGGAGTGGCCGAGTAGTTCCAGAAACGCCGGATTCACGTCGAGAATCTTGCCTGCGGCATCGCACCGGCAAATCCCGTAGGGAGCATTCGTCACCAGCGAGCGGAAATTCAGCTCGGAGTGCCGCAGGTTCTCCTGGGCCGAACGCAGGGCTGCATTCAGCCAGCAAATCAGCATGGCGATGAAGAAAAACAGCGACAGGCGGATGATGGCGGTGCGCAACTGCGCGGGGCTGTGTTCGCCGGCGAGCGAAAAGTAGGCGCTGACGGTGAGGGCGAACGCGGTAGCGACCACTCCCGGCTTCCAGCCGCCGTACCATGCGCTTACCATGACCGCGACGCCGAACAGCGCGAGGCGGCTTTCCGAGACGTCCGCGAGCAGAATCGTAGGGATCAGCGCCAGCGCAGTGCTGAGCACGGCGACACCGTAGCGCAGAATCGGGGCGCGCCCAGGCGGAATGCGGAGTAGGGGGAGGGTTACTCGCATGTCAACCATGCTAGTTCCAAAATGGGAAACAGGATAGTTACAGGAGTTCATTTCGTTGCTGGGAACGGGACCGGGCGGAGGGTCCATTGGCCGGACGGACAGTGGCCGGTTGGACATAGCAGCATGGCAATGTTTCGGGCTTGCATCCCGAGCCACAAATCGTGAGACTAGCGAGGCTGGATTGGGCAGTGAGCAGTGGATCGTGGTCGGTGGGCAGTGACATTGAACTTATGAATATCGGTCTATTTGGCGGGACGTTTGATCCGGTCCACAAGGGACACATGGCGCTGGCGCGGGCGGCGCTGGAGCAGTACAAACTTCATCGAGTTCTGTTTGTGCCGGCCAACATTCCTCCGCACAAGCAGAAGCAGCCGTTGTCGCCGTTCGTGCATCGTTTCGCCATGCTGGTGCTGGCCACGGCCGACGAGAAGGCATTTGTGCCTTCGCTGCTGGAAGCGCCTGAGGAACTGGCGAGCCGGAAGGGGGCTGCTCCTAACTATACGATCGACACGGTGCGGCGAGTGAAGCAGTCTTTCAAGGTCAGCGACAAGCTATTTCTGCTGATCGGGATGGATGCGTTTGCGGACATAGGGCAATGGCACCAAGCCGAGGTGTTGTTTCGGGAGTGCGAATTTGTCGTGGCCAGCCGTCCGGGATACTCGCTGGCCGACGTGGCCAACGCCCTGCCGGAGAAGCTGCGTCCGCGGCCGGAAGTGACCAAGCCATTTCACAAGCAGAAGGCTGCCGGCGATCTAATGCTGCCCGGAGCGGCCATCCATCTGTTGGAAGATCTTCATCAACCGGCTTCGGCCACCGCGATCCGCGAGGCCGCGGCGGCGGGCAAGCCGCTCGGACGGTTTCTCGATCCGGCGGTGGCGGGGTACATCAGGAAGATGGGGCTGTATAAATAGTCCTTCGTCGTCGGTCCCTTCGCTCGGGCGGGCTCAGAACAGTCGTTGGCCGAGATCCCCACTTCTCGCAAAGGACGCGGGAAATGGGGCACCCAGTGAAAAATGGGTGCGTAAAATCAGCTATGATGGAAGACCAATCCTTAAGGCGTACTAGAACCGCCGAAGACAAATCCTAAGGAGGGTTTAAATGTCTCAGAATCATTATGTGACGAAGACCAAACGACGACAAAAAAGCGGGAAGCGGAAGGATTCCACTGCGGCCACGATGGCGAAGCTGCGGCAATTGGAAGCCGCGGAGAAGAAGGCCAGCAAGTGATCGGGGTTCTGAGTGAGCGAGTGGGCACGAACGCTCGGTTACAATGGGTCGGACTAGCGACTAACGACGACGACCGACGACCAACGACCGACGACTGAATGAAGAAGAACGAACTCAAGAAGCAAGTTGCCGCCGCGATCCAAGCCTGCCTGGAAAAAAAGGCCGAAGAAATCAGCATTTTGGAAATGGAAAAGGGGTCGGGAGCCTTTACCGACTACTTTGTGCTGTGCAGCGGGACGAATCCGCGGCAGGTGCAGGCGATCGCCGATGAAGTCGAACTGCGGCTGAAATCCGCTGGACTGCGCCCCAACAACGTCGAGGGCTACAAGCAAGCCGAGTGGGTGCTGGTGGACTATGTCGACTTCGTAGTGCACGTCTTCTCGGAAAAGGCGCGGAAGTTCTATGATTTGGAGCGGCTGTGGAAGACGGCCAAGCGCCTGGGGCCCGCTGACCTGACGGCCGCGGAGCCAAGGGCGGCTCGCAAGCGCAAAGCTGCCGTCAAGCCGGCCTCGCCCAAAAAAAAGAAGAAAAAGAAAGCCTAGGGTTTCTCAGCGTACTCTGCGGCTTTCCTCCGTGCACTCTGCGCTTAAAGTCTCTTGATTTTTTGCCAGCAAGTGCAAGAGCCTTTAACCGCGAAGGCCGCAGAGAAAACCCCGCAGAGTTCGCGGAGAAATTCACACGAATTGCTCTTGTCGATTCGTACATCCCTGGGAAACCGAGTCCGGATTTGAGGGAGCAACCTGTCCGTGAAAATCAAGATTGCATGGATCGGGAAGACGAAAGAGCCGGCGATTGCGTCGCTGACCGAGGAATATCTCAAGCGGATTTCACGCTACGTTCAGGCAGAAGGAGTCTCCTTGCGGGACGAAGCGGCTTTGCTTCGTCTGTGCGGCGCAGGTGGGAAGGGCGGAACGAAATCCACGTTGGCGCTGATGGATTCCCGGGGCACGGAATGCTCTTCCGAAGAGTTTGCCCAGTTTCTGGGGTCGTATCAGGATCGCAATCCGCTTCCGCTGGTTTTTGCGATTGGCGGGGCAGATGGTTTTGGCCCCGAAGCCAGAGGCGTCGCGCAGCAGACGCTCTCACTCGGCAAGATGACGCTGGCGCATGAGTTGGCGCGCGTCGTCCTGCTGGAGCAGGTCTATCGGGCGTTCACGATCCTAAAGGGGCATCCATATCATTCCGGGCACTAGTGGCTTAGGACTGTTGGAATCGACGAAACCACAGGGAACACGGGGAACACAGGGCAAATCGGCTCGCCGCAACTCCGCTCATATTCGAAAACCTACTGCGTGACTGTGGCCTGGTAGCTCACGGCCTGCCAGTGGCCGCTGCGCCGCACCCAGACGCGGGTATAGCGGTAGGGACCGCTGAAGTCTTCACCGAGCTGGTGGCCTTTCACGTCGGCGCGGGCGGTCACGATAGCGGTGTCGCCATAGAGACGGACCACCATGTCGCTTACGTCAATGGAGTCATAACGAAGCTGGCGGCTCTTGCGGGCCGAAACCGTATCCTGCTTGGTGGTGACCTGTCCCAGCGGGGTGATGGCCACATAATCCTCGGCCAGGGTGCGCTGGCTGAAGTCGGGATCGCGCTGCAGGCTGGCTTCCCTGGCCTGGCGCTCCATATCGACAACCTCCCGGATCGCCGATTGGTCGCCGGCGTCGAGAGAAGGCCTGGGACGAACAGTCGAGTGCTGCGCCCCGAAGACCGGCAAAGCCAGCAGGACGGCGCACAATAACACGGCACATCTGTTGATCACGATGAGACCTCCGCAGTTTGCGAGGGGACAGAGATCCGGCTGACCGAGCTACGCAACATTGGATGCAATAGTTCCGTGGGAGATTTCCTCGCCGCTAAAATTCGGCGCAAATTCTGTCGAATTCTATCGGTGAGACTCGAGAGCCCCTCCCCCAGGAAGATCACATGTAGTGTAGACGCAAAAACGAAGCAATCCTTACAGGTCTTTGTTGCAACTCTCATTCCAGGATGGATCACATCTAAGCCGTTGATTGGAAACGTCTGGTTGCATGGGAGCGGGTACGGGCCTGTCCGTTGGTCGAAAGGCCTGTCCGGAATCGTACAGGCGCGGCATAGCTTCCATCTAGTAGAATCAGGCGTTCGCTGCCAGCATCTGAGTCAGCATGTACGAACCAATTTCTCTGAATCGGTATGTCCGACGTACGTCGCGGTCTGATCATCGTGAACACCGGGCCGGGCAAGGGCAAAACCACGGCTGCCATGGGGACCGCGTTGCGAGCCGTAGGCCAGGGTATGCGGGTGCTGATGCTGCAGTTTTTGAAGGGTTCGTGGCACTACGGTGAACTCGACGCGGTACAAGCGTTCGGCGACAAATTCGTCATGAAGCAGATGGGCCGGGGGTTCGTGAAGGTGGGCGCCGAGAAGCCGGACCCGGAAGACGTGCGCATGGTCGAAGAAGCCTGGACGGAGGCCGAGAAGGCAATCCAGTCCGGGGAGTGGGATCTCGTCGTGCTGGACGAGATCAACTATGCCATCAGCTACGGAATGCTCGATCCGGCCAGGGTGGTGGAGAGCCTGAAGAAGAAACCGGAGATGGTGCACGTCATCTTGACGGGCCGCAACGCGCACCCCACAATTGTCGAAGCCGCCGACACGGTGACGGAAATGCGCCAGGTGAAGCACGCATACGAGAAGGGCGTGATGGCGCAGAGAGGAATCGAGTACTGAGAATTGAGTGATTGAGCGATTTGGTCATTGAGTGATGGGAGCCTCCATTACTCAATCGCCAAATCACTCAATCGCTCAATCGCTGAATCCCCATGGCTTGGTTTAAACGCGAATCCGGTGATCTGGAGAACTCGGGGGAGAAGCGCGTCAAGACAGAAGGCCTGTGGGTGAAGTGTGAAGGTTGCCGGCAGATCATCTGGAAGAAAGATCTGGAAGATAATATGAACGTCTGTCCGAAGTGCGACAAGCACTTCCGGATCGATGCCCGCACCCGCCTCGCCCTATTGCTCGACGACAATCAGTACGAGACTTTCGACGGAAATATTGCCTCGACCGATCCCCTGAAGTTTGTCGACCTGAAGCCCTATTCCTCGCGGCTCAGGCAGGCGAAGGAGGATACCGGCCTGCACGACGCCATCATCAACGCCCAGGGCAAGCTGATGGGACGGCCAGTGGTCGCGAGCGTGATGGAGTATGCCTTTATCGGAGGCAGCATGGGCGCGGTGGTTGGCGAAGCGATTACGCGGGCAGTCGAGCGCTCCGCGGAGTCGCGCATGCCGCTGATTATCGTGTCGGCATCGGGTGGCGCGCGCATGATGGAGGGCGTGATCAGCCTGATGCAACTGGCCAAGATTTCCGCGGCGCTGGCGCGGCTCGACAAAGCCAAAGTCCCCTACATTTCATTGCTCACCGACCCGACCACCGGCGGAGTGACCGCGTCGTTCGCCATGCTGGGAGACTTGAACATCGCCGAACCGGGCGCTCTGATCGGCTTCGCCGGTCCGCGCGTGATTGAGCAAACCATTCGGCAGAAGCTGCCACCCGGCTTCCAGCGCAGCGAATTCCTGCTGCAGCATGGCATGCTCGACGCGGTTGTGGCACGAAAACAGCTAAAGCCTTATATTGCGCGGGCGCTGGAGTTTATGACTGGAGCTGCTAGCTCCTAGCCAAACCGGCGCGTCGGACCGCTCCGTTCGCTGCAAGGTACCGTAACAACCGCGCGCCTGAATCCCAACTCTTTGCCTTTGCCTTTGCCTCAGCTAGAAGCTAGGAGCTAGAAGCTAGAAGCTTTGCCATGTCCTACGAAACCGCGGTTGCGAGCATGTATGCGCTGGGCCACGAGCTGGCCCAGACGCCGTCGCACAAGTTCGACCTGGCGCACATGCGCGTGCTGCTGCGGGCGATGAATCATCCCGAGCGGGCGTTTCCCAGCGTGCTGATTGCCGGGACAAATGGGAAAGGCTCGACGGCAGCCACACTAGCGTCGATCTTGCGCGCGTCCGGATTGAAGACTGCGCTCTATACATCGCCGCACCTGATGCGAATCAACGAACGTATCCGCCTCAACGGAGAAGAAATCGGCGACCACGAGTTTGCGCGGCTGCATGGCGAAGTGGACCGCGTGGCCGAGGGGCTGGTTGGGCAGGGAGAACTGCCGTGGCATCCCAGCTTCTTCGAGATGATGACGGCGATCGCGTTTGCCTGTTTTGCGCGTGAGCATGTCGAGATTGCCGTGCTCGAAGTCGGCATGGGCGGGCGTCTAGATGCGACCAACGTAGTCGAGCCGCTGGTCAGCGTGATTACGGACATTTCGCTCGATCACCAGAAATTCCTCGGCAACACGGTCGGCGAGATTGCTCGCGAAAAAGTTGGGATTATCCGGCCCGGCGGGGTAGTCATGACGCTGCCGCAGCAGCCGGAGGCGAACGATGTGATCGGCAATACCATCCTTGATCTCGGAGCCCGGGGAGTGAGTGCGGTGCAGTATGTGCCTCCGGTTTCGCCGGGGAGCGGCGAGTACCTCGTGAGTACCGAGTATCGAGTACCGAGAACCGAGAGCCCGCGCGGGGACGCGGAAAAGCTCTTAACCACAGAGGACACAGGGAACACAGGGGGAGGCTCGGACAGCCGCAACCCCAGAGTTTTCTATCGTTACCCGCTGCAGCTTATGGGCGAGCAGATTTTGGTGGAGACTCCGCTGGTGGGGCGGCACCAGCTGCGCAATGTGGCGCTGGCCGTGTCTGCTGCAGACGAATTATCGAAACTGATTCAGCCCAGAGTGCAGCCCGGGACGCCCCCGTCCCGGGGGATTGCGAGTGAAGTTCCGGCTATTACGCCGCACTCCATCGAGCGCGGAATCCGCGAAACGCGCTGGCCGGGGCGATTCCAAGTGATCGCGGCGCGCGCGGGCTGGCCCGAGATTGTGCTCGATGTAGCGCATAATCCGGCAGGAGCATGGGCCCTGCGCTCGGCCCTTTCGGAGCGATATGGTGACCGTCCGCTGATTTTCGTTTTCGGAGCGATGCGCGACAAGGCAATCTCAGAGATGACGGAGATTCTTTTTCCGGTGGCCGAGCGGGTGATTGCCACGCGACCGGAGAATCCCCGATCGGCGTCGCCGGAAGAAATTCGTCAGGCAGGGAGTCGCACCGGGACCGAGATTCTCACGGTTGCCGAAGTTGGGTCGGCTCTGGAGCGGGCACGCGACAACGCTGGACCGGAGACTGTCATCGTAGTAACAGGTTCGATTTATCTGGTTGGGGAAGCGATGCGGGTGCTGGGAGTGCGAGCTTGAGGCGCTTCGGCGGCGTTTTTTCCCCTAGAATGGAAATGTGCGGGAAGTGAATTCATCGGTGGGTCAAATCGAGGGCGGCGAGATTGAGGGCGGCGTAGAGAACCGCTCGGCCGAGAGCACGCATCTGGCTGGCACCGCCCAGGCGTTGCCGGTCGCCTCGTCGATGGTTGTGCCATCGATCGCTGAAGCAACGGTTGCGCCGCGGCGAAGCCACCATGGAATTCCCGGACTCAAGCACAGCTGGTTGAGTGCTCTGCGCTCGTACCTCGTTCTCGATCCGCTGATCTGGTTCTACACGCTGGTCATGGGAATACTAGCGCTTCCGGGCGGAATGTTCGACCGCGACGGCAGCCGCCTGCACTGGTTTTCGTTTGCCTGGTCGTGGCTGATCATGAAGTCGATTTTCTCGCCGGTCACCGTCACTGGACTCGACAAGATCGACACTTCCAAGCCGCATGTGTATGCGGTCAATCATGCGTCGGCGCTCGACATTCCCGTGCTCTACGTGAACTTGCCGTTCCAGTTCCGCATTGCGTTCAAGAAAGAGTTACTGTCGTATCCCGTGGTCGGCTGGCAGTTGAAGCGTTCGGGGCAGGTCTGCATCGATCAGCAGAACCCGGCGCACTCGATCAGCAGTATCCGCGCGGCGTTGAAGGGTCTCAAGGCGGGGCTGCCGCTGGTGATCTATCCCGAAGGCGGACGCACGCCGGATGGAGACATCAAACCGTTTCTTCCCGGAGCGTTCTTTTTGGCCATCAAGGCCCAGGTGGATATCGTGCCGGTAGCGCTGGTTGGAACCTACGAACTGCTCCCCATGAATACCTATCACATCAAGTGCCGGCCACTGGAGATGCGAGTGGGCGAGCCGATCCCGACGGCAGGCCTGACGTTGCGGGACTTGGAGACGCTGTCGGCGAGGGTGCAGAAGGCCGTGGAAGAGCTGTACTACCGTTGAGCGTTCTTTGCTTCTTTCCGGTTCGATTGCACACACCATGCACCTCATTCCGGTTGTGATATTTACGGCCGTCGGCGCGGGAGTTCTGTTTTACTTCGGATCGTTGCTGGGGAAAAAAGCTGGTTCGCGACTGGGCCGAATCGGCCTGCTTGCTGTGGGCCTCATCCTGGGTGCACCGGGATTCCTCTTCGTCCTCTATTACGCGCACCTGTTTGATAACGCGGCGTGGTTCTACAGTTTCCGAATTCTAGCTTTCACTGAATTCCTGCCCGCGGGGGTCGGACTTCTCGCCGGAGTCCTGAACTCATGGTTCGAACCCGAGAGTTTCGGCGAGAAGCTGGTAGTTCCGGCGGCACTATTCGTCCTCGTTCTGATCCCGTTTGTGAAGCCGTTGCTGGATCCGATCGAGCTCAACCGGCTACGCGAACGATGCGACGGCGAAGTCTGCATGCAGAGTACGTTCTCCACCTGCGGGCCTTCGAGTGCGGCGACTCTGCTGAAGGCGCTCGGCCAAACTTCGTCAGAAAAAGAACTGGCCCGTGAATGCCTCACATCCCGCGGTGGGACGGAGATCTGGTACATCGCCCGCGCATTTCAACGGCGAGGCTTCCGCACCCGCGTTGTAATCCAACCACCGGATAATCTATCTCCGCCAAGTCCGGCCATTGCCGGAGTCGTTCTTTCCGGAGGCGCCGGGCATTTTATTGCGATTATGAGCGAGACTCCTGAGGAAGTAACGATTGGCGATCCGATGAAAGGTAAGTTGGTGGTAAAGAGGGCAGACCTGAAGTCGTACTATCATTTCACCGGTTTCTTTCTGGTGATTCAGTCAAAATGATGGAGTGGCCGTAACTTTTCCCGGCTTCCGTCCATTATCTTAAATGTAAAGCCAGACTGCGGAGAATTCGTTGAAGGCTCTGAAGAAAGAAGCGGACGAGCGGCTTCTCATCGAAGCTGCGCAGAAGGATCCCGCCTGCTTTGCCGACCTTTACGAAATCAACTTCGAGCGCGTGTATGCCTACGTGGTGAAGCGGGTTCGGGACCGAGCCGAAACCGAGGATCTGACGGCGGAAGTATTTCATCAGGCGCTGGCCAACCTGAAACGATTTGAGTGGCGGGGGATTCCGTTTGCCGCGTGGTTGTTCCGCATCGCCGCGAACCTGATTTCGGATCGCTGGCAGCGTTCCGGGCGCGAAGTTGCGGACGATTCCGCGATTGAGTCGGCGCAGTCGAGTCCGGCTGAAATTGAGGAAGTGGAGCGGCGAGCGACTTTGTTTCGCCTGGTGGATACGTTACCCGCGGAGCAGCGGCGCGTGGTGGTGCTGCGGTTTGTGGAACAGAAAAGCATCAAAGACGTGGCGCGGGAGATCCGCAAGACCGAGGGCGCGGTGAAGCAGTTACAGTTCCGCGCACTCAGCAGTCTGCGGGCGCGCATGGAGGGTGCCGATGCCTAAGCGCTCTCTGAATCCGGGAAATGACAACACGAAGCAGATCGAACAGCTCAACAAGGCTGTAGAGGCCATGCGGTCTCGAGTGGACGGCAAGGCTCCGAAAGTGGAGTCCGGCATTGCACCCCTGGTACGCATCGCGGCGGAATTGCGCAATCTGCCGAATGCGAGTTTCAAGGCCAGATTGAAATCCGAATTAGGAGGTAAGAAGCGTATGTCTACCGTTGCAGAACGCGTTCCAGAACCCCTTGCGAAACCCGTTGCCAGGCCAGCCCCCACCGGTCGCATCAGTGCATCCCCGAGGCTGGCGTTCCGAGATCCTGCCAAAGCGATTGCGTTCTACCAGCGCGCTTTAGGTGCGAAAGAAACGTTCCGGTTCGAGGTGGGAGGAAACATCCCGCACGCCGAGATCATGATCGGCGATTCGGTCATCGACATAGCCGGAGAATGGCCCGAGGGCGGCCGCTTCAGCGCCGAAACGCTGGGACGTTCGCCAGTTTCCATGACCGTCCAGGTCGACGACGTGGATGCCTTTGCCGAACATGCCGTGGCAGAAGGGATGACGCTGGTGCGCGAAGCGAAGACCCAGTTCTACGGACACCGCGACGCGCTCCTCCAGGATCCCTTCGGCTATTCGTGGGCCATCTTCACCGTGGTTGAAGATATGCCGGTCGAGGAGATGCACCGGCGCATGCAGGGTCTGACGACCGGCCCTGAAGGCGGAAAGATGCCTGAATCGGGTAAAGGGGTGGATCCGGTTCCTCGCGGATTCCGCATGGTCACGCCGTATCTGGTTGCAGCGGATGGCCTGGCGCTGCTGGAGTTCGCCAAGCAGGGTCTGGGCGCGGAAGAAATTATGCGGGCGGTGATGCCTACGGGCGTACACGCCGAAGTGCGCCTCGGCGATACAACGCTCATGTTAGGCGGGGGGCTCGTGGGAAAGAAGTTCCCGGGCACGCTGCAGCCGAATGCGCTGCACATCTACGTTAAGGACGCGGATGCAGTCACCCAGAGAGCCGTCGCAGCGGGAGCGACGCTGGTCGATCCAGTGCGCGATCAGGAATATGGCGAGCGCTCGAGCACGGTGCGGGACACGGCGGGCAACTACTGGTACATTGCCACGGCCAAGGGAAAGAGCCACGTCCCCGAAGGGCTGTTCAGCGTGAATCCGTATCTGCATCCGCGGCGCGCCGAACCGCTGATCGGCTTCCTGAAGCGTGCTTTCGAGGCGGAAGAAGTGGCGAAGTACGCCTCGCCCGACGGCGTTGTGCACCATGCCGTGATTCGCGTCGGCGATTCAGTACTCGAGATGGGCGAGGCTCAGGGCAAGTACGAGCCGATGCAAGCGATGTTCTACCTCTACGTGCCGAACATGGATGCGGTGTATCGGCAGGCGCTGGCCGCGGGGGCGACATCGTTCCAGGAGCCGACCGATCAGCCCTACGGCGACCGGAATGCCGGCGTGAAGGACGCCTTCGGCAACAAGTGGTACATCGCGACCCATGTGAAGGATGTGAAGCACTAGGTCAGGCGAGCTTAGTCGTCGCTGCTGCTCAAGACCGGGCCGCCCTGTCGTATCGCGATCCTCGGATTTTGGTAGACGATTGCATCTTTGAGTCTTTTCGCCGGATTTCTTACTCCGAAAGTGTGAGTGCGGCCGCCTCGCCCCTCGGCAGCTTTGCTGCCCTCGTATTTCCAATCGTCTTCGACAAGAAACGGAATGTCGACTCTCCAAATGGCGACCGGCTTGCCAGGTTTTAGACGACGAGTCTGGTCCACGGCGTAGCGCCACACGATATACCAGCCGGAATGGTTGTAATGAGACTGCAGGGCCCACGGCCGCGTGGAACCCTTGGACTCCAGTGCGTGCTCCGACGGTGGGCCGAGCCGTCCGCGTAAGGAAAGATCCGGGAAGCGCTGCTGAGCGACGTCGGGGTGCTTGTGTTTCTTGTATGGACTGAGAGCATGAAGTGCCTGGACGCCCATGATGCTAACGATGCCGCTGAAGACGTTGGCTTGCTCGAAGTAGATGTCGATCAGTTCCGCCGCCCGGGTTTCCACATGGTCGATGGCTTCGCGAATGTGGCTGATCTTGAGCTCAGGAGGAAGAGCGACGGAACGGTCGAAGCCTTCTGCGTCGAAAGCCATTGCATAAGAAACGTCTCATGATTCATCACGGAGCACAAGCTTCCGCTGAAGTGAATCTGGGCAGGATGCACCTTTGTCGCCATTGCCTCTGCCGTTTCCGCTCAAGTTGGCGAGCTTCGGAATTCCGGCAGCTGCCATTTGGAAAAACGCGCGATCACGCTCGAGTCCGATACTCTCGTAGCCCACCGAAACCGCCGCTGCAATCGTCGAGCCACCACCCATGAAAGGATCGAGAACAACTCCAGCGCCCAGCGGCAGGGCGGCACGAACAATCTGCCGCATAAACGATTGCGGCTTCAAAGATGGATGAGGGGAAAGCGTGCGCTCTTCCGGTCGGGTGGGAGACGAAGAGATCACGTCAGAGAACGGAGCATCCGCGGAAACGCGGCGCAGGCCGCCAGTCTTCCACTTCCGCAGATTATCCTGCACTCTGTTTTCGCAGGGTTTGCGAAAAAGACCCCACGGTTCCCACGCGGAACGGGGCATCACGGTTACGTCCGGGAACTCCTCGTGTGCATTCTTGGGACGGTCGCCGCCGCGAAGCGTTTGCACGAGCCGGATGATCTCGCCGCGTTTTTCAAACCCGGCATCCATGAGGGGGAGATACACGAGGTGAGAGAGTAATGGATTCGCGGCGATAAACAGATGCCCGCCCGGGACCAGCACTCGCAATGCTCTTCGCGCAAACTCCGAAAAGAAGCGCTTTAAATCTGCTCGCTCCTCTTCCGACAAAACCGTAAATCGTGGCAACGGGCTTCTGGTGCAGCCGTCGAATGAAGGCGGGATGCGCCAGACGCCGCCGCGCCCCTTACGGAGCTTGGCCTTTTCAATATTCGTATACTCCTTCAGTCCGTAGGGCGGGTCGGTAACGATCGCGTGCACAGAGTTTTGAGAGCGAGAATCCATCCACTCGATGCAGTCAGCGAGATACAGGCTGTAACGCACTCCATTAGCGCGGGCAGAGAGTTGCGGTTGGTCGATGGTGGCCGAGGCAGCCATACTCGATAAGTACCACGAGCGGGGACTCCCT
Organism: uncultured Acidobacteriaceae bacterium; assembly: GCA_963709385.1. Lineage (GTDB taxonomy): Bacteria > Acidobacteriota > Terriglobia > Terriglobales > Acidobacteriaceae > Sulfotelmatobacter. The sequence goes on from CAVPWD010000012.1 coordinate 251,004, forward strand.
GGATACTGCTAAGCGTTCTCTGCGTCCCATCGTGCGGCTGGCGCTGCTTCTTGACTCTGTCCGCGATCCCCGCTCTTTCCCTGCCCTTCCTGAAGGTAACCCAATTCCAGTAAAGAAGTAGCTGGTTCCAGCCGAAGAAATTGGTGGCGGGACTGCGCACCGGAGAAATGCCGAAGTGCGCCCGCGACAAGCGGAGACACTTTATGCGCGCACGCAACTCAGGCGCGAGTGCAACAACGGGCCGCAGGGTAGCTGGGAAGAGCCGGCAAGGGTGGATCATCCGATTCGCTCGGCTGCTGGCGTTGCTGGTGGGTGTTGGCTCCGCCATGGCTCAGCAACCCGCGAAAGACCTAGGCGATGCAAGCCTGGCGGAGCTGGGAAATATTCAGGTCTACAGCGCCTCCAAGCACTTGCAGAGCGCCAGCGATGCGCCCTCCTCGGTCAGCGTAATTACGGCGGAGGAAATCAAGAAATACGGATACCGCACACTGGCCGACGTGCTGCGCAGCGTGCGCGGCTTCTACATTACCTACGACCGCGACTACACCTTCGTCGGGGTGCGCGGCTTTGGACGGCTGGGAAACTGGAACAGCAGCATCCTGCTGCTGATTGACGGGCACCGGATCAACGATAACGTTCTAGGCGACGCCTTCATCGGTCCGGAGTTTCTGGTTGATTTGGATCTAGTGGACCGCGTGGAGATCATCCGTGGGCCCAGTTCTTCCCTCTACGGCGCCCAGGCTTTTCTTGCCGTCATCAACGTGATTACCCGCAGGCCGGCGCAACTCAAAGGGCTGGAACTCTCATTTGCGCCCGGCAGCTTTGGAACCTATGAAGGACGGGCCACTTATGGCGCCCAGTTCAAAGGAATCGGTATCCTGCTCTCCGGGACGTTTTACAACAGCGCGGGCCAGACTTTGTTTTTTCCCCAGTTTGACAGCCCCATGACTAACAACGGAACCACCCGTAACACCGACTTAGAAAACTACGAACACGTTCTGGCGACAGTCAGCTTTCGCGGGTTCACCCTGCAAGGTTTGTTCAGCGCGCGCGACAAGAGAGTTCCTACGGGATACTTCGGCGCCGTGTTCAACGACCCACGCACTCTCAATCTCGACTATCACCAATATCTCGATCTCAGCTACCAACATTCGGTGGCTGAGAAGTGGGACCTGACGGCACGGACTTCGTATGATCAAACTCGCCTGCAAGGGCCGGTGGTGTTTCCTACCGGGCTGCCAGACGACTCGACCGCGGTCGACACTTATTCTTTTCGCGGAAACTGGTGGGATGGCGAGGCGAAATTGAGCCGAACCCTGCTGGCCAAACATACAATAACGCTGGGCACGGAGATCACGGATAACTTACGGCAGGATCAGGGCAACTACTTCGAAGGTGTCTTTACACCAGACCCCGCCAGTTCGGTGATCTGGGCGCTCTACGCGCAGGACGAATTCGCGATCCTTCACAAACTGACTCTGAGCGCCGGTGTGCGCTACGATCACTACTCCATTTTTGGCGGGACGACGAACCCTCGTTTTGGATTGATCTACCATCTCTTCCCGCCAACCGCGTTGAAGTTGCTCTACGGTACGGCTTTCCGCGCGCCCGAACCTTACGAACTCACGCCTGATTTCGGATCGTTTTACGACGACAATTTGCACCTCGGGCCGGAGGAAATCCGAAGCATCGAAGGCGTAGTGGAGCAGGGGCTGGGATCCCATTTCACGCTTGCAGGCAGCGTTTTCCGCAACTCGATTGAGCATCTCATCGCACAGGCGACTGAGAGCGATGGGCAGCAGATTTATGAGAATTCCGGCAAAGCGGACGCGGCCGGCGTGGAAGTCGAAATCAGCGGCCACCTGGCCAGCGGTGTGCAAGGCCGTGCGAGCTACAGTTACGTGGACGCCGAAGAGCCCACTACGCACCAGATTCTCACGAACTCTCCCCAGCACCTGGGCAAGTTGAACCTGAGTTTGCCTCTGGTTGAGCACCGGCTCTTCGCCAGCCTGGACGCTCAATACACCAGCCCGCGCCAAACGCTGGCGGGAAACACCGTGAGCGGCTTCGCGGTCTTCAACCTGACCCTGCTCGGACACACGCTGGGCAAACATCTGGATTTATCCGCCAGCGTTTATAACCTGCTCGACAAGAAATACTTCGATCCGGGCCGTCCAGAGGATCCGGAGGACGCGATTCAACAGGATGGAAGAAACTTTCGGATCAAATTGACGGGCAGGTTTTAAGGCAAACGAAAATGGGGCACTCCTCGGCTAACGACCGGACGGCCAGACCTCGATTCCGCAGATTGCGAAACGGGGCTTTCGGGATCGGCGTCGCGTTCTTGGTGCTCTGCGGTCTGCAGTCCGCGCCCGCCCAAACTGCCAGTGAATACCAGGTCAAGGCCGCTTATCTTTACAACTTTGCCAAGTCCGCGCAATGGCCGGAGCAGAGTCTGGCCAGCGGCTCTTCGCCCTTACTCATCGGAGTGGTTGCCGGGGACGAGGAGTTTATCGACACTCTGCGGCAGACCGTCGCCGGCAAGACGGTTGGAACCCACGTCATCCTGGTCAAGCGAGTCAGCACGGAAGCGGAGATGGACTTTTGCCAGATTATATTTTTCCGCTCCTCCGCCGGACATAGGCGCACCCAAGCCTTCATTGCGTCGTTAGCGAGCGCCAGCATCCTAGTCGTCGGCGAGGACGATGCGTTCCTGGCGCAGGGCGGGATGATCAACCTGGTTTTGAAAGACGGGACCATACGCTTCGACGTGAATAAGGCGTCGCTGGAGCGGGCAAACATCCATCTCAGCCCGGTACTGCTTGCTGCCGCCAACCCTGAACGCGGTTCGTCCTCCAGTCCGGCGGCAGAATCGCGCCGGCTTAAGCTCAGCACTCCGGCTGAATATCCGGAAATCGCGAAGCGAATGAACATCAAGGGCGTGGTGCAACTGGAGGTGCTGGTCGCACGCGATGGAACCGTCAAGGAAGTGACCGTCATCGGCGGGCACCCTTTGCTCACCGAGGCCGTCGTCAAAGCCGTCAAGGGATGGCAGTATGAGCCAGCCGCGAAGGAGTCGCACGAACTGGTGAGAGTCGTATTCGGCCAGTAACGAAACTTGCGCTCGCACTGCCCGGTCCCTTCCCGGTCGCGGTTTGACCCTCCCGGATCACTTCAATAGACTAAAAGATTCAGGACTCCTCAAGGTTCCCACATTATGGCTGACAGCATTCATGTAAAGCTCCCGGATGGGAGTGTGAAGGAAGTTCCTAAGGGCACCACCGCGCTCGATATTGCGAAGTCGATCAGTCCGGGGCTGGCGGATGCGGCGCTGGTCGCGAAAGCCAATGGCGATCTGATCGATCTGACTCGTCCACTCGAGAAAGACACCGATCTGCGCCTGCTCAAGGAAAAGGATCCCGAATCGCTAGAGGTTTTCCGGCATTCGTCGGCGCACCTGCTGGCGGCGGCGGTGCTCGAGCTTTTTCCCGAGACCAAACTTGGCCACGGGCCGGCTACCGAGAGCGGATTCTTCTACGACTTCTACCGGCCCACTGCGTTTACGACCGAGGATCTGGAGAAGATCGAAAAGAAAATGCAGGAGCTGGTGCAGCAGAACCTGCCCTATGCGCGCGAGTTTCTGCCTCGCGACCAGGGATTGGCCGAATTCAAAAAAGAAGGCGATTTCATGAAGTGCCATTTCATCGAGCAGTTCACCAAGCCCGATGAAAAGATTTCAATTTACCGCACCGGCAAGTTCATCGATTTCTGCCGCGGGCCGCACATTCCGTCGACGGGAAAGATCAAGGCCTTCAAGCTGTTCAACATTGCGGGCGCTTACTGGCTGGGGGATGAGAAAAATCAGCAACTGCAGCGCATCTACGGGACGTTCATTCTTCTCGAAAAAAGATCTCGACGATTATCTGAAGCAGGTCGAAGAGACCAAGAAGCGCGACCACCGCGTGATCGGGCAACAGCTCGATTTGTTTTCCATTCAGGAGTTGGCCGGGCCGGGGCTGATTTTCTGGCACCCCAAGGGCGGCATTATCCGCAAAGAGATGGAAGACTGGATGCGCGAACAGTATCTGAAGCGCGGTTATTCTCTAGTCTACACGCCGCATGTGGCGCGGCGACAGCTCTTCTACACCTCCGGGCACGAGGGTTATTACTCGCAGAACATGTTCGACGCCATGGAGCTCGACGACGCCGAATATCGCCTGAAGCCGATGAACTGTCCCGGCCACATCCTGATCTATAAAGATTCGCTGAAGTCGTATCGCGATCTGCCGGTGCGGCTGGGCGAGCTCGGCACCGTGTATCGCTATGAGCGCTCCGGCGTGATGCACGGCCTTTTGCGGGTTCGCGGTTTTACCCAAGATGATTCGCATATCTTCTGCACGCCTGAGCAGGTTGAAGACGAGATTACCGGCTGCCTCGAGTTCGCGCTCGACGTGCTGAAAGATTTTGGCTTCGAGCAATTCCAGACCGAGCTTTCCACCTGGGATCCGAACGACCGGAAGAATTTTGTGGGCAGCGAAGAGCAATGGATCCACGCCACCGAGTCGCTCGAGAAAGTGCTGAAAGCCAAGAATATCGACTACAAGACGATTCCGGGCGAGGCCGCGTTCTATGGACCGAAGATCGACATCAAGCTGGTCGATGCGATCGGACGGCTGTGGCAGCTCTCGACGGTGCAGGTCGACTTCAACCTGCCGCAACGCTTCGGCCTCGAGTACGTTGCCGAGGATGGTTCACGCAAACAGCCGGTGATGGTGCATCGCGCACTGTTCGGATCGGTCGAGCGCTTTTTCGGCGTGTTGATCGAGCACTACGCGGGCGCGTTTCCCGTGTGGCTGTCGCCAGTGCAGGCGGTAATGATCCCGATCAGCGAGCGCCACGCGGAGTATGCGAACAAAGTTGCGGCGGAATTGAAGGCGATCGGAGTGCGCGTTGAAGTCGATGCGCGCAACGAGAAGATGAACGCCAAGATTCGCGGGCATGCCATGCAGAAAGTACCGTTCCTGCTCGTGGTCGGAGACAAAGAGGCCGAAGCGGGCAAGGTGAACGTACGCACGCGCGGGAAAGAAAAGACGGAAGACATGCCGGCGGCGGAGTTCGTGGAGAAGATCAGGAAGCTGATCGCGGAGAAGAGCCCGGGAGTGTAAATGATTATGTGGGGACGGCCGCCCTCGGCCGTCCGGCGAGCGCCAGCTGGGCTGCGTTCGTCCTTGAGCTTTATCTGTGCCGGGCGTTCCATTCCCCCGCAGTGATCTCCCAGATTTCGGCAGGCAGACGTCCGGACAAGTACTCGTGTTCTTCGGTTGCCACCAGGCGCATACCGCTTCGTTCTGAGATGCGACGCGACGCGGTGTTGGCAACCGCCTTGGGAGCGCGCAGTACCGGGAACTTGAGAGTATTGAACCAGAATTCAGTGACGGCTTCGCAGGCTTCCGTCATCAGGCCTTGGCGGTGCCAGGGCAGTCCCAACCAGAACCCGCGATTGATGGGTCCGTTCTTGATCGGCGAAATGCTGCCGATCAGCCGCTCGGGCTCGGTCTTCGGCCGCAGCGTCCAGTTCCATTGTTCTTCGCGCTCCATCGCCGGGAGAGCGACGTCGCGATAGTAGGAATGCGCTCCATTCGGCGGATAGGGCCAAGGCACACTCTTCGATAGATAGCGGACGATCTCCCAGTGCGGAAAGAGAAGCTGCGTCTGCGTCGCATCGGCAAGTTCGAGCGGGCGCAGCAACAGTCGTGCGGTTTCGAGGTGCGGCACCATCGATGTAGATCATATGCGGACTGCCGGTTGCTTTCTACTGGATCGGTAGCTGAAGCGCCATGGTTGTAACATGTTCCGGTGCATCCCCTGGCTCAACGCGCGCTTTCCCTCACCCACCGGCAGGACTTGCTGCGGCCCGGGGACCGCGTTGGCACCGCCGTATCCGGCGGGATTGATTCGGTTGCGCTCCTGCGGTTGCTTCTGGAGTTGCGGCACGAGCTGGGGATCGTTCTCTCTGTCGTTCATTTCAATCACAAGTTGCGCGGAGCCGAATCGGACGCGGATCAGGAATTCGTGGCCGGTCTGGCGCGCGAGCATGGTCTGGAATTTTATTGCGACAGCGATGATGTCGCGGGGCACGCGGCCGAGGAGCGCGTCAGCGTGGAGACGGCTGCGCGCGAGCTGCGGTATGGATTCTTTCGGTATCTTCTGGGTGCGGAGGGAGGAGCGCAGAATCCCTCAGGGGCTGAAGCCCTGAATCATGGATTGCACGCGGATCGCAGCGCTGGAAGCGCTGCGCCACCCGAAAGCGAACCTCAAGGGCTAAAGCCCGAATCTGTAGATTCAGCTTTACGCGGCCCTGAAGGGCCGCTCTTCCACGGTGCGTACCTTAACAAGATCGCGACCGGGCACACGCTCGACGATCAGGCCGAAACGGTGCTCATGCGGATGATTCGTGGCGCGGGGTTGCGCGGGCTGGGTGGGATTCATCCGCGGATTGCGATCGAGGATGAGGACGCCGAAGTCTGCGGCGAGATCGTTCGGCCTTTGCTGAGCATTCGCCGACGCGAACTGGAGAAATATCTCAGAGACATCGGCCAGCTCTGGCGCGAGGATTCGAGCAACGCTGACGAACGCTTCACGCGGAACCGCGTGCGCAAGCTGGTGGTGCCGCTGCTGGAGAAAGAATTCAATCCCGCGGTGGGGGAGAATCTGGCGGAACTGGCCGAGATCGCGCGTGGCGAAGAAGACTACTGGGAAAATGAAATTGCGGGATGGATGGGAACAACCGTGCACTGGTCGGAGCCGGAGTGGGCACAAGCGGTGTCTGCGCAGAAGAGACTGGTTCAGATCGCATTGCCCGGAAGTGCTTTCGAGGAGTCAAAGACGAAAATCCCCACCCTTCGACAGGCTCAGGGCAGGCTTTCTCGCGCAAAGGACGCGCGAGAAATGGGGCACCCGGGAATCGATGATTTGAAAGTCGACGATCTACATTCGCGCATCGACAGTGTGCCCTGGCTGGTCATGAACGCTGCCGTGAGCCGGATGTGGTTTCTGGGCGAACCGGCTGCGGTGCAGCGCAGGCTGGTGAAGGCGATCGGGGAGCAGGCCGGTATTCCGCTGGAGTTCAAGCACGTGGAAGAGATTTTGCGATTCGCCGCGGAAGATGGTCCCTCGGGCAAAGCGCTGTCGCTGCCGCTGGGTTGGAGTGTGGTGCGCGAGCCAGAAGAGTTGGTTTTCCTAACTCCCGACCTGCGCGACCCGGCGCCGACCCAAGACTACGACTATGAACTCTCAATCCCGGGACGGGTCCGTGTTTATGAAACAGGCTCGACCATGGAAGCGCGGCGCATTCCCGCCGGCATAGGGTCGGGGCACGATGCGAGGTATAATCCCGAACAACTCCTCGACGCGGATTCTTTGCCCGGACCGTTACGGGTGCGGAACTGGCGTCCCGGAGATCGATTCTGGCCGGCCCATACGAAGTCCCCCAAGAAGATCAAGGAACTGCTGCAGGAGCGACATGTGGCGTTGCCGGAGCGCAAATTGTGGCCCGTAGTGGCGAGTGGCGACGAAATCGTATGGTTGCGTGGGTTTCCGTCCCCGGCGAAATTTCGGGCGAAAGCCGGCAAAGAGGCTATTCTGATTCTGGAAACAGCGTTGGGTGCGGAAACGGCGGAGTGAGACCGGGTACCCGCGAGATCCCTCGCCCCGCTGGTGAGAACGCGGGGCTTCGGGATGACGCCCGCAATAGTTTTCTGAGGGCCGGAATAATTTTCTCACGGCGAAATGATTCTCTGGGTGAGCGACTGTAATTTGACTCGCGATCTGAATTTGGGAGGCGCATAACTTTCATGAACGGCCCCAGAGTCGAGCCCCTGCGCCCAGTCATTACCACCGAGCAGATTCAGAAACGAGTCAAGGAGCTGGGGCGGCAGATCTCGGACGACTATAAGGGACACACCATCCAGATATTGGCCGTTCTGGAAAACGCGTTCATGTTTCAGGCCGACCTGGTGCGGGCGCTGGAAGTTCCGGTCGTGTGCCAGTTCATTAAGCCAAAGTACCGGCAGACGCAGGACGGTTCGGCCAACAACGTCATGGAAATTTTCTTTAGCCACGAGCCGGATATTCGCGGACAGCACATCCTGCTGGTGGAGGGGCTGGTGCATTCCGGCGTAACCAGCGAGTTTCTTATGAGTGACCTGCGGGCTCGCGGTGCGGCGTCCGTCAAGTTGGTCACTCTGCTCGACCGGCAGGCGGCGCGTCGGGTGCCGTTGCAGCCGGATTATTTCGGTTTTCTCGTGGATGAGACCTTTCTGGTCGGCTATGGGCTGGGAGCGGTGGAACAGACCAGCCGCAATCTTCCCTATCTGGCAGCGGCAACCATAAGAGCATGAGTGACTTAAGTCATCCGTGAGGGTTCGCGCCTTTTTTCTGGGGAAAAGGTAGAATAAGTGTTCAGGGATTTTGCTAGTCAGATTGTGACAATCAAAAGTCGGGCAAGGGCATCTAATCGTTGTAGGAGCCTCGGGGGTTGGTGTACGCAATCACCCGTGTCGTACTCAGGAGTCGTCTAGGTGAACTCAACTGTCAAGACCGTGCTGTTCTGGTTGCTAATTGGAGTCTCGGCGCTGTTGCTGTGGACGGTGGTCAAGAGCGCCCGCGACAGCCAAAAGGACACAGAGTTAAACGTCACTCAGTTCATGAGCGACATCGATCAGAACCTGGTTCAGGAACTCACGGTGAATGGGATGGAGGTGCGGGGCAAACTCCGCACGGGCGCCGCGTTCCACACTACCGCTCCGGGAAACTACTTCACGCCGGAAGTGCTGAAAGACCTGCACACCAAGGGCGTCAACGTCATCTTCCGCGATGTGAATGGCGGGAACTGGGCGTGGCTGATCCAGGTGGTTCCGATTGTACTGATTGGCGCGGTCTGGATTTTCATGCTCCGCCAGATGCAGACCGGCGGAAATAAGGCGCTATCGTTCGGCAAAAGCCGGGCGCGCCTGCTCTCGATGCAGCAGAAGAAAGTCACGTTTAAAGACGTGGCCGGAGTGGAAGAAGCGAAGGAAGAACTGCGCGAGATTATCGAATTCCTGCGCGAGGCGCAGAAGTTCCAGAAACTCGGCGGACGCATTCCGAAGGGGGTACTGCTGGTCGGACCTCCGGGAACGGGCAAGACGCTGCTGGCTCGCGCGGTTGCGGGCGAGGCCAACGTTCCGTTCTTCTCGATTTCCGGTTCAGATTTCGTGGAGATGTTTGTCGGCGTCGGCGCCAGCCGCGTGCGCGATCTGTTTGAGCAGGGCAAGAAGAATGCTCCGTGCATCATTTTTATTGACGAAATTGACGCCGTCGGACGGCATCGCGGCGCTGGCTTAGGCGGCGGACACGACGAGCGTGAGCAGACTTTGAATCAACTTCTCGTCGAGATGGACGGATTCGAATCGAACGAAGGCGTCATCCTGATGGCGGCCACGAACCGGCCCGACGTGCTCGATCCCGCTCTGCTGCGGCCCGGGCGCTTTGATCGGCGCGTGGTAGTGAGCCGTCCGGATGTGCGTGGACGCGAAGAAATTCTCCGCGTGCATACCCGCAAGATTCCTTTGGCAGAAGATGTCGATCTCTCCGTTTTGGCGCGCGGCACACCCGGATTCTCCGGCGCCGACCTCGCCAACATGGTGAACGAAGCCGCCCTGGCTGCGGCCCGGCAGAATCGCAAGGCGGTTCTGCATTACGACTTTGAACTGGCAAAGGACAAAGTCCTGATGGGCGTGGAGCGCAAGTCGCTGCTGCTCACCGACGAAGAGAAAAAGAATACTGCGTATCACGAGGCCGGGCATGCGCTGGTGGCGGCGAAGATGCCGAACTCCGATCCGCTGCACAAGGTCACAATTATTCCTCGTGGCATGGCTCTGGGCGTGACGATGCAGTTGCCCACGGATGACCGGCACAACTACTACAAGAATTATCTGGAGACCGAAATTGCCATCCTGATGGGCGGGCGCATCGCGGAGGAGATGTTCCTCAATGTGATGAGCACCGGCGCAGGCAACGACATTGAGCGGGCCACGGAAATGGCGCGCAAAATGGTCTGCGAGTGGGGCATGAGCGACCTGGGCCCCATGACTTTCGGCAAGAAGGAAGAGCAGATCTTCCTGGGCCGCGAGATTGCGCAGCATCGCGATTACAGCGAAGACACGGCGATCAAGATCGATCAGGAAGTCCGCAAGCTGGTTAATAAGGGCTATACCACCGCCAAGCAGCTCATCACGGACAATCGCGAGACGCTTGAGCGCATCGCTCGCGCGCTGATCGAACGCGAAGTGCTCGACGCTAACGAGATCAAAATGCTGGTCGATAACCAGGAACTCCCGCCGATCCAGCCGCCGCCATCGTCCAAGGACGATGGAGTGCAGCACGTCATCCGGCCCGATCTTCAGCCGGGGCGCGCCAAGGGCGGAGAGCGTCCGGCGACGGCGTAAGTACAGTTGCCAGTAGTCAGTTGCTAGCAGTTAGTTTGAGGGGCGGCCTGACGGCCGCCCTTTTCGTCTCATGCGCACATCGTAGCGCCGCAGTCGCGGCGGCTGTCCGGCGCGCGTCCCCGCCCACAACGCCGAAGGCGAGACGCCCCTTCGACAAGCTCAGGGCAGGCTCTCGGGGCAGTCGGCAGATGAGGGGGCCACCGGCCCGAAACAGGCTCTGTTACTCACTCGATTCAGACGGTTTTCGCAAGGCTCGAAAACCGCGATTTGTGGTATAATTTCACTAGTTGCCGGGCGACCCTAAGTATTAGGAATTTCAATAACTTGAGGTCTTTTTTGGAGGCTTTAAGCGCGGTCGAGTCGGGGCGTAATTTCCAGCCAAAATCCAGGGATTCGCAGGACTGAAGTTCAACGAAAAATTCGGGACATTTTCGCGGAGCGGAATGGCCACCAAAGAGATCAATCCTCCCATCGTCGACACCAAGACAAAAAACGGAAAAGTGACTCCCATTAACACGGCGAACGGCGCGAGCAACGGCAGCAGCAACGACTACAACGCCGACTCGATCAAAGTGCTGGGCGGCATGGAGGCGGTGCGCAAGCGTCCCGCCATGTACATCGGATCGACCGGCGAGTTGGGACTGCACCATCTCGTGTACGAGGTCGTCGACAATTCCGTGGACGAAGCGCTCGCGGGATTTGCCACGAAGATTGAAGTCGCGATTCATCTCGACAACTCCATCACGGTAATCGACGACGGCCGCGGCATTCCAGTCGACGACATGGTGATCGATGGCGAGAAAGTTTCCGCGGCACAGGTAGTGATGACCACGCTGCACGCGGGCGGAAAATTTGATTCGTCGACTTACAAGGTTTCGGGCGGATTGCACGGCGTAGGCGTGTCGTGCGTGAACGCGCTTAGCGAGGAACTGGAACTTGAAATCTGGCGTGACGGCGCGACCTGGCAGCAGAATTATTCCAAGGGTGAGCCCACCAACAAGCTGAAGAAAACTGGTGTTGCCAAGGTGAAGACAGGAACGAAGGTTCATTTCCTGCCCGATCGCAGCATCTTCACCGTGGTCGATTACAACTATGATACGCTGGCGCAGCGACTGCGTGAACTCGCGTTCCTCAACAAGGGATTGCTGATCACGCTGACCGACGAGCGCAACACGGATTCGAAGACCGGCGAAGCCAAACAAACGGAGTTCAAGTACAACGGTGGCATTGCGGAGTTCATCAAGCATCTCAACCGCGGCAAGCAGGTGCTTCACGACAAGCCGATTTACATGGAAGCCGAGCGCAGCGGCGTGGCCATGGAAATTGGCCTGCAGTATAACGATGCATATTCGGAGTCGGTATTCAGCTTCGCCAATAACATCAACACCATCGATGGCGGTACGCATCTTTCCGGCTTTCGCACGGCGCTCACCCGCACAATCAATTACGCAGGCCAACAGATGGGCCTGTTCAAAGATGTGAAAGAGAATCTGACCGGCGACGATGTGCGCGAAGGTCTGGTCGCGGTGATCAGCGTCAAGCTTTCGCAGCCGCAGTTTGAAGGGCAGACCAAGGGGAAACTCAATTCCGATATCGCCGGAGTCGTGACCGCATTCGTCAACGAGCGCTTGGGCGCGTTTTTCGAACAGAACTCCGCGGTTGCGAAAAAAATCATTAACAAGGTAGTCGACGCGGCTCGTGCTCGCGAGGCGGCGCGCAAGGCGCGTGACTTAACGCGGCGCAAGGGAGCGCTGGATTCCGGCGGGTTGCCGGGAAAATTAGCGGACTGTTCCGAGCGCGATCCCAACCGCTGCGAATTATTTCTGGTTGAGGGCGAGTCGGCAGGTGGGACGGCGAAACAGGGGCGCGACCGCCGTTTCCAGGCGATTCTGCCGCTCAAAGGAAAAATTCTTAACGTAGAAAAAGCCCGCTACGACAAGATGCTCGCACACGAAGAAATCCGCGCCATGATTACGGCGCTTGGAACCGGCATTGCGAAAGATGATTTCGATCCCACGAAAGTTCGCTACGGCAAGATCATTCTGATGACCGACGCCGACGTGGATGGAAGCCACATCCGCACGCTGTTGCTGACGTTCTTCTTTCGGCACATGCAGGAACTGATCAAGCGCGGCAACGTGTTCATTGCGCAGCCGCCTTTGTTCTCGCTGAAGAAGGGCAAGTCGCTGCAATACATAAAGGATGAACGAGAGTTCGTGAAAGTCATGGTGAAACGGGCGGCCGAGGCGTTGAGCGTTCGCTATGGCGAGGGCGCGGCCAAGGTGGAAGGCAAAGACCTGGCGCGTTTCATGACCGTGCTCGACGAATATCTGGGATTCTTCGACAAGCTCGACAAGCGCGTGCGCAACGAGCGCGTCACCGAACTCGTTCCCAGACTCGACTTGGCCAAGCGCGCGGATTTTGAAGGCGACAAGAATTCTCCGTCGAAGAAAATTGAACGCCTGGAAAGAGAATTGAAGAAGCTGCAGAAGGATCAAGGCTTCAAGAGCGTCGATTCGCATTTCGACGAAGAACACAACTTGTGGGAAGTGCGTTTTGTAAACAAGCACGGCGCCGAACATGTCATCAACTGGGAACTGGCGTCCAGCGCGGAATGCCGCCAGATGATCTCGAAGTACAAGCAGATCGAGCCTTACATGGAGCCGCCGTTCGTGGTCGAGACGCTGGTCAAGGCCGCGCCCGCGGGCAGCATTGAAGAAATCGAGGAGGGCGAAGGCTCCGATACCGAAAAGATCGAAAAGAAAGCGGTTAAGCCCGCCAAACGCAAGGCCGACATCGAAGTGGTAGAGAAGACGAACGTGCGCGACCTGCGCGACTTCGTGATCAATGAAGGGCGCAAGGACTTTACTATCCAGCGCTACAAAGGTCTGGGCGAGATGACCGCGCCGCAGCTATGGGAAACAACGATGGACCCGGAGCGGCGCACGCTGCTCTCGGTGCGGCTTGAAGACATTGCCGAGTGCGAGACCATCTTCACCACCCTGATGGGCGAGGACGTGGAAGCGCGGCGGAAGTTCATCGAAGAGAATGCGCTCGACGTGAAGAACCTGGACATTTAAACCTTAGCCACGGATCTTCGCGGATTCGCACGGATAGATCTCAAGATTTTGGGCGGCCTTTGGGTCGCCCATTTTCTTTTCCTCATAACTCCTCCGCCCCGCGACGGGCCTTTATTGGTGCGGCTGATAAGCGCAATAAGAAATATCAATTGGACTCAGTTCATGCCTGCCTTTACTGTCTGCGGGTCATCGCAAGAACCTTGGCGAGCATGAAACAGGTCCACAAAATCGGGCAGTCTCTGGTTCGAGCCGTACCTGGCTCGCTCCTGATCGGACTGATCACGTTCGTGTGCTACCGCCTGCAACTGAATTTCAGCACTGCCGGCTTTGTCTACCTTATTGTTGTGGTGCTGCAGTCGCTAGTGGGGAGCTTCGCTTCATCGGCCGCGGTGTCTGTGGTTGCGGTTCTCTGCTTGGATTTTTTCTTCACGCCTCCGGTTTTCTCTCTTGAGGTCACGCACCCGCTCGACATTCTGGCACTGATTTCCTTCCTCACCACGGGCCTGGTCATTACCCGGTTGACGACTCGAGTACGTGAGGAGGCGGCCAAATCCGATCAGCAGCGCCGCCAGGTCGATCAGCTTTATCGATTGGCGCAACGGTTGCTAACGGTGGATCCGGAAAAAACCGCGCACGCAAACTCGCTCGAATTGTTTCGAGACGTTCTCGGTCTGCGTGCGGTTTGTCTTTTCGACGCGGCCCAGTCGGAGATCTACAGCACGGGCAATCCTAGCAAAGGTCTTGCCGATCGGACGCGGTCGGCATACTTCTCCGGCTGGGATAACGCGGATGAAGACTCTAATGTTCTCATCCGATGTTTGCGCACGGGGGGAAACTCAATTGGAGCAATCGGCTTCGAAGGCCTGCGCGATCCGGAACTGATAGCGGGTCCTCTTTGCGCGTTGGCCGCCGCCATGCTGGAAAGGGCTTGCACCTTCCGCAATGCCAGCCACGCCGCGGCTGCGGCCCAGGCGGAAGTGTTTCGCGGAGCCATTCTCGATGCTCTTGCCCACGAGTTCAAGACTCCGCTCTCGACCATTGTGACCGCAGCGGGCGGGCTGCGTGAACTCGGTCCTTTGTGTCACGAGCAGCTTGAACTTACAGATATTGTGGAAGCCGAGGCCTCGCGTTTGAGTCAGTTGACTTCACGTTTACTTCGCACCGCGGTACTCGATCGTGAGGAGGTCAAGCCGCGGATGGAACTTACCGACATGGCCACGTTAGTGTCGAACGTGGCGGACCAGTACTCAAAACAATGGACCGATCGAACCCTCTCCGTCAGGAAGGAAACGTCGTCCACGGGAGTAATGGCGGATCCAGAGTTGCTGCAGCTTGCTCTACGGCAGCTGTTCGACAATGCGTGCAAGTATTCCGTTCCGGGCTCGGCGGTTACCGTCAGCATCGATTCGCACGACGAGTGGGTGGCGATTCGAACATCGAACAGCGGCAGCCGCATTCGTCCGAATGAGCGCTCGCATATTTTCGAACGGTTCTATCGGGGAGTGGAAGCGCGGCACAAGGCTCCAGGCTCGGGGCTGGGCTTATATGTGGCGCGGAAAATCGTTCACGCTCACGGTGGGAGCTTGGACTTGGAGACCAGCGCAACCGCGCATCAAAATACGGCTTTCTGTCTGGCGCTGCCGCGTGCTGGAGCGGAGTTATGACTCCCGACCGGCTGAATGTATTGGTTGTCGATGATGAGGCATCCTTTCGCCGGGTGCTGCGGACCTCTCTCGCCACTAGCGGATTTGCGGTCGAGGAAGCGCGCAGCGGCGAAGAAGCGGTTGCGATTGTCTCGCAATCCCCGCTCGACCTTGTGCTGCTCGACATCAACATGCCGGGAATCGGCGGCGTGGAAGCATGCCGCGAAATTCGCGCTCGCCTGCCCAAGATCGGCATCGTCATGGTGACGGTGCAGGATGGCGAGAGCGAAATGGTAAAAGCCCTGGAGGCGGGAGCCGACGATTATGTCATCAAGCCCGTCCGCTTTCGCGAACTGGTTGCACGGCTGAGAGCGGTCGTGCGCAGGCTGCACATCGACGACGAGATCGAGCCCACCACATTACTAGCTGGTGATTTGGAACTGGACGTGAATCGCCGCCTCCTTCAGCGGAATGGAGAAGTCGTTCACCTCACTCCCACTGAGTTCGAACTGCTCGCCATGCTGATGCGAAATCAGGGAGTACCCGTGACCCACGCGAAACTCCTCCGATCCATCTGGGGTCCGGAATACGGCACAGAGTTGGAGTACTTGCGCTCGTTTGTCAAAACTCTGCGTCAGAAAATTGAGGAAGACCCCGCCAAACCAAGATATATTCTGACGGAGCCTTGGGTCGGATATCGGTTTTGTAATCCGATCGCGCCCTCCGCCGGGCCACGAAACATCCCGCTGCAGAAGCTTCCCTCCGATCGGATTTCAGGCGTGCAGCGATCCTCACTCTATCCCGCCAATTAAAGGAACTTATCGACTCTAGTTGAATTATTAATCTCCATCTTCACGGCTTCTTCACGGTCTGCACTCTAATCTCCTCACCACACTCGGGCGTTGATCCAGCTGCCTGGCAGACCGATGGGCAGGTCTGGCGTTTTTGCGAAGCGTTCCGTTCCTTAGGTCGAGGGTGGCTGCGCATGGCGAGCCGGAACAAATTGGGAATCTGCCGGCGCGTGTGCCAGGCACGACATGAGTGCGCGCTCATATGCCGAAAAGGGCCCTTCCACGTTGAGAAGCCTTATTCGTTCTTTACGAATTTCTTACCCGCTCCTTATGAGTTTTCGAGTGTGATGGATGATCGACCACGAAAAGAAGCGGCCAGAAAATGCGCTTGAGTGAATAGAAACCGGACTTTGGATCGGAAAGGATTCGACCTTGAATATTTTGAAAACCCTGTTGCGTAAGCCTCTAGCCGTTTCCGTCTTCATGCCGATGCTCGTCTTGAGTCTCGGCGCTGGTCTAAGTGCGCGCTGTTACGCGCAGACCCCGACTCAACCTGACGCTCTGCCCAAAGTGGCCGCCCTGCGAGAACCGAAGGCAGCGCCCAGCGACACGGCCGCGACCGACACGACGGCGCCTGTAGCGGCGAAGCCCGCGGCCAAACCGGATCCGGAGGTCTCGCGTGATATCGCCGCGGAGCTGGCGGTGATGAAGGCGCGCATTGAGCAGCTCGAAGCGGAACTGAAGAGTCGTGCCGCGGCGGAGGCAATTCCAGCACCTGCGCCGACACCGGCCGCTAAAGCGGCCGAATCCGCCCCTTCGAGTCCGAGTGCCGCGGCCAATCCGGCCATCCCCGTGGAGCAGGAAGCGAGCGCGGGGCAGCCTCCCAAGAAAGAGAAGCCGGTACCGACTGAGCCTTTCGCCTACGCCGACTGGACCTGGTTGAACGGCAATGCGCGCAACAAAGATGCGGTGTGGGATTCGAAATTCTTCACCCCGGAAATCAGATTCGATACCGACTTCGTCAGCAGCTTCAACCACCCCAAGGATGACACCCTCGGTGGCTCGACGGAAATCTTCCGCTCGAACGAAATTCAAGTGGAGCAGATCAGTTTCGGTGGTGACTTCCACTGGCAAAACGTTCGCGGCCGGGTCTTGACTCTTGGAGGCATGTTTGGAGTCACCACGCCGCGAAATGACGCCAGCCCCGGGCGCGGCCAATGGGACCTGCGTGGCGCGTACAAATATTTTTCCGAAGCGTACGGCGGATATCACTTTAATGTGAACCATGGACTCAACATCGACGCCGGAATCTTCGTTTCTTACATCGGACTTTTCAGCTACTACAACTTTGACAATTGGGCGTATCAGCCTTCGTATGTTTCCTCCAACACACCGTGGTTTTTCAACGGACTGCGCATCCAGTGGTTCCCCACCGACAAGCTGAAGATTGAGCCCTGGATCATTAACGGTTGGCAGTCATATGGCAGGCTGGGCACAAAACCTGGCCTTGGCGGGCAGATCCTATGGCGGCCGAAACCGTGGGTGTCGATGGTCTTCAACAACTACGGAATGGGCGAAGACACGCTGTGGACTGGGAATGTTCCGATCGGCCGGTCGCGAATCCATACCGACGACAGCATTGAGATTAAGTACTACGACCATCCGGAGAGGTTTGCCGACAAGATGGCGTTTTCTTTTACCGGCGATTTGGGTTGCGAATACGGCGGCGGAGTCAGTTGCCACAAGAACGAGCCTCTCACGCAACCCGCGGTGGGCGGGCCCAAGGGTGGGCCTAAGCAGAGCTTCGCGGGCTGGATGTTGTACGACCGGACGTGGTTCAAGAAAGATCTTTACGCTGTCACCGTCGGTGGTGGCGTGTTGGACAATCCGGGACGCTACTTGACGCTACTGCCTCCGATCAACGGAGCGGACGCGATCTCCGGATCGGCTTACTTTCCGGGGTCTCCGGGTTTGCCGTTCAAGGCATGGGATACGTCCGTCAGCTTCTATTACATGCCGAAACAATACATCAGCTTCCTCTGGGAGTTCGGTTATCGCACGGCTCAGCAGGCGTATTACTCCGGGCGAGGTGGGATCACTCCTCCGGGCGGCAACAACGGGACTCCGCAGTTCTACGCTTGCAATGACGGAAGTTCGACCGGGATCGGATGGGCGGCGAACCCCAGCAATCCCGCCGACCCCGTGGGTTCGACCCTGGGCTCAGCGCAATCGTTCTGTAGTGCGACGACCACGACACACGGTGGCTTGTGGAGCCCCGACCTGCGGAAGGATGAGCCCAGCCTGAGAATGGCCATCATGGTCAAGTTCTAATCCAAGAGACGAAGGAGCCGAGAGGACGAAATGCAGTACGTGAAGCGGAGCAACGTTCCAGAGCTGGGTGCGGCGGGCGCGTTCCGTTTCCTATCTGCTTTCTCTTTGTCGGCGCTGCTCGCGCTGGCCGGTTGCAGCGCGCACGCCGATCCGGCAGCGGAGGCGCCGCCGCCCCCGAACGTTGTGGTGGGGGCGGATCCAGGCCTGTTTACCGTGGACCATCCCGAACAGTTTCCGCTGACGGCTGCGGTTGAGCATGCAACGAGTTCCGAGTTGGTGGTCACGGGCGCAGTCACTCCCGACGTTGCGCGCAATGTTCCCGTGGTCTCGCTGGCCTCGGGACGAGTTGTTGCCATTCACGCGCGGCTCGGCGACACCGTACAGAAAGGCCAGTTGTTGCTGACCATTCGCAGCGACGATGTGGCCGGCGGATTCGACGCCTATCGCAAGGCGGTGGCTGACGAACTTCTCGCGCGAAAACAATTAAATCGCGCAGTAGACCTGTTTGCACACGGCGCCATCGCCGAGCAGGACCTCGAGGTCGCGCAAGACGCGGCGGACGATGCCAAGGTAACCCTCGCGACTGCGACGGAACATCTTCGGCTGTTGGGAAACGATCCCGCTAAGCCAATGGGAATGGTGGATATCGTTGCGCCCATTTCGGGCGTCATCACTGATCAGGAAGTGACGAACGCTGCGCTTGTGCAGGCTTACTCGTCACCAAGCCCGTTCACGATTTCCGACATCTCATCGGTCTGGATTATCTGCGATGTGTACGAGAATGATTTGCCTTCCGTGCGCCTCGGAGACGCCGCGGAGATCACCCTCAACGCGTATCCCAACCGGCCGCTCAAAGGGAAAATCAGCAACATCGGTGCGACTCTCGACCCAAGCATACGTACGGCGAAGGTTCGGATTGAAGTCGAGAATCCCGGAATGATGCGGCTCGGGATGTTCGCAAAAGCGACCTTCCGCGGTCAAACCACCGAGATGCACACCATTGTTCCCGCTTCTGCGGTGTTGCGGATGCACGATCGCGATTTTGTCTTTGTTCCCGCGCCTGACAGCAAGTTCCGCCGCGTGGAAGTGGTCAGCGGAGACGTGCTCACGGGGAATACGAGTTTGCAGGAAATCAAATCCGGCCTCAAACCAGGGCAACAGGTAGTTACGAATGCGCTGGTTTTGGACCACGTGCTCGCACAATAACGGATGGCGACAACATATCCGGCCTCGCGAGTGCGGCTCACGGAAATTCTGGAGCAGCGGACGTGAGGAGCGGCTGAGCAGGCGTATCGATTCGCAAAAACAGGACAGGAAATGATTCGTGCCCTTGTAGACTTTGCGCTGAATAACAAATTTGTGGTGCTGGCCATCGCCTTCCTGCTGGCCGGTTGGGGCGCGATCTCGTTTCACGAACTGCCGGTCGAAGCCTATCCCGATATCGCCGATAACTACGTGACCGTCATAACCCAGTGGCCGGGCCGCTCCTCGGAGGAGGTGGAACAGCAGGTTACGATCCCCGTCGAGATTCAAATGTCCGGCATGCCGCACATGACCTTTCTGCGTTCCGAATCGATTTTCGGCCTATCGTTCGTCATCATGATCTTCGACGACAGCTCGGTGAACGACTGGAATCGTCAGAAAGTTCTGGAGCGGCTCACGCAGGTCACACTGCCGCCGGGTCTGGAACCTCAAATCGGCACGGACTGGAGCTTAACCGGCCAGATTTACTGGTACACGCTGAGGAGCACAAATCCGCGCTATGACCTGATGGAATTGAGGTCCATCGAAGACTTCACGCTGCTCAAGCAGTTCAAATCCGTTCCCAACGTGGTGGACGTCTCGGACTTCGGGGGCACGGAACGTGAATACCAGGTGCGCATCGATCCCAACAAGCTCGTTTCGTATGGTTTGAGCATCGCCCAGGTGGAGCAGCAGCTCGCTAATAACAACATCAACGCCGGCGGCAGCTTCGTCGAGGTCGGGATGCAGCAGATGAACGTTCGCACCCTCGGCCTCTTCACGGATGTGCATGATATCGAGCAGACGGTTCTGAAGACACAAGCTGGCACCGCCCTGCGGGTCAAAGACATCGCTGAAGTTACACAGGGCCCCAAGATCCGGTTGGGACACATGGCGAGAGCGAATCACATGGAGAATGGGCGCATCATCGACGAGCCCGACGTGATTCAGGGTATGGTGCTGATGCGCAAAGGCGCCGAGGAGCAACCCACTCTCGACGCCATTCACCAGAAAGTGGACGAACTCAACAACGGCCTCCTGCCCCCCGGGGTGAAGGTCGTTCCCATGCTCGACCGCAGCGACCTCCTGCATTTCACGCTGCATACCGTCATGCATAACCTAGCCGAGGGCATGATTCTGGTCAGCATCATTCTTTTTCTGTTTCTGCTGAATGTCCGCGCTGCTCTGATTGTCGCCCTGACCATTCCGTTCTCCCTGCTCTTCGCGTCGATCTGGCTGGACTTGAGCCACATACCAGCGAATCTTCTCTCACTGGGTGCGCTCGATTTCGGCATGGTGGTCGACGGGGCGGTGGTCATGGTCGAAAACATCGTTCGGCATATCAGCCGCTTGGGAAATGGCACCGGAACGGCGAACAAAAAGACTCCCGCGGAGGCGATCCGAGAGGCCGCGCATGAGGTGCAGCGTCCTGTCTTCTATGCGATTGCCATCATCATCACCGCCTATATGCCGATCTTCACGCTGCAACGCGTGGAGGGCAGGCTTTTCCGGCCTATGGCCTGGACCGTCGCCCTGGCGCTGTTGGGCGCCATGACGTTTTCCGTTCTGGTCGCGCCGGTGCTCGCCAGCATATTCTTTCGCAACGGCGTTCATGAACGGCGCAACCGGGTGATGGACTATCTGACGGAGCGCTACCGCGAACGCCTGCGCTGGGCGGTCCAGCATCGCTGGGCGGTGGCTGGTGTTGGCATCGCTGCCCTGGCGGGCACGCTCTACCTGGGTTTTGGCGGCGTCATCGGCGCAGAATTTCTGCCTCACCTCGATGAGGGCGCCATCTGGGCCCGAGGGACTCTCGCGAACAGCACCAGTCTTACCGAGGGCGAAAAATTCACCACCAATGAGCGCTATGTGTTCGCGTCTTTTCCGGAAGTGACGACGGTAGTCTCGGAAGTCGGCCGCCCAGATGACGGAACCGACACCGGTGGATTCGGTAACACCGAATACTTCGTCGATCTGAAGCCTAAAAACCAATGGCGCCCGGTATTTCACAAGAACAAAGAGGAACTGATCGAGGCCATGAATCGTGCAGTCCAACGGTACCCAGGAGCGATCTGGAACTTTTCCCAGCCCATCGAAGATAACGTCGGCGAGACCATGACGGGCACCAAGGGTTCGCTGGCGCTCAAGATTTTTGGCGACGACCTGAAGACTCTCGAGGAGAAGGGCGAAGAAGTCACAGCCATCATGTCCGCAATTCCGGGTATGCATGACGTTAAGCTCCTGCGCGATTTTGGCCAGCCGAATCTCGACTTGACCATCGACCGCCGCCAAGCCGCTCGTTTTGGAATCAACGTGGCGGATATTCAGGACGCTGTCCAGACCGCAGTGGGAGGTAACGCGGTGAGCCAGGTCTTAATCGGGGAGCAGCGCTATGACGTCGTGGTTCGCTACCAGGCTCCCTACCGCAATACCCAGCAGGCCATCGAAAACGTTCGGCTGCTCTCTCCCACAGGAGAACGCGTGTCTCTGGCGCAATTAACCAGCGTGGAGGTCAAGGACGGCGCCTACGATATTTACCGCGAAGGCAATACCCGCTACGTCGCGGTGACTTTCAACGTGAGAGGCCGGGACCTCGGGACGACGGTCGGGGAGGCCGTCAAGGAAATCAATGCAAAGGTGAAGATGCCCCCGGGCTATCGCGTCGGCTGGTCGGGTGAGTATGAAAGCGAAAAACGCGCGGAGGCGCGCCTGGCCCTTATTGTTCCTCTGACCGTTCTCGTCATTTTCATCATTCTTTACATCATGTTTCGCTCCTATAAGTGGGCGCTGCTCATTTTGCTGAACGTTGGCCTGGCTCGCGTTGGCGGTTTCCTGGCTCTACTGGTTACGGGGACCTATCTCAGTGTGTCTTCCGGCGTGGGCATGCTGGCGCTGTTCGGTGTGTCGGTGCAAACCGGCGTCATTATGCTTGAGTACATCAACCAGCTTCGCGCGCGCGGCTATTCGATCGCGGACGCAGCCGTCGAAGGCGCAGTGCTCAGACTTCGCCCCATCATGATGACCATGCTGGTGGCCACTCTTGGACTTTTGCCCGCGGCTCTCTCCCACGACATAGGATCGGATTCGCAGCGGCCATTCGCCATCGTAATCGTGGGTGGACTGATTTCCGATCTACTGCTGAGCATTGTCTTATTGCCGACGTTTTACGTCTGGATCGCGAGAGAGGGCGATCAACTTCCGGAACTGGAGGCGTCCCTTGAATAGTGTTGCAGTGCCCCGGAAGATTCGCTCCGCCCTGGTTGCATACGCGATGCTGGCGTGCGTACTGGCCATTCCGGCATTTGGCCAGAGTGCGGGGCCGACCAGCGTTACCCTCGACGAAGCCATCCAAATGGCACTGCAGCATAATCACAACATGCTGGCAGCGAGGACCACGATTCAGCAGAGCGAAGCGGAAGAAACGACAGCCAACCTTCGGCCCAACCCGTCGCTGTTTGCCGATTGGGAATACCTTCCCCTTAATCATTCTTCCCAGAACGCGCAATACCTGCATGATTCGACCGAAGGCGATATTGGACTCAGCTATTTGCTGGAGCGTGGGAAAAAACGGCAGCACCGGCTGGCAGCGGCTAAAGACATTACTGCGCAGACGCGCTCCCTGGTTACCGACAACGAGCGCGGCCTCTCGTTTAATACCGCTTCGCTGTTTGTCAACGTGCAACTCGCGGAATCGACGCTCGAACTCGCCGACAAGGACTTGAAGAGTTTTCAGAAAACAGTCGACCTCAGCGAACTGCGTTACAACAAAGGCGCGATCAGCGAGGATGACTATCTGAAGATCAAGCTGCAATTGCTGCAGTTTGAAACCGACTATCAGCAGGCAGAACTGGCTAAGGTTCAGTCTTTGTCTGACCTGAGGCAACTGCTGGGTTACGAATCGGTTCCACCGAACTACGATGTGGCAGGGCCATTCGACTACGAGACGCTGAAGGGAAATCTGGAGGATTTTCAGCTCAAGGCACTGCAGAATCGCCCCGATTTGCGCGCGGCGCAGCAAGGTGTGATTGCGGCCCGGAGCCAGTACGAACTACAGAAGGCGATTGGCAAACAGGACGTTACCGTTCAGGGCAACTACTCGCACGTCAACGGAATTAACGCCGCCTCTTTCTATGGAAGCATCCCGCTGGCCATCTTCAATCGCAATCAGGGCGAGATTGCACGGACGCGCTTCGCGATCACGCAGGCGCAGGAGCAGGAAAAGGCGACGAACGGTCAGGCGCTAACGGATGTGCGCGACGCTTATGAGGGACTGCGCGTAAGCGACCGGATCGTTCAGCTCTATCGCTCGGGCTATCTCGAGGTGGCGCAAAAGGATCGGGACATCGCCGAGTACGCCTACCAGCGCGGTGCAGTCAGTCTGCTCGACTTTCTGGACGCCGAGCGCAATTACCGCACTACGCAGCTTGCTTATCGCCAGGCCCTGGCCTCATACTTGCTCGCTCTGGAGCAGTTGCGGCAGGCGGTGGGCACGAGAGCGTTGCCGTAGAGCGGGGCTGGGTTTCGTTTTGCGGTGAGTTGAAGAGTCCATTACTACGAACCTTGCATTCTCGCCGAAGGAGCGGGATTCTTGAACAAGGAAGACATACGGAGGCGGATCGAAGAACTCGGGATTGTTCCCTCCATTCGCGTCTCGACGATGGAGGACGCGCTTTTCGCCGCCGAGGCAATTGCCCGCGGCGGGATTCCGATTCTCGAAGTTACACTGACCGTGCCGGAGGCGATCCGGGTAATTTCTCACTTGGTGCAGCACGCCCCGGATGTGATTGTGGGTGCGGGCAGCGTGCACGATGTCGAGACCGCGCGCCGGTGCCTGGATGCCGGGGCCAGGTTTCTGTCGAGCGACGGCCTTGATCCGGAGACTGTGACCTTCGCCGTGAAGCAGAATGTCGTCGTGATCCCCGGGACACTTACGCCGACCGGTGTGATCGGCGCCTGGAAGCTAGGTCCGGACTTCGTCAAGGTCGTGCCTTGCGGGCATATTGGGGGCGACAGCTACATTCGAGATTTGAAGGCGATGTTCCCCATGGTTCCTATGATTGCGGCCGGTGGCGTGAACCAGCGGAACGCGTACCGGTTCATCACTGCGGGCGCCGTCGCGCTGGGCATTGGCGGAGAGTTGATTCCGCGAGAAGCTATCCGGCGGCGGCAGCCGGATCGAATCGCCGAACTCGCGCGCCGGTTCCTGGAGTCGGTGAGCAATGCTCGCGACCGCTGAGTGAGAATTGTTCGCGAAGTCTACGCTACGGAAACATCAGACAGTGTCCTAGTGAATCGATATCTGGAGCTACTCTCCGCGAGTCTGGCGACATTTGCAGCCACGAACATCGATGACGCGTTTCTCCTGACTTTTTTCTTCGCACGACGGATTCCGGCGCGGCGCATCGTGGCCGGCCAGTACCTTGGTTTTGCGGCCATCGTTGGCGTCAGTTTGATCGGCGTCTGGGCCGCTCTCGCCATTCCGCATCGCTGGATTCGTCTTCTTGGGCTGTTGCCGCTCGCCATCGGAATCAGGCATTTGCTAAAGGCGCGCCGCCGGTCTGGCGCTGAAGAGCCCAGCGTCGGCGCGGAGAGTGCACTCTCCATCGCTCTGCTGACTGTGTCGAACGGGGCCGACAACATCAGCGTTTACATACCGTTCTTCGTCATCGGCCGGGCTAGCCTTTGGCTGATCCTGACGGCGTACGCGGCGCTGGTTGCGCTGTGGTGTTTCGTGGGCCGATGGCTGGGAAACCATCCTCCTGTTTTACGCGTGGTAGATCGATGGGGCCATTGGGCAGTGTCGGTGGTGTTCATTGGGCTGGGAATCTACACGCTCAGTTCGTGAAAAACGTGTTGCGCCAGGTTTGCGCCTATCGGCGCTACTTCAGCCCTTCCACCAAATACAGATCCGCCAGCATGCGGTGGTAGCCGAAGATGCAAGTCTTGGCGTCGGGCGTGATGAGGATGGGCCCGATGGTCTCGACGCCGGCGGGGTCTGAGGGAATTAATTCTTTCCACAGAGCGCGTTTTCCGGTTTGTAAATCGAGACGATCGACGCGCGCGGGCAATTCGCCGGGCTGGTAGAGGTAGAGTGACTTGCTGTCAGTGCTGAAGGTGATGGGCTGCTCACCAGAGTTGAAGCCCGGAATGAGGCGCGGCTCGCCGCCACGGACGGGATACAAATATCCCTTCTCGTCTGGCCCGATTCCGGCAACCCACTGCGAATCCGGAGAGATGACAAACGATGTGCCGTTTACACCCTCGGGAGAGATGGTCTGACTCTTGCCGGACGCCACATCAAGGACATAAAGCTTTACGCCCTTCCCCGGCTCGTTCCCCGAGAACAGGATGCGCTTGCCGTCGGGGAACCAGTGTGCCCAGGCGTGGTTGATGTTGTCGCTGGTCAGCGATTTCCCTTCGCCGGCCCCGGTGGTCAGCAGTCTCAGCTGAGACGGTGTGGCCTGCGTTTGTGCGACTACCCATTTGCCGTCGGGAGAGAGAGAAACCGCCCCGCCTTCTCCGAGCAAGACTGCCGGTGAGCCGTCGGTCTTGCGAACGTAGACGGCGTACGACAATCCACCAGACTTGGAGTAGTCAAGCGATCCGCCGCCGCCTTCCTCATCGAACAGGAGCGTCTTGCCGTCGGTGGAGATATCAGCGGGATAGGTGTAGTCGAGCCAGGAGAGATCGTGCTGTTTGGAGTCATCGGCGGTCATACCGACGAGTTCTCGCCGCCAACTGGCGCGCATCAGCAGAACCCGGCCGTCCTTGAAAATGTCGAAGATCATGACCGCGCCGGGCAGACGCAGCACCATGCGTTCCTTGCCATCGAGTGTGGTGGCATAGAGGGTGCGGTCTACGCCGGACTTGCTGGCCGTGAACCAGATTTCTTTTCCATCCGGCGCCCAGGCCACACCTTGAATCGTGAACCACTCCCCGGAGAGCGTCTTCTTGTTCCCCGACATATCGATGACGGCGAGCGAGCCGCTATCGTCACCTTGCACGGGATGATCGATGAATGCGATCAGGTCTCCCTTGGGAGAAACGCGGGGATGGCCGATCCATCCACCGGTCTCGTAGAGCGGCTTGCCTACGGGATATTCCAAGCGGTTGCGCCCACCGAAATCGCGCACGACCACTAGATTGGTTCCGTCGGCGGACCAGTCGGCCCACTGCACGTGCTCGAGTACTTCGCGCGGCGCGCCACCGACGAGCGGCGCTCGCGCCAGCGTTCCCATGTTCACCCACGTGCCGATCGCCTTGCTGTTCAGCAGGACGGCCATTTCCGAAGCGGAGGAGACAGATACGAGTTGCGTGCGGCTCAAGCCCATGGAGCGAGCTTCTGGTGCTTCCGGGCGCGCGGTGAATACGTCGACCGGGCTACCCTGCCATGCAGCGCTGTAAAGAATAGTTTGTCCGTCAGGCGCGAAGCGCGCAGATCGAATGCTGCCGCGACGAAACGTGAGCTGGCGGTAAGTCGGCGGCTGCAGCGGCGGTGCGGAGAATATCTGCTTACCCGCGTATACGCCTCCTGCTGCAGCCAGCAGCACACACAGGGCGAGAATCGGCCAGAACGAGCTTTGGCGAGGCGCGGCCGGCACGATGGTCGTTCCGGAGGTTCTTGTTCCAGCGGTTCTTGTGCCGCCCGTGACGGGATCACCGCTTGCGACCGCAGCGGACTCGTCGGCTGACACTCCGGTTCTTGATGAATCGATGGAGCGCTTGATGCGTTTCAGGTCGGCGCGCATTTCGGCGGCAGTCTGACAGCGCATCTCGCGGTCTTTCTCCAGCGCCTTGCTTATGGTTTCTTCCAACTTGGGCGGAAGTTCCGGGTTCAGGCGGATGGCCGCGCTGGGCGTGCGGTTCAGAATGGCTTCCGTAATGACCGCGGAGGTTTCTCCGCGAAACGGCAGAACGCCCGTCGCCATCTCGTACAGAACGACGCCGAATGAAAAAAGATCGGTGCGGCCGTCGAGTTCCTTGCCGCGCAACTGCTCGGGTGACATATAGGCAACTGTGCCGACCGCAGTTCCGGGGCTGGTGAGGTCGAGACTAGTGGCGTCGGCAATGGTCTGCGAGTCGCCGCTGGTGGCCCGCGCCGCACGAGCAATCTTTGCCAAGCCGAAGTCGAGAATTTTGGCGTGGCCGCGGTCGGTCACGAAAATATTTGCCGGCTTGATGTCGCGATGCACAATGCCCTTGCTGTGCGCGGCATCTAGCGCGTCGGCCACTTCTATCGAAAGGGTGAGCAGGCGCTCCTGCTCCATCGGCCGTCCGTCGATGATGTGTTTCAGGGTCTGGCCGGTCAGGCATTCCATCACGATGAACAGGTGTCCATCATGCTGGCCGATTTCATGGATGGTGCAGATGTTGGGATGGTTCAGCGAGGATGCGGCGCGAGCTTCGCGGCGGAAGCGCTCCAGCGCCTGCGGATCCTGCGAGGCATCGTCGGGAAGAAATTTCAGCGCGACGAACCGGCCGAGCAGCGTGTCTTCCGCCTTATAAACCACTCCCATGCCGCCGCCGCCGAGGAGTTCAGTGATCCGGTAGTGGGAGACGGTTTGGCCGATCATGTTTAGCGATCAAGTATGGCTGACGAGAGACGAAGTAACGGCGCAGAGAACGCCCAGCGGGCCACCTCTGGAGCCGAGCCATCTTAGGGCGAATGGTCGGGTTCCGTCAATGCCACGAGTGTGCACTTCTGAGTCAGTGATCGGCCCTCACAAGTTCGCGAAATCGGCTGCAAGGCTGGTCAGGCCTGGCGTTCTTCATGCGGGGGATAAGTTCATGTCAACCTTGGCCGAATCGCACGGAGAACTCAAGAAACCCTGGCTTTGGCTGCTCGTCGGAGGCGTGATTTTGCTGATCTGGGGTGCAATCGCCTTTCCATCCATGCGCGAACCGCGGTCGCCGATTCACACGAAGCCCGTGGAGTCGTCCGCGGGCTACTATGCTGGCACCTCGGCAATGGGGTCTGCCGTTGTGTTGCAGGACAACGACAGTATGAAAGCACAGGCGGTCGCCGCACCAATTTCGCCGTCTACAGTTCCCCGAGCTGCGGCGGACCGCAAAATCATCCGCACTAGTTCGCTCGAATTAGTCGTGCAGCATCCCGCAGACGCGGCGGACAAGATCACATCGCTGGCCGAGAGTCTAGGCGGATATCTGGTGAGCTCCGAAGGCGGCGGGCAGAATGCGACCGCGGGCGCATTGACGATCCGCGTGCCGTCGGCGCAGTTTGAAGCGGCGCGGGCGGCGATTCGGAAGCTGGGCCTGCGCGTGGAGAGCGAGAAAATCGAAGCCCAGGATGTGACCCGCCAGTATGTCGACCAGGATGCGAGCATCCGCAATCTGCGGGCGGAAGAGGCGCAATATCTGGCAATTCTGAAGCAGGCCGGCACGGTGAAAGACATGCTCATCGTGACCGAAAAGCTGAGCGAAGTTCGCGGACTGATTGAGCAGCAGCAGGCCGAGTTCAACGCGCTGTCGCGCCAGGTTGAGACCGTTGCGCTCACCGTATCGCTCCGGACGGAGCCCGTACCTCAGACGTTTGGGCTGAATTGGCATCCCGGATATCAACTGGAACAGGCATTGCACGATGGTCTGGAAAGCCTGGCGACTTACGCGACGGCGATGATCGGGATTCTCTTCTATCTTCCCGCAACGCTGCTGTGGGTGGGAACGATTGTCGGCGTGCTGGTGATCGGCTGGCGAACGGTTCGCTGGATCGGCCGCCGCTGGTTTGGGTGGAAGGAAGCGGTCGCGCAGTAAGTCAAAACATTCAACCACCCTTCGGCTCCGCTCAGGGCAAGCAGGGGACAGAGAGACACACAGGCAAATCGGTCTTCTCTGTGTTCCCTGTGGTGGCTAATTTGTTCGGCCAAGAAAAAGGCTACGATCCCGCCTCCGGCTTCTCGCCGCGAAACACGCGCGAGATGCCGCGAACGATGCGCCGCATGGGCAGTTCGCCTTTGGCATCGGCGAAAAAGATTTCGCCGGTCCGGCTTCCCCGGTAGTACCAGCGTTTGAGGAGAGCGAGATGCTCCATCGTTTCCATGGCTGATTTTGTTTTCGCGAGCGGGAAGGAATCCAAGGTTTCCTGCACCCGCGATTCCATGGACTGCGATTTTGCGTGCTCCGCCGACTGAATGCCGAAGGAAATCGGGCCGGAAAGCTTGCCGCCCTCGACACGGAAGAAAGTTACCGTGCCTGCCACATGACTGGGCTGAATCATGAGCGCGATTAGCAGGTCGAGCCGCCGCACGATCTCGGGAAGCTGGCTCACGATCGGCTTGAGTTTTTCCACGCGTACGTGAATCGTGGCCGCGTCCTCGAATGCGAGCTTGGCCGATGCCTCCTCGCGCTCGGCTGAGAATTCCCGCAACAGGGAATCTCCGGAGGAATCGAAGTAAGACCGCACGCGGTTTACTTCGTCGGCATAGTCCTCGTCCGTGCAGCCCTTGAAGCAGGGCGCGAGGCACATCTTCATTTCAGAATAGATGCAGCCGGGAAACGCTGGATCGGGATGCAGGTCGTCAACGCAGCGCCGCATCTTGAAGAAGTCCAGGGAATCGTTCATGAACTTCTCGGCGGCGACGCGCGAAACGAATGGCCCGTAGAAAAGCGAACGTCCGCCGAGCCGACCCAGCCGTGTCGTGATCGACGCGCGTGGATATTCATTCTCAAGATGCAGTTTCACCAGCGGCGCGAAGCGAAAGCGCATGCGATTCGAATACGTCTTGGGGAAGGCAGTTCGCAATACGCCGTAGAGCAGAAAGCCGGATTCGAAGTCCGATCCGGTAGGCGCGTACTCGACGACTCGCACGCGGTCGCGCAGGGTGAGCTTTTTCGTGCGCTCCTCGACTGGCCCAAGCAGGCGCTGCAAGCGACGCCGCAGGTTGGCAGTCTTGCTGACATAAGGTTCAGACTGAACATCCTCACCGCGCAGCAGGAACACCGCTGGCGCAGCTGGGACCGTGGAGAAAACCTCCGCATCCCGCTCAGGCGCGAATTCCAGCCGCTCAGTCAGCACGAAATGATTCTAGTGGGTAATGCAACCACTGGGACGCAGAGGAACACAGGGAAAACTTCGTTCGCCACGGATTCACACGGATATGCACGGGCAAAAGCGGAGAATGCAACTCCTCGATTTATCCGGAAGAATCCGTGTTGATCCGTGGCAAAGGTCTACCGGAAGCTGGCGCTGCGGAATTTCTGGCGGAAGTCCGAACCCTCGAGCGTGATGATGCGGCACATCTCATGCAGCCGCGAGCGCATGCGCTCGCCGATGCGATCGCCGAGAGTCTCGCCGCGAGTCGCGGCCCGCGCCGGTGACAGCGAACCGGAAGCGCCTGCCGCCGGCTCATCGTCAAAATTCGTGGTAATGATGGTCGTGCGATTGTCGTTATAGCGTGTGTTCAGGATCAGGCTGACCGTGTCCCACACCCACTCCGTCGGCTTCACCGCTCCCAGTTCATCGAGCACAAGAACATCTGACTCGAACACCGGCCGAAGCACATCCAGTTCGGTGGTCTGAACGGTGGAGTTGTAAGAGTTCTGGATTTCCTTTAGCAGTTCGCGGTAATCGTAAAACAGGCAGGAGATGCCACGAGTAAGAATCAACTCCTTCATAATCCCAACGGCCAGATGAGTCTTGCCCGTGCCGATCTTGCCGATAATCAGCAAACCCTTGTCCCCACGCGGGTCGCACTTCTTCGCGAATCCGGAAGCCAGAAAATGAGCCTCTTCCAGCGAAGGGTGGGCGCCGGGAAAGTCGGTGTCATAGTTGGAAAGCTCGCAGTGCTCATACCGGCGCGGGATGCGCGCCGCAGCCATCAGCGACTGGGTCCGCGCCTCGCAACTGGCAGTCGCAGCGCGTTACGCGGCGGTCGTTCTTCGAGCCGGGCCGTGCCTTTGGCCCAGCCGAAACTGATTTCCAGCCAGTGCCTTCACAAAGCGGGCAAACTTCCGAAGGAGCCTTGCTTACTTCAGCTTTAATTACCTGAGCTTTAATCACCTGAGTTCTGATCACCTGGGTCACTTCCACCTCGACAAGAATTCTCTGTTTCGACTTTGCACCCGAAGGGCGGTTCCGCGCAAGCCGGAAAGCCTGCCCGCCTGTGTACATCCTGTGAACCCGGAAGCGGTCTGTGGAGGGCTTAGGAAAACGCGCCCCCACGGTGCGAAACACCGCCCCGGCAGCCCCAATTCGGGCCATGGAGGTGCGAAACAGGCTTCCGGCGCGGATTTTCACAGTTGACATTCGCCGCAGACGGAGGAGAATACAAAACGGTCAGGTTTCCCAACTCAGCCATTACCATTTTCCTCCCGGTTTAGGCTGGGCACGAACGAGACCTGCGAGGAGAGACTATGAACAAAGCCGATCTGGTTGACAAGATCGCAGGCGCATGTGAAATCAGCAAAGCGCAGGCCACGACTGCCATTGATACCGCTGTCGACAGCATCACCTCCGCCCTCCGCAAAGGTGATCGGGTGGCATTGATAGGCTTCGGCACGTTCTCCGTGTCGCAGAGAAAAGCCCGGAACGGGCGTAACCCGCAAACCGGAGCCACCATCAAAATCGCCGCCCGCAAAGTCGCGAAATTTAGCCCTGGGGCCGAACTCAAGAAATCAGTGAACAAGAAGTAGTTCGGAAAAAAGATTTTAGGATCGCAGAGACGGCAGGGGGTCGGCCCTGCCGTTTTTTGCTGTCAGCACGAATTTCTGGGCAGGCGACCAGTCGATAGGCGATCTGTCTTGACCTGTGGTAATGCCGCCCCTAACATCGACGAGGCCCATGCGTTTTCGGATTCCTTCCTTCCTTACGATTGATCGTGGTTGCCGCATCCTCGCCTGCGGCGGTTTGTTTGTGTCCTCGATGCTGACCGCACAGCAACCGAAGGCGCCTGTCCTGCCGTCCGGTCCCATCGCGAACTTTGTTGACGTAGCCGAGAAGTCCGGCCTAACCATGCAGAACATTTTCGGTGGAGTCGACACCAAGAAATACATCATCGAAACCACCGGGACAGGGGTCGCAATTTTCGATTACGACAACGATGGCTGGCCCGACATCTTTTTGGTGAACGGCACGAAACTCGAGGGATTTCCGGAAAGGCAAGCTCCAAGCAATCGCCTCTATCGCAATAATCACGACGGCACCTTCACCGACGTAACCGTCAAGGCGGGTCTAACCGCGACCGGCTGGGGACAAGGCGTTTGCATCGGCGACTACGACAACGACGGATGGGAAGACCTTTACATCACTTATTACGGCAAGAACCGTCTCTACCATAATCAGAACGGAGTCTTCACCGAAGTCGCCGAGAAGGCCGGAGTCGCGGGCTCGGGCAAGGCATGGGGGACGGGCTGCGCATTCGTGGATTACGACCGCGACGGACTCCTCGATCTGGTGGTGGCCAATTACGTGGATTTCGATCTGGCGACGGCTCCCGCGCCCGGCGAGCGGCCCACCTGCATCTGGAAAGGCGTTCGCGGTCATGTGCGGCCCGCGCGGTCTACCGGGCGCGAAGAATATTCTCTATCACAATCGCGGCGACGGAACGTTCGAGGATGTCACGCTCAAAGCGCACATCGACCGCACCGACGGTCACTATGCCTTCAGCGTCTCCACGCTCGATTTCGATGAAGATGGCTGGCCCGACATTTTCATCGCCTGCGACAGCACGCCCAGCATTCTCTATCGCAACAATCGCGATGGAACCTTTACGGACGTCGCGGTCACGGCCGGTGCGGCCTTCAACGAAGACGGCCGTGAGCAGGCAGGAATGGGCTCGACGGTCGCGGATTATAACGGCGACGGACACCTGGATATTTTCAAAACAAACTTCTCCGACGACACGTCGACTTTGTACAAGAACAACGGCGACGGAACGTTCACGGATGCCACTGCGGCGGCGGGACTCGGCCTTTACACGCAATATCTGGGCTGGGGGACCATGTTTTTTGATATGGATAACGACGGCTGGCCTGACCTGATTCTGGTGAACGGCCACGTCTATCCTGAAGTCGACAGCCAGCACCTCGGCAGCAGCTACAGGGAACCGAGAATCCTCTATCGCAATAATGGGGACGGAACGTTCAGCGATATCTCTGCAAGCAGCGGGAGCGGAATCACGACGGCGGCCTCATCGCGTGGTCTGGCAGTCGGGGATCTCTGGAACGATGGAAAGATTTCAGTAGTCATTAGCAACATGAATGCCGCGCCCAGTTTGCTGGTGAATCAGATTCATAGCGCGAATCACTGGATCGCCATTCATACCATCGGGACAAAATCCAATCGCGACGGCATCGGCGCCCGCGTTCGTGTGAAAACGCCGACGCGGATTCTGGTGGACGAAGTTCGCAGCGGGTCCGCCTTCGATTCGAACAGCGATATGCGGGTTCACTTCGGCCTAGGCTCAGCCGCGAAGGCCGAATGGGTTGAGATCCGCTGGCCGAGCGGCCTGACCGAACGATTCGCGAATCTGCCGGTGGACCAGATTCATACGCTCAAGGAAGGATCCGGGGTTGTTCCCGACACAAAGAAACCGTGAGTCAATGCTGAAAGACCCCACGTCTCGCAAACGACGCGAGACATGGGGCACCCGGGTGAACCCCGTGTCCCCTGTGGTTATCTCTTGCCTTGTGCTTTGGAAGTTGCCCCAAATATCATCGTGCGCGTAATCCCCTCGCCTTCTTTCACGAAGATCAGTTGGTTCACTTTGATGTCTTTCAGCGTATCGACCTGTCCGCTGGGCCAGCGAATTTCAAGCAGGTCCACTTTCTCGGCCTTCCCCACGCCGAAGTGAATCCGCAAATCATTCTGGGAGAAATATCCGCCGCCGCTGCGGACCTCATCAATCTGTTGATGTGGCTTCGATTCCCCCGGAGGATGCGTCACGCACGTCAGGCGCGCGCCAATGCCGCTGCGGTTCGATTTCGTTCCGATGGTGCGGATCTTGATCCAGTGATTGTCGAGCTTCGAATCGCAGCGCAGCAGTTGTGGATAGTCGTTCACCGTGTTGACAACTACATCGATATCACCGTCGTTATCGAAATCGCCAAAGGCTGCGCCGCGCGATGTGCTCGGCTCCGAAATGCCCGGGCCGACTTGCAGCGAAACATCCGCGAAACGGCCGTTGTGCAGGTTGTGGTAGAGCAACTTGCGCTGGGCGTAGCCGGCTTCCGTTTTCAGTTGCTCGACTTCCGGATAAACGTGGCCGTTGCAGATCAGAATGTCGGGCCAGCCATCGTTATCGAAATCGAAGAACCCGCAGCCCCAGCCCAGGAATTGCGTGTGCGCGCCCAGACCGGCAGTGAACGTAGCGTCTTCGAAGTTCGCGCCGCCCAGGTTGTGGTAGAGCGAAGGAGTGTCGCCCGCGAAATTCGTTTTCACCAGGTCGAGGTTGCCGTCGAGATCGTAGTCAGCGGCGGCTATGCCCATGCCCGCCTGCGGCTTGCCGTCAGGACTGAGAGCGCAGCCGGCCTCGATCGCAACGTCTTCGAACTTGCCATTCTTTTTGTTGAGGTAAAGCGCACTGGCGGTGGAATCGTTGGCCACATAAATCTCCGGCCAACCGTCGTTGTCGAGATCGGCCGTGAGCACGCCGAGTCCGTAAGTTCCGTTCGCCCGCAGAATGCCGGAGGCTTCGGACACGTCGCTAAAACTTCCATCACCATCGTTGTGGTAAAGAATATTTTTCCCGCCCTGCAGCCCCGGCGGACCACACGCAACCATCACGCTCTTGTAGAGGCACGGGCCAGACTCAGGCACGGGCGCGGTCGCCAGGTCGAGAGCAATGTAGTTGGCGACGAACAAGTCGAGATGCCCGTCGCGGTCATAATCGACGAAAGCGCAGCCGGTGTTCCAGCGCGTGCCCTTGCCCGCCACTCCTGCCTTCTGGCTGACGTCGGTGAATGTACCGTCGCCATTGTTGTGGTAGAGAACGTTCTTGCCGAAGTACGTGACAAAGAGGTCATCCCATCCGTCATTATCGTAGTCGCCGACGCAAACGCCCTGTCCCCATCCCGAGTGAGCAACTCCGGCCTTCACGGTTACGTCAGTGAATGTGCCGTCGCGATTGTTGCGGAAAAGATGCGAAGTAGGTTCGCTACCCGCGGGAAAACCTTCGAGTCGCGTGCCGTTTACCAGAAAAATGTCGAGCCATCCATCGTTGTCATAGTCGTAGAACGCAACGCCGCAGCCGGTTGTTTCGAGCAAATATTTATTCTTGTGCTCGCCGCCATAGATGGTTTTCGCGTTAAGTCCAGATTCGCGGGCAACGTTGAGGAAGCTGACACCCAAGTCAGCGCTACGCGCCTGATCGTCTGGCGAAAGTGCGCCCTTCTGCTGCGGCCGTGCGCTCGCGCGCAGCCACCGCGGACGAGCGAGTGCCAGTACGCTTTCGAGCGAAAGCACAAGTGCCGAGCGGCTCAGAGATTTCAGAAAAATGCGGCGTGAAGGGAACAAGAGGTCGCTACCTGGCCCGCCCGGCTCGTGCTAGAATTCGCCCCTACTCCTTATATTCAGGGAACCGCGACTTTGCAAGCGCCGGCCTGGCCGAATCCCCGTTGCAAGAGAAGGTCGCAATGAATCCTTACCTTGTCGGCCCTCGGATTTTTCAATTGCGCCGCGCAATCCTCGTGGGAATCTGCCTGCTCGGAGCAGCCATGGCAACCGCGCAACAAGCCACGCCGACGCCTGAACTCACGCGCACCGTCCGCGCCTGGGAATTCCTCCCTGTCGTCGGTTCTCGCGCTGGCCTCTTCGGCAACGAAACCGGACAGTTTGAAGCCTGGGTCTATCCGTTGAAACTTTTCCGTGACTTTCACCTGACCTTCCACGTGGGCGATCGCGCGCTGCCCGCCGAGAGCCTTTCACGCACGCTGACAGTGCGGCCGGAGTCGGCGTCGATTCTATACGTCGGTGATTCGTTCCGAGTTCGCGAAACGTTGTGTGTACCGGTCAACGAATCCGGCGCCGTGATTCTGCTGGAGATCGAAACCGAGCAGCCACTCGAAGTCGAAGCCGCGTTCACCGCCGACTTCCAACTGGAATGGCCCGCTGCGCTCGGTGGAACCTATGTGGATTGGGACCCGAAACAACGCGCATTCGTTTTCGGCGAAGAGGCGCGGAAGTTCGCAGCACTGGTCGGATCCCCCACAGCAGGAGACGCGCGGCTCTCGTATGAGACGAACTATTCGTCCTCCGGCGAAAACTCCATGCGACTGGGCATCACAGAAAAGGGGAAGGACACCAAAGCACTCGTTATCGCGGCTTCCGTCGCGGGCCCCGCGGACGCACTGAAAACGTATCAACACCTGCTGACGTCCTATTCAGATTCCATGCGAGCGTCGGCCGACTATTACAGCGCCTATCTGGACAAGACAGTCAGCCTTGAACTGCCCGATGGCGCTCTGCAGCAGGCCTACGATTGGGCGCGCATTAGTACGATTCAAGGTCTGGTCAATAATCCTTACCTCGGCTCGGGGCTGGTCGCGGGATATCGAACTTCTGGCGTTGGCCAGCGGCCTGGTTTCGCATGGTTTTTCGGTCGCGATTCTCTGTGGACTTCGTTTGCTCTGAACGCGGAAGGCGATTATTCGACCACTCGCACAGCGCTCGATTTCATCAGCAAGTACCAGCGCGCCGACGGCAAGGTTCCGCACGAGATTTCGCAGAGTGCGAGCCTGGTTCCCTGGTTCAAGGATTATCCCTATGCCTACGTTTCCGCCGACGCGACGCCTTTGTTCATCATCGCGATGAATGATTATGCATCCCAGAGCGGAGATGTTGCTTTCGCTCGCGACAAATGGGACAACGTCTGGCGCGCATATCAGTTCTTGCGCTCGACGTATGACGCGCAGGGTCTGGCGCAAAACGCGGGCATTGGACATGGCTGGGTGGAAGGCGGTCCGCTGCTCCCCGTCAAGAACGAGTATTACCAGGCTGGTCTTGGTGTCGAAGCGCTGAGCGCGCTCTCCAATCTGGCACGGCTAATGGGCAAGGACGACGTCAGCAAACAACTCGCGACCGAGTTCGAAGCCGGAAAGTCCACACTCGATCAAGCGTACTGGTCGCCCGAAAGCGGCATCTATGCGTTCGCTCTGAAGCAGGACAACCAGCGCGTTAACGAAGCGAGCGTGCTCGCTGCTGTGCCTATGTGGTTCGGCCTGCCCGATGCAGCTCATACCGACCAGATGATCACGAAACTTGCCGACGCCGACCAGCAGACCGACTGGGGTATGCGCATCATTTCTTCGAACTCGCAAGGTGTACGACGGATCTGGATATCACTTCGGCTCGGTGTGGCCGCTGTTCACGGGATGGGCGTCAGTGGGCGAATATCGTTACCACCGTCCGCTTTCGGCCTACTCCAATCTGCGCGCGAACGCGTCTGCTCGCGACGGATGGGGCACTCGGTCATTTCACCGAAGTTCTTTCCGGAGACTACTACCAGTCGTTCGCCACGAGTTCGCCGCACCAGATCTGGTCGGCGGCCATGGTCATCAGTCCGATCTTGCGCGGAATGTTTGGGCTGCAAACCGACGCCGAGAAGCATGAGATCACGCTGGCCCCACACGTCCCCGCCGACTGGATTTCGTTTGCGATCAAGAATATTCATATTGGCGGAGTGGGCGTGGACTTCCAATTTCACAAAACGCCCGACAGCATGACGCTCGAGACTAAACGCTCCGGGACTGGCGATTGCTGGGTGGAGTTCTCTCCCGCGCTCAGCAAGCGGACTGAGGTGGTCAGCGTAGTGATGAATGGGCGGCCTCTGCCGTTTACGATGCAACAGCATATCGGCGATCAGCATCTGCTCGTGCGCTTTCTGATTACAGGTGGAACGAATACCGTTATCGTGAATGTTAGAAACGATTTCGGGGTTAGCCTGGCCAACGAACTTCCCGCTCTCGGCAGCGCGAGCCGCAGTCTGCGAGTTGTCGAATGAATCATGGAACCCCTCGCGCAACCAACTGATTCTCGAACTGTCCGGCGTGGCTGGAAAGCAGTATGAGCTTGCGGTTTGGAATCCCTCACAGATCGTCGCGGTAAAGGGCGGAGTAGTCACTAAGGCGGGCAAACTGCAAGTCCAAATGCCGGATGGGCCAGAGGGAACTTACGTCCCGCAGAAAGTAGTTCTCAGCTTCCAGAAGCATTGAGTTCTCCAGAAGCATCCGGCTGAAAAGATGGACCCGCCGTCCGATTCGCGGTGAGCGAACATTTGAAAAGGATTACACTCGGGGACAGCACGTCGCCGTGGGGTTTATCGCGTAGGAGTGTTCTTGTAGGGGGAGAGTCATGACCATGCAGCGCAGGGTCTTGTGCATTATTTGCACGTCAATCTTAGCTTGTTGCTCGCTGCCTGCCGCCAACGCGCAGACCGGGGCCAAGCCCGTCGACGCCGAAGGTCATCAATGGTGGCAGCATGCGGTGTTCTATGAGATTTATCCCCGTAGTTTTGCCGACAGCAACAACGACGGCGTCGGCGACCTGAAGGGCATTACTTCGAAGCTCGACTACCTGAAAGATTTGGGCGTGGATGCGATCTGGATCTCTCCTTGCTTTCCTTCGCCGCAAGTCGACTTCGGCTACGACGTTTCCGACTACGAGGATATTGATCCGATGTACGGATCGCTGACCGACTTCGACACCATGGCGACCGAGGCCAAGAAGCGCGGCATTCACATCATCCTCGACTTCGTTGTGAATCATTCGTCCGATCAGCACAAATGGTTTCTGGATTCGAAATCGTCTCGCACTTCGAAATACCGCGACTGGTACATCTGGCGCGACGGCAAAGCCTCTGGGCAACCTCCCAATAATTGGATCTCGCTTTTCGGAGGTTCCACATGGAAGCTCGATCCTACGACCAATCAGTACTACTACCACATGTTCTATGCCGGGCAGCCCGATTTGAACTGGCGGAATCCAGCCGTGAAAGATGCGATGTTCGACGTTTCCCGCTGGTGGTACAAGCGCGGGGTTTCCGGTTTTCGTCTGGATGCAGTCGACACGCTATACGAGGATCCTAACCTGCACGACAATCCAATTCTGCCGGGCAAGGACGCCTTCGGCGATTCCAACGAAGAAAATAAGTACAACGAGAAGCTGCCTGAGGTACACGAGACGCTGCGCGGATTACGCAAGGTGGCCGACGAAAACAACGCCGTGCTGATCGGGGAAACCTGGACGGCCGACATCGCCGAGTTGAATAAATATTACGGCGAGGGCAACAACGAATTGCAGTTGCCCATGGATTTTCTTTTTACGACGATCAATAAGCTCTCGCCCGCCGATTTCCGCAAGCAGATTGCTGCGGTTGATTCAGCCACGGGATGGCCCACGTTCGTCATCAGCAACCACGATATTGTCCGCTCTTACGATCGCTATGGCGACGGCCCGCACAACGATCAGATCGCAAAATTAATGGCCGGCCTCTACCTGACTCTGCGCGGCACACCCATCATGTACTACGGCGAAGAAATTGGAATGAAGACCACTCCGCCTACCCGCAAGGAAGACGTTAAAGATCCCATCGGCCGCACTGGCTGGCCGAAGGAAAAAGGCCGCGACGGCGAGCGCACTCCCATGCAGTGGGACGAGAGTGACAACGCGGGCTTCTCGCAAGCCACGCCTTGGCTGCCCGTACCGCCGACCGCCAAGACTCACAATGTTGCGGACGAGTCGAAGGACGCAGATTCGGTCTTGTCTTTCTACAAGAAGGTTCTCAAGCTGCGGCACACCAACAAGGCTCTCCTCGACGGGAAATACACACCACTCAACCAGAACGATCAGAACGTGCTCTCGTACTTGCGAGTCTACAAAGACCAGGCGGTTCTGGTGGCTTTGAACATGTCAGGAGCGGAGCAGAGAGTCGACTTTGAATTGAGTCAGCATGGGTTCACATCGGCGAAGAGTCTGGCGGCGACGGGGAAGTCTGCGGCAAAGGGAAACGTAGTAACGCTGGAGCCCTACGGAGTCTTCATCGGCCAGCTTGCGAAATGAAATCCCGCGAGCGTCAGCCCACTGGCCCAGCTCAGAGCTCACTCGCCGCTGAGAATTCTCCAGGCCTCGCGGCCCGTGAGCACGACGTTCTGGATTCCCTTCACCGCATTCACATATTGAGCCCGCTCGAACGCGGCCGGGTCCGGGCAGCGCAGCTGGCTCAGACTTCCTTTGAAGGCGGAGATCGACTCGTGCTCGTGATTCTCCATCCAGCTTCGCAAGCCAGCTTCGAGATCGCCCAAATGTCTAATCCCATTTCGCAACAGCGCCGAGCACACCATGGTGACGTCCGCGCCTACGAGAAGCAACTTCACTACGTCATCGGGACTGTGGACGCCACTCGATCCCGCAAGGTTCGCCTTAATGCGGCCGAACAGCATGCCAATCCACGTGAGCGGAAGGCGTAGTGCCTCGGAAGTGCTTAGTAGAACATTGGGTTGAATATCGAGGGCGTCGAGGTTCATGTCCGGCTGGTAGAAGCGATTGAACAACACCAGACCATCCGCGCCGGCGGCGTCAAAGCGCTTGGCCATGTTCGTCATGCTGGTGAAGAACGGCGTCAGCTTAGCGGCGATGGGAATTTTCACGGCCGATCTCGTCGTCTTCACAACCTCGACATATCCGTTCTCAAGTTCAGAGCCGGCAACATCGGCGTTGCTCGGAACCTGATACAGGTTCAGTTCGAGGGCGCTTGCACCTGCCTGCTCGATCTGCCGGGCGTACCCGGTCCATCCATCGAGAGTGGTAGCACAAAGGCTGGCGATCACAGGTACGTGAACGGCCTCCCTTGCCCTGCGAAGAAGGCTCAGATAATGGTCGAGCGCCGGCGGGACCGGCTCCTTTGAATCCATCGGCGTCTCCTCGAAGATGGAATGAAAAACAATCGCGGAGGCTCCGGCATCTTCCAGGCGGCGGATGCTGTCGAGTTCCTGTGTCAATGGAGATGCGGAGGAAACCAACGGAGTGCGCAGCTTTAATCCCAGATAGGTAGTTGAGAGATCGAGCATCGTGTCCTCGATGGAGTCTGGTCGATTCAGCGGAAAGCGGCTTTCCGCGCGTTCTTCGGCAGATTCGGCGTAACAGGGGATCATACTCGCCGCGGCAAAGGCCGTCCAACCGCCCGTCGCAGGCCCTGGGGATTCGGGTATAGAATACGCACGGCGAGAGCATGCACGAGCTTTCTATCGCGATGGGCATTGTAGACGCGGCTCTGGACGAGTCGCAGCGCCGCGGCGTGCAGGTGACGGCCGTTCATCTCAGGCTGGGAGCGCTTTCGGGCGTAGTCAAAGATGCGCTGCTGTTCTCCTACGAAGTCGCATGCCAGGACACTCCGATCGAGGGGTCGCGGCTGATCGTGGAAGACATTCCGGTCGTGATATTTTGTGCGCAATGCCAGGGAACACGAACTCTGCCCTCGGTGCAGTTGTTTACCTGTCCCGACTGTGGCGCGCCCACCATGGACATTCGTCAGGGCAAGGAACTGGAAGTTTTCGCACTCGAAGTAGAGGACGAGAAACTGGAAGCCGCAGCGCTGGAATAAAGAGGTGTCGTCATGAGCGAACCACGCCTGGTCGAAGTGCGGCGAAATGTTCTCAAGCAGAATGACGTGATCGCGCGCGCCCTGCGCGAACAATTCCGCGAGGCCGGTATCTTTGTCGTGAGCCTGGTTTCGAGTCCGGGCTCGGGCAAGACGACTTTTTTGGAGAAGACGCTCACGCAACTGCAGCCTCGCTACCGGGTGGCGGCGCTGGTCGGAGACTTGGCGACCGAAAACGATGCCGTGCGTCTGGCCCGCAGTAAGGCGCCGGTAAAGCAGATCACGACCGGAACTCTCTGCCATCTCGAAGCCGCGATGGTGCAGAACGCGCTGCAGGAGTGGGATCTGCATCAACTGGATTTCCTGTTTATCGAGAACGTGGGGAACCTGGTGTGTCCGTCTTCCTACGATTTGGGCGAGAATCTGCGCCTCGTGTTGATGTCGGTGACCGAGGGAGAAGACAAGCCATTGAAGTACCCCACCATCTTCAACAGCGCTGACGTTGCGGTCGTGACCAAGAACGAACTTGCGGCAGCGGTCGAGTTTGACTGGGATGCGGCCCGCACCAGCATTCAGTCGGTGCGTCCCGGAATGCAGATCTTCCGCCTCTCGGCTAAAACCGGCGAAGGGATGAATGAGTACCTGGATTTTCTTTCTCACCAGTTGGAAGAGAACAGAACCGTCGCACAGATCTGATCCGCCATCAGTCTCTAGAAGCCGTACTTGGCCACGATTTTCTTTTCCTTCTTCCCAACAGCCGCGATCGCCGCGTGTTCCGCCGGTAGAGAGAATGCAATCGGCGTGCCCGTGGCCAGGTCGCGAAGATTGATGTTTGAGTCGGTGGCCGAATCCGAAACGAAGACGTACAGCACCGAATCCGCGAGCACCGTGGGGAATACCAGTATGCCGGACGGAAGCGGAGATTGTTGCGTGAACAGCGGCGCGATGTTTAGCCTGTTGGCAACATAAGCGTAGAGTTCGGCGGTAGGTTGCGATCCTTCGCTGAGTTCCACCGGATATGCGATCCAAAACACGCGCCCTTTGCCGTGAGGAATCTCTTTGATCGTAGAGCCGTCGTCAAAGCGCAGCGCGTCCAGCCAATTCTGATCCTGCTGATCGAAAGCCAGAGGAATGGATCGCTCTCCCAGACGAATCGCGGCATCGTGATAGGTGAGTGGTTCGGCATGCGCGGCTAGGCCAAGATCAGCGGTTCTGTGGACGATTTGCCAGTGCTCATCGCGATCGACTGGGCCGGTGATAAGAAGATTGCCGCCAGCATCCACATAACTCAAAAGTGCCTGCCAGGCTCCTTCGCCGAGCGACTGAGGTGAAGGCAGAATCGCCAGCTTCGGCGAACCGAGTTTGGCGATCTGATTCTCGGCGATTATGTATGCCGGCAAATGCGCTCCAAACGCCAAGGCACGTACGGCGCGCTGCTGTGCCGCCAACTGAAATTCCGCAATTGCGGAGTACTGCGCGGCTTGCGACGTGACGATTGCGATCGAAGGCTGCTGCGGCTCGCGAAGATGTTCCTGCAAGGCCGGCGCGAATTGCGCGAACGCTCGCAGCAACGTAGCTTCCGGCTTCTCGGTGTAATCGGTGCGCACCGCGCCGATCGGGGTCTCGTTGCTTTCCGTCATGTCGGAATTCGTATTCCACAACCATTCGATCGCGCCCGAACCCTGAATAAACGACATTGCGATCTTACGTTCGAGCAGCGCGCCTTCGCTCTCTGTGGTGCGGCGCGCGACTTCGTCCAAATTCAGTTCGCGCTGTAGCCCGGTCTCCTGAATCAGCATCGGTTCGCCTGGCTGTTTGGCTGCAAGCGAATCCCACAGGAGGTGATCGTTGAGCCACCAGCTATGGTTGGTGGTGAAGTCGACCGACGTTCCCCAGAACGCCGGCGACAATCGATCCTGAATGCCACCTTCATCCTGCCCTACGGTGACAAGCTGTTGCGATCCGGTCGCGCGGATTGTGTCGTGCATGGTTCGCGCCCACTTGGCGAACGACTCCTGCGCGAAAAGAAGATAGTCGTTGAGCCGCAGCGAGTTAGTGCCGGTGTACATGCCTCGCGATGCGAACTCAGCCTCGCTGGGTAGCGAAATCATTCCACCGACCGCTGCCGCCGGAACGTTCCACAGCGCCGCGAGTTTGGCGCGATCGGGATAGCGCTGGCTCAGCCACTGGTTCCAAGCAGCGAGTTCGATCGGATCACCGTTCGGCCTCATCCGCCACAAATGCTGCGAAAAACTGGGCTCGTTGATCAGATCCCACGCCAGGAAAGATACATCGTGGAAGCGCGCGACCACGGCGGAAATCAAAGTCTGCTGCCGGCGAACCGCCGCGGGGTCAAGAAACGCGTTCTCGCCTCCGAGCACGTCCGGCAGGAAGGCAAAGAAATTAAACTGCACCGGCAGCCCGTATTTGCGCGCCGTCATGAGATACGCCTCAAGTGTGCGCAGCGTCCGCTCGTAGGGCTGGCCGTTCTCGTCGCAGAATTTATCCCAGCCCGTCCACCAACCGGTACGGATCATGTTCAGCCCGGCCTCATGAATCTGAGCAAGATCCTGGTTCCAAACAAACACGTTGGGATGCTCGAAATAAAGCCGCTGCACTTCGCTCGACATGTACGTCGTGCCCACAACCGCCAGAGGGTGGCCGTCGAGTTCGAAATAATCGTGGTTCACGCCCAGTCGAGGCCCTGAGCG
The DNA here is from genome assembly GCA_963709385.1 of uncultured Acidobacteriaceae bacterium. Taxonomy (GTDB): domain Bacteria; phylum Acidobacteriota; class Terriglobia; order Terriglobales; family Acidobacteriaceae; genus Sulfotelmatobacter. The sequence continues at coordinate 295,836 of CAVPWD010000012.1, forward strand.
GAGATAAGCTTCGTCGCGAATCCAGAACGCGGAATGGTAGATCGCGCGAATCCGAGTGCCTTCCAGCAACTGCGCCTCGATCATGTACAGTCCCTTGCCCTCAGGCGCCGCCAGCACCAGCGGTTCGCTCGAAGGCAGCGCAGCGGTCGCGGTTGAGCGATTCGAGGGCTGTCCCTCGGGAAATGCAGTGATCGTCACGCTCACCGGTCCGGCCGGAGCTTGAGACGCGTGCCACAGAACCTGCAACTCGATCGGCTCGCCATGAACGTAAAGCGGCAACGCCGGGCGCACAGTGAATTCCTCCGCGCCGTGCAGGCAGCGCCCTGCCAGAGCCCGGATTACTTCGGGGCTGTCGAAGAACTCTGGCGCGAGTTCGGCGTTGACCAGAATCCAGCGTCCGTCGTCGAAGCCATTTCGGTAGTGGTCCACCTGCACGGCGGGCGCCGATAGTTTCCGATTATCCTTGGAGCCCCACGCCAGCGCGTCGAGCCGCGCATCGATCGAACCCGCAGCCCCTCCGCGATGGTAAAGATCGACGGCGCTCAGCCGAATCACCGGGCTGAAGGCGCGCTTCCACGCGAAGGGATGAAGCTGCATCGGCAGCTCAGGATTCGGCTGAAACTGCAGCCCTGCCGAGCCAGGAGTTTCCTGATACTGGTCGATCATGAGCGGACGGATGAAGCGGACGCCGTAGTCGCGAAGATGCCAGCCGTCGTGATCGCGATAGGCCGATCGGGTGAAGGGCATGCCCCCCAACACCAGCAGATTGCCGCCGCGGTCGAGGAACTGCTTGATCGCCGGCCAGGTCCTCCTCCGGGAAAGCGGACCCATAAGGAAGTACAAGAAGACGCGTCGCCGGAACGGCCAGCGCGGCGGAAAGCTGGTCTGCGCTTGCCGTCTGCGCTCCCGGCAACATGGTTGTCAACTGCTGGAGCGAAGGGCCAGCCGAATCAGCGGCCGGAAACCCCGGCTCGCTAAACACAACCGCAGCCGACATTCCGGATTGAGCAACGAGAGCGGCTTGGCTTACTAGGGAGAACAAGGCGAAGACGGCGAAGACAATAGCTTTGCGCATTGGGGAGTGGCCTGATTCAGGAGATTCGCACCGGCGGAAACGATTGCAGTCTCTTGCAAGGCCATCGGAATGTCAAGCTAGAGAAACGATTTTGTAGGGCACGAATTCGATCCCTCCTCAAAGAAAATGCGTAAAACCGCGAGCCCGCGATGCTATGATGGCGCGTTCATCGATTACACGAATTCGCAGCCCCGGATTCGGATATTGGTTCGTACACTCCTTGAAGGGTGGATACAGCACTCATGGCAATCGCGACCCCCAACAGTTCGACCTCTACTAACGCGGCCCCGAATGGGTCCTCCTCGTATATCGGTCCCCTGGCGGTTATAACGACTCTCTTCTTCATGTGGGGATCGCTGACGTCGTTGAACGATGTGCTGATTCCCTACGCTCAACATGTTTTTAAAATCAAGCTGGATGCCAGCATGTTGATCCAGACCGCGTTCTTTTCGGCTTATTTTGTTTTTTCAATCCCAGCGTCGAAGATCATTGATTGGATTGGCTACAAAAAGGCGATCATCGTTGGGCTGTCCACGATGATCGCTGCCTGCTTGGCGTTCTATCCTGCAGCGAGAATTCCTTCTTTTCCCTTCTTCTTAGTCGCCCTGGTGATTCTTGCAACGGGGATCACGATTCTTCAGGTCGCAGCGAACCCATATGTCGCAGTACTGGGGAGTCCGAAAACCGCCTCCAGTCGCCTCAATCTGACTCAGGCATTCAATTCGCTGGGCACGACGATCTTCCCATGGTTCGGTGCGCACTTGATTCTTGGAGCGACGGCGACAGCGATGGCAAGCAGCGCCTCCCAGGAGGCAGACGCAGTCGTGAAGCTGTATGTCTACTTTTTCAGTCTTGCGCTCCTGCTGCTGGCAGTCGCCATTGGCCTTTTCAAACTACCCAAGATGGAGTCCGCCGAGCACCGCGTCGGAGAAAAAGTGGCCGACTCTGTTTGGAAGCACCCAAACCTCATTTTCGGCGCGATCGGCATTTTTGTGTATGTCGGCGGCGAAGTAGCGATCGGCAGTTCCATTGCGAACTACTTGGCGCTGGACAATATTGGTGGCTTCATATCATCCTCTACCATCCCCGATGCAGCGGCGCGTTACCGTACCGCACTGGCGGAGGCAGCTAAGTACATCTCGCTGTACTGGGGTGGGGCCATGGTGGGCCGGTTTATCGGATCGGCTCTTTTGCAAAAGATCAAGACGAGCAAACTGCTCGCCTTTGCCGCGATCATGGCCGCATTGCTCGTCACTGTTTCAGTGCTCAGCGCTGGACATGTGGCAATGTGGTCGATCCTTGCCGTCGGGTTGTTTAACTCGATTATGTTTCCCTGTATTTTCACTATGGGGATAGCGGAACTCGGGCCGCTGACAGGGGATGGATCAGGAGTCCTGAATATGGCGATCGTGGGCGGCGCCATCATTCCCTATCTCGTTGGTCGGGCGGCGGTGATGATCAACACCAAGTATTACCCTGCCATGGTTCGGGGGGAAACCAGCTGGGGCCAAGGGATGCATTACGCGTTGATTCTGGCGACCCTGTGCTACCTTTACATTCTCTTCTTTGCTGTCAGCGGATCTCGACCGAACAGCGAGCGCCACAGTAAGGTGTAGGGCTTGAGTGAGGAAGCCGGACCGATAACCGGAATGTAACCCCGTCGGAATCACTGACCGGCCCCCGCATTTGGTAAGATGTTTCGCGCGAATCTTGGAACTGGCGATTAAAACGATTTAGCACCTCAGACTTAGCCGCTCATGGGGCAAATTAAGAAGCCTGGCCAAAAGCCGGTTGTGATTACGCTCAAGGCCGTCGCGCAACATATCGGACTTACGCCCGGCACGGTCTCCGCGGTGCTTAACGATTCGCCGTCGGCCCGCTCCATTCCGCAGGATACCAAGAACCGCATCCACGCCGCCGCCAAGGAACTCAACTACCGCCCGAATTTCTTTGCCCGCACTCTGCGCAATAAGCGCACCTACACCATTGGAGTGATTGCCGAAGAGATCGGCGACTCTTACAGCTCGCCCATCATCAGCGGCATCGAGCAGTATTTACGCAAGCGCGACTACTTCTTTCTGACAGTCGTCCACCGGCACGATCCCGTGCTGCTGAATCGCTATTCGCAATTGCTCTCAGAGCGCGGCGTCGAGGGCATCATCACCGTCGACACGACTGTGCAGGAAGCTCCTACGGTGCCTACCGTGGCCGTCGCCGGCCACCGGAAACTGAAAGGCGTGACCAACATTGTCCTCGATCATGAACGCGCGGCGGTTCTGGCTTTGAACCACTTCAAGGACTTGGGTCACGAGCGCATCGCCTTCATGCGAGGAAACCCGCTCAGTTCGGATGCGAAAGACCGCTGGGATGCGATCTGCCGTGTGGCGGGGCAGATCGGGATAAAAATGGACCCTGACCTCATCGTCCAAATCGATACCGACGACCCGACTCCGATGTTGGGATATCCCTTCGCCAAGCAACTGCTTGCGCGCAACAAGCCCTTCACCGCATTATTCGCCTACAACGATATCTCCGCCATCGGCGCGATCCGCGCGCTGCAGGAGGCACGGGCTGCGAGTTCCTCACGATGTCTCCGTCATGGGGTTCGACGACATTCCCGGCGCAATGTTTCACACTCCGAGTCTGACCACGGTGCGCCAGCCGCTGAACCGCATGGGGGAAGTGGCGGCGCAGACCCTGCTGGAGCGCATCGAGGGAAAGAATAGCGAAGACTCGGAAATCGCCATCGAGCCCGAACTCGCGGCGCGGGAGTCCACCGCGAAAGCGCCGACCACGTAGAATGCAAGCTGGCAAAACGGGCTGCGGCCGTGATTCAATGCGGTCTCGGCAATCGTTCTCGTCACACCCACGCCGATCATTTCATGCCCGCCTCCGATATGCCCGCTTCTGCGTCACCTGCCTCAGAACTGGACCCGCGTTCCGCCAATGCCCTTACGCTCACCGCGTATGCCGTGTTCCTGCCCATCGGGATTGTCACCGTGCTTCTCGGTCCCATGCTGCCGACATTATCGGCGCGCTGGTCGCTGAACTATTCTCAGGCTGGCGCGCTGTTTACCGCTCAGTACATAGCGTCCACTCTCGCCGTCGCGGTTTCGGGTGTGCTGGTCGCGCGCTGGGGATATCGTTTCGCTATGAAGGCGGGCCTGGTGTTCGTGATTGCCGGCGTGGCCCTGCTCCTCTCCGGTTCGGAAGTCTTGGGCATTGCCTGCATCGCAGCCTACGGATGGGGTTTGGGACTGGCGGTCCCGGCGGCGAATTTGGTCGTGGCGGAAGTGAACCCCAGCTCTCGCAGCGCGAAATTGAATGTGCTCAACTTCTGCTGGAGCGCGGGCGCGGTGGCTTGTCCGTTTCTCGTCGCCTTCGCGGCGACGAGACATCGTGTGCCACTTTTGCTGAATCTGGTGGCCGTATGCCTGCTGATCGTGTTTGTGGGCATCGCCGTCACCCCCGCGTCGATTGTCGAACCCGCGGTCGCCAAAAACGCGGGCGTCCGGAAATTGTTCGCGTTTGATTGGAGGCACCGTGCCCTGTTGCCTCTGGGAGCGCTGTTCTTTATCTACGTGGGCACCGAGAACGGATTCGGCGGCTGGATCGCTTCGTATGCCAAGAATTTGAGCAGCATGACAGTCAGCATGTCGCTCGTGACTCCGTCGTTCTTTTATGCATCGCTCATGTTTGGAAGATTGCTGGCGCCGCTCTTCCTGCGAGCTGTCGGCGAAATCCGCCTTGCGCAAGCGGGACTACTAGTGGCCTGTGCGGGAAGCGGAGGACTTTTGCTGTCGCACGCACTGCCCGGGGTTGCGGCCAGTGCCTGCCTCGCTGGTCTCGGACTCTCGTGCGTTTATCCGATTACAATTGCGCTCCTGTCGCGGGAGTTCGGTGCGTCGGCATCGCGGATCGGCTCAGTCATGTTCACGCTGGCCAATCTCGGCGGGGGATCCATGCCCTGGCTGGTCGGCGCTTCGGCAAGCAGGTTCGGCACACTCAAAGCCGGCTTGGTCGTGCCCCTGATTGGATGTGCGGCGATGTACTTCTTGTATCTGAGGGATTGGAAGTCGGCTTCGCCTTAGCCTGCCGCGCCGAGGGCGAGACGCACCCGCGGCAGCCGGCAAGATGCCGGCGCTACCTTCGCTCTACCTCTTCACAAACCGCGCCGCCAGTCGCGCCAGCCGCACCACCCGATACAGCGGAAACAGCAGCGGCGGAAGCCGCACCGCATTCCATTCGCCCGGACCCGGCGTGAGCACAAGCCGTCGCAGGAATCGCCTCCGATCTGAGCCCCTTTCGCGCAGACGTATCATCAGACGAAAGTAGGCCAATGACTCTACGTTGTATGCGGTTTCGCCGACGACGTGTGTCTGAATTTCCTCCGCCAACGCCCCGGCCTCGCGATCCTGAGGAAGACTCTTTTCCGCAGCGGCCGGAATCGCCGATTCCAGCAGGCGGTTTGCCAGGAGCATGGTGACCCGCAAAATCCGCACAATTCCCAAGTCCAGCGCCTGCAATCCAATCCACTCCCAGTTCAGACTGGGAAGGTTCATCAGCCGCGCGATGTCGCACAGCCATACCAGCCGCCCCCATACATGCTTGGCTGCGTGCAGCGACAGAACAAGAAACAGGTCTTCGAACGCGGGCGTGCGCATCTGCCGGCCCGCGACAGTCACCGTCGTTGCGCGCTGGAACAGGCCATCCATGTCGAAATCTACGGCATAAAATCGCGGCTGGATCGCCCACTGCAACTCCAGAAGATTCGGCCCGGCGGCGCCATCGAACGCATATTCGTATCCGGACTTCACATAGGCGCGCTCCTCCGCTACGGAAAGGGACATGTGCGGCGTGTAGCCTAACGTGCGCACGGCATCGCGCACGCTCGCCATATCCTGCGGCCGAATCAGCAGATCGATATCCCCGGATTGCCGCAATGCGATGTCGCGGTAGAGAACTTCGGCCAACGCCGGGCCTTTGTAGGGCATCACATCAATTCCGAGTGCGGTCACGTGGTCCACGATGCGAATCAACTCCCGCGAGAGTAACAACGATTTGTGCAGGTTGGTCTGATAGGCCTGCTTCAGCAGGAACATTTCCTCGGGAGGGACCGCTTGCTCAAAACCCGAGAGAGCCTGATACAAAAGAGGCTGAGTGCCGTGGCGTTCGGCTAGTTCAAACACAGACCTCCACCGGACTGGCTGCTGCATCCTCGTGCGGAGGCGCAGCGATCTTTCTTGGTTGGGAATTGCCGAACAGGCGGCCAGCAGTACAGACCACTCACGATCGAGCGCGGCGCTAGTCCCGGGCATGTCGGTGGGAAGGGCGGAGCCAGTTCACTCGAGACCAGTCTACGCCGGCGCGCCCGCCATGGTGGGGAGCGCGCGAATCTGCACCAGGTTCGCCGGCGGGCGTGCCTTCCCGTTGGCTTTCAGCAGCATGTTGGCCGACGGCACTCCGGTCTTCGCGAATGACTTCTCGCAATCCTGCGACGAAGGCCCGCGCATGTTTCCTTCCATGAACGCCAGACCCGGACAGCGCGAGCAACCGCCAACGTGGGTGCATGAGGTACAGGTGGTCAGATCCTTGAGCCGGATCGAGCGCACATCGTTCATCTCATCGGAATGCCGCCAGATGTCGATGAAGCGACGCTGCCTCACATTGCCCGTCGGAAGCGGAAACTGCACGCATGGAAAAACGTCGCCGTAGGGCGAAACGTAGCAACTGGTGTGACCGGCGCTGCATGGCAGATTTTCCAGCGCGTTTTCGTCGGGACTGGTGGCGATGGCGCAGAACTCTTCCACGTTCCCCACCAGCGAAGAGTCGCGGAATACGTTTCGCAGCGCGTCCCGGTCAACGCCCAGGCTCAGCACCGAGCGGTCGCCATCCATCATCGGGGTGATGGTCGGGTCAAGCGTGCATTCCACGCCCAGTTCCGCAGCCAGCGCCCGAACTCCGGGATAGTCCGCCATATTCTGCACCATGAGAACGTTGGCAAGAACCACGCGCAACCCCTGCGACTTCAGAAAGCGAACCCCATCCAGCGAGCGCTTGAGCGAACCTGGCACCAGCGTGATGGCATCGTGCACTTCCGGCCGGTGGGAATAAATGCTGATCTGGATCGACTCGACACCCAGATCGCGAATCCGCGCCGCCTCGCGCTCGCGAATGAGAATGGCATTCGTCTTCAATTTCACGCAGAACAGCAGCTTGAGCCGGGCATACTCGAGAATCTCGAAGAAATCCTTGCGCAGAAAAATCTCACCACCGCTGAGAGTCAGAATGAATACGCCTGCCTCGGCCATCTCATCGAGCAGGTGCTTGATCTCCGCCGTGGTCATCTCCCCGTGATCGTCGTGATCCAGGTAGCAATGGACGCAGCGCTCGTTACAGCGATAAGTGAGGTCGACCTGCACGCTGAGCGGAATATTCCGCGCCAGCGCTTTGCCGGTCATCTCCTCGAGTAGTCCCCTCATCGGGATTCTCCCGCCATGTTTCCGGAAAGCGCCGGCGTTCCCTGCGGAATCGGCTCTTCCGAGATGTGCAGGATTTCGTGGCTGGCCAGTTCGCGCGCCAGCGTCTCAGCATCCTGCAGCGCCTCGGCGGGCGCAACTTCAAATTCCTGACAAATCCGGTGCTCAACGATCTCGTCGAGCGGAGTGGTCCCGTCCGCCGACTGCCACAAGATGGTCGCGGTTTTGTTCAGCGTAAAGAGCGTGGAGTCGCGGCCCGACATAATCATCATCTCGCCGTCGAGACTGCGCGCCGCCACCCGCGGATTCCGTGCCAGGTAAAGCCTGCTCATCCAATCAACTCCCAGACCCGGGCATCGGGCACAAAAGTGAGCCGGGAAACCGGTACCCGGCTGACGAACTCAAATGCGGAATGAAATGTCGACTGCACCAGTTCCTCATCCTCCGCGAAAAACAGAACATTAGCAAGCAGAGATCGTGCGGCCTCGCCAGGCGCGACCGGATCAATGCGATTCTCCGGCCCCTGCGCCAGGAGATAAAGCGCGGCAATGGGCGCGGAAACATTCTCGCCCAGCTTGGCCAGTTCGCCGGTAAAGGGCGTGCCGAAGGCGGTGTAGCCGGCTTCGCGCTTGCCGCTTCTGCGGACGTAGGAGATTTCATCGGTCAGCAGCGTGGCGTCCGGAGGCGCCAGCCGCGAAATGGTCGTTTTGCCTGCGCCGGAAACGCCCGCGAACAGAAACGCCTTGCCATTGCGGATGGCGCTGGCGGAGTGCAGCAGGAATCCGCCCTGCCGCGCCAGCACCAGCGTGTGCACGATGCGCAGCACGGCATCGATGGAGTAGGGATTGGCGGTCTGGCGAATCCGTCCCGTGCGCGAGGCCGGTTCCCACTCCGCGCGAAAATCTCCGCGTTGCAGGCACCAGCGGCCCGATTGATGGGTCACGCTCACTTCGGCATTCGGATCGGCGAAAGTCGCGGCACTGATCTCGACGTCGAATTCAATTTCCTCGTCCTGCTCGGCTCGCTCGGAAATAAATCCGGAATATCGGTCCTGCAGGATGTCCAGGAAATGCGGATCGGTCGTATTTACGCGCACGGGCATTTCCCCGATTTCAATCACGACGCTGAGGCGTTCGACTTCGGTGGTGAGCTCTGGCAAGGGGACTTCCCGATTCCGATTCTTATTCCGACTCGATTTCTTACGATGCCTGATTCTGTGACGTCTGGCGCATGCCGTGCACACCCACCACTACCCGGGCAGCAATCTCCGAGCTGCGGACGAAAGCCGCCACGGCGCGCTCCGAAAAACCGAGACTGCGGCTGGGCTCGATGCATCGACCGTCCCGCACAATGAGCGAAACCTTGCCCAGCAGTTCGTCCTCAGAGACGGGCAAATCGGGCGTAGGCATCGCGTCGCCGCGCGTTACAACCCGCAAATCTCCCTGCTGGCTGGATTTAGCCACTACGCGATGAGCAAACAGTCGTTGATTGCGGCCAAAGAGCACGATGTCTCCTTTGGAGACCGCGCTGCTATTGGCTCGCTCGACCACCAGCGTATCTCCCGGCCAAACCGAGGGCAGCATACTCCAGCCATTCACCTGCAGCCGGAGTGTTCCGGACGAGCGCAACACCTCCGCCGCCAGTTCGCACTTCACGGCGTGCGCATCACCGAATCCTTGGGGCGCAGGCATCATGATGCGCTGGCGTTGACCACGCAGTTGGTCTGCGTCCCGGCGATCTTGCCGCATGAAAGCGCAGTGGTCACGAAGACCTGCTCGTACCGGAACGAAGGCTTCTCGTACGGCTTCTTGCTCACAGAAATCCGCGAATTGTCAGAGGATGAATCGTTCGTAGCCATAAGAGGAAACCCCACCTGTCTGTCGTTTCTGTTTACGATCTCTACTTGCTGTCTATTGTAATGCCACCTGCGACGCCTGCACCGCGCAGGTATCCGCCCCACAGGCCGGTCCCAGAGTGCCGAAGTATACCTGAGAGCCACCCACGATAGAACCGGAACCCAGTGTGTTGTCGACGATAATGCCGCTGGTGCCTCCGGCGACAGGCATGGCGGCGGTGCCGAGGGGCCCGACGTTGGTCCAGACCACCGTATTGTCGGGCGTAGTGCCACCTAGCGTTGCGTTCCATGCGGGTTGCGATGTTCCAGTCTTGTCGCCAGATGCGTTGGTCGTCAAGACCTCGACATTGCCGTTCGTGTCGATGATTCTGGTCAAAGGTGCTACGTAGTGGAACGAGGGCTGCCAGGTCACATAAGTCGCGCCGAATACACCTTGATCGATCCAGGTCACTTGGAGATCGGGATAGGTTTGGGCCGCTTGATTTGGCCATGGGCTGGCGTCATTGGCTGCGCTGAAGCCGGCGACAATCACTGTTTCCACATGTCCCCTCGGGCTCAAAATCTGTTGTCCCAGGGCTTTGAAGGTGTTGGGGGTCCAGGGCGCGGTCACGAAGTTAAGAACACATCCGCCGGGCGCGCAGACGGTGGGAAGGCCATTGTTTTGCACGCTGACAAAGGCGCGCTCCGACGGGATGCCCGGGGCCTGTACGTTCGGGTTGGGAATATCCGTCACCGGTGAGCACGCCGCGGTCGAATTCGATGCCGCTAGCGGCGCAATCGCTAGGCTCTGGATCGGAAGTGCGCCGGCAGTAATCGCGACCTGATACAGAGTCGGAGATCCGCCGGTGTTGCCGCAAACGTACAGGTTTCCGGTAGGGGAGTTAACGCCGGTCGAGTCGTAGTAGGCGCTGTCGAAGCCCCCGATATATGCCGGACTCGGATTCGGAAGAGTCCCAAAGAGCACGCTATTTCCGATGGTTACCTCTGTCCCGGCTGCTCCCGACGCGAATGCGGTACTTAGCTTATAAACCGCCGTGCAATCTGCCCCGCCTGCGCACGCGAAGCTAGCGTCCGCGGAGGCAAACACATACACCAAGCCATTGGTCGAATCCACGATCGGACCGTCCACAAGCCCGGCGCCGAAGTCCAATTGGCTGGAAGCCGTGACCGCCCCAGTCGCGGAATTCACGCTGTACAAGAACCCGCCAAAATCACCCACAAACACGTTCTTCGAGATGCGGTCGTAAACCGGGCTGGAAAGCACATTGGGATTGCTGGGGTTGAGTTGAACCGGGAAGCCACCTCCGACGACTTCCGTCGGCGCTCCCTTAAACACCCCAGTAATCTTGATCAGCCAGCTGTTCGTTCCTCCCACCCACGCTATATCGTTGCTGTAGTCGTAGAAAACCGACGAGGTCTGGTCATCGATCGGGGTTAGGCCGCTCGTGGTCAGCGGAGTCAGCGTCATGCAGGCAGTGGCGGCGGGGCAAAGCGACATTGACGTAACTATCGTCGGGGTTGACGGAGTGGCCACAGAGCCGTCATGGGCGTTCCACTTCAGCGTGACTAGGAACGCCGAGCCGCCGGTGGATTGCACAAACGCCACCTGCGAGCCGTCCAGCGAAAGCACCGGAGAAGTCAGAATGGTAGAGAGCAGCCCGGTGTTATAGGCCCAATAAACCATGGGAACCGACGCACCTGAGCAGCCGCTATAAAGATTGTCGTAGGCTACGACGGTGGCTTGCGTCACAGAACCCGCCTCACCTGTGCTGAAGACCACGTAGTCGGGCTGGTTGGGCGGCGTGGCGGCATCGCAGGAAGCGGTGTTGGTATTAAAAGAAAACTTGGCGGGATAGTTGGCTGCGCCGATCGATGCCGCGCCTCCCAGATCCTCGGCCCAGTCCCGCTTTAAACTCTTGCTGGAGGGCTTGAACGGTCGCCGCAGCGTGGCCACCGGCCTTCGCAGATTGCTGCCAAATGCTGCCCCGGCCTCGGCCATGCGAGCGGGCATCCTCAGAAGTTGTTCCCGCCGGTTGATCTGCTGCTGATAGCGCGGGTCTTCGCTCACGCGCGCCAGTTGCTCCGGCGAACTCGGCTTGGTGAAGATCACATGGCGGTGACTCCAGTCGGTGGGCAGAGCGACAGCATGACGCGCGGGTCGCGCCGCCTGGCCCGTCAGCACCCAGCCCAAGGTCACCAATCCCGCCAGGCTCACACCTAACCGGACGAATCGTGTGGCAGTACCGTTCATTGTCTGACTCCAGAGTCCGCGAGATGCGCAAAATAACGACGTTCGGAGGTCCGAAAGAAAAGTCTCCCGTCGTTTATCCGTCCCAAGTATAGAGGAGCCGCAGCTTCGACGTAGGAATTAAACTTCCCGCCGATCGTTTTCGTATCGGCCGTCTCTTCCTCGGCCGTTTTTTCCTCGATCGGTCTTCGCCAAATGTGCATGCTCAAAACCAATTGAAGTGGACGTGAGTCTCCCATTGGTTGGCTGGATTGGCGGTGATTTTACTCCTTATCGGGCGCGGCAAGCAAACAACTTTTCGGTCGTCAAAAACCTCGTCCCAGGCTGTGTCGAGACGGCCAAAACCACTCCACCACGAAGGGCACGAAGTTTCACGAAGGAATTCAACTGCGGGCGCTCCCTTCGTGAACCTTCGTGCCCTTCGTGGTTAACGCCCTCGAACGTGCCCAACATCGAATTGTGTCGGCTAGTCGCGATTTCACTCCCACCCATCTGTAAAATAGTCGATTGGACTGCGGCCGACTATGACATCATCAGGAGTGGGGTCAATCGCAGCTACAAAGAGTCCAGATCGAAAACCCAACGGAGGCAGGCAAACAGATTGGACAGATACGACAAAGTCGCAGAGGCGGAGCACGGAGTGACCACGGGCGGGCGTTCGGGAGACGACAAGAATGTTCTGACTCTGGAGGAAATTGCCAACCTCGCCGCCGAGGGCGGCCAACCTGCGGAAACGCTGATGAACGTGGTGGCCCTCATCGCCAAGCGGTTTCGCACCGATGTATGTTCGGCCTACCTGCTGGAACCCGATCGGGCCAATTTGGTGCTGGCCGCGACCGTAGGACTGCGCCGCGAGTGCATCGGCAACCTCCGCATGGCCGTGAACGAAGGCCTGACCGGTCTGGTCGCCGAGCTGGTGCGGCCGGTTTCGGTGGGGCAGGTCAAGACCCATCCCCGCTTCAAGTACTTCCGGGAGGCCGGGGAAGAGGCCTACCAGTCATTTCTGGGAGTGCCCCTGATCGATCGTGGCGTTCTGCAGGGCGTTCTCGTGGTGCAGACCATTGAAGCCCGCGTGTTCAGCGACGATGAAGTGCGCATGCTGACCGAGGCTGCCACCCAGGTGGCTCCGGTAGTGAGCGAGGCGCGCACCCTCGATCGCTTCATCGCTCCGCTGCAGGAGCGCCTTTTCGCGCTGGCGCGCAATCTATGGTGGAGCTGGGACCACAACTCGTCCAGCCTCTTTCTCGATCTCGACCCCGGGCGCTGGAACGATCTGAATCATAATCCGGTGTCGCTGCTGGGCGAATTGCCGCTGGCCAAGCTGGAAAGCCGTGCCGCGGAGCTCATGCTGCACAGCCGCGTGAACTACGCGTACCGCCGCATGCTGGAATATCTTGAGGCGGATCGCACCTGGGGTGCGCGTCACGCCGGAGTTCTGCGGCCGCATCCCGTGGCTTATTTTTCGGCGGAGTTTGGCCTGCACGAGTCGCTGCCCGTATATTCCGGTGGCTTGGGCGTGCTGGCTGGCGATCACATCAAGAGCGCCTCCGATCTGGATATTCCCTTGGTTGGAATCGGCTTGTTTTACGGGCAGGGCTATTTCCGGCAGCGGCTCGATCTGGGCGGATGGCAGCGGGAAGAATATCTCGAGACCGACGTCAATCAGTTGCCCATGGAAGTCGCCATCGGCAAGGACGGCCGGCCGGTTGTGGTCGAAATCGAGACGCGCAGTGGCCGCCTTCAGGCTAAAGTGTGGCGTGTGAAGGTGGGTCGTCGCGATCTTCTGCTGCTCGATTCCGACGTGGATGGCAACGCCCCCGAGGATCGCGAACTTACTTCGCGCCTGTACGGTGGCGACCTGCGCATCCGGATTCGGCAGGAGCTGCTGCTCGGCGTCGGAGGATTGCGCGCCCTGAAAGCGCTGGGGATTTCTCCGGGGGTTTTTCATCTGAATGAGGGCCACAGCGCATTCGCAGTGCTGGAAGCGATTCGCATGCGGATGGAGGAAGAAGGTCTGGGCTTTGACGCCGCGGTTCCTCGGGTTGCCCGTGAAGTTGTTTTCACGACGCACACTCCGGTGCCGGCGGGCCACGACCGTTTCGGCGCGGCGCTGGTGGAGGAGCACATTGGACCGTTGCGGGAGGCGTTGGGACTGTCGCAGGAAACTTTGCTCGGCCTGGGCCGCGAACATCCCAGCAATCAAGACGAACTGTTCTGTATGACTGTGCTGGCCCTGCGCTTGTCGCGCCGCGCCAACGCCGTCTCGGCGCTACATGCCGAGGTTTCCCGTGCTATGTGGACCGGGCTGTTCCGCGACAAACTGGAAGACGACGTCCCGATTGGACACATCACCAACGGCGTGCACGTTCCCTCGTGGCTCGCGCCCCAGATGTTCCGGCTGTACGATCGCCATCTGGGAACGAACTGGCACCAGCGCAGCAGCGAAGCGAAAATCTGGCTGGGCATCGACAACGTAGACGACGGCGAACTCTGGGAAACGCACCTGAACTTGAAGTCGCAGCTTATCGAATTTGTCCGCCGCCGCGCCGTCGACCAGGCCGCCCGCCGTGGAGAATCGCCGGACGTGCTGCAACGCCTGGAACGCGTGCTGAGTCCCGATGCGTTGACCATCGGCTTCGCGCGCCGCTTCGCCACCTACAAGCGCGCCAATCTCATCCTCACCGACATCGAGCGGCTGGCTTCCATGGTGAACGATCCCAACCGGCCGGTGCAGTTCGTATTCGCCGGCAAAGCCCACCCGCTCGACGAGCCCGGCAAGAAAGTCCTGCAGCAGATTGCCGACCTAATGCGCGATCCGCAGTTCCGCGACAAATTCGTTTTCGTCGAGGACTATGACATCAACGTCGGCCGCCATTTCGTGCAGGGCGTCGACGTTTGGCTCAACAATCCGCGCCGTCCTCTGGAAGCTTCCGGAACGAGCGGCCAGAAAGTCGTCCTGAACGGCGGCTTGAATCTCTCCATTCTCGACGGCTGGTGGGCCGAAGCCTACGATGGCCTGAACGGCTTCGCCATTGGCACGGGCCGCACTCACTCCAACATGAGCGTGCACGATACCCGCGATGGCGAAGACCTAATGCGCACTCTGCGCGATGAAGTGATTCCGCTCTACTACCAACGCGATCGCGACGGCCTTCCGCGAGGCTGGATCAAGCGCATGAAGCGAACCATCCGTACCCTAGGCTGGCGGTTCAACGCCGACCGCATGGTCATGGATTACACGCTCAAGTGCTACGTGCCCGCTGCCGGCGGAACGTCCAGCGACCTGCGGGCAAGTCCGTAATCGGGCATCGCCGAATTCGAATTTCTCTGCGACCTCCGCGGCCTTTTCTCTGCGACCTTCGCGGTTAAAGGCTTTTTTCCGCCGGAAGAACAAGAGATCTTAATCGCAAGCCGCCGATGCCGTATTCTATGGATTCGCCTGTTCTCGAGACGACCCTTGGAACCCAGGCCCCTTCGAATCCGCCGGCAGATCGCGATGATGTCGGTCGTCTGCATGCTGCAGACTCTCAGCGGATGCACGAAGCCTCCAGCCTCAAAAGTCAGCCTGGAAGAATTTCAGCCCCACAGTGCGAACGCAGCAAGCGCGCCCGTGCTGGCGCAGCGCCTACCCCCGTGCCCGAAGACAAGTTTCCCAGTACTTCAGCCCTCGCCCTCCACCGGACATCACAGAGTCGTTCTCACCTGGAACGCCAGCGCACCGTCTCCGCGTCCCCAAGACAGTGCGGTCGGTTATTGTTTGTATCGCAGCCAGACGCAGAACGCAGCGAAGAAGAATCCCACATGCAGCATCTGCGAGCAGATCAATCCCGTCCCCGTCGTAGGCACAGCGTGCGTGGACAATCTGGTGCTGAGACGGCGCTCACTATTTCTACGTCGCCACCGCCATCAACTCCGCAGGAACGCTCAGCACGTCTTCGAACGAGACCCCGGCTCCGATTCCAGCCAAACAAAGCGCCGTCGCACCCCCTGCGAATTCCTATCCTCTATGCCGCGCCCCGGCCAGTTCGAAATAAACATTCGGCCGGACCGCGAATACACCTGCGAACACTGCGCAGTCGTGTCATTGACTCGCGAATTCGCCTGTCGTAACGTACCGTCAGAGCGGAATACCGCGCCAAACGGGGAGATTCAATGGCAGTCAGCGACGGTTGGTCGAAAACCTGGACGTATTTCGAAGACAAATGGCAAGAGGGCAACGTCGCGATCATGGGCCCCCGCACCCACGCCGCATGGCTCTGCTCGCTGGTGTTTGACGGCGCCCGCGCCTTCGAAGGCGTCACACCCGATCTCGAGCTTCACTGTGCGCGGGTGAACGACTCGGCGAAGAAAATGTTTCTGAAGCCGGTGGTCTCGACCGAAACCTGGATCCAGCTCGCACGCGAGGGCATTGAGCGCTTCGACAAGGATGCTTCACTCTACATCCGTCCCATGTATTGGGGAGAAAAAGAAGGACCATGGGTGCAGGCGCATGATCCCGAATCGACGCGCTGGTGCATGTGCATTTACGAAGCGCCCATGCGCCCGCCGAAAGGATTCTCGATCACGCTGTCTCCCTTTCGCCGCCCCACGCAGGACACCATGCCCGTCGACGCTAAGGCCGGATGCCTTTATCCCAACAATTCGCGCGCTCTCTTCCAGGCCAAGTCGCAGGGCTTCGACAATGCCATTGTCTGCGACGTGTTGGGAAACGTAGCGGAGTTGGCCACGTCGAATATTTTTATGGCGAAGGACGGCATCGCCTATACGCCCATGCCCAACGGCACATTCCTGAACGGCATCACCCGTCAGCGCGTGATCGCACTGCTGCGCGACGCCGGCGTCACGGTAATCGAGAAGATACTCACCTATCCGGATTTCGGTTCAGCCGACGAAATCTTCTCGACCGGAAACTATTCGAAAGTCGTGCCCGTGACGAAAATCGACAACAAAGGGCTCCCCTTCGGGCCGCTCTATACCAAAGCTCGCGAGCTCTACTGGTCGTTCGCCCATCGCTCTTCGGGAAGCGCGCGGTAAGCTCGTTGGTTCTTCTCCGGGCCCGGAGATGGCAGGATTCGCCTTTTCTTTGCAGTTGGTCCGGAGCGAACCGGGGTCGGAGCGTGCGTGACTTTCCGGCAGCAGTCGACGCAGCGGCGGCAAAGTTGACCGAAGAAGGTCCCATTTGCTTTCCGATCTGAGCCCCACTTTCCGAACTGGGCGCGCGCGATTCTCATCAAGTGGCCTCGTCTTTTCGCCCTTTTCTTCTTTCCTTTCCCCCGCCCACTGTGATAACAGGATAGTCGAGCAGACTGTGTGCGCGGTCCTTGCAGCCTGTCCGGAATGTCGTGCTATAATCGCGCGCCGTTCCAGCAAGCAGTTTCGGTGGTCTTTTAAATTTCTCGTGCCCGCAGCCAGGGCGCGTTGTCCTGCACCCGGCCGCCACTGATCAGGAGGAGCAATGACGTTCAACGATCCCACGCTCTACGGACGTGATGAAGAAGAGGAATTCGGCGACAGCGGTGCCTACAGCGAATCGCTGGAGGAAGATTTCGAAGAGGAAGAGGAGGAAGAAGCCGGCCTGCCCGAACCGGAAGCGGTAACCCCGGCTCCCGCACCGCCTGCGCCTCCCGCACCCAAACCCGCACCATCGGCGCCAAGCGGTGGCGGCGGCAAACCCAAGGCAAAGAAGAAAGCGGCCAAGAAACCCGCGAAGAAAAAAGTGGCGAAGAAGCCAGCCAAGAAAAAAGCCGCCAAGAAACCAGCGAAAAAGAAGGCAGCCAAGAAACCGGCGAAGAAGGCAAAGAAAAAAGGCAAGAAGCATTAAGTTGCAGCTTGGCCTCGAGCGCCTCCGCTCGGCGGCGAGATGGAACCGCGCCCATACAGGGCGCGGTTTTTCTTTTCGTCCGCGTTCTTGGATCTCGGATTGCGGGATGTTGCCATCCAAAATCCAGATGGGTTATATCCAAAATATCGCTAGCCGCTTGCGCTCCAACGTATTGACCGGATGAGGCTGCCCTCGTATGCTTTTGTTGATGCTGCCTCATGTCCACCACCACCGCCACCACCATCATGCGCATAGCGTGTCGGCGGCGACGTGCACCTGAGATTGCAGACTTGAGTTAACCAGCACTTTTCAGGAGTATCGGCCCGCTGACGCGAACAACGCTCAGCGGGCTTTCTGTTTTCGGAATTCGGAACAAGGAGTACGCGAATGAATACGGACCTCGATTTCGACAAGATGGACGGGTTGCTTCCCGCCGTGGTGCAGGACTCATCCGATGGAGAGGTGCTGATGGTGGGATTCATGAACCGTCAGGCCTTTGACCAGACACTGGAGAATGGGTACGTAACTTTTTTCAGCCGGACCCGCAACCAGCTCTGGATGAAAGGTGAGAGTTCCGGGAACCGCCTGAGGGTAGTTTCGGCCGCGACCGACTGCGATCGCGACACTTTGCTGTTGCGGGTTGAGGTCGAAGGAGCGGGAGTGGTTTGCCATCGTGGGACGCGGTCCTGTTTCACCGAGCCGATTCCGGTGCGAACGGCGGAAACAGCTGCCGCTCCGCCGGCAAAGGAGCCACGATGAAGCTGCGCATTGGAATTCCGAAAGGCAGCCTGCAGGAGGCCACGTTGCACTTGTTCGCGCGCGCTGGGCTTCCGGCTTACACCAACGGCCGGTCGTATTTCGCCAGCACGGCCGATCCTGAGATTGATTGCATGCTGATCCGCGCCCAGGAAATGGCGCGCTACGTCGAGCACGGCGCCATGGACGCTGGCCTGACTGGACACGACTGGGTCGTTGAGAGCGGGCTGGAAGTCGTCACGGTCAGCGACTTGATCTACGCCAAGCGAAGCCGCGGGAAGGTGCGCTGGGTGCTGGCAGTGCCGGAGGATTCTTCTTACCAGCGCGCCGAGGATCTTTCGGGAAAAATCGTGGCCACCGAACTGGTCAAAGTAACCCGCGACTACTTCGTCAAGAAAGGAGTCGAAGTGAGCGTGGAGTTCTCCTGGGGCGCGACCGAAGTGAAGCCGCCCATGTTGGCCGACGCGATCGTCGAGGTAACCGAGACCGGCAGTTCGCTCAAGGCCAACCGCCTTCGCATTCTGGAGACGGTGCTGGAGTCGAACACCCAGCTCATCGCAAATAAGTGTTCGTACGCTGATCGCGAGAAGCGACGGAAAATCGACAACCTCGCCCTGATGCTGCAGGGGGCGATGGAAGCGCAGGACCGGGTTGGGCTGATGCTGAACGTCCGCAAAGAAAACCTGGCGGCGGTGCTGGCTGTATTGCCTGCGTTGCAGAAGCCGACTATTTCCCACCTGAGCGACGAGGATTGGCTGGCGGTCAATACCGTGATTGACGAGGGCGCCGCATGGGACGTGATTCCGCGGCTCAAAGAGGCGCAGGCCCACGGTATTGTCGAATATCCGCTGAATAAGGTGGTGTTGTGATGCGGATCGTTTCTGGCCGCGCTGCGGCAGCAACCGTGAAACGCCTTGCCGTCCGCGGTACGCAACTCGGGCCGCTTGAGTCGCGAGTGCGTGGCATTATTCGTGGCGTTCGCGAAGGAGGAGACGCCTCGCTTCGGCGATATGCGGAACGGTGGGACGGGCTGGCCTCGAATCAGCCGCTGAGAGTTTCGGAAAAGGAGATGGAGTCGGCGTGGCGAGCGCTGGCTCCGCAGTTGCGCAAGGCTCTTCGGCAGGCGGCGCAGAATATTCGCCGTTTCAGCGAATGGCAGAAGCCGCGTAACTGGACGCGGACGCGCGGCGGAATTTCTCTCGGACAAATAGTGCGGCCGCTGGAGTCGGTAGGGTGTTATGTGCCGGGCGGGCGCTATCCGCTGGTCTCGACGTTGCTGATGACCGTGATTCCCGCGCAGGTTGCGGGAGTCAAGAACATCCGCGTGGCGTCACCCAAGCCGCCGGCTGAGGTTCTAGCTGCTGCCGCGATGCTGGGCGTGCGGGAGTTTTATCGCGTAGGCGGAGCGCAGGCGGTTGCCGCCCTGGCATACGGTACGCGGAGTATTCCACGCGTCGACAAAATCGTCGGGCCGGGAAATTCTTATGTCACTGCCGCCAAGAAGCTCGTCTCCTTCGACTGCGCCATTGATTTTCTCGCCGGGCCGACGGAAGCGGTTGTGCTGAGCCACTCGGGGGTTCCGGAGTTTATTGCCGCCGATCTGGTCGCACAGGCCGAGCACGATCCGGAGACGCTGGCCGTGTTCATCACGATCTCGCTCAAATTGGCGCAGTCGGTCGCGCAAAACGTGGCTCGACTCGCGCAAAGTAATCCGACGGCATCGGAATCTTTGCGACGGCGTGGCGCGATTCTTGTCGCGGCGTCGCGGGAACAAGCGCGGGAGTGGGCCAATCTGCTGGCTCCAGAACACATCACTGTCGCCGCGGAGGACCTGCCGTTCATTCACAATGCGGGCTCGGTCTTTGTTGGGGACTACTCGGCGCAGGCTGCGGGTGACTACGCTTCGGGTCCGAACCATGTACTGCCGACTTCGGGGCAGGCGCGGTTTCGTGGCGGTCTGAGCGTCGCGGATTTTGTGAAAGTCATCACTGTGCAGGAGCTTTCTGCGGCGGGACTGCGCGGGATCGCGCCGGCAATCGAATCTCTCGCCATGGCGGAAGGGCTGCCGGCGCATGCGCAATCGATCCGTGTGAGGTGCGAGCATGCTTAGCCCACGAGAAGCAGTCCGCACACTGCCGTCGTACCATCCGCCGCTGGCAGGGCGGGACGGCCTGCGTTTTGATTTCAACGAAAACACGGTCGGGTGTTCGCCGCGCGTGTTGGAGCGTTTGCGGCGGTTGAGTGCGGAAGAACTCGCACGCTATCCGGAGCGCGAGCCGGTGGAAAAAACTGTGGCCGAGTTTCTAGGAGTCGATGCTACAGAGCTGCTGCTGACCAATGGCGTCGACGAAGCCATTCATCTGCTGTGCGAGACCTATCTCGAGCCCGGCGACGAAGCCTTGATCGCCGTGCCCACATATTCCATGTACCGGATCTACATGATGGCGGCCGGCGCGCAGGTCGTCAGCGTTCCCGCCGGTGTGGATTTCCGTTTTCCCGCCGAAGCTCTGAGGAAATGTATTACACCGCGAACGCGGCTCATCGCGATTGCGAACCCGAACAATCCGACCGGCGCAATCGCGCCGCCAGAAGAACTGATGAAGATTGCGCGCGCGGCGCCCGCCGCCGCCGTGCTGGTCGACGAAGCTTACTTTGAATTCTGCGGACAGACGCTGCTCTCCGCGCGTCGCGAATTCCACAATCTCTTCGTGGCGCGCACTTTCTCGAAAGCGTACGGGATGGCCGGACTGCGCGTCGGAGCGCTGGTCGGCGACGCGGATCAAATGCGCGCCATCCGGCGCGTCAGTTCGCCCTACAACGTAAACGCGGTCGCACTCGCGTGCCTGCCGGCAGCGATCGCCGACCAGGCCTACATCCAGGAATATGTGGCTGAGGCTCTTGAGTCCCGTGCCCGTCTGGAAAGCGCGCTCGAGGCGACCGGAATTCGATTCTGGCCGAGTCGCGCGAATTTTGTGCTCCTGCGCGTGGGTTCGACCCGCGACGACGCAGCGGCGTTTGTCGAGGCCATGCGGCGGCGGGGCATCTTGGTGCGGGACCGGTCCAACGATCATGGCTGCGAAGGCTGCGTGCGCATTACGGTTGGCCCGAGCGAGCACACGGACCGTTTGCTCGTCGCGCTTCACGAAACATTTGCCGAACTCGGCACGATTCAGGCTAACGCGATTGAAGGAGCGACCCGGTGAGAAGAGGAACCATCAAGCGCGTCAGTAAAGAGACCCAGATTCAGATTTCGCTCACCATCGAGGGGCACGGGCGCTATAACGTCTCTACCGGCATTCGGTTCTTCGATCACATGCTCGAACTGTTCGCACATCACGGAGGGTTCGACTTGAAACTAAAAGCCCGCGGCGATCTCGACGTCGATCAGCATCACACTGTCGAAGATGTGGGCATCGTTCTGGGGCAGGCGTTCGATAAGGCGTTGGGCAGCAAGCGCGGCATTCTTCGGGCTGGATATTTCTTGATGCCGATGGATGAAACCATGGGCATGGCCGCGGTGGATTTCTGCGGGCGGACCGCCGCCGTCATCGACACCAAGGTTCGCACGCGGTTTGTCGGCGATTTGCAAGCGGAACTGGTTTACGACTTTTTTGAGGGATTCGCCCGCGGCGCGCGGGCTAATGTTCACGCACGAGTGCTTTACGGACGGTCGAGCCATCACAAGATAGAGGCGTTGTTCAAAGCCTTCGCGCGGGCGTTGCGCGCGGCCTGCTGGCGCGATCGCCGCATGGCCCGCTTGCTGCCCAGCACGAAAGGAGTGCTGTGATGATCGCGATTGTGGATTACGGCGCCGGGAATTTAGTTTCGGTGAAGAAGGCGGTGGACTCGCTGGGATTCGAATGCGCGATTACGTCCGATCCGGCACAGGTGAAAAGCGCCACGAAGGTCATTCTGCCCGGTGTCGGTCACTTCGCTTCGACGTCAGCGCTCGCGCAGTCGGGATTGCAGAACGCCATTGCTGACGCAATCAAACGCGAGGTTCCATTTCTCGGCATATGCGTCGGAATGCAGTGGATGTTTGAAGGCAGCCAGGAATCGCCGGAGACGGCGGGGCTGGGATTGTTTCGCGGCGCATGCGAACGCTTTCCGGAGGACGTGAAATCGCCGCATGTGGGCTGGAACGATCTGGAGGTAGATGCATCCTCGCTGTTGTTTCGCGGCGTGCCCTCTTCGTCGTTCGTATATTTCACGCATTCGTTTCGCGTTCCGCCCACGAGCACGACGGTGGCCTGCTGTGAGTACGGCGGCCGATTTTCAGCGGCAGTAGAGCGGGATCGTGTGTTTGGAGTGCAGTTTCATCCGGAAAAATCAGGAGAGATTGGTCTGAAGCTGCTGGGCAATTTTTGTTCTCTTTGAAGAAACATGCTGACAAAACGCATTATCGCGTGCCTCGACGTGGACGGCGGCCGTGTGGTCAAGGGCATCCAGTTTGAGAACCTGCGTGATGCGGGCGATCCGGCTGAACTGGCGAAGGCGCACGCCGCGTCCGGAGCCGACGAAATTGTGCTACTCGACATTTCTGCCACGCATCAGCAGCGGGCTACGCTGTTTGAAACCGTGCGCCGGGCCGCACAGCAGCTATTTATTCCCTTCACGGTGGGCGGCGGCATTCGCACACTGGAGGATGCGGCTGCAGTCTTTTCGGCCGGAGCGGACAAGATCAGCATTAACTCCGCAGCTCTTGCCAACCCTGCTTTGATCACGCAGATCGCGGAGCGCTTCGGCTCCCAAGCCGTAGTCGTGGCCGTGGATGCGAAGCGCGTTGCGGGCACATCGCGATGGGGAGCCTTTACCCGTGGAGGGCGCACCGCGACCGGGCGTGACGCTGCTGCCTGGGCGCAGGAGGCCGAGTCCCGCGGCGCGGGCGAAATTCTGCTGACTTCGATGGATCGCGATGGAACGGCTGCTGGCTTCGACTGCGAATTGACGCGAGCCGTGGCGGACTCGGTTCGGATCCCGGTGATCGCGTCGGGAGGTGCCGGAGGCGCGCAGCATTTTGTGGAAGTGTTTCGCCACGGGCACGCGGACGCGGCGCTGGCAGCTTCGATTTTTCATTACGGCTCCAGCCGCCTCGGCGACCTTAAGCAAGAGCTTGGCTCGCACGGAATCCCGGTGAGGTGGCCATGCTGATCCCTTCCATCGACCTGATGGGCGGCAAAATCGTGCAGCTCATCCAAGGCAGCCGGAAGGCGCTGGAGTTCGACAACTTCCGCGAATGGGTGGAACGTTTCTCGAAGTATCCGCTGGTGCAGCTGATCGACCTGGACGCAGCCATGGGGCGCGGCGACAATCGCGAGTTGGTGCGGGAATTCGCCTCTCAACTGCCATGCCAGGTCGGCGGAGGAATCCGTTCGATAGAAGCCGCCGCGGCGATTTTGAATGCGGGAGCGCGGCGGGTGATCTTCGGATCATCCCTGATTTTCCAAGGGGCAATCAACGCAGCCTTCGCGCGCGATGCTGCGATTGAACTCGGCCCGGAAAAACTGGTGTTTGCCGCGGATTGCCGGAGCGGACGCGTTGCCATCAAGGGGTGGCAAGAAAGTACGGACATCAGTGCCGGCGAGATGATGCGCGTCCTCGAACCGTTCTGCAGCGCATTTCTCTACACGCACATCGATACCGAGGGCCTGGTTCAGGGAATTCCGCTCGACGTGATTCGTGAGCTGCGCGGCGCTACATCGCGCCAATTCATTGCTGCGGGCGGTATTCGGAGCCGGCAAGAGATCGACGAACTCGAGGCCATCGGCGTAGACGCCGTCGTAGGAATGGCGATCTACACGGGTTTACTGCGTGCGTGAGCACACCGATTCTGCTTAGTGCGGGTCCGACCTTTTCCCGCGCACGCCAGAGACTGAAGCTGCTTATTTCTGCTTGACCGCAATCGCCGCGATTTCGACCCGGGCATTGTTGACCAAAGCTGCCGACTGAATCGTTGCGCGCGCCGGCTTGGGATCGGGAAGCACACCTCGGTAGACCTTGTTCATCTCGGGGAAGTCGTGGATGTCGGCCAGGTACACCGTCACGGAAACCACGTCCTTCATTTCGTAACCGGCCGCTTTCAGGACTTTTCCGATATTGTCGAGAGCGGCTTTCGTTTCCGCGGCAATGCCTCCGGCAACCAGCTTGTCCGAAGCATCCGTTCCCTCCTGGCCGGCAATGTAGAGCGTGTTGCCGGCAACCACTCCGTCGCTGAAAGGCAGGCCACGCGTGGGCGAGAGATTGATGGCCTTGTTTTCCTGGGCGTAGCTGCGTTGAGCCGTAAAAGCTATACTGAGGGCCGCTCCCAGAACCAGGGCAAACAGCCGTACCGTTGTCGAGCGCATTTTGTAGTCTCCTTGAACGATGGCTTCACTCCTCCAACCCGGAACTAAGCGGGTTAGAGTCCGCCGACATATATACAACGTCGAGGACGGAATGAACAAATCGATCAGCCTGATGAGACACGATTCGAAGTGGAACCGGGGTATTTTCTGTACGGCTGCCGCGATCGTACCGTCGATCCCTGCGCTGAGCAGACACTTCTCAGCGCGCGGTGCCCGGATATACTCAGCCGGTGCGACAGGAACCGCACGCAGATCACACGGAGCGCTCGCGAGTTCGTGAAACTATGCCAAAGCTAAATGCCACGTTGAAGATTAAGCCGAAGCAAGGTTGCGCATGGGATCTGGTGAGCCTAGGCGAAGTCATGTTGCGACTCGATCCCGGCGAAGAGCGGGTTGCGACGACGCGCCACTTCCGTGCCTGGGAGGGCGGAGGTGAATACAACGTAGCCCGCGGACTTCGACGCTGTTTTGGAATGGACACTGCGATCGTCACCGCACTGGCTGACAATCCTGTCGGCCGTCTTGTCGAAGACCTGATGCTCCAAGGCGGCGTAAGCCAGAGATACGTTCGGTGGATGCCCATATGACGGAGTCGGCCGCAGCGTGCGCAACGGCTTGAATTTTACGGAGCGGGGCTTCGGCATTCGTGCGCCGCTCGGTTGTTCCGATCGCGGACACACCGCCGTCTCACAAATGAAACCAGGAGAAATCGACTGGGATCAGATTTTTTCCGAGCAGGGATCACGCTGGTTTCACACCGGCGGAATCTTCTGCGCGCTCTCGGAAACGACTCCGCTTGTTGCTCAGGAAGCCATGGAGGCGGCGCGACGCGCCGGTACCATGGTTTCTTACGATTTGAACTACCGGGCGTCACTGTGGAAGTCGATCGGCGGAAAAGCGAAGGCACAGGAAGTGAACCGGCAGCTCGCCCCGCTAGTCGACGTGATGCTGGGCAATGAAGAAGATTTCACCGCAGCGCTGGGTTTCCCAGTTTCCGGTCTCGACGAACAGCACTCGAAGCTCGATACGACCGGCTTCAAGCAAATGATCGAAACGGTGGTGAAGGAATATCCGACGCTCGGGGTGATTGCAACGACGCTGCGGAACGCCAAGTCGGCCACGGTCAATGATTGGGGAGCATTGTGTTACTACGATGGATCTTTTTATCAAGCGCCCGTGCGTGAGAATCTGGAAATCTATGATCGTGTCGGTGGAGGCGATTCTTTCGCTTCCGGCCTGATCTACGGATTTCTGTCCGGGAAGGATCCGCAATGGTCGGTGGAATGCGGTGCGGCGCATGGCGCGCTGGCCATGACGACGCCCGGCGATACGACGATGGCAACGCTAGCGGAAGTATTGCAGGCCATGACATCGCGAACCGCGCGAATCGAACGATAGGGTTGCAGGCGAGCAATATGGCGGCACACGATATGACGATAGACGATGTGATTCGCAGGATCGGTGAAGTTGGAATTATCCCCGTCGTGCGGGCGGCGACCGTGGAGGAGGCCACGCGCGCGGTGGAGGCGATCTGTGCGGCCGGTATTCCGGTTGTCGAAATAACCATGACGGTCCCCAACGCGGTTTCGGTTATCCGCGAAGTCGCGCAGCAACACGGAAAGAACGCCCTCATCGGAGCGGGTACGGTCACCAGCGCCGAGCAGGCGGAAGCGTGTATTCGCGCTGGAGCCGAGTTCCTGGTGAGCCCAGGTCTGTCGGCGCCGGTGATGAAAGTCGCTCACGCGTGTGCGAAATTGGCGATCCCGGGAGCCCTTACGCCAACCGAATTGATGAATGCCCACGACCAAGGAGCAAGGCTGGTCAAGATCTTTCCATGCGGGAACGTGGGTGGGCCCAAGTATTTGCGGTCGCTTAAGGCTCCGTTTCCGAATGCTTCGCTCATTCCGACGGGAGGGGTGAATGCAGTCGAAATGCAGCGGAGTTCATTGCCGCCGGAGCTTTCGCACTCGGAGTTGGCGCAGATCTGGTCGACGTGAAGGCCTTGCGCGAGGGCAATCTGGAGAGAATCATTACCGCTGCCCAGGAATTGATCCACGCCGTCACTTCGGCGCGCGCGGCGCTGGCTGAGAAGAAGGCGTGAGCGAATGTAGTATCGCAAATGTCTTACTGATTCACGCCGCTCGCCAGCACGCCGCCATCCACTGCCAGGATCTGGCCAGTCACAAAACTCGCTGCATCAGAAGCCAGGAAAACCGCGGCTCCCACCAGTTCTTCGAGTTCGCCGAAACGTTTCATGGGAGTGCGCATCAGCACTTCATTCCCGCGGCCTGTCCCTACTAATAACTTCTCACTCAGCGGCGTGCGGAAATATCCAGGTGCAATCGCGTTGACGCAGATTCCATGCTTGGCCCACTCGATTGCCAGCGACTTGGTGAGCGAGGCCAGGCCCGATTTGCTGGCGGAGTAGGCCGCGACTTCAAAAAGCGCAAGGAATGTCCCCATGGACGCGATGTTGATGATGCGCCCATTAGCGGCGCTCGATCATGTGGCGGCCGAAGACCTGGCAGGCGCGCAGGGCGCCGGTCAGGTTGGTATCCATGATTCGGTTCCAATCGGCCTCGGGATAATCCAGCGTGGGCGCGCGTTTCGTAATGCCGGCTGCGAAAACCATAATGTCGACTTTGCCGAATGCATCGACGCAAGCTTTCAGCAGTTTTTCCAGCGATTCGCGATCGGCCACGTCGCAGGTCACGCGCAAAGATCGCCGCCCGAGAGTTTCGATCTCATCCGCCAACTCTTTCACGAGTTCGATGCGACGCGCGCTTGCGACTACGTCAGCTCCGCCTTGTGCCAGTCCGAGAGCGAGGGTCTTGCCAATTCCAGAACTGCCGCCGACGACGACTGCCACTTTACCGTCGAGATCCAGTTGTTTATAACCCATATCTCCTCAATGGTTCTTCGAAATGAGCACGACTACCAGTTGAACATCGTGCCGTCGAGTTTCCGGTTCACCGGCAAGTAAGCTCGCTCGTAGGGGAATTTCTCCGCCAGCTTTTCGTCATAATCAACGCCCAGTCCGGGTGCGTCGCCGGGATGCAGATAACCGCTCTTGAACGAGTACGAGTGCGGGAAGACTTCGTCGGTCTCGGTCGTATGCCGCATGTATTCCTGGATGCCGAAATTATTCACCGAAATGTCGAAGTGCAGTGCTGCGGCCATCGCCACGGGCGACAAATCCGTCGCGCCGTGGCAACCGGTGCGCACGTGATAAATCTCAGCCAGCGCGGCGATCTTCCTGAGATGCGTTAAGCCTCCGCCGTGCACAACTGTCATGCGGATGTAGTCGATCAACTGTTCCTGGATGAGAGTGTTTGCATCCCAAATCGTGTTGAAGACTTCGCCCACGGCCAGAGGCGTTGTCGTGTGCTGGCGAACGATGCGGAAGCCTTCCTGCAATTCCGCCGTCACCGCGTCTTCCAGCCAGAAGAGATGATAGGGCTCCAAACTCTTTCCCAACCGCGCCGCTTCGATCGGGGTGAGCCGGTGGTGGACATCGTGGAGCAGATGAAGGTCGTCGCCAAACTTCAGACGCAGCGCTTCGAACAACTTGGGAACATGCAGAAGATATTTTTCCGTCGACCAGACATTTTCTGGAGGCAGGCCTTTTTCCGCGGGCTCGTAATAAAGCTTGTCGCGGGCCACGCCGTAAGTAGACGGCAGGCCGGGTATACCCGATTGCGCACGGATCGCAAGATAGCCCAACTCCTTGTACTTCGCCACTTCGTCCGCGGTTTCTTCGACGTCGCGGCCGTTGGCGTGCCCGTAGACCATCACTCCGGTTCGGCTTTGCCCGCCGAGCAAGTTGTAGACCGGAGTCTTCAGAGCTTTGCCCTTGATGTCCCACAGCGCCATGTCGACTGCGGCAATCGCGGTCATGGTCACAGAACCGCGCCGCCAGTAAGCGCCGCGGTAGAGGTATTGCCAAATGTCTTCCGTCTGGAACGGGTCCCGCCCGATGAGGCACGGAATCAGGTGATCGGCCAGGTAAGACGCGACCGCCAACTCGCGGCCATTCAAAGTTGCATCCCCCAACCCGTAAAGGCCTTCGTCAGTCGAAATTTTCAGGGTAACGAAATTTCGTCCCGGACAAGTGACGAACACCTTGGCATCCGTGATCTTCACGCAAGTCTCCTCAATCTTGACCCCACGATATTGACTCCACGAGTGTATCCAAATCGTCAGATGCGGCGCACGATTCCCTGATTCGTCGCCTCGTTATTGCGGACCAGCAGCAACACGAGGATCATGCCCACGAGCGGAACCAAACCCGCCAGGATCACAATGGGATCGAACGAATGTGTGCCGGTCGGCCTGGCGGGAGTCGGCGATATAGCCAATCAGTTTGAAGGCGACAATCGTTCCGATGCCCGCGCCCGTCCCGCTAAACCCGGCGACTGACGCCACCGACTCGCTGCCGAAAAGGTCCGAAGGTAGAACATTCGCCATGGTCGTGAATCCAGCGTAAGTAAAGGTCACGACCGCGAACAGAAAAGCGATGACGTACAAGTTGGTCGTGAAGATCGTGGGGATAATCATGGTCATGCCGATTCCGCCGTAAATGATGGGCGCTTTGCGCGCTGCACCCAGCGACCATCCACGCTTGATGAGATACCCGGAGAATGCGCCCGCAAAAAAACTTCCGATGTCGGCCGCGACGAACGGAATCCAGATTGCGATCAAGCCGTTTTTGAGTTCGATCCCCTTCGCGACCAGATAGATCGGGAACCATTCCGTTATGAAGAAAAAGACTGGATCGGTGAACGCCTTGGCGATGAGGGTTCCCCATGTCTGCGGAAGTTTCAAGAGATCGCGCCAACGTGGGCGGATCTTACCGTCTTGCGGCGCATCCGCTTCGCGCTTGTCGGCAACGATCATGGCGAGTTCCGGTTGGCTGATGCGGTCGTGTGTCTCCGGCGGGTAGTAGAGCCATCGCCAGGCAATCAGCCAAAGAAAGCCCAGCGTGCCCGGAACCATGAACGCCGGCCGCCATCCCCAGCGAAAATAAATCCATAACACAATAAAAGGCGCTACCGCGCCGCCGATAGAAGAACCGCTGTCGAAGAGTGCCGTCGCTAAGGCTCGCTCGCGTTTCGGAAACCATTCCGAGACCGCTTTGGTGGCGGCGGGCCAGTTGGCCGACTCCCCGGCACCCAGCAGGAAGCGGAACGTCGCGAAACTGTAGAACCCACTAGCCAACGACGTCAGCATCGAAATTATCGAGTACCAGATCACGGTGAGCGTCAGGCCGCGGCGGGTGCCCACGCGATCCATGAGCTTGCCGAAGCCCGTCTGCCCGATCGAATACGCAACCCGGAATGCGATGGCGATATTGGCATAGTCGGAGTTGGTCCAGTGATAATCGAGCTTGAGATAAGGAGCTAAAAGAGAAAGAGTCTGGCGATCGAGGTAGTTAATAACTGTGGATGCGAACAGCAGCACGCCGATCCACCAACGCAATGACGGAATCGGCTTCCGGGAGGTCACCATCACGAACTCAGCACCGCCTGCGAGTTCTTCGCCAGCGCGTCTTGCAGCGCCGGACTCAACCACGAAGCCGAATTCGTATCCAAATAAACGGTGACGCTGGGATGCCGGCGCAGAATCGACGCCGGGACCATCGGGCTGATCTCACCTTCGAAGCACGCCTTCACGGCTTGCGCTTTGCGTTCGTCGGGAACAATCACGACCAGCTCTCGGGCCTTGAGAATCTGCCGCGGTGACATTGAGATGGCACGCTTCGGCACCTGCGAAATCTCGGCAAACCATCCCTCGCCCACCTGCTGCCGGCGGCAGGCCTCATCCAGGTTCACGATAAGGTACGGATCTTCAGTGGTGAAATCCGCCGGCGGATCGTTGAACGCGATGTGCCCGTTCTCTCCAATACCCAGGAACGCAACGTCGATGGGTGCCAATGCCAGTTCTTTGCCCACTTCGCGAACAATCGCAGACGGATCAGCAGCATCGCCATCGATAAAGTGGAAATTGACGATCCCAGTCTTCCTCACCAGTCGTTCCATCAGAACGTTGCGGAAGCTGGCGGGATGAGTTGCTGGAATACCGATGTACTCGTCCAGATGAAATCCTTCGACCTTTTTCCAATCGATACTCGGCCAATCCATATCCGGCGCCCGGGTTAGCGCGTCCAGAAACTCGAATTGCGATGCCCCGGTGGCCGCGATGATTCGGGCGCGCCCGCGCTCCGCGATCGCGCGCTGAATCGCACTTGCCGCCTGCCGGGCCGCAGCTCGGCCTAGAGATACCTTTTCGCGGAAAACTCTGAGAAGCATGAAGAACTTTTCCTGATCGCGGCGCTGACCCCACCCGGACGAAGTCGGCAAATTATACAAAAGCCGAACGCTCCAAAAACCGATCTCAGCCTGAACATCGCCGCGATTTGTAAAACGTTTGCAATTTCGTAGCGCGGGAACTGCGACTTGTTGTATGACTCTTGTGCCGGTTCGACAGGGACGATCCAGGGGCATTGCCATGACCACGATCAAGAGGGGCCGTAAACACCGGCTAATCCATCGTTTTTCGACATTTTCCCGGAGGGTATCGAGGCTTGAGAAAGTCTTCGCCGACACCAAAATACTGGCCTTTTGGTCGGTCGGCGTTATGTACCTCCGGTATCTATCTCAATCCCGCCTTCCCCACGAGACTGATTGGGATGAGCCGTCCCCCGGTCCAGACTAATATTGGAAAAGCAGTGGGTGCGTTCCTGCTTTTGCTAAACCTCGCTATCCTGCTGGGTTGTCAGGGAGTTAGCGCTGGTGGTTCCAACCAACAACAGCAAACTGGCGACCTTGCTTTTAGCACCGCCAGCCTGAATTTCGGCACTGTCCCGGCGGGCACCAGCAAGACTCTCATCGTAACCGCAACCAATTCTGAGACCCAACCCGTCATCATCAGCAGTGCCGCGATTTCGAGCAAATATTTTTCGCTGGTTTCGCCCAGCCTCCCGGTTACGGTTCCCGCCGGCCAGAGCGTCTCAGTTACCGTGAAGTTCGCGCCCGCCGGCGCGGGGACTTTTAATGCAACGGCCAGCGTCACCAGCAACGCCCTGAATACAGTGCCAAACCTCGTCCTCTCGGGAGACGGAACCGACAACGGTGGCCAGTTGGGGCTCTCTCCGGCCAGCGATGATTTTGGCAGCGTAGTCGTGGGAACCAAGCAATCGAAGACCGTGACCATGACCAACAGCGGCACCGCCAGCGTAAATATCTCGCAGGTTTCCATAAGCGGCGGCGGTTTTCAGATGAGCGGAATCAGCGCTCCACTGACTCTGAACCCCGCTCAGAGCACGAGTTTCACCGTCGCCTTTGCACCGCAGGCGACCGGCGCGGCGAGCGGCACAGTCACGATCACCTCGGACGGTTCGAATCCTTCTTTGAGTATGGCGCTGAGCGGTGCCGGCATTGCGGCCGGCGCTCTCGGGTCGAATCCGACGAGTTTGAGTTTCGGCAGCGTCCAGGTGGGAGTCAAACAGACCCTGTCGGAAACCGTGACGAACACAGGCGGTTCGAGCGTTACAATTTCTCAAGTCGGTATCAGCGGGTCAGGATTCAGCGTGAGCGGAATTACCGCCCCAGTGACCCTGACTGCCGGCCAGAGCGCCAGCTTCAGTGTTGCATTTACTCCGGCCTCAGCGGGCGCAGTGACCGGCAACGTCACCGTGACTTCGAACGCCTCGAATCCGACTTTGAATATTCCCTTGTCAGGAACGGGTCTCGCGGCCGGCGCTCTGAGTTCAAATCCGACAAGCTTGAGTTTTGGCAGCGTGCAGGTCGGAGTCAAGCAGACGCTTTCGGAAACAGTAAAAAACACTGGCGGTTCGACCGTGACGATTTCGCAAGTCGGAGTCAGCGGGTCAGGATTCAGCGTGACCGGAATTACCACTCCGGTTACCCTGACGGCTGGCCAGAGCGCCAGCTTCAGCGTTGCGTTCGATCCTGCCTCGGCCGGCGCAGTGACCGGCAGCGTTACCGTGACATCGAACGCTTCGAATCCTACTTTGACGATTCCGCTGTCCGGAACAGGTCTTGCTGCTGGCGCTCTCGGGGCGAATCCGACCAGCCTGAGCTTTGGCAGTGTGACGGTGGGGAATAAGCAGACCTTGTCAGAGACAGTCACGAACACCGGCGGATCGAGCGTTACGATTTCGCAAGTAGCGGTCAGCGGAACAGGATTCACCCTCAGCGGAATTACGGCTCCCGTGACCTTAACGGCGGGTCAAAGCGCGACTTTCAGTGTGGCGTTTACTCCGGCATCCGCGGGTGCAGCGACCGGGGATGTCACCGTGACTTCGAACGCGTCCAACCCGACCTTGACAATACCGCTGTCGGGAACCGGCGTTACGCCAGGTGTTCTCGGTTCGAATCCGACCAGCCTCAGCTTTGGCAGCGTCCTGGTGGGAGATAAGCAGACTCTCTCGGAGACCGTGAAGAATACGGGCGGCGCGTCCGTTACGATTTCTCAAATCGCCGCCAGCGGATCAGGATTCAGCCTGAGTGGGACGAGCGTTCCAGTCACACTGACCACTGGCCAGAGCACCAGCTTCAGCGTCGCTTTCGCTCCCACATCCGCGGGCGCGGTGAGCGGCAACGTGGCGGTCACCTCGAACGCATCGAATCCGACGTTGAATATTCCCTTGTCGGGAACTGGCACTGCGGTGGCGGGCCAGCTAACTGTTAATCCCACCACCCTGGCTCTTGGCAGCGTTGTGGTCGGAACTAGCGGGCAGGGGTCGGGAAGCTTGACGGCCAGCAGAGCCGCTGTAACCGTTACGGCCGTGAGTTCAAACAACTCAGTATTCAGTGTAAGTGGCTTGTCATTGCCCGCGACGATCCCAGCGGGCCAGAGCGCTGGGTTCACCGTGACCTTTAGCCCTTCGACGACTGGAGCAGCCAGCGGTACGCTCACCTTCACCAGCAACGCCCAGCCTTCTACCACTGCGGAGACTTTGACCGGAACCGGTACGCCGGCCCCGGTGCACACCGTCAACTTGTCGTGGACCGCCAGCACGTCGCAGAACATTAATGGCTATAACATTTACCGCGCCGTGTACACGAACTCGTGCGGTTCGTTCGCCAAGATCAACCCCACTCTGAATGCAGGGACGCAGTACACTGACTCGGTGGTCGCTGACGGTACGTCGTACTGCTACGCTGCGACGGCAGTGGATTCCAGTAACGAGGAAAGCGGCTACTCGAATATCGTTTCCGACCTGCAGATTCCTCCGCCATAGGCTGTTTGCAGATCAGCCATCATCGCAGAAGCTTCACATGGGCCTCGCCTTATACAGCGAGGCCATCTGTTTTCAGGCACTTAGTGCGATTCATGAGTGAGCGCAAATCCGTGCCGGATAGGCCATTTGGCGATCGCGGAATGGGCCTGGTGGCCACGCCCGAATGAACCACTGGCATCTTTGCGCCAGCGCCGGAAGGCGGCACACTGGCTGGCATGCGACTCCCCCAGTCGAGCAGTCAACCTGTCTCTATTTGTGTCCCTTTTCGGCTCATTTTCCTTGCCGCCCTCATCGCGTTCGTTGCCCTGCTGCCATTGGGCTCTCGAGCGGCCACACCGCAACTGGTGTGCACACCCGCGAAGGTGAGGTTTGGCGCGGTCACCGTAGGCCAGTCGGAGACCCAACTCCTGGTTTTGACCAACACCGGAGAAACCGCCACCACGGTTTCGGCCATTAGTGTCGGCGGCACCGAGTTCAGTGTCTCCGGTCTTACTCTGCCCGCGTCTCTGGCGGCGGGAGAAAGCGTCACTCTCAGTGTGACCTTCGCTCCCACCGCGACCGGATGGACCGGATGGACTGAAGGAAACGTGACGTTCACAGGCAAGGCGTCGAGCCCGAGCATTCCGCTCTGGCTTGCCGGATCCGGCGTGAGCAACGAACTGTTAACCGCGAAGCCGTTGAGTCTGTCGTTTGGACAGATGGCGGTTGGAACCAGTGCGACGCTAACCATCGTGCTGACGAACTCGCACACGCACGCGCAAACGTTGCAGGCTTTTCAGGCCACCGGAAGTGAATTCTCCGTCAGCGGTCCGGCTGTACCCATGTCGCTGGCCGCAGGGCAGAGCGTTACTCTCAACGTGACTTTCAAACCCAAGGCGGTCGGCGAGAGCGGAGGAAGCATCTTTGTATCCGGTCCAGCCCTGAGTCTGCCACTGACCGGGACGGGAACCAGCGCAACCGCCGGCCAGCTGAGCATCACACCCACAGCGCTGAATTTTGGCAAAGTGATGATCGGCGAGACCGGCACGAAAACCGCGGCCTTCACCGCCACCGGCGGCAGCGTGACGATTTCTTCGGCCGCCAGCAGTAACTCTCAGTTCGCCCTGCCCGGGGTCACTTTCCCGGTCACGATCAATGCCGGGAATAGTCTGCAGGTCAATGTGTCGTTCACGCCGCAAGGCAGCGGAACCAGCTCGGGCAAGCTCTCGTTCTCCAGCAACGCCAGCAACGCCTCTGCGGCTGAGCCCGTTGCCGGCACAGGCACGACTCCCCAGGTGAGCCTGGGATGGAGCCCCAGCACTTCCTCCGTCCAGGGATACAACGTGTATCGGGGTACGGCGCCCGGCCAATACGCAAAGATCAATCCCGCCTTGGATCCTAACACCGCGTACACCGATACGACGGTCGCTACGGGAGTGACGTATTACTACGCGGCAACGGCTGTAAATTCCAGTGGAGTGGAGAGTTCATACTCTGCGCCGGTCGAGGTTAAGGTTCCGTAACGCGTAGGCGGATTGTCGCGCCCACCAGCAGATGGGCTGCGGGTGGTCGGCTTCTAGCTGGAATTTGCCGATCAGGCTTTGGCGGTGCTGCGGCCTCACTCGCCGAAAGAGTATTTTTCAAATCCCACTTGCAAAACGGGCAGCGGGTCGCCACTGAATAGACGATTCGGCCAAAAGCCACGCATTCGGTATTCGGACAGGCTCTCATGCTCGACCTCCAAGCCGCCGCTGCGATAGCCGCCAAGCAGCCTGAAAGCTCAACCTAGCACGAAGCCCATAACGTGGAACGCTTCTTTTCGTTTGACGCGGATTGATTTTTCTTCTAGCTCGAAGATCCCCCACCCTTGCGCGGCCTATCGCGCACGAACGAGCGCACAAGGATGGGGTACTCGCAGTGTGGATGCGACTACTTCAGCGCCGCCAGCAGCTTCTGGCCGTCGGGCGTTCCCCAGCCGGTGCAAGGATCCCAGCCAGTTTTTGCCGCGAAGTTGCCATTGAGCAGGCCGTCAGTGTCGTTATTGCCGGTGGTGATGTCGTTCAACGCGCCCTTCGGTCCGATGTTCGAATACAACAACGCGTTGAAATTTCCCACTCGTGCGCCCAGCTGCTGGTTGCATAACGTGATCAGCGCAGCCCAGAGCGGCGCGGCTGCGCTTGTGCCTCCGACGATCCCAAACTGGCCCCCGGAATACGTCATGTAGCCGGTGTCAGGATCGGCGTTGGCGGCTACGTCGGGAATACCCCGCCCTTTAAAGTTGGTGGGATTAATTGACGCCGGCACAATGCCCTGTTGCCAGCTGGGAACGGGAATATAGTCGCTGATGCCCCCACCCGTGCCGCTTCCGGGACCGTCGTTCCAAACCACTTCGCTGGCTGCGGCAGGAGCGTTACCCGCTTTCCGGTGCAAGGTGGTGCCGCCGACCGCCAGCACGCTGGGATCGGTTGCCGGATAGTTCACGTGCGCCCGGCCATCTTTGATCTGTGCCTCCGATCCATCATCGCCGGTGGAAACGCAGACCGTGATGCCGAGTTGCGCTGCCGCCAGGAAACTCTCCCCGATGTGATCGATCGCCGCCGGAGTCCACAGGATGGAATTCTGGAACGTCTGATTCTCATCCCATCCCCAGCTGATCGAAACCACCGAGGGATCGTTGGTCTTGTCGGCGATGACGGCGCTGATGGCGTCAATCAGCCCTTTCTCGTCGAACGTGGAGAAGTAAACCGCAATCGTCGCATCCGGCGCGAGCGCCCCTGCCACATCGATGTCGAGCATGACTTCTCCGGTAGAGTCCGGATCGGAGGTGGGGTCAGTGGAAACGTCGTCTACAGGAATAGTGAGAACATTCGGCGCGGTGATGCCGAGTTTCTGGAAGTAGGCAGTAACGCTGGCGGTCTCCACCCCGCCGCCAAACTCAAGCAGCCCAATGCACTGGTCATTTCCAGTGGCATTGGGGAAGTTGTAAATGGTTGCCAGATCCGGCGGTGTGAACCATGCCTGACGGGTCTTGGCCGCCATTGGAGTCAGCACCGCGACCTCTTTCGTCGCCTGGTGCCGGCGAAGATGACGGTGATTGTTGAAGCCGAAGACTCCAGTCACCGCATCCTTCAGCTCCGTCGGAACCGAGACGGGACCCGTGTGGGCGTGAAAATTGCCCAGCTTGTCGTGATGATAGTCAAAAAGAGTCACGCCGAACGCATCGCTGATGTCCTGGACCGTGCCTCCCAGCCGCATACGGGCTGCTCCCGGCTCGCTGCGGGTGACTTGCAGATTGTGTTTATGGGCGTAAGTTGTGATCGCGTCCACGGCATCGTCGGACGCGCCAAAATCCTTTTCCAGCTGATCGCGGGTCAGGTACTTGCGCTCGCGCGGCTTCTCATTTTCCAGGGCAGCCAGACTGGGCAACTTTTTTCTGCGCGCGACGCCTAGGGTTACTTCAATCCATTGGTTGGGGCTGGTTTTGTGCTGGATCATCGATCCGGCGGGCAAAGTGTGCGTGCTCTTGGGTAGTTCAACATGCTGCTCCATATTCATCTCCTAATCAGACGCGAATCGCACGCGAATCATGCGCGGATAAAACGCGGGTGGAACGCGAACGAAAACGCGGGTGAAACGAAACTGCGGCGCTCGTGGCCGCAGCGGTTCCTTGCATCCGGCGAGCGCGTGGCGGCCGGGGTGGATTTTGCATGGGGCCGATTGGAACGGGGCCTGACTTGGGATGGGCCGATTTCTAACGGGCCGAGTTCGCGACGGGGAAAATGCCTGTTCACAACCTGCTCCCGGAAGCGCGCATGAGCCAATTCGCAGGAACCGTAGTTCCTTACTACTTCAGATCCGCCAGGTCGGCCTGCAGTTGCGTCAGGTTGAAACCCTGCGGTGTCGTTTTCTTTCCGCTCAGATAATCGCTGCTGAGAATCGCGTAGGCTTCGTCGCAATACGCCGCCCAGAAAGACCACGTCATAATCTGTAGTGCGCCCCAGGTCACAACCGTTACACCGCGCGTGTCATAAGCCATCACCGGGATGGCATGACCACCCCACGAGCCAGGCTTGCCGTCGCCGGTCGTGCCTCCTGGCGGCACCGACCAGGGCTGGTGATTCTGCGTCTGCGCCTGCGCGCTGATGGGCAGCTGCACGCCGATGTAACAGCCGCCGAAAATGTACACCGAGTCCATGATGTGGTTATGGTTCGTGGGTTCCAGCGCCATGTAGGCGCCAATCTTGTGACTGGCAATGCCCGTCTGGCGCCAATAATTGAGTACATCGACTTCATTGGCGCCGTTATCGTTGGCTCCGGTCGTGGGGTTGTAGCCGGTGATCGCCGAGTAAGCCGCGACGATCTGTTTATCGGTGGGAGTGACCATCTTGCCC
The DNA here is from genome assembly GCA_963709385.1 of uncultured Acidobacteriaceae bacterium. Taxonomy (GTDB): domain Bacteria; phylum Acidobacteriota; class Terriglobia; order Terriglobales; family Acidobacteriaceae; genus Sulfotelmatobacter. The sequence goes on from CAVPWD010000012.1 coordinate 334,049, forward strand.
TTGGCGTTCGCCGTCCACTCCATGATCAGGTGTCCGGCGGCGGCGCAGGTGCAGTCCCCGATCTGGTCGTTGTCCATCATGCCCCAGGCCGTGACTTTCGACGTGAGATCGAAGCTGGCCGGCGGCGCAGGCAGCGCCGGAGTCAAATAGGATGCCAGCAGCAAGGTGCGCGGATCGTGCCGCGCCACCGATTTGCCAAGTTTGAGTTTGCGAGGATCGACGCGCGTAGGATCGGATCGCATGGCAATGCTTTGCCGCGCGTCCGCCGGATCAAGTTTCTTCACAGCCATGTGAGAGTCTCCTTCGGCGAGAATGCAGAATTTCAAAAATTGACATTAGGGCCGACCGCCCGCAGTCCTGCATATTGCGAACGGATATCTGACACTGGAACGATCGAGGGGAAGAAGTTGCGCGATGTTAGTACGGGATCAAGCCGCGGTCAAGCGCCGCGTGATAGTTGTTACGAAAAACGAACAAGGAAAAGGTAGCCGTGGTATATTCGTCTCCCGCATTTGGCCCGCCGAAAGGTCGTTGCCGAGGAGGTCGCATGTCGAGCCAGAAATCACCACTGCCGTTTACTCCTCAACAGCTGGAACAGCGCTATGCGCAGATGAAGTCCCAGTCCCGGGACCGGTTCCTGTCCGCCAGTTTTCCGCGCAAGCTGTTTGAGGGACCGCTGAACGGCGGACGCTTTGACGTCGAGTATCTCCCGCGTCAGAACGAGTTCAAGATTTACCTGAAAGTTTTTTTCAACTTCGTCGCCAGCACGGTGTCGGACGCCCAGATTGCAACTCCAGTCAAGGGCGACAATCCCACATGGTACCGCAAGAACTGGCAGCACCAGGAAGAACAGGACTGGAAGGTCGCGTTCAAGAGCGCGTCTGAAGCGGTGTGGAACGGCGCTCGCGTTCAGTTTCGCTGCACCCGCCCCGGCTGGGAGGACATCGTTTGTACTCCAAAGCTGGTGATTGAAGAAGCCGTCAGTGCCGCCGGCGCGCACTATGAAGTGAGAGTGGAGAAGACCGTTTTGAAGCAGACGGACAAGATGTTTCCCATCCAACTGGGCAGCAAATCGCATATTGGAGCTGGCTATACGAGGGTGAAGGGCCGGAAGGAAGCGTTCGTCCCGAACAGCAAAGAGATAAAAAGTACATCCGCAGTCAAACTGGAAGGGCGGGCTTTCGTAGGGCAGAATTATGATCCAACCACAGGCGCGCACGTCGCCACTCCGGTGGCCAGCCTGAACCAGATGGACACCGTGCAGCGGGTCGGCAGCGCCGATTGTGGCGGTCACCTGAATGCGATTGCCATCGAGAATTTTGCCGCTGCCGCCGTCGACTTCGACTATAACCAGCTGCTTCGAGCGCTCGCCGATACTGGCGCCGGCACGCTGCGCTTTGAAAAACATTCGGCCACACTGCAGGGAACGAGCGCGATCTGCCTCAAGAATTTCGCTTCCCGGCTCAACATGATCAGCAACAACCCGTCGTCCGAAGCGCTCAGCTCCAACATCGCGCTGGATCTCACCGTCACCACGGACAAGGGCGAAAGCTGGAAGCTGGTCAACCAGCGGAAGGCGGCCGTCGAGCAGGTGCTGAGCATGAGTGGCGTGAAGAATCCGGTTCGGCTGAAGTCCAGCAACAAGTACATGCCGCACAAAGACCGGCCGACCCATGGAGTTCACATTGGCAGCGGCGCTACGGCCGGCCTTACGAAATGGGTGGATTCGGTCGAGATGACGATTCAGGACAGGAGCGAGATCGAGCTGACTTATTCCGCAACCTATAAATACATGACCGTGCCCCATGAAGTGGGGCACATGCTGGGCCTCATCGATGAATACGCTCCTACGGAAGATGAACTGTTGATCAAATTGATGGCGGAAGCGGGCGTGATCTCAAAGGCGAACGCAAACGCCGCCGTGTGCAATCGCAACAAAGACGCCGATAGGCTTTGGGCGCGCCTGCTGCAGCAGTTCGATCTGGTCGCGCCCGCCCATCAGGTCAAAGTTGCCGGCCAGAAGGCGGGATGGAGCCCAGACCGGCAGAGCGAGTCAAATTATCAGGCCGCGACTACCAGCCTGATGTCCGCGGGATTTAACGCCGCTCCGCAGCACTTCATCATCATCGGCCTTGCCCTGCAAGAATATACGGAGCGCTTCACCACATGGGACCTCGAACGCCAGTTTGCCCAGCCAGCCGTCGGAGCTGCTGCGCCCGTGCAGGGAGAAAAACCGGAGTTCAACCCTGCCGGCTTTGCTTCGTCGAAGAAGAAGTTCATGTGGCGGATCGAGCGGATCTAAACTTGCCGCATTCCAAAAAACACTCTGGGACACCTACCAAGTCACATACTCTACAACCAGAAATCCCGGTCGGGAGCAGGGGCTGACCCTTTACCGGCACCGGCGGCGCGTCCCGCGCTGGGTTCAACCCGGTTCCGGCCGGCATTCTTAGCCTGGTACATGGCGGCGTCGGCGGCGTGCAGCAGTTTTTCGGATTCCGCGGCAGTCTGCCCAGTGGCTACACCCAGGCTCAGGCTTACAGTCACGCTTGATCCTCCGACCACAATGCTGCATCCAGCCACGTGGCTGCGTACACGCTCAGCCAGTTCCGCAGTCTCGGCCAGTCCGCAACCCGGAGCCACGATCAGGAATTCTTCTCCACCGTAACGTCCGACGGAGTCGTAAGGCCGCACCACCGAAGCGATGCCACTGGCGATGATGCGCAGCACCGCGTCCCCGGCCGCGTGTCCCCGGCTATCGTTAATGGCCTTGAAGTGATCGACGTCGATCATGATCAGTCCCACCGGTTGCTGGTCGCGCTCGGCGCGCAGCAATTCGCGATCGAGAATCTCGAAAATCGCCTTGCGATTCCACAGGCTGGTCAGCCCGTCGCGCGAAGCCTCGCGCCGCAACGCATCTTTAAGCTGCACCAGGCGGTTCTGGGTGACCAGCAGGCGCGTACTCGAACACACAAACGACAGGAACACGACCACGGCGGCCAATCCCAGGCGCTCGCGCGCAATGCGCAGCGACATGAACAGCACCAGCATCGGGTAGAGCAGAAAGAATATCTCGGTATAAATCCGTTTCTCGTGCCGCGGTGGATCGAGCGAAATCTCCGGCGCCTCCACCTGCTTCCAGGTAATTGCGATCAGGAGATTAGCGATCAACAGCCCGCTCCAGAACAAATCAAACCAAGCACCCGTTCCCATGGCTCGTCCGGGGCCGTAAAAGTACAAAGCATCGACGCATCCGGAGAGCGATAGAAAGATTCCCATGCGGCCGAACAGCGCGCGGGCGTCCCGCGAGCGCGTAACCGCGGCGCGCACCACGAAGGCTCCGGCAACGAAGGCATAGCCCGCGAAGTAGGGCGTCCAGACCGAGTGGGCCAGTTCGTCGGGCCGATCTGCCTTGGGCAGATAAAAGAAATACAAATAGGCGGCCACGCACACCAGCACCGCCTGCACGAAATCGAGGGCGATGAGCGCATCCAGTTGTCCGGCCTCGTGCTCGGGGTCGAGGAACATGGCCATGGCCAGGGGCACGAACCAGAAGATGAACAGCAGATTGTTGACCCAGGAAACGAACGGAGATGCCGCCACGTCGTTATAAACGCTCAGACTCTGCGCGACCACCCACAGGGCATACGCCACCGCGGTCAGCCGCCAGAAGGAACGCGCCAGCCCCTCGGATCGCCGTGCGGCATCGACGATCGCGTAAATCAGCACCAAGCCCACAAGGCACTGCACCAGGTCCGACAGAAAAGGGCCTGGAGGTCTGGTCCCCAGCACGGTGACCACACCGATATGCAGCAGCCATAACAGGCCGGCGACGATCGCGACGATGCGAGTGCGTGGCAATGTAATTCGCCTATCTGCCGAGAATTAGAACGGCAAATTCAAGGCATTTTGTCGTAGGGAAGATTAACCGGTATTGCGAATGGATCGGCTATCCGCCAACTGGGCGGCACACTTCGAGGCCCCAAGACTCACTAGTATCTGGCATCATGAGGCCGCTTTCACCTGACCATAGTACCCCTGTCCTCGTTACCGATAAACGGAAATCAGGACCAGCCCTCGAGCAACCTTTTGAGGATTGCCACAGCCTCGCCGAGTTTGGCGAGCTCTTCGGGAGTCAGCGAGCCGAGATGCGAAGCGAGGTAGTTGATGCGCAGCTCGCGTCCCTTCTGGATCAAACGCGCGCCTTTGGCGGTAGCGCGAATCTGCATGCGTCGTGCATCCTGGGCGTCGTCCGTGATTGTGACCAGACGGCTGCGGGCGAGTCCGGCTACGATGCGGCTCATGGTGGGCGGTTTCACTTGCTCCGCGGCGGCCAGTTCGCCGAGTGTTTTGCAGCCCCCGAACACAAGCACCGACAGAGCCGAGAGGCGCGCCGGGCCTTCGCCGGTGGCAACGTCCTGTTTGCGCACGCGGCGGAGCAGGTGAATGGCGGCGGAGTGCAGGCGGTCGGCAACGGCGAGAAGGTCGGAGTTGGGGCTGGACCGCGGTCCTGATAGCGGGGGACTTTCGATTGTCGATCGCTGATTGCCGATTGACGGATGCGGCGTGGGACTTGACTTCTGCATCGGGATATAGTTAGCTATGCTAACTAATTCACTCGGGGAGGTCAAGACCATGAGTACCGCTGCTGCCGGAATCGGAATTTCGCGCATCGGGCAGATCGCCATCAACGCCCACGACGTGGAACGCGCTGCCACTTTCTATCAGGATGCGCTGGGGCTGAAGCTGCTCTTCAAGGCCCCGCCGGGACTAGTTTTTTTCGACTGCGGCGGCGTGCGCCTCATGTTGTCGCGCCCGGATAAGCCTGAGCTCGATCATCCCAGCTCGATTCTTTATTTTGCCGTCGCCGATATTCAGGCCGCGCACACGAAGATGAAAGCCAGCGGCGTGACGTTCGAAGATGAACCACACTTGCTCGCAAAGATGCGGGATCACGACTTGTGGATGACGTTCTTTCGGGATTCCGAAGGGAACCTGCTGGGGCTGATGAGCGAAGTGGCGAAGACGTGAGTATTAAGTGCCTCCGGATAAGACTTGTCATCTTGAGCGGAGCGATGTCGTTCGCGAAGCGAACGACTTCGCGCAGTCGAAAGATCCCTACCTCGCCAACGACGCAGTAGCGATAGGTTTCTTCGCTTTACTTCGTTCCTCCCGGTGCTGCCGTCGCGCTGGGCGGCATAGTTGCCGCGCCGATGGCCTGTTGTCCGGAGGCTCCAAACAACTCCGGATGCAGATAGTGCCCGCGTTCCTGCGGCGGCTTGTCTTCTTCTACCGGGATGCGCTCGGCGTTGGCGAAGGCGTCGTGGCGAATGCCGGTGACCTGCCACGAAACTTTCACTAACGGCCTGCTGGTCTTGATGGTGAAGCGGTTGTTGGCGATCTCCTGCTTCACGATGGCCTGGGCAAATTGTCCGATCACGGTGAGCTGATAGCGGAAGTCGCGGTTGAGTGCCTCGAAATACGCGGGCAGTTCGACGGTCGCTAGGCCGTGACGGGCGGTGACGATGTTGCCGTTGTAGACATTCATCATGTCGGGCGACTCGACAAAGGAATGCGAGAGGTATTTATTCGCCGGGTCGAGCGGATCGTCGATCTTGAACGAGCCGCTGCCCTTGGTCACCTTGCCGGTAACGTTGAGGTTGCCGTAGCGAATCCAGCGCGGGATGTCAGCCGTGGCCGCGGTTTGTGATGTTATGGGGGAAGTCGCAGGAGACACTGGAGTCTGAGCTGGAGTTGGAGGAATGAGGGCCAGAAAACTGGCCGCGGCGACGAAGCAGGTGCGCAATTTCACGGGAGATCTCTCCTTCCTGAATTCGATTGCACTACCGAACCGGAGACGGGGCCGATTTACAAATGAAATCGAATGTGCTCGCACCGACAGTACAGCCGAACGCCTACAGCCGAACCTGGGGCCGATCGGGGAGGGGACAAACCAAAAAAACTGGGCAGAATCACGGCGAGCGGGCCGCCGTCTGTCAATGAGAAATTGAGTGTAGAAGATGCTCCAGACCGCGCATTTCGACCCTGCTATCATCGCTTTCAAGCGACAGTATCCGCATCATAATCATACGTCGCGGCTCGACAAGACGACGACTTCGAAGACGACGAGATACCCATTATTTCCGGCAGAGGAGAGGGCATCATGGATGAAGCCGCAGGCGCAGGTTCGGGCGCTGGGCGCCGTAACGAAGATATCGCACTCGATCTCATGAAATTCATCGCCATGACCACCGGCTACGGCAAGACAGCCAGCAGTGGCGGGGTTGGATTCTCCGGCGGGGGCGCTGCCGCCAAGCCCGAAGACTATGCCACGCACCTTCTCGAGCTCTACGGAAAGTGCCTGAGTGCCGTCGCCGCGAAGAAATAAGACGGCGGAGCAGCGTGCGCTCTGCCGGCACCCCGGACGTTTTGATCGGATGGTGCGCCTGAATGTCATTAAGAACCCTGATCGCGCTCCTGCTGCTGGCCGGAACCGTCCAGTTGCCTGTTCTTGCTCAGGTAAAAGCCGCCCCGAAGCCGCTTGCAGCAGTTCAGGATTATTCCAAGGAAGCCTACGTCATCCAGCGGTATTACACGCGTATATCGGCGGAGTCCGATGGGAGTGGGACGCGTGAAGTGACGGCGGAAGTGAAGATGCTCGCCGATGCTGGCGTGAAGGCGTTCGCTGTACTCAGTTTCACCTACACCAGTGCCAACGAAGTCGTGGATGTCGACTATGTCCGCGTTCGCAAGCCTGACGGCACAATCGTCAAAACTCCGGACTACAACATTCAGGACATGCCCGGCGAAGTGACCCGCACCGCTCCCCTTTATAGCGACGTTCACGAGAAGCATGTCGCGGTAAAAGGATTGGCGGTGGGTGATGTGCTGGAGTATCTGGTGCGCTTCAGTGTGGTGAAGCCCGAAGTCCCTGGGCATTTCTGGTACGAGTATTCGTTCCTGACAGATGCGATCGTTAACGACGAACGCCTGGAAATCAACGTTCCCGCTGACAAGTTCCTGAAGGTCGTCAGCCCCGAATTTAAGCCCGAGATCAAGAACGAAGGCGGACGGCGAATCTACCGGTGGAACCACGCCAATCTGGAAGTGAAGGAAAAAGATCCCCGGCAGACGCCGCGCCGGATTCCTCCAAGTCCATCGGTGCAGGTGACGACGTTCACCAGTTGGGAGGAAGTGGGCCGCTGGTATGGAGAGTTGCAGAAGGCGCCCCTGGAAGTGACTCCGGCGATCCAAGCCAAGGCTGCCGAGTTGACCAAGGGTCTGAAGACCGACGACCAGAAATTCCGCGCCATCTACAACTTTGTCTCCCTGCAATTTCACTACGTGGGTCTGGACTTCGGTATTGGCCGCTATCAGCCCCATGCTGCGGACGACGTCTTGGGCAACGGCTACGGGGACTGCAAAGACAAACATACGCTACTCGCGGCGCTGCTGAAGGGGGCAGGATACGACGCCTGGCCTGCGCTGATCCACGTGCAGAGAAAGCTCGATCCGGATGTTCCCTCCCCGGCCCAGTTCAATCATGTGATCTCGGTAATTCCGAGCGGGCCGGATTTGATCTGGCTGGATACAACGCCGGAAGTCTCTCCTTACGGACTCTTGCTGACACTGCTGCGCGGTAAAGATGCGCTGGTCGTTCCTTCAAACAAGACGCCAGCCCTCATGAAAACTCCAGCCGACTCTGCAGTTCCACAGCGGCAGGAATTCAGGGTGGAAGGAAAACTTGGGTCGGACGGAACGTTTAGCGGGCATGTGGAACAGAGCTACCGCGGAGACGCCGAGGTGGTGCTGCGCGGCCTCTACCGCCAGGTCTCGCAGTCGCAGTGGAAAGAGGCGACGCAGGCCTTCTCTTCACGACTCGGCTTTGGAGGCGAGGTCGACAACGTCAAGGTCTCGCCACCCGACGAGACCGACAAGCCGTTCCAGGTTTCTTACGATTATGTGCGCAAGAACTACAGCGACTGGGACGACAAGCAGTTTACGCCGCCAATTCCGCCCATGGGAGTGGAAGCTTCCAAAGATCAACTGAAGCCACTGGAGCCCGTCGTAATTGGCGCGGGAGAAATCATTTACTACTCGAAATTCGTGCTGCCGCCCGGCTACTCGATTGCGACACCGCAGGGCGTGGACCTGGTCGAACCTTACGCCGAGTATCACGCCACGGCCGCCCTGCAGGATGGAGCTCTGATCACCTCGCGGCGACTTGTCATCAAGCAGAGCGAAGTTGCGCTGGACCATTGGGAGAGTCTCCGGGACTTCGGCAAAGCTGTCTCCGATGACGAATGGAAGTACATCTCGCTGAACGGTACGAGCGCAGGAAGCAGCTTGAGTTCCGTCCTCCTTGCCGTTCTTGACCAGAAGTTCCGCGACGCCTCCGATGCGATGCAAAAAGGCGATCGCAGCCGGGCTCAGGAATTGTTCGAGCAGATCATTGCCGCCGATCCAAAGTATCGTATGGCGCACCTGAATCTGGGCACCATCCTGATGACGCAGAACAAGACGGCCGAGGCGATCGTCGAGTGGCACAAGGAGCAAGATGTCAATCCCGACGACATGCGCTCCTTCCAGGTGCCTGCGCAATACCTGACTTACATGGGCCACAAAGACGAAGCGATTCAGGAATGGCGCAATCTATTGAAGGCGGATCCAAAGAACCACGACGCCGTTCTCACTCTCGGAGGGCTGCTCTCCGAGACCGGCAAATACTCGGAAGCTGCCGAAGTGCTGGAGAAGGCCGTTCAGACTTCTCCGGATAGTCTGAACCTTCAACTAGCGCTGGGATCGGCGTACCTGAAGACCGGCCAAACGGCCAAGGCTTTGCCATATATGCGGGCGGCAGCGGACAAAAGTTCCGACGCGATGACCCTGAATAACGTGGCTTACGAATTGGGAGAGAGCAAAACGAATCTCGACTTGGCGAAGGAGTACGCGGAAAAGGCAATCCACCAACTCGATGAGCAGTCGCTCAAGGATATAGCCGACGACGATTCAGGAACGCGGATGAGTTACCAGTTTTCGCTGTTTGAACACTGTGGGCTGGATCTACTTCCAGATGGGCGATATCGCGCGTTCCGAGAGTTTTGTGCGAGCTGCATGGCTTCTCGGACAAGATGGGATCGTTGGCGAACATTTGGGAGAGATCTACGAGAAGCAGGGCAAGAGTAAAGAGGCGGCGCATGTTTACGAACTGGCGTTGGCCGCGTCCTATGCGCCTGTGCCAAGAAGGATGGGCGCTTCTTATACCATGACCCTGTCTCCGGCGGCAGCGGGCTCTGCCCTTGCGCATTACAACGAGATTCTTGCTCGCTACGAAAAGCTCACGGGAAAGAAACCTTCCACGGACATCCGGAGGTTGCCGACCGGTAAATGGACCCCAACTCCCGCCGAGGAACTCAGTCGTATGCGCGCCGTGAAATTGGGCAAGATGACCACGATTTCAGGCGCAGCAGAGTTCTCAATCGTGTTCGCCGCAGGCAAGGTCGAGTCGATTAGATACGCCAGCGGAGACAAGGCTCTGGAGCCGCTGATCGACAAGCTGAAAACTGTCCGCTATCCGGTGGAGTTCCCAGCGGGCAGTCCCGCGAAGATCCTGCGTCGCGTCGAACTCTCATGCCATCCTGTAGAGGGGTGCAACGCAGTCTTGATCACCCCCACCAGGGCGATTGCGGAGCAGTCTCCCGCCCTGGGCGCGTCTCGAATTCCGCAATAGAAGCTGATTTTCCTAGAACAGCGCCGTCGACCGGCGCTTCCAGGACTTTCCTTTTTCTTTAGCGATATTCTCCATGTCGGCGACGTAGGCTCCCGCCTGCGTCAGCACGTGATGCAGGTCGTTGCCGATGCTGATGAAGGTGAATCCCTTCTCAAGGAACTCGCCGACGCGCGACGTACCGAACAGAAACAATCCCAGGATCACGTTGTTCTTGCGGGCATGCTCGATCAGCTTCTTCGTGGCTGCGTCGAGTTCCGGTGAAGTGTACATGTGCGGGAACTCGTACTTGTTGTAGAGGCCCATCGACATGCAGAGATCGTTCTGGCCCAGGAAGAGAATGTCGACTCCGGGGACCGCTGCGATCTCCTCGATATTCTCGATGCATGAAGCGGTTTCGACCTGCAGGGCCACGATTCCTTCGTTGTTCCAGCTGCCCGCGTAGCCAAGCAGTCCACCCTTATTCATGCTGCGCTGTGGGAAATAAACCGACCGCGTGCCGACCGTAGGATACTTCGCGCAACTCACCGCGATGCGAGCTTCTTCGGCAGTGTTGATATAGGGAATGAGCACGCCGTCGGCGCCCATATCGAGAGACTGCTGGATGCCGGGGCGGTCGTCGTATCCGCCGACGCGGACCAGTGACTTGGCTCCGCCGTTCGCGATGCCGCTTAGCATAGCCGAAAGTTTTTCATAGCCCATGGGACCGTGCTGAGTATCGACCAGGAGCCAGTCGTAGCCGCTGTGCGCCAGTTGCTCGGCGACGGTGGGGCTGTGAGCGTTCAGGAACAAGCCCATCTTGGGGCTTCCGGCGCGGAGTTGCTTCTTGAATTCGGATCCGGTAAGTGCGGGGTCGGGCATGAGGCCTCCTTGAAGTCGAATTGCGTAGTGTACCGTATGGCGCAGAAAGACTGGGGAGTGCAACGTTAATTTTTCGGGACAGTGACCCGAGGGCAGCACGCAAATTCCTCGGTTGCCGTCGCATCCGCTTCGGCTCTCTCGGAATGACAAGACCCCGAACTGCGCCTATAGTTCTCCTGAGGATATCCGGATGCGATTGCTATTGAATTGGGTGCTGAGCGCGATTGCGGTGTGGATTGTGTCGAAGCTGGTGCCGGGTGTGCACGTCAATGGCGCGGTGGCGGCCCTGATTGCCGCACTCGCGATTGGGTTCATCAACGCGACACTGGGAGCGCTGCTCAAGATTATTACCTTTCCTTTGACGCTGATAACACTGGGCCTTTTCTGGTTCGTGATCAATGCTCTGATGCTGGAACTGGCGTCGGCCGTGGTGCCGGGGTTTCAGGTGCGCGGGTTTGGCGCCGCGTTCATTGGGGCGATTGTGCTGAGTCTGGTGAATCTGCTGTTGAAAGCGATTGTGATGCCGCAGAAAGATCAGCACTAGACGCGGCTTCTGCCGATGCCGCTTCCGAGCGTGCGGAATCCGAGACTACGGAATCCGAGACTCCCGATAGGTGAGCCGCCGCGCGAATCTTTTCCAGCGTTCTCTCCGGATCGAAAACTCCTTGCATCCAAGTGCGATACCACTGATAGCGGCGCCCACTTCGGGTTTGTACGGCGATGCTCACAGCGTCGTCCTCGGCCAGTTTCTTAACCTCCGCCGACACGATTTGATCGTAGGGGACCATCTGGAACTCATGCCCGGAATCGTAGACCAGCATAGTGGCTGTGAGGCGGAATGGCCCCACTGCTTCGAAATGTCCGGCCATCTCGACGTCAAGGCGCTTGGAGATTTCTTCGAACTTTCCGTAACGCGCCAGCTCGTGGTTCACCGGATGCTTCTCGGGAAAGCGCGCCCAGATCAGCGGGAATGCGATGAAAAACAGCGACGCTAGGCCGAAAAGCACGAACCCCACGGTGCTTGCGCCCCGGAATCCGCGGGGCCAGCCAAACCAGGCGCAAACCAGCGCCCATCCTGCGAATACCATCCCCGCCAGCAGGAACGAAAAATTAATCGCGAGAATTTTGCGTTTCGTGTATCCCATCTACGATTTTGGTGGAGAGCTTGACTTCTTTGGCTTAATCGCCTGCCAGTCTTCTTCTGTGAGGATGCGGCCGAGATTGCTGAATTCTCCGGCGCCCTGCAAAAACTCGCCGCCATCCATGCGGATGACTTCGCCGTTAATGTAGCCCGATCCTTCACTCACCAGAAATGCCGCGAGATTGGCCAGTTCCTCGACCGTGCCGAAACGATGCAGCGGATTGCGGTCGAGCGCGACCGCCTCAAGTCCCGGATGGGGCAGCACCCGCGAGAACGCGCCCTGCGTAGGAATCGGCCCGGGAGCAATGGCATTCATGCGAATGCCGCGATTGCCCCACTCCACCGCCAGGCTGCGCGTAAGCGCTTCGACTCCAGCTTTCGACACGGCGGATGGGACCACGTAGGCCGAGCCCACCGGCGCATACGTGGCCGAGATACTCAGCACGGTGCCGGGATGTTTCGCCGCAAGCCAGCGGCGTCCGCAGGCCGTCGTGCAATTCAGAGTGCCCATGAGCACGATGTTGATGACGGAGTTCCATGCGCCCGGAGAAAGCTCCTCCGTGCGGGCGATGAAATTTCCCGCGGCATTGTTGACCAGCACGTCAAGCGGGCCTTCTCTCCAAATCGCGTCAATCATGCCCTCGACGGCGTCGAGATTACGCACGTCGCAAGGCAGCGCATGGATTGTGCCGTGCGTCGCTTCAGCGAGTTCGGCGGCGGTTTGCACCAAAACTTCTTCACGGCGTCCGCAGATGTAAACCATGGCCCCGAGTTCGAGGAAGCGCTGCGCCATGCCTCTACCCAGCCCGGTGCCGCCGCCGGTGATCAGGATGCGCTTATTGCGAAGAAGATCTGTGCGGAACATGTGCTCACCCGTGTACCATGCCAGCCCAAAGCAGGTTCCTCACCGGGCTTGCGCCTGGTTCGGAATGACAGATTATAGGGCGTGGTAGCGCTGGCGTCTCGCCCGCGCAGTTCGCTACAGATCGCAGGCGATGCGGAATCCGTAATCTGCGTACTGAAATTCCGGCGGAATGCTGGAGCGGGCGGAGCAACGCGCGACTTTGATGTGATGCCTCCACGATCCGCCGCGGGAAGCCTTGCGCTGGCCGGTTTCCGGGCCGCGCGGGTTGCGCTCGGGGGAAACCGCGTAGTAGTTCGGGTCATACCAGTCGCTGCACCATTCGTGTACGTTATCGCCAATGTCGTACAGTCCGAACCCGTTGGGCGCGTACCGGGCCACGGGCTCGGGACCGCTTTGCCAGCGCGTCGCGTAGTCGGGGAGAGATTGCGGCGGGTCGTCACCCCAGGGAAATTGCTTTTGCTCGAGGCCGCCGCGGGCGGCGCACTCCCATTCCGCTTCAGTGGGCAACCGATAGCTGCGGCCGGACTGCGAACTCAGCCACTCGCAGTATCGAACAGCCTCGTGCCACGACGGTCCAGCGACGGGCTGCTGCGGGTCGTTGAAATGGGCGTCGCTCCAGAAGGGGGGCGGGGTGGCGCCGGTCGCGAGCAGGAAGCGACCGTACTCGGCATTCGTGACTTGCGTCGCCGCGAGTTGGAATGCATCTACCCATACGCGATGCACCGGACGCTCGCAGTCCTGGCCGGAGTTCGATCCCATCGGGAACCAGCCTGCGGGAATCTGGATCAAGGTCGGTTCAAGTGCGCGCACCGGAGTTTCTGAGTGTAGTGGAGTAATCGCCATGGCAGTTGCCGCGCGTTCTCGACCAGGTTAAAGTTTAGCAGCGCGGGGACTTTGGAGGACTGCGATGGCGGATAAAAAACTAAGCTTTCAGGCGAAGATCCAAGGGAGAGAGGCGGGCGTGGTGGCGGCGATCGCTCCGCCGGTGGACGTGATCGAGTATTTCGGAACGCGCGCCCGCGTGCCTATCCGAGGGACGATCAACGGTTTTCCGTTCCGCTCCTCGCTCATGCCCTGCGGAAATGCCCGCATGATGCCGGTGAACAAGACTCTGTGCCAGGGCGCGGGTGTGGAGCCGGGAGACATCGTCGACGTCGTGATGGAGCGTGACGAGCAGGAGCGCACGGTCGAGCCTCCGCCCGAACTCAAGAAAGAGCTGGCCAAGAGCAAAAAAGCGCAAGAACGCTGGGACGACCTGGCCTTCACACACAAGAAAGAAATGGCGATGTCGATTTCCGGAGCCAAACAGGAAGAAACCAAGAAACGGCGGCTGGCCAAGGTGATGCAGGTTCTGAAGACTGGCGCGAAGTGGCCGGGCTAACCACGGAGTTGTTTCACCACTTGAGCGATGTCGTTCTCCTGAAACAGGCGAATGCCGGCGATGCCTGCGGCCCCGGCTTCGACACACGCGTGTGCGTTGGCCAGCGTGATTCCGCCCAATGCCAGGACTGGGATCCTTACCTTAGACGCTTCGCGAAGAAATTCGAGCCCGGCTGGCGGCGCGTCTTTCTTCTCGAACACAGGTCCGAAGACGGCCAGGTCCGCGCCCTTTGCGGCGGCCTCAGTTACTTCTGCAGGAGAGTGACAGGAGACCGCAATCAGAAAAGCTTGTGGCGAAATCGCGCCTGCGCTCCCGCCGGATTTCTTCCAAGCCTGTCTCACATCTCGCGGCGATACGTCGTCACTCCGTAAATGCACACCATGGGCTCCGGCGGCCATAGCCACGTCAGTGCGGGAGTTGATGAGAAGAGCAGTGGCCAATTGCTGGTGGTCAGTTGCCAGTCTTCGGGCCTCGCGGATCGCGCTCGCAGCTTCTCGCGCCAGGGATTCAAGCTCGCGGGTCCAGAGATCCTTTTCGCGAAGCTGGATGAAGTCCACTCCGGCGCGGGCGGCCTCGGAGATTTTTTCCAAAACGCGTCGCCGGCGCGTGGGTTCGTCGTCGGAAAATGCCCTGCGGTCGGTGATGTAGTAGAGGACGCAACGGGAGGGCATCGGCTCTCGGCTAATTGATAAGCGTTCCGACGAATCTTGTAATCTGGACCTCGTAGATGCACTGCTTGCCCTGATTTACTCTTCTAAGCCTCGCGGCCTCTTGCTCAGCCTGATCTCGCGTCGCCATTACCTTTACGACGGTTGCAGAGTTCTCCGACGCTTTGTAGGAATCGATTCTCACGATCGCGTAAACGTGGGCATATTTCGCATGCGGTCTGTCCGAAGCATGAAGCATCGGTTTACGGTCTGGTCTTCGCAATATCCGGCAGCACTTCGCCCTGCTTCTGCGGCGCGCCGCCGAGGTGGTGTTTCGTCAGGCCATCGCGCAGGAATTCGAATGCTTCTTCTGGTGAGTCGAGAAACGTGAATTGGTCCAGGTCTTGCGGCGATACCGCGCCGGCGTCGACGAAAGCTTGGAAGTTCATGATGCGGTTCCAGTATTCGCTGCCGTAAATCACGACCAGGATTTTCTTGGCCAGCTTGTCGGTCTGAGCCAGCGTCAGGATTTCGAAAAGTTCGTCCATGGTGCCGAAGCCGCCGGGGAAAATCACTAGCCCCTTTGCCAAATAGGCGAACCAGAACTTGCGCATGAAAAAATAGTGGAACTGAAAGTTCAGCGACGGCGTGATGTACCGGTTGGGACTCTGCTCGAACGGCAGCTGAATATTCAGGCCAATGGTCTTGCCCCCAGCTTCGTGCGCGCCCAGGTTGGCGGCCTCCATTATTCCCGGGCCTCCGCCTGTAGTGACGACGAAACGGTGGCGCCGCGCCGGGATCTGGATCGACCACTTCGTGAGCATGCCCGCCAGCTTGCGCGCGTCTTCGTAATAGCGCGCCATGTCCAGCCCAGCCTGGGCGCGCTTCAAGTCCTTTTCAAGTTGCTCGGCGGGCGTGGCGGCGTGATTCTGCTTCAGCGCGGCTAGGTTTTCCGTCGCTTGTTCGCGTCCATGAAAACGCGCCGAGCCGAAGAAAACGACCGTGTCCTGAATCTGCTCGCGGCGGAATCGCGCCAGCGGTTCCTGATACTCCGAAAGAATGCGAAGGATGCGCCCGTCCGGGCTGTCGAGGAACGGTTCGTTCTGGTAGGCGACCGGCGCGGATTTGAGATGGTCCGTCATAATTGAAAGCTCGCGTTCAGAATTCAGGGCCCCGAAGCGCAGACATTCAGAATACCGGAGCGGCAGGGTTATGGGGAATGGGTTGACGAGTACGGGTGGTTTTCGGTCTTAGGTCCTGGGTATTAGGTCTTATGCATTCCGCCGCGAACTCGGATCTCCCGACAGCAGGGCCAAGACCTAAGACCCAAGACCTGATTCCCACTACTCCTGCTCAAGACCAAAGACCCAACACCCAAATGCCCGACGCCAGCCCTACTGCTGTTCGTGGTAGTGCAGCGCTTCCCAGAAACCGATCCAGATATCCAGCAGCCCCAGGCCGCTGCACAGGCCGCGGAAAAAGCCGTTGGAGACGATACTGCGCAGGTCGGGGAACGAGAGCAGAAGGTAATTGTCCGTCCACTCCGGCGTCCAGGGCAGAATGATGAGCAGCACTCCTGCGACGGCACTGATCAAAACAAAAAGAAAAACGGAAGTGCGGTGCATCCAGAGCTGTATGCCGCTGGGAATCGCAACCGGCGCGGCGGGTGCTGGCGGATCGAGTACCGCCGTCGGAGTCTCCGCGGGCGCAACCGTTTCTGCGGGTTTTGCGGGAGCGCTGGAGCCGGGCGTGGGGTCACTCATCCTAAAGGACTCCCGGCGCGGCTCATCCCGGAAACGGCGGAGAAAGAGTGGCGCTCGCTGAACCCCGAACGGAGACGATTAGGCACAAAACCCATCGGGCTATTCTACGACTTCAGGCCCTTAATGCGCTCGGCCACGTCGCGATAGTCGATGTTGTTGCCATACACATCCATGAAATGCTTGAGAGCGGAAGCTTTGTCGCCCGCAGTTTCGTAGGCGGCGGCCAGTTCGTAGTTCAGAGCGACCCGGGTCTCGCCATCGATGCCAGGAACGTGGAGAGCCTTGTCGTACCAGCGGACGGCGGCCTCAGGCACGCCTTTTTCCAGGAAACAATTCGCCAGCCAGGTATAGGTTTGCATGATCTGCGGGAAAGCGTGCCCGCGATCGAAGAACTGGCACGCTTTCTGCAGTTCGCCGATCGCTTCGTCGAGTAGTCCCATCTCTCGAAAGGCGATGCCGAGGTTGTAATGCGTTTCCGGATCTTCGTCGGCCGACGCGACGTCCGATTCGAGATCCTGCTTGAGCTCGCCGAACATCTCGGCCAGGTCGACTCCCGCGTCTTCACCGAATGGAGAAGACTTGGCGGCAGCGGGCGCAGCCGGAGCAACCGGTTGCTGCTTGGGAACGTCGACTCCCGGCGCAGGCCAGGCCGAAGCCGGCGCGGCCACCGGTTGCGCCGCAGGCGCAACGTGCGAAACAGCTGAGGCCGACGCGGCGGCACTGGCGGCCATCGGCGGGATGATCCTCGGGGCCGTCACCGGAGGTGCGACCGGCGCAACCATCGGCGGCGCAGGCTGAGCCTTGGTGGCTGGAGGTCCCGCTTGTGCGACCGGCGCAGCCTTCAGGAAGTCTTCGCCTAGAGACGATTCAATGTCGGCAACGAACTCGCCCAGAACCGGCGCGGCCTGCGCGGCAGCGATCTTGGGTTCGGTGTGCGCAGCCGGAGCAAAAGCGGGCGAGGTTGGCTTGGGCCCAGAGGGCTTGGTCGCGGCAGGTTTCGACACGACGGTTGCTGCAGGCGCGACTGCGGGTTTGGCCACGGTGCCCGGCAGGAAGCCCTCTCCCAGTGAACTTTCGAGATCGGAAACGAATTCCTTGAGAACGCTCGGCTCGGGCTCCGGTCCAGGCTCAGGCTCCGTATGATGAGCGACCGGCTCCGCTCAGGCTCGACCGAGGCTTCGGCAACCACGGGAACTTCTTCCACCGATTTTCAGCAATCTCTTCCACAGCCGCGGCTTCGGGCTCGGCCACTGCCTGCTCGACCGCCACTTCCTCGACTGCTTCGACTTCAACGGGCTCGCCTTGGACGGTCTCATCGACGGCCACTTCAACCGACGGAATGTCGTCGGCAGTCAGCTCTTCAAATTCGGGTTCGGCAGCGACCGCAGTTTCTTCTTCCGCGGCCTGCGGGGTGGCGGCCTCGACCTCGGCTCGTAGCTGCGCGACTTTCGCGCGGTCACCAGTCAGAGTCTGGAGCTTGGCCAGCGCGGCCATCGCCTGCTCAGGCATGCCGTGCGCCAGATAGAAGCGAATCTCTTCGACGGTCTCGTCTTCCTTACCCGCGGGGACTTCGTGCACCCCGGCGGCGCTGGCGACTTCGGCTTCCGCAACTTCCGCCGCCGGCTCATCCGCCTCGACCGCAATAGTGTCATCCCACTCCGACGAAAGATCGATTTCAGACGACGCAGCGGCAGGCTCCGTCGTCGCTTCCGTTGACTCATCAACGACTGCAAATTCGTTGTCGACCGGCTCGACGGTGATTTCCTCCGCATCGGCGGTCGTGGGCCAGGGTGAAGCAGCTTCCGCCTCGGGTGCGGCTTCTTCCGCCACGGATTCTTCGATTGCACTCTCCGCCGGAACTTCGTCAACGGAGAACTCCGGCACCGAGCCTTCCGCTTCGCCGGCCTGAACTTCTTCAACTTCCGGCGCATCCAGATAGATAGGAGCCTCTTCGACGTGCAGGCTGTGCGCCGGGGTCGAAGAGCGCTCTTCATAACGCTCCGCCAGTTCGCCGTAACGCGTGGCTTCTTCCGGATGATCCGCATCGGAGTAGATGCTCTGCAAAGTGCGGCAGCAAATGCCAGCTTCGGCGAAACGCTCGGCGCGCGTATGCAGAGCCGCGAGGCGCTGATTCAAGCGAAGATCGTTCGGCGCCATCGGCAGCGCACCAACCAGCGGGCCCAGCGCCTTGGCGGGCATGTTGTAGGAAATGAAAAGTTCGGCGTCAGTCAGCGCGGAGCGGATCGCGAGCGCAACCTCGTCAGAGTAATGTTGGTGAATCGACGGCGCCGTCGCTTCCAGGTCGTCGATCAGCACCACCGCTTCTTCTGGCGTGATCAGCTTGCTGCCGGAAGTGCCGCCCAGCTGGCTGACCACCTGCTGATAGTTCTGCATGTGCAGGGGGTTCTGCGGCTCGATGGTTGCGAGTTTCTGGTAGAGATCGCGGGCGCGGGGAAGATCTCCCGATTGCACGCTGGCATGGGCCAGCAACTCCGTGACCTCGCCAACGTGGGTGTTCTCGCCGGCTTTGTGGAACAGGTCCAACAATTTCTGCAGCGAGTCGGGATTCTCCCGCACATGCCCGATGATGGTATGCAGGCTGTCGAGAACCTTGTCCGAATTTTCCGCCAGCAGACGCTCGGCGTGCTGGTCGAAGACCTGCAGAGCATTTTCGTACTGCCCGGCCTGCATGAGGGCGTCGGCAAAACTGGAAATGGCCGGCAGATCGTTGTGCACGGTCAGCAGCTTGTTGGCGACCGCTCCTGCATCGGAAAGTTGACCACTCTGCAGATACGCCTTGAGCAGGTCGCGCAGTCCGTCGGGATTCGAATCGATGTCGGAAACTTTTGTAAGAGTGGCAACTGCGCCGGCCGCGTCGCCCGATTCAATCAGGTTCTTGCCTTGCATCAGCAACGCATAGGCGTTGCCCGGATCGAGCGTAAGCATCCGCTGCAGAACTTCGTCGGCCGCAGGGAGCGATCCGCGCGAGCGCAGGCTCTCGGCGGCGGCCGAGAAAATCTGCCAGGCTTCCGTCTTTTTGCCCAGGCGAATATACACTTCCGCCAGGCGCACTCGCATGGCGCTGTTTTCCGGATCCATCTCCAGAATCTTCTGGAAAATGCGAACCGCGTTCTCGAGTTCGCCGGCCTTGAGAAATTCTTCCGCCACCTGCAGGTACTGGGCGCGGGCGTCGTTGAAAAGGCCTTGCTGGGTATAGAGTTCCGCCAGCTTCAGCAAGCTCTCGAGCGAAGGCTGGAGCTTGCAGATCTTCTTGTACATGGCGATAGCCTTGACCGTGAAGCCCTGGCTGGCATAGGCATCGCCTACTGTCTTGAAGCACTCGGTAGCTTTATCGCTTTCCCCGCTGCGCGAGTACAGGTCGCCGACGGTGTTGGTGACCGTCAGATCCTTGGGGTCATTCTTGAGGATCTTCTCGTACTCTGTGATGGCATTCGGCAGTTTGCCCTGCTGGACATACTTCTCCGCATTGGCGAGAACCTTCTGTTTGTTGAAACCGAACAGCGCCATAAGAGTGCGAACCCCAGACCTGGTCTTTAGAGAACAACCTCTTTACAAAAACACAATCGCTGAACGCCGGGTGTTCGGGGAACTGCTCCCGGGATTGCCCCGAGGGTCATCTCACCTATCGGCAGATGGACCGACCGGACAAGGCCAATTGTACGACCGGACTCCACGAACCGCATGGTTACCAAGGGTTACCAAAAGGGAGTGTACGACCGGGTTACCAACGGAACCCCGGGAAAGTGACCGCCAGCGTTAGCAGAAGTGGTGCCCCCGCGGTATCTCTGGTTGCCAGGAAAATCATGTGGGGACAGCCGCCAACGGCTGTCCTTCGAGCGCCAGTTCGAAATGTTTTTGCCCGATCATATCGAAGACGGCAGCGTCCGCAGGACGCCCGATCGTCGCCCGGCGTTTCAACGCCGAGTAACAGAGGCGAGACTGAACACCGTCCCGGCAGGGACGGCTGAAATGAATCGATCCGGATGGTTTCAAAAGCGCCCGCTTCGCTCAACCGCCTAATATGATCATGCTATCGAGCCGGATCATCCGGCGGTGTATTTTTTTCAAACCGAAAATTTCGGAACCGCGTAACCCGAGGCCCCATGACCTGGATCAAAACCATCCCCCTTTCCGAAGCCGACGAGAAACTCCGCAAAGCCATCGAGGCCCAGCGTCTCGTCTATCCCAAGGAATACGGGGATCCCGTTCATCCCGACGAATCCGGCGGATCATCCATCGTGGGTTCCCACACCCTGATTCCCGAAGCGCTGCATCACGCCTTCAGCACGTTCGGATCGCTCATGTCGCCCGACCTCCAGCTGAACCGCCGCCAGCACGAAATGATCGCCACCATGGTCTCGGTCACGAACCGGTGCGTCTATTGAATCGAATCACACGCAGAGTTTCTGCGTAGGGTGACGCTGGACAAGACAATGGTCGAGGCCTTGGAAAAGGACTACGCTACCGCTCCGATCTCAGCCCAGGATCGCGTCATGCTCGACTACGTAATCAAACTGACCAAGGACGCAACGAAAGTCTGGAAGGACGATATGGATGCCCTGAGGAAAGCCGGCTTCGACGACCGCGGCATCCTGCAGATCACGCTGATCGCGTCCTGGTTCAACTACATCAATCGCGTCGCCGACGCGCTGGGCGTGGGCCGGGAGTAGGCGGCGCAGCCCAGCCGTTAATCTGACCGCGCTTAAGGGCGGGTTTGGGAAGGGCACGGCTTCAGCCGTGCCGCCATCGGTCAATAGGGAGTTCGGGCTTCAGCCCCTGAGGAGCGTCGGCCACCACCGGCCTATCTCCTTGCCTTCTTGAGCATGGCGGAAATATTTTCCAGCTCTTCCTCTGTCAGGATGCAGGAACTCCCCAACGTCACGGTTAGAATACGATTAATTTCTTCTAGTGGCCTGCCTTTGGTCCGTTCGATAAAACGCGACCACTCCCTCCCCACAGCGGCGCGCTCCTGCGTACTGGCGTCGGCGCAGAATTCCCTCACCGCTTCCTCCGGCGAGCCGTACTCATCTTTCATGTCCTGATGAAAATATCCCCGCAAAAAGCTGTGCAGCGCGGGGTAATCGGCGGCGGAGATCGCGGCTGGACTCTTGGGAGGATTTGGCTCGTTCATCGGCGGCACTCCGGATAGGCAGTCAGAACGTGATAGCTGTTCGCGCCGTCCCACTTCAACACGATCACGGCCTGAGCGCAGGGCTCGACGCGGTCTTCGCCACGCCGCAGCGTTCGTCCAAAGGGATGCGCTGAGTCGCCGTCGTAATCGAGGACGAGATTCGGGTGGCCGTTCTCGCGTGCAAGCCAGCGGGAAATTTTGTTGCTCTCTTGCGCAAGCGCCGCACCAATGGCAGCTTCGGCGCTTTGGCGGTCATTCCAGGTGGATGCCGCCGAGAGGTTGCGCTCGCGCCGCAACCGCTCGCGCAGTTCTGCATCGCTTCGTCCCACATGCTTGCGCAGAGTGTGTCCGCCCGCGGCCTCGTCTTGCGAGAGATCGCGCGAGGGACCATGCCGCGCGTCAAAGAATGGCTGGGCACTCGGCCCGTTCTCCGGCGCCGGCGGCCGCGTGCAAGCCGCGCTCAAGCCGATCAGCGCGAGCGCGAGCATCCCCTGGACAAGGCGCGTTCGAAATGGAATTAAGCGGCGCATCGGAGGAAGCCAGACTACACAACCGCCGCCCAAAAAGCATCCGCAACAGAGTGCGAATAACTTAGACCCCAAGAAGGCGGAGCGCATGTTGCACTTCGCAAACTGTACTCCCGTCCCTCGTTCCCCTCACGATTCCACTAAACTTGTGCTGGAGCGCCATGTCCGAATCCCTCGCAGAGTTTTTTCTCGGAGAACTTTCGCGCCCACCGCCACGAGTGCGCCTACCGCCAGCGCCGCGGATACCGCACTGAATCGTTCACCTACGGTGAAGTCCTGGAGATGGCGTCCGGCGTGGCCCGCAAGCTTGACGCGCGCGGAATCGCAAAGGGCGACCGCATCATGCTCTGGGGCGAGAACTGCGCCGAGTGGGTTGCGGTCTTTTTCGGTTGCGCACTCGCCGGAGCGATCGTCGTCCCCATGGACGACGGCTCTGCAACTGACTTCGCCATGCGGGTGTTCCATCAAGTCGAGGCAAAGCTGCTCGTAGCATCGCGGCGTCACGTGCACGAATTCGCAGCCGCGGGAATATCGACTGCCACGTTGACCCTCGAAGATTTGCCGCAAACTCTCGGCCCTCCTTCAGACACGCTGCCGAATGCCGCTCTCAGCCGCGATGACACTCTTCAGATTGTCTTCACCTCCGGCACCACCGCCGAGCCCCGAGGCGTCGTGATCACGCACGGAAATGTTCTAGCCAACATTGCTCCCTTGGAGCGCGAAATGCAGCGCTATCTCAAGTACGAGCGCTTTGTACATCCCATTCGCTTCCTGAATCTGCTTCCGCTCAGCCACGTGTTCGGGCAGTTTCTGGGAATGTTCCTGCCACCGCTGCTCGGGGGCACGGTAATGTTTCAGGACGAACTAAAGCCCTCGGAAATCATCAACACGATCCGCCGCGAGCGCGTCTCAGTGCTAGTTAGCGTCCCGCGCGTGTTGCAATCGCTGAAACAGAAAATCGAGCGCGACCTCGAAGACCAGAAAAAGTCAGACGATTTCTGCCGCCGTTTCCAAATCTCCAAAGGCAGACATTTTCTACGCCGTTGGTGGAAATTCCGCGCCATCCGCCGCCGCTTCGGCTGGAAGTTCTTGGCCTTTATTTCCGGCGGCGCGGCCCTCGACAGCGAGACCGAGGAATTCTGGGATCGTCTCGGCTACGCCGCCATCCAGGGTTATGGCCTCACCGAAACCACTTCGTTGATCAGCGTGAATCATCCCTTCCGTCTCGGCAAGGGATCGATCGGCAAAGTGCTGCCCGGCCGCGAAGTGAAGCTGGCCGACGACGGCGAAATTTTGGTGCGCGGTGGTGGGGTGACCTCCGGATATTGGGACGCAAACAACAAGCAGCCGAACAGCGCACAAAGAGTCTCAGACGACCAAGGCTGGTATCGCACTGGCGACATCGGCGCGCTCGACGACGCCGGTAACCTCTATTTCAAGGGACGCAAGAAAGAAGTGATTGTCACGCCCGCCGGCACCAACGTCTATCCCGACGATCTGGAAGCGGCCCTCCGCCGCCAGCCCGAAGTGAAAGACTGCGTCGTGGTGGGAATTGAGCGTGGCGGAAACGCTGAGCCCTGCGCGGTCGTGATTCTGCGCGACGAAAGTGACCTCGAAGCAGTCGTACAGCGGGCGAATCAGACGCTGGCCGAATTTCAGAGAATGAAAATGTGGGTTCGCTGGCCCGAAGAAGATTTTCCGCGCACCAGCACGCAGAAGCCACGGCGGAATCTGATCCGCGACGCAGCCCAGGCGCAAATCCAACACAGCCGCGCCCAGCCCGGTGGAAGTAGTCCGCTGGCCGAATTGATCAGCCGAGTGTCCGGACGATCGTTGTCAGGAAAATCGACCCCAACCTTGCGCCCCGAAGCGACTCTCGACTCCGACCTCGGATTGAGTTCGCTCGATCGCGTCGAACTCCTGAGCGCCGTCGAGGATCGCTATCAGGTCGACCTGAGCGAGACTCGCTTCAGCGCAGTGCGCACGGTCGGCGATCTGGAACGCATGCTCCGCGGAGAATCGGCGCCCGGCCCGGGATATCACTATCCCAGTTGGACACTGCGCTGGCCCGTGACCTGGCTGCGCATCGTGGCGCATTATCTGCTGCTGCGTCCGGCGATCATCCTGCTGGGCTGGCCGCGCATCGAAGGCCGTGAGCACCTGCGCGGGGTAAAGGGCCCGCTCCTGGTAATCTCAAATCACATCGGCGACGTCGACGGTGGATTCATCCTGACCGCACTTCCTGCGCGCTTTCGGCATCGCCTGGCGACTGCGGCGGGCGGCGAGGCACTGGAAGAGCTCCGCACCCCCCCGCCCGGCAGAAATATTTTTCTTCGTATTTACGACCGCATCCAGTGGACTCTCGGTGTCTCGCTGCTGAATCTATTTCCATTGCCGCGCGAGGGCGGATTCCGCCGCAGTTTCGCCTACGCCGGGCAGGCCGTCGATCGTGGTTACAGCCTGCTCGTATTCCCCGAAGGCCGCCACACCACGGATGGAAAAATCAATCCCTTTCGCGCCGGGATCGGTCTGCTCGCGGCCAATCTCGCGATCCCGGTGCTGCCCATGCGCATCGACGGCTTGTTCGAGTTGAAACGCGCGGGCAGGAAATTTGCCTCCCCATGGAAAATCACGGTTCGAATCGGAGAACCAATAAAGTTCGGCTCCGGCGTCGAGCCCGGGGAAATCGCCGCCAGCCTGCAGCGGGCCGTGACCTTGTTGTGAGCCTAGTCGATGGTCACTCTCATGGCCGTGGGTTTCTTCTCGTGTCTACTCTTCGTCGGTTTGAGTGTCGTGTTGCTGAAAATCCGCGTTCGGCTCGATCTCTGGAGCTTTCGATTCCCGCAATTGACGATTCAAGGTCGACAGTTCCGTGCCCTTGAACTCGCTCCAGCGTTGCAAGGCCGCGGCGCTATCCCGCTCGACGCCCGCCAGAGCTTCCCCTTGCGCACCCGTCGGCTCCGCATCGGCTTGCCAGATTTGCTGGTACAACGTAGTGGCCTGTCCGTTGACCCGCGCGACCGTGAGTTCCTGTGAAGGCGGAGCGAAGAAACCGCCCGCCGCGCCCAGCAGATCGTTCAGCTTCTTCTCGAACGCCTGCAGGCGTTCCTTGATCGAGGAGTCCGCTTGTGCACTCGACTTCTCGATCTGCTCGCGGATCGATGCCCCCTGACGAAGAGCCTGCGTGGTCGAGGTCATCGCCGCCGCCAGGCTCGTCTCCGCCTTGAATTTTTTCTGCAAACCGAGCGGTGGTGTCTTTACCCGCGGATCCATCTTCACCGTGAGCGGCGCGGTCGAACTCTTTCCATCGACAGTAAGCCGCACCGTGTACTTCCCTGGAAGCACCGTGGGGCCCATCGGATAGCGTGGCGTGTCGTGCGGAATCGCAGCGATCGGAAAGTCATGCCCCACGGCCGCCGGCGCAGGGTAATGCAAACCCCAGACCCAGCGGTGCATTCCCGCGTCGGTCGAGAGTCGCTGGAATTTGCGAATCCAGTACATCGGGATCAATTGCTTCTCCAGGTCTTCTTCGCTAACCGCCGGCTTGTCCGCGCTGGAGAACGTCCGCACGACCCGCCCCGCGTCCAGAATTTCCAACGTCACACTCGCCGCCGCCGCGGGTAGGTAGTAGTCCAGAATCGCCCCATCCGGCGGATTCGCCGCGGCCGGTTCGTCCGGCGGAAGCGGTGTGTCCGCGTTGGTGTCGCGTTGAATGCGATACGCCGGCGCCGGGGCAAACAGATGCGCCGAGTTCGCCATTGCCACCGATGCTTCGCGCAAGGGCGTGATGTCGTCGAGGATCCAGAACGATCGCCCATGCGTCGCCACGATCAAATCGTCGTCATGAATCCACAGATCGCGCATGGAAGTATGCGGCAGATTCAGCTGCAGCGACTGCCAGTGGTCGCCGTCATCGAAAGAAACCCAAACTGCATTCTCCGTGCCCGCAAAAAGCAAGCCCTTGCGCACCGGATCTTCCCGCACCGTGTCAACCGGACCAAATTCAGGCAAGCCGGCCGTGATCAGCTTCCAATTCTTGCCGCCATCTCGCGTGCGATAGATATAAGGATGCGTATCGTTGATGCGGAATCGGCTGACCGAAGCGAATGCCGTTTGTTCGTCGAAGTGCGATGCCGAAATCTGCGTCACCTTGCTCCACGCCGTGAGTTCTTTGGGTGTGATGTTCGCCCAATTTTTTCCCCCGTCGCGCGTAATCCACATCTGCCCATCGTCGGTGCCCGCCCACAACGTCTCCACCGTCTTGAATGACGGCGCCAGCGCATAAATCACCCCGCGCGACTTCTCGGCATTCTTGGGAATGAGCGCGCCCACGCTCGCGGGCATCTCCGGCTTCTCCCGCGTCAGGTCCGGGCTTATCGTCTGCCACGAATTCCCGCCGTCCGTAGTCTTGAACAGCACATTGCTCGCAAAATAAAGAATGTGCGGATCGACCGGCGAGAACATCAGCGGCTCGGTGCGATCCGTGCGGTATTTCGGACTGCGCAAGGGAATCGGCGTGACATTCTGCACCTCGCCCGTCGACCAGTGAAACTTCGAAACTTCAGTTCTGCCCCCGCCATAGACGACGTCGGGATCGAGCGGATCGGGCGCAACATACCCATATTCGATTACGCCCACCGGGTGCCACTCGCGAAACGTAATTGCTCCATCGTTGCCGCGGCTCGAAATGCAGACCGATCCGCTCTCCTGCTGGCCGGCACAAACTTTGTACGGAAACGTATTGGTTGTGATCGCGTGGTAAAGCTGCGCCGTGGGCTGGTTGTACCACGAACTCCAACTCGCGCCCGCGTTCACGGTAACGATCGCGCCCTGATCGCTGACGATCAGAATGATGTTGCCGTTGTTGGGATTGATCCACAGATTCTGGTAGTCATCGCCACCCGGTGCCCCGCGAAAGCCGGACCAGGTCTTGCCGCCGTCGCTCGATCGCATGGTGACGGTGCTGACCACATAAACCAGGTCTGGATTCTTCGGATCGACCCTGGGAACGGACAGATCGCCCCCACCAATCCGCCCCGCCGGCCGCGGATCGTTCGTGATTTCTGTCCAGCTCTCACCCGCGTCGTCGGAGCGGTAGACGCTGAGTTTTCCCGAGGCTTGAGAGAGAGTTGCATACAGCCGGTGCGAATCGCTGGGCGCGATACCGACGTAAATCTGCGAAAGGTCTTTCGGCAACCCGTGAGTCAAAGCGTGCCAGGTGACCCCGCCGTCGTTCGACTTGAACAGACCGCCGCCGCTGCCGTTGAACTCGTTCCCGTCCTCCCACGGCCCCTCGCGAGCTTCCCACATCGACGCGTAAACCACGTCGGGATTCGAAGGATCGATCTCCACATCCGATCCCCCGGTGTTTCCGTCCCTCCAGATCACTCTCTGCCAGGTCTGCCCGCCATCGGTCGAACGGTAAATCCCACGCTCATCACTCGGCCCATAAGGATGCCCCAGCACAGCGGCAAACACCAGGTTCGGATCGCGCGGATCGACCGCCAGCGCCGGAATCTGCTGCCCGTCCACCAGCCCCAGATGAGTCCACGTCTTGCCCGCGTCCGTCGATTTATAGATCCCGTTGCCCACCGAAAGATCGGGCCGGTGCAGCCCCTCGCCGCTGCCCACATAAATAATGTTCGGATCGGACGCAGCCACCGCGATCGCGCCAATCGACTGCGTGGATTGTTTGTCGAAGATCGCGTTCCACGTGCGCCCGTAGTCGTCCGACTTCCACACGCCGCCGTTTACCTGCCCAACATAGAAAACATTCGGCTGGCTGGGAACGCCGGTGGCGGCGCGCGTTCGTCCGCCGCGAAACGGCCCGATCATGCGCCATTGCAAGTCCTGATAAGTATTCTCGGGAACCTGTGCCAAACTCACGGCTACAGGCAAAAAAGCGGATACGAAAACGAACAGACGGAGAACTACCCGCGATTGGATCACTTGCGCCCCCCTCAATCTGCTGACACCAAAGCAGCTAGCATAAACCAATTTCGGCGTGATCGGGGTCAAGGCTGGTCCCGGCACCGCGGAACTGGTATGTTTGCCAAATCGTTTTGTGCCGTGGCAAGAGCGCGGGTATGATGGCGGAGCTTTCCACCGATGCCGTCCACACCATGAGTATTCAGCGTTCGAAGACATTCCGTGTTCTTCTTTTCGCTATTCGCTCCCTGATGCTCGTCGCAGTTTTCTGCGCAACCTCTGCCGATCGCGCGATCGCAGGCCCGCCCTCTGCCAGCCCCGAGACGCCGGGTCTCAAGCCGATTCTCGATTACATTTCTTCCGCCTGGGACACCCTCACCCGCTCCATGACCAATTGTGAGACTCTGGCCGATCCAAAACTGAAAGTAGCCCCCGTGCTGTATTTGCCGGCGGGTTTTCCCGAACCTCCGGCAGTTCAGAAGCTGGCCGCGGATTGCCACGTCCGCGTCGAATACCTGCCTTTCGTGATCCATCGCTTGGGCGAGATCGATACCGCCAAGATTTCTCCTCACGGCCTGCTCTACCTCGAGAACAAATACGTCGTCCCCGGTGGCCGCTTCAACGAAATGTACGGCTGGGACAGCTACTTCATCGTCCGCGGTCTGCTGCGCGCCGGGCGCCTCGAATTGGCTCGCGGCATGGTCGACAACTTTTTCTTCGAGATCGAGCACTACGGCGCCATGCTCAACGCCAACCGCACCTACTACCTGACGCGCTCGCAACCGCCGTTTCTAAGCTCCATGTTCGTGGACGTCTACCGGGCCACGCAAAAAAGCGGACAACCGGACAAGGCCTGGCTCGATCGCGCCTACGCCGATCTCAGCAAAGACTACGCGATGTGGACCCACGATCCGCACCTCGCCGGCCAGACCGGACTCTCGCGATACTACGATTTCGGTGACGGCCCGCCCGCCGAAGCCGTTCAGGACGAAACCGGCTTCTACCGCAAGGTCGCGCAATATTTCTTCCTGCATCCCGCCGAAGCCAACGACTATGTCGTGCAGGACGAGCCGGGCGGAACTGAAACGAGCATGACACAACCGGTTGCGGGCGCGGTGTATTCGCTGCAAGTCTGCGATGTGTCTCTCCCGATTACGCAGGCGGGATGCGAGAAGGCACGCCAGTTTCAGCTCAGCGCCGACTATTACAAGGGCGATCGCTCCATGCGCGAGTCCGGCTTCGACGTGAGCTTCCGCTTCGGCCCCTTCGGCGCAGCCACGCATCACTACGCTCCCGTCTGCCTGAATAGCCTGCTCTATAAAACAGAAAAAGATTTGGAACAGATCAGCCTCTGGCTAGGGAACGCCGACGACGCGAAAAAATGGAATCAGCGCGCGGAAGCGCGCAAGCAACTCATCACACGCTATCTCTGGAACGCGCAACAGGGGTTGTTCTTCGACTACGACCTCCAGACCGGCCGCATGTCGAACTACCAGTACGCCACCACGTTCTACCCTCTATGGGCGGGTCTGGCCACACCGGAGCAGGCGAAAGCCGTGGCCGCCAACTTGAAGATCTTCGAGCGTCCTGGCGGACTCCCCATGAGTACTCGAGAGACCGGCGCACAATGGGACCTGCCCTACGGTTGGGGAAACATCGAAATGCTCGCGATCGATGGCCTGCGCCGCTATGGCTACAACGCCGACGCCGATCGCGTCTCCTACGAATTCCTCTCGACTGTCGCTCAGAATTTTCGCCGCGACGGCAACATCCGCGAAAAATATAACGTCGTCACTCGCTCGTCCGAAGCCCACGTCGAACTCGGCTACGAAATGAACGTAGTCGGCTTCGGCTGGACCAACGCCGCATTTCTCGAACTACTCCACGGCCTGCCCAAAGAAATGGTCGAACGCCTGGAGAAAGAACAGAACGAACCGCTGCCCGCCGCGAAATGAGATCGCCGCCGTCGTCGGCCTCGTTACCGGAACACCCCGCGCGCGTGCTGGCGCAAAGGATTGCACTGGTCGGTGCCATCCCCGTAAGCGGTTTCTTAGGAAGGGCGGCTTTTGGGAAGGGCACGGCTTCAAGCCGTGCCGCTAAGCGCCTGTGAAAAGCCGGGCTTTAGCCCCTGAGGACTCGACCGGCACAATCTTGACTAGCTATTGTCAAGTCCACTTTCGTAGGTATAAAACGTCCTCGAAAGTAGACGTTTCTTCCACAGCCTAACCCGTTGCATCTGCACCTGCGCCGAATCCCTCACTCGTCGAATCAATTACTTATGAAAGGCAAATCCGCCGATTTCCACAGTGTTCCCGTAGGAACACTTCGCTCTCCAGACGCCAATGCCGGCCCACGTCTCACGCTTTCCTTCGTGCACCTTCGTGCCCTTCGTGGTGATCGCCTTTGTTCAACGTCAAACCCGCGCTGAGTCCTCCGCGTTGACGACGCCCGTCATCCACCCTAAGATTGAGGCTCCCAACCTTGCAACCAAGCATGATCAACCAAGCATGATCAACCAAGCATGATCAACCAGGCATGATCAACCAGACCATCTCGCACTACCGCATCACTGGCCGCGTGGGCAGCGGCGGGATGGGCGTCGTCTACGAAGCGGAAGACCTCAACCTGGGCCGCAAGGTCGCGTTGAAATTTCTCCCGCCGCTCCTCTCGCGCGACCAGAACGCTCTCGACCGTTTTATGCTGGAGGCGCGCACCGCCTCGGCGCTGAATCACCCTAACATCTGTACGATCTACGCGGTCGAAAAATCAGGCGACGGTGCGGACGCGCAGTCCTTCATCGCGATGGAACTGCTCGATGGCCAGAACCTCGATCAGAAGCTCTACTCCGGCCCGCTTCCGACCGGCCCGTTACTCGATATCGCGATTCAGCTGGCCGACGCGCTCGACGCCGCGCACGCCAAGGGAATCATTCACCGCGACATCAAACCGGCAAACATTTTTCTCACCGCGCGCGGTCAGGTGAAGGTGCTGGATTTCGGTTTGGCCAAGCTGTCTCGCCCCGAAATGCAGATGGAAACCATCGGCGCGACGCAGGACTCGCCCAGCCCGAACCTCACTAGCCCCGGCGCAACCGTGGGCACCATCGCCTACATGTCGCCCGAACAAGCGCGGGGCGAAGAACTCGACACACGTTCTGACCTGTTCTCCTTGGGCACTGTGATTTACCAGATGGCCACGGGCAAGCAGCCCTTCGCGGGCGCGACCTCGGCGGTGGTGTTTCACGCCATTCTCGAACTCGATCCGCCCTCTGCGCTGCAACTGAATGCGACGCTCCCGCCCAAACTGCAGGAGATTATTGAGAAGCTTCTGGAGAAAGATCACGACCTGCGTTACCAATCGGCCGCCGATCTGCGCGGCGACTTGAAGCGCCTGAAGCGTGACACCGAGTCGGGAAGAAAAACCGCGGCGTCGTCCTCCGCTTCAACGTCGACTCCGGCTGCGGCCGTCCCGTCGTCGGCAGCGGGCGTTTCGGCTACCGTTGCCGCGACCCGAGCGTCTTCGGGCTCTGCCGTGGTTGCGGCGGCAGGACGACACAAGCTGGGAACCAGTTTGACCGTCGCTCTTGGCATCGTCGTACTGCTGGCGGCGGGTTATGGAATCTATTCGCTGCTGCTGACGCACCGTCGCATGCGGCCGTTCCGCAACTTCTCCGCCACCAAGGTGACAGAGGAGGGCAACGTGGTCTTTGCGGCGGTGTCGCCCGACGGCAAGTACATCCTCAGTCTGATACGGGACAGAGGTCTGGCCAGCCTCTTGCTGCGCAACGTGCCCACCAACAGCGTGACCCAGGTGCAGCCACCGGCCGAGGTCTACTACGGCGGGCTGCGGTTCGCTCCCGACGGGAACTATTTTTATTTTGTGCGCAGCGATCCTGGACCGGCGCCTGACCTGAAGTTTCTGTATCGCGCGCCGTTGTTGGGCGGCACTCCAGAAAAGCTGGCCGAAGACGTGGATTCAAACATCACGTTTTCCCCGGATGGCCGCAGGCTAGCCTTCATGCGTTACGACAACCCCGAGCCAGGTAAGTACCAGCTGATCGTGCGTTCTGTCGATCAGGGAGTGGAGAAGGTGTTGACCAGCGGTCCGGCGGGTCAGGGACTCAGCGCTCCCGCGTGGTCGCCCGACGGCAAGACGATTTTGTGCCTCGCCACCCAGCCGGGGACTGCCCTTACCGGGCTCATGGCAGTGGACGCAAACACCGGCCTGCAGCGCCTGGTGATGAGTTCCGGCGACGCTTTAGGATTGCCGACATGGATGCCCGACGGCAGCGGCTTGCTCGCTCTCGACAGCGATCGCACGAGCAATTACACGCGGGCGCAGATCGTTTTTGTGTCGTATCCCGATGGCTGGGTGAATCCGGTCACCCGCGACACCAACAATTATTCCGATCTCAGTCTGGCGGCCAATGGCCAGCTACTGGCCACCGTGCTCAGCGAGGGGCGCTGGAATCTGGCGGTGATGTCGACGGCCAGCGCCGGGGCTGACGTGCGTGCCGATCGGACCGGTGGTTAATTTTACAAACGTCACCTGGACGCATGACGGGCGCTTAATCGACGACAGCGACAACGTGCTGCATTGGGTGAGTCCCGACACAGGTGCAAAAGGCCCATTCGCTACGCTGGCGAACTCAGTGGAGGGCGACCCGTGGGAATGCTCCGATGGAAGGACGATTGTGTTTGTCGCGAGCCAGATCGGCGGCAAGGGCGGGCAAAACGTATGGCGCGCCGACGAGTCGGGCGAAAATCTGAAGCAACTGTCGAACGGCAAGCAGGATAACTATCCGGTGTGTTCTCCCGACTCGCGCTGGGTCTATTACATGGACAATAGCGAGGCCCACATCATGAAGGTTTCGATTGACGGCGGCACGCCGGTGAAGGTGACCGATACGACGCCGAATGGGTTGTTCGATGTCTCACCGGACGGCAGCACCCTGGCGTTGGCGATCGTCGACCACGCCAATGGTCACGAGCAGAAGCTGCTGCTGATCGATGCGAGTACGGGGAACGTCCGCAGTCAAACGAAATTTGAACGGGATCGCTTCGGTTTTTTTATCCGCTTCTCCCGCGATGGTAAGTCGGTGGTCTACACGGTGCGCGAGAATGGTGTGGACAACCTGTGGGCGCAGCCGCTTGACGGCTCGGCGGGCAAGTACCTTACTTCATTCAAAGCGGACCACATCTGGGATTTTCACTGGTCCCCCGACGGCAGCAAACTGGCGCTGGTGCGGGGTCACGACGACTCCGACGTGGTGCTGCTGCGCGATATGCAGCCGTAGCGACTGGCGCGCAAAATTGCTCCTGAGAAGTATTTACATTGTTGTAACTACATTTCGCGACGCAAAGCGGATGCTGACTCCGACATGGGCCGATCGAACTAACAGCCGGCCCGGATCTTGAACTCTCGAGCCCGGTCGCGAGCCACGGTCAGATCGGTATTCTTACTATCCTTGAGTCGAATATTTAGGGCCCCGCCGGGGAGAGATGTAACTTCCTTAATCCAGGGGAGGCTCACCACCGTGCCGCGGTGAATACGGAAAAACTTCTTCGGATCCAAGGTTTTCTCCAACTCCGCGATCGAGTGGTCGATACAGTAAGCCTTGCCATCGGCTGCGGCGTACGTCAGCTTTTCCTCCGCATAGAAATGGGTTATGCGATTCAGATCGAGAAACCAAATGCGGTCTCCCAGGCGCGAGGCGATTCGCTCCGGGTATTGTTGTTGCGCGTCGCGCAGCGAGTCGGCCACTTTCTGCAGGAGAGCTTGAAGGTCGGCAGGAGTGGATTGTCCCGACTCGCGCAGCGCTTTGATTTTCTTCAGAGCGCGTTCCAGAGATTCGGGATCCACCGGCTTTAACAGATAGTCGACAGAATTCACGGCGAACGCTTTGAGGGCGTACTGATCGTAGGCGGTGGTGAAAATCACGACGGGCTGTTTCGCCAACTTCGCCAAAACGTCGAAGCCGTTCAGCCGCGGCATTTGAATGTCGAGGAAGCAAACGTCGGGCGGGTCCTGGGCCAGGGCGGCGACGGCCTCCTCGGGCATGGTTGTCGAACCGATGACTTCCACGTCTGCCGACTGCTCCAGCAGCCGGCGCAGCCTCTCCAGGGCGAGAGGTTCGTCATCGACAAGATAAGCGCGCAGTTTCATACCAGGGGAATCACCATCTCGACAACAGAGGCGGCGTCGCGCCGGAAAGCATTCAGATGCGCCTTGTCTCCGAAGAGAGCGTCGAGACGTTCGACCAGATTGTTGATTCCGCGTCCGGGTGGAACCACACTCAGGTCGAAGCCCGGTCCCGAATCGCAGACCTCGACCCGCAAGCTGCCATTCGCCGTGGAGGCAGTCACGCGGACTTCTCCACCGGCGGTTAGCGGAGTGATTCCGTGTTTGACCGCATTTTCCACCAGGGACTGCAGCGACATCGGAGGCACATGGGCGTTGAGCAGGGCTTCGGGCACGTCCACCGATCCGCGAAGTTTTTCGCCGAAGCGGGTTCTCTCGATATCGACGTAGCTCTGTACCATCGCCAGTTCTTGTCGCAAAGGTATGAGCGATTGGCCGCTGTTATCGAGCGAGGCGCGCAACAACGTGGCCAGCCGGCCGACGGTCTGTTCTGCCCGTGCCGGGTTGACGGCGATGAGCGCACTGATCGAATTCAATGTGTTGAACAGGAAATGGGGTTGAATGCGCGCCTCGAGCGAGCGCAGCCGCGCTTCGGCTGCCAGTTTCCGGCTTCGTTCCTCCGCTACTTCTTTTTCGTGAAGATGCTTCTCGCTGGTTTGAAGGCGCTCCTGTAAGAGGGCATGAACCAGGGCGCCTAATCCGAACACGATGGCAAGTGGCATGGCCACCCGCAAAGTGCGCAGATAGTCATTCCAGAAGTGCTTCGGTACGGCGACTCCGACCCACATCAGCAGAACCTGGGACGCCAGGCATCCGACCGCCACAAAAGGAATCAGGCACGCCAGCACCGAGGGAAACAGGGGAAGCCTGCGAAGCATCATTCGCTCCACAAGCCCGGTCATGAGTAGCACGCCGAGGATGCCGGTCAGATTGGCGTAGACCAGCGAGTAGACC
Source organism: uncultured Acidobacteriaceae bacterium (assembly GCA_963709385.1). GTDB lineage: Bacteria > Acidobacteriota > Terriglobia > Terriglobales > Acidobacteriaceae > Sulfotelmatobacter. The sequence continues at coordinate 369,136 of CAVPWD010000012.1, forward strand.
AGGGTATTCAGGAAATCCCGGCCGTTGCCAATCTGACCGCCCGCAAACTGGATCAGAATGACGAGTCCGACTGCCAGATTGATCCAGCCCAGCGAGAATAGCCATTTACGTTTCACGGCATTGTTCCCCGCTTTTCGACTCACATTACCTGCCATCTGAGGGCTCGAGCGTGGCGATGCGGAAGACATCGATCACCTGGGTGGTGTCCTGGCCGGGCAGCTTCATTTCGCCCACGACCATCTCCTGAAGCGTAGCGTATTCGATCTGTTTGGTCGCAAGCGAGACCCAGATTTCTCCCCAGTAGTCGCTACGTCCTTTCAAAGTCATCCCGCCGCTTGCGATTTCCACGGGGTTGAAGAATGCCCGATAGCTGATGAGCGCGCAGTCCTGACCGTTTCGTTGCGAATTGCCGATCCACTCGAGCACGACGTCGCGATTCTGAAACGTGCCCACGTCCGGCAAGGTAATCTCCTCACTCGTCAGGGCATGGTAAGGCTCGTTCAATTTGAGTTGGGCAAAGTGGTTCTGGCCGAACATCTCGATCATTCCCGTGTCCCAGACAAGATTACGCTCAAAGACCGCGGTGGGAGGGAACGCCTTGAAGAAGTCGGGCCTCATGGTGCTGGCCATATCGTTGTGGTAGCGGAAACCCTCCATGAACTCCCGCTTCTGTGGCGGCGCATATGGGGCCGTGGCTCCAATTGCGTCCGCCTGGGTAACGTTCTTCCACATTACGTCGCCGCCCTCGATTCCGCGCGTGTAGTCACCCGTGAGGCGCTGCCGGGACGAGATTTCGCCCCGAGTATTGGCCATGTTGTACTCCACGTCGAAGCGGTAGGTGCGCAGGCCGGAATCTTTTACGGACGTGCCCTGGGGCAGAGACCACTTCTCGGCAGGCGAGAGCCGTGTGGGGGAAGACTGGCCGTGCAGGCCGGTCACCGTGGACGCCAGGACCAGGATCACGAGAACTGAGCTAATTCTGATTCGCATGGAATAATTTCCTCCTGGCCCCAAGTCTGGACTGGGAGGAGGGCTGGCCGCATCCCATTTGCGACGAAAGGCAAGGATGGTGGATGGAGGGTATCTGGGGCGGGACGAGCCGGGCGCGCACAAAAAACTAAGGGCGGCCATTGCTGGCCGCCCTCATTTTCGAGTTGTTACTGGGAAGCGGGGTTAGACGCCCTTGACGTTCTCTGCCTGCCAGCCCTTGGGGCCTTTGACCACGTCAAACTGCACTTGCTGACCTTCTTGCAGGCTGCGGAATCCGCTGGCCTGAATGGCGGAGAAATGCACGAAGACATCCTCGCCGTTCTGGCGGCTGATGAATCCATAGCCCTTGGCGTCGTTAAACCACTTCACTGTTCCTGTTTCCATGATGTTGCAATTTCCTTTGTTGTTGATGTAGCGCTGAAACTTTTCGGGTCTTCTTGCAGGCAGGTCACACGCTGGGTTAAGCGGAGATGCATGTACTGCGAAGGAGCTCTTAAAGTCAAACGCAAGATGATTGTACGTGGAATGCCCTGAAATTGCTACATAATTCGCTGTAGGCCCGGTCTAAACAGTTGATAGGGAGGATGTTATGCCAGCCGGGGGATGGAATATATGGGTCTCGGCTTGCCACTTTTCGGGCCCAGGCTTCATCATTGAAGTATGCGATTGAGAGTACTGCTGGCTTCGGTTGTGCTGACGGCTTCGGCGTGGGCGGGGATTGTCGACAATGTGCGGATTGCGCTGGATCAGAACAATTTTTCGGCGGCGGAGGCGGCGCTGAGTTCTTATCGCGGGCAGCAGGGCGAGAACGCGGAATATGCGGAGGCCTATTCCTGGTTGGGGCGGGCGGCGCTGGAGCAACACGAGTACGACCGGGCGGCTGCCTATGCGAAACAGACAAAGACGCTTGCGCTGGCGCAATTGAAGCAGCGTTCGCTGGACGCGGAGCCACACTTGCCAATCGCGCTGGGAGCGGCGTACGAAGTGGAGTCGCAGGCGATGGCCGCGAAGGGTCAGCGGACGCAGGCGGTCGCGCTGTTGCAGGCTGCGCTGACGAAATATGCGAATACTTCGATCCAGGCGCGGCTGCGGAAGAATCTGAACTTGCTTTCTTTACAGGGCAAGGCGGCGCCGGCTTTGAAGGCGGAGCAATCGCTGGGGGCGAATCTGCCGGCAGCGGCTTCGCTGAAAGGTGAGCCGGTGCTGCTGTTTTTCTGGGCGCACTGGTGCGGGGACTGCAAGGCGGAGGCTCCGATCATTACGCAGTTGCGGTCGGAGTACGCGGGCAAAGGCTTGCAGGTGATTGGGCCGACGCGGCTGTATGGTTACACCGCGCAGATCGAACATGCGTCGCCGAGCGACGAGATGCGGTATATCGATGCGGTGCGGCATCGGTTCTACAGCGGACTGCTGGATATGCCGGTGCCGGTGAGCGCCTACAACTTCGATACTTACGGTGCGTCGACGACGCCGACGCTGGTGCTGCTGGATCGGGCGGGGAAAGTGGTCTGGTACCATCCGGGGGCGGTGCCGTATGAGGAGTTGCGCGGGGAGATTGAGAAGGTGGTAGCGAGGTAGTTTCGCGCGGTCGCCCTCGCCCAGGAAGACTCCGCAGACAGTGCTGCGCTCCGTACCGGCGGATTTTGTTAGAATCCGGCCCATGCCGACTGTGTTGCGGTCCGGCCCGTACCGATTCTATTTCTATAGTCATGAGCCGAATGAGCCGCCCCACATTCATGTCGATCGCGACGATCTTTCGGCAAAATTCTGGCTCGATCCTGTACAACTCGCGTCGAATTTCGGGTTTCGTGCCCACGAACTGCGCACGATACAATCGATAGTGACGGAAAATGGGTCGCGGTTTCTGGAGGCGTGGAATGAGTTCTTCGGCAATCACGGCGGATGAGCGCGTACTGGATGTTGCCTTCAGCGACGACGCGCTGAGCGTATCGCTGCGCGACGGACGCGTGATCAGTGTACCGCTGGTGTGGTATCCGCGCCTGCTCAACGCCACGCCCGCTCAGCGCAGGAATTGGAGAATTGCTGGTGGAGGCTACGGCATCCACTGGCCCGAAGTGGATGAAGACCTGAGCACTGAAGGGCTGCTGCGCGGCGCAAGGGCGCCGAAAAGTCACTCCCCCGCGAAATCCTGAAAGTCAATTCCTACGTTCGCCCGCGGCAAGAGCCTCGACTACGCCTACTAGCGGTGAACCTGGCTCTACCAGACGGGATCCATGCCGTATGCCGACTCCGAGGCGAGATTGAGAAGGTGGCGCGGTAGGCGTTACCCGATCAGGCGATCTCCTGTTTTGAGAAATTCCTTGCGGTGTCTGAGAAGGCGCGCGCCGAGATGACGCTACCAATCGCAAGGCCCAGCCCTGGCAGCACTATATCCCGCAACAATACCCATAGGAACAGGAGGGCGGCTCCTCTGACTGCTCCAAGCGAGTGGTATGAGGACCACTGCACCAAGTGGATCGGCAAGAGCAGAGCCATCACGCACCAGCGCACCGCGTAAGGGGCGATGATGGACATTGCGGCCCAACGTCTCTGCGACAAATTGCCACCGAGTTCGCGCGAAAAAAATGCCGCGCAGAATCCCAGTGCGATAGCGATGAGCTCGATGCCGGTTTCATGCCGCAAGAATTGATGTCCCCAATAAATATCGAACGAGAACGAACCGCACCCATCGTAAAAGAAGAATAGAACGAGCGCGGGCAAGGCCACCGACCGCAGCCAGGATTGCAAGCCGCCCTCCTGTTGCCAGCGCAGGCGCCGGATGGTTGGCCCGAAATTCTCGCCCGCGGCCGATACCCTCGCGATGGCCTGTTCTTCCGAGGCGCCGTCGCGGCGAAGGTCGAGATACATTTCCTCGAGGTGGCCGGCCAGTTCGCTCACAATTTCCCGTTCGCGGGGATCTGTTTTGCGGCCGGGAGCGACGAGTTTTCTGAAATCAGGCATGGGTCAACCTCGCAACGCGATTTAAGGCGCCGAAGAATTGCTGCCAGCTCTTGCGCAGGGGGACGAGCTGGCGGCGGCCTTCCCTGGTCAATTTGTAGTACCGGCGTTTTCGCCCGGCTGCGGATTTCTCCCAGTAGGCTTCCAGCCACCCCTTATTCAGCATGCGGTAGAGCACGGGATAGAGCGACGCCATTTCAAAGCGCAAGATGCCACCGGAAAGTTCCTCGACCTGCTTGCCGATCTCATAGCCGTGCATGTCGCGCTGGCTGAGAAGGCTGAGGATGACGACTTCCGAACTGCCCTGCTTCACTTTGGAATCGAGGCGGCTCATATATAGCCACACTATATATTGCGAGGCTCTATAAGGGCAAGAGCGGGCCGGTTACGGAAGGACTACTTCCTTCAACCTTCCCGTCTTCACGTCATACACAAATCCCCGCACCGGAATATGTTTCGGGATCCAGGGGTGCGATTTCACGCGCTGCATCTGAAGGCGAACGTTCGCTTCTAGATCGTCGAAGGCGTGGAAATGCGCGGGCTCGGCCGCGGGCGCTCCCATCTTTTCGGTCAGGCGCGCTTTCAGTTCGTCTTCGCGCACCTTCAGCAGGCCGCAGTCGGTGTGGTTGATGATGATGAATTCCTGGGTGTCGAGCAGATGATGGGAGACGATGAGGGAGCGCAGGGCGTCGTCGGTGGCGATGCCGCCGGCGTTGCGAATCATGTGGGCGTCGCCGGGATGCAGGCCGAGACAGTGCTCGAACAGGATGCGGGAATCCATGCAGGCGAGCACGGCGACGTGGCGGCGCGGGCGGACGGAGAGATCTCCCAGCGTGAAATTGCGGGCGAAGGTTTCGTTGGCTTGTAAGAGTTCGTCGGCTACGGACAAGAAGTGCTCCTAGGGAAGTCGTTGGTCGTTCGTCGTTGGCCGTTAGCCAAACACTTTCAGTGTTCGTGAAAATCCCCACGTCTCGCAAAGGACGCTAGACATGGGGCACCCAGCCGTTGGTTTGCCAACGACCAACGACCGACGACCAACGACCTGTGACCAGTTTACAATCGGCGCGTGAATCTGGACGACACCATTGTCGCGATTGCCACACCCACAGGGCGGGGAGGGATTGGAGTGGTGCGGCTGGCGGGACCTGCGGCGCGAGAGATCGTTGCGCCTATGCTGCGGCTGCGGCATGAACTGGAGGCGGGGCGGGCGGTGTTGGGGGAGTTGGTTGAGCCGGAGGTTTCCGCTTCAGTGCAAGAAGTCAAAATCCCCACCCCTTCGGCAAGCTCAGGGCAGGCTCTCTTTCGCGAAGAACGCGAAAGAAGGATGGGGCACCCGCAGCATCGGATCGACGAGGTGGTCGTCACTTATTTTTCCAAGCCACATTCTTATACGACCGACGACATTGTCGAAATTTCGGCGCATGGGGCGCCGGTGGTGTTGCGGCATATTGTGGAGCTTTGCGTGGCGGCGGGGGCGCGGCTGGCGGAGCCGGGCGAGTTCACCATGCGTGCGTTTCTGAACGGGCGCATCGATCTTACGCAGGCGGAGGCGGTGCGCGATCTGATCGATTCGCAGACGTTGTATCAGGCGAAAGTCGCGGCGCAGCAACTGGAAGGCGCGCTGTCGCGGCGGTTGCAGCCGATCAAGAAAACGCTGGTGGAGCTGATTGCGGTGCTCGAAGCCGGGATTGATTTTGCCGAAGACGACGTGTTGGTGATGGCGGACGCCGCGATTCTTGATCACATTGCTTCCGTTCGTAAACCCCTAGAGCAGCTGAACGCCACATTTGCTTACGGCAAGATCGTGCATGAAGGCTTGACTCTGGCAATTGTGGGGCGGCCGAACGTTGGGAAGTCGAGCCTGTTTAACCGGTTGGTGGAGCGGGAACGGGTGATCGTCACCGCGACTCCGGGGACCACGCGCGATTTGGTGAGCGAGACGGTCGCGATTGGCGGGATCCCGGTCAAGCTGATCGACACAGCCGGCATTCGCGAGGCGCTCGATGAGGCGGAGTCGATCGGGATTCGCAAATCAAAGGAGGCGCTGGCCGACGCAGACCTGGTGTTGGTCGTGCTCGACGCATCGCAACCGGAGACGGCGGACGATGCGGAACTGCAGCGGCTGGCTGAGGGCCGGCCGGCGATTGTCGTGGGAAACAAGTGCGACTTGGGAAGCAGTGGACAGTGGACAGGGGCCAGTGGTCAGAAGGTTCTTACTTCAGCGATCACTGGCGCGGGCATGGCCGAACTTCGCGAAGCCATTCTGCGACACATTGGTGGTGAGGCGGGAGCGCCGGCGGAGTCTGGTTTTCTGACCAGCGTTCGCCATCAGGGATTGATCAACGATTCGATGGCTGCGCTGGATGCGGCAAAGGTTGCGGTGACGGGGAAGATTCCGCACGAGATGCTGCTGCTCGATCTTTACAACGCGCTGCGGCCGCTGGATGCGATCACGGGGGCGACTACCACAGACGATATTCTGAATTTGATTTTCAGCACGTTCTGCATCGGGAAATAGCGCGTTCCCGATGTGCTAGAAACGGCCGCCGCGAAGATAGAGGATGATCAGTCCGGCGACGGTCAGCACGAGAAATCCGAACGAAAAGATGTAGTAGACAATCTTCACCTTGGGCCAGATAAACGCGGGCCAGAGGTCGGAGAACTTGTCGGCGAAGGTATCGCCCATGCGCGGCGGTAAGACGGCCTCTTCGGAGTCAGGCTTCCAGCTGCCCGCGATCCATGTAGCGCGCAGGTTCGAGAGCAGCAGAGCGACGATGATGATCCGGAGAACTCCAATGCCCGGCGAGTTCACGAACAGGAAAACAATCGACGCCAGAAAATCGACAATGTAATAGACCAGGATGATGGCCGCCGCGAAGGGATTGTGTTCGCGCACACCCACGCCTCCGAGATGAAATAAAAGGAAGACGAGTAAGCCGGTGATCGGCTGGTGAGCGAGCGCAAGGAACCCGAGCGACATCACCCCCACAAACGTGCACACCCAGAAGCCCTGCACCGCCAGGTAGTCGACGTCCGCGCCGCTCTGGATCGAGGGCCAGAACAGGCTCTTGATGCGGCTCTCGCTGCGCGTGGTCGAATCGGAGAGGCCAAGGGTTTGCATGGCTGGGGATTAAATCCCAAGCCGGTTACTTTGTCCACCAGAAAATCTTGCTATTTTGAGAGCTGGCCCAGGACTTTCCGGAACATCTGATCGAAGGATCTTGCGCTTCCATCTTTCGCAGCGGAGGCCAAAGCCTTTTCCGCCGCGGCCCGTTGATAGCCGAGATTCAGCAGAGCAGAGAGCACGTCCTCCTCCGTGGCGTTCAAGGACGGCACTGCCGGGGCGGGCGTTCCCACCTCAGGCAGCTTGTCGCGCAGCTCCAGGACCATGCGCTCAGCGGTCTTGCGGCCGATGCCGGGGATGCGGGTGAGGCGGGCTATGTCGTTGCCGCGAATGGCTCCCACCATTTCGTCGGCGGCCATGCCGCTGAGAATGGTGATGGCGAGCTTGGGGCCGATGCCGCTCACCGTGATCAGCCTTTCGAATAGGAGTTTCTCCGCGGGACGTAGAAATCCGTAGAGCGCGATCAGGTCTTCGCGGACGTGGGTGTGGATGTGCAGAGCGACCTCGGCGCCGACCGTGGGCAAGTCGGAAAACGTGGGCACGCTGATGGTCACGTCGTAGCCGACTCCGGCCGTCTCGACGATGGCCTGGTTGGGATGCTTGGCCAGCAGCTTTCCGCGCAGATGAGCAATCATTGGAGAACATTGTACGGGAGCTATCAGCTATCAGCTATCAGCTGTCAGCTATAAACTGTGAGCAAATGAGTCCACGAAAAACCCGGAAATCAGCTCGGCTAGAAGGTCGCGATGGACAGCGTTTCCGGGCACTCTTAGAATCTCTTCGCATGGTCTTACGGCGAGCTGCGATGTTTGCGTGGATGGTGCTTGTTGGCCTGACCGCGGCGTTCGCACAGACTGGCGCTGATCACGACGGGAACGCGGCCAGGCTGCTTTCGCCGGGTAAAGTTGTCGTGATGGTGTTTCTGCGACGGGACTGCCCGGTTTCGAGCCGCTATGCGCCGGTGATTCAGCAGATCAGCAAGACGTACTCCAGTCGCGCGAAATTCTTTCTAATATTTCCGGACAAAGCGGATTCTGCGGCGGACATTCAAAAATATCTGACAGATTACCGGTATTCCCTGCCCGCGTTTCCCGACCCCCGCCACATGCTGGCGAAACTGGGACACGTGCAGATCACTCCGGAAGTGGCGGTCTTCAGCGACCGTCAGCTGGTCTACGATGGGCGCATTGACGACTGGTATATCGAGTTGGGCAAGGCGCGTTCCGCGCCTACGACCCATGAGTTGAAAGACGCGCTGGACGCGGCGTTGGCCGGAAAAACCCCGGCTCGCGCCGAGGTCAGGGGAGTGGGATGCTACATTTCCGACATGGAATGACGCGCATCCTCGGGCTCGTGGTCGGAACGGCGGCGCTCGCTGCGCAGAATTCCAAGCCCGTCACCTTCAATCGCGATATTGCCCCGATCATTTTTCGTTCCTGCTCGACGTGTCACCGGCCGGGTGAGGCTGCGCCGTTTTCTCTTCTGACGTATTCCGACGTGAAAAAGCACGCGCGGCAGATTGCGGAAGTGACGCGGTCGCGGGCTATGCCGCCGTGGCTCCCCGAGCCGCAGGCCCTGAAGTTTGCCGACGAACTGCGCCTGCCAGAAGCCGAAATCGAGCGAATCGAGCGCTGGGTCGAGCAGGGAGCGGTCGAGGGCGACGCCGGCGATCTGCCCGCGCAGCCGAAATTTGTGGAAGGCTGGCGCCTCGGGAAACCGGACATGGTGCTCACGGCGACTAAGCCGCTTACGCTTCCGCCGCAGGGCACGGACACCTATTGGAACTTTATTTTCCCTGTGCCGATTCAAGAAACCCGCTGGGTGAAGGCCGTCGAGATTCGTCCGGGCGATAAGCGCTACGTGCACCACGCCAACATTCTGGTCGATCGCTCCGGCGCATCGCGCAAGCGCGAAGCCGAGCCGGGCGCTGGTTTCGGTGGCATGGAGATTCGCATCGAATCGCAGGTGTTCGATCCCGATAGCCATCTTCTCTTCTGGAAGCCGGGGACAGTTCCTTACGTTGAGCCGGAAGGAATGGCGCTAAGGCTCGATAAAGGAACTGATTTGATTCTTAACACGCACCTGCAGCCATCGGGGAAGCCGGAGGTGATCCAGCCGAGCATTGGACTCTACTTCACGCCGCAGGCCGCGACGAAACTCCCCATGCTCCTGCAGCTCGAAAATGATTTGAAGCTCGATATTCCGGCCGGGGATGGGGATTTTCTAGTCACCGATGACTTCGCGCTGCCGGTTGATGTAGATCTGATCGCGATCTATCCGCATGCACATTATCTGGGGAAGGATATTCAGGCGTTCGCGACATTTCCTGACGGCACGAAGACAACGCTGATTCACATTCCGCAATGGAATCTGAACTGGCAGGCGGTGTATCGCTATGCGGAGCCGGTGCGGCTGCCGAAGGGGACGACAGTGAGTTTGCGCTACACCTACGACAACTCGGCGGAGAATCCGCTGAACCCGAATCATCCTCCGGTGCGGGTGGTGGCCGGGAACCGGTCGAGCGACGAGATGTGCCACCTGTGGCTGCAGGTGCTGCCAGTGAATTTCGACCCCGCGGACGGCGATCCGCGGATGGCGCTGCAGGAAGCGTTGGCGCGGCGTGATGTGGAGAAAAATCCTGCCGACTTTGAAGCGCATTACAACCTGGCCGCGATGCTGCAGGCGAAAGACAAGCTGGAGGCGGCGATCGGCGAATACGAATCGGCAGTGCATTTGCGGCCAGCGGATGCGGCCGCGAACAATGCTCTTGGAGCGGCGCTGGTGGCGGCGGGGCGTCCCGAGCAAGGAGTCGGATATTTGCAGACCGCGTTGAAGGCGCGGCCGGACTATTTCGAGGCTCACTACAATCTTGGCCTGGTGCTGGCCGGCCAGAGCCAATTCCAAGAAGCCGCTCAACAATTTACATTCGCGTTGCAATTGCAGCCGCAGGATGCCAACGTGGAGGCCAACCTGGGAGCTGCGCTGGCGGAGATGGGAAGATTTGCGGAAGCGAAGGCGCACTTCGAGCATGCGTTGCAGCTCGATCCTGAGCAGCCCATTGCGAAAGAGAATCTGGAAATGGTGAAGAAGGAAATGGGGGCGCACTAGAAGATCAAAATCCCCACGTCTCGCAAAGGACGCGAGACATGGGGCACCCGTAGTGCTGTGAGACTCCAAGACCCGCTCGGTTTTTATGCTTTAATCCACGGTATGCGCGGAATTTACTTACATTTTCGTTTTCGATGCTTGGGCATTGCGTTGCTCGTGGCGGCATTTTCTGTGGTGGGGATTGCGCAGCAGGGTGCGCCTGCCGCACCGCCGTCGCAAGCGGTGCCGCCGGCGGAGTTTGCCGAAGCGCGGAAGTTGATGCAGCAGGGAAAGGCCGACGAGGCCATCGCGGAGTTGCAGAAACTTGAAGCCAAAGATCCCGCCACCAAGGGTCTCGCACTGGAACTGGGCACGGCGTATTACAAGAAGGCCGACTTCGTAAAGGCGATCCAGTATCTGAAGCAGGCAACCGCCGCGGATCCCGCGAATGGCGAGGCGACTCAATTGCTCGGTCTCTCGTATTACCGGGGCGGTCATCCGGCGGATGCCATTCCCTTGCTGGAGAAAGTGCAAGGGTGGTATCCGCGGGTCAACGCGGATGCCTCGTACGTGCTGGGCGTTTGCTATATCCAGACCAAAGACTACGAGCGGGCGCGCAAGGCATTTGGCCAGATGTTCGACGTGCCGCCGGACTCGGCCGCGAGTTACCTGTTCACGGCGCGCATGCTGTTCCGCCAGGACTTCGATCCGGTGTCGGAAGAGTACGCGCAGAAAGCAGTCGCGCTCGATCCGAAACTGCCGCTGGCACATTTCCTGCTGGGCGAGTTGTACACCTACAAATCGCGGATCCCGGAGGCGATTTCGGAGTTCGAGAAAGAACTCGCCATCAACCCGGCGGACGCTGCGACCTACTACAAACTGGCTGACGCGTATTCGAGAATTCAAAAATACGAAGAGGCGCAGCGCTTGCTGCAGCGTTCCATCTGGCTGGATGCGACGTCGACGGGGCCGTTCATCCTGATGGGCAAGGTGCTGGAGAAAAAAGGTGAACTCGATCTGGCGGTGCTCGCGCTGCGGCGCGCGGTGAGCATGGACCCGAATAATCCCATGCCGCATCACTTATTGGGGCAGGCGTATCGCGACATGGGGAAGAAGGAAGAAGCGGAGAGCGAACTGAAGCTGGCCGAGGAGTTGCAGACGCAGCAGGACGCGCATCCCTAGCTTTTCTCCGCGATCTTCGCGGATTTCCTTCGCGACCTCTGCGGGTAAGAGCTTTTCGCTAGCCTGCGGAAAAAGCGTTTAACCGCAGAGGCCGCGAAGAAAGGCCGCAGAGGTCGCAGAGAGGGGCAACGGCTAGAGTGCGGCGGCTTGCTCGCGCCGGCGAGCCTGAATTTCGACATAGACGTTCACCAACGACACCGCTGCCGGGGTCACTCCTGGGATGCGCGAGGCCTGGCCCAGCGTGCGCGGTTGCACTTTGCTGAGCTTTTCCTGCATTTCGCGCGAGAGGCCGCTGACGGAGCGGTAGTCGAACCATTCGGGGATGGCATGCTGCTCGGACTTTTTCAGGCGCTCCATGGCGCGCTGCTGCTGCAGCAGGTAGCCTGCGTACTTGATCTCGGTTTCGACGGATTTCAGTTCGTTTCTTACTTCCGACGAGATCTTCACCACAGGGGAGAACCTTGCGAAGAAATCCGGGGTGAGCTCTCGCAGGACCGGCAGCAGTCGCTCGATTGCGATTTCCGGGCGCTTTAGCAACTGACCCAGCGTTTGTCCGAGGGCAGACGACAGGTCGGCAGTTGGGGCGCCGCCGGCGACAGCAGGTTCCTCACCCTCGCTTCGCGAGAGTTCGGAATGACAAGACGCCAATATTTCGGCGGTGATCCGAGTGGTCTCCAACAACTTCTTCAGCTTCTCCAGCCGCTGCTGCTTCGCCTGAAAATCTTCCCAGGCTTCATCATGAATGAGCCCGACGCGGCGGCCGTGGGGAGTGAGGCGGCGGTCGGCGTTGTCGATGCGGAGGTGCAGACGGAACTCGGCGCGCGACGTGAACATGCGGTAAGGCTCGTTCGTGCCCTTCGAAATCAGGTCGTCGATCAGGATCGCGGTGTATGCTTCGGTTCGGTCGAGAATCAGCGGCGGTTGTTGCTTTACTTGCTGCGCGGCGTTGATGCCGGCCATCAATCCCTGGCACGCGGCTTCTTCGTAGCCGGACGTCCCGTTGATCTGGCCCGCGAGGAACAGGTTCGCGATCTTGCGGGTTTCGAGCGTGCGCTCCAGTTCCGTTGGATCGATCGAGTCGTATTCGATGGCGTAGCCCGGCCGCAGCATTTCGGCGTTCTCAAGCCCGGGGATCGACTTCAGAATCGCCATCTGCACTTCGACCGGGAGGGAGGTGCTCATACCGTTAACGTAAATCTCGTGCGTGTTCAGGCCTTCGGGCTCGAGGAAAAGCTGGTGCGTCTCCTTGTCGGGAAATTTCACGATCTTGTCTTCGATCGAGGGACAGTAGCGCGGGCCGATCGACTGAATCTGGCCGCTGTACATGGGCGAGCGATGCACGTTCTCGCGAATGATGCGGTGTGTCTCGGCCGTGGTGTAGGCGATGTAGCAGGGCACTTGTGAGTCGTGATGCGCGACGCGCTTCGTTCGAAAACTGAACGGAGTGGGATCGGCGTCGCCCGGCTGCTCCGCGAAGCGCGACCAGTCGATGCTGCGTCCATCCAAGCGCGGCGGAGTGCCGGTCTTGAGCCGGCAGCCGCGCAGGCCCAACTTTTTCAGCGCTTCGCCGAGCAGGACGGCGGCGGGTTCGCCGGAACGTCCGGCAGGATATTGTTGCTCGCCGCAGTGGATGAGGCCGTTCAGGAACGTTCCGGTCGTGATGATGACGGCTTGCGCGCCCACGGTGCGGCCGTCGCGAAGGCGAATGCCGAGAACCCGGCGTCGGTCGTTGGTCGTTAGTCGTTGGTCGTTAGCAAAAGCGTCGCCATCCTGCGGGTCGGCCAACGACGAACGACCAACGACTAACGACTCGACTTCCGCCTGCTTGATCTTCAGATTCGGCTGCGACTCCAGCACTTCGCGCATTTTCAGGCGGTAGGCCTGCTTGTCGCATTGGGCGCGCGGCGACCAGACGGCGGGGCCGCGCGACGTATTGAGCAGACGAAACTGGATGCCGACCGCGTCGGTGATTTCGCCCATGATGCCGCCGAGGGCGTCTACTTCGCGGACCAGGTGTCCTTTGGCAATGCCGCCGACGGCGGGGTTGCACGACATCTGCGCAATCAGATCGACGTTGAGCGTGTAGAGCGCGGTCTTCAGGCCCATGCGCGCGGCGGCCATGGAAGCTTCGCATCCAGCATGGCCGGCGCCGACCACGACTACGTCGAATTGTTCGGTGAATTGCATTGAGCTGTGGAGCAGACCTTATCGGAATGAACCCGATCGGCTTGAAACCGGCGAATCCGGGAAATCCGGCCGATTTGTTTCTTCTTTCATTCTAGCAACTTGGGGCGAAACGTGATCCCCATCACGGGCCGAACGGCCCTTCTGGCCTTATATTGGTCTGTCCTAATCGGAAAATCCCAGGGGGCTTCATGACTGCCGCGAATACCGCCGATTTTCTTGCGCAACTGGAAGCGCGTATTGGGAAATATGACCTGCTTTGCCACCCGTTTTACAAGGCTTGGGACGCCGGCGAACTGACGCGCGACGATCTGCGCGAGTACGCGCAGGATTACTATCATCACGTCGAAGCGTTTCCTTCTTACCTGGCGACTCTCGGCCTGCGCCTGGAGGAAGGTGAACTGCGGCGCGCCGTGCTGGCCAACATGTGCGACGAAAAAGGTGTCGAAGGCAAGCCCGGGCGAAAGTCGGTTCCGCACTCCGAGCTTTGGCTCGACTTCGCCGAGGGCATGGGATCGACCCGCAACCTGGAGTGGCATACTCCGGTAGCGGAGGTTCGACAACTGATTCATCACTTCCATCATGTGGCCAGCGAAGGCTCGCCCGAAGAAGCGCTGGCGGCTTTTTATGCCTACGAGTCGCAAGTGCCGCGCATCGCGAAGGAGAAGGAGCGTGGCCTGCGCAGCAAGTACCGCGCCGACGACAAGACCTGCGGCTACTTCACGCTGCACGCCACCGCTGATGTGGCTCACTCAAAGGTGTGGCGCAATCAGCTTGAGATGCGCGTTGCCACCAACCCCGAGACCGCCAAGCCGGCTCTCGATGCTGCCGAGCGCGCCGCCCACACCTTGTGGCGGGCGCTGGATGGAATTGAGGCGCGGCGACTGGTAATGACGTCCGCTTAGGATCGGTGTTCCGGGATTCATTCAGGCCACATTCTTTCGAGCCACTGATTTGGATAAAATCAGTGGCTCATTCGTTTTGAAGAGTCTTTTTGGGAGAGTGGACAACTGTGGCCAAAGACATTCCCATCGGCGCGCGCGGCGAGGCCGAAGAGACGGTCGAGTTCAAACACACGCTCACGTCGCACCATCCGGAACTGCCGCCGGTGTATTCGACGCCGGACATGATCCGGCTGATGGAGACGGCCGCATTTCGCGCGCTGCAGCCTTTCTGCGAAGGCGACGAGATCACGGTGGGAACGTCGATTCACATCGACCACCGCGCCGCCAGCGGCGTTGGCGCACACATCAAGGCCGAGGCCGTGTTGGAATCGTTTGACGGCCGCTTCTACACGGTTCGCGTCACGGTCCGCGATGATGACCGCGAGATCGGCCGCGGCACCGTGGGACGGGCGGTGGTGAGCATCGGAAAATTTGTCGAGAGGATGAAGGGAAAGTGAGTCCCGAGAACTGAGAACTGGAAACTCCATCCTGATCGGCGTCATCTCCGATACCCACGGCCTGCTTCGTCCCGAGGCGATCGAGGCGCTGCGCGGGTCGGATCACATCATTCACGCGGGCGATGTTGGCGACCGTGCCACACTTGATCAGCTTGCCGCCATCGCGCCGCTGACCGCAATCCGCGGAAATGTCGATACGGCTCCGTGGGCTCGCGAGCTTCCCGAAACTGAAGTTGTCGAGACTGGCGGCATTTCCATTTACGTGCTGCACGACATAGCTCGGCTGGATCTGAAGCCTGCGGCCGCGGGATTTCGAGTTGTGATCTTCGGGCATAGCCACGTCCCCAAACAGGAAACGCGCGACGGCGTGCTCTACTTCAATCCCGGCAGCGCGGGTCCGCGGGGGTTTAAATTGCCGGTCAGTGTTGGGCGGGTGACGATTAGGCAAGAACGGATAGCAGCGGAAATTCTTGTGTTGAGCGTGTGATAAATCACGTAGCCCGGACGCATGATCCAGCGGCACGCTTTTGACTTCCGAGCGGGCGCTCGTTGCGCGGACGAAGGCGTCGGCCGCTCCACGGCGATTGCGGTTGCTACAATCGCAATCGGATGTCGCTGCAATTTCAGATTGAAAAGACTGCCGGCTCTGCCCGCCTCGGGCGCCTGATCACGGCGCATGCGGTGATCGAGACGCCGGTGTTTATGCCGGTCGGGACCGTGGCGTCGGTCAAGGGCGTGTCTCAGGACATTCTGGAAGAACTGGGCGCGCAGATTATTCTCGGCAATACCTATCACCTCTACCTGCGGCCCGGCATCGATACGGTGCGGAAGATGGGCGGGCTGCATGGGTTCATGGCGTGGCGGCGGGCGATCCTGACGGACTCCGGCGGGTTCCAGGTCTTCAGCCTCAACGAACTGCGCAAGGTCAGCGAAGAGGGCGTGACGTTTCGTTCGCACCTGGATGGGTCTTCTCACTTCTTCAGCCCGGAGAGCGCGATGCAGGCGCAGATCGGGCTGGGCGCCGACATCATCATGGCGTTCGATGAATGCACGGAGTATCCGGCGGATCGCGCGCGGATGCGGGATTCCATGGAGATGACCGCGCGCTGGGCGGCGCGCAGCAAGAAATATTTCGAAGAGCATAAGCATGAAGTGCCGTGGAACCAGGGGCTAGGGGCCAGTGGCCAGGGATCAGGAGATCAGGGGCCAGAGGCTCCGGCTAATCCCTTGCCCCTAGCCCCTAGCCCCTCGACCCAATCTCTCTTCGGCATCGTGCAGGGCGGGATGGATCGCGAGTTGCGAAGAGAGTCCGCCGAGCGGACGGTTGAAATCGGATTTCCCGGCTATGCAATTGGCGGACTCAGCGTGGGTGAGCCGCGCGAGCTTACGCGCGAGATGGTCGAATCCACGCTGGAGCACCTTCCCTCGGACAAGCCACGTTATGTGATGGGCGTGGGTACGCCGGAAGAAATTGTCGAGTATGCCAGCCTGGGCGTGGACATGATGGATTGCGTCCTGCCGACGCGGGCGGCGCGGCACGGGCTGCTGTTTACGTCGGAGGGCAAGGTTTCGATCAAGCAAGCGCGCTACGCCCAGGATGCGGGGCCGCTCGACCCGAATTGCTCCTGCCGGGTGTGCCATCGCTATTCGCGAGCATATTTACGTCATCTCTATGCTTCTAATGAAGTTCTGGCGCAGGTCCTGAACACGATCCACAACCTGAGTTTCTACCTTGACACTATGCGGCGGGTGCGGCATTCTATCTCACTTGGGGAAGAGGCTCGTTTTCTTTCGAGTGTATGGTCTCTACCGAAACCGTAGACGGCTTAACCGCCTTCCCCGGATGCAAGCCTGAAAGCTGAAGGAACCCGGCCGAAGTCGATCCAAACCCCGTGGTGAAATAACAGCTCCCGTCAGTGGCGGGCGTTTTTTCGCGGACACATCCGCCCAGACTTTTTGAATAGGTCCGCTTGAATATGCACGTTTCAAATATGCAGGCTCTATTTTTATTGCAGGCACCGAGTGGTGGTGGCGGCATGTCGCTGCTGATCATGTTCGTGCCCATGATCGCCATTTTTTACTTTCTTCTGATCATGCCCCAGCAACGCCGCCAGAAAAAATGGCAGGCCATGCTCGACCAGTTGAAGACGGGCGATAAGGTTACGACCAGCGGCGGGTTGCGGGGAACGATCATTGCCCTGAAAGATGACGCGGTGCATCTGCGCCTGCCGCCCGACAATCTGCGGGTGGAAGTGACCAAGGCCTCGGTCATGCAGGTGACCACGGTCGAAGACGAAGTGAAGACGAAGTGAAACAGTTGCCAGCGGCCGGTTGTCAGTTGCCAGTGTTTGGCCAACGGCAGCTCATGGTTGTGACTGGCAACTGGCAACAGACAACTGGCAACTGGTTCTCATCATGACTAAGAATTATCTCTGGAAACTCGGACTCATCCTCGGCACGCTGCTGTTTTTCCTGTTCGGAATCTTTGGGATTCCGCAGAGCTTTTCCGGCGCCGGCCTGCTTGATGCCATGACCAAGCGCATTAATCTTGGCCTCGATCTGAAGGGTGGGACGCACCTGATTCTGCAGGTGCAGGTCAATGACGCAGTCAACGTAGATGCGCAGAACGCCATTGAAATCCTGAAGCAGCAACTGCGCAATCGCAAGATCGACTACACCGATATTACCCAGCCCGACCAGCAGAATAATCCCGATCACATCGTGCTAAAGGGCGTCCAGGCCGGTTCCCGCACCGACCTGCTGAGCATTGTGTCAGATCGTCTGCCCGAGTATGACATCACCGGCGGAGCGGAAAATTCGTGGAACATTTCGATGAAGCCGCAACTGCTTTCCGAGTTGAAAGACAAAGCGGTGACGCAGGCGATCGAGACCATCCGCAACCGCATTGACGCTCTCGGTGTGAGTGAGCCCACGATCCAGCCGCACGGATTGGGGCAGTACCAGATTCTTGTGCAACTGCCCGGCGTGGACGATCCGCAACGCGTGAAGGACATTATGCAGTCCACCGCGATGCTCGAGATCAAGCAGTCGCTGGGTGGGCCGTATCCCAGCGAGCAGGCGGCCATGCAGGCAAATAACGGCGTTCTGCCCGCGGATTCGATGCTGATGCCGGGGCACAGCATGCCCGGCGACCCCGAAGGGCAGGCCTGGTACCTGGTGTCGCGAGTCTCGGCAGTGAGCGGAAAAGACCTGCGCGACGCGCAGCCCAACCGGGATCAGAATGGCCAGCCCAGTGTGACCTTCACCCTGACCAGCGAAGGCGGACAGCGATTTTACGGCTTTACCTCCAATCACGTGGGCGACAGCCTGGCCGTGGTGCTCGACAACAAAGTGCAGGAAGTCGCCAACATCAAGGAAGCGATCCGCGACCAGGGCTCGATCAGCGGTGGGCACATGAGCGAGCAGCAATCGAAGGATCTTTCCATGATCCTGCGTTCCGGCGCGCTCCCGGCCGGGATCAAGTATCTGGAAGAGCGTACCGTCGGTCCGTCGCTGGGAACAGATTCCATCCGCGCGGGCGTGCGCGCCGCAGTTGCGGGCATGGCCGCCGTGCTGATCTTCATGCTCATTTATTACCGCGGGGCCGGCATTAATGCCGACGTGGCGCTCATTCTGAATCTTGTCATCCTGCTGGGATTCATGGGCTATTTCGGTGCAGTGCTCACGTTGCCCGGAATTGCCGGCGTGATTCTGACGGTTGGTATGGGCGTCGACTCCAATGTGCTGATTTTCGAACGCATCCGCGAAGAATTGCGCAATGGCAAGACGCCGCCTTCGGCAGTGGATCAGGGATTCAGCCACGCCTGGATCACCATCGTGGATACGCACGTTACGACGATTGTTTCGGCCGCAATTCTGTTCCTGTTCGGAACCGGCCCCGTACGCGGATTCGCCACCACTCTGACTTTCGGCCTGCTGGCAAACCTGTTCACGGCCGTATTCGTGTCGCGCGTGATCTTCGATTGGGGTCTTGAGCGGAAAGAGCGCGGCGAAGCGCTGAGCATTTAGGAATTGAGCCATTGAGCGATTGGATCATTGAGCGATTGAAAAACTATTTAGTTTTCAATCACCCAATAACGCAATCGGCAAATCACGCAATTCAAGCTAAGTCATAGATAGATAAGGGGCTAGACAAACCGGTGGAGTTCTTTCGCAATACCAACATAGATTTTCTCGGGAAAAAGTGGTATTTTCTCGCCTTTTCGCTGCTCTTTAGCGTGGCCGGCGTGTTTTCCATGCTGTTCTGGCACCACATTCCTTGGGGTGTGGATTTCCGGGGCGGCACGCTGGTGTATGTGAAGTTTTCCCATACGCCTGACGACAATGCAATCCGCGCGGCGCTGGATCGCGCGGGCCTGCACGATGCCAAGAATCAGCGCTTCGGCGACGTGGCGAATAACGAACGGCTGATTGACCTTGACGTGCGCGAAACCAACGAGCAGGCGCTCGATCAAGGCAAGTTGAACATCATCAAGGCGCTGGAGAGTAATGCACCGGCAGGCAAGACCGACCTGAACAACGCCAGCTCTTTGACAATCAAGAACTATCTGATGGATAAAGATCCGCTGCATCTGGGTTCTGACGCCAATCAGAAATACGCGGCGCAAGGGCAAGCCGTGGCGGATTACCGCGACAAATCGGCTGGCGGCGTGCTCAGCTCGCTGGATCAGTTGAAGGGCGCGGCGGGCGTCGATCCGGCGGTTGCCGCGTCATTGAGCGACGGATTCTTCCTTTCCGATTTCGGGGTACGCGACGTGGCGATTGTGGGCCCCCAAGTGGGGTCGCAGTTGCAGCGGCAGGCGGCCATGGCGACGATTTATTCGCTGGCCGGGATGCTGGTTTACCTGGGGTTCCGGTTTGAGTGGATTTACGGGGTGGCGGCTGTCATCACCGTGTTCCACGATACTTTGATCACGGTAGGTGCGTTTTCGCTGTTGAAAGAGGATATTTCGCTGACCGTGATCGCGGCCATCCTGACCTTGATTGGTTACTCTAATAACGACACGATCGTGGTATTTGACCGCATCCGGGAAAACATTAAACTCATGCGGCGCGAGAAACTGTCGGATATCGTAAATCGGAGTATAAATCAGACTCTGAGCAGAACGATCTTGACAGCGGGCCTCACCTTCCTTACCGTACTCGCACTCTTTTTATTCGGCGGCGAGGTGCTTCGTGGATTCAGCCTCGCGCTGGTAATTGGCATTCTGATTGGAACGTATTCTTCGATTGCCATTGCGGCACCGATCCTGGTGGCATATCAGGACTGGCGGATTGAAAGAGGCAAGCGTCCGGTGGCGATGCCTGCAGGCAGGGGTCGATAGGCAGAGTCGGTAGATTACCTGATGGTGCGGTTGTCATACTTGCAGTAGGCCTTCTTATGTAAGGGGTTAGAAGGGTTTGCTGGACCCGCTTTTGGGGCTTGGGTGGCTCGAAGAACGGGCGAGGAAACTGGGAGCAAAGGGGAAGCAGTCGGTGTCTAAGGTTCCGTAGGGTCTGAAGTAGGGGAGAATCACATGTTTGAAGACAGTCTTATCGAGTCCGGCGGCAGGCTGAAAACGAAGCGGGGATGGACGTCCCTGGTTTCGTTCATGATTCAGTGCGGGATCATTGGGGTCATGGTTCTGATCCCGCTGATTTTCACGGATGCCTTGCCGAAGACGCAGTTGATGACCTTTCTGGTGGCCCCCCCGCCGCCACCGCCGCCACCGCCACCTGCAGCCGCTCCGGTGCATGTCGTGAAAGTGATTCAGACCGACATCATCAATGGCGAGCTGCGCACTCCGACCAAAATTCCGAAAAAGATCGAGATGATCAAAGAGGACGAAGCGCCACCGCCGGTGATGGCATCGACAGGCGTGGTGGGCGGCGTTCCGGGCGGCGTTCCGGGTGGATCGATGGGCGGCGTGATGGGCAGCGTGCTCAGCGGGATTCCCGTTGCCGTGCCGAAGATCGCTACTCCGCAGCGCATTCGCGTTTCCTCCGGCGTGAGCACCGGTATGCTCATCCGGAAGACGCAGCCGGTCTATCCGCCGCTGGCGCGCCAGGCGCGCATTCAGGGCGTAGTAGTCCTGCAGGCGCAGATCAGCAAGGACGGCAGCATCCAGAACCTGCAGTTGATCAGCGGGCATCCGATGCTGGCGCCAGCCGCGATTGAAGCTGTGAAGCAGTGGAAGTACAAGCCCTACCTGCTGAACGGAGAGCCGGTCGAGGTTGAAACACAGGTGCAAGTGAACTTCACGCTTTCCGGGGGTTAGACTCCACGGAAGCAGCGTGAACGGAAGTTTCTGAGTACAAGTGTGTGCGTTGGCCCTCCCCTTCCCACCAAAATGCGGTGGCCGGGAGCGGTTTTTAGAAGCTCGGACGTGGCCGCCGTACCTTAAGGTTCCTTCATTCAGGGTTCCTCATCCGGTATGGGCTGTCGCGCCCGGGCATTTGCAGCGTATAGCCGCAAATGCTGGAGTTTTTCGTTTCCTCCAGCGGCGGGCACAGAAAAGTGCATCAAAGTGTCTAAGTACAAGAGCAGGGTGTTTAGGTAGAAGCAGGGAATTTCCGAGGAGGGAAAAGCAACTCATGTTAGCAGCTCACGCAGGCGCAATTCTCAGTCACGTTCACGTCGCAGCCACCTGGATCGCTCAGGAAGGCGGCGGCGCCATGGCGACCGACCCGCTTGGTTTGTGGAAAGCAATGGGCTGGGTCGCTCGAACCGTAGTTATCATTCTCTTCATCATGTCGGGCTGGTCGATCGGCGTGATGATCGATCGCTGGATGGCCTACAGCGCGGCTCGCAAACAATCGCGCGCTTTCGCTCCGGCCGTGGCCGGCGCTCTGCGCGATGGCCGCATCGACGAAGCCATCAAGGTTGCCGAGCGCAACAAGAAGAGCCATCTGGCCAAGGTTGTCACCGCAGGCCTGATGGAGTTCAAGGCTCACCAGGATTCTCCGGGTGCAATCCCTGGCGAGACCATTGAAGCCTCCAAGCGCGCTCTGGAACGCACCGAAGCCATCGTCCACGCGGAATTGAAGCGTGGACTGGGCGGCCTCGCCACCATCGGATCGACCGCCCCGTTCGTGGGACTGTTCGGAACGGTGATGGGCATTCTGAACGCGTTCATCGGCATCAACAACTCGAAGGCCACCGGTCTGGCTGCAGTCGCCGGCGGTATCGCGGAAGCGCTGGTTACGACGGCCATCGGGCTGCTCGTCGCCATCCCGGCCGTCATGATGTTCAACTATCTGACCGGCCGCGTGGAAGCGTTCGACGTCGAAATGGATAACTCGTCGAGCGAACTGATCGATTACTTCCTGAAGAAACGCGGCGATCGCCGGTAAGACAGGTCGGATTTTTCTGCCGTGAGTTGCGTCCGGCGCTGGACCGTTCCGGTGCCGGACATTCCCAACTCCGCGCAGGATCCGGCATGATCGAGTACCGCTTCACGGTTGGAAGCACGGGAGATTTCAAGCTATGGCACTCTCAAAGCGAAACGAAGGAGCCAAGGTCAGCTCCGACATCAACGTCACGCCCATGGTGGACGTGATGCTGGTTCTGCTGATCATCTTCATGGTGGTTACGCCCATGTTGCAGAAGGGCGTCAGCGTGGATATGGCCAAGGTCGATAACCCGCTGCCCATGGAAGATGCCGACAAGGAAGACGCTCTGCTGGTCTCGATTACGCGGGACGGCAAAGTTTACTTCGGCACCGACCAGATCACAGTGGACAATTTAACCACGAAGGTGAAGGACCGCCTGGCCAATCATCAGGACAAGCGGGTGTATGTGAAAGCGGACATGCGGGCCCGCTTCGGTGGAGTGGTCGGCGTGGTTGACGCTGTCCGCGCTGCCGGTGTCGACGATCTTGGCTTGCTGACCGAACAGAGGAAATCAGCTCCAAATGCCCCACCAGTTCCGGCTGCTCCCGGGCAGTAGTTAGCGGAAGTGGTTAGCGGAATAAGAGGAGAACGACCATGGGAATGGCAGTTGGCCCGAGCGGAGGCCAAAGTGCAAACATCAACGTCACACCGCTCATTGACGTCCTGCTGGTTCTGCTGATCATCTTCATGGTGATCTCGCCGGTTACGCCGAAAGGACTGGATGCACTGGTCCCGCAGCCGCCGCCGCCCAATCAGCCCAGGAACACTCAACCGGACCGCACCATCGTGGTGCAGTTGGTCGATCGTGGCGCGGGTTCGCAACCGGGCGTAAAGATCAACAATGAAGATGCGACTTGGGATAATCTCCAAGGGCGCCTGACCGACATTTACAAGCAACGCGCGGAAAAGGTTATGTTCGTCAAGGGAGATGACGCCATCCCCTTCGGCAACGTGGCCAATGTGATCGATATCGCCCACGCCGCCGGTGTGGACAAGGTCGGTCTGATCACCGCGAAGATCGAAGCGGGCAACTAGAAAGATTGCCCGTCCGGTAAAGCCCGGAGTGCGTGTCTGTACCCGGCCCATGGCACGGAAGCCTGTCGCTTCCGTGCTCCCGCGGCCCGCGCTTGTCGCACCTGGCGTGCTTGGCATACTTATCATGCTTGTCAAAGCGCCGGCTCTGGGCCTAGGATGCTGTGGCGAGGGAGACTTATACCGCAATGAATAAGAACTTAAGACTGCTCACGCTGGCGGCGGTTGCGCTGGCGCTCTTCTCCTCTGCGGGCTGCGACAAGCTACGAGCCCGCGATCAGCTTAACAAGGGTGTGAAAGCGTACAAGGACAGCCACTACGAGCAGGCCATCGATCATTTCCAGCAGGCCGTTCAACTCGACCCTGGTCTGCTCAATGCCCGCATGTACCTGGCGACCGCTTTCGTTTCCCAATATATTCCTGGCGTGGACTCTCCGGATAATCTCCGCACCGCGCAGCAGGCCATCGACGAATACCAGAAAGTTCTCGACGCTCCCAACGCCGCCCGCGACCAAAAAGTGAACAGCGCCAAGGGCGTGGCTTACCTCTACCTGAACCAGAAAAGGTGGGACGACGCTAAGAAGTATTACCGCATGGCGTCGGACATGGACCCGAACGATCCCGAGCCTTACTACTCCGTCGGAGTGATCGACTGGACCGCCTGCTACCAGCCCCGCATGGAAGAGCGAGCCAAGTTGGGGCTCAAGCCGGAAGAGAATCTAAATCCGAAGAACAAAGATCAGAAGCAGGTCTGCGCCGAATTGAAGACGAAGAACACGCCCGCGATTCAGGAGGGCATCGACAGCCTTAACAAGGCGATCCAGATCAGGCCGGATTACGACGACGCCATGGCGTACCTGAACTTGATGTACCGTGAAAAAGGCGACGTGGAATGCGACGATCTCGCCGCCCGCGCCGAGGATCTCAAAACCGCGGACCACTGGGTCGACGAAACTCTGCGGGTCAAGAAGGCAAAAGCCGACAAGGCCGCCCAGAGCGCCGGCGGCGGCATTACGGTGGATCAGCCGAAATAAGATCGTTCGAAGTAGATCTTTGATGGTGTCATCCCGAACGTTTTCAGGCGGAGTGAGGGATCTGGCGAGTACGAAACCCACACCAGTTCAGCCTCTCCGGGCCAAGGCCCGGAGAGGCTTTCTTTTTACGCCGAAGCGCGTTATTCCCTGCTGTAAAGCCGCACTTCGACTTCCGGAAATTGCCAGCGCTGCACCTTGGGGAACGATTCGGGAAGCACCTGTGTCAGCAAGACGTTGGTGGGGTCGGGAAGCTTGGGTCCGTTGTACATCAGCATGACCCATACTCGCGGATGGCTTGGAGCCGTCGCGCGAATGAACTCCGCCGTTAGCTTGCCCTTGAAATCGCGATAGTCGAGCCCGGCCGCGTAGTGAGGGTATAGGATCTCCGGGCTGAGCTGAGCGCTGGCGGAACTTCCAATGGCGCGCCGCGAGAGAAAAAATTCATACGGAACGCGGGTTTGTGGGATGTGAAAGAAGATGGCGTCGCCGGGCTGGGCGCGGTCGAGAATAAAGTTGGTCGCGGCTCCGGCGGAGTCCCGCCGCTCGCCATCGAAGTCGTGATTGTAGACAAAGAAGGTTCCCCGCGCCGACAGAGGCAGCACACAGATGAGAACGGCCGCGAGCACCCAGGAGTTGCGCAGCCGCGCCATTCCCACAGCCACCAGGATCAACAGCGCAGGCAGGCAGAAGATCAGGTAGCGCGGCAGAAATACCGGACGGATCACCGACAGCACGACGGTCAGCAGCACTGGAAACAGCAGCCAGAGCAGGAGGAACTGAGTTCGCCATGCTTCCCAGCTTTCCGCTCGAAACTTTGACTTGCTCCGAAACAGTTGGCCGCGAAACGGAGCAATCGCGACGTAGCAAGCCACTGCAAAGATCGTTGGCAACGGCCAACTCTCGCCACCGGAGAAATACTCCGCGAACACGAGCAGATCGTGCAAGCCGGGCCGATGAATCCAGCGGATGGGGCCGGCTCCGGTTTTGGCCACGAAAATCAGCAGAGGCAGTACGGCGACGCCAATGATCCTCCAGGCGCTTCGCATCTGTGCGGAAACATCAGTGCCGTTCCGGTTGTCGCCCTCGCTTCGGGTGTTCAGGTCTCTGACATCCAGGTCTCTGACATTCAGGCAGCGCAGCGCCAGCGCATGCGCCGCCAGCAGCAACAGCGCATAGAAATGGGCGTAGACCGCGAGGATGCTGGCCAGAATGTATCCCACTCGGTACGCGCGCGAAGGCTCACGCAGGTATGCGATGAAGAATCCGGAGGAGAGTGTCGCCAGCAAGAGGAAGAGTGAATACGTACGGGCTTCTTGCGCATAGCGCACGCTGTAGGCGTTGAAGGCGAGCAGGGTGGTCGCAATCAGCGCGACTCGCCGGTCATAAAGTCGTGCCGCCAGCCAATAGACCGCGGGAATCGTGACTGCGGCGAACAGCACCGAGAGGCTGCGGATGAAGAATTCGCTTTGCCCGAAATGCAGCCAGACTCGCAGCAGCAGGTAATACAGCGACATGTTGGCTTCGCGCCACCAGAGCAGGCGCAAGAAGCTGGGCCAGCCGATGCGGGCAAGCGCCACGCTGAAAGTCTCGTCAAACCAGAACGGCTTGCAACCCAGGCAAATCAACCGAATGACCGTGCCGGTGGCGACCAGCAGCACAAGCGTGAGGCGGTGCACCCAATAAACGGAATCTGACGGGAGCGGCGGCGCTCCTGCGTTTGGTTTCGCCGCGGCTTCGGAGGTCAGCATGAGTCGGAGAATTTCAAATGATACTATGCTAGCAATACGTTGAATTTGCGGGTATTTTTCAGGCGGAGCCATGCGTGTGACATCCCTTAATACCGCGCTGCGGGAGATTCCGGAAGCGTCGACCAATCGGAGGATCGACCAGAATAACGACCGGTGGAAGGGATGCGTGTCGGTAATCGTACCGGTGTACAACGAAACAGCGCATGTGGACGAACTGTTGCAGGCGATTCATGCGGCACCGGTGAAAAAGGAAATCATTATCGTCGATGACGGCTCGACCGACGGCACTCGTGAAAAACTGCAGGCGCTGCCGTTGGCCGGCGACGTGACGATTGTCTTCCACGAGAAAAACTGTGGCAAGGGAGCGGCCATCCGCACTGCGCTCGCCTATGCCCGGGGCGAGTACGTGCTGATCCAGGATTCCGACCTGGAGTACGATCCGCAGGATTATCCCGCGCTGTTGCGCCCGCTCGAAGAAGGCCGGGCGAACGTGGTGTACGGCGTGCGTCCGGATCGTCCCGAGCGCGGCTTGCGGTTTTTTCTCGGCGCCAAGCTGCTTACGCACCTCGCCAACTTTCTTTACGGCGCCGGGATCCACGACGAAGCGACCTGCTATAAAGCGATTCGCCGCTCGCTGCTGGGGCGGGTGCAATTGGACTGTCACCGTTTTGAATTCTGCCCGGAAGTGACCGCGAAGCTGTCCCGTATGGGCGAAACGATTGCGGAAGTTCCCATCTCGTACCATCCACGCTCGACCGTGGAGGGGAAGAAGATCCGGCACTCCGACGGTTGGCTGGCCATCTGGACGCTGATCCGCTACCGGTTTGTACCGCGACGAGGATGGGAGAGAGATGGCCAACAGAAGGCGACGGCACCGTTTCCCGTGAGTTTCTCGCGGCTGCCGGAGGATGAACGGCACCGATAGGTATCGAGGGATTGTTATCCCACGCAGAATCTCCGGTAGAATCTTGAGTTCTCCGCGCCGCTCTCAAAATGTTCAAGAAAATTCTCATCGCGAACCGAGGCGAGATTGCGGTGCGCGTCATCCGCGCCTGCCACGAGATGGGGATTGCCGCAGTGGCCGTCTACTCTGACGTGGATCGTGCATCGCTGCACGTCCGCAAAGCCGACGAGGCTTATCCCATTGGCGCGGCGGCCGCCTCCGAGTCTTATCTCAACATTGCAAAGATTCTCGACGTAGCTGCGCGTTCTGGCGCGGAAGCCATTCATCCCGGTTACGGATTTCTCTCGGAAAATGCGAAGTTTGCCCGGGCGTGTGGAGAAGCGGGCGTCAAATTTATTGGGCCCAGTGCCGCAGCCATGGACGCCATGGGATCGAAGACACAGGCGCGGCAAGCCATGGAGCGCGCTGGCGTTCCCATCGTTCCCGGCACTTCACGCGGACTGGAGTCGTTCGAGCAGGCCGAACAGATCGCGGCCCGAATCGGATATCCCATCATGCTCAAGGCCGCTGCCGGCGGCGGCGGCAAGGGCATGCGGTTGGTCCGCGCTTCCGAGGATCTCAAGTCGGCGCTGGAAGGGGCGCGCAGCGAGGCGGAGCGCTCGTTTGGCGACGGCGAAGTTTATATCGAGAAGGCGATCGTTAACCCGCGCCACATCGAGATGCAGATTCTGGCCGATGAGCACGGGAGCACGGTCTATCTCGGCGAGCGCGAGTGTTCGATCCAGCGGCGTCATCAGAAAGTGGTCGAGGAAGCTCCGTCTCCGATCGTCGATACCGAAATGCGCCGCCGCATGGGCGAAGTTGCAGTCCGCGTCGCTCAGGCCGCAGGCTACACGAATGCGGGCACAGTAGAGTTTCTAGTCGACGCGCAAAAGAATTTCTATTTCCTCGAGATGAACACGCGCCTCCAGGTGGAACATCCGGTGACCGAACTGGTGACCGGGCTCGATCTCGTGCACTTGCAGATTCGCATCGCGGCGGGCGAGCCGTTGCCGTTCACGCAGAACGAAGTGCAGATTCGCGGGCACGCCATCGAGTGCCGCATCTACGCTGAGGATCCAGACAACAACTATTTTCCCAGCCCAGGCAAGATTACTTTGCTGCTGGCGCCCTCAGGGCCCGGCATTCGCCGCGACAGCGGCATGTACGAGGGCTGGACCGTCCCCATGGACTACGACCCGCTGCTGGCCAAGTTGATCGGTTATGGCAGCGACCGGGATCAGGCCATCGGCCGGCTGACCCGTGCGCTGAACGAATATTTTGTGGGCGGGATCAAGACCAATATTTCACTGTTTCGTCGCATCCTGCGCGATGCGAATTTTCGGGCGGCCAAGATCGATACGGGGTTTCTCGATCGCCTGCTCAAACAATCGGCCAGCTTCCATGCAGATCCGAACGCAGCCGAGGTCGCGGTGATCGCCGCCGGCGTCTTTGCCGCTCTTGGCCCTGTCGCGGCTGGAGCGGGCGAGCGTGCCGCAGTGGACGGAAGCGCGGTGAAGGCTAGATCGAACTGGAAAGAGGCAGGCCGTAGCGAAGCGCTGGGCGGAAAGTTGACTGGCAACTGACTACGGCCTCTGACCACTGCTTTCATGATTTACGACATCACTATCGATGGCAAGAACTACCGCCTCGAACTGGACCGGGCGGAAAACCTCTGGGCGTGCCGCCTCGACGGGCGCGAAGTCGAAGTCGATGCGGTACTGGCGCGGCCCGACGTGCTCTCCCTGCGCATCGGCAACCGTGCATACGAGGTGAAATGCGAGCGCGTGGCCAGCGATCTTCATCTGTGGGTGGGCAGCGAGCGGTTTGCCGCCGAAGTCCGCGATCC
The DNA here is from genome assembly GCA_963709385.1 of uncultured Acidobacteriaceae bacterium. Classification (GTDB taxonomy): domain Bacteria; phylum Acidobacteriota; class Terriglobia; order Terriglobales; family Acidobacteriaceae; genus Sulfotelmatobacter. Next base: position 398,061 of record CAVPWD010000012.1, read on the forward strand.
CCGGTCGTTGCGCGGGCGCGTCCGCGCAGTCGACGATCGCGGACCGAAAAAACTGACAGCTCCCATGCCGGGCAAGATCGTTCGCATTCTAGCCTCCGAGGGCGCTGAGGTTGAATTGGGTGCGGGCGTGCTGGTGGTTGAAGCGATGAAGATGCAGAACGAAATCAAGTCGCCGAAAAAAGGGACGATCCAGAAAATCTTCGTCGGCGAGGGTGCCGCAGTGAACGCGGGCGACGTGCTCGCGATTGTGGAATAGAAAGTCCGACCGACTACTTTTCCATTCCGTTGCTGTCGAGCACCTTCTTCGCGTAGAAGTTCTCGACCTTGGCGGAATCGCGCAAAACTTCGTAATACGCGGCCTTCAGCAACTGGTCGCGCCGATCATGCAGCTGCGACCGGATGGCTTGCTGCACCCGCGGATCAGCGAGCTCCCGCTGTCCGGCGAGTTCTTTCGCCACCAGTTTCACGATGCGGAATCCCTCTAACCGATTCGCGGGATTGATGACCGTGATCACCGAGCTGTACTGGCCGGGTTTTAGCTTCAGCACAACTTCGCGCGTAGCCGGATCGGCGCCTTTCAAGCCGGACTCAGGTACGGTGCCAAGATCGCCGCCGTTGCCCGACGTTTCCGGATCTTCGGAGTACTTCATGGCCAGCGTGGCGAAATCGTCGCCACTATCGAGCCGGTTCGCGATCATCTGGATCTTCTTGCGCGCATCGGCTTCGTTCTGCGCCTTGTCATTCTGGTTGTGCGCCTGCGGGTTGGGCGCGGGAGTCACCATGATCTGCGCCAGATGGTAGGTCGGTTCGATCAAGTTGAACTCGCCTTTGTGCTCGTTGTAGTAATCGGTAACGTCCTGATCGGTCACGTTGATCTTGGAAGAAACTTCCTTGTTCATCACCTTCTCGACGGTGATGGAGCGGCGGATGTCGCGCTTGAAATCGACCAGGGTGATCTTCTTGTCCTTGAGCCGCTTGTCGAATTCCTCCTGAGTAAAGGGAGATTTGTAATCGTTATATTTGCGGTCGACTTCCTCGTCGGTGGCCAGCAGGCCGAGTTTCTCCGCGCGCCGCATCAGGATCTCATCATCGATCATCTGGTGCAGAATATTCAGGCGCAATGCAGTGGCCTGCTCGCCCGTCGGCGCCTGCTGGGCTGAGGCGACATTGTTGTCGTAATACTTGTCCACTTCGCTGCGGAAAATCTTTTTGCCATCCACCGTGGCCATCACGTCGCCGCCAACCTGCGATTTGCAGGCGGCCAGGGCCGCCAGCAGAACAGCGACGAAAATCGCCGCGGCAGCCTGCATCGGAATCGAGCTTCTTTTCAAGAGAGTTTCTCCCGTCTTTGGGAACAATAGCGCCACAAAATACTGCGGAGGAACGGCCTGGAACGGCGCGCCCTTAACCGCCATTTACTTGGATGCTGGAGCCGGAGCCGACGGCATATGTTCCGGCACGGGCTGCCCCGCGTCTCTGAGGGCTGCGTCCAGCGTGGCGCGAATCTCGCTCACCGGCACCGCGCCGTCAATCTTCCGGCCGTTGATGAAAAGAGTGGGGGTTGCGTTCACGCCGATTCCATCCGCTTCTTTCATCGACGCTCTGACCGCATCCTCATTCTGCGCCTTCATGCACGCCTCGAGCTTGGCGACATCCAGGTTGTGCTTCTGCCCCTGCAGCACGGCCATCTTGTCGAGAGCATCGAAGCGCGCCGGTTGAGTATTCTGGCCGTCGACCTCGCGCTTGTTCGCGTGGATGTAGTCGGCGAAATCCCAGTAGGCATCGGTGTTTTGCGCGACCAGACAGTTCGCGTCCACGGCGGCGTGAATCGCCCAGGGATGAATCTCGGCCAGTGGATAATCCTTATAAATGAAAGTGACCCGGTCGCCGTATTCTTTCAGAATCTCGGGGAACAGCATGGCATGCATGCGCGAGCAGTACGGGCACTCGAAGTCGTCGAAATTGACCACGACCACTTTGGCTGACTTGGCCCCGCGCGAAGGCCGGCCCGCCACATCGATTTTGGTCATCAACGCGGCGAAGGGATCCTTGGTCAGGTCGAACTTGGTAACGCGCAGCATAGTGCCGCGATCTTTGGAAAGCAGAAATTTGTAATCCTGTTTTTTGTTTTCCCCGTCGATGGTGACCGCCACGGTGTCGTAGCCGGGCCACTCTGTGCTGGGCGAGATGTCCCCGACGACGACCTGCACATCCGAAGGAAGGCTGTAGTAAGAGCGAACCTGGTGCTCGATTTTTCGTGCCACATCTGGCGGCGCCGACTGGGCAACGCAACCCAGGCAAACCAGTAGCAGCATCGCGAACGAACGTCGAATTGTGATCACCAAAAACCGCCTCAGCATCGCGAAAGGAACCACTCGATTATCTCACAGCGTGTGTGGACGAGACCCGCGCGGCGTGCTTTACGGCGTGTTCTAACCAGTGCGGCGGAGTTGTTCCGCGGGCAGTAGTGAGTTCATCGAACCAGAACGGAAGCCCTCCATGTCGAGGGTGACGAACTTGAAGCCGAGAGCTTTGAAGATCGAGGTGAACTGGGCTGCCATGGCGGGATTCAAAGCGCGATCCAGTTCCTCGCGGGCGATCTCAATGCGGACGATGTCGCCGTGATGGCGTACCCGGAATTGCCGGAAACCGAGACCGCGAATGGCGTCTTCGCCGCGTTCGACCACGTCGAGCGCTTCGCGCGTCACCGGACGGCCGTATTCGATCCGCGAGGAGAGACATGCGGACGCTGGCTTGTCCCAGATGCGCAGGACGGCCTGACGAGCGAGTTCGCGAATTTCCTGCTTAGTGAGTCCGGCTGCGAGCAGAGGAGCGGCAACGTGATGCTGCTGGGCGGCTCGCTGCCCCGGACGAAAGTCGCCCTGGTCGTCGAGGTTGACCCCGTAGGCAATCGCGTCGAAACCGCGCGCGGCACGAAGACCTTCCATGACAGCAAAGAGTTCGTCTTTGCATTGAAAGCAGCGCTGTCCATCATTGCGGACGTACTCTGGCCGGTCGAGTTCGGATGTGGAGATGACCTCAATCGGGATCGCGTGTTCATTCGCGAAAGCGATGGCATCGGCGAGGTGAGTGCGGGCCAGGCTGGGAGAGTCGGCGATCACCGCCAGCATGTCGTCGCCGAGCGTACGGTGAGCGGCCCAGGCCAGATATGCGGAATCGACGCCACCGGAGTACGCGACCAGCACGCGGCCTAGCCGGCGCAGGCCGGTGCGGAGTTGGGAGTCTTTCGCGGCGAGATTGGGTTCAGGCACCGGCACAGTAGTCATGGTAACAGCCGGGAGGCGTGGCAGAAAGTGGGGAGGCCGTCCCAACTGCGAGACAGACGGCCCCGCGACAGCGGCCCTGTCGTTTCGCGCCGTCAGATTCTAGTACAACCGTTCCTGCCGCCGCAGGTTTCCTAATGAGCCGATGTTGGCCAGAGTGAAAGTGAAGCGAAAAAGATTTTCGTTGCGCACATTCGCGATGGCGTAGCGGCGGTATTCGAGGGTGACGCCACAACAATCCCAGTTGTAGGTGGTTTGCGCGGTGGCGAACTGCAATTGCCGCATTTCGGCGTCGAAGCCGAAGCTGCTGGCAGCGCTGAGTCCGCGGCGGGTGAACGAGCCATAGCCCAGAGCCACGCGAAACTGCTGGAACTTGCAGGTCACTTGCGTCGTCGTGGAGGTCGCGGGGCTGCACTGGCCCTCGCTCTGGACAGTGGTTGTGGAGGTAGTTGTGACCGGCTGGGGAATCTGTAGAAAGGCGTTGCCACCACCCACCGTGAATGGTCCCAGGTTGTAGTTCACCAACAGCGTGCTGGCATTCATGCGGCCCAACTGAAAGTCGTAATCCATGTCCCACTCGGTGTCGGTGTGGCTGCTGGTGGCGATCCGCAGGCGCGACACCAGGGGAGAAAGATGCCGCGGCTCGGTGACGAACGCAATCCCAGTCAAATCTTCGGTGGTAGTGAACACATTCCGTTGACCGGGCACCAGCGCCCCGCCGAAGGTGGGATCGAGGAAATATTTTTGCGCGACTTCCCATGTGGCAATCTCCCGCACCTCGGGCCCGGGCGCACAGGGCTGATGATCGAGACTGCTGAAGTGCTGCCATGGCACGGTCTGTTCCGGCGCCGCGCTGCCCACCGCCAGGCCGGTCATGAGGGTGTCGCAGTCCGGGGCTTTCGCCGTCTGCGACGAGGTTGGTGGCGATGAACGTTTCGCGTAGAGCCGGGTCACGAATCCGTACTCGACTTCGTGCGTGTTGCTCAGAATGTCGCGCTCGTCGAAGTGAAGCACATTCGCGAAATCATTCACCCCCGTGACCAGGCGGTAGACGGCGCGAGGTTCAATGACATGTTTCCACTTACGCCCGAGAAATTCTTTGTCGAAGATCTTCTCCAGAACCGGTGGCCGCAGTTCCACAGACGCCTCCAACGCCTGGCGGTTGGTGGGATCTCTAAGGGACTGGCCGCCCACGAAGCGCTGGCTGTAGAAGGTCTCGTGCAAAGACAGGGCGGGACGCAACGCCCATCCGCCGAACTGCAAGGGTAAAGCTATTTCCGGGTTGAAATCGAAGCGTCCCAGCAGATTGCTGGTTCGAAAGCCGGGCTCGCTGCGGGCCAGGCCGGCCAGAGAGGCGTCGAACGACCAGACGAAGGGTGAGTGCCCGAGTGCCCGGTCCACGCTGGACGCATCGAGGCTGGGAGCGTGCAGGATCCGGATGTCATCGAAGGCGGGTGGGTTCGTAAGCGTTCCGTCGGCGTTGAGGCGCTGGAAGAAGTTCTGGTAGCGCTCTACCATCCCGCTCAAAGAAAAACCGTCGACTGCCTTCGAGAGGAAGACCTGCGACTTTACTTCCGAATTGACCGCCTGAGTGAAGATTTCGCTGAACGCCAGCCGGAACAGGAACGAACTCAGGTAGTCGATATTCGACACCGCGCGAAAGCCCTGCCAGTTGCCTTCCGCGGTCAGGCGAGCTTCCTGTCCACCTTCCCGCAAAACCTGTTGGCACGGATTCTGTATCGAGCATCCCGGCGCCGTGCTGGTCTGGATCACGATCCCGCGGTCGACGACACCGAAAAAATTCAGGTCGACGTAGGAGGTTTCGCTGGGGCGGGCGCGAAATTCTCCGCGCTGCGACCAGCCGCGCTTAGAAAAATATTCGGCTCCCGCGGTGGCATCCATGCTCCGGTTTATCGCCCAATAGAAAGTCTCGCCGACTTCGTTGCCATTGGTCGACGAGCGGCCAATGGTCGGGATCATGAATCCGGTCTCGCGGGCTTCGCGGGCTACAGGATGAGTTGCGTAGGGAAAATAGAAAACCGGCAACCCCTCCAGCCAGAACGTGCTGTGGTAGATGGTGGCATTGCCGCCGACGTCGACGTCGACCTTGCGCGACTGGAATTGCCACTTAGGGCGTGGAAGCTCGCAAGTGGTAATGGTGCCGTCATAGACGAGGTAGTGATCGGAACTCGGCTTCTCGACGACTTTTCCAGTGAAGGTGAAGGGCGCGGTCGAGGTCAGAACCACAGTCCTGCCACGGAAGCGCATTCCGGTGGTTCCGGTGACATCGTAGAAGCGTCCGGTTTCGGCGGTCAGGTTATAGGTTCCGTGGCTGGCCTTGATGTGGTCGTCGTTGGGGCCGCCGTCGAGTGTGAAGTGGCCGCTGGCTGTGGCTTCGCCGCTGTCGGAGTCATAGGTGACTTCATCGGCGCGAAGAATGTAGTCGCGGTAGTGGATTTCGGCGTTGCCGTGCAGTTTGTAGATATCGCCGATTTTTTCCTGCTCAAGGGCGCAGATCGTGGTCTCGTCGGAATCTTCGGTGGCTGCCTGTTTGGCGCAGGGCGTAGTCGGTGCCGGCGCGTCGGTTTTCTCCTTCGCCCCTTCCTCTTGGTGAACAGCGGCCTGGGCTTGCTGCGAATCTTCAGCGAGCAACTGGCTGGTTACTAGCGAGGCGGCGGGAAGCTGGTGACAAAGAAACAGCGCCGTGATAAGGAATCTAGTGCGCAGCGTCATCGGAAGAAATCAACGGAAAGCTCGTTCATACAAAGATCGTTCATCGCAGGCAACCTGCCTTTTGGCTCTCTTGTCGCGGCATCGTGAAGTTAGCACGGCGCTGGGGGCAAGGCAAAGTGGCGAAAAAGGCTAGGATTCCCGTTGGTTCCTCCCGGTTGCACGAGGCGCGATTTCTGGCGTCATTTCGCAAGACTGGCATTCATGAATTGTCCGTTATGTGGCGAAGTCTGCCGTTGTCACTTGGAGCCCCCTCCCTCTGCCCTGGCGCAGTGCAGGTCTGACCGCGAGGATGCCCTTGTGCCTGCCCTGCGCGCGGATTCCGGCATCGCGTCGGCAATGTTGCTGACGGCCGGGACTGCGACTGTTACTGCGGAGCCCGCTGCAGGTTCGTCATTGCCGGAAGACTCCGCTTCGAGCGAGGTTGATGCCTCGGCTTGGCGCGACGAGCTTTCTGCCCGGCTCAACCGTTACCGGTCGCGCAGGAAGTTACGTCCGCCGCGCTATCCGTCTCTCAGTCTGCGGTTTGACGCTATGGAGTTACCGGGAAGCGGCAATGCCGCTCCAACTCCTACGGACTCGCCGGCCTTCGAGCCGCTGTCAGACCACGCGCTTGCGCTGGATGGAATGATGCGCGGACCCGCCGCCGCAGTTGAAACTGGGTCTCCGGAACCGGACGCCGAATGTGCGCCCCATGCGGCGAGCGCTCAAACCCATAGCACCACAATCGCAGCGCCGGCGAGGACCGCCAAAATCATTGAGTTCCCGCGGTTCGCCTGGGGACCGCCCCCTCCTCCACTCGATCAACTGGCGGAGCCAGTCAGCAGCGACCGTCCGCGAATTCTGGAGGCTCCAGAGATTGTGCCACCGGCGCCGGCTCTGGGCGGAATCACGATCGAGGCCGCGGAGCCACAGGAAGCCGAGAAGCGGCCCGGCATCGACGTCCCCTTGCAAAGCGCGTCGCTGTCGCGTCGCGTGCTGGCGAGCGCAATCGATGGGCTGATCGTCGCGGTGGCATCCGCGCTGTTCGGATTTATCTTCTGGAAGGTCGTGGGGGTTCGCCCACCGCTGATTCAAACTGCGGGACTCGCGGTGGGAATCCCGTGGCTCGCGTGGGCCGCATATCAGTATCTCCTGATCGTTTACGCCGGAAGCACGCCGGGATTGCGCGCTGCCAGGCTCGAACTCGCCCGCTTCGACGGCACTTCGGCCAATCGCCGACTGCGCCGCTGGCGCGTGCTGGCCGCCTGTCTATCTGGAGTTTCTTTGGGCATGGGATACGCCTGGGTCTTTCTCGACGAAGACGCTCTCTGCTGGCACGACCGGATTACGCACACCTATCTCGCGCCGAAGCCGCGATCAACATGCATTGGCAGGCCTACGGGCCAATGAGTGCAACCGCGATATTTCGCAAGGACCGTCAAGAGCGATAGTGTCAGACACGGGAGAGTCGAAAAGCGCTGCTCCGTCGATGGAGCGTTTGCACACACGTCCTGTCCGCGCCATCACCTGAGACAACTCAGTGCGTCGGATTTGCCCCGACATGCCCTTCCTTGGGCGGTTCCTCATTGTGGTGGAAGTCGAGGCCGAAATGGGGCTCGTCGCGCGTGCCCGTGATTTTGAAGGGAATCTCAGTTCCCGCTCCGTTTTTCCGAAAGAACGGATCCACCGGCTTCAACAGGATCGATTTCCAGCCGGTCGTCATTTGGGAGAGCCTCGCGTCCAGTCGCAGAGTTCCGTGAAAATCGAAAGTGTTGCCGTCGAGGCTGTACTGGCCCGTCACGTCCGCGTGGGTGCCGGGAATCAGGAACTGCAGAGACGAGAACGAGAGCACGCCCTGACCCAGGGTGAACGTGCCTTTCAGGTCGGTAGGAACACTCGCATCGGCAGGTTCTTGTGGGCGGTCGACCTTTCCCTGGCTGCGCAGGCTCAGCGAGTCAATACGGCCCTGAATCTTCTCGTTGGTGAAGTGGCCATTAGGGATGTGAAAACTGCCTGCAAGATTCAGCCGGTTCGCTACGTCGGCTTCGCCGGGTCGAAGGCTTAGTTTGGTGCGCATCGCGACCGCGCCGGTCATAATCGGCGGGTCGGTCTTGACGCCAAGCGTCAGCAGGTCTTCGACCATGGAGTGGCCGAGCACGACGTCGAGTTCGATGTCGTGTCCCGGCGGATTGCTCATGCGCACGATCTTGCCCTTTGCCGTAAAGGAAGAATGCAGGACTGTTGCTTCAACCGGGTCAAGATAGGTATCGCCGTCGGTGCCGTCCACGATGGCGTGAAAGGCAGTGTGTAGCGGCACGGGATGGCCGCTGGTAGCTACGCGAAAGTCGGGAGTATCGGTTTGCCCCTCGACTTCGATGCGGCCCAGCGTTCCCTTGTACGCTCCGGTGGAGGAGAGGATTCCGCCGATGCCCTTGAGGGTTCCGAGGTCGGCACGCGTGAAAGAATAGTTGCCGGCGACGGCGGAGTCGCGCGGGCTCTCTTCGTTGAAAGGACCGAACTGGCCAGTGGATTGAATGTCGCCGACGGGCTTGGGATTGATCAGCGTGGCGTCGAAGCGCAGCGGCTGGCCGGGGCCAATGTCTTTCATCCGCAGATCGCTGATATCAAATTCCAGCGGCATCTTTCCCGGCTTGGCCGTGTTGATCACGAGCTTCGTGTCCACGCACAGGAAGCTGTCCACCACGATGCTCATTTTCCCACCGCGTTTCTGCATACTGCTGATCTGCTGGCGATCGTTTTTCGGCGGGATATTCATGGTGAGGCCGTTCACGTAAATGGTGTCCACATGCATGGGCTCGCGGAACAGGTTGCGCAACGCGGTCTGGAAGCGGAACTCTCCGATGCTGAGCAAGGGCTGGACGCCCGGCTGATATGGATTCGGGTCGGTGGCTCCATAGATCTCCAGACCTTTGCCTTCGACGTGGAGGCCATTGGCGATCCAAACATGAAATTCACCCAGTTCCACGCGGCTCTTGAATCGCGCCGACAGAGTTTCGATGACCCGGGTGCGGAGGATGGGTTGAGCGTGAACAATCGCAATCCAGACGCCAATTGCCGCCAGGACGAGAACGAGGACCAAGGTGCCAAGGATCCAGCGCCATTTGCGCGACGGGTGGCGTGGCATGGGCAGGATACGGGGCGACGAACCCGGAGGCGGTAGTGGATGGATCGCTGACAAGTCTATTCATTATCACGGAGGGAACAAGCGGGGAATCGGGTCTTCGCTGCATTCTGCGTTTTTGTGCTCCCGGTGAGGTTTACAACCGTCATCTCGCATTCTTGGAAGGTCCGCCGGGCCACTGGAAGTCAAATTCTCGAGCAAGTTGTTTACGCGTGGGCTCCTCTGGTTTACCCTAAACACCCTATGCGCATTTTCTTAAGTTTTTTGGTCTTAGTCGCAGTGGCCACGTCGCTTCTTGCCCAGAGTCAGAAACCGGTCTCGGAACGCCTCGCTGCCCAGAACGCCCTTTTCGACGAGCAGTACGAATCGGACATGCGCAACTTTCCGGAGCGCGCGACCGCTTTCGGTGACTACCGCTACAACGACCGGCTCGCCGAGTACTCCCTCGATGCCATCCAGAAGCGCCATGAAACGGACGAAGGTTTCCTGCGTCGGCTGCAGACCATTTCGACGGCGGACTTCTCCGACCAGGACCAGCTCTCGCGCGACCTGCTGATTCGCGTTCTCCAGCAGCGTGTCTCCGATTTTGGGTTGAAGGAATACGAGATGCCGATCAACCAGCAGAGCGGCATTCATACCAATCTGGCCGATCTGCCGCTCGCCGTCCCGTTCGATTCCGTCAAGCACTACGAGGACTACATCGCGCGCCTGCACCAGGTTCCACGCGCCCTCAGCCAGGTCACAGAAGTTCTGCGCGCCGGGATGAAAGACAAGCTGATGCCGTTGCGATTCCTGGCCGAAAAGATCCCGGCGCAGTGCCAGGGCATTATCGATGCCGATCCGTTCCTGCTGCCCACGAAGAAATATCCGGCGACGATTTCGGTGGAAGACCAGAAGCGGCTCACGCAGGCGATTACCGACGCCGTCAATACCGACGTTTTTCCTGCCTACAAGACATTCGCCGCCTTCATCAAGACGGAATACGCGCCGCAGGGGCGCACAACTCTCTCCGTTACTTCGTTGCCCGACGGCCAGCTGCGCTATGAGAACGACATTTATGCGCGGACCACGACCCACATGACTGCGGATGAAATACACCAACTCGGCCTGCGCGAGATCGACCGCATCGAGGCCGAGATGACCGCCATTGCGAAGAAACAGGGCTTCGCCGATCTCGCCGCCTTCCGGGCGTCGCTGAAAACGAATCCGAAATACATTCCAACGTCCTCTGAGCAGATTCTCGAAGACTTTCGTCATTACATTGCGCAGATGGAGCCGAAGCTTCCGGAGCTCTTCACCCTTCTTCCGAAGTCGCCGGTGACGGTGGAAGCCATACCAGAATTTCAGGCGGCGGCCGCGACCCACTACATGACGGGAACGCCGGACGGCAAGCGGCCGGGGCGTGTGGTTGTCGCTACGTCACATTTCGCCGAGCGCTCGCTGATCGACGATGAGGCCATCGCCTATCACGAAGGCGTCCCGGGACATCACATGCAGCTTTCAGTGCAGCAGCAGCTCGAGGGCTTGCCCAAGTTTCGTCTGCATGGTTTGGGCTTCAACGCCTACATCGAGGGCTGGGCTCTCTACGCCGAGCAACTTGGCAAGGAGGTTGGCTTCTATCAGGATCCGGTCTCCGACTACGGGCGGCTTTCGTCCGAACTTTTCCGCGCCGTGCGACTGGTGGTCGACACCGGAATCCACGCCAAAGGGTGGAGCCGCGACCAGGTCGTGGACTTCTTCCGGAAATCAGGGGCAGTCGACGAGCCTACGATTCAATCCGAGACTGACCGCTATATCTCGTGGCCGGCCCAGGCGCTGAGCTACAAACTGGGGCAGCTCAAGTTCCGCGAACTCCGCGACCGCGCCCAGAAAGAGCTGGGGCCGAAGTTCGATCTGCGCAAGTTCCACGACGAGATGCTCAACGGCGGCACTCTGCCGCTCGACATGCTAGAGGCTCGGACAGATAAGTGGATCGCAGAACAAAAGGCGAAGTGACTCCACGCGAGGACTCAGGTCTTAACCACAGGGAGCGCAGGGTTTCACAGGAGCAGCAGAAGCTCGAATCGCACTTCTGTGCGTTCCCCGTGTAACTCTGTGCTCTCTGTGGTCAATCGGCAGTCCGTCTTTTTCGCGCGAACGCCCCAGCCCCTCCCTGTGCTATCTTCAATGGCTTAGCGCTTACTGCGGTTTCCGCCGATCGTTTCTAGCATGGCCACTGCCCCTGAAGGTACCAAGCCGGTCGTAAAGGTCTTCGTCGCCACCACGGTGATGTTGACCTTCATCTCGTTCTGGCGCGCCTCAGCGATTGTTTTGTCGGATTTGGCTTCCTCCGCCTACTACGCCGGCGGCGACGCCGAGAAGGTCATTGGCAAGAGCGCTCCCTGGTTCATTCTGGCGGTCATGCTGTTCAGTTACGCCGTGCGCGCGCTCTACATCGAATCCAGCAGCATGTTCGTGCGCGGTGGCGTGTACCGTGTGGTCAAAGAGGCCATGGGCGGAACGCTCGCCAAATTCTCGGTCTCGGCGCTGCTGTTCGACTACGTTCTCACGGGCCCCATCAGCGCGGTATCGGCGGGGCAATATCTGGCGGGATTCATCAAGGACATTGGGGTGGTGCTCCACCGGCCGCTGAACTTCTCCGACGACCACTTCGCGGCGGCGTTTGCCATCATCATTGTCGTCTACTTTTGGTGGAAGAATACGCAAGGCATTCATGAGTCCAGCCAGAAGGCCTTGCAGATCATGGCGATCACCACGGTGATGGTGGTGATCCTGATCATCTGGTGCACGATTACGGTTCTGCGGGCGCCGGTGCAGTTGCCGCCCAATCCGCTGCACGCGGGCGTGATTCCGCTGAACAAAGAGTCGCTGGGCTGGTTGAACGGGAGTTGGTTCAGCCACATTACGTGGATCATTCTTTTCGTTGGCTTCGGGCACTCCGTACTGGCTATGAGCGGCGAAGAGACTCTGGCCCAGGTCAACCGCGAAATCGAACATCCCAAACTGAAGAACCTGGAGAAGACTGGGCTGGTCATCTTCATTTACAGCCTGCTGTTCACGTCGCTGGTCTCGTTTTTCGCGGTGATGATCATTCCGGACAGCGTCCGTCCGGATTATTTCGCCAACCTCATCGGCGGCATTGCCATGTATCTGGTGGGGCCGACCAGTCTGAAGCTTTTGTTTCACGGCTTCGTTGTCCTTGTGGGCGTGCTGATTCTGGCCGGGGCGCAGAACACTTCCATTGTGGGCGCGAATGGCGTTTTGAACCGCGTGGCTGAAGATGGCGTGCTGACCAGCTGGTTTCAGAAGCCGCATCACCGTTACGGTACCAGCTACCGCATTATCAACCTGATCGTCTGCCTGCAGTTGCTGACAATTGTGCTGAGCCGCGGCGACGTCTACCAACTGGCGGCGCTCTACGCCTTTGGAGTGATCTGGAGCTTCACCATGAAGTCGCTGGCGGTGCTGGTATTGCGCTTCACCGAGCCCGGCAACCGCGAGTGGAAAGTTCCGGGAAACCTGCACATCGGGAAGACGGAAGTCCCCATCGGGCTCATGATCATTTCTGTAGTCCTTTTCACGACCGCAATCGTGAATCTGTTCACCAAGTATCAAGCTACGATCGCGGGCATTATTTTCAGCGTGGTCTTCTTCACGATTTTCACGATTTCCGAGCACCACGTCGCCAAGGAACGCCACGGCAAACCGGAGCAACTCGACCAATTTCGTGTCTATGGCAATCAGGAACTGGGCAGTGGCGCGATGGGAGTGCGCCCCGGGAATATCCTGGTGGCGGTCCGCGATCCGCGCAATCTCTACTACTTGCGACACGTACTCGGCCACACTCATACCGGCAAGCAGGATGTGGTGGTCATGAGCGCGCGCCTCTATCATCGCGAGCACAGTTTCAGCGGCAGCTCGGTTTTCGAAGCCAGCCAGGTGTTCGACCACTACGAGCAGGAACTTTTCACCGCGGCCGTGGCGGTGGCGGAAAAAGAAGGCAAGCCAATCTCGCTGCTGGTGGTGCCTGCCACGGATGTATTCGAAGCGATCATGGTGACGGCGCAGCGGCTCGATTCCAGCCGTGTGATCTGCGGACTCTCCAATAAGCTCACCGCCGACGAACAGGCCAAGCTTACCGGCGATGCCTGGGAACGGCTGCCGGAGCCGCGTCCGCGGTTGACTCTGGAAGTGTGTGCGCCCGATGGCGCGATCCGCGAATTCGCACTCGGACCGCACACTCCCCGCATGCGCCCGCAGGACGTCGAGCTCATGCACAAGCTCTGGCTCAACATCACAACCGATCCGAAATTTGCCGGGGCTCACCACTACCACATTGTCGCTCTGGCGCTGGAGGAACTGCAGCGCGAGCTGAGCACGGAGCAGCGTGCTCAGCTGCTGCAAAAGCTGCAGGACGAAATGAAGGGCCCACCCCGCGACGAATTAGACACGTAAGGAGGTTTCCCCCATGGCCCGAATTCCCGGGGCTTCCCGCAATCAGGGCGGCTTGATCCGCCGGTTATTTGTGGGGATCGTTTATTTCCTGACCCGGCGACGGCTGGGACGCGTGATCATGCCCATCCAGGTGACGGCGCATCATCCCCGCATTTTTTGGGGATACCTCCAGATGGAGCAGTCGCAAATGGGCGCCAAGCTGGTCGATCACAAACTGAAGGGACTGGCGGAACTCCGCGTGGCGACTCTGGTTGGATGCCCGTTTTGAATTGACATCGGCTCTGCCGTGGGCAGGGCGAGCGGTATTTCGACCGAACAAATCGCCAACCTGAACAACTATCGCTCCGATTTCAATTTTTCGGAGTTGGAGCGGCTTGTCCTGGAGTATGCCGACGCGATGACCCGCACTCCGGTGGAAGTGTCCGATGCTCTGTTCGCCCGGCTGCAGGAGAGATTCAAGGAAGCGGAGCTGGTGGAGCTCACGTCGGCTATTGCGTGGGAGAACTACCGCGCTCGCTTCGATCATGCCTTCGGGATTGAAGCAGAGAATTTCACCGAGGGAGCGGTCTGTGCGCTGCCGGTTCGGGCGTAATCGCATGCTTGACGGCCCGGGGCACTCGAGTCACTTCTTGAGCAGATTCTCGAGCGACGCCCGCAACTCGCTGAAGCGGAAGGTGTAACCGCTCGCGATCAGCTGTGCCGGTTCCACGCGCTGGCTTCCCAGTAGGACCGTTTCTCCCATTTCGCCGAAGGCCAGCTTCACGGCGAAAGCAGGCATGGGAAGTATTGCAGGGCGCGAAAGCACGCTGGCCAGGGTGCTGGTGAATTCCGCGTTTGTCACCGGATTGGGCGCAACCATGTTCACCGGGCCCCGCAGCAGCTCTGTGTTCAGGATGTAATGAATCGCACCGACCATGTCCAGTACGTCGATCCAACTCATCCACTGACGGCCATCTCCGATTCTGCCGCCTACGCCCATCTTGAAGGGCGTCAGCATTTTTCCCAGCGCGCCGCCTTGCGGGCTGAGTACAACGCCAGTGCGAAGTTGCACCGTGCGGATGCCGGCATCGCCCGCGGGCTGCGTCGACGCCTCCCACTCGCGGCAAACGTCGGGAAGAAATCCCGTGCCGGGAGAGCTTTTCTCGTTCAACACCTCCTCACCGCGATCACCGTAGTAGCCGATTGCTGAACTACAGATGAACGCGTGCGGTCTTTCCCGCGCCTCCGCCAGGGCCTGTGCCAGATTACGAGTGCCCACGACCCGGCTGTCGTGAATTTTCGTTTTCTTTGCCGCCGTCCAGCGCCCCACGATACTTTCGCCGGCAAGGTGAATTACAGCATCAAACCCGGAGACGGCGTCGGGAGAAATCGACTTCGCAGGATCCCACGAGATCTGCCTGGCGCCTGCAGTTGGCCCGCGCACAAGTCGCGTGACCTCATATCCATTCGTTTGGAGGAAAGGAAGAAGCGCGGCTCCGATCGGTCCGGATACTCCGCTGACAAGAATTCGGGAAGCCATGGCTCACCGATCGCAACTCTATCAGTTTGCAAAGGGCGCGAACAAACTTGCGATCGATTTGAAATCTTCGAAGCACCTGAAAATGGAATAACAGTCGAAGAGCTGACTCAAGAATCCTTGGTACTCTTGGCAAGCGGTTGGAACAGTTGGTGTAATTTATAAGAAAGGGTGGCGCGGGGCAACGAGTCATCTTGGGGCTAGAGAGAAGGAATTTTGTCGACATCCTCCCAATTCATGTCCGGACTCTTTGTTCTTGCATTTGCCTCCGTGAGTTGGACGTTGCCCTGCTCCGCACAGGCCTCGCAAACGCCTGTGCTTGTTCCTGATCGCAGTTCAGTGGAGCGCTCGGAGCCCAACCCTCAGCCCATGGCGGCCGCGGCGGCTGACGAGGCCCCCGACCAGGCGTCTGACCAGAATCCGAAGCAGCGCTCCGATCAACGCCCCGACCAACCAACAACTGGAAGCGTTAACGGGACGGTCGTTGATCAAAGCGGGGCGGTCGTCGCCGGAGCCCGCGTGCATCTTACTGGAGAAGGTCAATCGCCCAGCCAGGAGGTTCTATCAGGTGGCGATGGGCAATTCTCTTTTACCAATGTGGCTCCCGGGCCTTTCCAACTCACGATAACGTCGGCGGGATTTTCCCCCCAAACGTTGTCCGGAAACCTGCTTGCGGGAGAGATCCACGCCGTGGCGCAGATAGCGCTCGGCGTTGCTCTCGACGTTACGGATGTGCAGGTCTCGCTTTCGCCCGCCGAAATTGCCGAGGCGCAGGTCAAGGAGGAGGAGAAGCAGCGCATGCTTCGCATCATTCCATTTTTCTTTGCCACCTATGACCCTCATCCCGTCGCGCTAACCTCGAAAGAAAAATTCGAGCTCGCCTGGAAGACGAGCGTCGATCCTGTCACCTTCGTCATTGTCGGCGGCATTGCCGGAGTGCACCAGGCGCAGGATGCCTTCAGCGAATACGGCGAGGGCGCGCAAGGCTATGCCAAGCGCTACGGCGCATCGTTTGCCGACGGTACCATCGGCACCGTGATCGGAAGCGCTATTCTGCCCTCGCTGCTGAAACAGGATCCCCGCTATTTTTACAAAGGAACGGGCACCAAGCGCTCGCGAGTGCTCTACGCCATCGCCAACGCCGCGATCTGCAAAGGCGACAACGGACGCTGGCAGGTGAACTATTCGAATGTGCTCGGCAATCTCGCCGCCGGCGGCATTTCGAATCTGTACTACCCGCCGCAAAGTCGGGGCGCAGGATTGAGCTTCGAAAATGGATCACTCGGGATCGCATCGACCGCCGCCGCCAATCTGGTCGAAGAATTTCTCATGCGAAAGTTAGCCCCCAAGACAGCCAAGCACGAGCCGACCGCGCCGTAAATCAAGTGGCAGCTAGGACACGGGTCGGGGAGCGGCGCCGGCCTCGTCGGTCGTTCCGACCTGTCCCAGCAAGCTATAATCCTACATGGCGAGCTTGCGCCAACAGATCGCGACCACTGCTCTGACGCTGACCAAGTTTCGCGACTTGATGAAGCGGATGCAGGAGAACCGTCCGCAGGACGATCTCACCATCGTCAAGAAAGCCTACGATTATTCCCTGAAACATCATGAGGGTCAGACCCGCGCCAGCGGCGAACCTTACCTGGTCCATCCTCTCGAAGTTGCGCTCGTTCTCGCCGAAATGAAGATGGACCCGGTCGCCATAGCGGCGGGACTGCTGCACGACTCCGTCGAAGATACGTCGGTCACCATTGTCGACATTCGCAAGGAGTTCGGCGAGCAGGTCGCGCACATTGTCGAGGGCGTCACCAAGATCAGCAAGATCGACTTTGCCACTCGCGAAGAGCAGCAAGCCGAGAACCTGCGCAAGATGATGCTGGCCATGGTCGATGACATCCGCGTGGTGCTCATCAAACTGGCCGACCGCCTGCACAACATGCGCACGCTCGAGCATCTCCAGCCTGACCGGCAGCGCAAGATTGCCGAAGAAACGCTCGAAATCTATGCGCCCATCGCCCACCGGCTCGGCATGGGCAAGATTCGCGGCGAACTGGAAGACCTTGGGTTCCGCTTCCTCGATCCGCTGGGTTTTGAACAGGTCGAGAAATCCGTCAACGCCCGCCGCAAGCAGGGCGAGGTCTTCCTCGCCAAAATGCAGCAGATCATCACCGACAAGCTGAAGGAAGCCGGCATCCAGGCGCGTGTGGAAAGCCGCATCAAGCGGCTCTACAGCATCCACAAGAAGCTACAGAAGCAGCGCATCGCGGTCGATCAGGTCTACGATCTCTGCGCCATGCGCGTGATCACGCGCTCGCTGCAGGACTGTTACGCCGTGCTGGGCATCATTCACAACCTGTGGCGGCCGGTGCCGGGGCGCATCAAGGATTTCATCGCCATGCCGCGGCCGAATTTTTACCAGTCGCTGCACACTTCGGTGATCACCGAAGACGGCACGCCATTCGAGATCCAGATCCGCACTGAGGAAATGCACAAGATGGCGGAGGAAGGCATTGCCGCCCACTGGAAATATAAAGACGGCCCGGTATCGGCGCAGGACGAGCAGCGCCTGGCATGGCTGCGGCAGGTAGTGGAGTGGCAGCGCGACGTCAGCGATCCCAACGAATTTCTGTCCACGCTCAAGGTCGATCTTTATCCCGAAGAGGTTTACACCTTCACGCCGAAGGGCAAAGTCGTCGTGCTGCCGCGCGACGCTACGCCGGTTGATTTCGCCTATAGCGTTCACACCGAAGTCGGCCACACCTGCATCGGAGCCAAGGTCAACGGACGCATGGTGCCGCTGCGCCACAAACTGCGTTCGGGCGACATCGTCGAGATTCTCACGCAGCCCGGGCACAAGCCCAGTCGCGACTGGCTGGGTCTGGTCAAGTCGTCGCGGTCGCGCAACAAGATCAAGCACTGGCTCAACGTTCACCAGCGCGAACGCGCCATCGAGATCGGCCGCAAGCTGATCGAGAAAGAAGCGCGCAAGTATCGCATCGCCCTGAAAGAAATCAAAGACGAGGATCTGCAGAAAGTCGCCGCAGCTTACGGCCTGGGCAAAATTGACGACCTGATGTCGGGAATCGGTTACGGGAAATATTCCGCGCGTCAGATACTGGCTCGCTTGCTGCCCGCCGGGACGACGCCATCGATTGCAGGAGACATCGAGGCCGAGGGCCTAAGCTCGCAACCGGGTAGCATCGCCAGCGTGGTGCGCCGCGTCTTCGGCGACCACAACGCGATCACCGTTCGCGGACAGGGCGACATGATGGTCTACCGCGCCCGCTGTTGTAACCCCATCCGCGGGGAAAGCATTGTCGGCTACATCACGCGAGGGAAAGGCGTGGCCGTTCACTCCATCAGCTGCCCCAACGTTACGAATCTGATGTATGAACCGGAACGCAAGATCGACGTCGAGTGGGCCCGCGACGAGAGCACTCCGACGGCGTATCCCGTCAAGCTCACGGTTTTTTGCGACGACCGGTTCGGGATGCTGAAGAGCATCACCGGAGTCATTGGCGACGCCAAGAGCAACATCAAGAACATTACTGCGCATACCGCGAACAGCCAGGCGAGCGTGGAAGTGGTGCTCGACATCTCCGATTTGAAACACCTGGAGCAGATCATCGCCGGCTTGCGGAAGATTCCGGGCGTGCACGAAGTGCAGAGACTACAGAAAATCTGAAGGTTTCATTGGCCGCGCAGTCAGAACGACGGGGGTAAATACCTGCTACTAGCCTAGCAGGTTTGACTTTTCCCACTATTGTCTGAGTTAATGAGCGTGAAGATTCTCTAGGCTGAACCTAGGCAGCCTGCAAACGAAACTGTACGAGGCATTCTTGGAATGGCTGGCGCAAAGGTAATACTTGTTCTCCCCCTTCTTTTCGTTGGATGCGGAGGGTCAGTTTCCACCCAGGTCGTGAACCCGCCTCCACCACCGCCTCCTAGTGCGGAGTTTCTCTACCAAGTCCCCTTTGCCAATGGCCTCCAGGCTTCCGCGCTAAACCCAACCTCGGGGGCGCTCGGTCTTCCAATCGATGCCGCGTCGACTTCCCTCATCGAAAATACGGGACTTCATCCCATCGTTACCCCGTCAGGCAAGTTTCTCTACGTGCAAGGTTTTGACCAGGATCCCCTTACTTCGCCACCGGTTCCACCGGTAAACGCGATTTACTGTTTTGCAATCAACGGATCCAACGGTGAACTGACCAATCTTCCCGGCTCGCCGTTCATCGCGTCCAATCTCTTAGATACTAGTTTGTTCATTGGGCCGGAGCCCAACGGCATCGCCATGGATGGAAAAGGCCGTTTTTTCTATCTCTCCGGTTTTGGCGACAGTTTTAGCGTATCCGGCCAGCCGACGAATTCGATACGGGCATATTCAATTGACACAACAACCGGAGCACTGCAAAACGGTCCCGTTCTCACATCAACTTCGACTTATTCGCTGTCCGCTCAGGCTATCGACCCGACTAACAGTTACTTGTATGCGGCTACTGTGCTCTCCGGCAGCATTGATGTCTCTGTATATTCGATCAACTCCTCGACGTTGGCTCTGACGGAAATTTCCGGCTCGCCGTTCCTGGTAGCCAACACCGATCCGGGTCAAGAATACAACCTGAGCCTCTTCACTACCCCATCGGGCAACTTTCTCTACGCCGTCGTGATCAACAACTTTGGCAACTCAGAAGTCACGGTTTTCTCCAGCGATTCCGTCACGGGCAGTCTCGCGCCGATCGCCGGTTCCCCATTTCCCATCGGTGACGTGTCAACCGCAATGCTGCACCCGAGCGGGAGGTTTCTAATTACTGTGGCTCGGGGATCCGCTATTTCAGTGTTTGCTGTCGACCCGATGAACGGGACGGTTTCTGTTTCGCCTGCCTCCTCGACGACGATCTCCAGTTACGCTGGCCAGACTCTCGTTGACCCCTCAGGGCAGTTCTTGTTGTTCAACGACAGTTACAGCACTGCTTCGAGCTTCTCTATAGACAGTTCGACTGGTTCACTGACGCTGATAACAGGCTCACCCTTCAGTGTGGAGCCTGGCTGGGAAACCGCCATCATCGTTAAGACTCAATAGGTTTGCAATCAAACGAATTCTGCGGTCGATGGTCGCGTGTCAGAGCCCCGGGGCACTCTAAACCGGGGATACGAGCTCGTGTTAGATTTAGGCTGGCTGCAAAGGACCGCGATCACCAGCGGCGGAGATCTCATGCGCGAAATCATTTCCACCAAAGACGCCCCGCAAGCCATCGGCCCCTACTCCCAAGCCATCAAGGCCAACGGATTCGTATTCGTCTCCGGCCAGGTCGCCATCGACCCCGCGACGCAGCAAGTCATTGACGGCGACGTAGCCGCCCAGACCGACCGCGTGCTGCGCAATCTATCAGAGATATTGGAAGCCGCCGGCAGCGGCTTGGGAAAAGTCGTGCGGTCGACTGTCTTCCTCAAGAACATGGGCGATTTCGCCGCAATGAACACGGTGTACGGCAAATACTTCAGTTCCACGCCGCCAGCCCGCTCGACCGTCGAGGTCGCGCGTCTGCCGAAAGATGTGCTGGTGGAAATCGACGTGATCGCGCTGGCGTAGGATGAATTTTCACCACAGGGAACACGGAGGAGCACAGGGAAAGAATCAAGCCCCTGTGTATCTCTGTGTTCTCTGTGGTTAAGATTTACTGGAGGAGCCTGGAATGACGAGGAGCATGGTCGTACCCGCAGTGGTTCTTCTAGCGGCCGCGCTTTGGGCACAGACCGCCCCGGGCAAGCCGGTTCGGGTAGTCCGCCTCAATACCAATGCCCCCACCAAAGTTACCGGTGACGGCGTGAAGACCGATTCCGGACTGCAATATTGGGATATCAAGGTCGGCACAGGCGCGGTCGCCATCGACGGCAGCCACGTCAAAGTGCATTACACCGGATGGCTGACCACTGGCAAGAAGTTCGATAGTTCGGTCGACGCACATCAGCCCTTCGACTTTACGATCGGCAAGGGCGATGTGATCAAGGGATGGGACGAAGGCGTGACCGGCATGAAGGTCGGCGGCAAGCGGCAACTGCGCATCCCGCCGGAACTGGCCTACGGCGAGGAGGGATACAAATCGATCATTCCGCCCAACGCCACGCTCATCTTCGACATTCAGCTGCTTGCGGTGACCCCAGAGGCAGCAGAACCCAAGGGAAATTAGAATTCCCCCCGTGAAAACTCTGTGTCCTCTGTGGTTGAGGTCTATGCCTTAGCGACTTTGCCGCTGCGCAGGCAGGAAGTGCAAACGCGCATGCGCTTGCCCTGGCCGGCGACCTTGGCGTGCACCGGCTTCAGGTTGATGTTCCAGCGCCGCTTGGTGACGTTGTGGGCGTGGCTGATGCGGTTTCCCGCTTGCGGCTTCTTGCCGCAGATATCACATTGTTGTGCCATGACAGCTCCCGATAAGTTCAGACAAGTTCAGATCTTGTAGGGCAAACCTAGATTTTACAGGACTTTCGGCTGTTTCGGCAAACCTTGGCGTGACCCGAAGACCTACGACCCAATACTCCGGCTATAGTCCCGAAACTGAGCGTCCGCGGCCCGGACCGCCGGAGTCGCTTTCCCCTGTGCGATACTTGATGCATGCAGTCCCCGCTCCAATCCCCCAGCGCGGCCACCGATCCAAAGTCGGTGAAGGTGAGTATCACCACTGGCACGGGCGTGAACATCGAGTGGAACGACGGCCACAGCTCGCACTACAGCTTCGCTTACCTTCGCGACGCCTGCCCCTGCGCCATGTGCGAGGACGAACGCAGCAAGGCCGGTCGCCGGCCCGGCGACCCGGTCACCGCCGCTCCCGGCGCGCTGCTGATGTTCAAGCCCACGGCTAAGCCCCTCTCCGCCGAGGGTGTGGGCAAGTACGCGATCAAGTTCAACTGGAACGACGGCCACGACCTCGGCATCTACTCCTGGAAATTCCTCCGCGAAATCTGCACCTGCGAAGAGTGCAAGCCATCGCCACCCGGACCCGGGGCTTAACGCACCGAGGCACGCGCCGATGCAGGAAGGCCAATTCAGCCGAACCGCAAACGCAGTAGCGCTCCGACGGGCGGCGCATCAACTTCTTGACGATCCCAGAGTGCTCGACGATCCGCTGGCCCTGCGCATTATCGGCGCCGAGGCGGCGGAAGAGCTGCGATCGTCTCCGCGTGAGAACCGCAATTTCTCCCGCGCCTTCCGCGCCTTCATGGCGGCGCGAAGCCGCTACGCGGAGGATCAGATCGCGCAAGCCGTTGCCCACGGTGTTAGACAGTGTGTTGTCCTCGGCGCTGGCCTCGACACGTTTGCCTTCCGCAATCCGCATCCCGGCCTGCACGTATTTGAAGTGGATCATCCCGCCACCCAGGCTTGGAAGCGCGAACAATTACGGGCGGCGGAGATAACGATTCCGCCGTCCTTGACCTTCGTGCCCGTGGATTTCGAACGGAAGATTCTCGCCGATGAACTTCGCCAGGCGGGCTTGCGGGAAAGCGAGCCCGCGTTTTTCTCCTGGCTCGGCGTGACGCCATACCTCACCCATGCCGCTTTCATCGCGACTCTGAGTTTCATTGCGAAAATGCCGGCGGGCAGTGGCGTAGTCTTCGACTTCGCCATCGATCGTAGGCTGCTCAATCCGGGCCAGCGCATCGCCGCTGAGGCGCTCTCCCGCCGTGTCGCTGCTGCCGGCGAGCCTTTCCAGCTATTTCTCGATCCCGGAGACCTGCAGGAAGAACTGAAAGGCTTGGGATTTCGCCGCACTGAGTTCCTTGATCGCGAACATCTCAACGCCCGCTACTTCGAGAATCGCACCGACGGTCTGCGCGTCCGCGGCGGGCTAGGACATTTGATGGGCGCGTGGGTGTAAGGGCTATCGGAGCATGCCGGAGAAAAACGAAGGCCCCGATTTCTCGGAGCCTGTTAAATCTGGGCACTACAGCACCCTGCGACAGATTCAGTATAGGTCGCCCAGATTTTCAGTCAAGTTACTTTTGTAGGAAGTTATCCCTGCATTCCTCCCCACAGAACCCGCGCCCCAGAAATCCGGAGCGTGGACCCGACGGGATTCGAACCCATATCTGCGACCGTCGCAGGGTGCCGTGTTGCCGTTACACTACGGGCCCGCATGGAGTCTAGTCGTGATTGGGTTGAAATGATCACAGTTGGAGGTCGATTAGAACATTTGACGTTCCAAAACGGTACACGGCGAACATAGCGTCCGGGGCAAATTCTACTCGTCGATCGAAGAGTTGATCTTTGCCCGGATCATCAACGCCTCTTCCTTCTTTCCGATCGATTCCAGGAAATTCTGCCACCAGCTTCGAACCCGTGCATCCGCTTTGAGCGTCGCGCATCCCCATTCCCCTGTAAAATTAAATCATCGCCACCGGAGCCGCTTCCGCATTGTCGTTTCTCGATCAACTCAACCCGCAGCAGCGCGAGGCCGTCGAAACTACTGACGGGCCGGTGCTGATCCTTGCTGGTGCGGGCAGCGGCAAGACGCGCGTCATCACTTTCCGCATCGCCTATCTGATCGAGCACAAGGGCGTAATGCCGGAATCGATCCTCGCGATGACCTTCACCAACAAGGCCGCCGCCGAAATGGGAGAGCGCGTTGAGAAGCTGGTCGGCGGCCTGAGCATCGCCAAGCCGGTGATTTCAACGTTTCATTCGTTCTGCGTGCGCGTGCTGCGCCGCGACATTGAAGCGATGCGCACCCCTTCGACTGTCCCTGGTCAACCCGCGATCGGTCACACGAAAAACTTCGTCATCTACGACGAGAGCGACCAGCAGGCCGTGGTCAAGGGCGTGATGAAGCGCCTCGGTATCGATGACAAGCAACTTACACCGCGCACCGTCCTGAGCCGCATATCGTGGGCCAAGAATCACATGCTCGATCCGCAGGAACTCTACCTGCAGTCGGCCGATCCCAAGACGGAGAAGATCGCGCACCTTTACGAGGAATATCGCAAGGAACTGCGCAAGGCCAACGCGCTCGACTTCGACGATCTGCTGCTCGAAGCCGTCCGCCTGCTGAAGTCTGCGGCGCAAGTGCGCGAATACTACAACCGCCGTTTCCAATATTTGCTCATCGACGAATATCAGGACACGAACCGCCCCCAGTACGAACTCATGCGAATGCTGGCCGGCGAACGCCACAATGTTTGCGCCGTCGGCGACGAAGATCAGTCGATTTATTCCTGGCGCGGCGCTGACATTCGCAACATTCTCGAATTCGAGCAGGATTTCCCCGAAGCCAGAATCATCCGGCTTGAGCAGAACTACCGATCCACGCAGAATATTCTGCAGGCGGCATCAGCAGTCGTGGCGAACAACATCCGGCGAAAAGGGAAAAATCTTTGGACCTCACGCCAGGGTGGCACGAAAATCGGCTACTACGAAGCCCCCGACGGCGAAAACGAAGCGTTGTTCGCCGCGGATCACATCGCGAAATATCTACGCGTCGCGACCGAGCACGGTGAAACCCCGCGCGCCGCCGTGCTCTATCGCACGAACTCGCAGTCGCGCCTGTTTGAAGAGGCCATGCGCCGCTACGGGCTGAAATATCACGTGGTCGGCGGATTCTCGTTCTACGAGCGCTCCGAGATCAAAGACATGATCTCGTACTTGAAAGTCATCCAGAATCCCGACGACTCGATTTCGTTGTTGCGCGTCATCAACACGCCGACTCGCGGCATCGGCAAAGGCACGATCGATACGCTGGAAAATATCGCGCTCGAAACCGGATTGTCGTTGTGGGGCGCGGCCGGAGAAGCCGTCCGCCGCCAGTTGCTTCCGCCGCGAGCGTTGGCGTCGCTGAAGAGTTTTCAGCAATTGATCCAAGACGGACGCGCCATGCTTTCGGGAACATTTGCGGACCAACTAAGTTCGGATCTTGCGCAACCGCGGGAATCATCTGATTCCGTATGGGGACAGCCGCCCCCGGCTGTCCCGCAGGGCGAAGCCTTGCCGTCCTTCGACGAAGCTGGGGAAAGCACAGATGCCACTGCTTTCGATCCCACCGAATTCGGGAACTTCTCCTTCGACTTCGGCACTGCTGAACCCGACGCACCTGAGATCACCTCGAATGAGGGGGGCCCCGACGCCAACCACCCGGAGCCCGGCGCTACCAATGAGAGTCGATCACCCGAACCTGAGATCGGTACCACGCCCGACTCCTTCCCGACTCCCACGGTGAATACCGCCGACCTGCTGAAATTCCTCATCGACCGCACCGGTTACATCAAGCTGCTCGAAGACGAAGACACGCCCGAGGCTTTCTCCCGCATCGAGAACCTGCGCGAACTGGTCAACGCTGCCATGGACTCGCGCGACCGCGCCGAAACACTCGATCAATTTCTCGATCACGCCGCCCTCGTCGCCGACGCCGACGACTACGACGCCCGCGCCCAGATCACGCTCATGAGTCTGCACGCCGCCAAGGGCCTCGAGTTCCCTCTGGTCTTCCTCAGCGGTCTTGAAGAGGGACTGTTCCCGCACTCCCGAACGATGCTCGTGCCGGAGGATATCGAGGAAGAACGCCGTCTTTGCTACGTCGGCATGACTCGTGCCATGGACCAGCTCATCCTGACACGCGCAGTTTACCGCCGCCGCTACGGCACCGACCTACCCGAAGCCAGCGTCCCATCAAGATTCCTTGAAGAAGTCCCGGCCCCGCTCTTTGAGGCACTGGGCACGCGTCGCGGAGGCACGGCTCGTGTCGGGACAGCCTATGTCGGGACGGGCACTCCCGCCCGGCCAGCAGGGCGAAGCCCCGCTGCCGCCGAAAGCACCCATTACTCCTACGAGGACGAAGACCAAAGCGCGAGTTGGCACGCCGGAGAAGCTGCCCGAGCGACGACCCGCGCTCCAAAGCCCACCGCCCCGGCGCGCCCCTACAATTCCATCGAGAACATCGCCGAGTTCTTCGCCAGCCGCGGCAAGAAGTTCACCGTCCCGAAGACTCCGGTCGAAGAGCCCACCGGGAAGCGCGGATTCCGCCCCGGCCAGAAGGTTCGCCATCCCAAGTACGGAGAAGGAACCGTCTATCAGCGTGAAGGAGAAGGCGAAGAAGCCAAGATTACGGTACAATTCCCTCGCTTCGGTTTAAAGAAGCTGGTAGAGAAGTACGCCCAGCTCGAACGAGCCTGAGATAATTGAGTAATTGGGAAATTGAGTAATTGCGGAAGTTTCCGAAATAACCAGCCTCGCAGATTTTCAATTACTAAATTACTCAATTATCAAATTACTCAATTCAAAAGGATTCATGGCAAATACATCAAAGCTGACCAAAGAAGAACGCAAGAAGTCCAAACGCGCCGCGCGCAAGAAGCGCAAAGCCGAAAAGCCGCTCAAGCCCCGCGACTACGCTCGCGGATCGAAAAAGCCCAAGGTCAAGAAGTTGGCCCGCGGCCAGGCCAAGCGGTAGCGGCAAGATAATTCGTGGAGGAGCGGGCGCCCTCGCCCGCTCCGTCGCGAAGCGACGCCGGTTCTTGAAGCTGAAAGCTGATTTAGCTTGCCCTGAGCTGATAGGCGGGGCCGATAGCTGCAAGCTGCACCCAGGAGATCACAACCGCTTGTCACAACCCACGGAACCCGCAGCCGTCATCCGTACCTCCGACAAACAGATTTTCTGCTGCAAGTCGATCGACAAGCTGATCTCTGATTCCGAGAATCCGGAACACCGGCTCAGCAAATCGCTGGGGCCCTGGTCGTTGACGGCGCTGGGCATCGGCGCCATCATCGGCTCGGGAATTTTTATCCTTACCGGCACTGCGGCCGCCGGAGAATATTTCCAGGCGTCCTCCATCTGGCATGCACAGGCTCTGGACGTGATTTTGAGTCTGCTGCGCACCGGCAGCACGGCGGGAGCGCTCATGCACGGCCGCCCGCCCGCCGGGCCATCGATTGCGATTTCGTTCTTGCTGGTCGCCATCGCCTGCAGCTTCGCCGGATTGTGTTACGCCGAACTGGCCTCGATGATCCCGATCGCCGGCAGCGCCTACACCTATTCCTACGCCACGCTCGGCGAGATTTTCGCCTGGATCATCGGCTGGGACCTGATCCTCGAATACGTGGTCTCGAACGTCGCGGTCGCGGTTGGTTTTGCCGGTTACACGAAAGCGCAACTGGCCGTCTTCGGCCTCAACTTACCGGACAAATGGGCCAGCCCGGTCTGGGCCGGCGGGCAATGGACTGGCGCTTACTTCAATCTTCCCGGTTTCCTCATTGTTTTTATTCTCACCCTCCTGCTGGTGCGTGGAGTGAAGGAGTCGGCGGGGACCAACAACATCATGGTCATGGTCAAGATCGGCGCCATCCTAACCTTCCTGGTAGTGGGTGGAATGCTGGTCAAGCCCGCCAACTGGTCGCCCTTCGCGCCCTCTGGCTTCGCCGGAATCGTTACCGGGGGGGCCATCGTTTTCTTCACCTACATCGGATTCGATTCGGTCTCCACCGCCGCCGAGGAATCGCGCAATCCGCAAAAAGATTTGCCTTTCGGCATCATCATGTCGCTGGTGGTCTGCACGCTGCTCTACGTCGGAGTTGCCGTCGTACTGCTCGGCATGATGAAGTACACGACTTTCGTCTCTGGTGAGGCCGCCGAAGCGCCCGTCGCCTACGCGATGAAGTATCTGGGCGTGCACCCGTTCTTCCGCTCGGTCATCGTGATCGGAGCGCTGACCGGCATGATCTCGTCGTTGCTCGTGTTTCAATACGGCCAGGCGCGCATCTGGTACGCCATGTCCCGCGACGGCTTGCTGCCTAAGCTTTTCTCCGCGGTACACCCGAAGTATAAAACGCCCTACTGGTCCACCTGGATCGCCTGTTTCGCCGTGGGCATCCCCGCCGGGCTGGTCGATATTGCGGATGCCGCTGATCTTGCCAACATTGGGACGTTGTTTGCCTTTGTGCTGGTTTCGCTGGGAGTCATTTTTCTTCGCCGCAGGCAACCCGATAGGAAGCGCGCATTCCGCGTGCCCTTTGTTCCATGGTTCCCGCTGATCTCGGTGATTCTGTGCGGCGGACTAATGTTCGGCCTCACGCTGGTTACATGGCGGCGCTTTGTGGTCTGGCTGGTCCTCGGACTGCTCATCTATGTCTTCTACAGCCGGCATCGCAGCGAGTTCGCGAAGTAGAGACGTTGCTTGCAACATCTTCTCGCCGCAAAGAGGGAAGACGTAGCAAGCTACGTCTCTACGACTTCATTTCCTGGGCGCGGGCTAATCTACTTCTCCCAAGCCTGCGCCAGAAACAAATACCGCTCCCGCAAATCATCCTTGTGCGCCGCCGACGTTGCGTCCAGAAACATCACCGGCCATCCGTCAGCTGCCGAATACACCGGCCACTTCGGCAGTCCCGGTCCATTTGGATCACCGCTGCGGGCGAAGTTCGCCCAATACTTCTGCATCTGGGCGCTGAGGGCGCGAGTCTCCGGGGTCCATGCCACGCCGGCTTTCGAATCGAGCTGGCCGAAGACGTACTCAATCTCCGCCGAGTGGTACGCGCCCATCTGCGGCGCCTTCGGATCGGCCGGCGGACCCAGGTCGAAACGGTAGCGATAGATCGGCTGCTTGCCGGTCTTGGCCTGCGATTCCATCCAAGCCCAGGTCGAGAATGCAATAAAGTGATCGCTAGCGAAGTCCTCCGCCGAACGCAGGACATGCTCGGGTGTATCGGTGGGATAGAGCTTGAGGAACTCGGCCGCCTTGTCGCCGAAAGCTTTCTCGGCGTTGGCCTTCATGCTCTCGGCCGTCGGCTTCTGCGGATTAAAAACAACCTCGAAGCTGCCCTCGTCGTGATTCCATCCCGCCAGCAGCGGCACATCATTCTGTTTTCCTGCTGCGAAAATGGCCGGCACGGATTGCGGCAGAAAATATCCATCCACATCCGGACCGAAACGAAAACCGTCGGGCCCGGGCTTTCCGAAGACATCGAGAAGCTTGTCCGCGGGAATCGCCCGCAACTCAGCCAACGTGCTCACTCCAAGTTTCTCGCCGACGGCCTTGACGTCTTTCTCCTCCCGCACCGCCCGCGGCTCGAACGACAGACCTCCGCTAAAAAATGCCCCGCCACTCTCGCCAATCGCCTTCTGGAACAAGCCCTTGGCCACCGGAGATGCCATCTGCGCGCTCACGGAAAACGATCCCGCGCTCTCGCCGAAAATAGTGACGTTCTCCGGGTCGCCGCCGAACGCCGCAATGTTGTCATGCACCCACCGCAGCGCCGCCGTCTGGTCCATCAACCCATAATTCCCCGCCGCGTTGTGCCCGGATTCCTTAGTCAGTTCCGGATGCACAAAGAAACCGAAAATTCCCAGCCGGTAATTCATGCTCACCACGATCACGCCTTGCTGAGCGAGATTTGTGCCATCCTGCCGCGCCTCAGAAGTCGTGCCCGCGACGAATCCTCCACCATAAATCCACACCATGACAGGCAGCTTCGCAGTTGCAGGTTTCGCCGGCACCCAAACGTTCAGCGAGAGGCAGTCTTCGCTGCCCCCGGCGTCACGAAAATTCATGTCACCGTAAACTTTTCCCTGCATGCAATGCGCACCAAACTCCGCGGCCTTGCGCACTCCGGCCCATTTCGCCGCGGGGGCAGGAGCCTTCCATCGCCGATCGCCCACCGGCGGCGCGGCATACGGGATGCCAAGAAATGTGTGGATCGCTCCATCTTCTTTGCCTTCGACAACCCCCGACCCGGTTTTCACTTGTGGCCCGGACGGCGCGGCAAACAAAGCCAACGGCGAAGCGAGCACTGCCACAACCAGCAGCAATCCGCAAACACTCTTCATGCACTTTCTCCCACTCTGATATGAGAACACAGGATTGTATCGGAAAAATCTCATCGACGACGACCTGCGTCCCTCGCAAATCCTTTAGCAAGAATCTACAATCAAAGGGATGACTTCCGTACCGCTTCGCCCGCCCAATGCCTTCATCCGCCAGCTTCCCAAGGCGGAGCTGCATTTGCACCTCGAGGGCGCGGTCGCGCCCGCTACGCTACTCGAACTCCGCAAACTTCACGGCGAACACCCTACGCTGTCTGAGGTCGAAGCGCTGTACGGCTATACCGACTTCCAGAGTTTCCTGATGGCGTTCAAAGCCGTCAGCGCGCACCTGCGCGGTCCCGATGATTTCGAACTGATTACATACCGCTTGATGCAGCGTTTGAAAGAAGAGAACGTGCTGCACGCGGAAGTCTACGTCGCGGTCGGTGTCTGCCTCTATCGCAAGCAGGACTTTGCTGCGATCTTCGAGGGACTGGATCGCGGCCGAGCCCGTGGCGCGCGTGATTTCGGCGTTTCGTTGCTCTGGATTTTCGACGCCACTCGCCACTTCGGGGTGGAGGAAGCGCAGAAAGTCTTTGAGTTGGCAGTGCGCTACCAGGACCGCCACGTGATTGGAGTCGGCATCGGCGGCGACGAACAGAAAGCTCCGCCGGAACTTTTCCGCGGCGTCTACGGCTACGCCGCCGACAACGGCTTGCGCCTGACCGCGCACGCTGGCGAGACTGGTCCTCCCGAGTCGATTTGGGGAGCGCTCAACCTGCGTGCCGAGCGCCTTGGCCACGCCTTTACCGCCAGCCAGGATGCCGACCTGATGGAAGAACTCGCCCAGCGCCAGATTCCGGTCGAGCTGTGCATTACCAGCAACCTCCGCACCGGAGTATGCAAGGCGATTGCCGATCATCCCACGAAAAACTACTTCGACCATGGCGTCATGATCACGCTTAACACGGACGATCCGGCGTTGTTCGGCACAACTCTTTCGCACGAGTACCAGATTGCGCAGGAGGCCTTCGGATTCACCGACGAGCACCTTCGCGAACTGGCCCGCAATTCGTTCGAAGCGTCCTTCCTGCCGGCAGAAAAAAAGCTCGAGTTGCTGAGCCTATTCGACGCCGCCGCAGCGAAATGATCGCCAGGACCCGCATGGGAGCAGCGGGTGCCCATTTCTTGCGCGTTCTTTGCGCGAGAGGTGGGGATTCAGCCCTTCCATGCTCTGATGTAAAATCGGCGGCTGAGAAGTCGCATGCCCGTCCGCCCTATTCTCCAGCTCGGCGATCCGCTCTTGCGGCAAGAAGCCTTGGTCGTAGAAGACCCTACTTCCGGCGAGGTCCGCGATTTGGTCCATGACCTGGCCGACACGCTTGCCCACTGGCGTGCCAAAACCGGCTACGGACGCGGAATCGCGGCCCCTCAACTCGGTGTCTCGCAGCGCGTCATATTCCTGAAACTTCCCGGTGTTGAACCCTGGCCTCTCGTCAATCCGGAAATCATCGCGAGCAGCGAAGAGAGAATTGTCGTCTGGGACGCCTGCCTGAGTTTCCTTTCAATCTTCATGCAGGTCGAGCGCCGTAGTCAGATCACTGTTCGCTACCAGAACCTCGATGGACTAACGCTCGAATTCGAAGCCGGAGACGACCGCAATCTCTCGGAGCTCCTGCAGCATGAAATTGACCATCTCGACGGAATACTGGCGATCGACCGAGTCGTCGACCTCAAGACCATCTGCACGCGCGAAGAATTCGAAAAGCGCTACCGGCACGCGAGTCCTTACGCGGTTGCTCCGGCTACAATCAAGGGGGGTTGAACTGGCAACTGGCTGCTGACAACGGGCAACTGATGTTACACATCGGCATTGTCGCATGCAGCACGGAAGGCGCCGCGCTCTGCTATCGCACCATCTGCGTAGAAGGTGCGGTGATGCTCGGTGCCTACAATCATCCCGAAGTGTCGATGCACGGCCACAACTTCGCCGACTACGTGAAGTGCATCGATGCAAAAGACTGGGCCGGCGTCGCCGAATTGATGCTTTCGTCGTCGGAGAAGTTGGCCAAGACAGGCGCTGATTTCCTTATCGCTCCTGTCAATACCGTGCACGAAGCATTCGACTTAGTTGCGCACCGCTCCCCGCGCCCCTGGCTGCACATCGCGGCTGAGGTCGCGAACGAAGCCAAGCGACACGGCTATAAACGCCTCGGGGTCCTCGGCACCCGCTCGCTCATGGACGGCCCCGTCTATCGCGAGACGCTGAAGGCCGCGGGCATCGAACACAGCATCCCCGGTGGGGAGCAACGCGAGCGCATTCATCGCTACATCTTCGACGAACTGGTCCATGGAAATTTCCAGCCCCGCACGCAAGCCTACTTCACCGAAGTGATCCGAACGCTCAAGGACGAAGGCTGCGACGCGGTCGTGCTGGGCTGCACAGAAATCCCGCTGCTACTGACGCAAGAGCAATCCCCGCTGCCCATGCTCGATTCCACCAGAATCTTGGCGAGAGCCGCCCTTCGCAAGGCAGTGGAGGGCTAGTCGGCCGATGTCACTTCACCAACTCAAGTTCCGCCAACTCCCGGGCACCTATGCGATCGTACGCCTCGCCCCTGATGCTCCCACCCCAGACTGGGCCACGATAGGCGATTTTACTTCGATCACCCGCACTGCCGACGAACTCTCCATTGTCTGCCCGACCGAGAATCTTCCGCCCGACATGCGCTCGTCGCATCGCTGGATTAGCCTGAAACTGAAGGGCCCGTTCCGGTTCTCGCTGACCGGTGTATTGCAGTCGTTCATAGACCCGCTCTCGTATGGCCAAATCCCCATCTTCGCCATCTCAACCTACGACACCGACTACGTGCTCGTGCAGCAGGAGTTCATCGAAGCGGCCCTCGACGTCCTCCTCCACGCGGGACACGAATTAGTCTCTTGACACCGACGCCGCGTGCGTCAAACTCAAGGCATGCCGAGTTGCAAAAGACACGCAGTAAGATGCGCAGCGCTGCTGTTGCTTGTCGTCCCTAGCTTTTCGCTCGCCCAGCAGGGTCAGCCGCCGATTTCCGAAGACGAGATCGAGAAATACTTTGGCAAGCCACCGGCTGCGAGACCGTTAATATCGATAATCTGGAATATTTTGATTTCGTGGGGGATGGAAATGAAGAGGCGGTCGTGGTTGCGTCCACGTGCGCGACCGGAACCGCCGGTCCTGATGTTCATGCCGTCGTTCGTCGGCAGCCGAATGGTTCGCTCGCCGAGCTCAAGATTCCGGAACCGACCGGAGAACAGCAAGCCGGGCTCTTCGGCCGCACTTTCTATGACCTCAGAGTGGAGGACGGGCTGCTCGTCGAAACCTACCACGATCAATCGCACCGCGATGACTCGCTGGTGATAAAGCTGCGGTGGAACGCCCAGCAGAAGGAGTTCGAGACTGTCGCAGTGAAGGCAGCTCCGCGTTACAAAGCCAGCTTCGATTGCGACAAGGCGAGGACGGAAGTGGAAATTGCCGTTTGCAGTTCGGCTACCGCCGGCCGCGCTCGACGTGCATCTGGATGAGCGGTATAAATCATGGCTCGACAAATTGAATAATGCCGACAGTGACATCCTCATGAATGAGCAAAAAGAGTGGCTGCGGAAGCGGAACCTGATCTGCGGCAACGATGGAGAAATCTTCGGCTGCCTGGAAGTCCTCTATCAGGAGCGCCTGCTGGAACTCGAGCATTTCAAGCATTTGCATCCGTGAGGTTCGCGGGCGCTTCCCCGTATAGGCAGTGCCATTCGCTGCCGATTTCGTACCGAACGCTGTCGCCCCCGTGCGCCAGCCCGGTGTCTATGCTGTAATAACAGATTAACTAACTCATGCCATCTGCGCTAACAACCTTGCGCCGCCGCGCCAAAGCCCTGCACCGCAACCTGCGCGGGGCGAACATGGCCGTGCGCGCGCTCGCGTCGACCGACCACCCGCTGCTGGCGCACATCATTCCGATGCGGCGTTGCAATCTGGCCTGCACTTACTGCAACGAGTTCGATGATTTCTCGAAGCCCGTGCCGATCGAGGAAATGTATCGCCGCATCGACAAGCTCGGCTCGCTCGGCACGGCGGTGGTGACGATTTCCGGTGGCGAGCCGCTGATGCATCCGGAACTCGACGACGTGATCCGCCGCATCCGCGGCAATGGCAGCTCCCACAGTATGATCGCCGGACTCATCACGAACGGCTATCTCTTGGTCGCAGATCGAATTCAGCGTCTGAATCGCGCTGGGCTCGAATGGCTGCAGATTTCCATCGATAACGTCAATCCTGACGATGTGTCGAAGAAGAGCCTGAAGGTCCTCGACAAGAAACTGCAGTTGCTGGCCGAGCACGCCGACTTTCACGTGAACATTAATTCCGTTGTTGGCGGCGGCATTGCCCATCCGCAGGACGCGCTCGTGATCGGCAAGCGCGCCATTGAGCTGGGATTTACTTCGACGATCGGAATCATTCACGACGGCAGCGGCCAACTCCAACCGCTGAACGACGAAGAGCGCCGTATCTACCACGAGATGCAGGCCATGGAGAAGAGCAGCTTCACCCGCATCAACTCATTTCAGGACAACATCGCCAAGGGCCTGCCCAACGACTGGCGATGCCGCGCCGGCGGGCGCTATCTCTACATCTGCGAAGACGGATTGGTTCACTACTGCTCGCAGCAGCGCGGCTACCCCGGCGTCCCGCTCGCGACCTACACCCGCGACGACCTCCGCCGCGAATATCTCACCGAAAAATCCTGCGCCCCGCACTGCACGGTCTCGTGCGTGCACCAGGTTTCAATCTTCGATTCCTGGCGCGCCCCGCAGAACCCGCCGACCGTGCAACCGAACGATCTAGTCCAGATCGGCTAACCTTGTCAGTGTTACCAATAAACGTTGTCATTCCGACCCCCGAGCCCACGCGAGGGACGGAGGAATCTCTACGCCCGGTGCGAACCCACACCTGGCAAGAACGCAAGCATGCCCCACCCCTCGCCAACGACCGACGACTAACGGCCAACGACTAACGGCGGTTCTCTACTTCTTCGGCTGCGCGCTCGGCGGCAGAATGCCGTTCAGCCGCAAGTACATCGCGGCCGCCGCATAGTGATCGGCCCAGCCGCTGGCCAGGATCAGCGAAGCCATCGCCCGCGGACCCTGCCTGCCGTTAAATATTTCGATGCTGTCGCCCAGCTTTGAGTCATCCATTTTGCCGACGACATCGCTGCAAAATGCGTACGACGCTTTCACCGCGGCGACCAACTGTTCTTTGGAATCGGTCTCTTTGGGATCGTCCACCTTCGGCGCGGGAACGTCACCCGCCTTGGCGCAGAAAGAATTGTTGAACCCGATAATGTGTACTACCAGGTGCACGAACGTTTCCTGATCGGGCGTCGGCTTGTAGGAGAACTTGTCCGCGGGCATCGCCTCCACGGCGCCCACGGTGTTGCCCTGCGAGCGCTGCAGCAGGAAGCGCAAAGAAGTTGTAACCGGATCTTTCACCGGCGCGGCAGCGGCCGGGGCTTTGGCAGGCGGAGTGGAAGTTTGGGCAAAGGCAAGCGTGGCGTAGACCACGAAACCAGCAACAGCAAAAATGCGTTTCACGGGAAGCCTCCTGAGAGTTCCAAGAATATACTGACATAACCAAGTCACCAATATCAGACGCGGGGAAGCACAAAACGATAAAAGAAATTTGTGAAACCCGTTTCCCCTGTGGCTGAGGGTCTCGTGGCACAATACCCCGATGCCCGTCCCCGATTTTCTCTACGGCACCGCCTGGAA
The DNA here is from genome assembly GCA_963709385.1 of uncultured Acidobacteriaceae bacterium. Classification (GTDB taxonomy): domain Bacteria; phylum Acidobacteriota; class Terriglobia; order Terriglobales; family Acidobacteriaceae; genus Sulfotelmatobacter. Next base: position 433,749 of record CAVPWD010000012.1, read on the forward strand.
AGAAGACCGCACCGCCGCCCTCGTCGAACTTGCGATCCGCGCCGGTTTTCGCGCCATCGACACCGCCAACCAGCGCCGCCACTACTTCGAAGCCGGAGTCGGCGAGGGACTAGCCGCGGCCTATCGCGCCGGAGTTGTGTCCCGCGCCGAACTCTTTCTGCAAACGAAATTCACTTACCAGCGCGGGCAGGATCACCGCCTTCCCTACGATCCCGCGGCCAGTTTCGCGACGCAAGTGGCCCAATCGCTGGCAAGTTCACTCGATCACCTCGCGACCGACCACGTTGACAGCTTCGTGCTGCACGGGCCGTCGTCCGGTTACGAGTGGACCGAAGACGACGCCGAGGTTTGGGAAGCGATGCGAAAAGAGCGCGACGCCGGACGCACCCGCCTGCTCGGCGTGAGCAACGTTTCATTGCAGCATTTGGAGCCGCTCGCAGCCGGCCGTACTGAACTCCCCGCGTTCGTCCAGAACCGTTGCTTCGCCCGCCTCGGCTGGGACCGCGAGGTGCGATCGTTCTGCGACCAGCACAAGATCAAGTATCAGGGATTCTCGTTGCTCACCGCGAACCCGGAGGTACTGCATCATCCTCCGCTGATTGCTGTAGCACAAAAGCTCGAGGCGACTCCCTCCCAGGTGATCTTCAGCTTCGCGCGCGCCGTCGGCATGCTCCCGCTGACGGGAACGACGAACGCCGACCACATGAGGGAAGATCTCGCCAGCCGCGAGCTAACGCTTCCGCCCGAGGTCGTGCGCGCCATCGAGTCGATGGCCGGCTGAGCCGCGACACTCTTAAGCGAATGCTGCGCGGAGCCCTACGCGAACGCTGCCCCGATCGCCGAGAATCCCACCGTGATCACAATCCACCATCCGAAAACAATTGCGAACGAGGTTCCTCGCTTTACCTTGCCAGCACAGGCAAAACCAATCGCCGTCGCCACCAACGTCCATATCAAGAAAAGATCAAGTGAGGAAGCAATGTTGTACAGGAAGGGCCCGTCCGCGGGGTTCATGAAGTACCCGGGGTTTGAGGCGAACGGATTCTGCAGGGAAAAGCCATCCGGGTTCACACCGGCAAGTATGGACACGACAGCCAGTACCTGCCTTAGCAGGAGCGGCAGTCCTCCATACACGACAACAGCTATGGACCTCGAAAAAGTCAGGTCAGCGTTGGCCACAAACTTGAATGTTCCAAACTGCAGAGCCGCCATGATCAGCCAGATGATGAGCGTGAAGAGCGGGATTAAAACGTACGACAGAATTCCAGTCCACTTTATTTGCGCTTCGCGCTGCTCAGGGGTCATCTTTTCGAAACGGTCCTGGGCTTTGGGCTGCGACTGCATCTGATTTTCCACGATCTTGTGGAAGCCGACCTTCTGGCCCGCGGTGTAAACGAATATCGTGGACATCACGACCATCAGCAGGAAAGGGGCCCACCACTGGGCGCTACGGCGCAGGTCGGTGAAGGTTTTCGACGGCGCAATAAAAGTGTCGATGATGCGTGCGCCCTGGGACAGCGGCGCGGGTTCGGGCGTGGGAGCAGGCGAAGCGGGCAGGACCGGAGCGGCGGCCATGAATACCTCCTGGGAAGATTCGTGAGAATTCTAGCCGGAGGCGCGCGCCGATACAAGCGCAAGGACCAGCCGCACTGCAAACTCGGACTTAGCAGACTCGCATTAAGATGGTGCGCATGTCGAATGTAACGCCAGTGGCGATTGCGGTGCTTGTGGCGGAGTTGACCCCTGCGATCGCCTTCGGATTTGCGGCCGAGCGGATCGCGCGAGCCGTCGCGCGTTGGCCGGTTGCACTCCGCGTAGGGCTTCCAGCGGTGCTGGTTGGGTCCTACGTTGTCATCGCGCTGTCGCAGCACATGTTTCGCTGGCATTGGTTCGCGCTGTACGCTGCGCTGCCGGTGGTGATGGCGTGGTTGCTGGCGCGGGCCGCGGTCGCCGATCCGCAGCAGCGGGGCAACTGGCGCGACGCCTTCATACTTCTCACCCTGGGCCTCGCCGTGGATCTGCGTTGGTTCGACTCCGCCTGGCCCTCAGACCTGCGCGGCCTCGCGAACCTACTGCTGGTAGATTCCGGACTGTACGGATTTCTTGCCATCCGCGGCCTGAGCGGGACGGGATTCGATTTTCGCCCGCACTGGAGCGACTGGAAGACTGGCTTGCGCGAACTCGCGTTTTTCGCGCCCGCGGTACTCGTCCTGGGACTCGCGCTCGGATTTATTCATCCGCATGCGAATTTGCCGCCGGTGGGCAAAGCCGTTCTCACCTGGGGCGGGATCTTCGTGTTCGTGGCTGTGCCGGAAGAGCTATTCTTCCGCGCCTGGGTGCAGAATCTGCTGGAGAGGCGAGTAGGGCGACGAGTTGCGCTAGTGATTGCTTCGGTCCTCTTCGGACTATCGCACTTCAACAAACGTTCCGCCCATTTCAACTGGCGTTACGTTTTGCTGGCAAGCATCGCAGGAATCTTCTATGGCCGCGCCTGGCGCGAAAACCGCCGTGTGCCGGCGTCGACCATCACGCACACCTGTGTCGATTGGCTATGGTCGTTCTGGTTCTAGAAACACTCAGGAGCCTGTCTGGGGAGTGAAAGGATTGGTGGGAGGGCGCCCTCGCGATGGCAAAGCTCGACCCCAGCGCGGGATCGTCTCCGCCCAGGGCCAGAGATTCATCTGGGCTCTCGCGATTAGGGCTTTGCCGCCGGAGCTGTTGCTGCGGCCTGAGTCGCCGCCTGAGCTGGGGCGGCCGTCTTGCTGTACACGATCTTCTTCGTGCCGCCTTCGCAGGTACCAACCACCTTGCCCGTCACGTCTTCCTTGTCTTTCGCCACGATTTCGAGGGAGTACGTTTTCACGCCGTTCGCTTCCACTTTTTTCGCGATTTCAGCCTTCAGATCTTCACAGGGCTTCGGACCTTCCGCATAAGCGGCCAGCGACGCAAATAACACAACGGCAACGGTTACCAATGCTTTCATTGAGCCTTCTCCTTGTCGAGACATCACGCGCCTCATCCTCCCACGATGGCTTCGACCGCGCCAGATTACCAATGAGCGTGCCTATTTGTGCCGCCATTCAGAATCGACCGTGAAGGACTGCCTGCGGATTGTTTTACTTTTCGCGGCCTACGATCCGGCCTACTTCGAGTGGTACCTCAGATATCCCAACCCCACCCGCAGATGATGATGGATCGCATCCGGTACGCAAACGGCAAAGCCTAGTCCGAGCAATCCCTGGGCCACGCCAAGGGCATAGAGATTTCGATAGCGCCGGAACAGCCCACATGAAACCGCTCCCCATACCAGCGTCGCCGCCGTGAGCGCCAGATTCGGCAGGTGCGCCGTCGCGAACAGCACCGCGGCAAGGCCCACGGCTCTGCCTTCGCTGGCCAGAAGGCGCGTGAGCCGCGGCATGAAGTAGTCGTTGAGCAGGAACTGTTGATAAAGCGTCCACAGGACGTAGCCGGCGACGTGCTGCAAATCGCCGTTGTACAGGGAATGCAGTGTGCCGATTTGCCTTGCGACCAGCGTGCTTATGAGGGCTAGGACAATCGCTGCCGGAAGAATCCACAACGACGCTGCCACCCCGCGGAGCCCAAGGCCCAGGTCGTCGAGACTCGGACGGCGCGCCAGCACGATCACGAGGGTCACGATGAGCGCGACCGGTGAGAGAATGCGCTGCGGAAACGCAGGCATCCACAGCACGAACAGGATCAGTCCGTAGCCGAGAATCAACTCAACCAGATCGCGCACAAACCCGGGTTCGCGGCGGGACATCAACAGAGTATGGCACGATGGCTCCTTGCTTTGCTTCCTCGGACAATCTCTTCGACTTCGCTCAGTGCAAGCTGAGGCGTCCGTCGCCACATGAGACCCGAAGCCTAAGACCTAAGACCGAAGCCTAAGACCGAAGACCCGCCTTACCTACGCAAGCAGTTCCGGCGTGGCTTCCAGCAGACTGCGAGTGTAATCGTGCGTCGGGCGGCTCGTGATCTGCTCAGTGTCGCCGACTTCGACGATTTTCCCACGATACATCACGGCAATTCGCGTCGAGAGATAGCGCACCACCGGCATGGAATGCGAGATGAACAGATAGGTCAGTCCGAAGTCGCGCTGCAACTGCGCCAGCAGATTCACGATCTGCGCGCCCACGCTCACGTCGAGTGCTGAGACCGGCTCGTCGCACACAATAAATTTCGGCCGCAAGGCCAGGGCGCGGGCAATGCCGATACGCTGCCGCTGTCCTCCGGAGAACTCGTGCGGATAGCGCGTGCGCGCCGATTCATCGAGGCCCACCGCACGCAGCAGTTCACCGACGCGTGCGCGCCGCGCGGCCTTCCCGCCAGCGGCTGAAGCCGAATCTCCTGCCGGCGCCGTTGCACGAGTGAACTCGTGCCCTTCCCGGTTCGTTCTCTCGTCGAGCCATGGCCCGTGAATGATCAGCGGTTCGGCAACAATGTGTTCCACCCGAAAGCGCGGATCGAGCGAGGCGAACGGATCCTGAAAAATAATCTGCAGGTCGCGGCGCAAGCGGCGCATCTCGCCGCGGCTGGCCGCGAGCAGATCGCTCCCCTTGAAACTCACGGAACCCGAAGTCGGCTCGATCAACCGCAAAATAAGCCGCCCCAACGTACTCTTCCCCGATCCCGACTCGCCCACCAGTCCCAGCGTCTCCCCCGCGCGAATGTCGAGCGAAACGTCATCGACGGCTCGGACTTCTCCCGCGGGCCCGCCACGAGACTGTCCACCCAAAGGCGATCCCGTACGGGCAAATATCTTGGTCAGGTTGCGAATTTCGATCAGCGGCATCGATTTAGCTTTCGATCAAAAACTCTTGCATACGCCTCATCACCAGACCAAGACGCTGCTGGCTCGCAGCGTCGGGAAGCAGGAGTCCCGGCAGCGCTTCCCGAAAATCACGATTCGATAATAGGGCTCCGAATTCCTGGCTGAGATATTTTCGCAAATCTGGTGCAGCGAGATGGGCTTCGGCAACAATCTCGGACCGGCCGTCGATTACAGTCACAATATCCTCCAGATCGTGGCTCATCCCGAGATCGTTCTGGCCGCGCCCATGAAATGCTTCGAACTTTGTGGCGAGAAAGTAAGAAGCGGTAACGACTCGGATTTCATATTGGCCGATTCTGGTTCTCAGTGCATGTTCCAAAGCTGGCCCATACCAGCGATTGCTGAAGCCCAGGATGGTCGAGTCGGTTGGCATAAGATCAAGAATGAGATCCCCGTTCTGCCAGCGGCAAATTGGAGTGCCTTCGATGTTGGGCTGGTGAAAGCCAAGATCGCGGAGACGATTCTCAAGGACCGTGAACTCCGCGTAGGACGCGACCGCGACGATTGCATCAACATCGAGAGTCGGCCGCACCGGAGCGGCAGCGGGATCGGTGACGAGTAATCCCGTCACGCATCCCCCGACAAACGCAATTTCGTCGAGCAGCGGCGCCAGCTTCGCTGCAGCCGCGACAATCTGAGCAAGATTCGGATTCGGGGGAGAAGTACTCACCGGGAATCAATTCTCGCAGTGAGCTCACGGATTGCGATCTCCCGCTCCCGGGCGCGTCCCTCGCGAATGGCGTCCAGAAGCGCGAGAAGTTCATAGAGTTTGGGGTCCCGCACAGCCGCCTGCGGGACAGTTTTATAGAGCGGCGAAAACGCAATGCCGCGAAACAGGCCTGTTGGGTCTGGCCAGACCGGCGGAAGGGGAAAGTCCTGGGTGAGGATTTGGTTCAACGGAGGAGCGGCTTCCGCAGTGGGGGTTCCGCGGGTTGGGCCGCCGCGCTCAACCGGGAAGGCGTACTTTACTCCATGGATCAGGAACTCTTTGAGGTGGCTTCTGTTGGGCCACATCCACGTCAGCGGCAACTCCTCTGTCGCAGGAGCACTGGGAACAGACGGTGCAGCTAGAAGACGTGCCGTTTCGGCCCGACCAACCGATCGAAAAACCTGCGAAGCACTCATAAGCAAATCCTTGCCTAGTTCGGCATAGGTCCAGCGCTTGCCTGCGTCTCGCTGTGCGACGAGCTTCAGAACAACTACGACGTCCTGTGAATGGAGAGCCATTCCAGATTTCAGAATATGGAATGCATGCTATCTTGTCAACTATAACCACAGCAAAATAAATGCATTCCTCGTTCCAGAATGAGGAATTTCTCCTTTCTACCCCGCCGCAATCAGCGGCACCGCTGCCAGCGCCGCCAGTAGCCCTACGAACCTCCAACGGCTGAAGTGTTCTTTCAGGAATATCCGCGCCAGCAGCACTGTTACCGCCGGATACAACGACGTGATGACCACCGCCTCGTCGAGGCGCCCGCGCTGGCTGGCGTAGATAAACAAAGCGCTGGCGGTGATGTCGAAACATCCCGCAACCATGCCCAGCCCGGCGCGCGGACGGTCCATCGTCAGCGGAGCCCGGGTCGCCAGGACCGCGATCGCCGTGGCCGTGAACGACCCGACGCGGGAAATAGTGGCGAGCCAGACCGCCGAACCGGTCGCCTGGTGGATACAGAGATAGAAACCGGCAAATCCGACTCCGGCGAGTGCGGCCATCCCCACACCTGCCGGACGTCCCGGTTCTTTTTCCCCGCTCGGTGTCTCCGGACGTGTGATCAGCCAGATGGCCAGAATGGCGAGCAGGAATCCGCCAATCGACCAGCGACTGGGCGCGCCTTCCATGGCGATATCCGCCAGCGTAGGAATGGCCGCTCCCAGCAAGGCCGCAATCGGCGCCGTAGTGCCCATTTGGCCAGAGGCCAGTGCGCGATAAAAGATGGCCAGGGAAAATCCACCCACCGCGCCCGCGGCCAGCGCCCAGAGAATGCTGGCGCGGGAAGGGAATACGCCAGGTACCGCGAGCGCAATCGCAAACATCAGGGCGAAAGCGCAGACATGCGAGAACGCGGTCAGAACGAAGGCATTCGCCCGTCGCGATCCGTATCCTCCGGCGAAGTCGGAAGCGCCCCACAGGAACACTGCGCTGACCGTGTACGCCGTGGGCGCGAATTGGGCTGGCGAAAGCACGCCGGACGAGGGTAACACTAAAGCGATGGCCGAAACTTCCGGGATGGGATACGCTTGTGCGGCTAGCAGAGGATCGCAACGAAGAGCGCCGCCGGTCCAATAGCCCAGTCCCAGTTCCCGGGCCCGCGACTGAGCGTCCGACACGCTTCCCGCGTGTTAGAATTTCCGGGAGCATTTCCTTGCCAGATCCCGGGTCCTAGGACCTCATTCTGAGAGATCGCATTTGATCGAACTTGCGCCGTCGATTCTTTCCGCTGATTTCGCCCGACTGGGCGAGCAGGTGCGCGCCGCGGGCGAGGGCGGCGGAAGTGTCATCCATGTGGATATCATGGATGGCCACTTTGTCCCGAACCTTACTATCGGCCCGCCGGTAGTAAAATGCTTGCGCCAGGCTACCAAGTTGCCGCTCGATTGCCACTTGATGATCGAAAATCCGGACGAATTCATTCCGGCCTTTGCCGACGCCGGTGCAGACTGGATGTCGGTGCATCAGGAAGCCTGCCGGCACCTGAATCGCACGCTGTACTTGATCAAGAGTCACGACTGCCTGGCCGGAGTTGTGATCAATCCGGCGACGCCGGTGGATACGCTCGACGAAGTGCTCGATATTGTGGATTATGTGCTGGTCATGTCGGTGAACCCAGGCTTTGGAGCGCAGAAGTTCATTCCATCGACGCTGCATAAAATGCGCCGCCTGGCCGAAATTCGCGGACAACGCGGGCTGCATTACCGCATCGAAGTAGATGGTGGGGTGGCGCTCGATACCGTAGCCGACGTGGTCCGGGCGGGGGCGGAAATTCTGGTGGCAGGCAACGCCGTGTTCGGCAATGGCGATCCAAGAAGGAATGCTGAAGTCCTGCTGAAAGCGGCGACTGAAGCGGCGCTGCTGAAAGTCTGAGGTAGTACCAAGAAAGCAAGAGCCGCGCTGTGCGCGGCGGACGGACGAATGCTCCCGTCCCTACACAAGCAATTTCGAGGTCCTAATGTTACGTCGATTTCCGTTGATTGCGGTGGGCATCCTGTTAGCCCTCACCGCTGCCTGTACCAACAAGAAGTCCGTGAACCCCCTGGCCAATCTGGGGTCGAAGCAGCCCGACAAGGTCCTGTTCGATAAGGCCATGGACGCGATGCGGCACAACCGCTTCGACGTGGCGCGTTTGCAGTTGCAGACCCTGATCAATACGTACCCCGATTCCGAGTTCGTGGCGCGCGCCAAGCTGTCCGTGGGCGATTCCTGGTACGCCGAAGGCGGAACCGCCGCGCTCGCTCAGGCCGAGCAGGAATATGGAGATTTCCGCACCTTCTTCCCCAACATGCCGGAAGCGGCCGAAGCGCAGCTGAAAATCGCCAACATCCACTATCAGCAGATGGAAAAGGCCGACCGCGACTACACCCATGCAAAGCGCGCCGAGGACGAATACCGCAGCATGATTCTGGAATACCCCGACAGCAAGCTCTTGCCCGAAGCCAAGCAGCGCCTCCTGGAAGTGCAGGAAGTGCTGGGCGAACGCGAGTTCGAAATCGGACGTTTTTACTACCTGCGCCAGTCCTATCCCGCGTCGATCGCGCGCCTCCAATCGTTAGTAGACAAATATCCGCTGTACAGCCGCGCCGATGAAGCGCTCTACCTGTTGGGACAGAACTACGAGGGGCAGATTACCCGGATGCGCGCGATTCCGACCTGCGATGTCCACGGTTTGCCCCGAGGCTGCGCCAAGGAAAGCGATAAAGCAAAGTACATCGAAACGCTCACCAAACACGCGGCGGAAGAGTATTCGAAAATTCTGACGCGCTACCCCATCATGGATCGTTCCGATGATGCCAAGAGGCGCCTGCTCGCTCTGCATCAGCCGGTTCCCCGGCCGACCAAGGCCGCCGTCGCGCTGAACAAGGCCGAGGACGACAGCCGGCGCGAATCCACCATGGTGCAGAAGTTGCTGGGCGTCGTCAGGAAGGGACCGGAAGTAGCGCAGGCATCCCGGGTGGGCGAGCCCAATTTGGTTGAACCGACACCCATCGATGCGCGAAGCGTCGTACAGAATGAGGCGATGGGAGCGATGGAACCTGCGCGGAAAGGATCGTTGGGCATTGACATTGTTAACCCCAACCAGACCACGTCGGACGCTTCCGCAACGACTTCCGATGCCACTCCACCCGCTTCACCCTTCGGCCAGCCTACCGCCGCGGAACCCGCGAAGCCGGACCCGAACGAGCTGAAGCCGAACACGCCCGATCCCAATGAATTGAAACCCACCGACAATGGCCCCGACCCGTCGCTGCCGCCACCGCCGGCGCAGGTAAACGAAATCCAGCAGGGGCAAGCGTCTACCTCCAAAATGGTCGCCGACAGTTCGGCTCCCGCCAGCGACCAGGAGATTTCCAGCAGCAAGAAGAAGAAAAAGAAGGGCGTGAAGAAGGTCATACCGTTCTGAGAAGCAGCTGTCAGCTGTCAGCCGTCAGAAAAACCAGCGGGTCGTCGGCACAACGGATGGCGGGCTCCGTCTTTGACGCCAAGCCGTTCTATTTCGTCTGCGGCTGCTGCGCTTCCCCGCTATAGGTTCTTATCAGTTCCTGTTCCAACTCGCGCGCTTGCCCGGGATTTTCCGCCTTCAGTTGCTCCATGATCGGTTGCAGGAATCGCCCATATTTTTCGATGGTCGATAGATCATGCGCCGCCAGCGCAGTTTCTACCGCTCTCTCGGTTGTGGGCGAAATCAATTCCAGCCGGCCCACAAACACTCGTACCACTTGCCCCGGTGCGGGATTGATCGAAAGCGGCAGCACCCGGTTCACAAACTGCGCAGGCACCATGTAGAGCAGCCGGCTGCCTTCCTCAAACCACGACTGCCGCCAGGTTTCGACCATGGCCCGCGCCTCATCAGGGTAAAGCCCCTGCGCGACCAGCACGCCCTCCAGATCGCGGCTCACGATTTCGAGAGTCGAGGATTCCAAAGTCGAAGTCAGTTCCGGAGGATCGAGCGCCGTTTCACCCTGAAGCGTTCCGCCCAGGCGGTAGCCCAACCTATCTCCGCGGCGCTCAAACAGAATGATCCCGGGAATTTCCTCCGCGCCGAGATTCTTGACCAGCACTTTTCCCTCGGGCGATTCCTGGGCCGACACGGGAACAGGAAACACCGACACTCCGCGATAGAAAAGAAACTTCTCCTGCTGGGTCCCGTTGTCAGCTCGAACCACGAGCGGCGCAGCGGAGGTTTCGCGCGCCGCGTAGTACTCATTCTCGCTGTCGCGATCGCCGCGTGGAAGACTCGCGGCGAGTCCAGGCGCCACGGTCACTGAATCCCACGCAATGCTGCCGTCGGCATTGTGCTGAAACAAATCCTCACTGCCGAGAACTTTCTTAGGATTGGGCTCGATATGGCTGGCATGCGGATACCATTCGGTGATCACTCCACGCGAGAATCCCACTCCCACCGACACCGTCGTTTCACTCGGCGAATAGAAATAGAGAACGGGAGTCTCCATCCGAATCGTGCCCGCCAATCCGACTTTGAACTCCGCCGTGCGAAAGTGTTCCACGAACCCTGGAAGATCGGATCCGTTGAGTGGCAGCCAACGCACGGCCTTCCCGCTTCGATCTGCGATCGACGTAAACGTTCCCCATTCGTGCGCCGTCAGGCTGGGGTTGGTCGAGTCCTGGCGGGCGGGTGGGCCAGAAAAGGCAAGGGTAGCCAGCGAAACACTCAAGACCAGGGAGCGAACAGCAGTGGTAGCCATGGCAAGGCTCCTCCCGGCGCAATAAGCGAAAAGTGTATCTCTATTATCCGTTGGACGCCAATTCCCCCGAAAAAGTCACATGCGGGAGCCGATTCTTGTTCTGTTTCCGCGGCCTTCCAAAGAGACGGCCGAAACTTTAGTGCTGCTACCTCCGGTAGGTGCTGGCCACTGGTAATACGTTACTTCCCTTCTGCATCATTGACTTAGCTTGAGGGCCGGGTTACCTTCGCGATATCTCCCCTCAGTAGAGGATACCTTTGGCCAGGAAGATACTGCTCGCCGATGACAGCGTGACCGCTCAGAACATGGGGCGGAAGATCCTCGCGGATGCGGGGTACGAAGTCATCACCGTCAACAACGGGTCTGCGGCGCTGAAGAAGATCGCCGAGGCCAAGCCCGATCTCATCGTCCTCGACGTTTACATGCCCGGCTACAGCGGGCTGGAGGTCTGCCAGCGCCTCAAGGAAGCTCAGGAGACCTCGCGGATTCCCGTCCTGCTGACGGTGGGCAAATTAGAGCCGTTCAAGCCCGAGGAAGCCAAGCGGGTGCGCGCCGAAGGCTACATCGTGAAGCCCTTCGAGGCCAGCGAGTTATTGAGCGCCCTGACCAAACTGGAAGACAAGATTGTGCCGCGCGCGGAACCTTCCAAGCCGGGCCGTTTCGCCCGCGCCAACGCCGCCCTCGATGAAGGTAAGCATGAAGGCCATTACGATAAAACGGTCGCCATCGACGAGGATTCCGGCTGGAAAGACCGGATCGCGTTTCCGCCGAAGAAGAAAAAGCCGGTGGTAGAAGAGGAACCCGAGGATTCGACGATCTACAATGCGGTTAACAAAGACCTGCGCACGGTGGTTGATCGCCGTCCCGTGCACGCACCGCAAACGCCGCAGTCTGAGGAAGCGCTGGTCGACCTGGGAGCGCTCGCGCCCGAAGGCCTGCCCAAGGATGTGACCCCCGAAGAGATTGCCGCCCTGGCCGCAGCCGCTGCCCAGGTGAAAGGGAAGCTGTCGGAAAGCACCTTTGCAGCCGAACCGGCGCCGCAGCCGTTTGTCGCGCCAGCGGACGCCCGGACTGCCGAAATCCCAGCCGCCGAAGCTCAGCTGGCCGAGACCAAGCTCGCAGAAGGAAAGCTCGCGGAAGCAAAGCTCTCCGAAGCAAAGTTCGCCGAAGCAGCGACCGCCGAAATCGAGATCAAGAACGAAGAAAAGCGGGAGGCCAAGGCAGAAGCATCATCTCTGGCCGAGCCGCCGAAAGAATCCGCGACGCCTGCGACTTTCGCTGCGCAGAAGCCCGAAGAGCAAACCGAGGCGTTCGCCGCGAAGCCCTTCGATGCTGTGAAGGAATCTGGCAACACCGTTCCCTCGCCCTCCGAAATGATGGCGGCGATTGCCGGACTGGTTCCCGAGGTTGGAAAATCAGCGGACTCCAGTTCAGGAAACGGATCAGGATCGTACGCCGCATCGGATATGCGCGCTCCGGAAGCACCCACACCGCATCAGCCTGCGGATGAGCCCGTGACCATGGCAGCGGCCGCAGGCGCAGGAGCGCTCGGAGGTTCGGTTTCGCGCTGGACCGCCGTAGCAGCCACACTGGCTCCCGACGAAGCCGCGATTTCACTCGAGCACGAGATGCAGAAGGCCCACGCCGCCTTCGCCGCGTCTGAGGTGGCGCATGCCACACCTGCACCGCAAGTTCCCGAGATCCAACCCATCGCATCCGAACCGGCAGCCGCAGCTCAGGTTTCAGCGCCGGTCGAGACCGCAGAGCAAGTTGTGCCCGCCCCGGCTGTGCCAGACAGCGTTCGAGCGGAACTGGCGCACGACATGAGCGCCGTCGCCAGCGTCGCAACCGAGGCGGTCACCGCAGCCGTGAAGGAATTCGAAAAGATCGCGGCGTCGTACCTGGACCCACAGCCTCCCGTTCCTGCGCCGACTCCGGTACCAGAGCCCGCGGTGATCGAGGCCGCCGAACCGGTTGCGCATCCAGCGCCGGAATCATGGCAGCCCGTCGAAGCAAAGATCGAAGAAAAATCGACCCACGAGTCGATTGCCCCACAGTCCGAGACGGCAAAAACAGAATCGGCAGAACCGGAAAAAGCGCAAGAAGCCGCGCCCGAGCCGGTGCCAGAACTGAAGCAGGTATATCCGAAGCAAGAAGAGCCAAAACAAGAGGATCAGAAACACGAGGAACTGAAACACGAAGACCAGAAACACGAAGACCAGAAACACGAAGAGCCGGTCATGGCGGTTGCCGCCCCGGTTGCCGAAGAGCCATCCGTAACCATTGCAGAGAAATCCGAAATCGCAGCGCCCGCCGCAGCGCTCGCTCTTGAGCACGAAATCTCCGTGAGCCAAACAGCGAATCAGATCGCGGCGGATCCATCTGCGGTCGGCCACACTGCACCAGCTCAGACTGCGCTAGATCATGCTCTACCAGATCATACTGTGCCTGAACACGCCGCACCAGAACTCGCCTCCGCCGCTCCGGTCTCTTCCAATACCACGGAGCCGGCGGCAACCATCGAACCCGCTGCCCGAGCCACGAAGGATACGGCAAGGAAAGAATCGGAAATAGCCGAGACCACCGCGGCCGCCTGGGCAAGCTGGCGCCGGATTCGCGAGTCCGGAGACGCCAAGGCCACGTCCGCGCATCCGGCCAAAGCGAACCAAGCTGCCGAAGAAGTCGGCGAAGAAAAAACGACCACCCCGCAGGATGCGGCTGCCATGGCCGTTGCCGCCGGTGCGGAGAAGAGTCCCGAGGAATCTACCGCCGGGCCCGAGGAGTCCGGAGACATCGCCAACATCGTCGACAGCGTGCTCGCCGATATGCGTCCCAGAATTGTCGAAGAAATTTCGCGCAAGCTGGGCAAGAAGAAATAACCCTCCCGCTATCCGCATCTTTCGCCCATACGCCGATAACGTTTGTGCCCCTCGCGGCCCTCTCGTCCCACCAGTGTCTCCACTGATGACCGGTCGCGCCAGGTTGTCGTGGCCATTGGCCAGGCTCGATGTGGGACCTTCGATTGACGATATGTACTCTTTCCCTGATTGCACATCGCGGCTGGCAAAATATGATGAGAGGCGCGGTTCTGACGCCATCGACGGGATCGATCGTCAGGAACGATCGTCAGCAGCAATGACGGTCAGTAATCAGGAGAAGACTATGCCTCACAAATTCTTGCTCGTTCTGGCAGTCGGGCTGGGGATGAGCATATCCGCCCACGGACAATCCCTGGGCGATATCGCCCGCTCCAACCGTGAAAAACAGGGCGCCGCAAGCCCCGCCGCGAATCTGCCGGCGGTGATCACTAATGACGACCTGGAACCAGATGCTCACGCCGGAGGCGCACAGCACGCGGCGGGCACGGCCAGTAGCCGGGCGGCTCACGGGCCCTCGGAGCGGGACGTAATTGATCCCCGAGCGGCTGCGCAATGGAAGAGACAGATCCTCGCGCAGCAAGATAAGATCGCCACTCTCCAGGGGCGGGTCGACCAGCTGAATGTATCGATTCATCCTGAGGGAACGGCCCAGTTCAATGGACCCTACACCCGATACCAGACGCTGCAGATGCAACGCCTGGCAGATGTGCAACTGCAACTCGACGAGCAGAAAAAGAAACTAGCGGAAATGCAGGACGAGGCCCGTCGCGCCGGCATGCACACGACCGTATACGATCCGTAAAATGACTGGCGCTTGAGGGAAGTTTCGTCAGGTCGAGAGGAAGTGAACCAGCTGTTAGCTCATGTTCGTTATTGAACGTTCACATTCAAATTGCTGATCGACTGCGTGATCCCGTTGATCGTGACCGCCACCTTTACGCCAGCGTAGTTTCCCGCCGGCGTTCCCGGATTACCGCCACCACCAGCGCCACTTCCACCACCGCAAGCCAGCGCTGAGGCGATCATCACCAAACCGAGCCAGGCAGGGATTACCCGCCACCTGCGCTCCCGGCCCGCATTTCGGCGCGCATTGAAACGGGCACCGAAAAGAGAGAGCCCTGCCACGATCACGCCCCCCACCGGAAATCGAGGACTGCCCGGCGCCCCCGGCAGCCAGATCGCCAATGAGCTGCGGGCGCTCGAACCAGTGGTCGTGATGGTGAGCGTCACCGGAACGGTCGTCACCGAAGACGTAAAGCTCACGCTCGATGGACTAAAACTGCAAGCGCTCTCCGCCGGCAGGTTCGAACACGCCGACGGCGACAGCGTGGCCGAACCCGTAAGGCCGTTCTGCGCAGTGAACGTCAGGGTCGTGGAGCCGGAACGCCCTGGACTTGGAACCGTAACCGTCGGCGGATTCGCGCTCATTGTGAAGCCGGATCGGGCGTGCGTGCTGAAGAACTCCCAGGTGGAAGCGATGGTCCACGGCTCATAAGTGTGGTCATATCCCAGCTCTCGCACGAACTGAGCCTCGGTCTGTCCGCTCGCGGACTTGGAATCAAGCTTGAACACACTCGCCGAAGGTGCTCCCGCGGAGCACAACGGCGTCGAATTCGCCGTCAGTCCATTTGCGGCAAGCCAGTAGTTTACGTCCACATCCACGCTCGGCACCGTAATCGTGACGCCATCCACTGGCGAAAACGGTCCGCCGCAGTAGTCCAGGGTTGGGTCGGTGTCGCCGTGCAGCTCGATAATCGACACCGTCCGTGAAGGAGAACCCAGCGTAGGAGCCGGGCTCCCAACGTAGAGGGGTCCCGATACTGGCGCGCACGCCGCCAGCACGTCCGCATTCTCGATGCAGACTCGGTGCGTCATCATCCCGCCCGATGAGAAGCCCATGACAAATGTCCGCGTCGGGTCGACTCCGAACCCGCCGCTGGTGGCAGGCTGCTGCATCAGCAATATCAGGCTGCGCAAAAGTCCGGAATCGTCCGGCGGCGCCGGAAAATACGTGTCCATACCGTAAGAGTCCCAGAAAAACCGGCCGCCATTGGTCCCCCCGGAAACATAGCTGGAGATCGGACAAACCAGAACAAACCCGTTGGCATCGGCGATTGCGTCCCACCCCATATTCGCGGTGCAAACCGTGAGCGGAGGGCTGGATTGCGCCACAATGTCCGCCCCATGCAGCGCCATCACCATCGCAGGATTCGGCTGCAGAACCGGCGGCACATAGACGGAATACGTCCTGGTCAGGCTGTTCCACGTAGTCGTGTAGGTAGTGAACGTGCCTTTCTGAGCCTGCGCCGCGCAAGCCAGCATACAGACCACGAACGCAAGCCTTTTCATACCTCACCGCCGCAATTCCTCATATCCCCAGCATTCTAGTGGATGACAATATCCCGTGTTACAACTACCGAAGAGGCTTCAACGATGTTGAGATGCATGGCTCTGATTTTCCTGTTCTGCACAGCATCCATGTGCCAGAGCGACCTGGCAGGGAAGACGAAACCCGCGCCACGCCCAATTCCTTCCTTTGAAGTGAAGTTCGAGCCTGATCCCAAACTCGCGGTTTCGTTCGAGGAAACTGGTTACCCTGCCGTCTTTTCTGAAGGATGCGATACCGCTGGGAACCCTTACGTTCGCGTGAACAGGATTATTCCTCCTCACAGCGCCGAGGTTCTCAAATTCGACTCAAAAGGAATGGTTACGTTTGAGACCAGCAAAATCACTGACATCGTCGAACCCAAGTGGATCGCAGATTTCGTCTCGGACTCGGAGCTTTATATGCTGATCGAAGGAGACACTCGTACCGAACAGCACACCAAGAAAATGGAAGATGGGAAAAATGGAGTGTACTGGGATACAAAAGGGGAACCGCGATACTACATCGCCCAGTTTGACTCTGATGGTTCTTACAAAGGCGCTTTGAAACTGGACCTTCCTTTTCGCCCGACGCGTCTCTCGGGCTTCAGCTCGGGAAATTTCCTGACAACGGGCTTCGACGAAACCAAAGCGTTCCACGTCGCGCTCTTGGACCCCCGCGGACAGTTGTTGCGCTATATCGAATTCCCCAAAGAAAAACAGGAAGCGGCCGAGAAGACCTATGCCCGTGCCCTCGGTGTCGATGCCTCTCCAGACTTTGCCCCAATCTGGCTGTCCGAGCTTGCCTCACTCTTTCCGTATCGGGACAGTGTCCTGTATGTTCGGAGCCGCACTGGCGCTCCGATCTACGAAATCACAGCCGGAGGCGAGGCGCAAGCCGTAAAGATCAGGGCTTCAGAGGGCTACTCGGTCGACTACTTCCTACCCTCGGATAGCAACTGGTTCGTCGTTTCCACCGAACAAGGAAAGTTCAGCGGTGCAAAAAGTCTCATTTACGAGGTGAATCCGTCAAGTGGCGAATTCCTTCGGCGCTACCTGGCCGAAGGCGCGGGACAGACGAAAAGCATTTCTGAGGGGCAGTCCGATTTAGCATGTGTCCATGACGGCCAATTCGTTTCAGTTCGCCATCAGGATGGGAAACTGACAGTTCTGCACGGCACGCCAGTAATGGAGACGGGGCCACGTCTTCCATAATCCCTCCCATCGTTTGACCCTTCTTTTCTCGCGCCTGTAAGATCAAGGAACACTCAGCACTCAGCAATCAGCACTCAGCCGTCCGTGGAGAGTTGGCCCGCAAGGGATCGTTGGCTGAATGCGGAAGGCTGAGTGCTGACTGCTTTCTATGCCTCACGAATTGCCCAAAGCCTACGAGCCGGGCGCGATTGAAACGCGCTGGGCCGACTACTGGATCAAAGAAAAACTCTTCTCCGTTCCCACGCCGCCACCCGGTGAAACGCGTCCCGTTTTTACCCTGCTGCTGCCGCCGCCGAACGTTACCGGGCGCCTGCACATGGGCCACATGCTCAACCAGACGCAGATGGACATTATCGTGCGCTGGCACCGCATGCGCGGCTTCATCACGTTGTGGCTGCCCGGCACCGACCACGCCGGCATCGCCACCCAGATGATGGTGGAGCGCCAGTTGGCCGCGGAAGGCAAGAAGCGCAGCGAACTGGGCCGCGAGAAATTCATCGAGCGCGTCTGGGAATGGAAGAAGCTCTACGGCGGCGCGATTCTCGACCAGATGAAGCGCCTGGGCGCGTCCGTCGACTGGGACCGCGAATACTTCACCATGGACGAGAATCTTTCGCGCGCCGTGCGCGAGGTGTTCGTCCGCCTGCATGAGGAAGGGCTGATCTATCGCGGAAACTACATCGTGAACTGGTGTCCCTGGCACGAGACCGCGATCTCCGATCTCGAAGTGAAGCACGAAGAGGTGGCGGGCAAGCTGTGGGAGATTCGCTATCCGGTTATTGGCACGAATGAGTTCATCACGGTCGCGACCACGCGCCCGGAAACAATGCTGGGCGATACTGCGATCGCGGTCAACGCGAAGGATGAACGCTACACGCATCTGCACGGCAAGAAAGTTCTGCTGCCGCTGATGAACCGCGAAATTCCGATCATCACTGACGAACTGGCGCAGCCGGAGTTTGGCACCGGCGCGGTGAAGGTGACTCCGGCACACGATCCCAACGATTTTCAGGCCGGCCTTCGCCACAACTTGCCGCAGATCAACGTGATGGACGAGCACGCCCACATGAACGCGAATGCGGGCGCGTATGCCGGCCTTGACCGCTTCGTGGCCCGTAAGCGCGTGTTGGTTGATCTGCACGAGCAGGGATTTCTGGTGGGCGAAAAAGATCACACGCTCGCCATCGGAAAATGCGAGCGCTGCGGAACCGTGGTCGAGCCGCGGCTTTCCGAGCAGTGGTTCGTGAAAATCGCTCCTCTGGCCGCGCGCGCCAAGGAGGCCGTCGAGCGGGGCGAAATCACCATCGTCCCCGATAACTACCGCACGATCTATTTGAACTGGATGAACAACATCCACGACTGGTGCGTATCGCGGCAGTTGTGGTGGGGCCATCGAATTCCGGCCTGGACGTGCGCAGGTTGCAAGGAAGTGATCGTCGCCCGCGAGGCTCCCGCGCAGTGTACAAAGTGCGGCGGCACGAAACTCGAGCAGGTCACGGACGTGCTCGATACCTGGTTCTCGTCCGGCTTGCTGCCGTTTACGACGCTGGGCTGGCCTGAAAAAACGCGCGATCAGGCCGTGTTCTATCCCACGACGCTGCTGATCACCGCCTACGAGATTTTATTTTTCTGGGTGGCGCGCATGATCATGTTCGGCTGCCACTTCATGAAAGATCACCAGCAGGACCCGGCGATCAAAGCGGCCAACGGCTGGGAAAATTTTAAGGACGACAGCGTGCCCTTCCATCATGTCTACATTCATGCGCTGGTGCGCGATGAAGAGCGGCAGAAGATGTCGAAGACCAAGGGCAACGTGATCGACCCGCTCGATATTATTGAGCGTTTCGGTACCGATGCCGTGCGCTTCACTCTGGCCGCGATGGCCGCGCCGGGAACCGACATCGCCTTCAGCGAAAGCCGCACCGACGGCTATCGCGCCTTCGCCAACAAGATTTGGAACGCCGCCCGCTTCATGTTCATGAACGTGGACCGCGTGGAGCCGGGCCTGTATAGCCGGGCGGTGCTCGACTCGGGAATGTCTCGGTCTCGCGCAGTGCGTCGATGGGTTCGCTACGCAGCTTGAAGATCGCTGGATTCTTTCGCGGTTTAACCGCGTTGCGGCTGACGTGAACGCCGCGCTCGAGACTTATCGCTTTCACGAAGCGGCGAATCGCATTTACGATTTCTTCTGGGGAGATTTCTGCGATTGGTATTTGGAGTTGATCAAGCCGCGTCTCAATTTCGAAGAGGGCGCCGACAAGAGTGCGGCGCAGGCTGCCTGCGCGAACCTTGTCAACTTGTTCGACGCATCTCTGCGCCTGCTTCATCCCATAATGCCGTTTATCACGGAAGAAATCTGGCAGGCCATGTACGAAGGCAAGCCTCCGTTCAAGTCGATTGCGCTGGCGCCGTTTCCGCAGCCGGACGAAAATCAGGTCGACATTTCCGCCGAAACCGAAATGGCGATCCTGCAGGACTTGATCGTCAGCGTGCGGAACCTTCGCGCAGAATTGAAGGTCGAGCCCAAGGTGAAGGTGCCCATCGAAGTCTTCGCGCAGGAAGCCGACATTCGCCGCATGATCGAACAGAATCACGGCGCAGTCGAGCGTCTGGGCAATGTGGAGAAGATCACATTCGTGGAAACCTCGCTGGCCTCGAAAGCCGGGGCCCGCGGCACGGCGCGCTTCGACGTGCACGTGATCTACGAGCGCAAAATCGACATGGCCGCCGAATGCGAGCGCCTGAAGAAAGAGTTGGAGAAGATCGAGAAAGAGTTGGGCAATAATCAGAAGCAGTTGGGCAACGAGCAGCTTCTTGGCCAAGGCTCCGGAGAAAGTAGTGGAAGGCCTGCGCCGCCGAGGGCAGGAACTCATAGTGCTGCAAGAGAAAACGCAGAGTAAGCTGAAAGAATTGGGCTGCCGATGAGCGAACTTCCTACTGGCAACTGACCACTGATCACTGGCAACTGCCTTTTTTATGGACTGGAACTCACGCCGCATCACCGCGATTCTGGAGAACGCGCTGCTCGAGGACCGGGCCACGCGCGATGCGACCAGCTATGCCTGCATCGATCCCAACCAGCGGGCGTCGGCGACCATCATCGCCAAGCAGGATTGCATCCTCGCCGGGATCGGCTGCGTGGCACGCATTCTCGATGTCTACGCCGCGCTCGACGGCGCCGTCACGGCGCACTACGAAGTCACGACACATCCTGAAATTTTCGACGGCGTGCGCCTGCGCGCGGGACAATCCGTCGCTGTCATCCGCCATAACGCGCGAGTGATTCTTTCCTGCGAGCGCGTGATCCTGAATTTCTTGCAGCGCATGAGCGGCATTGCCACCATCACGCGCAAGTTCGTGGAAGCGGTTTCGGGCACGCACGCGCGTATTCTCGATACGCGCAAGACCGCGCCCGGCCTGCGCGTGATCGACAAGAATGCCGTGCGCTGCGGCGGCGGGCAGAATCATCGTCTCGATCTCTCCGACGGCGTGCTCATCAAGAATAATCACATCGCTCTGGCCGGCGGCATCGTGCCCGCGCTGGAGCACGCTGTTCGCAACCGCCGCGGCTCCCAGATCATCGAGATCGAGGTGCGCACCCTCGCGGAACTGGAGCAGGCTCTCGCCCACGGGGGCGAAGCAATCCTGCTCGACAACATGTCTGTCGAGGATGTGCGCCGTGCCGTCGAGCGCTGCTCCCAGCCCGACGTCGCGAGCGACGGCCGTCGCATTCCGCTCGAATGCTCCGGCGGCATCCGCCTGGAGAACGTTCGCGCCTACGCTGAAACGGGCGTCGATTTCATTTCCGTGGGCGTGCTGACCCATTCTCCGCAAGCCGCGGATATGAGCATGCGCGTGCAACCGGCCGAATAACGTTTTTGCCGCTGTCCTTCCGGCGTATTCTTTCCATCCCTTTCGTGCCCCAATCTTGCTCTTCTGGAAACCCTAAGTTTTCGCTAACATAATCGTTATGGCTACGCCCCGTCGAGCAGCCTCTCCCCGCCGTAATCTGTTCCTGATCCTCTTCACCGCTTCCATCATGCTGTCCTGTGGCGGCTCCGGCTCGTCCGGCGGCGGAGGCGGCAATAACAATCCTCCCGCTGCGCCCACCGGCCTGACCGCGACCGCCGGCAACGCGCAGGTCATGTTGTCGTGGACTGCGACCACGGGCGCGACCAGCTACAACGTGAAGCGCTCCACCACCAGCGGATCGGAAGTAACCATCGCCTCGCCCACCGCCGCCAGCTATACCGACTCGAATGTGACCAACGGTACCAAGTACTACTACGAAGTTTCAGCGGTGAATGCGGCGGCGAGAGCCCGAATTCGAGCGAAGTAAGCGCGACCCCGAGCGTGGCTGCTCCACCCGTGCCCACCGGCCTGACCGCGACTGCGGGCAATGCGCAAGTGATGTTGTCGTGGACTGCCAGCACCGGCGCGACCAGCTACAACGTGAAGCGCTCCACTACCAGCGGCAGCGGATACGCCACGGTTAGCTCGCCCACCGGCACCAGCTATACCAACACCGGCCTGACCAACGGTACCCCCTATTACTACGTAGTTTCGGCCGTGGGTACTGGAGGCGAGAGCGCCAATTCCAGTCAGGTTTCGGCGACTCCGGTTTCATCGACCAGCATCGCGGCCACAATCAATGTTCTCGCCAACCGGCACGCCATCAGCCCGTACGTCTTCGGTGGAGCTTTTCCGCAGGATGCGCCGACCATCACCGACAGTGGCCTGCAGGTGGTGCGCTGGGGCGGGAATGGAGCCTCCACGTACAATTGGCAACTGGGCACGACCAACGCCGATAACGACTATTACTTCGAGGATTTCGCATTTGGCGCGCTCAACAACAACGCGGACTCCAATTCCACGCAGTTCATTAAGGACGTGGAGGCGGCAAAGAGCGTCCCGCTTATGACCATGGTGATGCTGCCCTGGGTCGCACAGACTCCTGAGACTTCCACCCAGCAGGGCACCGGCCCGAACAACGACCACTGGAGCTTTTCGGTGGCCAAGTATGGCGCGCAGTGCAGCGTGGACCAATACAACACGGATGCCGGCGACGGTCTGAAGACGGACTGTGCCACCCAGTTGACCGCCGATCCTAATGACGCATATTTCCCCTTGCTCGACCAACCCGGCACCGGCGATCCCGCCAACAGCGTGTACCGCAATGCGTGGGCTGCAGCGCTGGCCACCGCCTTTGGCAACAGTATTCCTCATTTCTACGACATGGATAACGAGATCGATATCTGGGGCGGCACCCATTTCGATATCCATCCCCAGCAATCCGGCTACAACGAGTTGCGTGACACGTATCTGCTCGAAGCGGGAAATCTGAAAACCTGGGACCCGGCGGCGATCCGCCTCGGCCCGGTAAGTTGCTGCTGGTATTTCTATTGGAATCTGAATTCCACCACCGACAACAAGTCCACGCACGCGGGCATCGACTTCCTGCCGTGGTGGCTGAATGAAATCGCGTGGGCGGATGCCGTGGCGGGCACAAAGTCGCTCGACGTATTCGACATCCACGCTTATCCCGACGGGCCGGATACTTCGACCTTTACGCAGGCGCAAAAACAGGCGCTGGCCACACGCATCTACCGCGACTGGTGGGATCCGACCTACAAAAGCGAAGCCACCTACATCGACAACAACGGATTCAGCATTGAGCCGGTTGAGCCCAACCCGTTCCGCATTCCGCGCATGCGCGCTCTGCTGAACCAGAACTATCCCGGCGCGCAGTTCAGCATCACGGAATGGAGCGCGGCTTTCGCAGGCGAGTCAGATTTTTCGACCGCTCTTGGCGATGCGGACGCTTACGGAATCCTGGCACGCGAACGAGTGTATCTGGCGACGCGCTGGACGGCGCCCAGTCCGGCCAACCCGAACTACCAGGCGCTGAAACTTTACACAAACTATGACGGCTCGCACCACGGCTTCGGCACGACCTCGGTCTTGGCCACACACGATGCCAGCCCGAACCTGTTCAGCACCTACGCTGCGCTGAACTCCACTGGCACGACGCTGACGATCATGGTTGTGAATAAAGATCCGGCGAACGCGGCTCAGGTAACGTTCACGCCCACCGGGTTCACGCCCACCAATGTGACGACTTACAGCTTGTCGCAATCGTCCCCTTCGTCGATTGTGGCTGGAACGTCGCGGGCATGGTCGTCGACGATGACCTTCGCGCCCTATACCGCCACCTTGATGGTGGTGAGCGGCAGCATGGCCAGCACTCCAGCCTCGACGTGGGACATCGGTCCCGACACGATGATGGTGCCCGCAAACGGAACAGTCACGCTGCATCCGATTCTCATTACGGGCACCGCCAACGTCACACTCTCGTCGCCGGTTTTCGATAGCTTTGAAGGAGCGCCTGCGTGTACGGGAGGGACGCTCACCTTGACAACTCCCACGATCACCCCCGGCGCTCAGGGCGAGATCACGGTGAACGCGGGCAGTACTCCTGGCTTCTGCCACTTCACGGTAACGGGGACCGACAGCGGCGCGGCCCAGACTGAAGGCGGATGGATCGTCGTGGGCAATCCCGCGGCGACCCTCGCGAAGACCACAGGCGATGGCCAGGCCGGAACTCACGATACCACTCTGCCTATGCCATTGACCGTGACGCTCTCCGCGGGCTTCTCGGGCGGCACGAAAACCGGCGCCAGCGTCCTGTTCAGCACCAGCGCCGGCACGCTCTCGAATGGCACCACCAGCGGGACGAAGCTGATTGTTGTCACGAATAGTTCGGGCGTAACTCCTGCGGTCACGCTGACGCTGCCCTCGACCGCAGAAACGGTCACCGTGACCGCCGAGGGCCCGTACGGCCTGGGGCATCCGATGGCCACGTTTACCGAGACATCGCAATAGCGATTCGCCGCGGCGCACTGGGCCGTAGCGCCGGCACGCTGCCGGCTGCCTTGGGGGCGTCTCGCCCGCGACGTCGGGCGCTATTCGAACTATGGTTTGTTGCATTTCCGGATTTCCGCGAAATGCACTTCCGCGTATTCCGACTCCGCGCCGCAGCCGTAGATTAGTCTGAACGGAGGCCCTCCCCCTTATGTACTCCAATATGTACTCCAGCATGCATTCCCAGCTACGTCTCCTCGCCGCCCTGTGCCTGATGTTTCTCGTCATGAGCCAGTCTTCTCCCTGTCAAACACCCAACGCCGACGCCGCCCCTCTCGCCACCACAAACGTTACCGTCACTGTCGACGTGCTCAGCAACCGTCACACCATCAGCCCCTATGTTTACGGCGGCGCTTATCCCCAGGACGCACCCACCATCACCGACAGCGGATTGACCGTGGTGCGCTGGGGCGGTGATTCCACCTCGCGCTACAACTGGAAACTCCAGACCAACAACGCAGGCAACGACTGGTACTTCGAAGACTTCGCCTACTCCGAGATCGGCGACTCCGATTCCGTCAAATATCTTCAGGATGTCGTCGCCGCGGGCAGCCATCCCATCATGACTATGCCCATGCTGTCGTGGGTGGCCAAGGCCGCCGAGAATTCAAGCAACAAAAACTGGAGCTTTTCAGTCGCAAAATACGGCGCGCAATGCGCCACCGATCCCTACAATTCCGATGCCGGGGATGGCCTGAAACCGGATTGCAGCACGATCCTCACGGCCAGTTCCAAGCGACGCGAACGTGCCGTTGCTCGACCAGCCCGGGACCGGCGACCCCGCGGGCAGCGTCTATCGCAACCAGTGGACGGCGGCGCTGGCCCCCGCGTTCGGCGCCGTTCCGCATTTCTACAACATGGATAACGAAATCGAAATCTGGGGCTCGACCCACCGCGATGTTCATCCCGCACCCACCGCCTACAACGAAATGCGCGACACCTTCCTCGCCGAGTCGCGCGCCCTCAAAGGCTGGGACCCCAAGGCCATCCGTCTCGGTCCGGTGACGTGCTGCTGGTGGTTTTACTGGAATGGCGCGAACAACAACGATAAAAGCGCGCACGCCGGAGTCGACTTCATTCCATGGTGGCTGAACGAAATCTACTGGCAGGACAAGATCGCGGGCAAGCGCTCCGTCGATGTCTTTGACTTGCACGCTTATCCCGACACTCCCGACATCTCAACTTTTACGCAAGCGCAGAAGCAGGCCCTGGCCGTGCGCATCTATCGCGACTACTGGGATCCCACTTATGTCAGCGAATCCGGATCGATCAACCAGCCTTGGGCAACTTTCATTCAACCGAACAAAACCATTCCGTTCCGGATTCCCCGCATGCGAGCGGTCGCAAACATGATTTATCCCGGAACGCCGCTGAGTTTCACCGAGTGGAGCGCGGCCATCGCCGGAGAGTCGGATTTCTCGACCGCCCTCGGCGATGCCGACGCCTACGGCATCCTGGGACGCGAGCGCATGTACCTGGCGTCGCGCTGGGTCGCGCCCGTTCCGGCGAATCCCAACTATCTGGCCCTGAAGCTGTTCACGAATTACGACGGGGCGCATCACCGGTTCGCGACGACTTCCGTCTCCGACACCGATAACGGCGATCCGAGTCTCTTCAGCAGCTATGCCGCCCTCGGTGTCACCGGCAAAATTCTGATGATTATGGTACTGAACAAAGATCCGGCCAACACGATGCAGGTGCAATTCGCGCTCAACGGATTCACGCCGCAGAGGTTTTCGTCGTACACCCTGGCTTCGACGAACCCAACTAAGATTGTCCCGGCGGCGGTCGCAGCCTGGTCTTCCACTCTGAACTTCGCACCCTACACCGCGACTCTACTGGTGATCACCGGCACATCGCAGCTGCCCGGCGCCGAATGGGACCTGAACCCGGATACGACAATGGTCGCTGCCGCCAAGAAGGTCACCTTGCAGCCAAAGCTCACCGGTGGAACTGCGACCGTAACACTCGGCACTCCGCAATCTGATACCGGCATCACTGTGGCCGTGACCCAGCCCACAGTTACCGCAACGCAACGCGGATTGATCACCGTGACTGCGGGCACGACGCCGGGCTTCTACCACTACACGGTTCCAAGCACCGACAGCACCGGCGTGGCGCAGCAGCAGAGTGGATGGATCCTGGTCGGCAATCCCTCGGCCACGTTGGTCAAGACGGGAGACAATCAGAAGGGCGCCGCAGGCAGCAAATTAAATCTCTCGGTGACGCTCAACCCCGTTCAATCCGGCGGCAGCGCATCCGGCGGCACGATTCTCTTCACCGCCACCGCTGGATCGCTCTCCAGCCGCATCGTCACCACGGATTCTTCCGGCAGTGCAGAGGTCGTCCTCACCTTGCCATCAACTCCGGGCTCGGTACACGTGACAGCCGAAGGCCAGTACGGGCTGGGGCATCCGGTAGTGGTTTTTACCGAGACTGCGCAGTAGTTTCAAGAAAAGGCGATAACCACAAAGGACACGAAGGTTCACGAAGGAGTTCAATGGCAGAGCCTCCCTTCGTGATACTTCGTGTCCTTCGTGGTTGATGGTTTGTTGTTTGGGACCGATTCGCGCATAATCACCGCATCGCCAAGACCGGGACAATTCGTAAGCCTAAATCTGCGCGGTCGCAGTCAGTTGCGCACCAGCCCACCGACGTTCGCCTCGGCCGCATCGTGCGTCTGTTGATGGAGCACGCCACCGTCGTGGTTAGCGGTACAAAGATTGCCCAGGAGATTTCATCCAGCCGCTCCGAGGTCTGGCGGCTCATTCAGCAACTGCGCGGCCTCGGCGTCGATGTCGCCGGACATCCCGCCACCGGATATCAGCTGCGTTCAGTCCCCGATCTGCTCTTGCCTGAAGTTCTACGCTCCCTGCTGCGCGGCACCCTGTTCGATGCCCACCTGCATCATTTCTACAAGATCGGTTCCACCAACACCGCCGCCATGGCCGCCGCCGCCGATGGCGCTCCGGAAGGCACCGTCTTTCTAGCCGAAGAACAAACCGCCGGCCGTGGCCGCGGCGCCAACTCCTGGCAATCGCCGCGATCAACCGGAATATATTGTTCGGCCATCCTGCGCCCGGCGTTGCCGCCGTCGGAAGTACTAGTGTTGTCGCTGGCCGCAGGACTCGCGGTGCAAGCCGCCATCCAGCTGGTAGACGCGCGCGTTCAGCCCGACCTGAAGTGGCCGAACGACGTGTTGATCGACGGCAAGAAAGTCTGTGGCATTCTCACCGAGATGAACGCCGAGGCCACGCGCGTTCGCTACCTCGTCGTCGGCATCGGCATCAACGTGAACCAGGCGAGCTTCCCCAAGGACTTACCCGCGACTTCACTTCGCCTCGCGACCGGAAGCGAGTGGTCGCGCGTGGAGTTGGCCGCTGCTTTGCTAAAATCACTCGACCGCGAGTATCGGAATTTGATGGAAGATCCGGATGCGCGGGAATCGATTTTGCGCCGCTTCGCAGAGAACTCTTCCTGGGTGCAAGGGAAAGATGTTCGCATTGAAGAAAATGGTTCCGCTTTTGAAGGAACGACCGCCGGCCTGGATGAACGCGGATTCTTGCTCGTCCGCACTGCGAAGGGAACGCAGACGGTATTGAGTGGAACAGTAAGAGAGCGGTAGCTCTGGTCTCGGGTATTGGGTCGTGGGTGTTAGGTGTTGGACCTTAGTTTTTAGGACTCACCGCTAAACCGACGACCGACGACCGACGACCGACGACCAAGACCCGGACCCAAGACCCAGGACCCAAACACCGCGAACCAATCATGCTTTTCGTCATCGATGTCGGCAACACGAACACGGTGCTCGGAGTCTTCGCTCCTGTTAGTGGCGGCGATCCGCCGGCCTCGCTGCGCTACGAGCGCCTCGTGGCGAACTGGCGCGTGGCCACGTCACGCACCAGCACGGTCGATGAGTACGGAGTCCTATTCCGCAATCTTTTTTCCATGGCCGGGCTCGAGTCCAAGGGCATTCACGGCATTGTGATCTCTTCCGTCGTGCCGCCGCTTGATCCCGTGCTGCGCCAGGTCTGCGAGCGCTATTTCAATTTGCGTCCGCTCTACATTGAGCCTGGGATCAAGACCGGCATGCCCGTCCATTACGACAATCCCGCGGAAGTCGGCGCCGATCGCATCGTTAACGGCGTCGCGGCATTTGAGAAATATGGGGGCCCCTGCATCGTGGTCGATTTCGGCACGGCCACCACGTTCGACTGCGTGTCCGCGAAAGGTGAATACCTCGGCGGAGTGATCTGCCCCGGCATCGGCATCTCCGCCGACGCGCTCTTCGAACGCACGGCGCGATTGCCTCGCGTGGAAATTCGCAAGCCCGCCCGCGTCATCGGTTCGAACACCGTGGGCAGTCTGCAGTCCGGTCTTTACTACGGATACCTCGGCTTAGTCGACGGCATCCTCGAACTGTTGCTCGGCGAGTTGGGCGCGGGAACGCACGTGATTGCCACCGGCGGCCTCGGATCGATGATCGGCACCGGATCGAAATACATCAAGAACGTCGACGATTTTCTCACCCTCGAAGGCCTGCGCATCATCTGGGAGCGAAATTCAGCCTTGCGCACGAAATCACAGGCTACAGAAGCCCCGCCCAAGACGGCATCGAAAGCGTCGCCGAAGCCGGAGGAGGCGAAATCCAAAACCGGCGGTGCGCCCGCAGCCCCTGTCTCGCGCCCAGCCCGCTGATTTGCCGTGGAAAACTACTTCAACTACTTCACGGAAATCGAAGAACACTTCCAGCGCCGTTGGGGAGGCATTCTGCGGCTGTCCCCACTCGATTGGGTGCTGATGGAGACCTGGAGGAACGCGGGAATTCCCTTGGAGGCCGTGCTGCGCGGCATAGACGTAACCTTCGAACACTACGAGCGACGCCCTTCCAAAACCCGAAAGATAAATGGCCTGGGATTCTGTTCGCAGGAAGTGCTGTCAGCAGCTGAAGACATGAAAGAAGCTGCGGTGGGAGCCGTCGGCGCAGAGCCATCCGCCAAACCTCGCGTGGCGCAAGGTTTTGAGCCCGAAGTGATCGCACCCTTCCTGCGGCGGAATGCAGACTTGCTGGAGTCCGCGACACTTCCGCACGGAAGCGGAGTCTCCGCCCAATCGGTCGCACGGGACGCCGCGAGATCGCTCCGCCAGCTTGCAGAAGAAACGGAGAAAAAGTCCGCGCCGCGCCTCGAAGACCTGGAGCGCCGTCTCACCGTGCTCGAAGAAAAACTCTTCGCCGTATTGCTGGCGTCAACCCCCGACGAAGACCTCGTCACCGTGCGCGCCGAAGCCGATCGCGATCTCGCTCCCTATCGCCGCAAGATGTCCGGCGCGCAGATCGAGCAACTGCAGAAACAATACGTTCACAAGCGCCTGCTGGAAAAATACCACCTGCCGCGGCTGAGTTTGTTTTATATGTGATCTAAAGGGCGTGATTTTCGGACGGACACAACTTGCGGAACGACGCAACTTTCGGA
Source organism: uncultured Acidobacteriaceae bacterium (assembly GCA_963709385.1). Classification (GTDB taxonomy): domain Bacteria; phylum Acidobacteriota; class Terriglobia; order Terriglobales; family Acidobacteriaceae; genus Sulfotelmatobacter. Next base: position 463,373 of record CAVPWD010000012.1, read on the forward strand.
ATGTCGTAACCTTCGGAACGGTGCGACGTTGGGAAGGGCACGACTTCAGTCGTGCCGTAGCAGCGCAAAGTGACCGCGGCTTTAGCCGCTGAGGTACGCTCACTCTACCGTGACCCATTCATTCGATGTACTGATTCTCGGCGGAGGCGCTGCCGGCCTGATGTGCGCCATCGAAGCCGGCAAGCGCGGACGCCGCGTCGCCGTGCTCGAACACGCCGACCGTCTGGGCAAGAAGATCCTCATCTCCGGCGGCGGCCGCTGCAATTTCACCAACCTCCATTGCCAGCCCGAAAACTTCCTTTCGTCGAACCCGCATTTTGCCAAGTCCGCTCTGGCTCGCTATACCCCAGCCGATTTCATCGCGCTGGTCGAAAAGCATCGCATTCCGTATCACGAAAAAACTCTGGGACAACTGTTCTGCGACCGCTCCGCCCGCGACATTCTCGCCATGCTCGAAGAAGAATGCCGTGCCGCCAACGTGGGCATCTTCCTGAGCACAAGAGTTGAAGAAGTGACCCGCCCCTCAGAGTTCCTGGTGCGAGCTTCCGCTGCCGAATTCCGCGCGCCCACCCTGGTCGTCGCCACTGGCGGCCTCTCAATCCCCAAAATCGGCGCAACCTCCTTCGGCTACGACCTGGCCCGCCAGTTCGGCCTAAAGATCCGTGAGCCCTGGCCCGGACTCGTCCCACTCGTGCTCGACCCCGCCGACCGCTCTCGCTACTGCGACCTCGCCGGCGTATCCACGGAAATAATCGCGTCCTGCAACGGACAACAGTTCCGCGAAAAGATGCTGATCACGCATCGTGGCCTGAGCGGCCCCGCGATCCTGCAAATTTCGTCTCACTGGAAGAATCCGCAGAAAATCAGCTTCGATCTTGTTCCCGGAAGCGACCTGACCGCCATTTTCCACGACCCAAAGACGCCGAGAACTCTGTCAGCCCTGCGAACCGAGCTAAGAAAAATCCTGCCCGCACGCCTAGCCGACCGCTGGCTCGACCAGCACTCGCCCGCCTCGTGGACAAACGCCGCGCTCTCCGATTTCGAACGTCAAGCTCACGAATGGACCATCACGCCAGCAGGCACGGAAGGTTTCGACAAAGCGGAAGTCACCGTCGGCGGCGTCGAAACCGACGAACTCTCCGCCAAAACAATGGAGAGCCGCAAAGTCCCAGGTCTGTTCTTCATCGGCGAAGTCGTCGACGTAACCGGCCACCTCGGAGGCTTCAATTTCCAGTGGGCGTGGTCCTCGGGCGCGGCCGCGGGTGGGACGGTGTAAATTAGCCACATCAGATTTCCGAAAGGGAAGCATGAGCACAGAGAAAAGCATTGCGCAAAGAATCGCACAGTTGATCGCTGGTCACTTCATCGCCGCCACATTCATCGCGGGCATCGCGTTTGCGCAAGCGCCGTCGCCAACTCTCCTGATCTTGGCCAAGAGTGACAACACCGTCGCCATCGTCGATCCCACGACCTTGCAAGTTCTTGCCCGCGTCGCCGCCGGTCCGGACCCCCACGAAATCATCGCCTCCGACGATGGCAAGCTCGCCTTCATCTCAAACTATGGTGGTTCCGACAGTACTCTCAACACCATCTCGGTCGTCGATCTGGTCGCCCGCAAGCCGCTGCCGCCGATCGATCTCGGCGCTCTGCGTTCCAGTCACGGTTTGGCATTCGCCGGCGGCAAGCTCTATTTCACTGCCGAGACCAATAAAGTCATCGGCAGTTACGATCCCACAACCCAACGCGTGGATTGGATCCTCGGCACCGGCCAGGATCGCACGCACATGATCGCGGTTTCCAGTAGCCTCGACCGGATCGTTACCTCGAACGTCAACTCCGGCACCATCAGCATCATCGAACAAGTTTCCCAGCCCAATGGCGGTTTCGGTCCACCACCGGGCGGAGCGCCTCCGCAAGGCTCTGGTCCGCCAAATATCGGCCCGCCACCCGGCGGACCGCGCCTCACCTGGAAAGTCACGAACGTACCCGCTGGCAATGGCGCCGAAGGCTTCGACATATCGCCTGACGGAAAAGAGATCTGGGCAGCCAACGCCCGCGACGCAACCGTCACCATCATCGACGTCGCCGCCAAAAGAGCCACCGCAACTATTCCTGTCCCGGTGAAAGGCGCAAACCGATTGAAATTCACGCCGGATGGCCGACTGGCATTGATCTCTGGCCTCGGCGCCAGAGCTGGAGACACCAGCCTGGTCGTGCTGGAAGCTTCCACGCGCAAAGAGGTGAAGCAGCTGAACCTCGGTGGCGGCGCTGCCGGCATCCTCATCGCACCCGACGGTTCCCGCGCCTATGTTGCCGTCAGCACCGGCGACAAAATCGCAGTTCTTGATTTGAAGACGCTTGCAGTCGTTGGGCAAATCGACGCCGGCAAACAACCCGACGGAATGGCCTGGGCGGTGCGCAGGTAAAAGCCCCCCCGCGCATCGTGTAACTTATATGTTACAATGGAAAAAGTCATTGAGCTTCAACGCTATGTCACTCCCGCAGGGAAAGACGTTTTCGGAGAGTGGCTGGCGAAGCTGAAGGACGCTCGGGCCCAGGCAAAGATCCTAGTTCGCCTCGACCGGGTGTCGCTGGGCAACTTCTCTGACTGCAAGCCGCTTCGCGGTGGCCTCTGCGAGCTGCGCATTGACTGGGGGCCGGGCTATCGGGTGTACTACGCGATGTCGGGAAAGTTCTGCGTGCTGCTGCTTGCAGGCGGAGACAAACGAAAGCAGACATCCGACATCGAGAGGGCCCTCGGGTATCTCGATGACTACAGAAAGAGGACCAGAATCGTATGAAACGTAAAGCCGCCATCTCGCACGATGAAGCAGTGATTCGCGAACTGCGCGAGAACCCTGGTTTTGCCGCGGAGTATCTGAAAGCAGCTTTGGAAGAGGACGACGAGCCTAAGGTCTTGCTGATTGCCCTGCGCCGAGTGGTGCAAGCCCGTGGCATCGCCAAGATCGCGAAAACCGCTGGGGTCGAACGCGAGAGCCTTTACCGTGCTCTGTCAAAGCGCGGCAATCCCCGGCTGTCCACGCTGTCTGCTGTGACCAGGGCAGTTGGATTAAGACTGACAGTCGAAGCTGCGGGATAGAGTCTCTCGGTAACCACAGTGCGACTCCCCATACCGTAGAATCAAGTCTTGCTCCTCACAATCGAAAAGCTGATCTACGGCGGCGACGGCCTCGCTCGTCTGCCTGCGAATACGCCCACCACCGTGCCCGCGACTTCAAAGAGTGACGACCGCGGACGTGGCAAAGCCGTCTTCGTCCCCTTCGTCCTGGCCGGAGAAAAAATCGATGCCACGCTCACCGAGCAGAAGCCCGGCTTTGCGCGGGCGACGGCTGATTCGATCCTCGAGCCGTCTCCCCATCGCATCCAACCGGGTTGTCCCCACTTCGGTCGCTGCGGCGGATGCCACTACCAGCACTCCAGCTACGAACATCAGCTAGAGATCAAGAAGGAAATCCTGCGCGAGAGCCTGCAGCGCCTGGCCAAGCTGGAGTTGAGATTCGACATCCAGGTCCATCCCTCACCCCCGTGGAACTATCGCAACCGCTCGCGCCTGCAGATTCAAACCGAGCAGGTCCGAGTCAGTCCCGCATTCGCTGCCGGATATTTCAAGTTGGCTAGCCACGAACTCTTGCCTGTCGAAGAGTGCCCCATCAGTTCGCCGCTCATTAACCGCGGCATCGCGTACCTATGGCAGAGCGGCCGTGCGGGCAAGGTCCCAGCGGGCGTGCGCGAGGTCGAGTTCTTCTCCAGCGCCGACGATACTCAGCTGCTGGTGGATGTGGGATGCGCGCGTGAGGCTCGTCGCGCCGCCGTCCGCGTCTGGGCGGAGGAATTATGCGTGGCACTCCCCGAGATCGCCGGAGTCGTTGCCTTCCGCGAAGCCAATCCCGGAGACCGAAAAGCGGCCGCGCCCGAAGTTCTCGTCACCGTGGGCGCTGACCACCTGACCTATCAAACGCAACGAGCGCCTTACCGCGTCAGCGCCGGTTCGTTCTTTCAAACCAACCGCCATTTAACCGACGAACTGGTGAAAATCGTCACCGCGGGCCAGTCCGGCGGGCTCGCCCTCGATCTCTACGCCGGCGCTGGACTGTTTTCCACAGCCCTGGCCAGTGACTTTCATCACGTCGTTTCTGTTGAGTCGTCACAGACTTCCTCCGCCGACCTTGTCTACAATCGGCCTACGAATGGAGAGGCAGTCCAGGCCACGTCCGAGCAGTACCTGGCCCGTACGGAGAATGCGGGGCGAGTCGGGAGGCCCGATCTAGTGGTTGTGGATCCTCCCCGGAGTGGCCTGGGAGAAGGCGTGGCGCGCTCACTTGCGAATCTGGGCGCGCCACGGATTACCTATGTTTCCTGCGATCCGGCAACGCTCGCCCGTGATCTTGTGCCCCTGCTTGCCGCCGGTTATCGCGCCGAGCAAGTGCACCTGGTGGATTTATTCCCTCAAACCTATCACCTGGAAACCGTCATCCGCTTGGCGCGGTGAGACTTTCGAGACTCATGTGGGGACCGCCGCCGGGTGCCCCATTTCTCGCGCGTCCTTTGCGCGAGAAAGCCTGCCCTGTCGAAGGGTGGGGATTTTCGACGGGGCGAAGTCGAAGGGGCTGTCCCCCGGCCGCAGGCCGGGCTTTTGTCTCGGTGCGGAAACAAGTTCGCTGTCCTCCCCTCCATGATCACGCCCTCCAGCCCTCCCACCTTCTGCTTCAAAGCATCCCGCCAGCCCCTGTTTTGGGCAGCGGTAGCCTACTCAGCCGGAATCATTGCCGGCGTCTACCTGTGGCGCCCCATCCTGTGGTGGTTTGCCGCCGCCGCTGCCTTCATCACTGCCGCAGCCTACTTCGCTCTCCGCCGCTCCGCCCTGGGATGGTCGCTGGCTCTGGGTGCTTTCTTCCTCGCCGGAGCACTGCACATTCAACTCCGGGGTTCCGCGACTCACCTCGATACCACCATTCAACCCTACGCCGACCGCCAGGAACTTCAGCTCACCGCCCACGTTACCCGCGACGGCCGCCTGCAACAGGGAGGCTTCAACGAAATCAAAGAGACGGTCGACGTCGAAACCGAAAATATTCAAACCGCCTCAGGCGAGATTCGCGCCATTCACTCCGGCGTCCGCCTCAGTATCTACAGTCCGCGCCCGAACGATGCAGCTCCCGAAGAGAGCGCTTCCATCAACTCCGAGCCCCGCGCCCCCATGCGGATCTTCCATTACGGCGACCGCCTCCGCTTCTCCGCCAAGCTCAAGCTGCCGCGCAATTTCCGCAATCCCGGAGCCTTCGACTACCAGGCGTATCTCGCCGATCTGGGCATCGCCGCCCTGGCCTCGGCCAAAATCGACAATGTCGAACCACTCCCCGGTTTTGCCGGCAGCCGGATCGCATTGCTGCGCAGCCGCATGCACCGCAGTGTAAGCGCGAAAATCCACCAACTCTGGCCCCCGCGCGAAGCCGCTCTCATCGACGCCATGGTGATCGGTGAAGAAGCCTTCATCGACCGCGACACCCGCGCCGACTTTCAACGCTCCGGCACCTACCACGTTCTCGTCGTCTCTGGAATGAACGTCAGCATCCTGGCCTTCGTCGTGTTCTGGACGCTCCGCCGCCTGCGCTTGGGCGACATTCCCGCTACGCTGCTGACCGTGGCGTTCTGCGTTGCCTACGCCTTCATCACCGAGGTCGGCGCTCCGGTCTGGCGTGCCACGTTGATGTGCGCCATCTATCTCGGCACGCGCCTGCTCTACCGCGATCGCGCCATGGTCAACGCTCTGGGCGCGGCCGCGTTGGGATTACTCGTCTTCGACCCACGCTAACTCTTCACCGCGAGTTTCCAGATGACGTTTGTCTGCGTGCTCATCGTCGCGGCGGTTGGCATCCCGATCCTGCAGCGCACGTGCCAGTTCCACAAACAAGCTCTGTCTAACTGGGATTCAGTGAACTACGCCGCGCTCCTGCCTCCGCGTGTCGCGCAGTTCCGCGTGGACTTGCAGTTCATTGCATCGCGCATCGCGGTCTTTGTAGGCAAGAAATGGTCGGGACGCCTGGTTCGGGGCACGGCAACCTTCGGCTTCGCCGTGTTCGAATTGCTCTTCATCTCCGCCGTCCTGCAGATGGGACTGGCTTTGCCGATGGCGTACTACTTTCATCGCGCCACGACGATCGGCGTCCCCTCGAACCTGGTCGTTGTTCCTTTAACGCAGTTGATGATGCCCGCCGCCGCGTCCGCCGTCGCGCTCGGCTACCTGTCGCCCTGGCTGGCCAAAATCCCGGTGCTCCTGACGACGTTCGCGCTCAACGGGATTACCGGCACGGTCCGTGGCCTGAGCGCACTGCGAGTCTCGGACCTTCGCGTCGCCATGCCGTCGATGATCGTGATCGCCCTGGCCGCGTCGGCGCTCGTGCTCGCGATGTACACCGTCCGCCGGCGCGCATCCTTCGCCGCCGCCGGACTCGGCGCGATTCTCGCGGCCTCGCTGGCGCTGGCCTTCCTCGCGCCGACACCCCGTATCTGCCCCGGTGTGCTGGAAGTGACTTCGATCGATGTGGGCGAAGGCGACTCCATCTTGCTCTTCACCCCGCAAGGCAAGTCGCTCTTGATCGACGCCGGAGGTCCCATTGGCCCCGGCGGTTCGCAACTCGATTTCGGCGAAGACGTCGTCTCCCCCTACCTCTGGACTCGCGGCATTTCCCGCCTCGACGCGGTCGCCATCACCCACGGCCACTCCGACCACATCGGAGGAATGATCGCGGTGCTAAAGAACTTCAAGCCGAGAGAATTGTGGGTAGGTCTACTGCCGCCGAGCGCAGCTCTGGAAAATGTGATCGCAACCGCGCAATCCCTCGGCGTCAAGGTCGTACGCCACTGGGAGGGCGACGAATTCACTTTCGGAGGAACAACAATCAGCGTGCTGTTTCCTCCGCGCGACACGCCCGTCGGATCAAAGCCGACAAACAACGATTCCCTCGTACTGCACGTCAGCTACCTCGAATCGTCAGTCCTGCTGGAGGGAGACGCGGAGAGGCAAGTCGAGCGCACCATAACTGCCCTGCATCATCCCACTGCGAACCTGCTGAAAGTCGGGCACCACGGCAGCGCCAACGCCACCACGCCCGAACTGGTCGCTTCCGCCAAGCCCCAGTTCGCCATTATTTCTGTCGGATCGGGAAATTCCTTCGGCCTACCGCGTACCGAAGTCCTCGGCCGCCTGGCCGCTGCGGGAGCCCGCGTCTACCGCACCGACATCGACGGAGCCGTCACCTTCTACCTCGACGGCCACTCCGTCACGCCTTCGGTGGCGGCTCTTCAATAATCTCGATCTCCGCCGTCTCGTCATCATCGCCGGGCGATCGCCGGTAATCCGCAATCAACTGCCGCGCCGAATCCGCATCCTCTTCCCGCACTAAAATGATCATGCCCCCGAGTCCGGGAAACGCGTCTTGCAGCAGAGATGCCGACTGCAGATCGTTGTCGACCCCCGCCGAATCGAGCAGTCCCTTCACCACCAGCGCCTCCGATTCGTCCTCGGAATCAAACACCTTCACCAGCTTCTCATTCGGATTGGGACTACGCTCGGGATCAGAACTCGGTTGCGCCTCAGTCATGACATCTCCATTCCGGAATCCAGCCGATTCCACGCGGCCCCACAATTTTACCCCCACTCCGCTCCTGTGGGGGCAGTGAGCCGGGTGCCCCATTTCTCGCGTTCTTTGCGAGAAAGCCTGCCCTGAGCGAAGTCGAAGGGTGGGGATTTTGACTTTTCTTCGATCCACCGCAGCACCCCCGGCACCTTCGGGCAATTCATTTTCTTCCCCGCCTGCGAGACAATGCCCCTAACCGATGTCCGCAACGCCAGCGCGGGTTGCGACATCCAAGACTGTGGGGCAAAAAGGGATTGAGCAAAAAGGGGAACCCATGAACTATCCGCAGCAGACCGGGGAGAACACCAGTTTCCCGTTGGCCGACGAAGAATCCCGCCACGAGCGCGACCGCGAGCGCGAAGAAGAAGCCCGCAAAATCCGCCGCCTGCAGCTAATGATCAGTATGGTGATGTCGGTCATCAGCCAGGACCCCAACCTGACGGTGGAAGAAGCCTCCGAACTGGCCGCCGGCGCCAAACGCGCCGCCCTGGCCATGTTCCCCGACAAAGAACTCGCCTACGACCTGCTCTACAAGCCCCGCCTGCAACGCCTAATGAAGGAACGTTTCCGGCTGCAATAATCCGCGGCTACGTGGGTTTCTGTTCCCTTATCGATTTCGGTTGCCGCTGGATTTCGCAGAACTCCCGCCACGAGGCGGTCGTCAGGATGCATTCGTCTGTGCTTGACGCCGCGTTTTTCCTTAGAAAGTCTTCCGCGAGGGCGTTGTTGGCTCGCACGTAGCCGGACCAATTATTCTCGTTGGCCGCATCCTTCACATGTAGGTCGTAAGTCGATACATTGAGCCCGGGGAAAACCTCGATGCCCAATACCGCTATTCCAGCGGCTGTACAGGCTTGGATCACTTCCATAGCGCATCCGACCGTGAAGATAAGCTCACCAGAATCCCGGCGCAATACCGCAGAGGCTACGCTCGGAATTACATCCAGGTCACTCATCGCCAACTCTCGGTGCTGCCTTTACTACTCATCCACCACCGTATTCCTTAACGTCCCCACACCTTCCACGCTGACTTCCATCACATCCCCCGCCACCACCGGCCCCACGCCCGCCGGCGTCCCCGACGGAATCAAGTCCACCGGGAAACAAAGTCATGGCCTGAGCAATATGCCGGATCACCGCGTCCAGCTTAAAAAGGAAATCCCGCGTGTTGCCATCCTGTTTGACTTGGCCATTCACCCGCGTCTGCACACCCACCCCGGCCGCCGCTGCGAAACATGGATCAATCTCATCCGTTACCAGCGGCCCCACGGGACAGAACGTGTCGAAGCCCTTGGCCCGCGACCACTGCCCGTCTTTATTCTGCAGATCGCGCGCCGTCACGTCATTCACGCACGTATAACCGAGAATGTACTGCCGAATATCCGCGTCCGCTGCCGGCTGGTAGCAAGTCTTACCAATCACCACGCCCAGTTCGCCCTCGTAATCGACGCGCTCGGAAATCTTCGGCCGCCGCACCACGCCTCCCGGCGGCAGCAGCGACGAAGTAGCCTTCAGAAAAATCAGCGGCTCCGTCGGCACATCGTGCCCGAGTTCCACCGCATGCTCGCGATAATTCCGACCCACGCACACAATCTTCGACGGCCGCACCGGAGGCAGCAGTGCCGCCTCTTCCAGCGGAATCGCTTCAATCCGCCGCGTTCGCAGACTTTCCATGTCGCCATCGGCTTCTTCCGGTGGGGTCAGCAAAATCCGCACAATCGCATCCCGACCGGCAACGGACTCGACCAGCCCATACTGGGCCTGGCCATTGAATTGGAATCGGCAGTATTTCATCGCCATCTATCTAACCATATCCGCGGAACTTGAGGCGAAACCGAAAGGGAAATATTTTCGCCAAGCCTGAAGCTGTTGCCTTAGGGTGCGAAGAAGTTGTCGCTTTTGGGTGGCGCAGCGCTTCCAGCGCTGCGATCATGCCTCTGCCTTCGTCGGGGCCTTAGCCCCCGGGCCTGGGTCACGGCACTATTTCGCTAGTTTCCTCCGACCGCGCGCTCTCATTCTCGCGTACATCGACGGCGGAAACCGAGTAAAAATAATTCTTCCCCGAGACAACGGCCATATCCCGGTAGGCCGGAGTCTTCACCAGAGCCGCATTCACCTTCACCGGAGCCGCCCCATCCTCGTGCCGATACACGTTATAGCCATCGAGATCGACATCCGTCACTGGAGCCCAGATCAAGTCGATGAACGCCTGCTGTCCCGGTCCAGAGAATACCGCCTGCAGCCCGGACGGCACGGCCGGCGGGAAAATGTCGTCCGCGAAGACTTTCACCTCCGCCGAATCTGCACTCTCAACCTGTGTGTTCTCCGTCGCGATCTCCGTCACCGTCTCTGCACGATACTCGTAAGTTTTCTGCCACTCAATGTTCGCATCAGTGAGAGTGAGCGTGTCCCCTCCCGGTGGGACCTCGCCAGCCAGCGTCCGCTGCGCGCTCCCTTCCTGCTGCCGGTAAATGCGATAGAGATAATGCACCGGCGCCGCCGCAACTGTCGGTGGAAGATTGTTGCTCCAGGTCAGCACAACTCCCCGGCTCGTGACCCGCCCACTGAAATCGTGCGGCGGCGGAAGCGTGCGGATCAGTGGTACCCGCACTTGATTCGAAATTCCCGCGCCCCGCCCATCGGTGTTGAGCACTTCAATGGCATACGTGATCAAGCCGGAAGGATCGTCGCTTTCAATCTGCGCGGGCAGCGTGTCGCTGTAGGAACCTGAGATTTTCTGCTTGGATTTCTGCTTGGGAGATGAATTCGCTTTCGGCAGCGCCTGCGCAGCGACCTGACCCACCGGAGTCCCGCACTGCGGCAATTCGCTTTCAAGGCCCCGGCAGATCCGTGTCGCCCCTAGAATCCGCACCGTCTGCCGATCCGTTGTCACCGTAGGAATGGTCCAGGTAAGCGTGACTTGATCGCCCTTACGCACCGCACGCAAATCCGACGGCGGCTTCGGCAGTTCCAGCGACGGCGGCTGCGGCGGTCCCACCGTCGCGCACGCCGCGAACATCAGCGGCGCAGCCAAAGCCAACAGCCCTCGTGCGGGAAATTTCATGCTGAAAAGCAGACTAACAGACTGGCCACTAAGCACTAACCACTAGCCACTGATTTCCCTCACCGCCTCGCGAAACACCTTGGTATGCCGGTCCACATCCTCCGCCTCAGTCTGCGGCGACATCAGTGCCATGTTGTGAAACGGCGTAAGCAGGATTCCCCGGTTCATGGCGTACAAGTGCATGAACCGCTCCAGCTCGAAATCCATCGCATCATGCGCGTGCGTGCCGTTCGTCGGCTCCGGGCCGAACAAATATTCCGCGCGACATCCCAGCCGCGTCACGTGCCAGGGCAGCTCGGCATCCTCAATCGCTTTGGCCACGCCCGCCGTCCAGCGCTCGGCCAGCGGAATCATCCGGTCAAACGCCTCCTCTGGTAAGGACCTTGGTCAGCGTAGCCCGCATAGCTGCAAGCGAAAGCGCGTTGCCGGCCAAAGTTCCGCCGATCCCTCCCAGGTCGCAATTCTCGACTTCCTGCTTGGCAGTAATGCGGTCCGCAACTTCCTGCGAAAATCCGTAAGCCGCGCCCGGAATCCCCGCCCCAATCGCCTTGCCGAACACCAGCACATCCGGTTCCAGATTTTCCGCCCGCGTGTAACCGCCCGGCCCGGCGCAGATCGTATGCGTCTCATCAATAATCAGCAGCGTCCCATGCTCGCGCGTCAGTTCGCGCAGCGCCTTGTGATATCCCGGCTGCGGATGCACGATGCCCACATTCGTCATCGCAGGCTCGGCCAAAACGCACGCTACATCGCCAGAGTGAAGCGCCGCTTCCAATGCGTCGACGTCGTTGAATTCAACCACCTTCGTCGTAACTGCCGGATTCACTGGCGGGCCAACATTTCCTCGCCGCGGTCCCGCCGTGCCGTCCGCCGCTAGCGTGATGAACGTCTCATCCACCGTCCCGTGATAGCACCAGTTGAAAACCAGAATCTTCGGCCGCCCCGTAATCTGCCGCGCCAGCCGGATCGAAAATCGATTCGCATCCGTCGCGGTGAGCGCGAACTGCCAGTACGGCAAGTTGAATCGCTTCTGCAGTTCCTCCGCTACCAGGATCGCATCTTCGCCCGGCAGCATCAGCGTGATCCCGCGCCGCATCTGCTCTTCCGCCGCTTTGACCGTGGCAAACGGAGAATGTCCCGTCATCGCTCCGGTGTCGCCCAGGCAAAAATCGACGTAGCGAAGCCCGTCCACATCAAAGAAATGTGCCCCCTGCGCCTCGCGCACGAACGGCGGAAACGCCCCCGCCCACTTCACCATCCAGTTCATGGGAACGCCCGCCAGCAGCGACTTCCGCGCCCGCTCAAACAGCGCCTTCGACTTCGGACGCTCGTCGACAAACTTCTTCTGTTCGCGGGCCATCAGCGACTGCAGGCGGTTGCGGTCGATAGTCTTCATAGTCAAAAGATAACTCAAAAGATAAACCACAGAGAAAACAGCGGAACACAGGAAAACTTCGTAAAATTTCCCTGTGCTTCCCCGTGTCCCCTGTGGTTAAGATTTCTCTACAGAATGTACCGGCTCAAATCCTGATCCTTCACAATGTCGGTCAGCATCTTCCGCACGTACTCGGCGTCGATGGTTACCTGCGAGCCCTTTTTCTCCGGCGCTTCGAAGCTCAGCTCGTCGAGCACACGCTCCATGATGGTATGCAGCCGCCGCGCCCCAATGTTCTCCGTGCTTTCGTTCACGCGAAACGCGAAGTGCGCAATCTCATCCAGCGCTTCCTTCGTAAACTCCAGCTTCACGCCTTCAGTTTCGAGCAGAGCCGTATATTGCTTCACCAATGACGATTTCGGCTCCGTGAGAATCCGCACGAAATCTTCCATGGTCAGCGATTGCAGTTCCACGCGAATCGGAAAACGCCCCTGCAATTCCGGAATCAAATCGCTCGGCTTCGAAACGTGAAACGCGCCCGCCGCAATGAACAGAATATGATCGGTGCGCACCATACCGTAGCGCGTATTCACCGTCGTGCCTTCGACAATCGGCAGAATGTCGCGCTGCACGCCTTCTCGCGAAACGTCCGGCCCATGCCCGCCTTCGCGCCCCGCAATCTTGTCGATCTCATCCAGGAATACGATCCCGGAGTTCTCCACGCGATCAATCGCCATCCGCGTCACCTGATCCATATCGATCAGTCGCTGCTCTTCTTCCTGGATCAGATACTCGAAGGCCTCATTCACCTTCATCTTCCGCTTCTTGGTGCGCTGCCCGAAGATGTTCGGCAACATGTCCTTAATGTTGACGTCCATCTCCTCGACGCCCTGGTTGGTCAAAATTTCAAACGACGGAAAATTCCTCTCGCGCACGTCAATCTCCACGGTGCGCTCGTCCAGCTTGCCCTCGCGCAACTGCTGGCGCAGTTTCTCGCGCGTCCGGCTCGAGGACTCCGCCAGCGCCGTACTCCCGTCAATCACCACACCGCCCGCAGTCGAAGTCTGTTCCGGCCGCGGCGGAGGCGATGGCGGCAGAAGAATATCCAGCAACCGCTCTTCAGCATTCAGTTCCGCCTTGTCGGCAACGTCCTCCAGCTTTTCTTCGCGCACATTGTCGATGGCAATTTCCACCAGATCGCGCACCATCGATTCCACATCGCGACCTACGTAGCCGACCTCGGTAAACTTCGAAGCCTCCACTTTCAAAAACGGCGAATTCGCCAGCTTGGCCAGCCGCCGCGCAATCTCTGTCTTGCCCACGCCGGTGGGCCCGATCATGATGATGTTCTTCGGAATAATCTCTTCGGCGAGCTCCGCAGTGAGCTTCTGCCGCCGCATGCGATTGCGCAGCGCGATGGCCACGGCGCGCTTCGCATCCTTCTGGCCAATCACATGTTTGTCGAGTTCAACCACGATCTCGCGCGGAGTCAGTTCATCCAGCGCAAGTTGTTCTTCTTCGGCGGAAGAGGGAAGATAAATGGCCATAAATCAGTCGTTGGTCGTCGGTCGTTGCCCAAGCCGGTCGCGGGTTGGCTTCAAGCCAACGACCAACGACTGCCGACCAACGACCGTCTACAGTTCTTCAATCGTTACCCTGTCATTGGTATAGATGCACATCTTGCCCGCAATCTTCATCGCTTCTTCGGCAATCTGCCGGGCCGAGAGCTCGGTGTGCTCGGCCAGCGCCTGCGCCGCGGCCTGTGCGTAAGGCCCGCCGCTGCCAATCGCCGCGACCGCGCCGTCGGGCTCAATCACGTCGCCCTGCCCGCTCAGCAGAAACGTCTGCTCCTTGTCGCACACCAGCAACAGCGCTTCCAAATGCCGCAAGAACTTGTCCGTGCGCCAGTCCCTCGCCAGTTCGACCGCGCCGCGCCCCAGGTTGCCGTGATACTGCTCCAGCTTGGCCTCAAACCGGCTGAACAACGTAAACGCGTCCGCCGTCGACCCCGCAAATCCCGCCAAAATCTTGTCGTTATACAAGCGCCGTATTTTCTTCGCCGTATGCTTGATCACCGACTCGCCCAGCGTGACCTGGCCATCGCCCGCCAGCACCACGCTCCCATTGCGGCGCACCGATAAAACCGTCGTCGACCGGATCAGTCTCTTCGTAGTCATGAGCGCAATTTCCGATTATAACAGCGCAATCTCCACAGCTGTGCCGTCAAGTCTAAGCCTAAGATTTTCCTCAATTTACAGAGTGCTTCAGTAACCACCCGCCGGATTACTGGTGTGACTTTACCTGCTCTGCGCCCGCCCGTATTTTGAAAGTCATGCGCCAGTCTGCCGCTGTGTTGTGCCAGGACAAAAAGTCACTGCAAGCCTTGCAGTCCACGCTGGAGCACCTTGGGATGGAATTGTTGCCCTGTTCCTCGCACCAGCAAGCGCTGGAGCTGGTTATGAATGGCAGCTGCTCTACGCTGATCGTTGACTTCGATCTTCCCGGCGCCGAAGAGGTCATTCGCATGGCGGCGCTATTGCCGCCCAATCAGAAGCCCGCGCTGCTCGCGGTCGCCAGCCGCGCCTGGCCCGGAACCGGGCAAGCATTTCAGTCAGGCGCCAACCGCATCCTCTACCGCCCGCTCGACACCGAGCAGGTCAAGGACGCGCTACAGGCCGGCAAGAAAACGCAGAAACATCGCCGCAAATCACCGCGCCACGAAATGAAGACTCTGGTCTATCTGGAACTCGAAGGCAGCACTCTGCCCGCCATCAGCATCGACATCGGCGAGCACGGTCTGGCGGTTCAGGCCACCGAACCCGTGCCCATGAGCTCGAACCTGGCCTTCCGCTGCAACCTTCCCGGCACCGACTTCACGCTGCAAGGCCATGCCGACGTGATCTGGGCCGGCGATCAAGGGCGCGCCGGATTATTTTTCTCCAAGCTCGCTCCCGCGGCCCGCAAACACCTCAAGCAGTGGCTCCATAAACGCCACAGCAGAGACAAAGACAAAGACGCCGTCCATGAACTGATGCCGCCCGCCGACGCCCACGTCTCCTTCGCCACCTCGGAATAAACGACTCTGCCTACAACAGCCGGGTGCCCCATTTCTCGCGCGTTTTTTGCGCGAGAAGTGGGGCTTTTCGATGGACCTAAGTTCAAAGATGGGCTTTTCCTCCCCATGCCTTAGAATTATTCCCGTCGCCCGAATCCTTGACCTGAGGAGTCTCCGCTGCCCGCACTGTCCCCAACCAAGCCTTGCCTTCAACGGCCACTCCATGGTCGGACCCCTGCAGCGCGTGCTCGTATGCTCCCCCGCAACGCCGGATGGAACCATCCACAGCACCTCTCCGCCTGGCGCGATCTCGGATTCCATCACGCTCCTGACTTTGAAACCGCCCAATCGCAACACGCCGTCTCGTTCACGAACTGCAGTCCGCGGGCGCCGAAATTGTGGAACTGCCTCCGCTGACCAACTTTCTCTCGACGCAGTCTACACTCACGACGCCTCGCTGCCTACCGATTTCGGCTTGGTCCTCATGCGCCCCGGCAAACCCAACCGCGTCGCCGAAGCCCAGCACCACGGATCATTCTGTAAACCGCTGGGCGTTCCCACTCTCGGCGCGATCACGCCGCACGGCACCACCGAAGCCGGGGACATCGTCTGGCTCAACAGGAAGACGCTGCTGATCGGTCACGGTTACCGCAGCAACACCGCCGGCATCCACCAGCTGCGCGCCCTGCTCGCGCCCAAGGGAATCGACGCTCTCTCCGCGCCACTCCCCTACGGCGCCGGCCCATCGGCGTGTCTGCATCTGATGTCGCTCATCAGCATGCTCGATGAACAGACCGTGCTGGTCGATCTCCCCTGGCTCGCGGTCGAAACGGTCGAGCTGCTCAAGTCGCGCGGCTTCAAGTTCGTCGAGATCGACCCCTCCGAACGCGACACGCTGGCCTGCAATGTTCTCTCGCTGGGCGAAAAGCGCCTGCTCGCTCTCGAAGAGAACCGCAACACGAATGCCCGCCTCCGCCACTCCGGATTCGACGTCCGCACCTTCCCCGGCAGCGAAATCTGCATCAACGGCAGCGGCGGCCCCACCTGCCTGACCCGCCCCCTACTGCGGGGATGATTTCGAGGCCGCGAAAGTTATAGAAAAGCGGGTGCCCCACCCTTCTCGCGTTCTTCGCGAGAGAGCCTGCCCTGAGCTTGTCGAAGGGGTGGGGATTTTGATCTCCTAGGTATCTCTGCTGCTCTGAAAAAAACCCACCCTCCCCACTCCTGCTAAAATCAACCTGCATGCTTCTTCCCTTCGTTCGCGAACTCTTCGCGGACGTAGAAATGCTTCCCGCCTTCACGCGTGTAGCCTCCCACCTGCGGGAGGGCACGGGGCGCATACGTGTCTCCGGACTCTCACCCACCGCCAAAGCCCTGCTGCTCGTGCTCTTGCGCCGCATGGCCGACCGCCCTCTCATCGTCGTCGTCACCGACAATCGCGCCGTCGAAGATTTCGTTCCCGTCCTGCAAGGCTTCTGCGAACTCACCGCCGCCTGCGATCCCGAAACGATAGTCGCGCTGCCTGCCCGTGACGTGCTGCCGTTCCAGAATCTTTCCCCGCATCCCGAACTCCAGGAAGAACGCGCCACCGCGCTGTGGAAGATTGCCACCGGCAAAGCCTCGATCGTGGTCTCTCCTGTCGCCGCCACCGCCATCCGCCAGCGTTCCGCCGACTACTACGCCGATCTCGCCCGCACCCTGCGCCGCGGCGAATCTTTCGACGTCGATAATTTGCTCGCCCACCTGAACACCGTCGGCTACGCCTCCGCCGACGTCGTCGAAATGCCCGGCCAGTACGCGATTCGCGGCGGCATCCTCGACGTGTACTCTCCCGAAGCCGAGCGCCCCGTACGCATCGAGTTTTTCGGCGACGAAGTCGATTCCATCCGCCGCTTCGATCCCGCCTCGCAGCGTTCGTCGAATCCCTTGGACGAAGCGCTGCTGCTGCCGCTCACCGAAACTCCGGTCAGCGATCACCTCCTGGGCGCAATTCACACCCGACTCTCGGGCAAACGCATCACCGGCACAACCGACGAAATCGTCGAAGCCGCCGTCCGCTCTGGCGGAGTCACCGTGTTCCCCGGCTGGGAGTTCTACGCTCCCGTCGCCGGCGCCGACCACAGCATCTTCGATCTGCTCCCCCGCGCCGCCGTTCTGCTCGACGAACCCGATCTTCTCCGCAGCCGAGTTCGACCGCTTCTGGACCCGCGTGGAAGAGGCCCACGAGCGCAGCGGCGTCGGCAATCTCGTTCGCCCGACGGATTTGTACTTACAACCGGACGACTGGTGGAAGAAAGTCGCGTCCCTTACCGGAGCCGACGTAGAACATCTCGGCATTACCCACGGCGCTGGCGACGACACCGTGCCCTTCCTCACCCAGCCCACTCCCCGCTTCCACGGCGCGGTTCCCGACCATGCTCGAAGAAGTTCAGAAACTCACCAGCCGCCGGCAATCAGGTCCTGTTCTCCGTCCCCAACACCGGCGAAGTGGAACGCCTCGCCGACATCTTCACCGAATACAACGTCAGCTTCCGCCTCGGCAGCCGCACCCGCGGCGGCGAAAGCTACGCCGACGAAACTAGCTACTTCGCTGGCGAAGTTCTCACCACCACGCTGGCCAAAGCCTACGTTCCCGACGGAGTTCTTTTCCCCGACGCCCACCTCGCCATCTTCGGCGCCCGCGATCTATTTGACGAATCCGACACCGTTGCTTCGCGCCCCCAGCGACAGAAGTCGAAAGTCTCCGCATTCCTCTCCGACTTCCGCGATCTTCAGGTCGGCGACTACGTCGTCCACGTCGAACACGGCATCGGCCAGTATCAAGGTCTGAAAGAAATCAATCAAGGCGACGGCAACGCCGAGTTCATGCTGCTCGAATATGCCGAGGGCGCGCGCCTCTACGTCCCGCTCACGCGCCTCGACCTGATTCAGAAATACCGTTCGTCCGAAGGCGCTAAGCCCGCGCTGAGCCATCTCGGCACGCAGGCCTGGGCCAAGACCAAAGCCCGCGTGCGCAAGGCCATGAAAGACATGGCCGACGAACTCCTGAAGCTTTACGCCGAGCGAAAAATGGCGCAAGGCCACGCGTTCCCCGCCGGCAACGAATTCGTTCGCGAGTTCGAAGACGCCTTCGAGTTCAACGAGACCGAAGACCAGGCTCAAGCCATCAAAGACGTCATGCGCGACATGGAATCCACCCTCCCCATGGACCGCCTGCTCTGCGGCGACGTTGGCTACGGCAAGACAGAAGTCGCCATGCGCGCCGCTTTCAAGGCCGTCGGCGACAATAAACAAGTCGCCGTTCTCGCGCCCACCACCGTCCTCGCCTTCCAGCACTACGAAACTTTCAAGCAGCGTTTCGGACCGTTCCCCGTCACCATCGAAATGATCAGCCGCTTCCGCAATCCGAAGCAGCAGAAAGAAATTTTGCAGAAAGCCGAAGCCGGCAAAATCGACATCCTCATCGGCACCCACCGCATTCTTTCGAAAGATTTAAAATTTGCCGACCTCGGCCTGCTCATCGTCGACGAAGAACAGCGCTTCGGCGTCCGCCACAAAGAGCGCATCAAGCAGATGCGCAAGCAAGTCGACGTCCTCACCATGTCGGCCACGCCTATCCCACGCACCCTGCACATGTCGCTCGTCGGCCTGCGCGACATGAGCGTGATCGAAACTCCGCCCAAAGACCGTATGGCGATTCAAACCGTCGTCGCCAGTTGGGACGACAAACTCATCCAATCCTCCATCGAACAGGAACTCGAACGCGGCGGCCAGGTCTACTTCGTCCACAACCGCGTTGACACGATCTGGGAAATCGCGGCGAAACTGCAGGATCTGGTTCCAAAAGCAAAAATCATCGTCGGCCACGGCCAGATGGGCGAGACCGAACTCGAAAAAGTGATGCTCGGCTTCATGCATCACGAAGCCGATATCCTCGTCTCCACTACGATCATCGAGAACGGCCTCGACATCCCGCTCTGCAACACGATCCTCATCAACCGCGCCGACCGCCTCGGCCTCTCCGAACTCTACCAACTCCGTGGACGCGTCGGCCGCTCCAACCGCCGCGCCTACGCGTATCTGCTGATCCCGAAGGAAGTCGAACTCACGCCCATCGCCCGCCGTCGGCTCGCGGCCTTGAAAGAATTCTCTGACCTCGGCGCCGGATTCAAAATCGCCGCTCTCGATCTCGAACTCCGCGGCGCAGGCAACCTTCTCGGCGGAGAGCAAAGCGGACACATCGAAGCCATCGGCTTCGAACTCTACACTCAGATGCTCGAACGCGCCGTCCGCGAAATGAAGGGCGAGTCCGCGCCCGACGAAGCTGAAACGCAACTCAATCTCGGACTCAACATCCGCATCAACTCCGATTACATCCCGGAAGAAAACCAGCGCCTGCAAATGTACAAGCGCGTAGCCCGCGTAGAAACCGAATCGCAATTAGCCGACGTTGGCGCGGAACTCACAGACCGCTACGGCCCCGCGCCGCAAGCCGTCCGCAACCTCCTCGACTACGCCAGCCTCAAGCTGCTCTGCATGCGCGTGGGCGTGAACGCAATCGAGCGCAAGCGCGATTCCGTCACCTTCAAGTTCCGCCAAAATGCCGCCGTCGATCCCGAACAGCTGGCGAGATTCGTCTCCACCCAAAAGGGCGCGCAGTTCACCCCAGACGGAATGTTGAAATTTGTTTTGAAGGCAACCGCTCCGGATGAAGTCCTCCGCGCTCTTCGTACCGTTTTAGAGCAACTCGCGACCATCGATGTGACATCTTTATTGGACTCGAGCTTAAGCGGTAATAAACCCCAGTGACGGTGCATAAAGGTGACGGCGTAGCTAACCAGCACCGAGGACGACCATTTACAATGATCCCGCGCCGAAAAGCCAACGACCAACGACCGACGACCAACGACCGCTATGATGAAAGTCCGTAAAGCCGTTTTCCCCGCCGCCGGCCTTGGCACGCGCTTTCTGCCCGCCACCAAAGCCCAGCCCAAGGAAATGCTCCCGCTCGTCGACAAGCCCATCATTCAATACGGCGTCGAAGAAGCCATCGCCTCCGGCTGTGACCAGATCATCATCATCACCGGCCGCGGCAAGCAGGCTATCGAAGACCACTTCGACGTCAGTTACGAACTCGAGCGCATGCTGGAAGATCGTCGCAAGACCGATCTGCTCAAAATCGTGCGCAACATTTCCGACATGATGCACGTCGCCTACATCCGGCAGAAAGAAGCGCTCGGCCTGGGCCACGCCGTGCTCATGGCGCGCGAGCTTGTCGGCAACGAGCCCTTCGCCGTTCTTCTCGCCGACGATGTCATCGACAATCCCATTCCCGCGCTCAAGCAGATGGTGAACGTCTTCGATCAAAAGCAGTGCTCGGTCATTGCCGCACAGGTCGTCGAAGGCAGAATGATTTCTTCCTACGGCGTGCTCGACGCTCAACCCGCCGAGGGCTACAACGGACGCCTCTTCGAAATCCGCAACATGGTGGAGAAGCCGAAGTTTGAAGAAGCTCCTTCGAACCTGGCCGTCATCGGCCGCTACATTCTCACGCCCGCGATTTTCGACTGCCTCGCAAAAACTCCTACCGGCGCAGGCGGCGAACTCCAACTCACCGACGGCATGCGCATGTTGCTCAAACAGGAAAAAATGTACGCCTACGTCTACGAAGGCAGGCGTTACGACACCGGCGACAAACTGGGATTCCTGAAAGCCACCGTAGAATTCGCCCTGAAGCGCTCCGACCTGGGCGGCCCCTTCCGCGAATATTTGAAGGGACTGAAGCTCTAAAAAAATGTAAGTGGGTGCCCCACGTCTCGCACTTGAGACGTGGGGATTTTGACTTCCTCGCCGAACTCATGTGGAGACAGCCACCTCAGCCCGCCCTGAGCGGAGTCGAAGGGCTGCCCGGCGATGCGAAGCGAGCCGCCCCGCGAGATAAGGCCCGAAGGTGCGCCCGTTGCGAGAAGACGGCGAACCGCCAACCTGCAACCTTTGTCATTCTGAGCGCCGGGCGAGCGAAAGCGAGCACAAGTCGAAGAATCCCTCGTACAAAAAAGCATCCCCGGCCCGTACAGGAATTTCCACCCGGGTGCCCCATGTCTCACGCCTTTTGCGAGACGCGGGAATTTTGACTCTCTAAGTCCCGCGGATCTTCTTCGACTTCTCCTCCACCCCACGCGCCAGCTTCTCCTTATGCGCCACAAGCTTCTTCGCAACCGCCTCATCGCCTAACCCAATCATCTGCGCCGCCAGAATCCCCGCGTTCGTCGCCCCCGGCTTCCCAATCGCAACCGTCGCCACCGGAATCCCCGCCGGCATCTGCACCGTTGCCAGCAGAGAATCCATCCCGTTCAGCGCAGTCGACGGAATCGGCACGCCAATCACTGGCAAAGTCGTATGCGCCGCGATCACTCCCGCCAGATGCGCCGCCCCGCCCGCCCCCGCAATGATCACCCGAATCCCGCGCCCCGCGGCCTTCCGCGCGAAGTCCGCCGTGCGGTCCGGCGACCGGTGCGCCGAAGTCACATCAATTTCATAAGCGATCCCAAACTCGTCGAGCGCTTTTCCCGCCTCGCGCATGATCTCCAGATCCGAATCACTCCCCATCACAATCGAAACCAAAATCTTGCTCATCCATGCTCCTCATAAAAATGTCATTCGTGATTTACTAAAACTGTCATCCTGAGCGAAGAAAGTGATTCACGAAGTGAATCACTTTCGCAGTCGAAGGACCTCGCGTTCGCTCGCGCGACCAGTGCCGCTGAAAAGGAATTTCCACCACAACCGGGTGCCCCATTTCTCGCGTTCTTTGCGAGAAGTGCCGCGGTGAGGTTTCGTCGAGAGCGACCACCGCCCCTACTTCTTCAGCGCCCGCGCCGCAATATCCTTCCGGTAATGCGCCCCCTCGAAACTAATCTTCCCGCAAGCCTCATAAGCCCGCGCCACCGCCGTCTCCAGATCGCCGCCCGCGCCGTTACACCCAGCACGCGCCCGCCCGCGGTGTAATAGGCCCCATCCCGCTTCGACGTTCCCGCATGAAAAACTTTCACTCCCTCAACCGCGCCCGCCTCGTCGAGTCCATCAATCCGCTTCCCCACTTCATACGTCCCCGGATACCCTCCCGACGACATCACCACGCACACCGACGCATCCTGCGACCACCTGAAATCTCCTTCACTCACGCGCCCTTCAATCGACGCCTCCAGCGCCTCGACCAGATCGCTCTCCAGCCGCATCAGAATCGGCTGCGTCTCCGGATCGCCGAACCGGCAATTGAACTCCAGCACCATCGGCCCGCGCGCCGTCATCATCAGCCCGCAGTAGAGCACGCCCTTAAACTCCGCGCCCTCCGCCTTCATTCCTGCTACCACCGGCTGCGCAATGTGATGCACCAGCCAGTCGCGCATCTGCTCGTCGACAATATCCGCAGTCGAGTACGCGCCCATGCCGCCCGTATTCGGACCCGTATCGCCGTCGCCCACGCGCTTGTGATCCTGCGCCGCCACCAGCGGCGCCACGCGCTCACCATCGCTGAAAACGAGAAACGAGAGCTCGTCGCCCTTCAAACATTCTTCCAGCACCACCCGCGCTCCCGCGTCGCCTAGCATTTTTCCGCTGAGCATTTCCGCGGCCACGCTGGCCGCTTCTTCCTTGCTCTTGGCGATCACGACGCCTTTGCCCGCGGCCAACCCGTCAGCCTTGACCACAACCGGAACATGAAAATGTCCGAGCGCCGCCCGCACCTGCTCGATCGAATCGCAAATCGCAAAGTGCGCCGTCGGAATGTGGTGCCGCTGCAGAAATTCCTTGGCGAAACTTTTGCTCGCCTCCAACTGCGCCGCCGCCTGCGTCGGCCCAAACGCCGCCCACCCGCGCCGCGTGAACTCGTCCACCACCCCAAGAGTCAAAGGCAATTCCGGCCCCACCACCGTCAGATCCGGCTGCAAACGCGCCGCCAGCGCCGTGATCGACTCCAGATTCTTCAGGTCCGCCGCCACGCACTCCGCATCGTCTGCAATGCCGCCGTTTCCTGGCGCGCAATAAAGCTGTGTGACCCGCGGCGACTGCCGCAGCTTCCACACCAGCGCATGCTCCCGCCCGCCACTTCCTAATACGAGAACTTTCATAGGCCAGAGAAAAAGGTTAGGGGTTGACGAGGAATGCTGTCAAACTCATGCGGCGCCCTTTGAGCGCGGTCCGCTCCAGGGCGAAGCGGATAATCCTTTAACATTCCTGTAACTAACTCTGCGTAGGCTCGGTGAATCGATAAGGCATCATGCGACCTGCATTTGCGCAATTGACACGTGATCAATGGTTGATTAATTATGGTTAACCGATCGAAGTATAAGACAGTTAACTACAAGTCTGGAGAAGATTTGAAACCGGCGTGACAACTGTTGCGTCCGCCCGCGCCAGGCGCTGCATGCGCTCTTGCCGCCGCACCATCGTGGGGACATGAAAGTGAAATTCCGTTTCAATACGAGAATGAATGGGACCCGTTTCATGCTTCGGGCTTTCATCGCCCCAGCGTCGGCGAATCGTCGCCGCCTCAGCCTGCGCGTGGCGCTCATACTGGCGGCCGCAATCGCCCTTCCACGCTCGTTCTCGCGCAGCAACCCGGAGCTTCCACCTCTCCACAACTGTCGCAAGAGAAGCCTCCAGCGGAAGCCCCCGCCGCCTCCGACCCCCCACCCGACGACAGCCCCGAATCGATGTTCCCTCATCTCAAAGACACACGCTTCTGGCTCTCCGGCCAGGCTAATTTCATTTTCCAAACCCATGCCGATTTTCCCGCGCTTTACAGCGGAGAGCACAGTCTCGGTCCCCACTATGAAAAGGCCACCTCGCGTGTCCTGACCCTCTACACCGGCGCGCGCCTGAACAACTCTACCGAGTTTCTGGTCGACATTGAGGAAGCCGGCGGCGCCGCCCTCAGCCTCGGCTTCGGCCTCGCCGGTGACACCGACCTTGACATCGTCCGCAACCCCTTCCTCAGCAAAGCTCCCTACCTCGGCCGCGGCATGATCCACACCGTAATCGCGCTGAGCGACGATAAAGTCGAGAACCAGCGCACTTGGCTCTCGCTCTTCGACCAACTCCCACGCCGCCGCCTCGAACTCCGCTTCGGCAAGTTCAGCGTGCCCGATTTCTTCGACATCAATTCCGTCGGCTCCGACACCCACTTCCAGTTCCTCAACTGGACCACTGACAACAACGGCACCTATGACTACGCTGCCGACACTCGCGGATACACCGTCGGTCTCACCGCCGACTATCGAAGACCGCAACTGGGGATTCCGTTTCGCCGAAGCTCTCATGCCGAAAATTGCCAACGGCATCGACTTGGTCTGGAAGCCTTGGCAGGCCCACGCCGAAAATTTCGAATACGAATTACGTCGCGGCGCGATCCCTGGAAAAGCCGGCGTCGTCCGCCTGCTCGCCTTCACCAACTACGCCAACATGGGAATCTACCGCGATCAGGTCATCCAGGCCGCCGCGGACGACATCACTCCCGACATCACGAACCACCCCTGGCGCATCACTCGCAAATACGGATTCGGTATCAACCTCGAGCAGAATCTCACGCGCTACCTCACCGCCTTCGCCCGCTTCGGCTGGGACAACGGCAAGACCGAGTCCTTCGCCTACACCGAAGTCGATCAGACTTTCGCCGAGGGTGTAGGCGCGCAAGGCGCGTGGTGGCATCGCAAGCAGGACCGCGCCGGCATCGCCTTCGTCTCGAACGCCATCAAGAAGGATCATCAGAACTATCTCGCCGCCGGCGGCCTCGGATTCCTCCTCGGCGACGGCCACCTCACCTACGGTCGCGAAAATATTTTCGAGACCTACTACACCGCCCACGTCTGGCGCGGCATCTACCTCGCCCCAGGCCTGCAACACGTCAACAACCCCGGCTACAACCGCGCCCGCGGCCCGGTCGTAGTCCCCTCCTTCCGCGCCCACGTTGAGTTTTAAGATCTTGATTGTTGATTTGATCGGACATTCCGGGTGCCCCACGGCCTGCCCTGAGCGAAGTCGAAGGGTCTCGCTTTTGAGACGTGGGGATTTTGACTTCGACCCCACAGGAACGACGAAGACAATCAAAACCCACGTTTCCCCCAATTCTTGTCAATAGGCAGAAACTACACGATCGCATCTAACTCATTGCCAGCATTGAAAATGTAATTGTGTCCCGCATGTTACATCCACCCCCACCAACTTGATAAACTAGATATAGAGAGTAAATATTCAGAAAGGCGCGGCCCACCCGGTCGCGCCTTTCGTTTTTTCGGGCCGAGTCAGGGGCGGGCGGATGAAGCGTTGGGGCAACAATTTCAAGCAGCGTGGCGAATGGGTCGAACTCGTATTCATGGCGGCCGCCGCCTCGCGCGGATATCACGTACTCAAACCTTGCGGAGACTCTCTCGCCTACGACCTCGGCATCGAACAGCGCGGCGGCCTTCTGCGCGTGCAAGTCAAGGGATTCTCCGCCCGCAAAGGCGGCGGATACCTCTGCCGCCTCCGCCATGGCGGCTCCGGAATTCAGCGTTACCACCCCGATCTCGTCGATCTGTTCGCCCTCTACATCCTGCCCACCCAAGCCTGGTACCTCATCCCCAGCGCCACCGTTCTTCGCCCCAAACCCAAAATGCATTTCACCGTCTATCCCGACGCCCCTCCCCGCCCCGGCCGCCACACCCCCGCCCACGACTACGAACCCTTCCGCGAAGCCTGGGGATTACTCGGCAAAGACAGACGGGAACTTGGTCGGCACAAGAATCACGACTGAAATTATCGTCTGCAAGGTGCCGCAACCGCGTTCGACGCGACAGGGTGGGTCTTTTGACCTTGGAGGTTTCCCATTTCCGGAAACGCGTCTTTGATTTCGGCAGATCATCGGTTGATCTAGTCAAGACCTTGTCTGGCTGCGCGAATCACGGATCACAAACGGGGATTTTCTGAGCGATCTCGCAACCCGAAAAGGGAATCGCTTGTTCGGATTTCGTAACGCTGCCGAATCGGGGCTTGCTTTTTTTTATGCGAGGCTGCTATAAGGCGTGTGTTGGCTTATTGCTTCCTGGGCCCCGCTTTACCTTCCCCAAACCTGAGTGAAACAACTGTCTAGTATCGACAGGGTTCCGGTGCATCCAATCGGTTGCTCCAGCATCTTAGACTGTATTGATTGTCATTGCTGGTTCGACATCATCTGGCTCGTAACGCTATGAGCTAGAATGGGATACGTTCGCCATGGGACCAAGACCTTCAAATGCTGTTCGCAAGGAGTCCCGAGCAATGTCTTCGCACACGGCAGAAATAAAAGC
The DNA here is from genome assembly GCA_963709385.1 of uncultured Acidobacteriaceae bacterium. Lineage (GTDB taxonomy): Bacteria > Acidobacteriota > Terriglobia > Terriglobales > Acidobacteriaceae > Sulfotelmatobacter. Next base: position 489,849 of record CAVPWD010000012.1, read on the forward strand.
CGCCGAAATGCAAGCCAACGAAAAGACAGCAATCCATCATCGAACGATGGACCAATCCCTTCCGTATCCTACCGTACCGGTCGGAAGTGGAGTGAAATTAGCTATGCAGCAAATCTTCCGTCATCTGCGTGAGGGGCGAAATATAGGACCGATGTCAGTCCTCGTCCTTGTGGTGATCTATTCGTTATTGAGTCCGCATCTCCCGGCCCCGATTCACGACTACATCTATCACATTGCTCACTAGCCGATGAGCGACTATCTTGAAGCCATACCTCATCAAATTTTTCTGCGGCGCCATGGGCTCATTCCTGATCGTCGCATTTAGGGATCTGCCCGCCCTGCCGGGCTTAAGCCATCTTGGGTATTTAGGCATTCGTTTAGCCTTCATTGCTATCGGAGGAGCGCTGACGATATTGTGGCAAGTCGGCGATGAAAATGTGTGGCGCTCCCTCTACTTTGGACTAACCTGGCCTGCTCTAATCTCAGTTGTCACGCTAGCGCGCTAGGCTAAGGCGATCTGCTGTCCCTCCAAAAATTTGGCTGGCCCAAAACCCAATTACACATCTTGACTCACGTGCGCACATGCCCCGTCCTTTTCTCTCCGTTCTTTGGAGAGACAGGGCGGGGATTTTGACTTCGATTGCGAAAGGTTAGGTCACGCGCGACTCGTCGGACCGAGGGCGTCCGCGTGAAGTAGTTGCGGTTTTCAGAGTTGCCGGGAGCCTCACCCTTTTTGCGTTCTTCGCAACAGAGCCTGCCCTGAGCTTGTCGAAGGGGTGGGTCTTTTGACTTCCTCCGCGCACAGCTGGGCTCGTCCTCCAGCCGCGAAGCGGCGCCATATGACAGCCCCCGGAAGTAAGTCCGGGCTAAGTCACAAATGATGGAACCAGTCCCGGAGGGACGCGGCAACCTTCGTCCGTCGCCCCCACTTGTGTGCCGCCGACACACCACGAAAGTGGCTGGTATTCCCACCTCAAGAGGTGTAAAAAGGACGGCGACTATGAGGGGGTCATGGCGATGCATCGCCATGGCCCTTCTTGCTTTTCACCACTTATGGAGGAAATATGACGAAAAAACTAGCTCCCGGGGAATCTGCACCGGCCTCAGGACTCTATGAACTAATAGGCCCGAGAGGCGGCCACACTGGCAAGGAGCGAACCGTCGTAAAGGGAGAGGCTCTACCACCAACTCCGAAACCCGGAATGACCTATCGCATCGCGGCCCGCGCCCACAACAAAGCCGGACACAAGAAGCGATAGGACTCGAAAGCGCAATAAACATGCAAGCCATTGAAAAACGAGCTTTCCTCAAAGAGTACACTCGCGCTCTTCAAGAGGCCGATGCAGCACTGTTCGTCGGAGCCGGAATTTCGCAGGCAGCTGGCTATGTCGACTGGAAACATCTCCTCAAAGGCATTGCCGAGGACCTAGATCTCGACGTCGATCGAGAGAGCGATCTCGTCGCCCTCGCGCAGTTCCATCAAAACCATCGGCAGGGACGCGATCGTATAAACCAGTTGCTCGTCGATGAATTTCTCGAGAATGTCCAGCTCACCGAGACCCATCGGCAAATCGCATCACTCCCCGTTCACACGATCTGGACAACAAACTACGACGATCTTCTCGAAATAGCTTTCACCAACGCAAAGAAGAGGGTCGACGTTAAGCGTAGGCAAGACGACTTTGGTGTGACCCGGCGCAGGGCAGACGTAACAATCTATAAAATGCACGGCGACAAGACCGATCCCTCCAACGCCATTCTTACCAAGGAAGACTATGAGACCTACGACAGCAAACGTGAGCTTTTCACAATTGCTCTCAAGGGGGACCTTGCTCTGAAAACGTTCCTCTTCCTCGGAGTTAGTTTCGCTGACCCGAACATTGTCTATATCCTTAGCCGAGTCCGGCAACTGCTGAGGAGCAACGGTCGGAAGCACTTCTGCCTCCTCAAAGAGCCGACCCTCGACGGCTCGGCCAGTTCCTATGACTACAAGCGCTTCGTACACTGGGTAGCCGACCTCCACCGCTACAACATCCAGCCAGTTCTCATCCAAACGTACGACGAAGTTCCCGAAATACTTGCGAGTCTGAACCGCCGGGCCCACCTACGTGACATCTTCATCTCAGGCAGTGCGGCCAATTTTGATCCCTTGGGGAAGAAAAAGTTCGAAGACCTCTGTCGCTCTCTGGGCAGAGAATTGATCAAGAGAGGGTTCAACATCATTTCCGGCTTCGGCACTGCGGTTGGCGACCTCGTGACTTTCGGGGCGATGAGCGAATTGCAGAGGAACGACGATGAACGCCTCCAGATGTGGCCATTCCCGCGCACTGTCCCAACCGGCACAGACAGAGCATCGTTCTGGAGAGGCTACCGCGAGGGAATAATTGCTAGCGCAGGCGTGTGCATCGTTTTGTCAGGCAACAAACTGGAGGAAGGGGCAGTAGTTCCGGCGGACGGAGTTCGAGAGGAAGCCGAGATCGCTCGCACCCAGGGCAAGATTGTCATTCCGGTCGGCGCGACGGGCTACGTCGCACAAGAACTCTGGACGGCCACAAGCGCTAGAGCTGGGATGTATGAGGGCTCTGACATTTCGAAACCGCTGCAGACGCTCGGCGACACGTCGGCATCGGTCGACGCCATGATCCAAGCTGTTATCGAGATCCTCAAACAACTGGAAAGGCAATAGGTGAACCCAAAAATGGCAAGAAGAGTTTTCTACAGTTTCCACTACAAGCCAGATAACTCCCGCGCCGCGCAAGTAAGAAACATGGGCGTTGTCGATGGCAACAAACCCGCGTCCGATAACGATTGGGAGTCGATCACTGGACGCGGCGACAAGGCAATTGAGAAATGGATTGACGATCAGCTGGACGGCAAGTCATGCGCCGTAGTTCTTATCGGCGCAGGTACGGCCGGCCGGAAGTGGATAGACTACGAAATCAAGACCGCATGGAATAACAAAAAGGGGCTCTTGGGAATACACATCCACGGTCTGAAGAATCTCGAAGGCAACCAGTCAGTGAAAGGGAGCAACCCTTTCTACAAATTTACAATGGGCACGACGACAACAAGGCTTTCCTCCGTCGTCAAGACGTACGATCCGCCTTATTCCGACAGCAAGGAAGTGTACGCGTACGTCAAGAAAAACCTCGAGAGCTGGATCGAAACGGCCATCTCGATACGGTACAACTACACGGGCTGATCGGCACAACGAGACAAGTAAGGATCAGAGGCGTCAGATTATGCTCCCACCGCCTCCCGCTTCGTCGCCAGCAACTGCCGCAGCACATACTGCAAAATCCCGCCGTTGGCGTAGTAGAGGGCTTCCTGCGGCGTATCGATGCGCACCAGGGCTTCGAATTCGATGTCGTCTTCCCCTTGGCGTGCGCGCACTTTCACGCGCTTCCGGCGGCGAAGTGCTCGACCAGGTCGCGGATGCCGGTGATCTCGAAAACTTCTTCGCCGGTCAGCCCGAGCGATTCGGCGTTCTCGCCGGCGCAGGAATTGCAGCGGAAGAATTCCCATGCCGACCAGGTTCGAGCGGTGAATGCGTTCGTAGCTTTCGGCGATGACCGCGCGCACGCCCAGCAGCAGCGGGCCTTTCGCGGCCCAGTCGCGCGATGAACCCGAGCCGTATTCTTTGCCCGCAAGAATCACCAGCGGCATGCCTTCGGCGCTATATTTTTCCGAGGCGTCGAAGATCGACATCTCGGCGTCGCCGGGCAAGTGGCGGGTGAATCCGCCTTCGGTCGGGCACCATTTTGTTGCGCAGGCGGACGTTGGCGAAGGTGCCGCGCACCATGACTTCATGATTGCCGCGCCGCGAACCGTAGGAGTTGAAGTCGGCGGGCTTGACGCCGTGCTCCTGCAGATATTTTCCCGCGGGGCTGTCTTTCTTGATCGAGCCGGCGGGCGAAATGTGGTCGGTGGTGACGCTGTCGCCGAGCACGGCCAGCACGCGGGCCTTTTTGATGTCGGCGACGGGCGCGGGCTTCACGCGTCATGTCGTCGAAATACGGCGCGCGGCGAATGTAGGTGGAGTCTTCGTCCCAGGCGTAGGTTTCGCCCTTGGGGACCGGCAGGCCGCGCCAGCGCTCGTCGCCCTGATAAACTTCGCCGTAGCTACTTCGGAACATGTCGGAAGAAATCGAATGCTCGCATCGTCTCCTCGACTTCGCGCTGCGAGGGCCAGATGTCGGCGAGATAGACTGGCTTGCCGTCTTTGCCTTTGCCCAGCGCGTCTTTGCGCAGGTCGAGGTCGATGCGGCCGGCCAGCGCGAACGCGACCACCAGCGGCGGCGACATCAGATAATTGGCGCGGACTTCAGAGTTGATGCGTCCTTCGAAGTTGCGATTGCCGGAGAGCACCGACGCGACGACCAGATTCTTTTTCGTCGATGGCCTTCGAAACTTCCTCGGGCAGCGGGCCGGAGTTGCCGATGCAAGTGGTGCATCCGTAGCCGACGAGATGGAATTTCAGCTTCTCGAGATACGGCATCAGCCCGGCTTTTTCCAGATAATCGCGTGACGACTTTCGATCCGGGCGCGAGCGAGGTCTTCACCCAGGAGGGAACTGTCAAGCCTTTCTCGACGGCTTTCTTGGCCAGCAACCCGGCGCCGATCAGCACGGAGGGATTCGAAGTGTTGGTGCAGGAGGTGATGGCCGCGATGACCACGCTGCCGTGCTTCAGCGAATCCTTCACCGAGGCCGGAACATGTTCGTGAACGTTGGGATCTTCGACGCCGATGGCGGCGGGGCTGCCGCCTTCCTGCTCCCAGCGCGTTTTGTTGGCCATTGCCGCAACTGGGACCGCGGTCTTCGCTGCCGCTTTCGGCTTGATCAGCGAAGGCAGCGCCTTTTTGAAACGATTCGCCGGCCTGCGAAAGCACAACACGATCCTGCGGACGCTTCGGTCCGGCCAGACTCGGCTCAACGGTGGCAAGATCGAGCGCCAGCAGTTCGGAGTATTCCGCCTCCGGAGTTTTCTCGTCGTGGAATAGACCCTGCTCGCGGCAGTAGGCTTCAACCAGCGCAATCTGTTCTTCGGAGCGTCCGGTGAGCCGCAGATAGCTCAGCGTCTCTTTGTCAATCGGAAAAATCCCGCAGGTCGCGCCATACTCCGGCGACATGTTGGCGATGGTCGCGCGATCGGCGAGCGGCAGGTCGCGCAGGCCGGGGCCAAAATATTCGACGAATTTTCCGACCACGCCGTGCTTGCGCAGCATCTCGGTGACGGTCAGGACAAAATCAGTCGCGGTCGCGCCTTCGCGCAAGCGGCCGGTCAGCTTCACGCCCACCACCTGCGGAATCAGCATGGAAACCGGCTGCCCGAGCATCGCCGCCTCGGCTTCAATTCCGCCCACGCCCCATCCCAGCACGCCCAAACCATTGATCATGGTCGTGTGACTGTCGGTGCCTACTAGGGTGTCGGGGTAGGCGGCGCGCTTGCCGGGGGATTCCTGGACGAAAACCACGCGCGCCAGGAATTCGAGATTGACCTGGTGCACGATGCCGGTGTCGGGCGGGACGATGGCGAGATTGCGGAATGCGGTCTGGCCCCAGCGCAGGAAGGCATAGCGTTCTTTGTTGCGCAGGAATTCGAGCTGGGCGTTGATGTCGAAGCCTGCGGCGTGCCGAATTCGTCGACTTGCACGGAGTGGTCAATCACCAGTTCGGCCGGCTGCAGCGGATTGATTAGCGCGGGGTCGCCGCCGAGTTGCTTCATGGCGTCGCGCATGGCGGCGAGATCCACTACGCAGGGGACGCCGGTGAAATCCTGCAGCAGCACGCGGCTGGGGGTAAAGGCGATTTCTTTTTCGGGCTTGGACTTGCTGTTCCAGGCCGCCAGGGCGCGAATTTCTTCTTTGGTGACGTTGCGGCCGTCTTCGGTGCGCAGCAGGTTCTCGAGCAGAATGCGCAGCGAGAAGGGCAGGTGCTTGGTGGAGATGCCTTGCTTGTCGAGCGCGTCGAGGCGGTAGATTTCGTATTCTTTGCCGCCGACTTTGAGAGTGGATCTGCTGTTGAAACTGTTCACAGACATGATGGCCTTCCTTGGGAATGACTCGGCGCGCAGGGGATAACGCCGCGCAGATCGAACTTAATAGTGTAATGCGTTGGGCGGGAAATGCGAGTTGGGAGAACATGGAAGATTAACTCAGGGAACAGAGGACACAGAGGATACAGCGGAGACGCTCGCTGCGCTGGACGGACGAAGGCCTCCGTCCCACGTGATTCGTTTTGCGACAGGCTTATTTGGCGCGGAGCAGCAGGATGGGGACGCCGATGCTGTGCCGCACTCGGGTGGCGGTCGTGCCGAGAAAAAGGTCGGCGAGGAAGCGGTGGCCGTGCGTGCTCATGGCGACCAGGTCGCATCCTTTTTGCTCGACCCATTTGATGATTTCGTCGGCGGGCTCGCCGTAGGCGAGTTCGGCCTCGGCGGAGATTCCGGCGGATTGGAATTCGGCGCGAACCTTTTCCAGATAGGCGGTGTCTTCGGCGATCTCGGGGCTGACGGCGTCGGGGCCGTAGGTTCGGGCGGCCCATCCGTCGGCGACGTGAAGGAGCACCAGGCGGCTGTGCGCGAGCTTGGCGAGTTGTTTCACGTGCTCGATGATGGCGCGGTCGCTGGGGGTGCCGTCGAGGGTGACGAGAATGGTGTCGTACATGGGGTTTATTCTCTCCACGTTCCTGCCGAGGACAGACATCGAAGGACGACCACGGCGGCTAAACCAGAATGATTTTTGTCGCTTAACGCGGCGCTAAGCGCCGCCCTTCCAGGGCTGCATATGGCTATCCGGGTTCGGGCGCAGATCACGTCGGCTGCACTTTCCGCAATCCTCACGGGCTCCGCAAATCATGAGCATCCTCCTGCGACATCATCCTCCGGTGATAACTTGCCAGGCGGCTTTCAGCGATCGGGCAGGCCATAGATGTCCATGGCGGTGATCAGGATAGCACTGGCCCAACCTGCAATCAGCAGGAACCAGCCATTCTTCCAAGTTCCCATGCGCTGCGGGAACCGGTGAAGTGCAGAAGGGGAAACATGGCGAACGGAAGTTGCAGCGCGAGCACGACCTGGCTGAGGGTGAACAAATCGGTAACGCTGCTATCGCCGCGCAGGCCGATGATGAAGACGGCGGGCAGGATGGCCAGGGTGCGGGTGATCAGACGCCGCACCCAGGGCCTAATGCGCCAATGCATGAAACCTTCCATGACGACCTGCCCGGCGAGGGTGCCGGTGATGGTGCTGCTCTGGCCGCTGGCCAGCAAGGCGACGGCGAACAGAGTGCTGGCCGCGGCCGTCCCAGCAAGGGGCGAGCGTCAGATAGGCGACGCGAATCCAGTCACTGTTGGCGAACTTGACGATCTGCCCTCCCGAGGCCGTCACGCTTTGCTTGCCGAAGAACACCGTGGCGGCGAGCACCAGAATCGCCGCGTTGACGAAGAAAGCGACGGTGAGGGCGACGATGGAATCAATGGTGTTGAAGCGCAAGGCGCTGCGGATGGAGGGCTCGTCCTTTTGCAGCTTGCGGCTCTGCACCAGCGCCGAGTGCAGATAGAGGTTGTGGGGCATCACGGTCGCGCCGATGATGCCGATGGCGACGTACAACATGCCGGCCTGACGAAAGTGTGGCGTGACCAGAGCTCGTCCCATTTCTAAGAAGCTGGGTTGAGTCTGCGGGAGAACAAAGATTTCGATGAAGTAACAGACGGCGATGGTCGCGATCAGCAGCAGAACGACGGCTTCGATGGCGCGCATGCCGAAGCTCTGCAGGGCCAGGAGCAGTAGCACATCCAGGCCGGTAATGATGACCGCCCACAGCATGGGAATGTGGAACATCAAGTTGAGAGCGACGGCGCTGCCCAGAACTTCGGCCAAATCGCAGGCGCCGATCGCCAGTTCACTCATCAGCCAATTGGGCCAGCGAGTCCAGGAGGGATACCAGTCGCGGCAGCACTGAGCGAGATCCTTACCGGTAACCACGCCCAATCGCGCGGAAATGACCTGCATGAAGATGGCCATGAGGCTGGCCAGTCCAACGACCCATAAGAGGCCGTACTTGAATTGAGCGCCACCTTGCAGATCGGTGCCCCAGTTGCCGGGGTCCATGTAGCCGACGCTGACGAGAATTGCGGGGCCGACGAAAGCGCGCCACTGCTCCCAAAACCCGGCTTGGTGGTGAGGCACGGCGATGGAGCTATGGACGCCCTCCAGCGATACGTGCCCGCCGCCGCCAGAATCCGGACGCCCGAACGCTGAGTGGTTTGACGGCATTTCCCGGGGCGGTTTCGATGCTGTTTTCGGTTCGTTCATTCTTCAGCGAACATTCTTCAGCGAGCAATCTTCAGGGAGCAATCTTCACCGAGAAACGAAAATACAAGAAGGGCCCATGCGCGTAGTGCGCAGATCGTTAGCACAAGTATATAACAAATCATAAACTATAGTTAACCATTTCTGAAGGTTGAATTATGTGACCGAGAAAGAACCCCACTTCTGGCGCAAAGAACGCGCCAGAAATGGGGCACCCAACTCGTGGTTAATGACTGGGTTCAGCGCTTCGACCGGGCCGCCTGGGTGAGCCAGACGCGTTCTGACGCTGCGGGGCCGAGGGAGACGGTTCCGGCAGGCGTGGAGAGAGTCAGGGTCTGATCGTAGTTGCGTTCGAGCAGGCGCAGCCTGGCTCCGGGACGGACGCCGCGATGCTCGAGAAATTCGAGGAGGCGGCGGTCGCGCTCGTAAATTCCGCTGACGGTGTAGGTGTTGTCGAGTTCGGCGTCGGCGAGCAGGACGAGGCCGCGGCGGCGGCGGCTGGATGGACCCTCGAGTTCACTCAGATTGCCGTGTGGACACTTGCCGTCAGAACCTAGCTTCGCGAGGAGTTTTGCTTCGAAATCGGGAGAGACGGCGTGCTCCAGGCGTTCCGCCTCGTCGTGCACCTTCCACCATTCCATTCCGAACATCTCGGAGAGCATGCGCTCGATCAGGTGATGGCGCAGGGTGAGCTTGCGGGCGATCTTGCGTCCCTCGGCGGTGAGGCTGACTTCACCGCTGCTCTCGACGCGGACGAGGCCATCTTTCTTCAGGCGGCGGAGTGCCATGGTGACGGCGGGTGGCGAGACCTTCAGCAGGTCGGCGAGGCGGGCGGAGATGACCGCTTCGCCTTCGCTTTCCGCTTCGAGGATCGACTTGAGGTAGTCTTCCTTCGAGACCGTGATCACGAAGGTGATTATACGACGGCGGGTTAACGGTGGTTAATGGACGGAATTCGGGGAGTGGATCTGCAAGCTAGGAGCGTCACTTGCCCCTTAGAGGAAAGAACCCACGTCTCGCAAAAGACGCGAGACATGGGGCACCCTGATTCTTTAACTTTAAAATACAAGCGAAAAAGAAAAAGGACAGTCCGGAGCCCCCGAGACTGCCCTCTCAAACCCTCCCGGTTAGAAGGGCAACTTGATGACCCAAGGGTACCGTTGGCATATTGCAAAGGGATTTCAGAATGATGAATATCTGATGAATTCGATTGCGTGGGCGCTGCTATAGTAATCGTTTGATTGGTTCGCTTCGTTGACGTCTTTTTCTCTTTAATTCCTGTCGAGAGGACTCGATGCCGTCGACCACATCGCGCAAAACCGAGCAGTCGCGACGCCTGCAGCAGCGGGCGGAGAGCATGATTCCGGGAGGAGTGAATTCTCCGGTGCGGGCGTTTCGTTCCGTGGGCGGCGAGGCGCCGTTCATTGTGCGCGGAAAAGGATCGCACATCTGGGACGCCGACGAAAACGAATACATCGATTACATCGGATCGTGGGGGCCGTTGATTCTTGGTCACGCGGAGCCGAACGTGCTGGACGCGATTGTGGGGGCGGCTTGCAACGGAACAAGTTTCGGAGCCTCGACTCCTTCCGAAGCCGACTTGGCGGAGTTGGTGCTGGGCGCGTTTCCGAATATGCAGAAAGTGCGCTTCGTCAGTTCGGGGACGGAAGCGACGATGTCGGCGATCCGGCTGGCGCGGGCTTACACCAAACGAAAATATATTGTGAAGTTCGAAGGCTGCTATCACGGGCATGCGGATGCGCTGCTGGTGAAGGCTGGGTCGGGGGTGGCGACGCTGGGGATTCCGGGATCGGCGGGTGTTCCGGAAGAGTTCATTCAGTTCACGCTCGCTCTGCCTTTTAACAATCTATCCGTCGTCGAACATGCGTTCCAGAAATACAAGCACCAGATTGCGTGTGTGATCGTGGAGCCGGTAGTGGGGAACATGGGATGCGTTCCCGCGGCGGACGATTATTTAGTGGGGCTGCGGATGCTGACGGAGCGCGAACGGTCGGTGCTGATTTTTGACGAAGTGATGACCGGATTTCGCGTGGCGTTTGGCGGAGCGCAGGAGTTGTACAACATTCGTCCGGACCTGACGACGATGGGGAAAATTATTGGCGGAGGGTTGCCGGTGGGCGCGTACGGCGGGCCGAAAGAGATTATGGATCTGGTGGCTCCGTTGGGGCCGATGTACCAGGCGGGAACGCTCTCGGGGAATCCGCTGGCGATGGCGGCGGGGTGCGCGATGCTGAAGCAGTTGCGGGATCGCAAGAGTGAGATTTATCCGCGGCTCGACAAGTTGAGTGGAGAACTGGTCGAGGGCGTGGCGGCGGCGGCGAAGGAAGCTGGAGTCACGATCTGCAATAACCGCGTGGGATCGATGTTTACCTGGTTCTTCCAACCCGGGCCGGTGACGGATTGGGATACGGCGTCGAAGTCGAAGACGGATGCGTTCGCGAAATTCTTTCGCAGCATGCTGGACAGCGGCGTGTACCTGCCGCCTTCGCAGTATGAGGCCGCGTTTCTGGGAACGGCGCATACCGAGGAAGATGTGCAGCGGACGATTGCGGCGGCGAAGGAAGGGTTTGCGGCGGTGCGAGGATAAGAGCGAATTGTGGATGTGTTGTTCTACCTTGACGTTCGTGACGTGTGGCCAGAAGTGCATAGGTCCTTCGCGAGACAAAGGGCGTCTCGCTCAGGATGACAGGGCGTTTTTCTCCATCATTTCTGGAATCGTCACGAATTCGTAGCCTTCCGATTTGTATTTTGCGATGAGGTGGTCGGTGGCCACGACGGTTTGAGATCGATCCGCGCCCATCTGTTTGTGGCCGCCGTCGTGGAGCAGGATCACGTCGCCGCCGCGAATTTGTTTTGCGACTTTTTGCTCGATCACTGCGGCCGGCGGGGCGTTCCAGTCGTATCCCGTCACGTTCCACATCACCGGCGTTAGGCCCAATTCGCGCGCGATGCGCAGGACTGCGGGGCGGCGTCCGCCGAAGGGAGGGCGGAAGAGATTGCTGGGTTCGCCGATCGCGTCTTGCAGGGCGGCGCGGCAGGCGGAAAGCTCCTGTCGAACTTCAGCCGCGCTTTTAAGCGTCAGCAGAGGATGGGTGAAGGTGTGGTTGCCGACGACGTGGCCGGCTTTGACGACTTCGCGGGTGATCTCGGGATGCTGCTGGACGTAGCGTCCGATCAGAAAAAATGTGGCGTGCACGTTGTGTTTGGCGAGGACTTCCAGCAGGCGCAGCGTATGCGGATCGTTGGGGCCGTCGTCGTAGGTGAGGGCGAGTTGCTTGGCTCCGCGAGGCAGGCCGGTGAAGGTGCGACCGTACCACTGGCCGGTGGGCGCCATGGACTGGTAGCCGGCGGTGATCGCGGCGGCTGCGGCGGCGAGTCCGGTCAGAGCAGAGTTCCGAGCATGGAGGATTGTAAAGGATTGATGATTGCGTGATTGAAAACGGCGCGGAGAGGGTGCTGATAGTTCAATCAGCAATCAAACAATCAGCCAATCACTCAGTTCGCTGTTAACTCATCCCGCAATTGCCACTCGGCGTCATCCGAGATATCCTGCCAGTTCCAAGAAAATCGCAACGAGCCCATGGCCAATCTTTTCGAACTGCCCCGGTACATTGCAGTGGAGGGCCCCATTCGAGTGGGCAAGAGCACGCTGGCGCGCATTCTGGGCGAGCGACTGAATGCGCAGCGGGTGATGGAGCCGGAGGCGAATCCGTTTCTCGAGTCGTTTTACGAAGGCGACCGCGGGGCGGCGTTTCAGGCGCAGTTCACTTTTCTGGTGCGGCGCTTCGAGCAATTGCAGGCGCTCGACCTGGGAGCGCGGTCGCAGAAGGCGGTGGTGGCGGATTTTATTTTCGAAAAAGACAAGCTGTTTGCCTGCCTGAATCTGACCGACCAGGAACTCGATACCTACAATCGCTATTACAACCACTTCCGCGAACAGTTGCCCACGCCCGATCTGGTGATTTATTTGCAGGCCACGCCAGAGGTGCTGAAGAAGCGGCTCAAGAAGAAAAATGCGCCGGGCGAGCGGGCCGTGAGCGACGAATATCTGGAGGAAGTGGTCAAGGCCTACGAGCATTTCTTTTTTCATTACACGTCGTCGGACCTGCTGATCGTGAATACGTCGGAGATTGACTTTGTGGACCGCAACGAAGATTTGCAGGAACTGTTGCGGAAAGTCACCGAGCCGATCAAGGGGACGCAGTACTTTTTGCCGTTGGGAGGGCAGGATGCGGTGGGGGCGTAGGGGGGGCAGCGGTTAAGCGTCAAAGGTGGGGGATCGTGTGCCGCTCTTCGGCGTGACTTGCCGGTTGGATAGAACCGAGACGTAAGGAGTGCCAAGTCCCCGATTGCCGCAAAGAGCAGGGCCGTGACGCTCGGTTGTGAAAAGAAAGCCAGCATTGCACCCAGTAGGCACGCAGCGGTGATTAGAAGGATGGCGCGATCAAACGTGCGAAGCTTAGCGGACTCGCTAAATCGAAGGCTCATCCCGAACATAGCAAACATCAAAACAGGAAAACCGACGTAGACGAAACCTCTGAGAGAAAACCAACCCAGCAGTAGCCACAGGGATGAGCGAATTCCCAAGTAGCCAGGCAGGCAGAAAAACCATCGACGCCAGTACTGAAGTGTGATTCCGAGGGTGGCCGTGAGCGCGATTACTAGCAGCCATCCAGCAAGCGGGCTGCGCGTATGGTCCGCATTCGCGATTTCGGTGTACGCCAGCGCGAAAAGCGAAATCGTAGCCAAGGTGGCGACCATCGCTCCGACGATTCGCAGGCCCGACTTTGCCTGTTCCAGAGGCGTCCGCCGATCGCGATTGAACCGCATTTTGTTACTTTCACCTGAAGGCAAAGAACTCGTAAAACAATGTACTCCCAGGGCAAACGATTTGGGAATTCTCCCTTTGGAGGGAGCTATTTCTCGTGGCGCGGGAGCGCGTACACAGACAGCACTTTTCCCAACTTTGAGAACTCCGGATCGGCGGTGACCAGCCAGGCCTTCTTTTCGATCGCTAGTTCGGCGGCGAAAGAATCGGCGTAGCCGAGGCTGTGTTTTTGCTTCAGAGTGGCAGCTCGCGTCGCGCGGTCGCGGTCGATCGGAATGACTGCGATCGGAAGTTCTTGGATTTGGCGTTCTGCCGCTAACGCCCCTTCCTCCCCATGCAAGCGCCAGGTAATGTAGAAAACTTCTCCCCAGTTAATCGAAGACAGCAACAGAGGGTGCTCATTCAGGGACGCCTCTTCGAGTAGATGGCGTACGCGAGAAGCCGCCACCGGCCGATTCTCGAGTAAGCTGACCAGCGCGTTAGCATCGAGAACATAGAGCCGCAGGTGGCCTCTCATTTGTCAAATTCCGCTCTCTTTTTCTCCCGCTCCCGTTCTCTTGTGCGCTCCTTGAACAGTTCCTCAAACATGGAGGGTTGACCGGGTCTTGGTTTTAGCGATCCTTGAATTTCATCAAGAATGCGGTCGATCGTGGTGAGGACGAGATGGCCCCCGTCTTCCCTCCACACGGCCCGCACTCCTTTTCTCAATCCCAGCCTCTTCCGAAGTTCCGCCGGAATGATGACCTGTCCTTTGGAACTGATGGTAGTACGGTAAGTCGCCATGCAGCAGATCTTACCATGCCAGCAGGGTGGGACGTCGCTGTATTTGTCTTACTTCGATTTTTGTTTCGATCGAAATGCCCGTAAGTGCCGAGAAATATGTGCGTTTAGCTCGACCATGGGTGCCCAAACCTTTGGCATGGTCCGTTCCCTTTTTTCGGGCTACAATATCTCAAGCGTCATTCCAAAGATGTTGAGCGCCAGGACGCGCACAGGCTCTATCCGCCGGAGGCGGAGGGGCACTGGAGGACATCATGAGTCTTACCCCGATTACCGGGCGTCGTCTGGACGAATCCCGGGCCAAGGTCACGACCGCATCCCTGCGGGAACAGAAACTCCGCCACGAACCCATCACTTGCCTCACTGCTTACGACTACGCCGCCGCTCGCCTCGTGGATGAGGCTGGCATCGACATGGTGCTGGTCGGCGATTCACTGGCGCAGGCCATGCTGGGCTACGAGAACACGCTTTCGGTCACGGTGGACGAGATGCTGCACCATGTGAAGGCGGTGCGGCGCGGCGTGAAGAGCGCGCTGCTGGTCGCGGACATGCCGTATGGGTCTTATCAGGTCGACCCCAAGGATGCGGTTCGCAATGCTGCGCGTTTTATGAAAGAGGGTGGCGCCGAGGTGGTGAAGATTGAGGGCGGAGAAAAGCGCGCCGACTTGATCCGGCACATCATTGACGCGGAGATTCCGGTGGCGGGGCATATCGGGCTCACGCCGCAGTCGGTCAACGTGATGGGCGGATACAAGGTGCAGGGCAAGAGCCTGGGGGGGATTGAACAGCTCATGCGCGATGCGGTGGCGCTCGATCGCGCGGGCGTGGCTTGTCTTTTTGTGGAGGGTGTTCCGCGCGAAGTGGCGGCGATGATCACCGCGGAGATTGGCGCTCCGACGATTGGGATTGGCGCTGGCCCCGAGTGCGACGGGCAGGTGTTGGTGTTTCACGACATTCTGAATCTGACGTTTGGACCTCCGGCAAAGTTTGTGCGGCGCTACGGCGACGCAGCGGCGCTCATTACGCAGGCAGTGCAGGCGTTTCGCGCTGACGTGCGGTCGCACCAGTATCCGTCAGACGAAGAGTCGTATCATTTACCCAAAGAGACCAAGGCGGGGCTGGATACGGTGCTAGCGCGGAAGCGGGCGATGCGGCGGTAGGGTAAGGCCTTTTGCCACGGATTTGCACGGATTCACACGGATAGGATTTGGGGAACTTTGGCGACGGTTTCGGCGTAACTTCTGGTGTGTGATGCGGCGCGCTTTCGGCGCTGTGCGGTCTGCGCTTCGCGACTGCAGGCGATCGTCGATGGTGCTAGGCTAGTGGTGTGGAGGTGGATATGCATTTCTTGGCTTTGTTTTTCTTCCACTTAATTGGTATTTGGTCGGTGATGTATTTCCTGCCCTCGATCATTGCCCTGGTGCGCAGCAAGCGGGACACACTCGCTATCTTCCTGCTGAACCTCTTCCTGGGATGGAGCGTAATTGGATGGATCGTCGCGCTGGTGTGGGCGGCGAAGAATGACGTGCCTATGGTGGCGAGGTAGTATTGGCCCTGTGATCTGCACGTCTTTGTCTCGGTCTTGGTTTCTGTCTTCGTCTCGGTCTTCGTCCTGGTTTTGGTTTCTGTCTTGGCGAATCCGGGCGGCGTTGATGGTGTTGTGCTCTATCGCCCTGGTTGGCTGTTCGCAGCAGAGCACGGTACCGGCGCCCGATCCCAGTGCGTTGTTACAAGCGATTCCTCCGGCGGATGCGGCGAAGTACGAACACATTTCCGACATGAAGAACTGGCGCAATCCTTATCTCATCGTGCGCGTGGACGGGGTGGCGTTGCTCGATGCGGCCGACAATGCGGAGATTATTTTGAAGCCCGACGATGTGTTGGGCGCGCTGGCGCATCTTCCCGCTTCGAACTGGCCTTATGGGCGGGTGGTGGCGGTGACCGAGATGCGGACCTCGGAGCAGGATCGCGTTGCGGTGCGTCGCAACAAGGGCATTGTGGGTGGGGTGCTGGAGGGCGCGCGGATTGCCGTGAAGTGGGTACCGGCGGCTTAGACCGAGGAGTCAGTGACCACCACCGGGGCTGAATCCCTGATATATGGGACGAACTACGCGGCCCTAAAGGGCCGCTCTTCCACGGTGGCTTACTCAACCTTCTTCCACGGTGGGCTTACTCAGCTTCTTCACGCTGCTTACTCGACTTCTTCACGGTGGCTTACTCAGCTTCTTGAAAATCTTCACGACTATTGACGAAATGCGGGGAGGCTCGCGCGCGGTGCGGCGGGCGGGGAAGCGGCTGGGGCTCGTTCCGACTATGGGGGCGCTGCATGAAGGGCATCTCTCGCTGCTGCGCGCGGCTCGGGCTTCGTGCGATGTTGTGGCGGCTTCAATTTTTGTGAACCCCACACAGTTTGGGCCGACGGAAGATCTGGGGAAATATCCGCGGCCGTTCGAGCGCGACCGGGAACTGCTGGAGCGTGAGGGAGTGGAACTGCTGTTTGCGCCTTCGGTGGAAGGGATGTATCCAACGGCAGCGGACAGGAGTGTCCGCCCCACACTTCCGACTTGGGTGACGGTGGAGGGGCTGAGCGACAAGCTCGATGGGCGGTCGCGGCCGGGACATTTTCGCGGGGTTACGACGGTGGTGGCGAAGCTGTTTCACATCGTGGAACCGGATGTCGCGTTTTTTGGGCAGAAGGATGCGGCGCAGGTGGCGATCATCCGGCGGATGGTGCGCGATTTGCATCTGCCGGTGGAGATTGTGGTTTGCCCGATCGTGCGCGAGGCTGACGGGTTAGCGATGAGTTCGCGCAACGCCTATCTTGATCCTGAGCAGCGGAAACAGGCGCTGGTGCTGCATCGTTCGCTGCAGCGCGTACAGCAGTTGGTGGATTCGGGGGAACGGCGGGCGGACCGGCTGCTGGCTGCGGGCCACGAAGAATTCGCCAACGAGAGCGCAGTTCGTTTGGACTACTTTGAAATCGTCAGCCCGGATGGGCTCGATCCGCTGCAAGATGTTTCCGGCGGCGCACTTGTGGCGGTGGCGGCGTTTGTGGGAAATACGCGGCTTATCGACAACATTGTTCTGCCAAAGAACTCCCGCTAAGTGCAATCCGGACGCAACCCGCCTACGCGACTCGTGTCTATGCTAGTAGGGATACGGATAGACGACGTAAGGCGCAGAATAGCCATAGTCCCACCACGGGTTATATAAGTAAGGCGCGCCAAACCAAAAGGGATCCCAGCCAAAGCCAAGGCCCCAGCCCCAACCGCCGCCCCAACCCCAGCCGCCTCCCCAACCCCAACCACCGCCCCAGCCTCGTCCGCCGCCCCAGCCGCGGCCGCCGCCGAAGCCCCGACCACCGCCGAAGCGACTCCAGTCCCCGCCGCGCCCAGCGCTGCCGACTCCGGAGAAGCCATGGTTGAATGCCGCGCCGGTTGAGGTTCGAGCGTTAGCGGTCAGGCCAGCGCCGCCGTGGGCCGCTCCGAAAGAATGCCATTGACCGTCGGCGATGTGGGAGCCCCGCGCTCCAGCCATGCCGCTACCGGAGCCTCGACCCTCGAAGGTCCAAGATCTTCCGGAACCAAAACCGCGGCCTGACGACGAAAAGCCTCGACTTCCTCCGAACCGGGAACCGGAGGATCCACCTCTTCCTCCGAACCGAGAGCCGGAGGATCCACCTCTGTAGGCTCCGTATCCGCCACCATGGAAACCGCCATAGCCGCCGTGGGAACCGCCATACCCACCGCCGCCGTGAAAGCCTCCACCATAGCCGCCGTGAGAGCCGCCGCCAAATCCACCACCACCACCGTGAAACCCACCGCCGCCCCCGCCGCCACCATGAAACCCACCACCGCCGCCGCCACCACCGTGGCCGCCGCCATGTTGGGCGAGGGCGGGCAAGGGTGCGCAAACAAGGGTAAGAGAAGCGATTCCGGCGAGAAGAACCTTCGACAAGGTGGATTTGCTCATTTCAATCCCTCCACCCAACAGCTGGTTGCCCGGAGCGGGCAGCCGCATCCAACGAACCGTGCCTGCTTAGTTGGAGTCTTAATTCTAGCTCGGAAGTTGCCTCAGGGGGAAAGAAACCGACGCCTCAATTTGTAAATCCTTGTAAAACTGCGGCGTCTGCTTTGGCTGGGGCGTCTTACCGATGGACGGGGAATGCGGCGTTCGGCGGCGTGTTCGAAGCCGGCGGAAGGTCGGGTACGGTGGATGCTTGCGACTGCAGTCGCCTGGGGATCATCTGCTGGAGCATCAGGTCTTCGACCTGGGTCCACAGGCGGGGGTCGCATTGGCTCTGCATGTGGCTGGGGGTGAAGGTGCGGTCGAACCAGGTCGTGCCCTCGCACTTCACCGGCTGCTTCTGGTAGTCGAAGCGGTAGTTACCAAGGATCTGCGTTTTGGAATCGTCAGCGGCGGTGATTTCGGCGCGACCGTGGAGCAGGCCGTGCGGTTGGTAGAAGTTGACGGCGGTGGCGACGTTCCGGGGAATGACGGAGTCGCTTTGCCAGGGTTTGGCGATGCTATCCACCTGCACGGTCAAAAGAACCGGAATGCCGGCGCGGTTGAGTTCGCGAGAGAGCATGACGACGGCGGAGGCTCCCCAACTGTGGCCGAAGAGGATGATGCGAGCCTGCGCTTTTTCCTGATCGCTGAGGACGCCGTCGCGATTGCGGTCGAGCAGGCGAAGGATGGTTTTATAGGCGTCCCTCCGGTGGCGATTTTCGAAGACCTGAATGGAAGCGCCCTGGGGGAAAGCGCGCCGCATGTGCTCGGCGAGTTGCACTGGACCGTGGTGAGGATTGTCGTGGCGCACGAACCCGCCGGCAAAACCGATAAGAATGTAGGAGGGCGCGGTCACGGGCCTGCTAGTAACAGCACCGTCAGCGGCCACGGCGATTGGCGCAGTCGCAGCCAATACCCCGAGCGCTGTTACCAGACTACGGAGTCGCGCGAGGCGAAGCATGACTGCTCCTGGAGCGTAAGATGATTCGAGCCAGCGAGGGGATCCGGTCGACTGCCCGCTTTGCCGATTCTTTTCGGCAGTACTCGAGGAGACCGACCGATTAGCTAGCGAAAAGCCTTGACCGGCAAGGATTTCGGCTTGCCCGAACCCGGGGGGTAGTTTACACCCGGGTGTCAAGTGGGTGGTGCCGACGGTAGGTCATCCGCCCAAATCGACAGGGGAATGAGGACAACGGCGATATTACGTCAATTAGCAAATCGCGCTACCACCCCGCCCTTGCCCAGTGACTGGGCTCACTGACACCGCAGAACTTCAAGCGAAGAATGTCCCTGTCCCTCTCTTGCCTTCCCGAAGAGCACCTCCACCGCGCGAGACGCGCACCCCCTCAGGCAAGCGACCGATCTCCAAGAAGATAAGGAGAACGAGCATGGCACTCCTAACCGCATCGAAGTTGTGCAGATTACTTCTTTTGACTCTCTTTCTGGCCTTGGCCTCCTCGGCTCTGGCTAGCAATACCTGCTACGTCGATGGCGTGAACGGCAGTGACAGCAACGACTGCATGTCGGCCTCGACCGCCTGTAAGACGATCGGGCACACAATCAGGGTCGCTCATTCGACCGACTTCATCATCGTTGCTCCAGCGACCTATGTGGAGAATCTGACCATCGCCAAGAACTTGAGGATTATCGGCTCCGACGCTGCGACAACGATTGTCGATGGCAACCAAGCCGGTACGGTATTCACAATTTCCAATCCAAAGGCCTATGTCCGACTCTCCAAGCTGACCATCCGCAATGGTTATGCGGCGGGCTCTTTTGGGGACGGCGGGGGAGTCAAGAATTGGGGGATACTGACAATTGACAACAGCGTCATCAGCGGGAACGCCGCGGACAATTCGGGCGGCGCCATCCTCAACACCCCCTCCGCGACGCTAACCATTAACAACAGCACCATCACCGGAAACAGATGCAAAGGTGAAAGCGGCGGTATCGACAACGTCGGGCATCTGACGCTCTATCGCAGCACCGTGAGCAACAACAGCGGGGCCTACAATGGCGGCGGGATCAATAACGCGGGGATCGCGGGGATCAATACCGCGGGGATCGCGAAAGTGAGCAACAGCACCATCAGCGGAAACAGCACCAGTGGTTACGGTGGTGGCATGACCAACAATGGCGGGCTGTTGACGATCGACAACAGCACCATCACCAACAATAACGCACTCGCCTGGGGCGGCCTCTTGACTAACTATGGGGGCAGCACGATGATGAGCAGCAGCACCATCAGCGGAAACAGCGCTACCTATGCAGCCCTTGGCGGTCTAACAACAGTCCAGAATACCATCGTCGCGAATAATATAGGGGAAAACTGCAGTGGATCCCTGATCTCAAATGGCTACAACTTGAGCAGCGACAATAGCTGCAATTTCACCGGCCCCGGCGACATGAACAACACCGACCCCAAGCTGGGCGCGTTGGGATACCACGGAGGCCCGACGAATACCGTCCCGATTCAACCGGGCAGTCCTGCGATTGACGCAGGCAACCCAAACGGCTGCACCGACAGCGACGGCAACCTGCTGAAGACCGATCAACGCGGCTTCATCCGTCCGGACCCTGAGGAGAGCGTCGGCTGTGACATCGGCGCTTTCGAGCGCCAGAAGAATAAGTGAAGGACGAACTTGCCGTGCCGCCCCGCCGACTGGGCGTTGCCGAATCTCAATCACCCGTTTCCATCGAGTAGGCGTTGTCTTACGGCCAGAGACGAAGGGGTTTCCGTCCAGAAAATAGCGCAATGGCTTGTCGGCGGCTTTGGTGATGCCGATGCGGGGAGTGACGCGGATGCCCGGACGGGGGCGCGGTAGCCGTCGTCGCCGAGCCATAAGTTACTCGATGCGGAGGTGAGGTCGCATCCGTTGTCGCGAGTGCGGGTAACGCCGAAGGCTTCGGCGAGTCGTCCTGGGCCGCTTGTCAGTTTGGGAAGGTCTTTGGGGCCGCGGATTTCAACGTTACGCGCTCGGACCATCTCCTCGATGCCTGAGAGGGGTTCAACGGCGCGGAAGAGAACGCCTCCAGCCTGGCCGTCGGGTTCGCAGGAGACGTTGAGGCAGTAGTGATTGCCGTAGATGAAGTAGACGTAGGCGTAGCCGGGAGGTCCGAAGAGCACGGCGTTGCGGGCGGTCTTTCCGGCAAAGGAGTGCGCGGCAGGATCGTTTTCGCCGAGATAGGCTTCGACTTCGACGATGCGGGCCGTAAGTCGGGCGGGGGCTTGGCGGATCAATAGTTTGCCGAGAAGTTCACGGGCCACGCGGCGAGGGTCGCGGGCGAAGAAGGCGCGGGCGAGGGGATGGGTGAGCGGTGAGGTTGGCGATTTCGGCATGAGGGGGAATCTTAAATGTTGGGTGGGCAAGTTGTCCGCGAATCGCGGCGGCTAAAGCCGAGTCTCAGTGAGGGCTGGCATCGCAGCGCTGAAAGCGCTGCGCCATCCAAAAGCCTCCAGAGGCAAAAGCTCACCTCAGTTCAAAGGTGAGCCATGGTCTAATGCGCGCCTCAGACAAAGCGCGTCTTAGTCAGATGCGCGACAGCCGCCGCGCTTCGCGCTGGCGAGACAGCCGAAGAGCTTGCCCTGAGCCTGTCGAAGGGCGGCTGTCTCCACATGGTTTCGGCGATTCAAGGACAGCCCGGTCTGCACAACTGCTCGGTAATCTCCTAGATCGGTTTGGGCTGTGTGTTTCTGGCGGGCGTGACGTTGGACGGTTCGTCGTCGAAGGACTTGCCGGGTTCGAAGGCGCGCTTTTCGTGGGAGGTTCCGACTTTGCGGATGATGTCTTTCCAGCCGTCGTCCCAGGTGACGCGAGCTTCGCCATCCACGAGGGTCCAGGTTCCATGGGTCGCGCCGATGGTTTTCCGCGCATCGCCGTCGGCTTCGAGGGTAATGTAAAATCGGCCGCCGCCGCCGAGTCCGCCCTCACCGACTTCCCACTTGCCGATGAAGTGCGAGCGCCCGGGCGTAATTGCGGCGACTTCAGAAGTCTCGAATTCGATGCGAGCGATTTCGGCGGCAGAAACTCTTTCCTGATGGCCGTCTCGGTAAACGATGACCGAGGGCGCTTTGAAATCGATGCGGGCGATTTCGGCCACGGCAAAGCTCTGGTGGTGTCCGTCTTTAAATGTGATCACGATGGAGCCGTGATCGTCGGCGGGCGAGGGTCGCGGCGTCGCAAATGCAGCGGAGAAGGCGAACAAAAGAAGGGCAGAAGTTCCAGTAACTCGCAAGAGACCGCGCATAAATCCTCCCAAGCGTAGGGAGCGCCGAAACACTGCTCCCCCTTGCACAATGGTACGCTGTGCCGTCCGGAAATGTTCCGTGACAACGGCAGGCGGCCGGCTTATTCCAGGACACTGTCGTCTAGTTTCTTCCGGCCCCAGTCGGCGGCGGCTTGTACGAAAGCCAGGACCAGCGGGTGCGGCTTTTTTTCCGTGGACGATAACTGCGGCTGGAAAAGAGTCGCCAGGTAGAAGCGGTGTGTGGGAGACTCGATGGCCCGAATCTCGCCTTGCGGGCCGCGCGCGACCACCGGGAATCCGGCTTCCATGGCGGCCCATTCGAAGTCGGGGTTGATTTCGAAGTTGCAGAAGAATTCTTCGGTCACGGTGTCTTTCTCCTTACCGTAAAAAGTCTGCAGGTAGGAGCCGGGGCGCAAGCGGATTTCGGGAACCGCGCCGGAAAGTTTCGGAGCGCCGCCCTTGCGATCGGGCACGGCGCAGGCTACGGGATAGATGATGACGTTCTTCGATCCGGAATTATTTTCGGCGCTGTCGGCGTCTTTGATGTTGAGCACGTTGCGGGCGAATTCGATGAAGGCGTATTGAAATCCGCCACAGGTGCCGAGAAAGGGCCAGTCGCGGCGGCGCGCGAACTCGATGCCCTTGAGCATGCCATCGAAACTTTTGTAGGGACTGCCGGGCGAGGCCCACAGGCCGTCGAAACGCTCCAGCGTCTTTTCGGCTCCGGCGGCAGCGAGCGAGGGCGTGGGCACCCACTCGGATTCGACGGTGATTTTCATTTTGTGAGCGGCGTGTTGCAGTGCGTCGTTGGTGGCGTGGTGCGAGCGGAATTCGGCGTTGAAGTCGCCCAGGATTCCGATGCGGACGGCGTCGCTCACGGCTTGATTGTACTAGAGGGCAGCGGCGCGCCTGTCAGAGGCGAGGTTAGAAGCGTGGTGCGGCGCTGGAAACGCGAACGAGGGCGCGGCCTATTGTGTTCACGGCGGGCCCGCGACGAGTGATCCAGGAAAGATTTCCTAGGACAGACTGCGAATGGCCAGAAAGAAGTAGAGGCTGAGCAGTGCCAGCGCAGGGCCGCCCCAGATCATGAGAGTGCATTTCCATCCCATGGCACGGGCGAGATCCTGCTGGCTGCGCCAGGAGATCAGGAAGGCAGTGTTATTCGTTCCTTTCATCAGCACGACGGGTGGCCGCACTTCGAAACCATCCGCGGTTGTGGTGGGGGTTGGATCCGGATGCGAGGCGCCGGCGTCGGGAGTGCTGGCCAGCGGGAAGGTGGAGACTTGAATGCCGGGACTCGGCACGCCGGCGGCCTTCCACGCTGCAGGATTCGAGATGCCGGCCTTCAGCAGTGCAGCGGCGACCTTTTGCTGCTGACCGCCCGGGGCCGCGTTGGCAGCGGCAGCCGCGCGGGACAGGGCGATGGTGTTTGGTTCAGGGGCGGCGGAGGGCGTGGCAAGCGGCCGCACGGGCGCGCCGACGTAGCCGGTTGCCGTAGGAGCTGAGGATGGGCTGGTGAGGAACGAAAACGAATTAATCGAGATCGAGAATTTTCCGGTAGAGATCGTGCCGCTTGGGTCAACGTCCGGTATGGGCTGAGGGGTGACGGCGAGGCCCGGATTTTCGGCCACCGTGCCCAGAATGAAGAGGGAGTTCTTGGGCTTGATGCAGTACTCCTCGATTTTGAGTTTGTTGCTGGTGACCACGCCGTAGCGCAGCAGGAACCCGGAAATATTCTCAGGCGCGTTATCGCCCTTGGCGAAGAACGATCCGTAGAATTCGTCCTTGAAATCGCAGTGCAGGTCGAGCTCGGCGCCGCGCGGGTCGACCAGAAGGCGGCCGGTATTGTCGTCGACGAAGAAGGGCAGGAACATGCATTCGCCGGCGACCTTCACCCACTGTTTACTGTCGCCGTGCGTCTTGTACTCCCAGACCACGGTGCGGTAGTAGTAGCAGGGCCGCGATGTGATGGGCGCCGTCATGGTATAGGGGCCGACGGCGAGGCCATTGATTTCTACCATGCCCATGGAGGCGCTGCGAATCTTCGATAGTGGAGTGTCGAGGATGAGGCGGCGGCGCTGCAGCAGGAGAAATCCGTAGAAAAAGAGTCCGATGCCGGCGCAGAAGCCGATGCCGCACCAGATGAGCAATCCGGTGGGGGGCGATATGCCGACCGTCGCGATGAGGGCATCTGCGATCATGGAAGGGAATCCGCGGGACACACTCGTCCCGTGCTCAGGCTAGCGAACGCGGAAGGTTGGCCGCAGTAGAAAACCGCGATGATCTCTTACGTTGGTAACGAAGGCGGAGCGCGGAAGTCCGCGTGGGGACTGCGCCCCCGGCTGTCGGGTCGAGCGAAGCTCGACGGCTTTGTGGAGTACCGTCCCGCTCGGCACATTCACCGCTTCCCGGGCGATGACAGCTTCCCGCATCCGGTGCTATCGTTCTTCTTCGGGTGATGACGACCGCTCCCGCTTCTTATGACTGACGCTTCCGCCAGCTGCCTTTTCTGTCGCATCCTGCGCGGCGAGATTCCCGCGAAAAAAGTTTACGAGGACGAACACGTTTTCGCCTTCGAAGACATCAACCCGCAAGCGCCCACTCATGTGCTCGTCATTCCGCGAAAACATTTTGCGGGATTGAGAGAAGCCGAGGCCGGTGAGGCTGAGATCATCGGGCGCTGCCATCTGGCGGCGGCACACATTGCCCGGCAGCGCAACATCGAGCAGGGATACCGCACCGTGCTCAACGTTGGGCCGGGTGCGGGACAATCGGTTTTTCATCTGCACGTCCATTTGCTTGGTGGGCGTCCGCTGGCCTGGCCGCCGGGATAATGATCGGTCGCCGCGCAGTTGGATTTTCGCAGAAGAATCCGTTGCAAGGAGGGACCATGGAGAACAAACTTCCGTCTCGCAGCTTCTTCTTAGAAGGTTCGGTTTCACGGCGCAAATTTCTGGGGCAGACGGCCGCAGCGGCGATTGGATTTTCGATCGTCCCGCGCAGGGTGTTGGGCGGCGTGGGCTATGTTCCTCCGAGCGACAAAGTGAACATCGCTTTTATTGGCGTCGGCGCGCAGGGCCTGCGGGTCATGCTGCATTTCCTGAAAGAGCCGGACGTGCAGGGCGTTGCGGTGTGCGACGTCAACAAGTCGGGCTCGGATTATCCGCAGTGGTCGACGCACGAGTTCTGCAATTCCGTCCAGAAATTGCTTGGAGTCAACGGCGGATGGGACTGGCTCAGTCCCGACCAGCCCCTTCAGTTGAGCCACACGCTTGCGGTGACGAGCGGTGTTGCCGGTCGCGAGCCTTGCCAGAAAATTGTGGACGGGTATTACGGCACGCAGCAGCGCTCGGGGAAATATGGCGGCTGCGCGGCTTACAACGATTTCCGCGAACTGCTGGAGAAGCAGAAAGATCTCGATGCGGTCGTGGTCTGCACCACCGACAATCTGCACGCGGCGGTGTCGGCTGCGGCGATGAAGAAAGGTAAACATGTTTTCTGTCAGAAGCCGCTGACGCACACGATTTATGAGGCGCGGCGCATTGCCGAGATCGCGCGCGAAACCGGCGTAGCGACTCAGATTGCGGTGGGCAACCAGGCGTCCGAGGCTACGCGCCAGCTCTGCGAATGGATCTGGGACGGCGCAATTGGACCGGTGCGCGAGGTCAAGAATTGGTCGAGCCGTCCATTCTGGCCGCAGGGGATTGAGCGTCCGAAAGAATCCCAGCCCGTCCCAGAAGGTTTAGATTGGGATCGGTGGCTTGGTCCGGCGCCGGAACGGCCGTTCAATCACGCGTATCTTCCCTTTGTCTGGCGGGGGTGGGCGGACTTCGGATGTGGCGCGCTGGGCGATATGGGCTCCTACAGTTTCGACACAATTTTTCGCGTGTTGAAACTGGAAGCGCCTGAGAGCGTGGAATCGAGTTCGAGCGATCGCTACGACGAGACGTATCCGCTGGCGTCGATTGTGCGCTACAAGTTTCCAGCGCGCGGCGACATGCCTCCGGTGAAATTCACCTGGTATGACGGCGGCTTGAGGCCTGAGCGTCCCGAGGAACTCGAACCCGACCGTCCATTCAAGAACGAAAAGGAAGGTGAAGAGGGTGAAGGCATGCTCTTCATCGGAGACAAAGGCAAGATTCTCTGCACCTTCAACGGGGGCAATCCGGAACTGATTCCCGCCTCAAAGATGGCCGCCTATAAACAGCCACCGAAAACGCTGCCCCGCTCGCCGGGAAACGAGCGCGAATGGCTCGACGCATGCAAAGGCGGCAAAGCGAAGCCGGGCGGAAATTTTGAATTCGAAGGCCTGGTCACCGAGACGCTGCTTCTGGGAAATGTGGCGAGCCGCATGGGAGGAAAACTCACCTGGGATCGTGCCGGCCTGAAGGTGAATTCGGATGTGGCGCAGAAATACGTCAGTCCGGAACGCCGCAAGGGATGGGAACTGTAGCGGGAATAAAAGCTATACTCCCATGGTTACTTGACTTGCATCGGGGGCGGGCTAGAATCGGGGGAGAGGTTCCAATGTCTGGGGAAAAACCTGCGACACGAGAATCCGTTGCGCCCCGCGATCTCAGTGGCATCTTGAAGGATGCGCCGCTGGGCGCATGGGTCGCCCTGTCCCACGACAAGACGCGGATCGTCGCGACCGGCGATTCCATTCGTGCGACCACCACCTTGGCGCGCTCCCGTGGCGAAGACGATCGGTTCTGTTTAAGATGCCGTTAGCAGATGAGGGACTAGTGGCCGGAGTAAAATAGGCCGCGTGCGTTTCGACTACACCAGGGCGCTCGCGAATACTCCTCCACGCCCCTACCTTGATATCATTCTGCGCAACGGGTTCGCCACAACCCCTAAGCTTATGGCGCTGGTCGACTCGGGAGCAAATTACTCCATTTTCCCGATGGAGATAGCCCGGGAGCTTAATCTGGATCTCACCCAAGCTGCCGTCTGGCGATTCTCTGGAACTACGGGGGAAACCCAGGAAGTGAGACTGGCCAGCGTATCCCTCGCGATCTTGATGGAAAACGATGTCGATCATGCATTTGAGTTCCACGCCTCTTGCGCATTCTGCGATACATTCAAGTTTGCTGGTGGCTTACTGCTGGGACAGAATGGATTTTTCTCACGCTTTAGGACGACCTTCCGTCAACCCGAAAACTGTTTCGACATTGAATTGTGGGAGCCGGCGGAATGAATAGGTTGAGTCGGTGAGGGACAGGAGAGCTCAATGGCTGTGATTTCGAGAAGAGAGTTCGTAAAGGGCTCGGTGGCATACACCGCGGCGGTAGGTTTCCTATCTTCGGGTGCGCTGCAGCTTCGGGCCAACCCGCTGGGCATGCCGATTGGGTGCCAGACGTGGCCGGTCCGGGAGATGATTGCCAAGGACTTTCCCGGCACGGTCAAACAGCTGTCCGAGAGCGGGTTTCAAATGATCGAGCTGTGCTCGCCGGTCGGGTACTCCGACTCAGGCTTTGCCGGCGTCGCTAAATATAAGGGTGCCGAGTTGCGGAAGATCTTAGGCGACGCGGGCGTCGGCTGCGTGAGTTCTCACTTCGGCATTGACGAACTCAGAAAAGATCAGCAGCGCGCTATTGACTGGGCGAAGGACGTCGGCCTGACCCAAATGCTGGTGCCCAGCCTCGACGGGCCAGAGAAGCCGACCATGGACGACGTGAAGAGGGCAGCCGACGAATACAACAAGATGGGCGAGAATGCGGCCAAGGCCGGCATCCAGCAGGGGCTGCACAACGAAGGCTTCGAACTCTCAATGGTGGACGGCAAGCGCACATACGACGTGCTCTTCGACGTGCTCGATCCGAAGTTGGTGAAATTTCAGTTTCAGGTTTCGACCATCAGCCGGGGCTACGACGCCGCGGAATATTTCATGAAGTATCCTGGCCGCTTTATTTCTATGCACGTGCAGGGCTGGTCGGTGGCGACGAAAAAGACTGCGCCGGTAGGACAGGACTCTCTGGATTGGAAGCGAATTTTTACCGCAGCGAAAACCGGCGGCATCAAGAATTACTTCGTCGAAATGAACCTCGACATGATGAAGGCCAGCGTCCCTTTCCTGCGTAATCTGCAGGTCTGAAAAAGCCTGAAACGACAGCAGGACCGCTTTTCTACTGCACGGCCTGATTTTCTTCTTCTTCGGGCGCGCCGTGGCGGCGCAGCAACTGAGGCAGATTCTGGGAAAACGCCGAGCGCGGCAGAACCATGTCGCAGCCCACTTCGTGCGCCTTCTGCTTCAAATCTCCCTGCACGTGCGACAGGAATCCGATGATCGACGTCCCCTTCTTCAGTTTGCTCTTCAGTTTCGGGATCAGGGTCAGCGGCTTCACGCTGGCAAGGTTCAGATCGAAGATAATCAGCGATGGTTTCTCTTCGCCATTCTGCTGCATCTTTTCCATCAGATCCTTGTCGGTCTTCACGAACTCAACTTTCACGTTAAGTTTGCGCGCGGTCTCCTGAATCTTGGCCATGAAGAAGAGATCTTCGATAAACGCAAAGATGCGGGAGTTGGCATCGCCGTTCGTGGCGGGCAGAGGCTCCGGTTCGGGCTGCGGGTATTGCGCGGCAAATCCCGGCCGCTGCCTTCCGCCGCGATGCCCGTTGTTGCCGCCGGCCATGGCCGCGCGGTAACTGTGGTCCATGGGCGCGGTGTAGATGCCGTCTTTGTTTTCGCGGCTCAAGCCCGGTCCGGGGCGTTGTCCGCGCTGATTGTGAGGACGGCGTCCGCGCCGCCTTCTGCGTCCTCCTCCGCCACCACCGGAGGGTTTTCCTGGTCCTGCGTTCATAGTCCTCTCAAGCTGATTGAAATTTAGCTGCTGCAAATTTTTGCGGATCTCAGAGGGCGAGCCAGTCGAGCACTCCGGGCAGCCCGCGCGGAACTCCGCCGGGCACGCGCCATAGGATCTACGCAGTTACAGGTTGCGGCTGGACACACTTTGGAACGAACCCCAACTCTTGAAACAACTGCTATTCGCGAATGAAATCTCTACTTTTCAGTATCGGTTTTCCGTTATCGGATCCGTAGGCGCCGCCTCGGAACGGCTGGCGCGGAAGGCCTGCGCGGGAACGAGGCCTAATTCATGAGAACAACTTTATCGTACTCGCCCTTGCCCAACCGCGCAAGCCCCCATCCCGCCATCTTTTTGCACAGGAGGACATGACTGGCGGTAAGGATGCGGCGAAGCACACCGAGCCCCCTCAAGGCGTCGACGAAACTTGCCGCGCCCACTGCTGCGCCTGCCAGTAGTCTCCTGCTACCTCTTCGGGATCCAGATGCAGGCTCTCGCTCAGCTTTCCGGCGGCGACCCATTCTCCGCTCTCGTGCGCCAGCATTAACTGGTATACGGGACGCAGCACGCTGGGTTGCCCCAGCAGCACCGCTTTGGTCTCGTGATCGAGAGGAATTTTCTCCAGGATATCTTCCATGGGCGTTTCGAGCATGGCATCGATGAGCGACAACAAGCCCAGCAAAAACAGATCCGATTCTCCGTGCTCGACACGGGGCGCCAGCACTTCCGCAAAGCGGCCGCGCACCAGCGCCGAGAGCACCAGGTCGCTGGTTTTTTGCTGGCCCGCGCCCACGGCCGCCACCAGCCGCACCCAGCGCCGCACCTCGCGATCTCCCAGCATGGACAGCGCGTGCCGTACAGAGTGAACCTGATTCTTGAGTCCGAACATCGCCGAATTCAGGTAGCGCAGCAGCCGATAGCACACCGACGCCTCCACCTTAATCAGCCGCTCTAGTCCGAGCAGGTCGAGTTCCGGCCGGGACACTTCCTGCAACATGCGAAGATAATTCATGCTGTTGGCCGGAAGGTCGCGCGTGTTCAGCGTCTCGGGCCGGCGAAAAAAATATCCCTGGAAGTAGACGAAACCCTGCTCCCGCGCCCGCGCGAAGTCCGCGTGGGTTTCAATTTTCTCCGCCAGCATGCGGCTGCGCGGTCCGAACCGTTTGATGATTTCGGTCCGCTGCTCCTCGGTGGTCAACTGCATTTCCACCTTAATGATGTCGGCCATCTCGGCCATCGCCTCGCGTGGGTCATCGGCGACATAGTCGTCGAGCGCGATCATGTAGCCGGCTTCTTTCAAGTGACGGCAGGCCGCGATCACATCCGGATCGGGCGGAACGTTTTCCAGAACTTCGACCACGGTCAGCGTCGAAGGCAGCAACGTTACGAGGCCTTTGATCAGCGTGTCGCGCGTGCAATTCACGAACGCCCGCCGGCCATCGCACAGCACGTCGAGCCCCATCAGCAGCGAGCGGTCGAGTGTGGCTCGTGAGGCTTCATCTTTGTCGCCGCTGAAGGCGGTCTCGAGTCCGTCGCGAAAAAGCAACTCGTAGCCGAAAACTTTCTCTTCGCGGTCGAAGATCGGCTGCCGCGCCACGTAGCGCATTGGCCTCGCGTCCTCGATTCTTGCCCGCGCTGCGGCCTGTCCAGCAGGAGTGTTCCCCACTTTGTGAATATCGGCGGCAAATTAGAAAGTGTGAGAGCGGCGAAGCGGAACGCATCCTTAGAGAAAACTTAGCGTGAGAGGTTCAATGCATAGATAGACGCCGCGATCCGAAAATCCTGGTCGAGGTCGAAAGCAGGTGCCCCACTATTTCTCGCGTTCTGCGCGAGAAAGCCCGCGCTGAGCTTGTCGAAGGCTGGGGACTTAGACTCTCTGCACTCCGCCCAGCGCGGTGAGAGCCGCGACGATTTTCGCCGACCACTGCGTGACTTCGTCGTCGCGCAGAGTTCGGTCCGCAGACTGAAATCTCACTCGGAGCAATACCGAATACTTTCCCGCCGCAATCGAACCCCCGCGGAAAATCTCCGCTGGAAGAAACTCGCGCAACTCCGCAATGCCCGCTGCCGCGACCGCGTGACGCATCTGCTCGAATGAAACATCGTCAGCGAAAACGAACGAAAAATCCCGCTCGACTGTAGGATATTTTCCAGGCGGTGCGATCTTCACGGTGCGTAGTCCGTTCTTGTACAGTTGATCGAGATTAAATTCCGCTAGAAATACATCCTGCCGCAGCTTGCGTGCCGCGGCCACTTCAGGATGAATCTGGCCAAACTGCGCCACCACGACGCCATTAACGCGAGCCCGCGCCGACCGCCCGGAATGAAAATAATCCGCCGTCTCGCGGTCGTACGTTACTTCTCCGGCGAATGCGGCGAGAAGATTCTCCACGTCACCTTTGAAGCCGCGAAACGCCTCGGCCGCCACCGCGTGCTCTCCCTTGCTCACATCGAGAGCGCCGCCCACGGGCAATGCGGCACGCACCGCGGCGGCAGTTGCTCCGAGACACGCGCGCTGCGGTTCGACGCGCTCCTGTTTCCCGGCAAGCCCTCCGACAGTTCATACACGCCGCCGATTTCGAACAGACGCCCCTCGGTCTCGTCGCGGTTGAGATTCCGGGCCAGCATGTCGAGCATGCCCGGCGCCAGCGACGTGCGCATGACAGAAGCCTCTTCGCTGAGTGGATTTTCTAGCTCCAGAACCTGCGCGCCCGCAGAAAATCCTGCGGCGACTGAAGAAAACCTTTCCGCATCGGCATGCGAAATAAATGTCAGCGACAGCGCTTCGTTGTAACCCAGAGCCAGCGCTCGTCCGCGCAACGTAGCAGCCATGGCCGCGTGCGGCAACTCGACCAGCGCGCCGCTGTAGGCCGGCAATGTATTCTCGAATTTGTCGTAGCCGTGCAACCGCGCGATCTCTTCGATCACGTCGATTTCGCGCTCCACGTCCAGACGCCAGCTGGGGATGTGCACGCGGAACTGTTCGTCATCTCCGACATCGCCCTGCCCTTCAGGAATCAGCGTGAACCCCAGCCGTTTGAGTAAGCGAAAGACTTGTCCGGAGTCTAGGCTGCTGCCCAGAATTCGTCGCACCTCGGCCATGTGCAGGACGACCGGCGCGGTGTCCAGCCTGCGGGAGATAACGTCAACCACGTCGCCTTGCAGTTCGCCGCCGCCCGATTCCAGAATCATCTGCGCCACTAGATCGCACGACAGGACCGTCGACTCGAAATCCGCTCCGCGCTCAAAGCGATGTGACGCATCAGTATGCAGCCCATGCCGCCGCGACATTTTGCGCACAATGCCCGGATCCCACCACGCCGACTCGATCACGATGTTGCGGGTCTTCTCGGTGATCATCGTGTCGTAGCCGCCCATCACGCCGGCGAGACCAACAGGCTTCTTCGCATCGCAGACGACGAGGTCTTCGGTAGTCAGCTTGCGTTCGACTCCGTCCAGAGTCTTCAGTGTTTCGCCCGCGCGCGCTTTGCGAACAACGATCTTCCCGCCCTCCAGCAGGTCCATGTCGAAAACATGTGTGGGCTTGCCAATTTCCCAGAGAACATAATTCGTGGCGTCGACGGCATTCGAGATCGGCCGCTGGTCGAGGAGTTGCAGCCGATGCACGATGTTCGCAGGAGATGGCTTGATGTGCGTGCCGCAGATCATGCGCGCAGAGAATCGAGGGCAGAGCGAAGGCTCCTCAACCGTG
Source organism: uncultured Acidobacteriaceae bacterium (assembly GCA_963709385.1). Lineage (GTDB taxonomy): Bacteria > Acidobacteriota > Terriglobia > Terriglobales > Acidobacteriaceae > Sulfotelmatobacter. The sequence continues at coordinate 522,564 of CAVPWD010000012.1, forward strand.
ATAGGGAAAGGCGCGTCCTTCGAGGGTTTCGCTGACAGCTGGGAGCTGACAGCTGACAGTTGCTTCAGCGGCAAATCGTAAATCGCCGCCGCCTCCCGCGCGACGCCGTAATGATTCATCGCGTCCGGACGATTCGTCCCAATCTCCATCTCGAAGATCGTGTCCGCGCCGGCGCCTTCGATGCCCTCGACACCGAGTCCAACATCAGTCAGGGCTTCGGCGAGCCGGTGGTTGTCAACCGTGAGGTCGACGAAATCGCGAATCCATTGTGGAGAAAGTTTCATTTCTCAAGCTCTGTCATCCTGAGCGAGGACTTGCTACACGCGAGTGAAGCAAGCCGCAGTCGAAGGATCCCTTTCATCTCAACTTATCGGCGGCCTTGCGAGGAGTTCTTTCGACGGATGAGAGAACGCCTTGGAGAGACCATGTCACTCAAAGGGATCCTTCGACTACGCAATAGCTTCACTTCGTGAAGCTATTGCTCCGCTCAGGATGACAACTCCTATCCAAACTGCTGCAAGAACCTTACATCGCCTTGAAAGAAATATTGCAGATCATCCACGCCGTACTTCAATAATGCGAGCCGGTCCACGCCCATGCCGAAGGCGAATCCGGAAACTTTTTTCGGGTCGTAGCCGTTGTCTTTCACGAACTCGAACACATTCGGATCGACCATGCCGCAGCCGAGTACTTCAATCCATCCGGTCTGCTTGCAGGGGCGGCAGGGGTCGGAACCGCGCTTGCCACTGCCGCCGCAGATGAAACACGTTACATACAATTCCGCGCTCGGTTCGGTGAATGGGAAAAACGACGGACGGAAATGTGTTTTCACCGACGAGCCGAACAGCGCTTTCATGGCGTGATCGAGCGTGCCCTTCAGATCGCCAAAGGTAATGTTGGTGTCGACGGCGAGTCCTTCGATCTGATGAAACATCGGCGAGTGACTCGCATCCGGAGGATCGTTGCGATGCACCGTGCCAGGGATCACGATGCGCAGCGGCGGCCGCATCTTCTCCATGGTGCGAATCTGCACGGGAGACGTGTGCGTGCGCAGCAGCAGGCGCTCGCGTTGCGGCTTCGATTGCTGGCCCGCGATGAAGAGAGTGTCCTGTGTATCGCGCGCGGGATGATTCGGCGGAAAATTCAGGGCTTCGAAGTTGTAGTAATCGGTTTCGACCACCGGGCCTTCGGCGACGGAGTAGCCGAGCTTCTGGAAAACGGAAACTATCTCGTGCGAAGTCTTGATGACGGGATGCTCGGCGCCGATGGGGCGGCGCGCGCCGGGGAGGGTGATGTCGACTTGGCCTCGTAAGAAGACTTCCTCTCCCAGCGTTCGAGCAAGATCATCCAGCGTTCGCGGCCCTGCGCCTTTTAGCCTGCCTGCAACGATTTCGGCCAACCGAACCTGTGTGTCGTCCACTAGTTCGGTAATGCGCTCTCTTAGTTCGTTGACGCGAATCCCAACGTCCCTCTTGGCTTCTTTGGGAGCACCTTTTAGCCACAAGTCGTTGATCTGCGTGAGAACGCCGTTTTTGCGCGCCATCCACCGATCGCGAAATACCTTCTGTTCCGCCGTGTTGTGTATTTCTTCTGATTCCGCGGTGCACGCGGCGATGCATTCGCCCGCAGCCTTCTCCAGCGCCGCGTCCGAATAGTCCGTGAGTTTGGGAACGGTGTAAACCACGTTTCAATCTTGCGCCGTAGTAAGAATTCCCGGCGAGAGTCGTAGTGACGTTGAACTGATAGGGGTCCTTCGACTGCGCAGACCGACTCGCTTTGCGAGTCGGCCTGCTCCGCTCAGGATGACAGTCTTCAAGGATAAGGAGGCCGCTGGTGCTACGCCGCTCCGCTGATCGCGCCTTTGGCCTGCGTTGCCAGACTGGCAAATCCTGCGGGATCTTTCACCGCGAGGTCGGCCAGAATCTTGCGATCGAGTTCGACGCCCGCGACTTTCAAGCCGTGGATGAACTGGTTGTAGCTCATTCCGTTCAGCTTGGCGGCGGCGCCGATGCGGACGATCCACAGCGAGCGGTACTGGCGCTTGCGCTGCTTGCGGCCGGAGTAGGCAAACTTCAGCCCGCGTTCCACCGCTTCTTTGGCCGATCGGTACAGCTTCGATTTTGTGAGGAAGTAACCGCTTGCGCGGTCTAATATCTTCTTGCGTTTGGCGCGGCGTTTGGTTCCGCGTTTTACACGAGGCATGGGTGCTCTCCTTTTTAGTTTCGGTACTGGCGGCTGGAGGTAGGACGAATGGTCTTGACCTCTTCACGCGCCGGAAACAATTGCTGATTTTTGATTGTTGATTGCTGATTGAAAACCATGGGACCTAAGGTTTTCAATCAGCAATCAACAATCATCAATCGACAATGCTTCTACTGGTACGGAATCATCCGCTTCACTTTGCGGATGTCGCCGTCGCTCACGAGAGCTGGTGATCCCAGATTTCGTTTGCGTTTCTTGCTCTTGGACGTCAGGATGTGGCGCAGGTGCGAACGGCCCCGCTTCACTTTTCCCGTCCCGGTTAATTTGAAGCGCTTGGCAGCGCCTTTGTGCGTTTTCAATTTCGGCATAAAAAGTCCTCAGAAAACAGCTGTCAGCTTTCAGCCATCAGCTGTCAGTTTCAGATTATTCCCGCAATTGTCAGATTGCCGCTCAGACAACCACGAAACCAACTACGACGCGGGCTTGGCGACCTGCGCCGGCGGAACGCTCGGGCCAGGTGCGCTCTGCGCCGCGGCCTTTTGCTTTTCTTCTCGCTGCCGTTCCTTCTCGCGTTCCTTGTCCGTTTTCTTCGGCGCCAGGATCGCGTGCAGCGTGTTGCCTTCTTGCCGCGGCCGGAACTCCACGATACTGTGTGGTTCCACGTCTTTAATCAAACGCTCGAGAATCTGGCGGCCCAGGCCGGTACGCGTCATCTCGCGTCCGCGGAAAAAGATCGTTGCCTTGACCTTGTCGCCTTCATCCAGAAAGCGCAGCACATGATTCTTCTTGGTCTCGTAATCGTGGTCGTCCACATTGATGCGGAACTTGACCTCTTTTACGGTAATCGTCTTCTGGTGCTTCTTGGCTTCGCGCTCTTTCTTTTCCTGTTGGTAGAGATACTTCCCGTAGTCCATGATGCGGCACACGGGAGGCTGCGCGGTGGGCGAAATCTCGACCAAATCCAGATTCTTCTCGCGGGCTTTCTTGATCGCTTCGTAGGGTGGCATGATGCCAAGCTGTGACCCTTCGTCATCAATCACGCGAATTTCGCGCGCCCGAATGCGATCATTGATGCGAATAAAACGTTTATCGATACTGTCCTCCGTACGCTAAGCGGCTGAGAATAAAGAATTATAGCATGAGGGATCGCTGGCGGCGGGAAGCAGCATACAGGGGACCTGCAGCCTGATCCCGCAGAGTCGAGGCGTGAAGTGCGAGGTCGGGGATCAGCAGAAACGATCTAGATTCTTCTGACCCCCGCCCCCGGCGGTAACGAATGAGTGTTACGAACGGATCTTGACGGTACCGCCGCCGGTCACGCCCCTGGAGCTACTCAAGGTGAAACTCGCGTCTTCGTCCTGGTTCCCGGTCTGCGCCTGCCAGGGCGTGACCATTCCCGGTCCGTAAGTCCCGGAGGGAAACACTCCGGCGGGGTTCCAGTCGATCGTGTAGGAGTCATCCTCCAGATCGAACTGAATCCAGCCACCGATGGGGATCGCAAGGTTTCCATTGTTGGGCGAAGCCTGTGCGGCGGTGACGTCGACTTGCAAGGGCGCGGGCACAATCTGCGTATTGATGCCCACCTCAATGCTGTAGGGCCCATGGATCGCGCCGGTGCTGAGGTTCTTGATCTGGTAGTCAGTGGTGATTTCAGTTTCTTGCGGGGTCTGGGGCGAACTGGTGGCAGTGTGCGCGATGCTGCCGATATCGCTAAACACCGGGCCGTTGGCGCACAGAAATTGGATTTCAACGGAGAACGACGCTTCGTTGTAGAACTCGATGCTGTCGGTATTCGCAATCTCAATTCCGGGCGAAAGCGACTCGCCGTTCAAGTCGATGCTGATTCTGTGCAATGCGCCGAGTGGGGCTCTTACGGTTGCCATGGTTTCATCTCCTTATTCGAAGTGAATTTCATTTGGGACTGGGCCGAAAATTCGGATCGGACAATAAACTCTGGAAAAGTGGATCGCTCTTCAGAGCCTGCAGGGAATAGCCTTTCTGCAGGCCCTTTTCGACGTACTCGAGAGCGTGCTTTCGATCGCCAAGCCGCTCGTAGATTTCCCCAACGCTGGCCAGCACATAGGAATCATCCGGCGTGAGCGCCAGCGCGGTTTGCGCGCAAGCCAATGCCTTCTCCCGCTGTTGTTTTCTGGCATACAGCGCGCCCAGGCGGGCCTGGACAGAGGCATCGCGCGGGCTCGACTGCGCCGCCTGTTCGAGCAATTTCACCTCCCGGTCAAGAGCCGGAGCCAGCTTGGTTTGCTCTTTCAGTCCGTCGTAGGCCGCCACCAGATTCGCCCACACGATGAAATCCTTGTCGTTCAATTGCAGCGCCTTCTCGGTCATCGAGGCCGCCTCGGCAAACCGGTTCTGCAGCAGGTAAAGATCGCCCAGGTTGGCATAAGCGCCGTAACTGGGAGCGAGGTCGATGGACTTTTTGAGTGCGGCCTCCGCTTGCTGATACTTTTTGGCGTCGCCGGAATCCACGTAGGCCGCTCCCAGATTCGAGTAAGCAGTCGCGTTGTCGGGAGTCAGTTCAATCGCGTGCTGGAGCTGCTGGTATGCCTCTTCGTACCGGCCCTGGTCGTCGTAGAAGAGGCCAAGGCTGTTGTAGCCGTCCCAATAGTCGGGGCGCAAGGCGATGGCCTTCTTGTAGGCGGCTTCCGCGTCAGGCAGGCGTCCGGCGTGTTCGTAGGAGTGCGCCTCTCCGGTGAGCGAGTCGGCGTTCCGCGAATCGAGTTGCAGCGCCCGCTGGAATTCCGCCAGCGCCAAATCGTTCTTCCCCATCGCATCGTGAATGCGGCCGAGCGTCACGTATGCCGAGGGCAGGCTGGGGTTCAGTGCCGTCGCCTTCGTGCCATTCGCCAGCGCGAGGTCCGTCCATTTCGGATTCTTGTCCAGCTGAAATTTCAAGCGGTACGCCTCGCCCAGTCCCGCATACCCGAGCGCAAATTGCGAGTCGCTGCTCACCGCGCTCGTGAGCGCCGCGATGGCCTGGTCGAGATTCCCCGGCTTGTCGTAGCGCTGCATATAGCCGAGAGCCTTCAAATAAGACTCATACGCCGCCGGCGCCGCGGTGGTATCCGCGCTGCGCAGCGCGGCCGCCGGAACCTCAACATGCATCAACCGCGCCAGCCCGGACACGGCCTGGTCCTGCAGCGCGGCGAAATCTCCTGCCGGATCCTGCAACGAGAGCGATCCCTCCTGCCGCACATCTTTGGTACGAATCAGGTTGACCGTGAGATGCACACCGGAGTTATCGCGCAGCACGCTGCCTTTCACCACCAGGGTCGCGCCGAATTCGCGCAACGCCGACTCCGGATCGGTGACCTTCCGCCGCCGCACCTCACTGGCCGGCACTACCCACAGCGACTGTTGAGCGTCTCCCTGCGGTCCCACTTCGAGATTTGACAACTTGCTGGTCAGGCTGTCCATCAGTCCCTCGGAGATAGCCTCGTTGTCGGGATTGTTTCCGATATTGTCGAAGGGCAGCACTGCGATGTGTTTTTCTCCTCCGCCGGCGCTGCTGCCCGAAAGCAGCGTCGCCACTCGTTGCCGTACGGAAGGAATCAGCAGCGAAACCGCCGCCAGCAGGAGCACGGCGGCAATCAACTCGACCGCCCCGCGCCGCGCCCGGTCGACCGGGGTCACGGTGACGCGGCTCGAAGAGGCATGTTCGAGCGCCCGCTTCAGATCGCGCGACGAGGCTTTGAAGTCGCGCGCCGAAGCCGCGGTGGGCAGGGCGTCGACGGCAGGCTTCACGGCTTCGAGATCGGCCAGCATCTCGCGGCAATCGTTGTAGCGATGGGTGCGATCTTTGGCCAGCGCCCGGCACACAATCGCCGCCAGCGCCGGGTCCAGTTTCTCCACCGGCGGTGGCTGCTCCAGAATCGCCAGCAGCACCGCCGACATGTTGTCCCGCTCGAACGGATGTTTCCCCGTGAGCATCTCCTCAAACACCACGCCCAGCGCCCAGATGTCGGTCCGCCGGTCGACCGGCTCGTTGCGCACCTGCTCCGGCGACATGTACGCCAAAGTCCCTACCGGCCCGGCGCTAAGCGTAGTCGCTGCCCCGCTCGAGACTCGGGCCAGCCCGAAATCCACAATCTTGGCCACGCCCTGCCGCGTCAGGATCACATTCGACGGCTTGATGTCGCGATGAATAATGCTGTGCTCGTGCGCCTCGCCCAGCCCATGCACGAGTTGCACCATAATGCTGACGGCCTCTTTCGGTGCCATGGGCCCGCGGCGAATCTTCTCCGCCAGCGTGAGGCCCTCGTAGTAGGCCATGACGATAAATGTCTGGCCCTCCGCCGTTTCCTCCAGCCCGTGGATGACTCCAATATTGGTGTGGTCGAGCGCCGACGCGGTGCGCGCTTCCTGCAGGAAGCGTTCTTTGTCCCGGGACGCCACGTTCAACTCGTTGGGCAGGAATTTGAGCGCGACAATGCGGTTCAGCTTCAGGTCGAGGGCCTTATAGACAATGCCCATCCCGCCGACCCCGGCTGTGCCGAGAATCTTGTACCCACCGACCTGTTCGTCTACGGCCAGCGGCCGCACGGAGGTTGTCACCGCAAGCTCCCAGTGATTTTTCTGCGTCGAGAAGTTCGGAGCCCCAAGACCAACGGATGGAAGAATTTCTTCGGCGCGAAAATAGACGCGAATCATACCGCCGGGCTAGAACCCATGCAAGCCAACCAAAGTGGGGGGCTCATGCGTGCGAAGATAAGAAACCGTTCACCACAAGGGAAACGAACTTACATGAAGGAAAGTCCTGGAGTGAAATCCTTCGTGAACCTTCGTGCCCTTCGTGGTTGACGCCTTTTCTTTCCGGTGTCGAAGCTATTCACGGAAGACTCCGGTTGCGAGAGAATAGAAAACAGAAAGGCTCGCCCAGCGGGAGGCTCCGCCACGAGAGATCATGCCATGTGCAGAAATATTAAAACTCTCTTCAACTTCGATCCCCCGGTTACTGACGACGAAGTCCGCGCCGCTTCACTCCAGTTCGTCCGCAAGATCACCGGTTTCAACAAACCGTCGAAAGCCAACGAAGCTGCGTTCCAGGCAGCGATCGACGACGTAGCTGGCATCTCGATCCGTCTGCTCAGATCGCTGGAAACCACCGCCCCGCCCAAGAATCGCGAAGAAGAAGCCGCCAAGGCGAAGGCCCGCGCTGCGGAGAGATTCGGAGCAGCCTAATTGTGGAGCGGCGGACGCCTCGTCCGCCCCGCGGGACGACTTGGGGAGTAAATCAAGCGAAACGGTTGAAAAAGACGCCGCCGGCCGAATCTTGTCAATAGGGGGAAACGACTCAATTCGGTTCATCTCGTTGCAGGCAAAGCAAATATTTCGTCGGCGATTGTGTTACATCTGCCCATCCCGGATTGATAAAATAGAGATATAGACAAATTTTGAAGGGAACCAAGGGCGCAGCCTCCGGGCTTGCGCCTTTCGTGTTTTTGGGCCGAATCCAATGGGACGAAAAGGTAGCGAGCATCGAGGGAAATTTGCCACTTACAAGCAGCGCGGAGAATGGGCGGAACTTCTATTCATGACCCATGCAGCGGAACGCGGGTTCAGCGTTGCCAAGCCCTGGGGCGACTCCGCCCGTTACAACGTCTCCATCGAACACAATGGACGCTTCCTGCGCGTCCAGGTCAAGTGCACCGACCGCTGGAATGGCTCGGCATACTGCTGCCTGTTGCATACCGCCCATCAGCATGCCTACACCGCCGCGCAGATCGACTACTTCGCCATCTACATCGTGCCCGACGATATCTGGTATTTCTTCCCCGCGAAAAAACTCATCGGCAAAACCGCGGTCGTCCTCGCCCCTCACAAAAAGGACCACAAACATGAAGCCCATCGCGAGGCCTGGTATCTCCTCGAATCCTGCTCCCAACCCCGCTCCGAGCGCCCCCAACCCGTCGACCGCCCCATCAAAAACGAAGTAAGAACGAAACAGAGATCGAAACGAAAAAAGATCGAAACGAAAAAGAGTGCCAACCGAGCCCACGCCAAACTTCCAGGCCACGGAAGAACCAAAGCCCCCGACCTCCCGGCCGCGAAAGCCTGCCCTGAGCGAGCCGAAGGGCGGCGAAAAGAACGCAGCCCACAGCGTGCCCTGAGCCTGCCGAAGGGGCGCAACCCCTGGGTGAGCAAGGGAACTCGGGTTCAGCCCAGCGGGGTGTAAGAGAATCTAGACAATGACACCATTCCCGTTTCGGGAGACGGATGCCTAAGTTGATTCAATCCGAGCGTTTGCGGTACAAAACGCGCGCGCCGTGTGCAGATACCGTGATATAACAGTGCTTCCCCCGCACCGAGGTAATCTTGTCAGCGAAGAAATATACGCTTGAAATGATAGGGGAATCGCTTCGGGAAGCAGGGACGCTCATTATCGTATTCACCCCTCTGTATGAGCTTTTCGAGCCTGTCGCTCCACGCTGGTTTATCGTGATGGCAGTACTCTCCCTGGGGATCGCTGCCTTGTTGGGCGGCATCGAAGTAGAGAGAAGGAGACGAGCATGACTCAACTACTGCAACTGCTCGTGATCGCCGGGGCACTCGTCGGTCTCGTCATTTTTGGATTCATCCGGGACAAACGAGAACATTCTTCGAAATCAGAGTCGGATCAGCAGCAATCAATCTATTTCCCCGAGCATCAATCAGACGACGTGGATCGCGACCATCGCGGCGCCGCTATGTCTCGCCTCTAACGGCTGACGTTGACCTCGGGGATCCCACGTTCACACGGTGGCATCCCACAAGTCTCACTCGCCGAGCCCGGGAACTCCAGCCCAACCAGTGCTCCATCCACCACGCCTTCGATGGCCGCGCACAGCCAGTGGTTCGGTTTGTGCCGGCCACGCAGGTGCAGTTTAAGGTAATTGTCCGTGAGGGATTCGGTGAATTCATCGTCGTCGTGGCCGCCGCCGCTATAACCAACGTTCAGCGTGATTGCCTCCACTGTCTTGCCAACAAAGCTACGCATGAACTCGAGCTTTTTCTCCGCCGCCAACTCGCGCAGCACACGATTGCGCTCGCGGGCGATATGCACTGGGACTTGATTTTTCATCCCTGCCGCGGGCGTGCCGGGGCGCGGGGAGTAGGTGAAGACGTGCAGGTAGGTGAACGGCAATTCGTCGATCATCCGGCGCGTAGCTTCAAACTCGGCGTCGGTTTCTCCGGGGAACCCAACCATCACATCGGCGCCGATTGCCGCGGTGGGCATGGCCGCGCGAATCTTCACAATCTTCTCACGATAGTGCCAGGGACGATATTTGCGATGCATGCGCCGCAAGACCGCGTCGCTGCCCGATTGCATGGGCACATGCGCGTGCTTGGCGATGCGGGGTGATGACGCGACTAGAGCGATCAGTTCGTCGGTCCAGTCCATAGGCTCGACCGAAGAGATGCGGAGTTTTTCGAGCGACGTCTGCGCAAGGATGGCGCGGATTAGCGACTCGAAAGTAAGGTTCTCAGAGGTGGCGTTGGGCGTTTGGCGTTGGGCGTCAGAACTCGCGCGAAAGCCGCGCGCCGCGCCCGGATTGAAATCCGCCGCCTGATGCCCAGCGCCCGACGCCTGACGCCCGATCTCCAGATCCCGTCCCCAGCGGCCCAAGTTGATGCCGCTGATCACGACTTCGCGATAGCCGGAATCTACCAGCGCGTTCACTTCGCGAATGACCTGATCCATTTCAAGCGATCGGCTCTGCCCGCGCACGTAGGGGATGACGCAGAACGAGCAGCGATTGTCGCATCCGTCCTGCACTTTGAGGTTGGGCCGGGTACGCTCATTTTCATTTGGACCGGCAGCATCGAAGACGGGAGCGGCTTGCAATTCGGTGTGGGCGAAAATGTCGGAGACGAAAATCGGTCGTCGGTCGTCGGTCGTTGGCCGTTGGCCGAGCGAAGTCAGCACGGAGATCGGAACGAACGTTCCTTGATATGGTGCTTCCGCACCCGATGCAACGCAATCTCCGCCAGTTGATGCTTGTGCGAGTTGCCGACGACGAGACTCACGCCCGGCAACGCCGCGATCTCTTCAGGAGCGCGTTGCGCGTAGCATCCGGTGACTACAATCTGTGCGTCTGGATTTTGTCGCCGCACGCGCCGGATGGCGGCGCGCGCATCCTGATCCGCTGCGGCCGTGACGGTGCAAGTATTCAAAACCACGATTGCAGCTTGCGCGTGCACGGGGGCACGCGCGACGCCGCGCTCCTCGAACTGGCGTTCGAGAGCAGCGCCGTCCGCCTGGGTGGCGCGGCAACCGAAGTTCTCTACGTAATATCCCGGCACGTTTCTATGTTAGCGCATGGCACGAATGCCACGCCGCCGCCTCGCACGAACGTGCCGACTGCGCCACCCGCTCAGGCCGAAGCGGCCGTTCTCCGCGACATAAAGCATTCACGGCAGAAGACGGGACGGCCCTGGGTGGGACGGAAAGGCACGGTGGTTTGCTTTCCGCATCCCGAGCAGGTGGCCTGGGTCTCGACCTTGGTGTAGCGATAGTTTTGTCCGGGCGCGGGGGGCGCGCCGAAGACGGAGACCCGCTTCGCTTTGCAGGCCTTGCAACGCTTGGGCTCGTTCTTGAATTGCTTGTCGTGGAAGAAAAGCTGTTCGCCGGAGGTGAAAATAAAATCACCCCCACAATCGATACACTTCAGCACCTTGTCCTGAAATTCCATCTGAGGATGGCTCCCTTCAGCCCGTTTCCACGCGCCCACCCGCGGGGAAAGAACTGCGGTGGTCGAAGAAAAAACAGGTTGTCTACATCCCCCCTCGAACTGCCCCTTGGACTCGGCCCGTCACGCTGCCTGGAACGGCGCGTGGGTACTGACTATCGTGCTTTGATGCCGGAAGACTTATCAATACAAATCGTCTGAATTATGAATCGTCCCAATTTGCGGCTCAAGATGGTGGGGGCCAGATTGAGCAGAGCCGCCCCGGGAAGGAGCGGCTCTTTCTTACTCCAAACTTACTCCGAATCTGCTCACTTCAGTCTTGTTCTTTGCGAGTCTTCTTGCGGGCTCGCTTGCGAGCGAGAGCGGCTTTTACGCGCTTTTTCTCACCGGGCTTCAGGTAAAAGGAGTGGCGCTTGACCTCCTTGATAATGTCTTCCTGTTGCACCTTGCGCTTGAAGCGGCGTAGAGCGTTTTCTAGAGATTCACCCTCTTGAAGTCTTACTTCTGCCAAACTGACACACCCCCAAACCCGTCCGGATGGACCGAATAGTTATTACAAGGATTTGACCCTAAGTCAAGAGGAAGGGGATGAAAATTGGCGGACTAGGTCGCGATTAGGTTCATTTTGAGACGTTTAGCTGGTTACCGGGACGCGCCGAGTGGGCCTGGTCTGGTAGTGTCCGAACACTGCGTTCATGCGGGCGGTTCCGACTGATCCAAGTCGCGTTGCTTCAAAATTCCGAGAATCTCATTAATACACTTTTTTATCTCGTCATCGGAAGCATCAGCCCATTTCTTGTGAGGGTAGACGATGATTGGATATAAGATACTGGTTTCCTTGTCCAAGACAGCATAGAACCTCCATCCACCACTAGCACCTTCCCCGGAGGCTGTATCCTTGTACCGATATTTGTGGAGTGCCAATTTCCGTTCGGGCGCCGCCTCTAGCAAGATTGCAGAGGTCCGCTGTGCGATCTTGCAATGGCAAGCAAAAACATCCTTACTCAGCTCATTAAAGGCAGCATCTAGGTCGGAGGAAATGCTGCGATAGCCCTTCTTCTTCCAGTGGTCGCGTAGTATTGCGAATTCCAGACTGGCGTCCGGGTCAACCTTACACGTGCTCAACTAATTCCGCCGAATGAGAAGGTAGGGCCCTCACGCACTCGACGAGCATGGAACGAAACTTTGGATCGCACGACATGATCAAATCTTCGATGATGTCGCCTAAATCGTCTGCGCTCGCTTCGAGACCATCTAGGGAAGCGGAAAATACCACCTTGCTGCGCCATTGAGCCATTGTGGTCCTCCGCAGCAAGAAATCAAGTTGGGCGTGAATCACCTGTAGTTTCTTGGCGAGATCTACGGCTTGCTCATCTGATAGGCATTTGAGCCTATCGTTTTGCGAGAAACGCTTTACCAGGGTCTTGGCCACTTGATTCAAAAGCGCGATAGCCGCGGCGGCTACGACCGTGTTCTTGGCGTTCTTCGCCCACAACACCCACGCCAAGGTATTGTCTGCGCTGCTATCTAATTGATCAAAAGTAGTGGCCGAGGCGCTCATCTCTCTCCCCAAAAACTTAGATGACGGGTGGCCGAGGATGGTGCGTACAGCATCTGTAATCTATTGTCAAGATTACGAAGGGCAGCGCACCAATCGACACCCTTTTTCTCACGAAAAAGCCTCCAAGTCAAAGCAAAATCGCTCGATCTGCCGAAATAGTGGGCCCAGAACGGTACTCTGACAGGAGCCGGTCTTCGCGCCCGGCCAGCCATCATTCTATCGGCCAGGAAAGCGAGCGGGCAACAGCACGAATGTTCAAGCACCGCGTAAATGCTTATGCATCAGTCGCTTAAATTGAAGGCAATTCTTTTAGGACACTACTCGGTCTCGTGTGATTGCTCCGGATTTGACTACCAGAAAAAACAAGAAGATAGCGCTGGGCCAGAGTTGCAGGAAGAGCCGAGTTAGGGAGAAGCGAAGGTGCCAGTAGATGTCGTAGGGGGTGATGAGATAGACGGCGAAGTATCCGGCGAGAGTCAGGGTCAGGGCGAGAACTGAAGTGCGGACGCGGGATCGAGTCTGGGGACGATCTTCTTTTCCGGCCGCGAAGTAGAAGGCGATCAGCAGCAGGGATCCCGGAATCAGCAGCCAGCGGCCGAAGCGGAAGAATCCTTTGACATACCACCGGGTGATGGCCCAGTAGCGGGCGGGGTCGATCAGTTTGTGGAGAGTGGTGGTGGGATCGGAGAAGAGATCTCCGGGCGGCGCGATGAAGCGTTTGAAGCACGCGATCAACAGAAGCGCGGGGATGATCGCGGCCAGCAGGGGTGCGATCTTGCGCACACGAGCACTCCAGTGTTTCGGGGCGTTTTCGGTGCGCGGAAGAGTGAACCCTCGCGCTGCGACGATCGCGCAAAGAAACAGCAGGCCTTCGTTCTTGGTCCAGGCGGCGCAGGCGGCGGCGACGCCGGCGAGGATGAGTAATCCCGGAGTGCGCTTGGAAGGATCGTCCTGGGTGTAGTCATCGTGAAGACAGATCAGCGCAACAGTCGCGAGGATGAAAAACGACAGCGGGACGTCGGCGTACTGTGAAGTTCCCTGCTCGATAAACGCCGGTGTAGCCACGAGCGCGGTTGCGCTCAGCAGGGCTGGGATGCGGCCTCGGAGCATTGCGAGCGCAGAGAACAGAAGTCCGACGGTGCTGAAGGTGAAGAGGAATCCGATGATGGCGGGGACGGTCGGATTGTCGTGGCCGAGGTAAGTCCAGAAATGCGCGACGGCGGCGGGAAGAAGCAGTGGGTAGTCGGCATGCGTCCACGGAAGCAAAGGAGTGAATCCGTCGCGCCAGTTCGGACCACCGCGAAACAAGAAGCGGGCGTGGAGATTCCAGATGGAGAAGGCGTCCCATCCCTCTCCATGAGGATGCGCCAGCGTGCGCAGGATCGCGGAGTAGATCGCGGCGCCTAGCGCGAGTGCGAAGGCACCGGTCAGGACGCGAGGGAGCCACGCGGGTTCGTCGCCACTGCGCTGTGGGTCGACCATGACGGTCGCGCGAGCACGAAGCACAAGGAAGCCGATTAGCAGCAATGCAAATACGCCGAGATCGATCAGGATCAAGTGCGTGATGCCGAGCAGCAGACACAGGAAAAAAGCGACTGAGAAAATTCCCAGGCCGAAGCCAACGGACAGAGAAGCTCGGAATACAAAGTCAGCGGCGGTTGCGACCCTGAGCCGCCAACCCAAGCAGACGAGTATGAATCCCGACGCCAGGCACAGGAGGACGGCAATCGCGGTCGTCATCTAGGGATGATCCTTGCCGGCGAAGAGTAGAACACCGTCGCCGAAGTCCTTCACCAGTTGCAAATCTTGTGGCGATGCTGGCGCAGGCGTGCCCGCAGGAAAGTTACCCACGACCAGAGGATGATTCGGGGAATGATCGACCACGAGCGGAGCCAGCGCGTATTGAGCGAGATAGTAGTCGGCGAGGCCGGGAGTGCCGGGCTCTCCGACGTAGCCTACGACTCCGCGTTTGGGCAAAGCGGAGTGCAACGCGGCGAAGCGCTGGTCGGAGCGCTTCGAAATGTCGTCGCGGGAGTTTCTCACGGCGGCGGGTCCAGGCGCGTCGACGACCAGGCGCGCGCTCGACAATAAACAACAGAGGACGAACGTCACGGAGGCGATGGTGATTCTGGTGGAGTTCATCTTCAAGAACGTACGCCTCGGCTTGAAGCCGCGCCCTTTCAAGTCACAGGCTAAACCAGAATCGGTCCGTAGCCTACTAAGGCTCAGAAATTCTTGCCCAGAAAATCTTTCAGCAGGCCGAGTCGGAAACTCGCGTCGCCGATCTCGATTTCCAGCAGCAACTGCGCCGTGGTCAACTGGTTGCGGAAGTCGAGCGCGGCGGAGGTCTCCGCGCTTGTCACGAGTTGCAGATTGCTTTCGATTTCCTTGAGCTGTTCTTGCAGCGCTTTGAGGCGGCTGTCCTGGACGGAGATGCCGTCGGCGACCTGCTGCTTAAGGACATCGGCGTTGCGGACGATATCGCCTTCCTGAACTTTTTTCCAACTGTCGTAGGCGTCGGCGGAGCGATCAAGATGTTTGTTGATGGTGTGGCTGGCGAGGTTGTAGCTCACGGTGACCTCGCCGTACGCGCCCCGGGCGTCGGCCAAGGGATTGATCTGCTGGTGCGCGCCCACCGAGAGGGCTACGTCCCAGTCGTTCTGGCGATTCAGTTTGTCGAGAGCTTTTTGTACATTCGCTTCCCGGCCCTGCTTCTCGGCGACCAGTTCCTTCAGCGGCCGCTCGCTCAATGCCGGCGCGTAGAGACCAACGATCTTCGACTGCGTGTCGGCGCGATCCGCATCGAGCTTGATCTTCGTGGTTTGCAGAGTGAAGGCCATGGGGCGGGTCATGTTCTGTGCTTCCAGCATTTTTCTCGTGGTCGAGACCAGCGTGTCCAGGCTTTCCGACGCTTGCTGAAGCAGTCCCAGTCGATGTTGCAGAGCCTGCTTCTCCAGGCTGGGCAGCGCATATTGAACGTCTTGTTGGGCGGAGGTCGCGGCGCTGTAGAGATCGCAGTTCTTGCGGGCCGCATCCATGGTGAGTCCAGCCTTCCGCACATTGGAGAGGCTGCCCGAGAGTCCCCACACCAGTTGCGTGGGCAAACCCGTGTTGGGCTGGGTGATGCCGGCGATGGCGTCGGGCACGAGCAGCAGATATTTCTGCGCCGCGGCCTGCTCGGTTACGTAGCGGCAATAGGCCTGCTGGTCACTGATTTCTTTGACATCTCTATCCTTGTCCTTCGCGTCGGCGGCGAAAGCCGCGGGAACCAGCAGCAGCGCAAGCGCGAAACCTGCGCTGAATGTTCCAATCGACATTTTGGACGTTGCTTGAGACGAGGGCATGGGCGGGTTCTCCTGCGTGGGAAATTAAAAGAAAAGCGGTTTGTGGTTTAGGAATACGGTTTTCGATTTCGCCGATTCGGGATGTTCGAGCTGCACCTGGATGAGGAAGCCGCGAATGTCCGTTCGGAAGATGGGATGAATGGCGTGTTCTTCTCCGGAAAAAGTCTGCTTGACCGTGCCCACCTTCCTGCACGCGATCATGTTCAGGTAGCAATCGTAGACCGCGCTGCCGATGGCGGCGCTGTTCTGGTTGTCGTAGGGCACGAAGGCGAAGTACACGGGGCTGCCTCCGGAGACGCTGAGGTAATAGGGAGTCTGCTTGGCGGTAGCGAGTGCTTCTCTCAGGCGGGTGATCTGCTTGTTTTCTTCGTAGAGCTGCTTTTGCGCCACACCGATGGCGATGTCGAGCTGCGCGATTTCCGAAATCAGTTCAGCTTGCTTATCGAGCACGTCGAGAGATTTGGTATCAGTCGTGGTCTTTTCGAGAACGCTGTCGGTGAGCAGGATCTCGCCGATTTTGCTGTCGGTGTAGGAGTTCTGGGCCTGGTTCAGAGCCGCGCGTTGAGTGGCGGCGTCGCCTTTGGTGATGAGCCCGGCGGCCAGGTCTTTGTCGATGGCGGCTTCGACTTCCTTGACTTGCGCCATTACGGCTTGTGTCTTGGCATTGTCAGACCGCTTCTGTTTGTCGAGCGCGAGAAGTTCGGGACCGGTAGTCAGGTTGTGCCGCTTTTCGCGATCGATGGCGGTCTTGAGCTCGGGCTCGAGAGCTTCGAGAGCGACGCGGTGCTTGGTCATTTCCGCGACGCCGTCTTCCAACTTTGTCTTGTCGACATTCAAATCTTCAAGGGTTTGCCGGCTGGTGACGAGCTTTTCGGTGAAGTCGAGACTCTTGTCATCGGCAGGAGAAAGAATCACGGGCGCTGCCCATGATGTATTGATGGCGTAGAAACCCATGACGAATCCGTAGGCCAGCACGCCGACGAGTACGAGATAGAGGGTTGCGATGGCGAAGATGCGGTAGACCGTGACCACCGATTTGTAGAGCATCGGCTGGATCACGGAGGGTTTCGCCTCAGCCGGCTTTGCGTCAGCCCGTTTTGCTTCAGCCGTTTTTGCGTCAGACAAGGGATTCTCGAGTTCCGACGTCGCCATCAGTTACCTCCGGTTCGGATTGCTGTGCTTTCGCGCGTGTGCCCCAGTCGCGAGAGTCCAGAGTGCACAGAGCGAGAGTGGTGAGAAATAAACTGCTGACGATCGACCAAGCCAAATAAGCGCCGAACGCGAGCGGATTGTTGACCGTTTCGCGGGCGCTGTATTTTCGGATGACCCATCCGAGAATCGCACCGATCGCGAGATAGGCGATCAGCGGCCCCGGACCCGCGACCTGCATGGGATTTCCCGAGAGCACGGTCAGGACTACGAGTAAGCCAAGGATCGCGCCAAGCGGCGTCAGGACCAGCGTGAGCACGGTATTGGGATGAAGCGTCCAAACATGCCTGGGCAGCGTTCGCAGCGTGTAGAAGAGATCGCGGATGATGCTGCGCTTCCAGCGCAGTTGCTGCTTGAACAGGTCGGGCAGCGTGGAGGGCACGGTGGTCCAGCACAGGGCGTCGTTGTTGATGTAAGTTCCATAGCCGCGCAGCAGAGTTTGATGGGTGAGAAAACGGTCTTCGCCCTGATTCACCGGAATGCCGAACCAGTGGCGGCTGCGAATCTTCGGTTCGATCTCGAGCAGGAGTTCGCGGCGGATCGCGAACAGGCATCCGCTGATGCAGCCAACGCTGCGCGTCCAGTTTTCGGGAACTTTGTAGATCTGGAAGGCGGCGTAGTAGATGAAGGTTTGAATCGCGGTGATGGAGTTTTCGTTGGGGTTTCTCACGCCGACTCTGCCGCCGACAGAACCTATCTTCGGTTCGGAAAAAGAAGCGGCCAGCTCGCGGATCGCGTCAGGGATGGAAAGATGCAATCGGAGTCGATCGAGATGATCAGCTCGGCGGTCGAAAGCTTCAAGGCGTTACAAACGGTGCGGGCTTTGCCGCTGTTCTGCATGGTTGCGTCCGACGCGGATTCGAATGTTCGAGAAGTCGCGCTGGGCCTTGAGCATCCACTGGAAGCTGTCGTCGACCGAGCAATCGTCTTGCGCGATGACTTCGAATTTGTCGGTCGGATAGTTGCTGTTGCGGATGCTTTCGATGGTTTCGTAAACCGTTTTGCCCTCGTTGAAACAGGGCATGAGCACACTGACCGTGGGCTGATAGGTGTAATCCTTTCTTGACCGTCGCTCCGGGAACCGACCACTTCAGAATCAGCGCGAACGTGTATTTGATCAGCGAGATCAGCAGGCAGAGGATCAGGATGAGCCAGACTAGAACCGGAGCCATGTGTGCCTCGCTGGAACTGCGAACGGCGTTGGGCCGGCCGCACTAAGAAAGCGCGGGCAGAAGCTGGCCCCAGCTCTGCCCGCGGCAAGTTTGCGCGAACTACGCCCCCATGTACAACACGTGAACGTAGGTTCCGAGCCTTACGTTGTAGGCCAGGTAGTAGCCGTCGTGGTCGGGATCCTCATAGATGACCACGTCATCGCTATCCCAGAGCCAGTCGTTGCAGAAGCCTAGGTCAAAGGCGGCAACGCTGAAATAGAATCCACCGAACCAGAAGCGGCCGGGACCGCCGCCGCCCAGATGCCACCGATGTTCGGGACCGAAGCCGCCGGTAAAGTCGTCCATGTTCCCAGGGATGATCGAGATGGTAGTGGGGATCATCACGGCCGGTGTCATGGCCGACCCATTTGCCGTTGGTGTGAACGTGCGGCGCGTCAGGATGTCCGCCTTTATCGACGTAGTGAGGTGGTCCCGGGTGTGGGGTGCGAACCGGTGCGGGACCGTGCGCGGGGATGTGTCCGGCGCCGCCCACCCCACGGTGTTGTGCGAACGCCGAGAAGGAAAACAGCAGGCATAGAGCGAGTAGTCCGATGATTTTCTTCATGTTAAGGCATTCTCCAGGGTGCCCTTTTGTACTGTTTTAACCCATGTGTCAGGGGTTTGTCGCGTGAGGATGCTGGTGCCGGAAGAGTCAGGATCAGAGTCAGAGTCAGAGTCAGCACCTATCGGGCTACTCGCGGCGGACAGCCCCTTCGACTTCGCTCAGGGCAGGCGGGGGCTGTCCCTACATGGCCACTGGGACTGCGACTCCTAGTAGATGAGCTTCAGGGCTAGCTGGATTTGCCGGGGGGCGTAGGCGGCGTTGGGCTTCATGAAGTTGTTGGGCAACTGGTAGTAGCCGGGGTAGGGCGCGACGTTGGCGGTGACGGAGCTTTGTACGAAGGTTGAGGCGGTAGCAACCAGGCCATTCGAGGTGATGGCGACGCGCTGGTTGTCGCGGTTGAACAGATTGAACGATTCGGCGCTGAAGTGGAGTTTGAAGCGTTCGCCGAGCCGGACTTGGCGGGTGAGTCGGGCGTCGGCGGTCGCATAGTCGGGGCCGGTGAAGCCGTTGCGGCTGTAGCCGGGAAGACGGTCGTTGAGGTCGTTGCCGTCCTGATTTGGATCGCCGGAGACAGTGGCGCTGAAGGGGCGTCCGCTGCCGTAGTTGACGACGCCGGAGATTTTCCAGTCGTTGAATATGTGGCCGAGAAACTCGTGGCCGCGATGAAAGGGGCGGGGCTCAGTCGAGAAAGCAAAGACCAGGCGATCGCGCTGATCGGTGACGCTGGGTCCGCGCTCGGCGCTGGGCGCGTAGGAATTCTGCACGGTGGCGGGCTGGCCGGCGACGAGGGCGTCCTGACCATCGTCAATAGCGTGGGCGAGAGTGAACGCGAGGCGCAGGTAAGTGCCGCGAGCCACTCGGCGATTGATCGACAATGTGGCTCCGTTGTAGAAGCTCGAGGCTGCACTCTGGAATTCGTCGATGGCGCCGAGTTGCGCGATGGGCCGTCCGAGCGGGTTGATGCAGGGCGGAAAGGGACAGGTGAGCGAACGAGTGAATTGCCACGTGGCGAAGGAATCGACGGTGTAGGTGCCGCCCTGAAAGATGGATCCGGTGGAATCGAAGATGGGATAGGTCAGGGCCGTGGGCTGCGGGAGATTTACATCGAGGGCGCGGATCAGGTGTTCGCCGCGAACGTTGAGCAGGGAGACGGAAACGGTGGTGTGGTCGGCCACTTCTTTTTCCAGAGTGAGGTTGGCCTGCTGCACGCGCGGGGTGACGAAGTTCGTGGCAAACGCGCTGACGTCATTGGTGACGCCCTGAGTGAATCCCGCAGGCAGCGCGCAATTCGTGGCAGATAGCGAACAACTGACCAGAGGGTTGGGATACGTGGGAAAGACCTGACGATCGTAGTAATTCGTATTGTTCAGGAAGATGCTGGCGTCAGTGATGCCATTATCGGTCTGGATGACCGAGTTGTAGATCTGCGGAATACGTACGAAGAAAATGCCGTAACCGGCGCGGACGACGAGCGGGCGCTTCTTCCCGAAGGAATAGGCGAATCCCGCGCGTGGCGCGAAATTGTAAGGCTTGAAGGGAACTTTGCCCGAAGGAGGAAACAGTGGGTTCGAGACGAGGCCGGCGGTGGTGAAAGTCTGCAAATCCCAGCGCACGCCAAGATTCACCGCCAGGTGGTCGGTAACTCGAATCGTGTCTTGTGCGAAGGCGGCGTATTCGTGGGTATCAGGGCCGCGAAGCCGCGCTGCCGAAGTTCTGCAGATAATAATGCGGAATTTCGTGAGCGTAGGCGCGCAGAGGCGTGAGTTCTACCCCGGACTCCTGCGATTCGAATGTGTAGGGATTCACTTTTAACGGATAGAAAAGGTATTCGCCGCTCTGCTGGCTGGGGAAGAAATCGTAGATCCATGTAAGCAGTCCGTCGCCGCCGAACTTCCAGGAATTGCGGCTGCCATCGAACCCGAAAGTTTCGGCCATATGCAGGCGATGCTCCCGGGTCTGCCGTGGCAGAAGATTCGATCGGCCAAGCCCGTCGAGAATGTTGGGAATCTTAACCAGAACATTGCTGGTGTTGCTGTAGGACTGCTGCTGATCGCGGGAGAACTGGGCGCGGAGATGGCTGGTCCAGCGCGCCGAAAGACTCGAAGTGAGCGCGAGCGATCCAGTGTCGGTGGAGACGAGTTCCTCCCCGTTGTCGTTGTTGGCGTCGTAAGTGACGGGGCTGCCCGGATCGAGGAATACGTTGTTCGCGCCCCAGTAGCGTGTGGTGTTCACGCGCAGAGCGAGCTGATGGCGCGGGGTGAGATTGAAATCGAGTTTGGCGTAGGAGGAGTTGCCGATCTGCGCCGCGGGATATTCTCCGGCGAGCGAAGTCAGTTGCGCGGCGGCGGCGAAGACCAGGGCTTCGTCGGTGGGTTCGTAGTCGCCGGGTGGATGAACGGCCCAGTGCCGGGCTGCGGAACAACCTGCGCGCTTCCGTTCAGGAATTCGACCACGTTGGGAACGTGGAAGATGTGCTGATCGAATCCGGCGAAAAAGAAAATCTTATTGCGTTTGAGCGGGCCGCCGATCGTGCCTCCGACTTGCTGCTGGCGGTTGTGCGGTTTGAAGGCGAGGAAGGGATCGGTCGCGCCGAAAGAACTGTCGCGCAAGTAGTAAAACGCCGTGCCGTGCACGTGATTGGAACCGGATTTCGTGACCACGTTGACGACCGCGCCGCCGGAGCGTCCCTGCTCGGCGCCGTAGGAATTCGACGACACGCGGAACTCCTGCACAACTTCGGTGGAGAAGGCATAGGGCGTGCGGTAGCGCCCGCGGGCTTGCGCGAAGAAGGCGTTGTTGAAGTCGAGGCCGTCGACCAGAAAGCTGTTCTGAAATCCGCGAATGCCGCCGAAGGAGAGATCGCCGTTGGTCGCCGAGGTCAGGCTGCGCGGATCCTGCGTGACGCCGGGAGAGAACAGAGCGAGGTCGGAAAAGCGGCGGCCATTGAGCGGCATATCGTTGAGGGCGCGTTCGTCGAGCAGCGTGGAGACAGCGGTGGATTTGGTATCGACCAGGGCGGGCGCGCCGGAGACGGTGACATTCTCATGCGCGCCGGCGACGGTGAGGCGAAATTCGAGTTCGGCCACGCCGCCGACATCCACATGCAACTGGGGCGTGATTTCCGGTGACATGCCCTGCGCCACCACGCGAGCTGAATAATCACCGGGGAGCAGGTCGAGGGCGAAGCGGCCTTCGGCGTCGCTGGTCGCGGTTAGTCGCGCGCCGGTTGCGGTGTTCACCACCACAATCGATGCCTGTGCGATCCGGCTTCCGGTGGAATCGAGCACGGTGCCGCGTAACGTCCCCGTGGCGGAGTCCTGGGCGGTGAGGCGGACGACGGCGAGCGTCGTGATCAGAAAAAAAATGAGAACCGCAACGCGCGTCGAAGACATGGGACCGCCCCTGCGTGCGAGATCGTTATCGTGATCGTCGTGAGATCAGCTCGGAGGGACGCCCGATGCGCGTGTACCGGACGCGGGACGGGAGAATCCGCGAAGAAGCGCCGGCGGCGCACCAGCCCTGCGCGACCAAGCCGCTTCTCCGCGGAAAAAGAAAACCACTTTCTGTATAGCATGGAGTGACGGAACTTCCGCGGGTGAACAGAAGTCTTTTTCGGATCAGTCCCGGAGTGGGAATGAAAGCGAGTGCTCCTGCTGAAAGGCTCCTCTCAGGCCAGGCTTGGGGCTGTCTCCACGGAAAAGAGGCCGGGGCTCGTAATGAGGCCCGGCCTCTCCCGCCGCGTTTAAAGCTGTTAGCGGACGTTGACGGTTACAGGAATCGAGTGGCTGATCGCGCCAGAGGTTCCGGTCACCATCAGAGTCGCCTGAGTGGTCGTGGTCTTTTGGCTGGAATTGCTGCCGCAGGCTACGGTAAAGGTCGTGCCTGCGAGGAGCAGAGCCAGTCCCGGCCATCAGCAGAAAGCTTGTTCCCTTTCCGGCCGAGAGCTTACGGCGACGGCCGGCGATGACCGTCCCCAGCAATCCTAGACCGGAGAACAGAACCATAGCCGGCCCGTATCCGCCGCCCGGGGGAGTGGCAGCTGCGGCCAGGGTCAGAGTTGAGCTTGCCGTGCTCGATCCCGGAGTGATCGTCGACGGAGAGAAGGAACAGGTCAGTCCGGATGCCGATGAACAGGAGAGCGAGATCTGTCCGTTGAAACCGCCCACGGCCGCGGAGTTGACCGTGACCATGGCTGAGCCTCCCGGCGAGACTGTAACCGTCGGAGCGGAAAGACTGATAGAGAAGTCCGCTCCGGTAACGGCGGCAGCGGGAACCAGCGTGGCGAATAAGCCGCTGGTCTGGTTGGCGCCTCCTGCGGTGAAGTAAAGAGTGCCGGGATCGCCGGTGCCGCCCGCGCCAAAGACCATGTCCCAGAGGCCGGGATTGGTGATCACATGGCCGGCGGAATCGGTGACCTGGCCCTTGAAGTTCGCAGTTGTGTCGTAAGCGTTCATGGTGCCGTCGCCGAAGTTGCCGATCAGTACATCCCCGGCGAAGGTTCCAAAGGTTGCGGGAGCCAAGACCACGCCCCAGGGCGCGTTCAGCGTGCCGCCCGAGGCGAATGTGCGGGTGAAGTTACCTTCCATGTCGAAGGCGTCGACAATGCCGAGTCCAGCGCCGATCGTGGGATCGTGCTTGGCGGCATCCTGCTCGGCGTAAGCCACGAAGATCACGTTGTTGATCACATGAATCCCGTGAGGAGCGTAGGTCGCGGGAAGATTGGGATCGGTAAAGGTGCCGGTCAGATGAGTCGGGTTGAAGTTGCGGTCGAAGACGTCGATCTTACGGCTGTTGAAGTTCGCCGCCAGAAGGAACGTACCCTCGGTGTTGGTCAGCAGCGCGAGGCCTTTGTAGACTGCGCCGGACGCAGAATTGTCCACGGCCACGGCTGCATTGGCTTGGCCAGTCCAGTTGGCGATGATTCCATCTTCTGTATCGAAAAGGAACGATCCGTTGCCGAAGTATCCGTTGAGCGAGTTGGCCACGGTTCCGGTGGGGCAGCCGGGATTGCAAGGATTCACTGCGGCGCCGGGAATGCCGACGACCAGGGTCTGCTTGTTGCCCTGCGCGTCGTACAAAGTGGAGGTGCCTCCATTATTGTTGGCGATCCAGAATGGCTGGCCGGGAATGAACGAGATTCCCCAGGGGTTCGAGAGTTGAGCGTCGGTGTGGTTGGCCACGCCGGCGGTGTTGGCGACCAGGTTGGTTTGCGAGTAACCGGTCTGCTGCGCGAACATGGTCGAGGTAACGCCTAGGATCGCGAGCAGCCCGAGAATCGCTCTCTTGAGAATGAATGTTTTCAGCTTCACTGTGATGCCTCCTTTTTCGCGAATTACCCGGGATCGACTCCAGAACTTTGGGTTCGTGGCTGCTGTCTACGGTCGTGCCGTCAGCTGCGTCCGCTTGCAATCCGCTTACAGGTTCGAGATTACGAATCTGGCCCACGCTGGGTGTCACCTGTGGGTCTTGACCTTGTAAAAGAGAGGTGGGAATGTCACGCGCGCGTCGGCAGCGTGTCAAGAATCATGCGGGAGAGAGAGCGGCGGGTTATGTCTGAAGCCGCGCCGTGATACGTCGGCGTATGAAATCATGGTATGTTGATTGTCCTCATCTGGCTGGTCCTGCGCAGGGTTTGGAGACATGATTCGATCTTTTAAAAGTGTGAGGCCGACCGTGCCCGCGACCTGCTATGTCGACGATTCGGCGCAGATTATTGGCGATGTGGTGCTGGGCGAGCACGCCTCGATATGGATGAACGCTGTGCTGCGCGGGGACGTGCATGAGATCCGCGTGGGGGCCTACTCCAATGTGCAGGACAACAGCGTTCTGCACGGGATGAAGCAGCAGTGGGGCGTGTATCTCGGGGAGTACGTCACGGTCGGCCATTCGGTGACGCTGCATGGGTGCGTGATCGAAGACCGGTGCCTGATCGGGATGGGATCGATCATTTTGAATGGCGCGAAGATTGGAGCCGGGTCGATCGTCGCCGCAGGCACGCTGATTCCAGAAAAAACGGTGGTCGAGCCGGGATCGTTGTGGGTGGGGTCTCCGGGAAAGTTTCGCCGGAAGCTGGAAGCGGCGGATCAAGAGACGATCATGCGCTACGCGCGGAATTATCTGGGATATAAGGATGAGTACTTGAGGGAGAGATAAAGGGCAGGCGGCGGGCGTTGGGAAACGCAAAGCGTCCCGGAGGGGGAATGGAAATAGAAACAAATGTCATCCTGAGCGCAGCGGGACGGTGAGCGAAGCGAACCGCCCCGCGGAGTCGAAGGACCCCTATCAGGCCGCCCCGCTCGAATGTATGCAGGCATCCTCACTGTGCTGCTGGTTCGGGTTCGCCGGGAGAACTCCCTGATGCGGTTTGTAGCGCTTCGGTGCGATAGGGGTCCTTCGACTGCGAACGCCGGCTCGCTTCGCTCGCCAACGTTCTTCGCTCAGGATGACAACGCAATAGCGACCGAGTAAAGGGAGAACATGATCAAAGCAGTTCGAGGAACGCGCGACCTTCTGCCGCCGGATACGGCGCTGTGGAATTTTGTGGAGGCGGCGGTGCGGGATGTGTTCCGCGCCTATAACTTCCAGGAAATCCGCACGCCGATTTTCGAGGAGACGGCGCTGTTCGCGCGCGGTGTCGGAGAAGAGACCGATATTGTTTCGAAGGAAATGTTCACATGGGAAGATCGCGCGCGGGCGGCAAGCGAAAAGGGGCAGTCGCTAACCCTGCGTCCGGAGAACACTGCCGGCGTGGTGCGGGCTTACATCGAGCACAAACTCTGGGATCGCGGGCTGAACAAGCTCTACTACATCGGCCCACAGTTTCGCCGCGAGCGGCCGCAGAAGGGCCGCTACCGCCAGTTCTATCAGATCGGCGCCGAAGTCATCGGGCCGCCTTCGGCCGGAAGCGAATCTCCGACGCGGGATGCCGAAGTGCTTGAGATGCTGGCCACGCTGCTCGACCGTCTCGGCATCACGGAATGGAATCTTGAGTTGAATTCCGTCGGCACGCCTGCCGACCGGGCGGCGTTCAACGAGGCGCTGCGCAAGGCGCTCGATCCGGTCAAAGAGAAAATGTGCGGCGACTGCCAACGCCGCGCCGTCACCAATCCGCTGCGCGTGTTTGACTGCAAGGTGCTGGAGGATCAGCCGATCATCGAGACTCTGCCGCGCATCAGCCAGTTTCTTGGCGAAGATTCCCGCAAGCACTTCGAAGCGGTGCAGGAAATTCTGACCAAAGTTGGGGTTCGATTCAATTCAACGACAGGTTAGTGCGCGGGCTCGACTATTACACGCGCACGGCATTCGAATTCACGCATGGAGCGCTGGGCGCGCAGAACGCGATCCTCGGCGGTGGGCGCTATGACGGGCTTTCCGAGGCGTTGGGTGGGCCCGCGGCGCCGGGGATTGGATTTGCCATCGGCGAAGACCGCCTGGTCATGTCGCTCAAGGAAACCGCCGAGGGCGTGCTGCGCAAGCCCGACGCCTACATCGCTCCCATGGCCGGGATGAACGGCGAAGCGGCGCGGCTGGCGCGGGAACTGCGGCGGCACGATCTGGTGGTTGAACTGGGAGACGAGAGTTTCCGCCTGAAAAAATCGTTCGAAGCGGCGACGATAGCTGGGGCGAAGTACATTTTGATTGTCGGCGAGAACGAGGTGAAGGCTGACACGTTCGCGCTGAAAAATCTGGCGACTGGCGAGCAGGTTTCGGTTCCGCGCGCGGAACTGGCGCGGAAGATCCAGGGATCTTAGATTTCTGATTGTTCGTGTGGGAAGTCAAAATCCAGTGGTGGCTCAGTTTGGAACTACTCCACGCGAGATCCCTCGCCTCGCTGGTGAAAACGCGGGGCTTCGGGATGACGCCCCCGTTGAAAGGGCGCCAATCTGAGCCGCTACTCAAAATCCCCACCCTTCGGCAGGCTCAGGGCAGGCTTTCTCGCAAAGGACGCGAGAAATGGGGCACCCGCTGTCTGGTTGGAGGCTCCCAAGAGCTTGGCGAAGACTTATTCCGAGATCGACGAAAAGCTCCGGCACTTTATTCAGGCGCAGTCCGTGTTTTTTGTCGCGACGGCACCGCTCGGGGCCGGCGGCCGCGTCAACCTTTCGCCGAAGGGACTGGACACCCTTCGCATTCTCGGGCCGAAGACCGTGGCGTATCTCGACATTTTCGGCAGCGGGGTCGAGACCATCGCGCATCTGCGGGAGAACGGCCGCATCGTAATGATGTTCTGCGCGTTTCAGGGAGCGCCGAAGATTTTGCGGCTGCACGGGAATGGGCGGGTCGTGGAGACGCATGAGGCCGGGTTCGCCGCGCTGCAAGAGCATTTTCCGGCTTACGAAGGTACGCGTGCGATCATTGTGGTCGAAGTCACGCGCATCAGCGACTCCTGCGGCTATGGCGTGCCTCTGCTCAAGTATGAACGGGAGCGTCCGGATTTGCCCGCTTGGTGCCGCAAGCGTGGGACCGAAGGCCTGAAGATTTACCGGCAGGAGAAGAATCGGCAGAGCATTGACGGTTTGCCGGGAGTCGCGGAAGTGTCCGAGAGGGATTAGCGGTCGATTAAATGTCGGGTGCAAGGGGGAGTATGAAGAATCGCGTGGTGGCGTTGCTGGTGCTGTTGTGCCTGGCGTGCGTCGTGAGTGTGCAGCGCTGCAGTGCGCAAAGCGCCAATGCAGCGGCGAAACCTTTGACGCCGCAGGAGCAGACGCTCATCGACGCCGAGAAAAGTTTTGTGACAGCAGCGAAGAAGGGCGACGTGGCATTTTTCAAGCGCACCTTGACCGACGATTTTTCTTTTGTCGCTTTCGACGGTCAGTTGTATGACCGGCAAGACATGCTCGACCAGTTCGGCGACCCTGGCACGGACGTGATGCCCTACGACATGAAAGTTGTCATAGCCGGAGACAGCGTCGCCATTGTGACCTACGACGTGGTGCTGCGCGTTCCGCCGGCGGAAGATCAAGGGCCGCCGCCGCGCTACCAGCATTTCAGCACGGTCTGGGTGAAGCAGGGGGACGCGTGGAAAATGAAGTTTCAGCAGATGACGGCGTCGCACTGGGGAGACTGGTAGGAATTGTTGACTGCTGATTGCTGATTGTTGATTGAAAATCTGGGGCAGTTCGGGAATTAGGCGTCTCAATCAGCAATCAACAATCAGAAACCAACAATAACATTTCGGCGCTTGACAAAAGTCATGTCCGGCGCCTGACGATTCGCACTGGCCGCCGGAACCGGCACGGACTACCATGCTGGAAGATTTTCAATCGAAGTTTCTCAATCGAGGTTTTTTCAACCAAGGAGCACATGTGAAACTCAAAACTATTCTCGCTTCTACCTTACTTTTGTTGACCGCTTCGGCGTGGGCTCAAATGGCGCTCAAGCCGGGGCCGGAAGTGAAAAAACTCGACTACTTCACCGGCAGTTGGACGACGGACGGAACCATTGCGCAAGGTCCGTGGGGCGCGGGCGGAAAGTTCACTGCGACCGACACCGCCAATTGGATGGCGGGCGATTTCTTTGTGGAAGCACATTCGGAGTTCAAGATGCCACCGGAAATCGGTGGCGAGGGCAAAGCCGTTGCGTACATGGGATACGACACCAACGAAAATGTCTATACCCGTGACGAGTTCAACAGCCAGGGAAGGCGCAACGTCTCGAAGGGCACGGTTACCGGCGATACCTGGACGTGGACCAGTTCGCAGACCTACGCCGGGCAGGAAATCAAGCAGAAGTTCACGATGAAGATCGTGTCGCCCACCAGCTATACCTTCAAGTTCGAAATATCGATGGATGGCACCAACTGGATGCCGTTCATGGAAGGAAAAGCGACGAAGAAGTAGTGTGCCGGATTTTGCTGAAGGCTTCAGCGTGAGCTGAAGCCTTTTTTCGTGGGAAACTTGGTGGCCCGGTGCGCGGGGAGTACGATTGAGACGGGGCCTTCATTGATCATGAAAAAGATCCGTCTGATTCTTGCAGTGTTGCTATGTCTGGGCACGCTGCGCGCTGCACCGGAATTGCGCGCTCAGGACGCCAAGCCTTCGGGGAATGCAGTCGCCAAACCGGCGCAACCGCAACCAGAGGCCAAGATCTCCTATTCCGGCATGTACGCATTTCTGAAGGAAGGCGAATTCGTCCAGGTGACGGTCGAGGACGCGGGCCACGTCACCGGATTCATCTCGCGCTATGGCGATGGAGAGAGCGATAAGGGTGCGTTCCTGGATCAGTTTTTCAAGAGCGGCAAGCTGGAAGGTAACAAGCTGAATTTCACCACGGAGATTGTTCACGGCGTGGCCTTCGACTTCAAGGGGACGGTGGAGCGCGGCGAAGGGAAGAATCCGGGAGACGAGGCTTACCTGGTTCTCAAGGGCACGCTGACGGAAAATGCGAGCGACGTAAACAAGAAAGTGACGTCGCACTCGCAGGACGTTCTATTCAAGATGTTTCCACAGGATGCGATGCCGACGCCGGAGGCAAGGAACTGAATCCCGGGTTGCGAGTTCCGAGTTCCGAGTTCCGAGAAAAGCAGAACCAGTTCGGCGAGGTTTCGCATCGAACTCCGACGAACAGCGTTTAGCGCACAGAAAGCAGATCGCCCGAAGGACGCAAAGGTTAGAGATTAAGGATTAAGAATGCGGCGAGGTTTTCTCGGTAGTCGGGACTCGGTACTCGCGACTGAACCTACTGTCCCGCGCGCGCGGTCGACAGACTCAATCGTCCCGGAGCTTTCTTGCGAGCGCCTTCCTGGCCATAGACCAGATCCGGTCCGCCGTCGGAATTCGAGGATGCTTCGGCCAGCGTTTCCGCCAGAGCGCGATACGACCGGCTGATCTCGGGACCCTCCTGCATCACCACCGGCGCGCCCTGATCGATGGCAGGCGAGACCGCGTGGAACGCATTCGGGACTTTCCACAAAACCTTGCAGTTGGTGACTTGCTCAACGTCGTCGTCGGTGAAGCCGGGAATCTTCTTGTAGCGATTGAGAACCATGCGCAGCCGGTCGCGGCCGGTGCCCTCTTCTAGAAAAGCGTGAATGCGTCCGGCGCTCCATAGCGAAACCACATCGGTCTGCGCGACCACCAGCACGGCATTCGAAAGATCGGAAAGCAAGCGCGTCGTGGTGTCGAGACGGCTGGAAGCATCGACGACGACGAAGCGGTAGTGATTCACCAGCAGATCGAACAGGCGGGCGAGTTCTCCCGGCGTCGGTTCGGAGGGATACGGTTGTTGCGGTCCGGCGAGAAGATGCAGACCCTCTTTGGTGGGGGTCATGAGGCCATCGAGCAGGGAAACGTCCAGGCGGTGCAGGTTCTGCAGCGCGTCGAGCACGCCGAATTGCGGGCGCAGGTTGAGATGAAGCGCCGCGTGGCCAATGGGCGCGAAATCCACCAGAACGACGTCGCCATGGGCTTGTTGCAGCGCGACGGCGGTATTGACGGCGCAGGTGGTGCAGCCCGCGCCGCCCTTGGCGCTGAGAAAAGTGAAAATCTTGGCTTTGCCCGCGCCGCCCGGTGTGCCGCGAGCCGAACTGAAGCGGGTCAAAGCCTCGAGCAGAGCCTCGGAGCCGGCTGAATGATCGAGATATTCGCCGGCGCCGGCGCGCATGCTGGCGACAATGTTCGCCGGCTGCGTCATTTCGCCGTTGGCGAAGATGGCGATCTGCAGGGTGGTGGCGCGAATCAGCTCGATGGTGCGAATGGCGCGCTGAGAATCCTGCGCGGGGATATCGACGATCACCACTTCAGCGCGTGAATCCTGCAGCTGGCGAAGAATGGAGTCGGTAGGCCCGGCGGGAAATCCGACATGGTTGAATACCGCCCGTCCCAGGCGCGTCTCTTCCAGACGGATTTGCAGCGCGGATAAGTGTTCCCGGTCCTCGGTCAGGAGGGCGACGGCGATCCCATGCATAGCGCGGTTCTCGCTGATTTCTCTCGGTGTCTGCATGTTAGAAAGAGAACGCACTCTCCGCCAAGTGACCTAAGTAACAAGCCGCAAACAACGCCGCTTCACGATGCGCGCGAAAGGTCATGCGCAACGTCATGGACGGCTGGGGGAAATCACAATGCAGAAAACGGTGGGAGGCATTCGCCTCTGAATGTACACCCATTGTAAGCCAACCTGAGCCCTCGGCTTGAAAAGGTCGGAGGCGCGGTTGGCTGAGGAAAATAAAACTGGCGCTTGAGCGGTTCAGCTCAGAACGGGGCGGGCGGAGGCGTGGGCCAGAGGCCGGTCTTCCTCCAAGTGAGAAGGGGGGTCCAAGGGGCGTCGTGCTCGTGCTGGTGAAGCACCGAAACCCGCGGAAACGTCGATGCACTCTGCTGGCGTCGGACAAATACTCGTACCCTTCCAGGCGAACCGCGACTCCGATCTTCGTCTCAGCCCGAACCGGGCCCGATGAATCCTGCATGGACGCTACTGGCTTTACCACTCGCAGAATATGGCCGCGGCAGCGCACCCGCATGCTCTCGCCCAAAGTGATTTCCGATGGCACTGGGGAGAGTGATTTCGATCTCAGCCCCTTCGTGGAGCGGTGCGTCGGTAAAGAAAAAAAACTCCGCGCGAACTCAGATCCTGAGTGAAACCGACGCCTTCCAGGGAAGCGCCGCATTGCCGAAGCGAAAGCGGGAGCAGGTAGGGAAATCTCTGTCCGACACGGCGTTCAACTTGAACTGGAAGAGTGGTCATGGTGGCATCACTCCGAACCGCCGCAAATAGCGTACGCGTTACTTTAGCTCACAACCGGCGGGGAGAGAAGTCATAAATTCGTTGCGAAGACTAATGATTCCCAAATCGGTCATTCGGTTGCACTTGCGGGAAGTTGTGGATGAGCCAGGCGTGTAGGTTCGCGGCATGGGATTGTGGAAAAAACGGCGCAAATGCCCGCGGTGAGGCGACTCCGCGATGCGCCCCAAAATGCGGAGCGCTCACGATATAGTGTCCCGAGAAGGTAAGAGGTCATCCAACGAAGATCATTTAACGATGGTCATCTAAAGAAGATCATTTAAAGAAGCCGAACGAAGAAGCGAACGTGGCCGAGTCGAAGCAACCCATTCCAGAGAATGCAGCGCAGGCGGTCGCACAGGAGACCGTTGCTCAGACGGTCGAGGACCGCAAACTGCGCTGGCAGGCCGTGGGTCGCGCGCTGCGGCATCGCAACTTCCAGCTGTTTTTCAGTGGACAACTCATCTCCTTGATCGGCACGTGGATGCAGACCGTGGCTCAGTCCTGGCTCGCTACCGGCTCACAGGATCGGGCTTGAAGTTGGGAGCAGTCGGGTTCGCCAGCCAGATCCCGGTCTTTCGATTTGCCCCGATCGGCGGGATCGTCGCCGATCGCAGCAACCGCAAGCACGTTGTGATCGGAACCCAGGTTGCGTCGATGTTGCTGGCTTTCGTGCTGGCGGCGCTTACCCTGACTCATACGATTGACCATCGAGTGTGGCTCATCTTTGTGCTGGCCGCGCTGTTGGGCGTGGTGAACGCGTTTGATATTCCTGGGACGCCAGTCGTTCCTGGTCGACATGGTGGGCAAGGAAGACCTGATGAACGCCATCGCGCTCAATTCGTCCATGTTCAATGGCGCGCGTGTGGTCGGGCCGGCGATTGTCGGCGTGCTGGTGGCGAGGCTGGGCGAGGGCTGGTGCTTTTTCGCCAACGGTATCAGCTATATCGCCGTGATCGCCGGATTGCTGCTAATGAAGGTTCATGCCTGGGGGCGGGTTTCGGCGAACACGTCTCCCTGGGATCACATCGTCGAAGGCTTCCAGTTCGTCAATCGCACGGCGCCGATCCGCGCTCTCATGCTGCTGCTCGGGCTGGTGAGCTTGTGCGGCATGCCGTACGTAGTGCTCATGCCACTTTTTGCCGACAAGATTCTTCATGACGGCGGGCGGGAATTGGCCTCGCTGATCGGATCGCACGATCTGGGCGCGGTGTGGCTGGGAATTCTAATGGGCGCGGCCGGCGTGGGCGCGCTGCTGGGGCGCTGACCCTCGCGGTCCGTTCGGGGGTGAAAGGATTGGGAAGGTGGGTCTCGATCTGTTGCGCGGGGTTTGGCATCAGCATGATGCTGTTTTCGTTTTCAAGATCGTTCTGGGTGTCGGTGCTGCTGCTGTTGCCGGTGGGATATTTCATCATGCTGCAGATGGCGTCGTCGAATACGCTGATTCAGGTGATGGTCCCGGATGTGCTGCGCGGGCGGATGATGGCGGTGTATTCGATGATGTTCATGGGCATGGCTCCGATGGAGCGCTGATCGGCGGGGCGTTCCCGACCGGCTAGGCGCTCCGCTGACCGTAGCAATCGGAGGTTCGCCGCGGTCCTGGGGGCGTGGTGGTTGGGATGCCATTTCCCAAGATTCGTGTCGAAGCTCGCAAGCTGATCATGGCCCAAGCCGCCGCCGGTGGCGAACCCGCGGAGATGACCGCGGGCATCGCCAAGGATTAGAGATCCTCAATTTCCCGGCGCAAGTCTCTCCTGGAACCAGTCGATTCCTGCGGGAGTGCCTTTTCCATCCCTCGGTATTTTCTTGCCTAGTGTTATTAACTATGGTTAACTATAAGAAATAGCTATGGTAAATATTTAACACCTCCCCGGTCGACGGGGGCCCTAGCGGAACAAATCATTTGGGGGACGCATGGTGCGGTGTTGGGTCTTGCTGATCTCGTGGTAATCGTGTGCCTTTTTCCAGCCGAGGTATTGGCGCAAGGTGAAACTACCAGCGCCATTGTCGGCCAGGTCCGATGCCACCGATGCCGTCGTGCCGGGGGCCACGTGACGATCACGAATCGTGAAACGGGTCTAACGCGCAGCGTCACGACCGATGCGGCGGGGCGGTTCAACTTCCCCCAGCTAAAACCGGGCACTACTCGGTCAAGTGGAAGCGGAAGGCTTCGAGCCACGACAAAATGACCATGTGGTTTCGGCCTGGGCGAGAAGCAGTCCGTCGATTTCGTGCTCAAAGTGGCCCAATCAAAACAGACGATCGAGGTCAGCGGCGAAGCGCCGCTCATCAACCCGGAAAACGCCAACACCTCCACAACGCTGAGCGCTCCGGCGCTGGAGAATCTGCCCAATCCCGGCGGCGATTTAACCTACCCCTTGCAATTTGCGCCGGGCGCGCTGATCAATACGGCGGGGAGCGGCAATGATTTCGTGGGCGGAACGAACGGCTACGGCAACGTGGAATTCAACGGACTGCCCGCGCTTTCGAACGGCTATATCGTCGATGGCCTGGAAACCAACGACCCGCTGACCAATCTGAACAGCGGCCTTTCCACCAACCTCGTCCTGGGGCTGAATTCGATCTCGGAAGTCACGGTCAACACCCTTTCCTATTCCGTGGATCAGGGACGATACGGCGCGTCCCAGGTCAACTACGTCACCAAGTCCGGGACCAACCAGTTTCACGGAAACCTCTACGAACTATGGAACGGGCTCGCGCTGAACGCCGCGGATTTTTTCACCAACGCCACGCCGGGAAACCACAAGCCGCGATCGACGGTGAATCATTTTGGCGGCAGCCTGGGCGGGCCGATTGTTCGCGACAAGCTGTTTTTCTTCTTCGATAGCGAATGGGTGCGGATCGCGCTTGCCCATCGTCACGCCCACGACGGTTCCCACGCGCGGCGTTCCAGCAATACGTTCTGCAGCAACTTCCGCTGGGCGGAACGGACTCCGTCACCGGCTCGGCCTATCCGCCGGCGCCGCAATCGGTGCCGTTCTATCAGAAGATGTTTTCGCTCTACGGAAATACCAGCGGCACGCCTCTGGCCGTGCTGGGCTGTCCTTTCAACTCGGACGGCGCGCGGCCGCGGGCAGTCCGCCGAATGGAAATGGCTGCGCCAACCGGCAGAGCATTTCGCACTCCAGCGACGACCATGAACAGGTCCAGACCGTGCGCATCGACTACAACATCAACGAGAAGGACGCGACCTGGTTTCGCTTTCAGGCCGACACGGGCCTGCAAGCCGCCTACACCGACCCGATCAATCCGCTCTTCGATGCGATTTCGCCGCAGCCGCTCTACTCCTTCGCGGCGGGGTACACGCACGTCTTTTCGCAGAACCTGGTGAACTATTTCAATCCGGCGTTTTCCTGGTATGAAAGCTTGTTCGGGCCCAGCGACTTTCAGAAGACGCTGGCCGCGTTTCCGATTGTGTTGCAGGGCAGCGGCGCCAACGCGCCGTTCACCACCGTCGGAGGGCTGGACAACACCTGGGTCCAGGGAAGGCGCGCCTCGCGGTTCTTCATCAATGACAATCTGGCCTGGAGCCACGGCGCGCACGAATTTCGGTTCGGCACCAACACGCGAATTTTCCGCCTGAATGACTACGATTTCGGCGAGGGCACGGTTCCCACGGTGACCTACACCACCTTGCCGCAATTCATTTACGGAGTGGCCTCGACCGCGACGGAGACCTTTCCCCTGTCCGCCAACCAGCCCTTCAATTTCCTCAATCTCGACCTCTACGCGCAGGACACCTGGAAGGTGACTCGCAAGCTTACCTGGACGTTCGGCGTTCGGGACACGCTCAATTCCAATCCGCTGAATCCGCACGAGGAGGTGGCGCGTCTTCGCGGCTCCTTCGAGTTCGATCTCGCATGATGTCAATCAGCCGCTGAATGCCGCGATTCAAACCCATCTCGGCAATCTGTTCTCCTCCACGCCGCTGGCCATTCTGCAGCCGCGAACGGCCATCGCCTGGCAGTTCGAGCCCAATACCGTGCTGCGGGCAGGATTCGGCATTTTCAGCGATATTCTGCCGGGCAGCGTTGCGGACGTGGTCGGCGCGAATCCGCCTTACGTCAAGACCTTTCAGGGCGGGCTGCTGGGCACCGTGGGCGGGACGGCCATCGCGCCGGGGGTGCCGGGCAGCGCCGTGGACGCGACCGTCGCCGCCAATCAGGCTTTCGGTTCGGGGTTTCCGCAGGGCTGGCTTTCCTGCGCGTCTCCGCAGGCAAATCCCGCCGCGTGTCTTCCTCCCGTGGCCATGACGGCGGTGCCCGACGGCAACTCTCACGCGCCGTACTTCATGGAGTGGAGCCTGGGCGTCGAGCATCAGTTCGGAACCACGGCGAGCGTGCACGCTCAATACGTGGGCACGCGCGCCGTGAACCAGCCGTACCTGACGCAAGTGAACGGCTATCAAACGGTGTGCCAGGGCTGCTTTGCGCCGTTCCCCTACGCCCAGCCGACCGACCCGAGGTTCGGGGCGGTGACGCAGCTCTCCACCGGCGCGAACAGCCACTACCACGGCCTGCAACTGACCGGCGATGAAGCGCCTCGGGCACGGTCTGCAGGGGCAGAGTCAATTACACCTGGAGCCGCTGCATGGACACGGTTTCCAATGGCGGATTCCTGCAGTTCTCGGCGGGCGGGATTCTCTCCCCGCTGCCGGGGAACTGGCGCGGGACTACGGCCCTTGCGATTACGACATCCGGCACAATCTCAACGCGCAGTACGTCTATCAGTTGCCGATCAAGGTCCAGAGCCACCGGCTGGGTTATGCGCTGAACGGCTGGCAGGTTTCGGGAACCGTCTTCTGGCACAGCGGGGTTCCGTTTTCCGTCTTGAGCACGCCGTACTCCGCGAATGGAAATGGCATTGTGCAGGGCAGCGGGCCGCAATTCGCCAGCGTGGTTCCGGGCGTTCCGTTGTATGAGCACCAACCCATTGCCGGCGTGACGCAGCCCGGCACCCTCCAGTGGCTCAATCCGGATGCCTTTGTTTCCGCCGTTGATCCCAGCACCGGGCTTGCGATGGCGGCGACAGACCCGCAGAATTGCCAATTCGGAAACCTCGGCCGCAACGCCCTGCGCGGGCCCGATTTCTTCTGGAGTGATTTCTACCTCACCAAGTGGTTCCCCCTGACCGAGCGCGCCAAGCTGCGGGTGGAGGCGCAGTTCTTCAACGTGTTCAACCATCCGAATTTTGGGCTCCCCAGCATGGTGCTGGCGGGCATTCCGGGAAAGCCGTCCACGCAAACGGGATTTGGGGCGCTCACCTACACCACTTCGCCGCCCACCGGGTTGCTGGGAGTCGGTTTGGGCGGCGACAGCTCTCCGCGCATGATCGCGTTTCAGGCGCGCATCGAGTTCTGAGACAGGAATTTAGTTACCAAGAGTGTCCCCGGTTTTCAGCGAGATGTTAAGCCTGGCCGGATGTCCTGTCATAATCACGCCATGCTCAGGGCAGTATCGCAGGACGCAACTTTCGCTATCCGCCAATTTCGCCGCAGCCCGGCGTTCGCTCTGACCATCGTTCTCACGTTAGCGCTCGGGATCGGGTCCACAACCGCGATCTTCAGCCTGGTCGACGGCATTCTGCTGCAGCCGCTGCCATTTCCGCGCGCCGATCGGCTGGTTGCGATCGATACTCTGGAGTTCCTCCGGGAGTGGCGGGAACGAATCCAGCGGCGGCCAACAGTCTTGGCAGCTCCTATCCTGACTTCTTTGACTGGCAGCGGCAGAACCACACCTTTGAGTCGCTGGCCTCTTGCGATCCCGTGACTCGGCTGTTCAGCAAGATGAACGGCGAAGGCGCGCGGGTGATGAACGGCGCGCGGGTTTCGGCGAATCTGTTTTCCACCCTCGGCGTATTTCCAGCGCTCGGCCGCGCCGTCATTCCCGAGGACGAGGAGCCAGGTCACGAGGTTGTCATTCTGAGCCACGAACTCTGGGTGTCGGACTTTGCCTCGTCGCCGAACGTCATCGGTCAGACCGTGAAGATCAGCGATGTCGCCCACATCGTGATCGGCGTCATGCCTGCAGGATTTCACTATCCCGTCGGCGATCCGGCTGCCTTCTGGGCCTCCTACGCTATCGATACCGAAGGCCCTCAGCCCGGCACCTCGCTGCGTGGGTGGGATCAATTGGCGATTGTGGGACGGCTCAAAGACGGAGTCGGGATAAGCAGGCGCTCGCCGAAATGAACACGATCCAGCTCGGCCTGGCCCAGCACTACGCGGAAGATCGCTACCGGCTCGGCGTCTCGGTGGCGCCCTTGCTGGACGAAGCGGTGGGGGATGTGCGCCCGGTCCTCTCGCTTTTGTTTGCGGCCGCGGGAGCGCTTCTGCTCATCGGATGCGCCAATGTTGCCGGACTACTCTTGGCTCGCGCCAATGGACGCCGGCCGGAATTGGCCTTGCGCTCGGCTCTAGGTGCGAGCCGTGCCCGGGTTATGCGGCAACTTCTGATCGAGGCGCTGCTTCTTGCCTTGGCGGGCGGGGCCTCGGGCGTCCTGGTGTCTTTCGTATTGCTGCGCGCCAGCCTGCGCCTGATTCCGAGCGACGTGCCCAGGTTGTACAACATTGCTCTTGATGGGAGGGTGCTGGGATTCGCGATTCTGCTGTCGGCGGCGACGGCGCTCATCTTTGGGCTGGTTCCGGCGTGGAGGATGTCGCGATCGGATCCGGCCGATGCTCTGCGCGAATGCGGAGGCAGCACCACCTCGGGCCGCCGCCGGAACCGGCTTCATCATGCGCTGGTGGTGGCGGAAACGGCCTTGGGTTTCACCTTGCTGATTGGATCGGGATTACTCATCCGCAGCATGATCAACGTGCTCGTCATTGAGCCAGGCTTTGATACCACGCATACGGTTGCCTTCGATATCGCTCTGACGAATGCGCGTTATCCCGCTCCCGGCAAAGCACGTTTTATCGAGAGACTCTTGCCCGAACTGTCCGCGCTTCCGGCGTCGAACGAGTCGGCGCCAGCCATCCTCTGCCGCTTCATTGGCCAGCCGATTCCTGGGACAACTTCACTATCCTGGGCCATTCGGACTCGCCTGATAATTTGCCGGGAGCGATCAGCGCGGTGGCGGAGCCAGGATATTTCGAGACGCTCTCCATTCCGTTGCTTCGCGGGCGAAGTTCTACAGAGCATGACAACTCCCGAATTCCGCGCCCATCGCGGTCATCAACCAAAGCTTCGCGCGGCGATTTTTCCCTAAAGAAGATCCCATAGGACAAATCTTTACGCCACATTTTGATCGTCCCGGTGAAGCGAACACGGGGCGCGAAATTGTCGGAATTGTCGGAGACACCAGAACCAGCGACGCGTCGAATCCCTACCAGCCGGAATTCTATTTACCGTACGCGCAGGATTCAGAGCACCAGCGCCCGCCGGTGGTGATGAAGGTGACGGGCAACCCATTGAGCTACGAGAACGCGGTTCGCAAAATTGTCGCCAGGTTCGACAAAGATTCGCCGGTGTTCCACTATCGCGCCTTCACCGATGAGATAGAAATGCAAGCCGATCAGCAACGCTTCGAGGCCGCGCTGGTTTCCGGCTTTGCGGGAATCGCTCTGCTGCTCTCAGCTCTGGGTCTTTACGCGGTCCTCTCTTATATTGTGGCGGAAAGAATGCGGGAACTCGGTCTCAGAATTGCCTTGGGCGCCTCGCCGTCCGACATTATGTGGCTGGTGCTGCGGCGCGCCCTGATGCTCGCGTTTCTGGGGATCGTGATTGGCGCAATAGCTTCGATTTCCGCCACCAGACTTATTGCCGATATCCTGTTTGGAGTGGCGCCGCTCGATCGATCGGTGTTCCTAACCGTGCCGCTTGTGCTGATGGTCGTGTCGATGCTCGCGGCTCTCGTGCCTGCGCTGCGAGCCGCAAGTGTGGACCCGATACGCACACTCCGGGATCAGTAAAAAACTCCACTGCGAGAGAGCTGTCGGATACTACCGGTACGCTCCCGGCGGCAGTCCCGTGATCCGGATTCCAGCGTGGCCTTTGTGCCGGATGTTCAATCCGATGAGCAGGGCCGTGATTTGTTCGACGATGCGGGAGTTTTCCAGCCGGCCGCCGTCGAGGGCGCGGACGCCAGGAATTCTGGCCGCCAGTTCGCGAGTGAGTTGGGCGGCGTCAGGATCGTCGCTACAGACGATCACGTCGCAATCGAGCGGCGCGTCGCCATAGAGCAGTTCGGCGGAGATGTTGTGGAACGCCGCCACCACGCTCACTTCCTTGGGAACAAGTTCGGCGGTCTGCTGCGCCGCCGAACCTTGCCACAGGCCGAGAGTGCGGGAGGCGCGGCCGCCAACACTGGCCGCCAGAGGGACGGTGGCGTCGATGAGGATGCTGCCCTCGGTGATGGCAGGCTTAAGCAGTTTGAGCAGCGCGGCCTGGCCTTCGAAGGGAACGGTCAGCATCAGAATGTCGGCGGCAGCGCAGGCCTCGGCGTTTCCCATGCCTGAAATATTCGTCGGGCAGCCTGCTTTTTCTTGAATGGCAGCGGCGGCGCGCTGGGCCCGTTCTACGTCACGCGAGCCGATGATGATGGTCTCTCCCGCGCGTGCCCAGCGCAGCGCGAGTCCCATGCCGGCGGGGCCGGTGCCTCCGATCACCGCGATTGGTCGGTTCGAGGCAGCCGGATTCGCGGAGGCGGTCACGCGAACTCGGCCTCCAGCGCCTGTTCCGCAGTAAATTCGGATTCATTGAACGGAAGCTTGATTTGGATTCGAGAGTACGTCGTGTTGCGTTCGGCGGGAATGCGCCCCATCTCCAGAATCAGCGACTGAAAATCTTCCGGGCTCGTGTACTGGCCCGCGGTCGCTCCGGCTTCGCGCGAAATGTTTTCTTCCATTAGCGTACCGCCGTAGTCG
Organism: uncultured Acidobacteriaceae bacterium; assembly: GCA_963709385.1. Lineage (GTDB taxonomy): Bacteria > Acidobacteriota > Terriglobia > Terriglobales > Acidobacteriaceae > Sulfotelmatobacter. The sequence continues at coordinate 562,947 of CAVPWD010000012.1, forward strand.
TTCGCCCCGGCGTGCAGGCAAAGTTGCGAGAGCTTGCGATTGAGCTTCACCCACGAAACTTGAATGTTGTTGATGGATCCCGCGAGCAGGAGCCGCGCCAGCGCGTGAACTTTGAGATGTTCGGCCAGCGTAGGCCCGGTGCGCGCCAGTCCCTGATGAAACAGAATCGTGTTCTGGTGCACGAAACCGAGCGGAACGAATTCGGTGAAGCCCCCGGTCTCGGACTGAATCTCGCGCAGCAACCGCATCTGGCGGACCCAGTGCGCCGGAGTCTCGGTATGCCCGTACATTAGGGTCGAGGTGCTGCGGATGCCGCACCGATGCGCGGTGCGAATCACTTCGATCCACTGCGCGGTCGAGAGTTTATTCGCCGAAAGAATGTGACGAATCTCGTCGTCCAGAATTTCCGCGGCTGTGCCCGGCAGCGTGCCCAGCCCGTTGTCGCGCAGCATGGAAAGATAATCGGCCAGCGGCATGCCGGTGAGTTCGACGCCGTAGACAATCTCCATCGGGGAGAACGCGTGAATGTGCATGCCCGGCACGGCGCCTTTAATGGCGCGAAGAATGTCGCGATAATGAAACTTCGGCAGATCGCGCGGCAATCCGCCCTGAATGCAGACTTCAGTGGCGCCCAGTTGCCACGCCTCGCGGGCTTTCTCGGCCATTTGCTCGAGGGTGAGGAAATAAGTGTCATCTTCGCGCGGCCCGCGGCTGAAGGCGCAGAACTTGCATCCCACGAAACAGATGTTGGTGAAGTTAATATTGCGGTTTACCACATAGGTCACAAGGTTGCCGGCGAGATCGGCGCGCAAAAGATTCGCGGCCGCCAGCAAGCCGAGCAGGTCGTCGCCATCGGACTCCGCTAGCGCGTACGATTCTTCCAGCGAAAGATCGCCGCCGTGTTGAGTCTCAAGAACTTTTTCGATCGAGGAACGCCGGGACGGTGTAATCCGAGAAGCGATGTCAGACCAGTCGAGCGAAGGGAAGGATTCGAGTTCAGATTGCGAGAGCTCGCGTTGCGTCGTCACATCGTCCTCTGGGGCTGAAGCCCACCTTCAAACCAGCGTTGCGCCACCCAAAAGCTGCGTCCAAAGAAGCACAAACCAAGTCAGTCAGGCACCGCCGGAAACAGTCTACCGGAATAGATCGGTGGATGCAGGACGGAGCAACTCTTTCACACTATCCGTACCCGGCTCGTAGTGAAACCCGCGCACGATGCAGGCTGGAGCCCGGTTGAGCTTGCCGCACACCAGTCCCGCCGCGCACGCCAGTTCGTCGGCAACCGCTTCGACGCTGGCCTTCAGCTTGTACCCGTGCGAATCGCGCCGGCCGCGATCATCGCGCAGCGGCTTGATCCCGGCGATGCCGATGGCGAACTCCGTCAGCCCTTCGCGCCAGGGACGCCCAAAGCTATCGGTAATAATCACCGGGATCGCGAGGCCCGTCCGCTTCTTTAACCCCCGCCGCAGATTAGCGGCAGACCGATCGGGATCCTCCGGCAGCAGCAGCGCATGTGCGCCGCCGTCGACATTGGAAACATCAACGCCGCTGTTGGCGCAAATAAATCCGTGATGCGTCTCAGTGATGAGGATGCCATTCTTGCGGCGAATGACGCGGCGGCTCTCACGCAGCGCGAGTTCGATCACGCGAGCGTCCAGCGAATACTGCTTCGCCCACGCAACAGATTCGGCGGAAGGTTGAACCGTGGCCAGATCAACCAGACGTCCCTCCGCCTTGGAAACGATCTTATGTTTCACGACAAGAATGTCGCCGGATTGAATCCGAAGGCGCCGCCGACGTAGGGATTCCCAAAGTTTGTCGGCAAGCGAATCGCCAGAGTGAATTTCGTCGGCCATGAAAATTGGGATCAGCCGAAGCTTACCCGATCTCGCAGCCAAAGCATCGTCCGACTTCCTGCTCCGCTTCGCCGCCGATTCTCTCCTGCCAGTCAAACCGTTTCACCCACCGAGCGCTGATCCGTTTTCGATTTTCTCTGCGAACTCTGCGGCCTTTCCTCCGCGAACTCAGTGGTCAAAAGCTTTTGATCTTGCACTGGTAGCAAAATATCTGAGTTCGAGCGCGGCCGGTCACCCACCGAGACTATCGATCGTCCCCAAGGGGAATAGCTGCCGCGCCAGCCGCTGCGAGCGAGTTCGCCGCCCGACGACACCAGTTCCCGCAGATCATCCGGATTATCGATGTCGATCGCAATTCCCGGCAGCTCCAGCACAATGCACGTCTTGCCCGTCGCCTGCGCTGCCGCCAGATGCGGTTGGAAACTGTCGTTGCCGAAGCGCAGCGGAAATAAATCTCGCCGGGCGGCGGAAAGCCGCGTTGGTGCCGCGTCCGTCGCCGGCGGGAACGAGCACGCTGCCCTCCTCGGGCGCGCTGCTCAAAATATCCTCCAGTTCCCACGAGTGAAATAACGGAATGTCGGCCGGAATTACCAGCGTGCTCTCCACGCCCCGCTCCACGCAGACGCGAGTCGCCATCTCGATCGCCCCCGTTTCGCCGGGGTTGGAGGGATCCGGTATCACTTCGAATTTGTACTCGCGAGCCAGCATTACCGCGAAGGGATCGCTGCTCACCACCGCAACCGGCGGCCGGTCATTCCAGCCGATGCAGCACGGTCAGCACATCGTGCAGCATGGCCTGCGCCAGTTCCGTGCGCGCCAACGGGTTGAGAACCGGCGCCAGACGCTGCTTCGCGGAAGAAAGATTCTTCACGGGGACCAGAATCATCGGATCGATCGCCCCCGCTCACGGCTGCTGATCCAAACGCCGAAAGGCCATCGACCGCGCAGACTCTTCGTCCGCCAGCGGCGCCGCGCTGACGTACGACAGCGTCTCCCGGGCGAGCCCAGCTTTATCTTCGGCGCGGCGCATGATGGTCTGCGTACACTGCACGCGCAAGCCGTTCTGCCGCAGCGCCTCGGCGGCGCGGGCATCGCGCGTGTCGCAAATCAGGATGTCGAGAAAATCTTCATACGCCTGTGCCACTCCGGCGATCGAGCACGGCAGCCCCTGCGCGCCCATCAGAATTCCCGCCGGCCCCGCAACCGGCGCATTACCCACGATTGGACTGATGGCTGCAATTTTTCCGCGAGCGCGCAGCAGGGCTTCGCGAATCCCCGGCACGGCCAGTATCGGACCGATGCTGGTGACCGGATTACTCGGCGCAATCAGTACTGCATCCGCCGCGACAATCGATTCGATCACGTCCGGCGCCGGCTCCGCATCTGACGCTCCCGCGAAGCGCACTGACTTAACCGGGTCCTGATACCAGCGTTGCACAAAATATTCCTCGAAACTCAACTCGCCGATCGGCGTGTCGACACGCGTTTCGACCCGCGAATTGCTCATAGGAATAATGCGCGCTTTCACCCCCAGCTTCGCGCAGATGATCGCCGTAGCTTCCGACAGCGTCTTGCCCTCGGCCAGCAGACGCGATCGCAGCAGATGCACCGCCAGGTCGCGATCGCCGGCGTGAAACCACGTCGGCTCGCCAAGCTGTCCCATGGCCTGCAGGCAGAGAAACGTGTCGCCCTTCACGCCCCATCCGCGTTCGCGGCTCAGCATGCCGGAAAGCACATAGGTGATCGAATCAATGTCGGGCGAAACGTAGAGCCCCCACCACAACAGATCGTCGCCCGTGTTGACGATGATCGTGATTTCTTCGGCGGGCATCACCTGACGCAAACCATCGATAAATTTCGCGCCCCCTGTGCCGCCGCTCAGCACGCAAATCATGCTGCCCTCTTAATTCTGGCGAGTCCGCCATCATCCGCCGCGGCGCGCACTTTGTCCGACGAGCAATCCGGGCTGTGCTGGTCACCGTTCGAAATAAATTCCGGATACACTGGCAGCCTCTGCTGCAATGCGAGCCCCTTAGCCTCGGTGCGCAGGCGAAGCTGCTCCAGATGCGGCCACGGCTTTTCCGGATTGATAAAGTCCGGGGTCAGCGGCGAAATCCCTCCCCAATCGTTGATGCCCGCGTCGACCAAATCCTCATAGTAGGGCGCGGAAAGATTCGGCGGCGCCTGAATATTCACGCCGGGCAGTAACAGCCGAGCCACCGCTACGGTCCGCAACATTTCGCCGCGCGAAGGCTCAGCCCAATGCGCCATCGGGATCGCCGGCTTCACCCGAAAATTCTGCACGATGACTTCCTGAATGTGTCCGTAACGTTCGTGCAAGTCGCGAATCGCGAGCAGCGTGTCGACGCGGTCTTCCAGCGACTCGCCAATGCCGATGAGCAGTCCCGTCGTAAACGGAACATTTTGCTTGCCCGCGTCTTCGATCGTGCGCAAGCGTTTGGCCGGAGCTTTGTCGGGAGCGTTGTCGTGAGCTGCGCCCCGCGCCAGCAGCGCGGTATTCGTAGTCTCCAGCATCAGCCCCATGCTCGGCGAAACGGCGGCCAATCGGGCGATCCATTCCGCGCTCAGAAGTCCGGGATTCGGATGCGGCAGCAGACTGGTCTCGCGCAGCACCAGTTCGCACATCGCTTCCAGATAATGCAGCGTCGACTTGTAGCCCAGCCCCCGCAGCGTCTCGCGCATCTCCGGGAATAGCAACTCAGGCTTGTCGCCGAGACTGAAGAGCGCTTCCGTGCATCCCAGTTCCTCTCCGGCGCGAGCGACGGCCAGCACTTCGTCCGGAGTCATAGTGTGCGCGCCGGGGTCGCCCGCATCGCGGCGAAAGGTGCAGTATCCGCAATAGTCGCGGCAGAGATTAGTCAGCGGCAGAAACACTTTCCGCGAATAAGTAATGGCCCCGGCCTTGAATTGGTCTTTGGCCTCGCGCGCGGCGGCGAGCAATTCCGGCAGCTCGCCGTCGGGGCAGCGAATCAGGCGCAGCGCGGCTTCCCGCGAAATCGGTGCAACGGACGGAATGGCGGTCGGCGACACGGTGTTCGGCATTCCTGTGAATGCTCCGAATCATACATCAATCGTCGGCACCAATCGCCGGGCATGGTAATGTAAGCGGTTGTGCGCGCCTCGACGCGGCCTCATCATGCCCCTGAATCCTTCCGAATTTCGCAAAGCCATGGGATGCTTCGCCACCGGCGTCACCATCATCACGCTCGATCTCGAAGGCGAAGGACAGAGCGGAGTTCATGGCGAGGTGCACGGAGAGGTGCATGGCGAAGTTCACGGTATGACGGCCAATGCCTTCGCCTCGGTCTCGCTCGATCCGCTGCTGGTGCTGGTCTGCGTCGATCACAACACTCGTACCCACGCCCACCTGCACGCCAAGAAGCGCTTCGGCATCAACGTGCTCGGCGAGGATCAGCGGGCGATCTCGGAATACTACGCCCGCCCCGACCGCACCCACGAGCACGCCGAAACCGAGGCTGGCGCGCGCTTCGACCGCACCAAACACGGCACGCCCATGCTGCGCGGATCGCTCGCGTACCTGGAGTGCCGCCTGCACTCGGCGCAGGTCGCCGGCGACCACACCATCTTCATTGCCGAGGTCGAAGACGTAGTGGTGCGCGAGGGCGAGCCGTTGTTGTTCTTCCGGGGAAAGTATCGCAAAGTGGGAGAAGACGTAGGAGAGTAGATTTCGGCTGTTCGTCTAAACTCAGGCATGTCAGCCATGAAGGCTGTTGTTCGACCACTCATCGACGTAGAGAAGCGATTGCTCAGAAAGGCAATGGCCCGTCAGCGTCGTTTCCTCATACGACTTGCCCCGCTCGTTGCGGTCATCGTGGGCGTGGTCCCCTTCGGGGGGCTCTGGGGTCTGACCATACTCGCAACCAGGGCAGATAAAACCAGCCTCTCGTGGCGTACCGCCGGTCTAATCTGGCTGGCAATCGGCATTCCAATTGCCCTATGGTCTTACTTCTCGGATCTCAAACCTCATGTCGCCCGATATGAAGGTGCTCTTGGCAGCGCACTGAAGCGAAATCAGGCGGTCGTGGTTCGAATTCAAGCGAGTGCGGTAGTTGAGATTGAAGCTGTTAAGAATAAGAACAAGAATCCCGTGTACGCCTTTCAGATCAGCGGCGAAACGATTGCGTTTGTGATTATGCCGAAAAGTCATCTTCCGGCGAAGTTCCCGACCGCAGATTTCTCGCTCGTCGATCTCGTGGCAGAAAACGGACGTTTCGCTATGAGCCTGGTTGAATCCGAGGGGAGTAAGCTCAGTCCCGTCCGCAGGATTTCGGCTTCCGGAGGAGCGCAATTGACGATTCCGGGCCACTTGGAAACCGTGCAGGGCAAATTGAGTGGATTGGAGTCGCTGCTCGGTCGTTGATCTGGCGGCTGTCACTTTTCAATCCCCGCAAACATCTAAACGTGTGGAAAAGATGCATGAGAAAATGGAGCGACAATGCAACAGAAAATCATGAAAGACGTAGCCGAGCTGAAGCAAACTCTGACGCCCGAGCAGTATCACGTGACGCTGCGAGGCGGCAGGGCGTAGGCCTTTACCGGTGCGTACTGGAATACAAAAGATAAGGGGATGTACCACTGCGTATGCTGCGGGGGTCCACCGTTTGATTCGGGGACGAAGTTCAACTCCGGCACGGGCTGGCCGAGCTTCACCAAGCCGGCCGACGGCGGCGGTGTGGTCGAACACAAAGACACAGCATACGGCATGGTTCGAACCGAGGTGCGCTGCGCGACCTGTGACGCGCATCTGGGACACGTGTTTGAGGACGGTCCGGCGCCAACGGGGTTGCGGTATTGCATGGATTCGGCCGCGCTCGATTTCCGACCGACAGAGAAAAGTAAGGACGCCGTCATCTCGCCCTGGGACTGAAGCCCGCTCACGGCTCTCTCTAGCGGCACGATGGAAGAAGTGCCCTGCCGGTCAACGATCGCGTAACGTTATCCACGCGAGAACAAAAGGGCACGCGCGAGCGTGCCCTTTGTGTTCTGGCGAAAATGTTTTGCGCCTACGCGCTGGCCGTGGCGGCCAGGGCCTTGGGAGACTCGGCCGATTTGACCTGCGATTGGGCCTGAAGTTCATTGAGCTTCGGCTCGTTGCGGACCTGGATTCCGCCCTTGAGCGCCGCGCCGTCTTCCACGCTGATGCGCACGGTCGAAATGTCTCCGCTGACCGAGCCTTCGCTGCGAATATCCACGCGATCGCTGCACTCGATGTTGCCATTCACCTTGCCCATGACCACGACTTCGCGGGCCTGGATGCTGGCATCGACTTTGCCGTTGCGTCCGATGGTGACGCGGCTCTCGGGCATGGTGATCTTGCCTTCGACTCGGCCGTCGATGTAGAGCGCTTCGGAGCCGCTGATTTCGCCCTTGATGACCAAAGTGCGGCCGATGGTGGCCTGATCCACAGGGGCGGTCACGGTTTTGACTGGGTTGTAAGCGTTGGGGTTGAAGCCGGTGAGTTGGACTTCAGGTTAAACGAGTTCTCCGACGACTGAAGCATGCGCCCTTCCTTTGTTATGCCGCGTTGGCGCCTGGACTGGCCGGCGCCTGGAATCTAATTCCTGCGGTTGATCTTGATATGTGTCCTTCGGCAGTTGCTGACCGTTTGGCCAATCCGACTATCGCACGGAAGTAGGTATGCCAGAGAGATTACGGAAGGAGGTGTACGGGCGGAGAGGGGAAGTGCGGACGATGTTCAAGGCCTTACCTAGAGAGTGTTTGTCATCCTGAGCGGAGCGAGGTGCTTCGCGAAGCGAAGCACCTGCGGAGTCGAAGGACCCCGCATTTTTCCTTTCCAACGCAGACGTTTTGGGGAGTTCTCACTGAAGCAGACTGAACGGTGGAAACTCCTTGATGCGCCGCCGTAAGCTCCAGTAATCCCGAGGTCCTTCGACTGCGGAGAGTGCTTGGCTTCGCGAAGCATTCTCTTCGCTCAGGATGGCAGTTAAAATTGTGTTTACTCGGCGGACTCCAGGACCTGTGACAATTCCTCCCACTCGCCGACCATGGCGGCGTGACTGCGCTTTTTGCTGGTCGAGTTCCTGCGACTGGCGTTGGCTTTCTTCGGCGCTGACGAAATTCTGTAGCGCGGATTCCAGGCGCTCGACTTCAGTTTCGGCGCGGCCGATCTTCTCTTCCAGTTCGTGGATGCGGTCTTCCATTTGCTTGCGCTTGATGGGGTTCACGCGCTTTTTCGGGGCTCGGGGTCGGGGGGCTTGTTTCCGTTTGTCGGGTGCGGCGGTTGCGATGGACTGAGACCCACCCTTCGACAAGCTCAGGGCAGGCTTCCCCGCAACTGCGGCGGAGGCGGGGCACCCGCGCAGACCTTGTTTTCTTTCCGGGGACGTCGTCCAACGTGGGGGCGACGTGCTGCCCGCCCTGTTTGCGCCAGAGATAGTCTTCGTAGTTGCCGGGGAAGACGTCGACCTTGCCGTCGCCGACCTCGAAGACCCGGGTGGCCAGCTTGTCGATGAAATAGCGGTCGTGGGAGACGAAGACGACGGTGCCGGTGAATTTCATCAGTGCGTCGAGCAGCACGTCTTTGGCGCGCAGGTCGAGGTGGTTGGTGGGCTCGTCGAGCAGCAGAAAATTCGCGGGATGCAGCAGCATGCGCAGCAGCGCGTAGCGGTTGCGCTCGCCGCCGGAAAGCACGCCGATCTTCTTGAAAACGTCGTCGTCGGAAAACAGGAAACAGCCGAGCAGGCTGCGCAGTTCGGTTTCGCTGGAGCCGGGCGCGGCGTCGCCGAGATCGTCGAGCATGCGGGCGTCGGGATCGAGTTCCTTGTACTGGTCCTGCGCGAAGTAGTCGGCTTCGACGTTGTGGCCGAGCTTGTATTCGCCGTGCGTGACGTTTTCGGTGCCGGCCAGAAGCTTGATCAGCGTGGATTTGCCGGCGCCGTTCACGCCGACCAGGGCGATGCGGTCTCCGCGCTCGATGATGAAGTTGACGTTGCGGAAAACTTCTTTGTCGGCGCTGCCGTTCTTGCCCCGTAAACTTTGGCGACGTTCTCGAATTCGGCGACGATGCGTCCGCTGGGCTTGGGCTGCGGGAAACGAAAAGTGGATGGTCTTTTCTTCCGGCGGAACCTCGATGCGCTCGATCTTTTCCAGTTCCTTAATGCGGCTCTGCACCTGCTTGGCTTTGGTCGCCTGATAGCGGAAGCGGTTGATGAAGGCTTCGAGCTGCTCGATGCGGTCGCGCTGGTTGCGGTAGGCGGCCTGCAGTTGCTCGTTGCGCTGCGTTTTCTGGGCGAGAAATTTGTCGTAGTTGCCGGTGTAGAACCAGAAGCGCTTGTTCCAGATTTCGGCGATCTTGTTGACGGTGACGTCGAGAAAATAGCGGTCGTGCGAAATCAGCACGAAGGCGTTGGGATAGTTCTGCAGATATTCTTCCAGCCAGTTGCGGGCTTCCAGATCGAGGTGGTTGGTCGGCTCGTCGAGCAGCAAGCAGATTCGGCTGCTGCAGCAGCAGTTTGGCCAGCGCGATGCGCATCTGCCAGCCGCCGGAGAATTCTTCGGTCAGGCGCGGCCAGTCTTCCTTACTGAAACCCAAACCCATTAAGCACCCGTCCAACTTCGCGACTCGATGGAGTAGCCGTCGCGGGTGCGGAACTCGTGTTCGACGCGTTGATATCGATCGGCGACATGCGGAATACTCCGGCGCTGGTGTGGTCGAGCTCCGCCATGCTGTGCGTCAGCGATTCGAGTTCGGTTTCCATGGCGCGCAGGTCGTCGAAGACCGACATGCATTCGGCGAAAACGGTGCGGCCGGAAAGCGTGAGGCCGTCCTGCGGAAGATAGCCGGCGGAAGTTCCTTTGGCGATGGTGAGCGAGCCGTAGTCGAGTGTGTCCATGCCGGCGAGCACTTTCAGCAGCGTGGATTTGCCGGTGCCGTTGCCGCCGACCAGGCCGATGCGGTCGCGGGGCGTGATCAGCCAGTCCGCGTTTTCGAAGAGGAGTTTGTGGCCGAAACGTTTTCCGGCGCCGGAGAGCTGAATCATGGATGCTTTATCGTCTCATGAAATGAAGCTCGGGAAGGGGACAAGAGCTGTCCGGAGGGGCGTTGCTTAGAAAGAGAATTTGTCATCCTGAGCGGAGCGAACAATTCGGATCGGCGAAGTTCTGGTACAGTCGGGACCACGCTTCGCGGAGGGGTACTAGCAGCCAAGGGATCGCGCCCGAAAGTGCTCTTCATCGATGACTTGTCAAGACTATCTTCAAAAGCGTGCGTCAGCTCGAGTCCTGTCAGCTCGCGACCGCGATGAGCCAGTTCCTTCGAAGTGCTACCTCAGTCAGCGTCTATTGCGCAGAAATTTCGGCGGGGTGACACAGGGCAGTATGCACTCACGGCCAGACGACGGTGGCGATGGGATCTTTCGCCGGGCGGGCGTCGCGCGGGCCGGGATAGGCTCCCCAGAGTTCGTGATGAAACTGGATGCGTTCCAGCGCGCGGTCAATCACGCCTTCGAGCTCACGGAAATACTTCACTTCGCGCCCTTTGGCCAGGCGCTTCTTGGCTTCTTCCGGGCTCACCCAGGTGGGGCGGCGATTGCCTTCGTCGGGACGGCGCATCTGGTGGATTTCCATCAGAAAGGCTTTGACCACGAACTCCTGAACGCCGCCGGGCTGCCAGAACACGCCTTTCGAATGCAGATAAAGATGGAAGTGCCGCGGCTCGATGGTCCCGATGGCGCCGGCTTCTTCCGCGGCTTCACGTTCGGCGGCCTGACTGTGTGACAAGCGGGGGTCAGTCGACCCCTTGGGGAAAGTCCATTTGTTGCCACCGTTGGTATTAACCAGAAGGAACTCAACCGCCGTGTCGCGTCGGCGATAGCAGACCGCAGCTACCTGAAGCGGCAAGGATTTCGCAATGCGAGCTGAACCCATGGCAGCGGCCCCCTAACCAGTATGCTACATGCAAGATATTTCACCAGTGTTAAAGTGCAACAAAAATTGTGCACCTGCGAGGGTTACGAAAGGGTGACCACCTCCCCGCCAAAACTCCCGGCGGCTTGATCGGTTCCTCACAGCCCGTGCCCATACACCGGAATCGCCGCGCCGGTCACATCCTTTCCTGCGTCACCAAGCCACATGATCAGGCTGACCACGGATCCTCCTCGCCCGACGAGAACGGGATGACGCCCGGTCACATTGCTACGGTGGAACTAAACCGGTTTCCGTTGCGTATATTCTTGTGCGTGCTAGAGGGTTTCGGCGTGTCTTTGTGTCGAAGATCACCAAAGGAGAAGTGCCGTGCGCAACGTCGTCATCATTGTCTCAATCCTTGGGGTGTCCTTGGTAGCCGCGCCTCGTAGCAGCTCGCAATCGACTCCCCCATCACAAGGCCAGCGAAACTCACTGGTAGTGGTCTTCAAAGACGGGCATCATCAGAGCTTTGCGATGTCTGAGGTCGCCCGCATCGAGTTTCAGACGTCCCCAACCATGGCTTCCAATGCAGGGCAGGACCATTTCTTAGGGGAGTGGAAGGTTGGGGATTGCAGAGGAGGGTCTTTCTATATCACCCTGAAACGTGATGGCGCAGCGAAGAAGACCTACGGGTCTCCCAACGGAAATTGGATGATGGTGGATGGAGAGGCCCGAATCAGTTGGGAAGACGGATGGCGTGACACGATACTTAAAACCGGGAATCGATACGAGAAGGCTGCGTTTGCTCCAGAAAGATCGTACGCCGAAGGGCCGTCATGCACGGCGAGCGCAGAAGGCACAAAACACGATCCAATCTGAGCCGAGTTACTCGGCTTCATGAATAGGGCAGATCCTCACGCCAGATTCCGCTGTAGCGTCTCTCTCCCCAGCTCATTTTCCCATCGCGCCACGACCAGCGTTGCTACGCCATTGCCGATCATGTTCACCAGAGCGCGAAACATGCTCATGAAGCGGTCGATGCCGAGGATGAGCGCCATCCCCGCCACCGGAATCGTGGGGATCACGCTCAGCGTTCCCACCAGCGCGATAAACGACGCTCCCTGCACGCCGCTCGCGCCTTTCGAAGTCAACATGGCGACGGAGAAAATCGTCATCTGCTGCAGCCAGGAGAGGTGGGTATTGGTCGCCTGTGCGACGAAGAGAGCTGCGATCGTCATATACAGGGCGCTGCCGTCGGTGTTGAAGGTATAGCCGGTGGGGACGATCAGACCGACCAGCGAGCGCGAGCAGCCGAGGCCTTCCAGTTTTTCCATCAGTGTGGGAATGGCGGTCTCCGATGAACTGGTTGCCAGCACTAGCAGAATCTCTTCTTTAATGCGCAGGAGGAATTTCAGCAGGCTGAATCCCGCGACCCACGCGACACCGCCGAACACGATAATCACGAACAAAATCGAGGTGACCCAGAACGAAGCGATCAGCCGCAGCAGCGGTCCCAGCGACGCCAGTCCATATTTTCCGATGGTGAAAGCCATCGCTCCGAATGCGCCGATCGGGGCGAAGAGCATGACGATGTTTACCATCTTGAAAACGACCTTGGTCAACGACTCGAGCATCGCGACCAGAGGCTTACCGTGCGCGCCCGCTGCCGACACCGCAAAGCCGAACAGAATCGAAACGAATACCACTTCCAGAATGTCGCCCTTCGCGAACGCATCGACCACGGTCGTGGGAATAATGTGCATCAGAAAATCGGTGACGGTCTGCGCCTTGGCCTGTCCCGCATAATCGGAGACGGCGTGCGCATCGAGCGTGGCCGCGTTCACATTGAAGCCGGTTCCCGGATGCACCACGTTGCCCACGATGAATCCCACCACCAGCGCCAGCGTCGAAATAATCTCGAAATAAAGAAGAGCTTTGCCGCCGACGCGGCCGACCTTGCGCAGATCTTGCATGCCGGCGATGCCGGTGACCACGGTGCAGAAAATCATGACCGTGATGATCATCGTGATCATGCGAATGAAAGCGTCGCCTAACGGCTTCATTGCAATCGCGCGCCCAGGGCTGATGTAGCCGAAGAGCACCGCGGCCAGAATGGCGATGCTCACCTGCACCCACAGCGAGGTGTAGAAGCGTTTCGGCTGTGGTGCGGGAGAGTCGGGCGACGGAATTGCGCTTTGAGATGTCATATCGAATAGGCAGAACTTGGTACGGTGGTCCGACCAGCAGGACCTTGATTCATTCCCTCAGGAATCTCGCCGGTGGCGCTACTGTCTTGAAAAACCTGAAGCTGCTTGTCTTGAAAGGGCTCGGCTTCCAGCCGCGCCGTAAGGGAGCAAAATGAGCAGCGGCTTTAGCCGCCGAGGTTAGTTCCCAGGAGCCTGCAGCGTTCTCACCAGCCACGGGATGATCACTTCTTTGAAAATCCTGGGATCGGGCCACACTCCCACCTGCCGGCCAAGATGTCCGCCACTCGGGTTGATCCACGCTTCCTTGGGCACGTCGCCTTTGCTCAGCAGCAAATATTCGTCATCGATCGGCACCTGCGTATCTTTCACGCCCGCCAGAATGAGCATGGGCGCCATCGGTTTGCCGAGCAGACCCTGGCTCACCAGCGACATTTTCGGCAAGTATTCTCCCATCTCGTCGAGCGAATGCACGCCTTCGAGAATGTTCATCAGCGCCGGCACCTGATCGAAAAGATATTCGCGATTGCCCATGAGCGAGTTCATCAGAAATTCTTTCTGGAAAAACTTATCGACCGGAGGCGACTGCGCGCTGCAGCCGCGCAATCGGGCACGCTCCACGATCGCCATCTTCGTTGCCCAGTAAGCGCCCCAACTCACGCCGTGCATGGCGATCCGGTTCTTGTCGATTTCCGGACGCGACTGCGCGTAGTCGATCACCTTGGAAAGCATGCGGTCAGCCGTTTCACTGACCTTGATGGGATTCTGGCCCGTGCCGGGACCGTCGACGGCGAGAAATCCGATGCCGAAGGGAAGGATCGCGCCAAAGCTCTCGGTCAAATCTTCCTTGCGGCTGTCGAGCCCGTTGACCGCAATCACCAGCGGCACGGGTCCCTTCGCATTTTTCGGCAGGCGTAAATACCCGATGATCTCTTTGCCCTCGAACGGAATGCGCACGATTTCGAGTGGCGGATCAAAGTACTTCGCATGATCGAGAAACGCCTCCATCGCCTTTTCATACGAGCGCTGCTTGCCCGGAGACGCGGGAATCGGCCAGCGCCCAAAGGAGTAAATGCGCCAGGCGCGGATATAGTCGGCGTTGGCCTTGGTCGGGTCCGTTTTCTCCAGCGACTTGGCCTCGTTGAAATAACGGTCAGCCACGCGCATGAAGCCAGCCGCCCACTCGTCCTTGTCGGCGGTGTGAATGCTCTCGAAGGCTTCCTTCACGTCGCCGGGATCGAGCCCGATCAGCGGATACTGCCCAACTTCCGCCCGCCGGATGGCTTCGGTTTTGACCTCGTCGATGGTGCGCTCGCGGCGCTCCTCTTTTTGGGTGGGTGTCTGGGCGGAAGTGGTGGCGACCGTCATAATCCCGGCCAACAACGACACGTAGATGAATGCAGTTTTCTTATTCATGATTTGTCCATATCAGTCGCTCGCGGCAAGCGAGCGACTCTCTATAAAGAAAGGCCGGACGGATTCAGTCCGGCCCCCAGAAATGCAGATCGTTACTGAGCCTAGAAAATAAATTTCCCGCCCAGTTGCACTGCGCGGCTTCCGCCCGATCCAATCACCGGATTGGCCGCGGCAACGTCAGGCGTGGCGCATCCGCAACCAAAGGGCTGCACCGAAGGATCGTTGAGGCCGAAACCGTTTTGGCCGCCGTACGGATTGGCGAAGTTCGGGTGATTGAAAATGTTGAAGAACTCGGCGCGCAACTGCAGCCGCTTGGTCTCTCCAAAGTGGAAGTTCTTGGCCAGGGAGAAATCGAAATTCCGGAAGCCGGAATCTGGGAACATGTTGCGACGCATGTTTCCGAACTGACCGAGCGGCGGCGCCATCATCACGGAATTGCCCGCAGCGTAGCAGCCGAACAGGTTCAATGCAGCGGTCTCGGCTCCTGCACTGCCCCCGTCGACCATATTTGCGGATGCCCCGCAGCCGCTCGGCATATTGGGATCGCCGGGCGCGTAATAGGGGATTCCAGCTCCTGGCCGAGATTTGAAATCCGATGGGTTGCCAACCTGCGCGGTGCCGGCGCGATAGAAGCTCCAGCGGATCGGACTGTTGGCGGGCGGACTCGTGGGCAGCGGCCCCACTCCGGCGGCGTCGGTTCCCTCATCCATCGGTCCCCAGTACTGCGGGCTCTCCAGCGTGATGATTGAGTTGATCTCCCAGCCTTCGCGCATCTGTCCGAAGCCGCTCTTGCTGGGGAGCGCGTAAGTGAGCGAAACGGTCAGCCGCTGGCGAATGTCGAAATCGCTGTTGGCATATTCAGCCGCTACGTTGTGAGCATCCTGCGGCAGGCCTGAGCCGTAGCCGAAGTCCCAGTTCGCACCCACATCATCCAGTGCGTGCGAATAGGTATAACCCGCCACCATGCTCAGGCCGTGATAGTTGCGCGCGTTCAGACGTGACTTGCAATCCGTTGTAGTTGGAGCGGTAGACGTTCGCCATCTGAAAGATGTTGCTCAGATAGGGAAACTTTCCAAAGAATGGTTGATTCGTTTGCTCGCCGTTGTTGGCGTCGACGTTGCAGTTGTCGTAGGCGGGCGCGCTGGCCAGGCAGAGCGTGAGTTCGCCGCCCGGGCCGGTGCCCCATCCCGATCCCACTTTCGGCTGGTTGATGTCGCGAATTCCCATCAGGTTCGTACCGCGATTGCCCACATATGCGACTTCCAGTGACAAGTTCGGGGTGAATGCGTGCTGCAGGTTCAACGTCCAGTTCCACACATAGGGCGTGGTGATGTTGCGATCCACCGACATGATCGGGCACGGACTGTTGAAGCAGTTGATCGTAGTCGTATCAACATTGCCGTAGACCGGGCCGTTGTCCCAGGGGAAACCCGGGAACACGGTGATGTTGCCTGCGTTAATGTTGCCGCCGGCGGTGTCTCCTGAGCCGTCAATGATGGCCGCGGTGGGAACGTTGCCCACGCCGAATGCGTTATTAAAGGCGACGAACGACTGCCAGTTCACCGTCTCGTAGATCAAACCGCCGCCGCCGCGCAGTACAGTCTTACCCTTGCCGCCGATGTCCCACGCGAAGCCGGCTCGCGGGCCAAAGTTCTTATGATCGGGGTTGTAGAGGCTGCCGATCTGTTTGCCTACCTGCACCATGCCCAGGTTCGGATCGAAATTTCCCAGAAGATTATTCGCGTCCTGCACCACCGTGCTGTATTCGTAGCGAACGCCGAAGTTCACGGTGAAGTTCTTAGTGGCACGCCAGTCATCCTGGAAAAAGAGTCCGAAACCTTCGTTGTGCAGGTGCCGCGTTGGGTTTCCCACTTCCACCGACGCTTTGAACGGCGCGCCGGAAAAGAAGTCCTCCAACGGCGAAGTGTTCAGAAAGCCTCCGGGATTGGCCGGATCGGGGGTGTTGCCGCCGAGGAAGGTGATGCTGCCGCGCGAGTTGCCATACGCGGCATTGGTGACGTTGTTGCGTCGGATGTCGCCGCCGAACTTGACGGCGTGTTTTCCGACCGAATACGAAACGTGATCGACGAACTGGTTGATGAAATCCGGTCCTTGAAACTTCGGCCACTTGAAGCCGCCCAGGCCGGGGAAGAAATATCCGCCGAAGCCGATGCGGGGCAAGCCGCCCGTATACGGTCCACTCACTCCCGTATTCAGGCCGTAGCCGGTCGCTGGAGTGTTGAGATCGCCCTCCAAAGTCGGCTGGTACAGGCGGTTGTAGCCGAATCGTGCTTCATTGACCCAGTGGGCGGTGGGAGTCCAGATCCAGCTTGCGCCCAGAACCTGGGCGCGGGTGTGAATGTCAGAGAGCCAGTTCTGCTGCAGCTCGGGAAAATCTTCCACTGTGCCCGAGTTGTTCCCAAAGAAATACATGCCGCTGAGGCTGTTCCGGTCGTTGAGGTGGTAATCCACTTTGCCCACGAAGTTCTGCACGTGGACGACATTGTTGAAGCCATTAGAGATGTTGATGGATTGGCTCGTGTTGGTCGGGAAACCGGAACCGTTGCAGGTGACGCTGCCACCAGTCGCCGTGCAGCCGGCAATCTGCAAGCTCGCTGGACTGACCGGAATTCCCCCCGCCTGCAGATCGGCAATCGTATCCGGGATGCTGTTGGCGCAGTCGCCCGTGGCCAGGTAAATGCAGTTGGATCCCGGCGTGTTGCTCGCCACTGTCATCGGGCTAGTCACTCCCCCGAACGAGTTGCCCACGTTGTAGCGCTGGCCTTCGTACGCGGCGAAGAAAAATGCTTTGTCTTTGATGATGGGACCGCCAAAACTGCCGCCGAACTGCTCCAGCGTGCGGGGAAGTTTCCCAGCCGGATCGGCGTTGAAGTAATTGCGCGCGTCCATGACTCCATCGCGGCCGAAGAAGAATGCGGTGCCGTGCACACTGTTGGTCCCGGATTTCAATCCCACGTTCACCACCGCCCCCGGCTTCCATCCATATTCGGCCGGCGGATTTTGTTGCAGGTTGAACTCCTGAATGGAATCAATCGGAAGAATCGTCGCCGAGTCTCCGGCGATGCCGGCGCCGTTCACAATGGCCTGACCGGAGTACGGCTCGCTGTTGAACAATCCCTCGATGTAATACGCGTTGTCTTCGGCGCGCAGGCCGTTGGCGCTGGTGGTAGAAAATCCGCCGCCCGGATAACGCATCACGCCGGGACGCAGTTGCAGCAGGTTCTCGTAGTTGCGGCCGTTCAGCGGCAGGTCGTTGATTTCCTGATTGCTCAGCGTGCCGCCCAACGTAGAGGACGTCGTGTTCACCAGTGGAACGTCTTCTTCCACGACTACGGTCTGGGTCACTTGTCCGGGCTGCAGAGCGAAATCGACGCGCACGTCGGTCGCGACCTCAATCACAATGTTGGGCCGCTCCGTTGTCTTGAAGCCCTTCGCCTCCACGTGAACCTTGTACGTGCCGGGCAGCAGCTCGGGGGCAACGTATCCGCCGGAATCGTCGGTGGTGAGGGTGCGCGAAGTTCCACGCTGCGTATCCGTAACCACCACCGTGGCGCCGGGGACGGAGGCTCCGCTCTGATCGTTTACCGTGCCCAGAATTCGTCCCGCAGTGGTCTGAGCCAGAGCGGGGAGAGAGAATACGAGCAGGGTGAACGTCGCAAGCAAGAACCGGGTAGCTGCAGTCTGTCCGACGTGGGACGCGGCGGCGCTGACCGTGCGTGATGGCATAGGACTCCTCCATTGCTTTCCTGCTGGTCCGACAGCCATACCACTATCGGAGAAACAGTGTCAAGCAAATTCACTTTTTGAATAGGCCTGGAACGACCTCCAGAGAGCCTAACCCGCCTCCCAAGACATGGGGAGTCCACAACACGGCAACCCTGAACTCATGGGAGTCACAGGGGTTTCCCGCGCGCGGAGTTGCATCCGCACGGAGGTCTGTAGTAGCATGAATTGGTCATACCACTATACCTGTATACCAAGCCATGCTCAACCAACAAACGTCCCAACGCCCCGTGGATGTGCGGTATAGTAGCCAGACCATACGTGTCTCGGCTGGTTTTGCGCCACGCAGTGCGGGGGGCAGCGCAGTGTACAAGTTAGTGCGGACGTCGCGGCTCTATGAGCAGATCGTTCAGCAGATCGAAGAATCCATTGTCAAAGGCGCTCTCAAGCCCGGCGACCAGCTCCCGGCAGAACGCGAACTGGCGCAACGTTTCGGCGTGAGCCGCACCGCGGTGCGCGAAGCGGTGAAGGCGTTGCGCGAAAAAGGTTTGGTCGAGGCCTACTCTGGCCGCGGCACTTTCATCACCGATGGTACGCGGCAGGCAGTTCGCCAGTCGCTTGATCTCATCACCAAAATCGGGCAGCCCGAAGGTTCCAATCAGCTCGCCGAAGTACGCGCCATTCTCGAACCCGAAATTGCCGCGCTCGCCGCGATTCGCATCCAGGAACCCGAACTCGCGACCATGCGCGAAGCCGTCGCCGTCATGGACCGCGCTGGGGCCGACCCCGACGCTTACATTGAAGCCGATCTCGATTTTCATCTGGCGCTGGCCGAAGCCGCCGCCAATCCGATCATTCTTTCGCTGATCGATTCCATCGTCGGGTTGCTGCGCGAACAGCGTCTGCGAATTTTTCGCGTCCCCGGTGGTCCCGAGCGCGGCCAGGTGCATCACAAACGAATTCTCGATGCCGTCGAACGGCACGACGCAGAAAAGGCCCGCGAAGCCATGCGGGCGCATTTGGGCCAAATTAAAGAAGACAGTCAGTCGCCGCCGGCAAAACGCACTCTCGGTAAGCACTAAGCGCAAGCCTGCAACTCGCATATCGCAGACGCCTTAAGGCGGTGCGACCCGAAACTCCAGGCCCGCTGACGTTTTCGAAAGGCGGGCCTGCGACAAGAGATCCGCGATTTGAAAGGGCGTGGCTTCAAGCCGCGCCGTAGGGGCAGCGAGAATTAACCGCGGTTTTAGCCGCCGAGGGAACGGATGTCGAAATTAGGATTCATCGGCCTGGGTGTGATGGGCAGCCAGATGGTGAACCGTCTGCTCGCCAAAGGCCACACCGTAACCGGTTACAACCGCACCCGCGCCAAAGCGCAGTGGCTGGTGGAAAAAGGTATGCAGTGGGCCGACTCGCCGCGCGCGGTCGCAGCCGCGTCGGACTTCACCTTTGCCATGGTCACTAACTCGGCTGCGATCCAGGCGGTGACGGAAGGGCCGGATGGATTGCTCGCGGGCTTGAGCGCGGGAAAGATTTTCATCGACATGAGCACGGTGAGTCCCGCGGTGAGTCGCGCGCTGGCTGCGAAAGTGCGCGCCCTCGGCGCTGACATGGTCGACTCGCCCGTCTCCGGCAGCGTCATCACTCTGCAGGAAGGCAAGCTGTCGGTGATGGTCGGCGGGCACAAGGACACATTCGAAAAAGTTAAGCCGCTGCTGCTCGATATCGGCCCGAAAGTCACGCATGTCGGTGACAACGGCCTCGCCCTCTCGATGAAGATCGCCATCAATCTGAGCCTCGCCGTGCAGATGCTGGCATTTTCTGAAGGCGTGCTGCTGGCGGAAAAAAGCGGAATCGCGCGCGAAGTTGCCGTCGACGTGCTGGTCAACAGCGCCGTTGCTTCGCCGATGGTTAAGTACCGTGGACCGTTCGTCCTGCAGCAACCGGAAGAAGCCTGGTTCGACGTGAACATGATGCAGAAAGATATGGTGCTCGCCTTGGACCTGGGCCGCCAACTTGATGTGCCGTTGCCGACCACCGCCGTGAGCAATGAGATTCTTACCGCAGCCCGCGGCATGGGCTGGACGAAATACGATTTCGCCTGCATGTTCGACGTGCTCGCCGCCATGTCAGGCGTGACTACACCTGTAACCGCCGGAGGAAAAAAGAAGTGACCACCGCAACATCCAAACCAGAAGCCGGCCACGACGCCGCCCCACAGAAAGAAAACAAATGGCTGCGCGCCTACCGTCAGATGGTGAGGATCCGCCTGTTTGAAGAACAGGTCAACGAACTCTACACCCGCGCGCTCATGCCCGGTTTGGCGCATCTTTACAGTGGGGAGGAAGCCGTCGCCGTCGGCATCTGCGAAGCGCTGAATATCGACGACTACATCACCAGCACTCACCGCGGTCACGGACACTGCCTGGCCAAAGGCGCATCGCCTGACCGCATGTTCGCCGAGTTGCTCGGCAAAGAAGCCGGATACTGCCGCGGCAAAGGCGGATCGATGCACATTGCCGACCCCGCTACCGGCAACCTGGGCGCGAATGCGATCGTCGGAGGCAGCGTCGGTATTGCCACTGGCGCGGCATTTGCCGCCAAGCGACTGGGCAATGGACGCGTCGCCATTTGCTTTTTCGGCGAAGGCGCTCTCGGCCAGGGATCGCTCTACGAAGTGATGAATCTGTCGCAGCTCTGGAAGCTACCCGTCATCTATGTTTGCGAAAACAATCTCTACAACGAATACACGCACTACTCCGAGACAACCGCCGGAACCATTCTTGGCCGCGCGGGGGCATTCGGCCTCGAAGCGGCGCTGGTTGACGGTCAGGACGTGCGCGCGGTTAACGAAGTCGCGACGCGCTTGGTGAAGCGCGCCCGCGCCGGCGAGGGCCCGGCATTTCTTCAGGCCGACACGTATCGCTACAGCGGCCATCATGTCGGCGACATCAATCGCGAATACTATCGCTCGAAGCAGGAAGAGCAACACTGGAAGACCGAACGCGATCCCATCAAGCTGCATGCCAACTGGCTGCTCTCGCAGGGACAGGCCGACGCCGCCGCGCTGGAACAAATCACCAACGAGGCCCGCGTAGAGATGGAAGCCGCGGTGAAGTTCGCCATCGCCGCGCCGTATCCCAGCATCGACCAGGTGGAGCAGGATGTTTACGCGTGAGAAGTTTTATGTCTGAACTTTCCTATGTCCGAGCGTGAACTCACATTTGCGCAGGCGGTACGCGAAGCGCTAGCGGAAGAAATGCGCCGCGACTCGCGCGTCTGCATTTTCGGCGAAGACGTTGCCGAAGCGGGCACGCCGTTCAAGGTACTCTCGGGACTCGTGGAAGAATTCGGCGCCGAGCGGGTGCTCGATACGCCGATTTCTGAAGCCGGATTCACAGGAGTGGGAGTCGGCGCGGCCATGGCGGGACTACGCCCAGTGGTCGACATTATGTTCGGCGACTTCCTCACCCTCACCATGGATCAAATGGTCAACCAGGCCGCCAAAGCGCATTACATGTCGGGCGGCCACTGGCGCGTCCCGATGGTGATGCGTACGACGCTGGGTGCGACGCGCCGCTCCGCCGCGCAGCATTCGCAATCGCTGCACGCCTGGTTCAGCCATGTACCCGGACTGAAAGTTGTTTTGCCTTCGACGCCATACGACGCGAAGGGATTGCTCAAGACCGCGATCCGCGACGAGAATCCGGTCGTCTTCTTCGAAGACAAAATGATGTACAAGCTGAAAGGCCCGGTTCCCGCGGAGGACTATACGATTCCTCTTGGTGTGGCCGATGTAAAGCGAGTAGGCGAAGACATCACACTGGTGGCGACCAGCAGTATGGTGCAAGTCGCACTTGGCGCGGCCACCTTACTTGAGAAAGCCGGCATCAGCGCGGAGGTGGTCGATCCGCGCACCACCTGGCCGCTCGACGAAAAGACTATCATTGATTCGGCAAAGAAAACGTCGCGCGTGATCGTGCTCGACGAAGGCTACGGCCGTTACGGCGTAACCGCTGAACTCGCCGCGGTGATTGCCGAAGGCGCATTCTACGATCTGGATGCACCCGTGAAACGCATGGGCGCGATGCATGTTCCGATCCCGTTCTCCCCGCCGCTGGAAGATGTGACGGTGCCGACGGAAGAAACGGTGACCCAAGCCGCGCGCCAGATGTGTAAGAAGTAGTAGCGCCGGCTGTCGCGAGGAGTCTGTCCTGAGCATGTCGAAGGGGCTCTCGCCCTCAAGTTTAAGCTAGCGGCTAGAAGCTAGCAGCTAGGAGTTGATTTATGGCACTCAAAACGCACGGAACAATGGCCGTCGACTGGGAGAACCGGATCGATTTCGACCGCCTCCGCCGCGAGCGTCTGCAGAAAGCGAAAGATTTGCTCAAGCAGTCGTCGATGGGCGCGCTGCTCTGTTTCGACATGAACAACGTGCGCTATCTCACGGCGACGCACATCGGCACCTGGGCGCAGGACAAAGCCAATCGCTTCACGCTCCTGCCGCAAAATGACGAGCCGATTCTGTGGGACTTCGGCTCCGCCGCCAAACATCATCAATTGAACTGCCCCTGGCTCGACGGCCGTTCTCACTCCGGCATTTCCGTCCTGCGCGGCGCGATGACGCCGGAGATGGGCCGCGCCGAAGCCGTCGCCAAGAAAATTCGCATCGAACTGGAAATGCGTGGGCTGCACAAAGAGCCGGTCGGCATCGACATCGTCGAACTGCCGGTCTTGTTCGCGCTGCAAAAAGAAGGCATTGAAGTGGTCGACGGTCAGGCGCTGATGTCCGAAGCCCGAGTCATCAAAACGCAGGACGAAATTTCTCTGCTCAACACTTCGGCCATGATGGTCGACGCAGCCTACGACGAACTCTACCGCGCCATGAAGCCCGGCCTGCGCGAGAACGAGGCGGTTGGTCTTGTAAGTAAAGTTCTCTACGATCTGGGCTCGGAATATGTGGAAGCGGTGAACGCGATTTCCGGCGAGCGCTGCAATCCTCATCCGCACGTATTCTCCGATCGCGTGCTGCGCCCCGGCGATCCCGTCTACTACGACATTCTGCATTCCTACATGGGATATCGCACTTGCTACTACCGCTGCTTCACCGTCGGCTACGCGTCGCATGCCATGGTCGACGCCTATAAACGCTGCCGCGATTATCTCGACGCGGCGATCGAACTGGTTCGCCCCGGCCGCACCACGGCGGAAATCGCAGCCGTCTGGCCCAAGGCCACGGACTTCGGATTTCCCGACGAAGAGGCCGCCTTCGCGCTGCAATACGGCCACGGCATCGGCCTCGCCATCTGGGAGAAGCCGGTCATCAGCCGCATGGTCTCGCTCGATCATCCGGTGGAAATCAAGCCCGGCATGGTGTTCGCTCTCGAAACCTTCTGGCCCTCGACCGATGGCTGGAGCGCGGCTCGCATTGAAGAAGAAATTGTCGTTACGCCGACGGGCCACGAAGTCATCACACGATTTCCCGCGGAACAACTTCTGGTCGCAGGCGCCCACTACTTCACGGTGAACGGCCCTTTACCGACCACACGAGAATCCGAAGCTTCGCCCAGCGAACGCGTGCTCGAAATGATCGAGGCCAGCGCGAAAACTGAGCGGGTAGGAGTTTCGGGCTGAAGGTCATAGTTGCGAAAGCAGCCTTCCCCCACTAAACAACTATGGCCTTCAGCGTCGTAATGCCAGCCCTGGAGATGGCGCAGGAAACCGGCAAGCTCCTCGCCTGGCGCAAGCAGGAGGGTGACCGTGTCACCAAGGGCGAACCGCTCCTCGAAATCGAAACCGACAAAGCGGTCGTCGAAGTAGAAGCACCTGCCGACGGAATTCTGGCCGGAATCAAGGCATCCGCTGGCGCAGACATTCCAGTCGGACAAACGATCGCGTGGATCGTCGCGCCCGGCGAGCAGCCTCCGGTCGAGACGGAATCCGCCGCGCCGCCGCACGCGCCGGGTCGCACGCGGCTGCGTCCGCAAAATCTGCCGTCGCAACAACGCCCGCCACTTCGGTGCAAGTCCCTACCTCGACCGCGCGCATTTCTCCCAAGGGGCGCCGCCTGGCCAAAGAACTTGGAGTCGACATCGCCACCGTTCGCGGCTCCGGCGCCGACGGAGAAATTCTGGCGTCAGATATTCAAGCCGCCGCAGCAACTCCCGCAACCAAGAAAGAATCCGCCAGCCTCGAAGTCCCCACTTCTCTCGGCCGCATCATGGCCGAACGCACCACGCAAAGCTGGACCACCGTTCCTCACTTCTTCGTCACCCGCGACATCGATGCCGGCGCGCTTAACGAATATCGCGACAGCCACATCGCTGAAATCGAGCGCACGCACAACGTCCGCATCTCGCACACCGATATCCTGGTCGCCTTAGTCGCTCGCGTGCTGCTGCAGCATCCGCGCCTGAACGCCAGTTGGACCCCCGAAGGTATTCGCCTGCACGATCACGTAAACATGGGCGTCGCCATCGCCGTGAACGATGGTGTGGTAGCCGCCGTCATTCCGAACGCACATGCCGCCAGCCTCGCCGATATCGCCGTCCAGCGCCGCGACGTCGCCGATCGCGCCCGCGCCGGAAAGCTGCGGCCTGCCGACATCGCCGACGCCACCTTTACCATCAGCAATCTCGGCATGTATCACGTCGATCAATTCAGCGCGATCATCACGCCGCCGCAGGCCGCGATTCTCGCCGTGGGCGGCATCGCCGACCGAGTTGTCGCCCTGAACGGGCAGCCGTCCGTCCGTCCCATGATGACCCTCACCGTCTCCTGCGACCACCGCGTGGCTGACGGAGCCCGCGCCGCGCTGTTTCTTAAGGACCTGGCGGAAGCCACCGGCGCGTCAGCGAAGCTTCTGGTTTAGTCGTGTTTTTCCACAGGCTTAGCGACCTCTTCCCGGCCCGAACAGCGGCCCTTCTCATCGCTCGATTCACGCACTGTTAACATTCGCGTAATCTCGTCGTAACAGTCCTCGGGCCATACTGCTAGGGCATTTGCTGTGCTTTACTTCGCCTTATTCCACTCGCCAGGAGATGGTCGATGCGTCGTCTTGCCGTCGTTCTATTCGTCTTGTGTATGTTCGGCGCCCTCCTGGTTCCGGCGGCACACGCGACTCCCGTGCTGCTGACTTTCGCCGGCCTGAATGACCTGCAGGCGATCGGGAATTACTACAACGGCGGGGCTGGGACCAACTACGGCATCTCGTTCTCTTCCGACGTTTACGCACTGAAGTCCGTATTCCAGGGAGGCGCAGGCGGCTTCAATCCAGATCCCTCCAACACCCCGGCGATGTTCATCATGGGGACGAACGGAGCCAACGTCACCGGCGTGATGAATGTCGGCCCCGGATTCTCCAATGGAATTTCTTTTTTCTACACCGCCGCATTCTCGGAAACTGTAACCGTCTGGAGCGGGGCAAATGGTACGGGGACGGTGCTGGCGACCATCACTCTCTCTCCCAACAACGGTTCCTGCACTGGCTTTCCCAGCTACTGCAACTGGTCGGGAGTGGGGCTCAGTTTCACCGGAACCGGCAAGTCGGTGACGTTTTCTGGAACGTCCAATGGCGTCGGAATTTCGGACGTCCAACTGGGTACCACGTCGCTCATTACTCCCGAACCTTCGACCCTGGTTCTGCTGGGAGCGGGACTCGCCGCGACGTCGATTGGCGGCGGCCGCCGCTTTCTTCGTCGGATTCGAGGCACCCCCACGAGGGTGCGCGAAGCGAGAGGCTAGTCTTGGCGTCATCCCGAACGAAGCCGTTCTTCCGGCGCAGTGAGGGATCTCGCGTGGCCAACGGTCTGATGCGATACCCAAATCTCACAAGGAGCGTGTGCTGATGAGGAAGTGCTTCGTTCCGGCCCTGCTGATCGCGATTGCGATCGCGCTGGTAGCTTGTTCCGGAGGCGCGATTCCTCAACCGCCCCTTGCCAATATCGCCGGGGCCTGGGAACTCAAAGCCGTTTCCAACAGCAGCGGCGCAGAGTTAACCGGCATCGAAGTGGCTCTGAAAGTGGGGCAAACGCTGGTGAACGGAGTCGAGCAGGCAAATGGACAAGTCTCTGCCGCGGGTGCGACGCAGATCTCCTTTCTGACCATCAATGCCACGAGTGGCGCGGTGGTGTTCGGCGGAAACTGCGCGCTATCGGGAAGTGGAACCTATAGCCTGACCGGAAGCTACGCCGCGTTGGCTGGCCCCTTCAATTTCACTTACACGGAAAACGGAAACGTCTTCAACGTGACGGCAACTTTAAGCGGCGACGGCCAGTCGCTTATGGGAACCTATGCTTCGGCCACCGGCAGCACTTGCTCCGACAGCGGCACGATTACCGGAGCGGTCGTCCCCAAACTCTCCGGCACTTACGTCGGCCAGCTCACGCTGCCCGATAGCACCAACGATTCCGTCACTGCCACGTTCAGTGAAGACTCGACCAGCACGCTCACCTTGAATCTGGTGGCAACCGGCCCCGACAACACCAACTTCACCATGACCGGCCCGGTCACCGGAAACGCGTTTCTGGTGCAGGGAACATTCCAGGGCAACCCGGTTTCGTACGAAGGTTACTACGAACTGAATCAAGCTCTACTACCCGAAATCTATTTTGTGAACGCCACCAACTCCGCCCAGCCCGCCTACGCCGGAACTCTGACGCCCCAGCTGCCACCGAATTAATTTTCCGGGTGCCCCATTTCTCGCGCGTTTTGTGCGCGAGAAGTGGGGATTTTGATCTCCCTGCAGGCACGCCGCAACCTACTGCTCCACCACCGTAATCGTCGGATGCAGATCCAGCAGAGATTCGTCCAGCGAATAGACGGTCTTCCCGTTCGTCACCGAAACCGTCTCGCCGCCAAAATTTCCCGTACCGTTCTTGCTGACGGAATAACTTCCTGTGAATCCCTGATTCGGAACCAGGTTGGGCGCAACCCCCGAACTCACGTCCTCATTACCCGCCTGCGATCCGGTCCCCGAGGCGGAAATCGTTCCGGTCGAACTCAGGCTCGCGGCATCGGCTTCGTCGTCCGCCGAAAAGAAATATTGTCCCACCACGTTAGCGGTTTGGAAGGTCGACACCGGAGGATTCAGCGCCTGAAACTCCAGCGCGCCCGCCTGCACGGTCGCATCGCTGCTCAATAGGAACCCGGCCGTCCCGCGTGTCGTCGGGATGATGTATCCCACGATCGGATGAGCACCGAGATTCTGCCCAATCTGCTGCGCCGTAAACGTGAGCCGGCCCGTACCCTGGTCGACGAAGTACGTGGCGGAAATCGTGGTCGTGCCCAAAGTTCCGCCCTGATTTTCGTACACCGTGCCGCTTACGCCGCCTAATCCATCGAACGTGAATACACCGATATTCGCATCGGGAGCGTTGCCCGCCAATCCCGTCATGTGCAGCATGTAACTGTTGGGCAGCGACGCGGTACTGAACGGCCCCGCGGTGCCCATGGCCTCGCCGCTGACCATCGGATGACTCGCGCCCAGCGTGTCCGTCGAAGCCAGAATCACTTCGCTGCTGCTTACCGGATACACCGCAAAGTTGAAGCTCGCCGGACCCACCGTGAGCGAAGCGGCTCCGCGCCCGCTGGTGACGTTATACGATCCCGACCCACCCGTCTGCGTCGAACTCGTGCCGCCATCATTAATGTCGCCCGCCACCGAACTGAACGATCCAGAACTGGCGCTGGCCGATCCCGCCATGGCGTAACGTTGGCCGCTCGAATCCCGACCACTGAGTCCGAAGGCATACATTCCGCTGATCGCACTATTGGAGAACGCACTCGCATCCTGCAGCCGCAGGAACCCAGATCCCCGCGTCCCCATCCCCGTCGAGTCGTCGAATTCAATCAGCCGTCCGCGCGTAAGGTACCCGGGATTGTTGCTGGCATCGGGCTCGCATCCCCCGGTCTGCACATTTAAGGAGGTCGAGCAGGCGCCGAGAGAAAAACGAAACGTGGTCGTAGTTCCGGCGGAGTTGACCAGCGTGAGGCAGCCGCGGTTATCCGAACCAATCGTGTACGAACTTCCCGTGGCCTGAATGCTGAGGTTGGTCTGTGCGCCGCTGGTGCGATTGATGTCCTCGCTGCCGCCAGTAATATTCCCCGCGCCGTCCGCCGTGAAGTCTCCGGCAATTACCACCGGGCCGTCTTTATCGAAGCCGCGCAACAGAAACGCATAGGGCGCCGCCGCGGTCAGATTGTTTTCCATGCCGGAGTGGCAGGTGGAATCGAGGAAGTTCACGCCAATCGTCAAATTGGCCACACCCACCGCGGGATAGGGAACCTGCGTGTCGTTCACCACCGCCGTGAACCCGTACGAGCCCAGCCCCCCGTTTTGAGAAAGACCCTGCGCGCTGGGAGTCCCCGAGAGCAACCCGGCGCCGCTAATCGATAGCCCCGGCGGAGGAACAGTTCCCAGTCCCACGGCCCATGAATACGGGGGCACGCCTCCACTTGCCGACAGCAGCGTCGACCGGTACGGAACTCCCGCATTCGGCGGATTCGGATCGACATACGCTCCTGTGATATTCGGCAGGCGCGGGCTCAGCGGCGTCGGAACCACCAGCAGCACAAAATTCATCGCAGCCGACGAATTGCCGGCGGCGTCCGCAACCTGTAGCGAAATCGGCTGACAGACGGAGGAGACCGGTTTCCCAGACAGCGTAGCCTGAGTCGGGCCATTGCCTGTCAAAGTCAGGCCATCCACCGATCCATTCACCGCTCCATTGACTGACCAGGAGAAAGGCGGCGTGCCACCGCTTTCGGTGAACGTGCCGATGTAGGATGTGCCCACATTCGCCACTGCGCCCACGCCCGGAATCACGATGCTGCCGCTGCTCGGGCAGGTGGTCATCGGAGTCGGCACCGCAACTGAAATCGCGGGCGGCGGCTCAATCAACACCGGCAGCAACGCCGACTGCGTAGGATCGGCCACCGACGTCGCAATCACGTTGATCTGAGTCGCTCCGCCGACCGAGGGCGGGGCATTGTAGGTCGCGCTGGTAGCGGTCAGGTTGCTCAGCGTTCCCGCCGGCTTCTGATTATCGGTCGCATTCTGCAGGGCAAACGTGACTCCCTTGCTTCCGGGATCGGGAGAAACCGTGACCGTAACATTCACGGTTTGCCCCTGATCGATGGTCGCGCCGGTCTTCGGCGATGTGAAACTTACGGCCGACTGCATGCCGGAACTACTGCTCGAACTGCTGCTGCAGGCGAACAGAAATAGGAAGGGAATCACGCAGACCAGAATCAGGCAAGCGCGAACCGGACCCGCCACACCATTCCTCTCAAGCACGCAAAGGCTCCTGCGGGGTCTGCCGAAAACAAATAAGGTTACCCCTGTTTCTTGACCGAGATTTCATGGCGGCATCCCTTCACGAACGGTCGCGCGGGACGCCCGCTCTGCTTATCGTTGTCGCTGAACCGGATTTTTCCCGTCCGTCGCCGCCACGCTCCCGCTGGCCACGGCCGCATTCTTCTGCGCAGCAACAGGCGTGACTGGAACCGGCTTGTCCAGCGCATCCTTGATCCAATCGAACAGCATGCCTCGGCCTTGATCGTTCATAAATGCCATCGTGGTGTCGAAGCGCCTGAATACCGTGCGCGGCGGCGCGGCTGCCTTGATCTGATCTTTGCAGGCGCGCGGTGTGGCGCCGTCTTCCATGTTTTGCTGAATGCGAATGTACGGCGCTTGCACCTTGGGCAGCCACTGCACCGGATCGAGCGGCGCTACTCGGCCCAGGAACGCGGGCTTCAAACGACTGTCATGCTCCGGATCGTCCGCACCCACCACTGACTTGGCCAGCCAGTCGGGCCAGTCTCCCCAGGGATCGAGCGCGTCAACTGCCTTGATCCGGGAATCTGCAGCCGCGGCAAGCAATGCAATTGTCGCGCCCGATCCTTGACCGAACATTCCCACCCGGTCCATGTCGAAGTCGCCGCGCGACGCCAGATAATCGAGGATGAATTTTACATCGTGAACCGTGCTTCCAATCGATTCCTGCAGTTCGCTCACGAACCACTGCTTCATCGGGCGATCATGAAAACGATGGCCGCTCAAGGCCGATACAAATCCGATGGCTGCGACTCCGCCGCCGGTCACCCGGCGGCACCAGCCGTCATTTCTAAAGCGTTCCGTGTCGTCTGTGTAGTTGTAAAGATAGAGCACCGCAGGCGGCTTCTTCACGCCCTTGGGAAGGATCACATAAACGTCCAGTGCGTCGCCCGGCCGCCACTTCAAAGCGACCAAGGTTCGCGTGAACGTTTCGGCGTCGTCGGGAAGGGAAACGAGAGGAGCCTCAGGGCGCAATTCGCTGGTTCCGACCTGCAGAGAAGTCCAGTCTTCGCGAATCTCCTCATAATAGGGAATACCGGTGGCCGGGTCGAAGCCGTGATCCGGCAGAACTCGTGGCAGAACCGCTTCCGGGGAAGTGACGGACTGCGAAGGCTTCGCCGGCTGGCCCTCGGGTGACTGAGATGACTGCTGGGCCCATCCGTTCGGAGCGGCCGCGCCCAGGACGCAAATCGCGAGCGCTAGCCATTTCCTCACCAAAACTCTAAGGCACTGCATCAAGGCTCCTGTTTCAGAATTTCCTTGCCCGGCGGGAAACAACAACTTGCATTGGTGGCGCGTAAAGCAACTGGGGAAGTAGGGGTGTTACCCCCTGCCTTCCCCAGTTCCCTCAGTTCGCTAGCTTACTGACGTACGTTGTACTCTTCAACCGGCACCGAGGTAGGCGCGGTACCGGCGTCGAGGTTCCAGTCCACATCGGATTGAACGGTCAGCACCGCTCCACCCATGTCATTGCCTTTGTCGATCAGGCAGTTGGCATGGGCCGCGGAACCGCCGCCCAGGGAGATGCCAGTGAAGCTGGCAACGCCCCCGGTGATGCAGGAATGGTGGCCATTGTCTGCCGCCACCCCGACACCAGCTAACGCGAAGTGTGAGCGGAAGACGAACAGGTTCAGGCTGCCCGTCCACACCGGAGCGCCGAGCGTCCCCGTGTTGGTCAGGTTCTTGAGGTAAGGAACGAAATCGGAGGTTGCACGCGCCGGATCCGCAACCTCGACTTCGTCGTAAGCGATCATGTTGAGAACCGCGGCTGGAGTGGCCGTGGTCCCTGTGTTGCCAAAGGACATGATGCGGAGCACGCTCCACAGCGGGTAGGTTCCGTCCGCCACGTGGGTGAAGGGTAGCTGGAAGCAGGGCAACGAACTGAAGTTGCACTGCGGCAGGTTATAGGCTCCATTTGGATTGGGCTTGGTGTCGGTAGCGCCGCCCGGCGTGGTGAACAGTGGATCGATTCCATCCACTGTCAGATAGTGCCCGGCAGTGCTGGTCGCTGGAGCGAAGTTGCCATAGCTCCAGAAAGAATATCCGATACCGTCCGTCACTACGCTGGCACCGGAGTTCTTCTGCCCCAGCGCACCTGGAACTTCCAGCCCCGTACCGATGGAGCGCAGGCGCAGGCCGGCACCGCAGCCACCACCCTTGGACTCGAGCCAGACCGGATCGCCGCAGCTTTCGCTGCCGTTGGGAGCGGTCGCGCCGCTGCCCGGGCATCCCGCGCCAGTGTTGAAGTTCAGGGCAGGATTAATCCCCTGCTCCTGACCACTCCATTCGCTGCTGGTTTCGCCGGTCGCCGTCGGGATTCCTACCCCGGGGTTTCCGCTGCCGTAGAGGGTCCGCACAGCGGTGAACTCGAAGGCGTTATACGTGCCTGACAGAGGCTCGCGCAGCACCACCTGGATCGGCTTGCCCGTGCTCGCGCCCGTGGTGAGCAGATCGGTGGTGCAGTGCGTTTTGCCCTGGAAAACCTGCGCCAGAATCTGGCGGTTGATGTTATTGAAGATGTAGTGGCCACTCCCGTCGGTGGCACCGAAACCCTCGTTAGCGGTCGTGTCCCCGTTGTTGACGAATACCACAAGCGGCGCCGCTCCCACATCGAAGGCGGTGTAAGCCGGAATCGTTCCGCCGCCAATTGGGTCGGTTCCCGTCAGTTTGAACAAGAGGCTGTTGAACACTTTGTTCTGTCCGAAAGCGTCGTAGATGGGGCAGCCGATTTTGCTGCCGGTGGCCAGACCATCGCCGCCGCAGGCAGCGCTGTTGTATCCCAGGCCAGTCAGGTGGCCGACCGTGTCAAGCGAGGTGAGCAGTCGCAGCGTCGCGAAGTAAGCATCCTCGGGGCGAATGTCGGTGCCTGCGGCGTTGAAGTAGCAGTAGACGCCGCCGGTCCCGCCTTTTAGGCCGCAATGCGACGGCTTGGCTGCGGGCGGAACGTTCGCCGGAATCAAGGACATCGCCGCGACGACCGTCGCGGGAACCGAGGTAACGGTGTCCGCCAGGCCGCCAACCTGGTTCGTTTTGCACTTCGTCGTCCCGCCGCATTCGGTGGTCGAAAAATTGGCCGTTTCGACGTCCGGGCTCACCTGCCCGTAATTGGCCTGCACGGAATAATTGGTTCCGCCGACTGTGATCAGGTTGTAGGACATGAAGTCCTTCACACCCACAACGGAGTCAACGCTCCAATAGCTGTAGACGGCGCAGTTCGCCGCGCTGTCCCACATGATCCAAGTGGTGGGCGTGTCGGTCTTGTTCACGCCCGGGCGAGAGTCGAGCACCAGAACAGTGTTGTTGCCCAGGCTGTCCTTGCCGGTTACGGAGAAAAGGTTGAATGGGCCAGTGCCCGACTTGCCAATTACGTCGTCCGCGGCGTACGCCAGCGTATTGAACTGAGCGGAAGAGCCGATGCCCACAAACTTCAGCGTGGCTCCGGCGCTACAGGGCGTGGCTGCAAAACCGCTGGTAGTCAGCAGCATCATGGCTGCGAATGCCAGCGCTACGAAAAATTTCTTTGTCATTGCTATGTCTCCTTAGAGAAACAAGAGTTCGTTCGTTGTGGGGACTATCGCCCCTTTCGCGATGCCGCCCCTTTCGCGACAACGCCCCTTTGCTTTGCGAAACGACCCGACGACCCGACGGTAAGGACTTTTGAGGAGTAGGCGCAGCCGCAATCGTGCGTGGCGGTGCGCGATCAATATCGGGGAAGCCTGTTACGTGTGCGTGAAGGAAAAATTAACCTGCGATGAATTTCTCGCCCCGTTTCCATGAATGTCGTGGAAAACTGGGAGCAATCGTTCCCATAGGTAGGTCTTTGCAAACATTGTGCAAGTAACCTGTGCAACCATTCACTGAAGTGCCTGCCGGGATCCTGTGCCCGAGATGCCCTGCCGCGGCTCGATGTCACGGGAAATTAATCTTTCCTTCATGGGCCTGTAACAATCCACCGCTAACTTTGTCCCTCACTGCCAAGGGCGTGCCGTTCACAACCCCTGTAGCCGAACCCATGATGCCGAGCCGACTCGGCGATCTTTCGCTGGAAGGTGGATTCTTGTGACGTTTCTCCGTGCTCTCATTTGCGGGAGTGTGCTGTTCCTCAGCTATGCAGGAATTTCGGGCGCGGCGCAGACCCACGCAGCTTCGCTGAACGGAACCGTCACCGATCCCGCCGGAAATCCCGTGGCGGCCGCCTCCGTCGTGGTCAGTTGGAAGACCGGCGAGAAGCCCACCACCTCCAACGCCAAGGGAGAATACTCAATCGCTGGATTGAATCCCGG
The DNA here is from genome assembly GCA_963709385.1 of uncultured Acidobacteriaceae bacterium. Taxonomy (GTDB): domain Bacteria; phylum Acidobacteriota; class Terriglobia; order Terriglobales; family Acidobacteriaceae; genus Sulfotelmatobacter. The sequence goes on from CAVPWD010000012.1 coordinate 596,692, forward strand.
CGACTACAAACTGAAAGTCACCGCGCCCGGCTTCGATGCCTTCGAGACCGACGTAACCCTGACCCCGGATCTCAGCCTCGAAATCGATGCTCCCTTACAACCGCCGCCCGGCGCGACCCAGACGGGATTGGCTCCCGTGCTCGCGCCCTCGAACGCTCCCGTCCATCCGCAGGAACCCGCGCCTGCGGCAACTCCTCCGCCGCATGCGCCGAAGGGTCCAGGAGCAAACCCGAACGAAGCCAGCTTATACGGATCGGTCACCGACGCAACCGGCGCGGTCATCAACGGAGCGACCGTTACGGTCACCGGACCCGGCGGCGAGAAAACCGCCACCAGCAATGAAAAGGGAGAGTACGCGGTCACCGGACTCAAGCCCGGAGCCTACAAACTGAAAGTCTCGGCGCAGGGCTTCGCGGATTTCGTCACAGACGTTACGCTGGCGTTGAATCAAAGCCTTGAGATCGACGCCGGACTGCAACCGCCAACCGAGAGCACGAACATCACCGTCGAAGGCCAGGCGGCCAATCAAATTCAGACCGAGAGCGCACACATTGAAGGCACGATCACGCAGAAAGAAGTGGTCAACGCTCCGCTCAACGGCCGCAACTTCACCCAGTTGATCGCCCTCACCCCCGGAGTCAGCAACCAGACCGGGCAGGACGAAGCCAAAGTCGGCGTCTCGGGCAGCGTGAAATACAGCGTGAACGGAGGCCGCGTCGAATACAACAATTTCGAAGTCGATGGCAGCGACGTGCTCAACGCGGGACTGAACGGCGCGGAGAGCACATTGATGGTGTATCCCAGCCTCGACGCCATTCAGGAAGTAAAGGTGCTTACTTCGAATTACGGCGCCATGTACGGGCGCACTGCGTCCGGCACGGTGTTGGTAACCACGAAGTCCGGCACCGCGCAATTCCACGGCAACGCATACGAATTCCTGCGCAATGAATTCTTCAACGCGCGCAATTATTTCGACCAGACGACGAAGGCCCCGCTCTATCGCCGCCAGGATTTCGGTGGAACTCTGGGCGGCCCGCTTTACATTCCCGGAGTCTTCAACACTAAGAAAGATAAGACGTTTTTCTTTTTCTCCGAAGAGTTCCGCCTGGAAAAATCTCCCCAGGGTCCGGGCGGCGAAGGCGGCGACTTCAACCAGGCCGTTCCGACCATGCAGCAGCGCAGCGGCATCTTTAACGACGTCTGCCCGCCCGTCTCTCCCGGCGGCCAGGCTACGTTTCTGCGCGCCCAGTATCCGGATTGTCCCGCCGCTTCTTCTTCCGGTGTAACGCTCTCGACCTTCCCCGGCAATCAGGTCCCCATCGACCCCAACAGCGCGCTCTTATTCAACTCCGGTCTAATTCCCGCTCCGAATTCCACCACTGGATGTAACTCGACTCTGGCGAATACCATCGACCCGACCGGAGTGCCCATCGTTCCGTGTTACGACGCGGTCATTTCGCCGTCAACCTACTGGCGCGAAGAATTATTCCGCATCGATCACAACTTTACGCAAAACGTAAAAGCGACATTCCGTTACGTTCACGATGCCTGGGACACCACCGTCGTTACCCCGCAGTGGGGTTACGTGCACAACAGTTTTCCCACCGTGCAGAACCGGCTCATCGGCCCCGGAACGGACCTGGTCGCGCGTCTGACCGACACGCTCTCACCCTCGCTGCTGAACGAATTCGCGGTCAGCTATGCCAACTCTCATATCACCTTGACCGATCAGGCTGGGCCGGGAGCGAACTTGTCGCGTCCTTCCGGCCTGCAGATGGGGTCGATCTTCGCCAACGGTTTCGGTGGCAAGTTACCGGGAATCGTGATCGGAGGCACCAACGGAGCCTACGGCGGATACGGCTTCACCCTCGATACCTCGTACATGCCCTGGATCCACACCAATCCCACTTACAGCCTGAGCGACACGCTAAGCAAGGCGCTCGGCAAACATACGCTGCAATTTGGCGTACAGGTCGTCGACTCCCAGCGCAGCGAAACTAATGGCGCGATCGGCGCGGCTACCGGCGACATTCAGGGCCTGCTGACCTTCAGCAACCAAAACAACGCGCTCAGCACCGGCAATGCCTTCGCGGATTTTCTTATTCAGGAACCCGGCAGCCTGGTCAATCCCATTGTCAGCTACCAGCAGGACAGCGCTCAGCTGAAGTACTACAACAACTACTGGATCTATGAACCGTTTGTGCAGGACGACTGGCGACTCTCCCATCGGCTCACCCTGAATCTCGGACTGCGCTTTAGCCTCTTCGGTAATTTTCACGAGAAAAATCTGAACGCCTGGAACTGGGACCCCAATGCGTTCAGCCAAACTCTTGCCGCTACGGTGAAGATCAACCAGACTTCCGGTTTTCAGTCGGGGTACCTCGAGACCGCGCAGGGCGCGCCCGTCCTGCTCGATCCTACCAATCCGGCAAACGGTTTGAACCCGGCCGTGACCAACGGATTAGTGCAGTGCGGAAAGAACGGAATCCCCAACAGCTGCATGAGCAATCATCTCTTTAATCCGTCGCCGCGCGTAGGCTTCGCCTGGGATCCGAAAGGCGACGGCAAGACTTCGATTCGCGGCGGCTACGGTGTCTTCTACGAACACGGCACCGCCAAAGAGGCCAACACGGGATCGCTAGAAGGCAGTTCGCCAAATGTTTTCACCATGACGAACTTCTTCCCGCTGCACTACAACTCGATTGGACTGGATGGTTCCGGCGATCAAGTCGCCTACCCGCTCGATGTGACTTCCATCCCCAACAAAACCGTGTGGCCCTACGTGCAGCAGTGGAGCCTCAGTGTGCAGCGCCAGCTTTCCGCGGACACGGTTGCGACCGCCGCGTATGTCGGCAGCAAAGGCACACATCTTTCCGCTGAGCTCCAACTCAACCAACTGGCGCCGCTGACCACCGCGCCCAATACCGGAATCTTTCTGAACGGAAATCCCTTCGGTCCCAACGAACCGCTCACCACTGCGACTTGCAACACGTACAACGGGACGTCATTTACCCTCCGCGCCACCGACACGGGAGTCCTCGAAAGCATCATCACGCCCGATCAACCGGCCTGGAACAATATGCTGGCCGCCTGCTACGGCGTGAATCCCGGAATCCCCAACCCGAATGCGCTTCGTACCTACGCGCCCGGATTTCAGCGTGTGCTCGCGCTGCAGAATGTTGCCGACTCGCAGTATCACGCCTTGCAGGCGACCGTGCGCCGCGCCGCCGGGCCGCTCACCATGGGAGCGTCGTACACCTACAGCCACTCCATCGACGATTCCTCCGACCGCTCCGACGCAACCTTCGTAAACTCCGCCAATATTTCCTCGAACCGCGCCAGCTCCAACTTCGATCAGCGCCATCTGCTGAACATCAGCTACGTTTACAATCTGCCGAAGTTCAGCGGCGCCATCGACCGCTGGGTGATCCGCGAACGTCCCGCGGACAATTCTCCCGGCGCGCCTTCCGCTCCCACGCAAAGCGATTCCCGCATTCTGCACAACCTGCTGGATGGCTGGCAGGTTTCCGGCATCACGCTCTTCGCCTCGGGAACTCCGTTCAGCGTTCTCAACGGCGGCAGCAACAACGGGATTTCCGTACTCGATAATGCCGGCGTGGCCAACGGGGCAGGCGCGGGATCGTTTCCCGATGTGATCGGCAATCCCCGCACCGCGCCTCCACCGTTCAATCCCGCGCAGAGTATCGGGCCTCTCTTGTTCAATCCGATGGCGTTCGCAGCGCCGCGCGGACTCACTTTCGGCGATGCCGGCCGCAACTTTCTCACCAACCCCCACCGCTGGAATTTTGACTTCACCCTGCAGAAGAATTTCAAAATCACCGAAGGCTCGAATCTCGAATTCCGCGCCGAGGCCTTCAACATTTTCAACCATACCGAGTTTCGTATTTTCAACCCGAACATCGGCAACACCGCGAACAACACCATCAACTGCTACGGCGGCCCGCAATATTCCGCCGCCGGAGGCTCCACGACCTTTGCCGGTAACGCCAGCCCCGTCAACGTCGACTGCCTCACCGGTAGCTCTTTTCTGCACCCCATCGACGCCCACCGCCCGCGCACGATGCAATTGGGATTGAAGTACAGCTTCTGAGAATTTATGTCTGCATGCAAATAAAGATGCAAACGCGGAGAGGAACTGGATTGAGAGGATGCGGCAGCATCCGCCCAAGCGTGGACGGCCGCCCCGGCCGTCCCTCAAGCGCAGCTTGAGGCTTCTTGCCGGCCAGCACCAGCAAACCTGGCGCTCCGACCGCGGCTACGTTCTCCTCACCCTGCTGCTCATGGTCGCGCTCCTGAGCATCGCCGCGGCCACCGCCGCCTCCACCATCGCCTTCTCCATCCGCCGCGATCGGGAAGAAGAAATGATTCACCGCGGAGCCGAATACTCCCGCGCCATCCGCCGCTTCACCAAGAAAATGGGACGCTACCCGCTCAGCATTGAAGACCTGGAGAACACCAACGGCCTCCGCTTCCTGCGCAAACGCTACAAAGATCCCATCACCGGCAAGGATTTCAAACTGCTGCACATGACCGACCTGCAGAGCATCGGAGTCGGCGGCCTCACCGCGGCCGCGGTTGTTCCTCCAGCCGGGGCTGGAGATTCTCAATCCGCTCCGAATCAATCTGCGTTTAATCAATCCGCCTTGAACCAATCGGGCAGCGCACCAGGCGGATTCGGACAAGGAAATTCCGCAGCCAGCCTCGGAGCAAATACACCCGCGCCCGCCGTGTCCGGCCAGCAGCCCGCAGCCAGCCCGGACGACTCCGGTTCAAACGCCACCACGCCAGCAGGGGACGCGCAGAGTTCCAACTCCTCCGAGCCGATCGGCGGCGGTGTGATCGTGGGCGTGGCCAGCGTAAGCCGCGACAAGACCATCCGCGAATTCAATCACAAGAATCACTACAACGACTGGCTCTTCTTCTACGATCCCGCCTACGACCGCGGATACCCCATCAATGGTCCCACCTCGCTCACGATGCCCACGGCCAATCTCTTCCCGCAACAACCGGGGGCGCAGCAGCCGGGAACCCAGCAACCAGCAAGCCCACAATCCGCAAGCCCACAATCCGCACCCGCCTCATCGCCAAGCAACCAATAGATTCGTTCATCGTCTCGGCGTCTCCCCTCGCACCGGCCCGGTCAGCACAAAAGGCTGAGGGCCGGGATTCCCCCCGGTCTCCTCGTCCCCCAGCCTTCAATGCCTACGGAGCACTCACCAGCTCCGCTCGCGGCTCGCTGCGCTTACCCCGAGACCTTAAATGCGACCCACTGGCAAACATCGCCAGGATCCGGATCGCAATAATAAAAATGAAAGATCGCCAAATTAACGCTGCGCCGTGTTTCCTTATTCTGTCGTGGGCTGATACAGCTGCCAGACTTTCAACACCAGATCGCTGGCCGCGTTCTTCGTAGCCGTGACCGCAAAGTAAGGCCGCCCCGGACCCTCCGATGCCACCGAGAGTTGCGGGCCGACATAAAAGTTTCCGTTGTAAAAAGCCAGGTCGCTGATCTCGCCTCCCGTTTCCGGGACGGTGTACCAAACGTCGAGCGAGAGCTTGTCCGTACTGGTCTCCGCAGCGGTGAAAGGCAGCGGCGTATTCGGCTGCGTGGGAAAAGTGCACACCGCGACCGCGTAGACTGAACCTCCCGTCGTGCTGGTCAGCGCGCCCAGGGTTCCGGAGGCGTCCACCGACCAGGTTTCGATCTCCAATTCCGTTTTTTCCGTTTCCACCGCTGTGACGATGGCTGGCGCCCAGTAGGCGGCAGACACTTTGGCCACGCCTCCGCCGACCGCGGTGCCCTGCCGGGTTAGGGTGCCGCTGCTGTCGATGCTGAAGGAAATCAATTCGAGATTGCCCTTGCCGTTGCGGAACGCGGTCACCACCTGGCTGGCATTCAATCCCACAACGGCGATCGAACTCGCGGGGGCATTCACCACCCAGGCTCCCTCCTGAGTAATGACGCCCGCGGACGTAATTGTCCACGCCCGGACCGTGAGATTCCCTTTGCTGTTCTGCACCGCGGTCACGACACGCCCGGAGTCGAGCGTGGCGATGGATACTCCTGTGACTAGGCCACCGGTCGCGATCTTGCCTTGTCGTGAGACGCCGCCGGTCGGGCTGATTTTCCATACCGTGAGCTCGAGATCGCTGGTGTTCCAGTTCGCCGCCGCCGTGACCACCCGGCTGGAATCGAGCGCGGTAATGCCCACACCCCACAGAGGAAAGATCTCATCGCCGGTGGCCCCTCCGGTGCGGACCAACTTCGTGCCCGTATCGTTCCAGGCGATTACTTCGAGATCGTTCGCGGTATTGGTAACCGCCGTCACCACTACGTTGGTCTTGAGGGTGGTCATGGCGAGTTGGCCAATGACTCCGCCGGTAGCTCCATACGGCGAAGTGAGAACCCAATTCTGTGCGAAGGCGGCGGGCGCCAGCACAAGCGCGAGAAGAATTCCGGCGGCGACCGCATGGCTCGCAAATCCGCGCCTCCGGCTCGGGAATTTCACGAACAGAGTTCTCTTCCGATTCGATTTCATATTGTTCCTCTTTCGCAATCTCCCGGATTTCAAGGAATAGGTCCCACGCACAAAACCTAAATCGGCAAAAGCAGCCGCACCGCGAATTCCTCCATTGAGGTGCGGCTGCCGTAGGAATTACCCGTCGAGCATGCTATTTACCCAGCTTCCCCCGCGGACTTCCGAGGCCGGTGCACTGGTCGTAGCCGGTTCCGGCGTTATGGCCGGAGCCGTTCGATCCCTGCACGACATCGTAGAAGTTCGCGTGGTAGGCGACGTTTCCGTAGTACTGCGAGTACATCAGAGTGTCCTCGTGATTGACGTACTCGCCGCCCGACGGAGGAGTCTGTCCCAGCCGGTTATTGGCGCTGTTGGTGATGCCGGCCAGCGAGGGTGAGGCTACGCTCGTTCCTCCGACTTCATACCAGCCCGGGCTTGATTGGTAGGTGTCGTACACATACACACCGCTGGATGGGTCGGCGTTGAAGGAAATGTCAGGCGTTTGCCGCGCCCCCTGGCCGAACAGCGCATATTGATAAGCAGTCCACGGTCCCATCCCGTTGCTGATATTGGGCGGGCTCTTCCAGACTTCATACGCGCTAACTCCGCCGCCGGAACCAGACCAGCAGCTCTCATTGACGAAGTTGCCATTGGCGTCGCGGTTAACTGTGGTGCCGCCCGCAGAAACCACCCACGGTGAGGAACTGGGCCAAGCCGCGCCCCATCCAGAATCGCCCGCGGATGCAAAATAGCTGATCCGGTTGGGGTGGTAGCGATAGAAGACGTCGTCATTCGCGCCCACTTCGCCGGAGAACTCCCCTCCGCCCCAACTGTTGGAGATGTCGCCGCCGCCATCGGCAGCGACTTTGATGCCTGCGACCTGCTCTGCAAATTCAAGATCTTCCCCGCCACTGGAGCAGGCCTCGACCAGAATAATCTTCGCCTTGGGGGCCATCGCGTGCGCCCACTCGATATCCAGATCCTCCTCCAGGCCCCAATGCATATTGCCCGCTGGAGCGCCGCTGCAGCTGGCCGTCATGCCGTTGAGCGTGCCGAAGCTCGAGTTGGCATAAACCTTGGTGAAGCTGGGTGCCGGCAATCCAAAATAGCTCGAAAAGAACTTCAGATCGGAGGCTGCATTGGGGTTGTCATAGGCATCCACCAGCGCGATCGCGCCCCAACCGCCCGTGGCGAGGTTGGCTGTGCCCCCGGCTGCAGGGTTGCATCCCGCATAGGCAACGCCCACATGGTAGACGCAGGCCATCGAATACGGAGTTTCGGCAAACGTGTCGTCCGGGTTGACGGTAGCCATCGCCCGCCCGGCAGGAACGAAAATCAAATGGTTGGTGTGCATGCGCACGCCCGCGTCTTCCGGACGCACAACACTGCTGTCGGGAACGATCACCTGTCCCGGCCGGTGATAAATCTCGGGTTGAACGGTTGTTGGTTGGGCTTGAGCACCCCCCACATCTGGACTGCTGTCCTGTGCAACCGCCAGTCCGGACATCCCCAGGGTGAAGAGCAAGAGCACTGCAACTGCTAGGAACTTCGTTTTGGTCATCACATGTCCTCCCTGCTTTGGAATTGAATTCTGATGGGAGAAAAGAGAGTCAATTCCGAAACATCTCCCTCTCCACCGGCTTGAAACTGAACTTTCTCTAAATCGTGATTTCGCTCTCCGTACCGTTTCGCGATCTCTACGGGCGTCCAAGTGCTACTTTGAATTCAGCAACGATTCCAAACAGATCAGCATCTCGCCATCCCAGCCCTCGCAGATATGCCAGCCCCGCGATCGATTGTTGTCCCGCAGATTGCTTTGCGTGTTTGCGCTGATGGTGCCGGCTTCCTCCACTCCCACGGCGTCGACGACGCACCCACACTGCGGGCACCAGACGCGGAGAGACCGCCGTCTCCGAATGGTCATGACCTGGTCGGTTTCGACGGTAATCTCGGTGCGTTTGTAGGCTGGCATGGCCCCCATTAGCCTCTTTGCCCAGCGCTGAAATCGTGATAAATTGCTTCCCACGTTGGCTCGTCTTCCGGCCCCCCGTCGCGGAACGGGACGCATCCTCCCCCGGAGGCAACCTGAAAGTCCTTAAGAACCGATTAATAATTCTTGAATAGTTTTTTAAGACTGCTATGCCCAACACTTTCAGGCAGTTACTGGAGTTCGGTCTGTTTCGCATCGACCCCGAACAGCGCCTGCTGCTGCGCGACGAACAGCCCATTCCGCTCTCTCCGAAAGCTTTCGATCTGCTCCTGGTACTGGTTCAGCGCAGCGGCCAGGTCGTTCTCAAAGACGACCTGATGAAACTTTTGTGGCCTGACACCTTCGTCGAGGAGTCCAATCTCGGTCAGCATGTTTTCCAGTTGCGCAAGGCGCTGGGAGAACGTGCGCAAGACCATGCCTACATCGTTACGATCCCGGGCCGTGGCTACCGCTTCGTGCAGAAGGTGCGGGCGCTGCCGGTAACGACCGAGGAGATCGTGGTGCAGAGCCACTCGCGCTCGCGGATGGTGATCGAAGAAAGATTTGAACTTCAGGATCGCGAGCGGGATTCCGGGCTCTCTTGCCCGGCCACGCCGGTTCTGCAAGATTCGCCCGCCGCCGAGACCCGCACTGCGGACCGCCAGACCAAGCGGCACCGGGGCACAATGGTGGGCTTCGTATTATTGGGCACGGCCATCGGTGCGGCAGTGGTTTGGGCCTTCTTTCGTCCTCTCCCCAGACCCAAGGTTGTGCGCACCGTCCAGATCACGCACTTTGGCCGGGCTGAGCCGTTTGGCCGGGCGCTGACCGATGGTCCTCGGATTTACTTCGCGGAACGGATGGGCGGAACCTGGAGTCTAGCCCAGGTTTCGGAGCCGGGCGGCGACCCGGCGTTGATCTCTTCGTCCGTTGATCGGATTGCGCTCTTTGATATCGACAGCAAACATTCCAGACTGTTGGTGGCGGCGCAGGGGCCGAACGACGCCTCTCTCGACCCGCTCTGGATATTGCCAACCTCGGGCGGCTCAGCCCGCCGCGTGGGGGAAGTTCTTGCCGGGGATGCCTCTTGGGCGCCGGACGGACGCAGTCTGGTCTACTGCGACCGCGGCAACCTCTCTGTAGTCGGAGACGACGGGCAGAATCCGCGAAAACTGTTTTCCTTCAATGGACTCATCCTCTATCCCCGCTGGTCTCCTGACGGAAAATCCGTGAGCTTTACCGTCCGGGATTTTGCCACCGGGATTCTCTCTCTCTGGGAAGTTGGCCAAGACGGAGCGAATCCGCATCCGCTTTCCCTGGGCTGGAAGACTCCTGCCAGCCGGTACAACGAAGGGGAATGCTGCGGCGACTGGTCGCCCGACGGTCAGTATTTTGTCTTTCGTTCGATGCGCGACGGCCTGAAGGGATTCTGGGTGATCAGGAAAACAGAGAACTGGTTTCACAGAGACGTCACCGCGCCGGTGCAGCTGTACACGAATCCCGACTGGATCAGCGAGCCGCGATTTAGCGCCGACGGCAAAAAGATTTTCTTTGTGGGTTCCCAGCAGCGCCGGGAGTTAGTCCGCTACGACGTTGGCCGCAAGCTCTTCGTTCCGTACCTGGGCGGCCTTTCCGCACGCCACCTGAGTTTTTCTCGGGATGGGCAATGGGTGTCGTACAAGAGCGAGGTGGACGGGACGCTATGGCGCATCCGCGTGGACGGCACGCAGGCCCGGCAACTCACGTTTCCTCCGCTCGACGTGCTGCACTCCAGTTGGTCCCCCGATGGAAAGAAGATCGTGTTCGGAGCCAGTGGAGATTTGTACGTGGTCCCATTCGACGGCGGAAATCCGGAACGTTTGACCACCGGAGGCCAGCCGAGTTGGTCGCCCGACGGGAAAACGATTCTATTCGTGCGCTGGAACACGCATGGCAGCGCAGGTTCGTCGCCGGCAATCTACCAACTGGATTTGAGCACCGGGACCGCGAGCCCGATTCCCGGATCGGACGACTTCGAAGGTCCGCAGTGGTCGCCCGACGGGCGCTACATGGCTGCGTCGAACAAGCGCGACCAAAAACTCATGCTCTTTGACTTCGGCCGCGGGGACTTCAGCCGGGGGCGGTGGTCGGAACTGGCGGATGGTCTCCCGTACGGATGGGGAATCCGCTGGTCGGCTGACTCCCAGTTTGTTTACTACCAGCATGTTTATAGCGGCGAAGAGCAGCCGATCTTCCGCGTGCGGGTCCGTGATCGCAAAGTCGAACAGATCACTTCTTCGCGTCAGATCGTGCGCGCCGATGTGCTCAGCTACGCCATCACCGGCCTGACCCCGGACAACGCGCCTCTGGCTTCCCTGGTACACGGAAATTCGGACATCTATGCGCTCGAACTCGATCTTCCCTGAGGCACACGAGGAAACCTGGGCGAAAGGTTGATGAGGATGTTGAGGATGTGGACGAGGATGTTAACCAGAAAAAACGGCAACTGCCGGGAAAGGATGCGGGGCTAGCTACACCTCTCGATTGTCGACCATGAACAACCCTGGGAAGCAGATGCTGGAGTTCGGTCCGTTTCGCATCGATCCCGAACAGCGTCTGCTGCTGCGCGACGAACAGCCCATTCCGCTCTCTCCGAAAGCTTTCGATCTGCTCCTGGTACTGGTTCAGCGCACCGGCCAGGTCGTTCTCAAAGACGACCTGATGAAACTTTTGTGGCCCGACACCTTCGTCGAGGAGTCCAATCTCGGTCAGCACGTCTTCCAGTTGCGCAAGGCGCTGGGAGAGCGTGCGCAAGATCATGCCTACATCGTCACCATCCCCGGACGCGGCTATCGCTTCGTGCAAAAGGTGCGGGCGCTGCCGGTAACGACCGAGGAGATCGTGGTGCAAAGTCATTCGCGCTCGCGGATGGTGATTGAGGAAGAGACTCTGCCGGCTCGGCCGTCGCCGGCGGCGCAAACCGCGACGCGGCGCCGGACCAATCCCGTGGTGTTGCTGGCGGCTCTTGCGGCCGCGGTGTCGACTGCGGTCCTCTTTCGTCCCACGGTGCCCGCGCCCAAGGTATTGGCCATCCGCCAGCTCACGCATCTTGGCACTGTGGTTTACAACACCAAAGTCTTGACCGACGGTCCGCGCGTTTATTTTCGAACCTGGGAAGGACAGAATCGCGTCTTCCGTTACGTCTCTCCGGAAGGTGGCGAAGTGGTAGCCGTTGACAATACCTTTCCCAACATGGACGTGGACGATATTTCTCCCAATGGCTCTGAATTCCTGGTTGTGGATTTGGCGTCCCATGACACCAATGCCGCCGACGTCCATGCGTTGTGGAGGGTTTCGGCAGCCTCGGGATCGCCACGGCCCGTAGGGGAAGTGCGCGCGCGGGATGCCAGATGGTCTCCGGACGGCGCCACCATCGCCTACAGCACCAATACGGATCTCGATCTGGTGAACAGCGATGGCAGCAATCCCAGGAAGTTGGCCGGCTTGTCGGGCCAGCCCCTGTATCCGCAGTGGTCGCGGGATGGCCGCAGCCTGCGGTTTTCGCTGGCGGATCCGCAGGGCCACGGCGCGGCGCTCTGGCAAACCGACCTCTCCGGCAACCTGCGGCCGCTGCTGCCCGACTGGTCGATTCCCAGTCGCCCGCGCAACGGCGACTGGACGCCCGACGGACGTTATTACTTTTTCACTGCCGCGGGCGGGGCAACGCGCGACATTTTCGCGATGCGAGAGGCGAGAGACCCGCTACGGCGGGTGAATCCGCAGCCCGTCCACCTGACTGCCGGTCCTTTGAACTTCTACACCTTCACTTCCAGCAAAGACGGCAAGACCTTGTTTGCGACGGGATCCCAACAGCGCGGAGAGGTCATGCGCTACGATGCGCCTTCGCGTCAATATCTGCCGTATACGCTGAAAACTTCAGCAGATCACCTGGCCTTCTCGCACGACGGTCAATGGATGGCTTACGTCGAGTATCCGGAAGGAGTGCTGGTACGCAGCCGGGTGGACTTGAGCGAACGCAGGCAGCTCACTTTCCAGCCCATGCGGGTATTCCATCCACAATGGTCTCCGGACGGAACGCAACTGGCGTTCCAGGCCTCCGCGGACATGGGAACGCCCAACAAGGTGTACGTCGTCTCGCGGGATGGTGGTCTTCCGGTCCTGGCCACTCCACAGCGTAGTGACCAACAACGTTATCCTTCGTGGTCGTCGAATGGAGAGTCGATCTTGTTTTCCGGTTCCGACGAAGACGGATCTCATCCCGCGCTCTATAGCCTGGACCTGAAGTCCAGGCAAGTTTCCATGTTGACCGGCACCGCGGGCTTGTACTGGGGGCAGATTTCCCTCGACGGCCGCTACGTCGTGGCACTGACCGATCCCGATCAGAAACTGATGCTGTACGACACACTTTCTCACCAGACAAGAATCCTGGCCAGGCTGGCGGACTATCCCCTCTGGTCCTTCGACGGAAAATATGCGTACTTCAGCACGCTGTATTTTGGCGGCCACGATGCCGGTGTCTATCGCTGGCAGGTCTCCACGGGAAAAATCGAAAAAGTGATGGGCTCGCCGGGTTTTCTTCAGGGGGGCATTTGGGGAGTATGGTTCGGTCTCTCGCCCACGGGCGAGATTTTTCTGAATCGAGATCTGAGTTCCACCGATCTCTACGCGCTGGATTTAGAACTGCCGTGACGTAAACCACAGAGGCACAGAGGTCACAGAGCGAGTCGCCAATTCCGTTGTGGGGTCTCTGTGCCCTCTGTGGTCAAAAGTTCTCCGGGAGATCTCAGGACTAGATGCGTCCCAATACCAGCAGGATGACCACGACGAAGAGGATCAGCCCCAAACCACCGGTCGGGGCGTATCCCCATTCGCGGCTATGAGACCAGCGTGGCAGCGCTCCCACCAGGGCGAGAATCAGAATCACGATCAAGATAGTTCCAAGCATTTTTCTTCCTCATTTCTTTGCGGCGAGATCTCTGGCACAAGATCGTTGCGCGAGATTTTGCCGATGAGAGGAAAGGCGCGAGCCGAACGCGGCCCGCGCCGATCACTGACGGTGGAACTAGAGCGTGACGTCGAGCGTTAGATTCACGCCGGGATAGCTCGCGTTGCACAGGTAGTACACGCCGTCAATTTCAATGACGTAAACGTCCTGCGTGTACAGCCAGTTGCTCGGCCAGGCGGAGGCGAATCCAAACCAGTAGCCGCCGTATTGGAAGCGGTGATTTCGGTAATCGCCCTCGCTCACGCGGAAGCTATGTTCGCGTCCGAAATTGGCCTTGAAGCGGTCGTCGGGAATGCGGCCGTTGCCGGCGTGCTGTTCCTTCTGCTCCGGCTTCGTCTGCCGGGCGTGCTGCTCCTGCGCGTTTTTCTCTTCCTTGTTATTTTTTTCCTGCTGTGCGTTCTTCTCTTCCGGCTTGTTGCTCTTGTCTTCCTGCCGCGCATTTTTCTCTTCCGGCCTTGTGTTCTTTTCGTCCTGCTTCGCGTTCTTTTCCTCTTGCTTCGCGGGCTTGGCCGGCTGCTCTTTCTTTTCTTTTTCCTGGGCAGGCTTGTCCTTGTTTTCTTCCTGCTCGTGCTGTTCCTGTTGGGCGTAGGCCGGAATGCCGATTCCGAGGGTCAATGAGAGAACTGCGGTGCTGAACGCTGTAACGAGTTTCATAACGTGTTGCCTCCATGTATCGAATTACGCAAACTTGTTTTTCATGCATAAATCGGACGGCCGATCCTATGGGATCAGGAATGTGCCCACCCGGACATGCGACAGCGAGTGGAAAAGCCCGAACACATTGAGCAGCCATAGAACCACGGCGATGACCACCACGCCGTTCAAAATAGACTTGATGGACGACTGCATGGGGATGAAGCGATTCACCAGCCACAGGAGCACACCCACCACGATGAGAACTTCCAGGAGTTGAATTAACGGCATAGCTTTGACCTTTCTTTTTTCGCGAGCGAACTTTGCGGGCTAGTCCCGCTCATCCGTCTCGGGACGTTGCCCTGATTTCGATTTTCGAGAATGCTTAGGGTCGAATCGTGCGCTGCCGCAAGGTTTGGCGGCCTGCACACGGATGAAGAATGCCGATTGGCTGGATGTGGCCGCTCGCCTTTTCTGGATCCGGGACGACTGGATCGGGAACCCCGGTGGCGGCCTAAGAATGAAAGTTGCGGATCAGCGTCCGCCGCTCCCCACTACACACTCAGGAATACAGAATGACATGCGCCAAGTCGCGCGTCTGAGCAAGATAGCTCACAGGCTGCAATTCCCTCTGCGCCACGCCACAGAACATGCGGGAGAGTGGTCACTATTGACCATCTTGCCGGCGAACAACGGCGCATGGTGTAGCCATGAAGATCAAACCGAAGCAAGTTCTGGAGGTTCGTTGCCCCACCTGTGGGGCGAAGCGCGGCGAGAAATGCGAATTGAGTACTGGCCTGCCCCGCACCGAACCGCACCGCGACCGCCGTCTAGCCGCCTCGGACAAGTAAAGACAAATACAGGCAAATAACAAATACGCCTTTGCCAGGTGCCTGGGGCTATACTTTCACTCGTGCCTTCCGCCGTTGCGCCTAAGAAGCACGTCACATTCGACACCAACGCCTTCCTCGCAACCGTCGGGGATGGGCGGGAAACTCTGATTGTCCCCAAGAAACAGATAGTTTTTTCCCAGGGAGATGACGCCGACGCCGTTTTCTATGTGCAAAAAGGAAGAGTGCGTCTCAGCGTCGTGTCTCAGATCGGCAAGGAAGCCACG
Organism: uncultured Acidobacteriaceae bacterium; assembly: GCA_963709385.1. Taxonomy (GTDB): domain Bacteria; phylum Acidobacteriota; class Terriglobia; order Terriglobales; family Acidobacteriaceae; genus Sulfotelmatobacter. Next base: position 611,955 of record CAVPWD010000012.1, read on the forward strand.
ATCGGCATCGTCAGCGAAGGGAACTTTTTCGGCGAAGGCTCTCTGGCCGGGCAACTTTTACGAATGGGTTCCGCGGCAGCCATGACCGATTGCGAGATTCTCCGCGTGGACAAGAAAACCATGATGGAGGCCCTCCACCGCGAACCGGCGTTTTCCGAAATGTTCGTGGCCTATCTGCTGGCCCGTAATATTCGCTATGAAGAGGACCTGGTCGACCAGTTGTTCAACTCCAGCGAGAAGCGCCTGGCTCGTGTCCTTCTACTACTGGCTCATTTTGGCAAGGAAGGCATTCCGGAGACCGTAGTCCCCAAGATCAGTCAGGAGACGCTGGCTGAGATGGTTGGAACTACCCGCTCGCGCGTCAGCTTCTTCATGAACCGCTTCCGCAAGCTGGGATTCATTCACTACGCCGGCGGATCGGAAGGCGCTCTGCAGGTGCACAGTTCTCTGCTCAATGTGGTTCTACACGATTAAGTTCTTCCACGAAAGCAGCGGTGGGAAGACGGCCGTCCGCCGCAACCACAGGCTCCCATGCAATCGGCAACAGATGCCGCACACGCGCCGGTTCGGTTGCATTGGCCTGCCGGTGCCCGCACGACAGGCAGATTGCCGCTCCCACCGATCTTATATCCGTTTCTTTTGAGATTTCATTCTCGCGAACCGCAGTCGAGCCGGCGATGACGGGGCCGGCGCAGGTGTCGCATGGGTAAGTGGAGAGATGAAGATAATGTTTTCTCATGGGGGCCCTCCAAGGGAAGAGGAGACAATCCGCTAAATCGTAGGCTCTCCGGATGAGTGATTTCTGTTCAATTTTGCTCGCTTTGGCGGTTCCAGCCCCAGGCAGCCTGTGAGCCATTCCCGTTTTGCCATAAACATCGACCAAGAGAGCAGAATTGACCATTTCTCAAGCTGGCGATGTTGGATGATAGTGATGTGAAACCTGAAGACCTCACGCTCGGGCACATCTTGTCGGTGCGCTGCCCGATGTGCGGAGCCCAACCGAAACAGAAGTGCACGCTCACCACCGGACATCCGTCGTTAAAAACACATCTCGTGCGCAGGTTGGCCGCAGTCAAAGTGTCGCGCCCTGAAAACCAAGCCTTCGCAGCTCTAAGATTTCTGTGGACGCTTCCCAGCCGCGGCTTTCGCGTCCTGTTCCAACACAAATAGGAGACCATGCCTCTAAAACAGAAAAAGCCGCAAGTGATGTTTTTCCAGATCCACAAGAATGGCAGCGCGGTCGATGGCGTCAGCTATCCCAGCCTGGAGGCGGCCTCTGCGGCCCTGGAGACAGCTGCCCAGGGAGGCGAAGTCATCCAGGTGAACGGGCTCGATCAGATCGTGCGGCGCTATACGCTGGACGAGTGCCGCAATGTCCGCAACTCGAAGCGCGAGTCGCGGTAGCCTGCCCAGATATCGCTTCAGGCCGTTCCCCGGCGACCGCCTATCAAATTGACGACGACCATGATCAGTGCCACGACCAGCAGCAGGTGAATCAGGCCGCCGGCCACGTGCAGGGTAAAACCTAACAACCACAGAATCAGAAGCACAGCGACAATCGTCCAAAGCATGGCAATCTCCTCGTACATTCGTTGCGTCTGCGTATTCATTCGTTGTATCTATTCTTGGTGTGCAGCTTTCGGCTCGGCCTGAACCGCTCGCAGCGGTTTCCCGCATTCCAGACAAAAGCGTCCGGTTCGCGGCGTGATCAATCCGCAAAACGGACACATTCTCTGCGTGCGCACTTCCTTGGCCTGCGGTTTGAGCATGGTGAGCAGCCTGCCCAGCGAGCCTGTGAACGAGGCCAGCCGGCGGCGGAGAGAAGGACGAAACGGTTCCATCGATTTCACCTCGCTCCCTTCTCTAGAAACCAATCTGGGAACAAACCAACGATGACAGAGCCCCGCCGTGGATTCTGAGCCGGATTGCTCACATTGCACGAGATTCTTGCTGTGCTCTGTTTTGGCGGGCCTGGCTCGAACCAGCCTGGTTTGAACGAGCCTGAGAAATGCGAATTTGCTTTCACCACCAAGCTCGAAGTGAGCAATTCAGATCAGCTATTCATTTCTGCCTGAGCGATTATGGTTCCAGAGACGAGCTCTTCTTCTCTCTCTTTCAGGTTCCCTGAACTAAGTCGGCCATCTGAAGTCTTCTTCTCTTAGTTCGGCACACCTCAAAGGAAAAACTTTCATGAAAAAAACAATGGCACTGCTGTTGATGAGCGTCACTGGTATGTTTGGAACCTACGCGTTTGCCGGGTCGGCACGCGAGGATTCGGTCGACCGCCTGCAAAGGTCGGTGTCGGTTCTGCGCGCGATCATGTCCACGCCCGACAAAGGGATTCCGGAAGAAGTATTGAGCGGCGCAAAGTGCATCCTCATTGTTCCCGACCTGATTAAAGGCGGCTTCGTATTTGGCGGCAAACACGGACGCGGCGTAGCCACGTGCCGCACGCCGGAAGGCTGGAGCGCTCCCGCATTCGTCTCCGTTGGCGGTGGAAGCTGGGGATTGCAGATCGGGGTCGAAGACGTCGACTTGGTCATGCTGGTCATGAACGACCGTGGCTTGCAGCACTTGCTCTCGAGCAAGTTCGAACTTACCGGCGAAGGATCCGTTGCGGCCGGCCCGGTTGGCCGTCACGCTTCGGCTGGAACGGATTGGACACTCAACACCGAAGTGTTGACCTACTCGCGCTCGAAGGGCATTTTTGCCGGCTTGACGCTGGAAGGCGCAGTGGTAGAGCAGGACAATGACTCGACTCACGCCATCTACGGCAAGCACATGATGTTCCGCAGCATTCTTTCCGGCAGAGCGGCAACTCCAGCAAGCGCGGATGCATTCATCAAGGCTGTGTCCGAAGCGGGACAGCAGGCCAAGGTAGCCGAAGCCAAAGAAGGCTCGAAGTAATTTACGTCAGGAAGCTGACGGGATTTGTGGCTGGCCGGAACCGCAACGGTTCCGGCCAGCTTTTTTTGAGCCGTTCCTAACCCTGCCCGATTACACCTGAAGCACGTCGCCGTCGCGTGCAACCATTTCGTAGAGGACTGGATTGACGAAGAATCCGATGAAAAGGCGAGAGATCAGGCCGGCGACAATGACGATGGCGAACGGCCTTTGCGTATCGGAGCCGATGCCCGTGGAAAGCGCGGCGGGCAGAAGCCCGAGGCAGGCCACCAGGGCCGTCATCATGATGGGCCGCAGTCGCAGTAGAGACGCCTCGCGCGTAGCCGCGCGAATTCCCATGCCTTCCTGCCGCAACTTGTTGATGTAGGAGACCAGAATCACGGCAGTTTCCACCGAAACTCCGAGCAGCGCCAGCAGGCCCAAGACGGAAGAAACGCTGAAGGGTGTGTGCGTGAGCTTGAGGGCAACCAGCGCGCCGACGGGTTCGGTCATGATTACGCCCAGCGCGATGGTGACGGGAAACTTGAAATTTCCGTACAGCGCGAAGAGGATCATGAAGATCAGCACCACAGCCAGCGGACCGATGAAGTACATTTGCGACTTGGCCTCGAGAAACTGGCTGTACTCGCCGCCCCACTCCATCCGGTAACCCTGCGGCAGGGTCACGACTTTCTTGACCGCCTTCTGGCCGTCTCGCACCGCGCGTTCCAGATCGCGGCCCTCGACGCTGTACTGCACGCCGATGTAGCGGGAGTTATTTTCGCGATAAATAAAAGACGCGCCATTTCCCTGCGTGATGTTGGCAAGCTGGCTGAGCGGAATCTGCTGGCCATCCGGCGTACCCACCAGAAGATTTCCAATCTCATGCGCACTGCTGCGGAATTGCGGCTGCATGCGGACCACAAGATCGAATAACTTCTCGCCTTGAATGACCTGCGTGACGGCCTGTCCGCCGACTGCGGCCGAAATCACCGCTTCCACGTCGGCTACGTTGATGCCATAGCGCGCGATCTTGTTGCGATCCACATCGACCAACAGGCTGGGCTGACCCAATTCGCGCACCACCGTGAGATCGGTGAAGCCCGGCACTTTCGAAAGCTCGTTCTTGATCTGGATCGCCTTCTCCTGCAGGATGTTCAGGTCTTCGCCGTAGATCTTTACCGCCAGGGAACTCTTCAGGCCGGTGAGGGCTTCGTCGACAGCATCTTCCGCGGGCTGCGTATAGTTGAAGATAATCCCAGGGAAGGCGGTGAGCTTCCGGTTGATCGCTTCGATGAGTTCTTTTTTCTCGCTGATCTGGCCGCTCCACGATTTGTCTTTGTAGGGCTTCAATCCAACGTAGAACTCGCAGTTGAAAAAACCGGTGGGATCGGTGCCGTCGTCGGGGCGGCCTAATTCCGAACCCACCACGGTGACCTGGGGATACGACATGAGAATGTCGCGAATCTGCGGGGCGATGCTGCTGGCCTCTTCGAAAGAAATGGTGTAGGGCATGGTGGCGCGCACCCAGAGGGCGCCTTCGTCAAGGTGCGGCATGAATTCGCCACCGATGAAGGGCACCAGCAACAGCGCCGCGCCGAAGATGACCGCCGCGATCGCAATAGTGGTCTTGGGACGGTTGAGTGCCCAGTCGAGCTGTCCGGCATATTTACCTTTCATCCACTCGAAGGCGCGATTCGGTTTCTCGCGCACGCCCCCCCGGAACCAGTAGGAGGCGAGCACGGGAATCAGCGTGAGCGTCAAGATGAGCGCGCCGACCAGGGCGAACGACATGGTCTCGGCCATGGGATGGAACAGTTTTCCCGAGGGCCCAGTCAGCGCGTAAATCGGCAAATATCCGGCGAGGATGACGGCGACAGAATAAAAAATAGGACGATCGACATCTTTCGCGGCGGCAAGAATCACTTCGTGCAGGTCGTATTCTTTTCCCTCACGCAGCGCCAATTCGCGGTAAATGTTTTCGATCATGACCACCGTGCCGTCGATGACGATGCCGAAATCGATGGCGCCGATGGAAAGCAAATTCGCGGCCACGTCGTGCGCGTGCAGCACGATGAAGGCAAACAAGAGCGAAAGCGGAATGGTGAGCGCGACAATGACCGCGGCACGAAAGCTGACCAGAAAGAAGATCAGCACGATCAGTACCAGCACCATGCCGCGAAGCAGGTTCGCTTCTACCGTGTCGGTGGTCAGAGCAACCAGCTCACTGCGGTCGTAATAGGGATGAATCTTCACGTCCGGTGGCAGAAGCTGATGGTTGAGTTCCTCGGTCTTGGCTTCCACGGCCTTGAGAACGTTCTGCGTCTGTTCCCCGCGCAGCATGAGGATGACGCCCTCGACGGCATCGTCGTTCTTCTGGAACCCGAATTCGCCCAGCCGGGGTGCGTGGCCGATGATTACCTCGCCGATATCGCGAACTCGGATGGGCACACCCTTGTTAGCGCCGACCACGATGTTGCCAATGTCCTCGGTATTCTTGACCAGCCCGATGCCGCGAACGTAGTAGAACTGTCCGCCCTGGGAATAAAACCCGCCGCCGGCATTGGAATTGTTGGCCGCCAGCGCGGTGGTGACTTGCGGAATCGTCAGGTGATAGCCGTAGATGCGCGCCGGGTCAAGCAGCACCTGATACTGCATGACGGTTCCGCCGAAGCCGGAGTCGTCGGCAACTCCATGCACTGACCGATAGGCCCGCTCAATTACCCAGTCTTCAAACGTCTTCAGTTCCTGCGGGCTGCGGTCGGGACTTTCAAGCACGTAGCGATATACCAGGCCGCTGGGACTGAACAGCGGTGACAGGGTCGGGGTTACGCCGGTCGGAAGCGTGGCCTGCGCGAGCCGCTCAAAAACAATTTGCCGGGCAAAGTAATCGTCGGTGCTGTCTTCGAAAGTGAGGATCACATCGGACAGCCCGTAGAGCGAGATGGAGCGCATCACCACCATATGCGGCACGCCATTCATCTCGAGTTCGAGCGGAAGAGTGACCAGGCGCTCGACTTCTTCGGCGGCGTGGTCGGGCCACTGAGTAATGATTTCGACCTGGGGAGGCGAGAGGTCGGGGTAAGCATCCACCGGCATGCGCTGAAACGACAGGATGCCGCCGACCGTGATGAAGCCGGTCAGCATCAGGACCAGGAACCTCTGCCGCAGCGCGGCTTGGACTATTCTGTGGATCATTCGACCTTGATCGTTCTGGTCTTACCGATGCTACCGTTGCAGCGAGTTCGCAAACTGCAGGAATAAGCTGCCATTTCCTACGACCTGGTCACCCGCTTTCAATCCGCTGGTGATTTCGGTCTGTCCGTTCAAGCTTTCTCCCAGAGTGACCGAGCGCCGGCCGAACTGGTTCGCCCCGGCTGCAGCGTAAACAAAGGGCTGGTTCTCGGTGTCGCGCAGCACGGCCGCATCCGGCAGCGCGATCGCATTCTTGATCGAGCCAGCGTTCACCGTGGCTACGACATACATATCCTTCTTCAGCTTCTCGCCCGGATTATTGGTATCGATGCGCGCCTGCAGAGTCCGCGTCGAAGGATCGAGCGACGCTGCGACGTAGGAAATCCGCCCGTGGAACACTTCCGGATAGGTATCGGTCTGGATCGCCACCGTGTCGCCGACGTGCACGTAGGGCAGATCCTTCTGATAAATATTGACCAGCACCCAGACGCTGCTCACGTCGGAGATCATGAAACACTGCGTGGTGCCGGGCTGAATGAGTTGTCCAGCAGACACATCCTGCTCCACGACCAGGCCGCTGATTGGAGCTTTCACCGGAACTTCAAACGAGGGCGGAGCTTTCACCAGCGCGTCCGGATCGGTGATTCCCATGACTTTCAATGCAGCTTGCGCCGCGACCAGGTCGCCGCCGGCTTGTATTTCAGCCGACTGCGCCTGTTCCACATTCTGCTCGGCGATGGCGTGATGCTGGTACAAATCCTGGGCGCGGGCATTGGCCTTCTGCGCCAGCGCGTAGGCGTCCTTGGCTTTCAAATAGTTAGTCCGGAGTTGCGAGTAGTCGGGACTGGCCACGTACAGCATGGGCTGGCCCTGCGTAACTTTTTCTCCGGGAACCACCACGACGCGGCTGACGGGTCCACTCACCTGGGTGATGACCGGAGTGGTATGGAAGCTGTTGTAAGCCACTGCGCCCGTCAGTCGAAGGGATCGAGCGAGAGTCGTAGGCTGTACCGTCAGTACCTGCACGTGCGACATCTGGTCCTGCGGGATGGTGAACAACTCAGGATTATTCGAGTTGCCCGCGTTCGCGGAAGCGTTCGATGCTGAACCTTGGCAGCCGGCGAGCGCCAGAGTGATCGCAACGGCGGCGACTGCTGCGCTGCTTACTGTAAACCCCGGCCAACTGCGCCCACGCACGCTCATGGAAGATTCCTCGTCCCCACCGCTTCCTTCAGTTGCTCCAGCGCTGTCATGTAGGATGCAAGGGCCTGGCGATACGCCAACTGAACCGAGCGGTAGCTGCGCTCGGCGTCAAGAAAATCCAGCAGGCTGGCGGCCCCACGTTTGTAAGCGTACTCGCTGATGTCGCGCGAATCCTGCGCCTGCTTAAGATACCCGGAAGTGTAGAGTTGCACCACCTCGTCGTTGCTCCTGACCGCTTCGTAGGCGTTCGCCACGTCGGAGAGAACGGTGTCGCTAGCGGCCTGCTGCTGCTCCTGCGCCTGTGTAAGCGCGTAGGTGGTACGCGCGATTTCGCCCTGATTACGGTCGAAAACAGGCAATGGAAAGTTGGCAAAAAGCGAAGCTGTGTTCTCGCCGGAGACGTGAGTGAAATCGTAGGTGCCAGTGACGTCGACCTTGGCATTCGCCTTGGCCAGCCGGATCTGGCTTTGGGCCGCGGTGACTCCCAGCTCCGCGGCGCGATAGTCGGGGCGCTGGCGCAGAGCCTTCATCTGAAAGTCTTCTTCGTTTCCTTTGAGCGGCTCGTAGGCCAGGTCGCCGATCACATCGTAATTCGCGGGCACCGCGTTATAGCCGAGAAACTCGCGCAGCCCAACCAGCGCCTGCACTTTCGCCAGCCGCGCCGCCGAGACGTCGGTCTGAAACTGCAGGAGCTGCAGCTTGATCTTCAGATAATCGCCTTCGCCAATGTAGCCGGCTTTGAGCTGCGTCTCGCTGATGTCGACGGTCTGCTGGAAGCCCTTGAGATCCTGCAGCGCAAACTCGAGCGTGGATTCCGCCAGCAAGACACTGACGAACTGCTGGCCCACGTTGAACGCCAGAGTCCGTTCGGCGTCGGTCACCTGCGAGCGCGTAACCGCGGTTTGATCGCGCGCGGCCTGCAGGCGACGTTGCCGCTTGTGACCGCGCTCGAAGAGATAGCTGATCCCGACATCGAATTGCTGAGTCTGGTCCAGATTGTCGCCGGAAAAATCCTGTGGACTGAAAAATGGGATGAACTGCGAATCCACCCCCAGAGTCGGATTGGGCCGCAAGTTCGCGGTGATCTCCTGCGCCTGATTCTGCAGAATGAGAGTGCGCGTGGCCAGCAGCGCGTGGTTGTGCGCCAGCGCCAGATCGATGGCTTGATCAAGGCTGATCAGCGTCGTGTTTTGTCCATTGCCTGCCCCCACGCATGCCAGAAAAAATATCAACAGCAGGGCGGACATCCGAAAGAAGCTGGAGTGCATAAGCTGAAGTGCATACGATGGAGCGCATTGAGATGCAGTGCATACGATCGAGTGCATCAGGCTTGAGACCGAAGCACATGACCCGCGCGCCATCCGATCCACATGGGCACTCGAACCCGACCGCACAACGCCGGCTCCCGCCGTCCGCAACAGGGTGTACAAAAGCGGGCCGGCGGCAATCGAATGTATTGTAATGCACGCGATCTGGATTCGCGCGGGCCGCTACCTGACTTCGAGCTTGAGCAGGTTCGAGGAGAGCGGAATCCCCTTGCCCATAGGCGTGGACGTGTTCTCGCTGCGCCCAAACAAACGCTGGGTGGTGAGGTACACCTGGTATTTCCCCGGCTTGGCCGGCAGATGTAGTTTGTGCCACTCGGGATTGCGATAGCCTTCCGGGTTGGCGCGCGTAAGACTTGCAAACATCTTGTAGGGGACGCGAGTCGGGTCCTGATTCAGCCAGACATGACGCGAGTCGCAACAGACAATGCCGGCCCACTTTTCTCGCGGCTGGTCTAATATCTCCTTGCCGTCCGCAATGTGGACAACGTCGGACCCGGTCGCGTTGCTGGCTTCGTTCCAGCCTTCAAGAATCTCGATGTGCCACAGCCCTGAATACTTCGACGTGTAGAACTCTTCAAACTCGACGGGCTCCGCTACGGCAAACAGTTTGCGGTCGCCGCGCGTACGAATCTCCAGCTCAACTCCCGGAGGATTCTGCGCCACCGCTTGTTCATGCTGGCGCTCAAAGGCAGAGTGCGAACAAGCCGAACCAGCGAATAGAAACAATGTCGATAACAGCGCACCCAAGGGCGCGCATCGGGCGCGGTAGCGAGACTTCACAGTCCCGATTAGACACCACTCGCGCCCGAACCAGGCAATGTCTTCGGTCACATTCGAAAGGCATTCCATCCGTCGGGAAACCAAGTTCGGACTTGGCCCGAGGGGAGTCTTTTGCTACTCTTAGCTTCCCTGTAGGAGCCTTCGTTGTTGAGCAACCGCGATCTCTCGCAGCAAATTCAACCGGGATGTCACTGCGTTGCTCCTCCATCCGCGCCGCCTTCTACCTGACCCAAACCTGGAGGATCCCATGAAACGTCCGCTCGTTCTCGCTCCGCTGGCCTGATGACTCTCAGCTTGGGACTGGCCGTTTTGGCCGGCTGCGGCGGTGGGTCGTCGAGCACCATAACGCCTCCGCCTCCGCCGCCGGCGCCATCAATCACTAGCTTTACTTCGGATTCGGCGACCATTACCACGGGATCGAGCGCGACCCTGACCGCCGTCTTCGCGAACGGGTCCGGCGTCATTACTCCCGGCAATCTGACCGTCACCAGCGGCGTGGGCGTGAGCGTGAACCCCACGGCGACCACCACCTACATCCTCACCGTGACCGGTACCACCAGTCCATCGGCCACCGCGGCGACCATACTAACGGTAGCCTCGGCCACGGTCAGCGCGGTGTCGGTCGACCTTTCGAGCAGCGGCCCCGCCGTGACCGACAAGCTGCTGGGAATGAACATGGCCGTCTGGTACGACCTGGTCACAAACCAGGCTGGAATAGTGCAGGGCCTTCAGGCCGCTGGCATCACCCAGGTGCGTTGGCCCGGCGGATCGGATTCCGACCAATACCACTGGGCAGACAATAGTCAGTGCAATGGCGGCTATTCCGATCCGAGTGACACGTTTGTGAATTTCGTCAACGACGTGGCCGTTCCCGCGAACCTCGATGTGGCGCTGACGGCGAATTACGGATCGAGCGCAACCTGCACCCAGGGCGACGGCGGCGAACCAAGTGAAGCCGCCGCCTGGGCGACCGCCGCGCTGCAGGCCGGCATCACTCCCAGCCATATGACGGTGGGCAACGAGGAATATGGCAGCTGGGAGTACGATCTACACCCCATCAAGAACGACCCCACCACCTACGCCGCTGCGGTAGTGGGATCAACCGGCTACTACCAATTGATTAAAGCGGCCAGCGCGAGCACGCTGGTCGGCGTGGTTGTGGATGCGGGTAACCCGAACACCGATTGGGACCACACCGTGCTGGCCAATGCCAAAGGATCCTATGACTTCGTGGAGTATCACTTCTATCCGGAAGCGCCTGGCTCGGAAAGCGACACGTTCATCGTGAAAACGGCAGCGCAGGAGTTGACCACGAACATCAACACCGTCAGGACGGAGCTGACCAATTGGGGCACTCCGAACACGCCCATTTACGTGGGCGAGATTGGTGGGCCCTACAGCAATCCGGGCAAGCAGAGCTGGTCGATTGCGCAGGGCTTGTATGCCGGCCAGGTGCTGGGCGAGATGATGAACGCCGGAGTCTCGCGCCTGACCTGGTGGATCGGCTTCGGCAATTGCAACGGCGCCAACGGGAACGATACTTCGTCGGTCTATGGATGGCAGACGTTCGGAGCCTACAACGTCTTCTCCGACGGATCGGACGATCCCAGCTGTCCGGGCGCGGGCCCACTCGGCACCATGTCTCCCACAGCGCGCGCGTTTCAGCTGTTCAGCCAGATGGCCGTCAACGGCCAGACGGTGCTGACGGCGACCGTCTCCGGCGACCCCACCGACGTGCGCGCCTACGCCGCCACCAACCCCGGCGGCACGGCTGTGTTGTTGTTCAACGACAATGAAACCCTGGCTCAGCCCGTGACCATCGCGCTTTCGAGCAGAAATTCCTCTTCCAGCGTAAAGGTCACCACTTACGACAAAGCCATCTACGACCTGTCCGGTTCGCCCACCGGAACTCCGCCCGACCCGGTCGGGACCAGCACCTGGGCCGCGCCCACGACCACCACGATGGGTGAGCAGGCACTGCCGCTGACGCTGACCCTCACGCCTTGGAGCATGAACGTGGTCATCATCCAATGACCCGGGACAATCAAGGAGCCGACGACAAGTGCCCGCCCGTTGCCATGGAACAAAGGATGTCACGGCCTGAACAGTTCTCTGCGAAAGACGGACCGCGAAGTCGACGGTATGAGGAGATTTTCGTTTGTGGGATCAGCGGGCGAGGGAAAAGAACTGGTCGGGGCGGCGAGATTTGAACTCACGACCCCCTGCGCCCAAGGCAGGTGCGCTACCAGGCTGCGCTACGCCCCGACATAAGTAGCAGAATTGATTCTAAAGCACTTTCCAACTTTACGACCACTCCAATTGATGATTTCCGGCCTCGACCGTGCCTACGAATAGATCCCTGGCGCCTCATGTCCAAGCTTCTGGACATATTCAACATAGGAGCCAGGATAAACCGTGGGATGGCGGTCCGTGCCGCTTTCGCCCCCCAGTTCCAGCACACGTGAGCCCAGACCGCGAAGGAACATGCGGTCGTGCGATACGAAGATCATGGTGCCTTCAAAGTCCTTCAGGGCGTCCACCAGCATCTCCTTGGTCGCAAGATCCAGGTGATTGGTGGGTTCGTCGAGCACCAGGAAGTTCGGCGGGTTGAAGAGCATGCGCGCGATGGCCAGCCGCGATTTTTCTCCGCCCGAAAGTGAGCGGATCTTCTTGTCCGTGTCGTCGCCGGAAAACTGAAATGCTCCCGCCAGGTTGCGCAACGCGCCAATACTGTCCTGAGGAAAATCCTGTTGCAACTGTTCGGCGACGGTGAGATCGGAATTGAGCGTATCTAAAGACTGTTGCGCGAAGTAGCCCATATACAGGCTGGCGCCGAGCCGCACGCTTCCCGCATCTGGAGCACTGGCTCCGGCAATCATTTTAAGAAGCGTAGTCTTGCCCGCGCCGTTTCTTCCCATGACGGCCCAGCGTTCTCCGCGGCGGATGGTGAGATTGAATCCTTCATAAATCACACGCGGCCCGTAACTCTTGTGCAGATTCTCAAGGACGGCCACCTGTTCGCCCGATCTCGGGGGAACGCGAAAGTCGAATTTTACAACCTGCCGCTTTTTGGGCAGTTCGATCTTCTCGATCTTGTCCAAGGCCTTAATTCGGCTCTGCACCTGGGCCGCTTTGGCCGCGTGCGTCCTGAAACGATCGATGAAGCGCTGCTCCTTGGCAAGCATGGACTGCTGCCGCGCAAATGCTGCCTGCTGATTGCTCTCTCGCACCGCCCTTTCGCGCTCGTAGAAGTCGTAGTCACCCGCGTAGGTGATGATCTCGCCGCCATCAATCTCAGCAATCTTTGAGACCAGACGATTCATGAACTCGCGGTCGTGCGAAGTCATGAGCAGCGCGCCAGGAAATGACTTGAGAAACTGCTCCAGCCAGATGATGGATTCGATGTCGAGATGGTTCGTCGGTTCGTCCATCAGCAATACATCCGGCATGCCGAGCAGGACGCGCGCCAGCGCAACTCGCATCTTCCATCCGCCGGAGAGAGCGCCCACGTCGCCGTCAATCTGATCGTCCTTGAATCCCAGCCCGTGGAGCACTTCACGGGCTTGCGATTCGAGCGCGTAACCGCCTAAATGCTCGTACTCCTCCTGCACGTGACCGAAGCGCTCAAGGATGCGGTCCATGTCATCCGCCTTGTCGGGGTCGGACATTTCCCGCTGCAAGGCTTCGAGCTCGTGGTGTAGATCGCCGACTCGTCCGCTGCCTGCGATCGCTTCATCCAGAACCGAACGGCCCTGCATTTCCTCGACGTCCTGGCGAAAGTAGCCGATCGTCAACTTCTTCGGGACAGAGACCGCGCCCTCGTCGGGACTTTCCTCGCCAACCACCATACGAAATAGCGTTGTCTTGCCCGACCCATTGGGACCGACCAGCCCAACTTTTTCGCCGGGATTCAACTGAAACGAAGCATCCACGAAGAGCAACTGCTTGCCATACTGCTTATTGATGTTTGAGAAAGAGATCATTTTGAAGGAGCAACTCGCGGCACCGTGCCTCTTCCAGTGTAGCCCGGCCAGAAAATTGCCGGCCAACCCTGGCACATTGGATTATTGAAGGAACTCTTCCCATCAGCCCTTGCCGTGGACAATCAGGGTCATGTGGACATTGGCGAGACCCATATTGACCCGCACATGATCCGGCCATGTGCCTTCGCGCAGCATATGGCCGGAATGCATGGTGCGGAAGCTCAGAAATTGCCTTTATCGTGGATTGAGCAGTGAGCGGACCTCGGCGAAAGCTGCCTGCCAACATTCGCCGCGGGCATTGTGATTTTCGGATGCGTAACGATGACTTCTGCAATTGTTTTGCCCTGGTCTTCGTCTACCGGTGTTGCTAGAAAAGAGTGGACTATCGTTCCCGGGTTCGGCCCGGCCATATACACCGCCATACCTGCGATTTGTCCGCTCTCATTGATGTTGCTGGCCGAGACTACGTAGAGGTTGGAGCTAGCGGGAAATAGCTGGTTAAGGTCGAACATCTTCCCGTTCTCCCAGATCAGGCCGTGAGACCAGTTGCCGCTGAAGTCGAAGGAGCTTCCCACAACCTGGCCCTTGTTATTGATGCTGGTGGCAAAAGCGGCGCCCTCTCCCGGCAGAAGGGCGCCAAGGCTTTTGACTGTATTGTTCTCCCAAATAGCGGCCAAAGCTGTGCCCTCTGAGTTGACGGCTTGGCCAACAATCTGGCCGTGGCCGTTGATGGCGTAGGCTATGGCGCCCGGAGTTCCGAGGTCGGCAAGCGGGGTGGCAGTGCCGTTTTCCCACAGTACGGCGAAATTGGCTGAGGTGCAGGTTCCCGAGTAGCCTACGGCCTGGCCTTTATTGTTGATGCCGAACGCGACTCCGTCTGTATCGCTACCGATCGTGGGAAGAGGGTTGGCTATGTCTGTGCCTTTGTTGGTGTCCCATAACACTGGCAGATCAACCCGATTATTCATGACGCCGGCCGGGCAGGTGGAGTCCACCATGCCATTTTCTGCATATCCTGCGACTTGTCCGCTGTTATTGATGGCGCTGGCCTGCCCGTTATTCCCGCCGAGCGTCGGGAGAGCCCGCATAACGCCGTTTTGCCAAAGAAACGGAAGACACGTCGCTTGTGTGCCAAAACCGCAGAGGTCTTCGCCGTTCGGATCGGGAACAGATGTTTCGGACATACCGACGGCTTCCCCGGGATCGTTAATCCCGTTCCAGTTGATCGAACTGTTCTTTCCTCCCAGCGTGCCGAGTGGGAGGTTGAGATCGCGGATGCTCATCCTATCGGTGCCTGACACGGCCGGGAAGCGAGTGGAAATGGTGGAATGATCCAGGAGTTGATCCATAGTCAGCGTCCAGCCGTAATTATTGAGGCCCATGGCCATGCCTAGGTTGTCAGGGCGCTCAACGCTCAAATCCTGTACTTTGTATCTCGCTTGCGCGACTGCATGCTGAAGCAAGCTAGAACCATCGCCGTGACCAACAGTATCGAGAAATTCGCATACGTCTTAATGCGCTCATATTTCTTTCCTCCGATGAGAGTTGCCGTGCCGAAATGACAGGAGCATGTGACGTTCCACCGGAAGAACAATTACGTGACACAACAGCACATACATTTTGGACTTCACGGCAGAGTGGCGGGCTGACAAAATACGGTGACGAATCCAAGGCGGGCAGAGCGTCTGTTTCTCCAATTTCCCATACACATCGGCGAGAGGGTACGAATTTCGGGAATGGCGGCACCCAGAAGTCAGTCCAATCAATTCGATTGACTTCCGAATGGTTTCACATCCATACTGGTTGGTATGTTGGCAGCACACAAGAATCCAAAACGTAGAGCGCCAAGGCCGCGTAATCCTGAGCGGACGCGGCAACGCTTGCTACAGGCGGCTTTTCAAGAGGTTTACAGGTATGGCTTCCAAAGTGCCGGGATCGATACCATCCTGGCCGCCACTAACGTCACCAAAGGAGCTCTCTACTATCATTTCGAGAGCAAGGAAGCTCTGGGATACGCCATTATCGAAGAGATCGTCGCAAAATTCCCCCGCGAGAGGTGGTTGCTTCCTTTAGAGCAAAGCACGGACCGGGACCCTATCGATGTTTTGATCCGCATTGTACAGTCGATACCAAGCCGGCCAAGAGACTTAAAGGCCGGCTGTCCCCTGGTCAATTTGGCACAGGAGATGTCTCAGCTCGACGAACAATTCCGCAAGCGATTGGAGAGAATCTTCCAGGCCTGGCAAGAAGGTATTGCGATGGCTCTGCGGAGGGGGCAGTCTCAGGGAACAGTCCGCCGCGACCTGGTTCCGGAAGAGACTGCGAGCTTTCTGATCGCGATGGTCGAAGGCTACGAAGTGTTGGCAAAGAATGCTCAAGATGCGAAGCTGTGGAATCTGGGAATTGAAAATATCGTGGCCTGGCTGAGTTCACTTCGCGCGGCGGGAAGCCGCAAACGAGGCTAATTGCATCAGTATCTCAAGCGGGCATTACATACCAACCGGTTCGTATGCCTGTCAGATCAGCATCGCGAATCGGCCAAGTGCTTCACACTACATGAAAAGGAGAGCGAACAAGGAGAGCAAATAATGACAATGACAAATATCGGAGTGTCGCGCAGAAATCTGCTCGCAACCGGAGCCTGCGCGCTGGCGAGTGCCGTGAGCCTGCCGCGACTTGCAAGTGCCAGCGCATCAGGTGGGCAGAACTTAACCAACGAGGAGATCATCCGTAAGTGGTACGCAGCGTGGGAAAAGAAGGACTTGGGCACGTTCAATAACCTGCTCGCCGACAACTTCACTTTTACGAGCGCGGCTGGCGACGACCACATCAGCAAGACTACTTTCAAAACGCAATGCTGGGACACACAGATTAATTTCATTGGACATTTTGACCTGGAGCGGATCGACACGGGCGCAGAGGATGCTTTTGTGAAGTATCTTTGCCACACCAAGAACGGTAAATCGTTCCGGAACGTTGAGTATCTCCGGATCAAGAACGGAAAGTTGCAATCCATTGAGTGTTATTTCGGCGCGCAATCCACCTTTCCCTCAGCGGTCAGCACCGGGCAGAAGTAGCACGAAGTCGAAACGAGAGAGCAAGGAGTTCCACCATGAGCGCCCGCGAGATTCAGGATGAGCCGGCCACTGCACGTGAGATGTTTGTTCAACAAACTGCTCACACTGGTGCGAACGTTTCGGTTGGCCCACTGCCGGCGGCTACGATTTGCTTCCCCAAGAGCAAACGGCCCTACACGCTTGAGTCGACAGCGGAGGAGTTCCGCGAAGCTGTAGATACATCATCGCTTCCGGTAATCCGAACTGATGCTGCAACCCTCATGCGACTCCTGCGGCAGTTGGAGGTTATGGCAAAACGACACGCGCCGCGAATCGCGTTCAAGGCGAACGGTAGAATCCTATTCTTGGATTTGGCCGAGATCGTGGCGGTGCAAGCGGAAGGTAATTACGTTTCGTTGCGACACCGGCCCAATCCCTATCTGCTTCGCGAGTCCCTCTCATCCATGGCGGAGAAGCTCAAGCCCTACGGTTTTATTCGCATCCACCGCTCGGTCGTCGTTAATATTTCGGCGGTGGAGGAGATCCAACCTTTACAGACGGGAGAGTACAGGCTGCGTGTAAAAGGCGGGAAGGAATACTTGGTAACGCGTACTTACAAGCACAGCCTTAGAGATCTGGCCCAACTGTGGGTCGGCTCAGAGCGGCTTTGCGGCTAACAGGCCCCTAGGTTTCCTCGTTATTCTGTGTACCGAAAAACGCGCTTGTGGTGATTGACGGGTCCACTCCGGATTAGTCGGCGTTCCTTCTTTGGGCGGCACTTCCCGTTGACTGATGAGATAACCGTGTCGGCTCCCTTCGGGCGAGTAGACTTGGAAGCGCTCAAGCGACCAAGGCTCGGAGGAAAGGAGCCGAGCGATGATGATTATAGGTTGCGATTTACATACGCGCTACCAGCAGATAGCGATGGTAGATACAGACAGCGGCGAGTTAGTGGAGCGCCGATTGGAACATGAGAGTGGAGAGGCGCGGGCATTCTATGCCGGCCTGAAGGGCGCGGTTCGAGTAGGGATCGAGGCCACCGGGCACACGGCCTGGTTCGAGGCCATGCTGGCGGAGTTGGGCCACGAAGTGTGGATGGGAGATGCGGCAAAGATTCGCGCGGCGGTCGTACGCAAGCAGAAGACCGACGCGCGAGACGCGGCGCATCTGTTGGAGCTGTTGTGTACGAATCGGTTTCCGACGATCTGGCGCCCGTCGCTCGAGGAGCGGGATCTGCGGCAACTGTTGTGGCACCGGCAGAAGTTGGTGTGGATGTGGGGCGCGGTGAAGAATCAGATGCACGCCCTGGCCATGGGAGAGGGTGTGTGTCGGAAGGAGAAGTTGTTCACGAAAAAGGGACGAGTCGAGTTAGAAGGACTGAAGCTGGGTCCGTGGGCGAGTTATCGACGGCAGGAGTTACTGCGGATGTTCGAGGAGCTGCAGAGCTCGGTAAAAAAGCTGGACCAGGCGGTGGAGCTAGCCGCGAAGAGTGAGCCGCTGGCCGCGCGTCTGATGACTCATCCGGGAGTAGGACCGATCACGTCGTTAGCTTTCGTCCTGATTATCGGGCCGGTTAACGCTTCGATCGCAGCAAGCAGGTGGTGAGTTATCTAGGGCTGAATCCGCGGGAGCACAGCTCGGGCGGGCGGCAGCGGCTGGGATCGATCTCGAAGCAAGGCAATCCGATGATGCGTTCGTTGCTGGTGGAAGCGGGGCACAGTGCGGCACGGCTGGACCCGCAACTGCAGCGCGTGTATCAACGGTTGAAGTTCCGTCGTGGGGCAGCGGTGGCGAAAGTCGCCATTGCCCGCAAACTGGCCGTGAGGCTGTACTGGATGCTGCGCAGCACGGCGGATTATGCGCAGCTCGTTCGCAAGCGAGGCAGCTCGTGGGCCACCCTGGTGGAAGACAGTCCATCGCTGGGCTGATTGAGCGCCTCGCCTCCCCATAAAAGATGGGGAGTCTGAACAACGAATCATGGTCGGGAGTCAGAGACCGAATAGATGGTTGGTGGAACGAGCTTCCACTGCGGGATTCTGAAAGCGAGCCGAAGTCGCAATGAGCAAAAGCAACGGCAACAACAAGAGCAACAGCAAAAACTTTCTGCTCAGTAAAAACAAAACCGAGATTCAGCGCCGCTTCGAAAGCCTCGCGAATCACGGACACTCTACGTGTCCCTTGACAACGCCGACAAGGTTATAGAGGGTGGCCCGGCCTCTAAACTGAAGAAGCCACCACAGCTGCGGGTGCCCCGTCCTTCGCGTACTTTGCGAACAGCCTGCCCTGAGCGAAGTCGAAGGGGCGGGTACGACGACGGCATACACAACAGGCTGTGTAGAACGGACTCAAGTTCGCCGGCAGCATCGCCGCCCAGCCTTGCAAGAAACGCAAGTGGGGGCACCCCTCCGTGGGAAATGGTGCCAATGCTAAAGATAGGCTCCCCGCCCAAAATTCACACTTGACACCGACGAATAATCCACTACCATGTGGTTGTGGATCGATTAGGTACAACCTTTGCCGCTTTGTCTGATCCGACCCGGCGGGCGATGATCGAACGACTCTCCCACGGGCCTGCCTCTGTGCATGGATTGACGGAACCGTTTGCACTCTCGCAGCAGATGATTTCAAAACATATCGCCTACCTGGTGCGGGCGCGGATTGTGATCAAGACGAAGCGTGGACGAGAGAGTGTGTGCACGCTCAGGCCAGCGGCGATTAAAACCGTCGGCGACTGGGCGATCAGCTATCGCCGCTTCTGGGAAGAGAGCTTCGACAAACTGGATGCAGTTGTAAATCAAATGAAGAAAGAGGAGGTCAGAAATGACAAAAAACACGGTGAGTGAAATTGAGCGGATGGTTGTTACAAGAGTTTTTGATGCCCCACGCGAGTTGGTTTGGAAGGCGTGGACAGACCCGAAGTACGTGATGCAGTGGTGGGGGCCAAAGGGCTTTACTGCGCCGGTTTGTCAGATGGATTTTCGCGTTGGAGGAAAATCTCTCCTCTGCATGAGAGCGCCGGATGGGCAAGCGTGCTGGAATGCGGTGGAATACCACGAGATTGTTCCCCAGGAAAAGATCGTTTCCTCCATGTACTTTGCGGACTCGAAGGGAAACAAGGTTGACCCTGCGCAATTGGGAATAGAACATGAGGCCATCGACGGTGCGTACGACGTGACCCTCTTTGAGGATCTCGGAAACGGCCAGACGAAACTCACCTTCATTGGCAATGAACCCCTGGAGAGCGCGAAAAATAGCGGTCAAATGGAAGGCTGGAACCAGATACTCGATAAAGTCGCCGCAGTTGTTACGAAGCTAGCGCAGGCAAAATAAGAAGTTGCAGTTTTGATGATCGTCATGCGCGAGGGAAACCGGGGAGGGAAACCGGGGACAGACGGAACGCTTCCAAGTGTTTCGACGAATGGAAATCGGTGAACGTAGCGTCTGTCCCCGGTCTTCCCCGATGTTATTCAAAAATGCTTTAGCACGGAAAGAAGCTATCAACTCCCGGATGATCGGCTAACGTGTGCCACCCGCCGAGGCCTGTCAAGCATTGATCTTGCCCTGCAAGCAGTAGGATCTACCCCACCATGGATGCGATAATTTCGGTAACGAATCCTCCTGGAGCTTATGAAGCGCCACGTCCTCATGTACGGGTTGATCGGTGGAATCTTGATTGCTCTGCTCCAGTGGACCGAGTATCGGTTCCTGGTCGTCGAACATTCCATCGAAATCTACGGCGGACTGATCGCCGCGACCTTTGCCGTTCTTGGCATCTGGCTTGGCCTCAAGCTGACAGCAAAACGCCAGACAATTGTTGTGAGGGAGGTCCCCGTCCCTGCCGAGGGACCGTTCATCCCTGACCAAAGAAAACGTGAGGACCTCCATATCACTCGCCGTGAGCTTGAGATCCTTGAACTGATCGCCCAGGGCCTGAGCAACCGCGAAATCGCCGCGAAGCTTTTTGTGAGCGAGAGCACGGTGAAGACCCATTCCAGCCGGGTTTTCGACAAACTCGGGGCGAAACGAAGAACGCAAGCGGTGCAACTCGGCAAGGAATTCGGCCTTCTCCCCTGATTTACTCGTGCACTTACTCGTCCACAAGCACGGTTCGCGCCGATAACCGCTCCCCCAAACGAATGATTTTTGTCTCTTCGGCCAAAATCAGCCAAAAGGATGACGACACCGACCCGGCCTCACGCGGTATGTTGAGCCGCTCAATATACGAACGAGCGAACACGAAGTTTATGAACACACGAAGTTTGTGAAAACATGAACTTCTTGAAAAAAGGAGCGAACATGAAGTCTCTGAATTCGATGAAGGTCTTTGTCGTGGGTACTCTGTCGATCGGCTTGTTTTCAGGCACTGCGCTCATTCCCGCAACCGCCCAGGAACTTCCCCGGGTCTACGACGCCTCCATGCCACGTGACCAGCAGATCACACTCGCTGAAAGCGCCGCCCCGGCCGAGGTATCCAGTAAAGCCACAGTTTACGTTCTCGGCCCCAAAGGCTACGAGAAAGCGCGCGAAGGCAGTAACGGCTTCAGCTGTTTTGTTGGCCGGCATTTCGTAAAGCCCGCAGAAACAACCCAGCCAGAAACAACCATCGAGCCGCAGTGCTTCGACGCCGAAGGCAGCCGCACTCTCTTGCTTGTCTACATGCACGGTGAAGAGCTGCGCACAAACGGCAAGTCCGAGGCCGAAATCAAGGCAGACGTCGCCAACGGATATAAGGAAGGCCGTTACCAGTATCCGAGCAAACCGGGATTCCTCTACATGATGTCCAGCCAGAATCGCTTGAGAGCCATCCCCGAGCACAGCACTGGCATTTTCCCTCCGCACTTGATGTTCTATGCGCCGAACATGACAACGAAAGACATCGGGTTCGACGCGCAATCGCTGGCGAACCTCGATTATCTTGGGATGACTCACCCCGGAGCAGGCGATAACCTGATCGTAGTTATCCCAGTGGCATCCAAGTCGCCAGCTGACGTGGCTGGTCGCTGAGCCCGTATGAGCATGGGGCCGGCAGCATACGTGGAAAGGTCAAGATCGGAGATCGGATAAAAGACATTACCAGAATATGAGAAAGATCGTCGTCACCTTCGGGCTGATTTCCGGCGCTATCTCCTCGCTGATGATGATAGCGGTGGTGACCTTCGGCGGCAGGATTGGCTTCGACCGCGGGGCGATCATCGGCAACACCTCGATCGTGCTCTCGTTCTTGATGGTCTTTGTCGGCATCCGAACCTACCGGGACAACCTCGGCGATGGTCAGATTTCCTTTTTAAAGGCTTTTGCCGTTGGCCTCTCCATTACGCTGATATCGTGCATCATCTATGTCGTAACCTGGGAAGTGATCTACTACAACTTCCTGCCTGGTTTCTGGGACGCATATGGCGCTCATTTGGTTCAGAAGCTCACCGCCTCGGGAGCGAGCCCGGCAGCCGTCCAGGAAAAACTTGAGCAGGTCAGAAAATACAAAGAGCTGTACAAAAACCCATTCTTCAACGCAGTGCTCACGTTCATTCATCCCTTCCCGATTGGACTCGTCATCACGCTGTTCTCCGCGTTGGTCCTGAGGCGAAAGCCGCAACCGCAATCCGAGCAAACAACCTTGCCGGAATCCTGATTCTCCCAAACATGCCTTCGCCGGCACTTATCCGAGATTATGGATAGGATCGTTAAGGGACCGAAAGAAGTGAAAAAATCAGCTAGGGCCGCAGATGAACTTCCATAAACGGGGATGACCTACGGTGTTTTCTCTCGGCATTCATCCGCGTTCATTGGGGCTCCGGCACTGGACTCGCGCTGGAAAGACCACAGATGCGAAAAGGGTTTACCAGAAAACCACAACCGGACGCCCCTGCGGCGCCAGTCAAGAACTACATCACGCCGCGCGGGCTGGAGCGCCTCAAAGATGAGCACCGGTTTCTGCTCACCAGGGAACGCCCGGCCGTGACGGAGGTGGTGGCGTGGGCGGCCAGCAACGGCGATCGCAGTGAAAATGCCGACTATCAGTACGGCAAGCGGCGGCTGCGGCAGATCGATGGGCGGATTCGCTTTCTCACCAAGCGAATCGAAGCCGCGGAAGTTGTGGACCCGGAAGCTCGGAGAGCGGGGCAGGCAGCGACAAGGGCATTCTTCGGAGCGACCGTGCGCTATGCCAATGCCGCGGAAGTCGAGCGAGTGGTGAGCATCGTGGGCACCGACGAAATCGATCTCAATCGCAACCACATCAGTTGGGTGTCACCTCTGGGGCGCGCGCTGATGAAGTCGGCAGCGGGTGACAGCGTAGTCCTTCAATTGCCGGGCGGCACAGAACACTTGACCGTGCTGGAAGTGCGCTACGAGCGCATTGCTGTGGAACCGTTCCGTGAACCAGCTGGATCCGAGGCCTCGGCAAAGAGACTCCCTCGCCTACCTAAATCCACCTGACGGAGGAGAGACGAAACGGCACAGGCGGTGAAAGAGCGACGACCGTAATAGCGACGCTGTCGGCAATTGTTGGAGACAATCGAAATCAAAAAAGAATGGAACGCTTGGAGTAAATCATTCTGCGCCCAAGGCAGGTACGCTAAGCCCCGACGTTTTGATTATAAATGAGAGCTTCTTTTCACTGGCCGGTCGGAGTGGTCTGCGATGTGCTGGGTTCTGCGGACATTCATCGACCGTTCATCACTTGGATGCTCCGGGTTCTCAGGGGCAGCGTATAATTTTGTGATCGGGTATGCAGAATCTGCGTTATGCGTTGGTGGCGTATGTAAACGGGCCGGCGGGAGAGTTCGTGGAGAACCTCCGGCGTGAGCTGCATCCCGACCTGCCGCATCTGGCAGCCCATCTGACGTTTCTGCCGCCGCGTCCGCTGCTAGGTTCGGAGAGTTCGGCGTTGCAGGTGCTGGAACGCATCTGCAGCGAGGCAGAGGCGTTTGAAGTCAACCTGGGCAGCGTTTGCACCTTTGCCCCCATTACTCCCACGGTCTACATCCGCGTGGACGGCGCGGCCGCGCGCATGTGCGAGTTGCACCGCCGGCTGAATACCGAGGCGCTGCAGTTCCGCGAAGAGTGGCCCTACATCCCGCACCTGACCATCGCGAAAATGGGCGGCGAGCAGGCGGCGCAAAGTGCCTTTGAAACCGCCCGCCAGCGCTGGGAGCAGTATGCGGGCACCCGGCGCATCCTGCTGGAAAGACTGACCTTTGTCCGCGAAGATGTCCGGGAAGGCGCGCCCAGCTGCTGGATCGATCTGGCGCCGGTGCATCTGGGGCGGACGCTGGTTTCGAAATAGCTGAAAGCTTTCAGCTCGCAGCTTCGAAATCTCGCGGAGACCGCTAACGTTCCCGCGGCGCCTTCGTTTCAAACTTCCTCAATTAATCTTCCTCCGGAATCGTGCTCTATAATCTTGCGCCGGGAGACTCCCATGATTGGACGCACAATAGTCACAAACCTGGTTGCAACGTGTTTGTTGGCGGCGGCAACAGCGATGCAGGGGCAGACGAAAGTTCTTACCTTGAATGCCGAACAGTCGGATGCGGCGCAGGCCGAAGCCGTACATTTTCTTGCGGACCTGGTCAGAATCGACACCCAGGATCCTCCCGGCGATGAATCGAAGGTCGCGCACTATCTCGCGGCTGTGCTGAAGAGCGAGGGAATCGAATCGGAAATCCTGGAGCCAGTTCCGGGCCGCGGCAGCATTGTGGCGCGCTTGAAGGGCAGCGGAAGAAAAAAGCCACTGCTGATCATGGGACACGAGGATGTCGTCCCCGTGGATCGCGCGCACTGGACGGTGGAACCGTTTGCCGCCACCGAACGCGATGGCGTGCTCTATGGCCGCGGCGCGTCCGACGACAAGGCGATGGTGGCGGCGAATCTGGAAGTCTTCCTGCAACTTAAGCGGCTGAAGATTCCGCTCGATCGTGATGTGATTTTTCTTTCCGAAGCCAGCGAGGAAATGTCTTCGTCCGCCGGCATGTCGACCATTGTCGAGCGCTACTGGGACAAGATTGACTGCGAATTTGCGCTCAACGAAGGCGGGGGATCGCTGCTGGAAAATGGAAAGATAAAATTCTTCGGAGTCGCGACCGCCGAGAAGCTTCCACGAGGCGCGACCCTGGAAGCGACCGGCAGCAGCGGCCACGGATCGGTGCCGCGCGTCGATAATGCCGTGGTGCATCTCGCCGCGGCCGTGGCGAAGGCCGGAACCTGGGATACGCCAGCCCGCCTGAACGAGACCACGCGCGCATTTTTCGAGCGGCTGGCCACTATCTCTCCGCCCGAGGAAGCGGCGTGGTACCGCAACATTCTTGACCCGAAGGTGCAGGAAGAACTGAAACACAAGAAGCCGCAGTACTACTCCATGGTGCGAACGTCCGTGGTTCCGACCATGTTGAAAGCGGGATATAAATCCAACGTCATCCCGCCGACGGCGGAGGCGACGCTCGACATCCGCGCCCTGCCGGATGAAGATCTGCCAAAGTTTCGCGGGATGCTGGCCTCGGTCATCAACGACCCGCAGGTAAAAGTGGTTGCCGAGGACAGTGCGCACTCCATGGTTCCGTCGCCGCCCAGCAAGTTAGGCACGGAGATGTTTGCCGCTCTGGAGCGCGCGCAAAAAGAAGTCAGCCCCGATGCGATCACGCTGCCCGTCATGACGACGGGAGCCACCGACTCTTCGTTCCTGCGCGCGAAGGGCGTGCAGGCCTACGGGATCGGCGCCTAAGACCGATGAG
The DNA here is from genome assembly GCA_963709385.1 of uncultured Acidobacteriaceae bacterium. Lineage (GTDB taxonomy): Bacteria > Acidobacteriota > Terriglobia > Terriglobales > Acidobacteriaceae > Sulfotelmatobacter. Next base: position 637,109 of record CAVPWD010000012.1, read on the forward strand.
GAAAGTCGTGGCGTCCACGGCAATGACGAGCGCGTCGAGATCAAACAACTCGGCATGTTCGTTAGCTATCTCTTTGCGGCGGTATGGGAGTGGTGGTGCAGCATTAGCGATAACTTAGATGGGAGAGATAGGTACACTAAAAAAAAAAGTGTAGCGCAAGAGGTCCTGAAAGCGGTTAGCAGGAAGCCGTCCACGGCCTGATTGCAATCTCGTAATCTCCTCCTTGGTTACCCCTGCCGTGCGGACATGGCCCTTGGTACATCTCCCTTGCGTGCGTTGAAAAGGCGCGGGCGTGGCTGTAGATAAGGAGTAGGGCTAGTGTCCGGGAAGACCTGCCAGACGCCATATCTGACGCGCTTTTCGGGCTGAAAAGGGAGACAGCACATGCAGATCGGCGTGTACGGTTCGGGGTATCTGGGGACAGTGATTTCAGCCTGCCTGGCGGATTTTGGCACTCCTGTTTCCTGCTGTCATCCCGACCGGTCGCGCATGGTCGAAATGGCCCAGGGCAACATTCCCTTCTTCGAAAAAAATCTGAAAGAGATTATTCGCCGCAACGTGCGCGCGGGACGGCTCGCTTACTCCACCGACATTGAATCGTTCGCGCGCAAGACGCAGGTGATCTTCCTGGCGGAAGACAAAGCCGACGGCCTGGCCGATGTGGCCATGCGCATCGCGCGGCTGGCCGCCAAGCCTCCCATTCTCACGATCGTGACGCCGGCTCCGGTGGGCACCGCAGCGGCGCTGGAAAAGGGCATCAAAGAGGCCGGGTTGCAAGCGACGATCGTTTCGCAGCCGATGTTCTTTACCGATGGCTGCGCGGTGGAAGATTTCAACTGGCCCGACCGGCTGATTCTGGGTTCGACTTCGAGTGAAGCGGTGCAGGTGCTGAAACAGATTTTTCATCCGCTGGTCATGCGCGGCGTGCCCGTGATCGTGACCAATCAGTCGACGGCGGAACTGGTACGCGAGGCAGCGACGGCGTTTGTGGCGACGAAGATTTCCTTCATCAACGAAGTAGCGGCGCTGTGCGAACGGGTCAACGCCGATGCGGTGAACCTGGCGCTGGCGCTCGGGCTGGACAAGAAAATCGCTCCGCGCTGCCTGCAACCCGGGGCGGGCATGGGTGGAGTCTTCGCCGAGTCGGACATGGATTCGCTGGCGGAGCTGGCGCAGGCGCATGGCGTATCGCTGAAAGTGCTGAGCGCGGCGCGCGACGTGAATCATTACCTGGCCGACCGGCTGGTCGACAAGATTGCCGTCGCGCTGAACTCGGTCGAGAACAAAGACGTGGGCATACTGGGCCTGGCGTTCAAGCCGAATACGAATTCGGTGGCGGGCTCGTCGTCGGTCCGGCTGGCCGAGTCGCTGGTTTCGAAGGGAGCGCGGGTGCGGGCGTATGATCCGGTCGCGATTCCTGAAGCCAAGACGCGGCTGAACACGTCAGTGCGTTACTGCGACAATGCTTACGCCGCGGCCGAGGGATCCGATGCGTTGGTCGTGGGCACCGGCTGGCCGGAATTTCGCGCGCTCGATTTCGACCGCATCAAGCACCTGCTCAAGAAGCCGGTCATCGTGGACACGAAGAATCTTCTTGATTCCACGCGGCTGCGCGCCCTCGGATTTGAGTACGTGGGCGTGGGGCGCGGGTAGGGGTTCGGTCGTTGGTCGTTGGTCGTTGGTCGTTAGTCGTCAAGTCGTTGGCCCTCCTCTCTTTTAGTCTTCAGTCTTTGCCTTCAGAACGTCCTCTTCTTCCCACTTATTATTTCTTCTGATCTGGTTTTCTACTCCCGACCTCCTTCACTTTCCCTGACTTACTCGGCCTTGCGTGGTGATAAATAGCTGGGGAGCGATCACTCCCACCACGAGCGCTGTCCCTGGGTCATCCAGGGTGACCTGCAAAGCGCCCGCCATCAAGATGTCCCGCATCGTCACTCCCGAAGGTGCGTACACGGGTCCGCGAGGTGTCTAGAACTGCGCGGCTGAACATCTGGCCTGCACTATCGACCGTAACGGGATTGGAAATCTCAGTCACGGTTGCGCGTCACATTCGGCAATTTATTTCTGTGGAAAACGGCAAAAGGCTGGCGGCAGGCGTTGGGCGTAGGCGCCGGGCCTTGGGTCTTTGGTCTTTGGTCGGAGGTCCGAGGGCTGACGCCTGACGCCCGACGCCTAACGTCTGACGCCCGCATTTCTGACATCTCTGAACCGCAGTTGCTATAATCAAGCTGGTGGTGGGAATAGCTCAACTGGCAGAGCACCGGACTGTGGCTCCGACGGTTGCGGGTTCGATTCCCGTTTCCCACCCCAGATTATCTTCTTCTTCGCCGCGTTTTCCGCCGGCCCCGTAGCTCAACTGGATAGAGCATCAGTCTTCGGAACTGAGGGTTGGGGGTTCGAGCCCCTCCGGGGTCGCCATGGACTGAGAGGCTCCAAGGTCCTTCGCTTCGCTCAGGATTTCGGCAGCAGGCTCACGCTTCGCTCACGCCTGCTAAGCGCCTCAAGTTGAGCCCCTCCGGGGTCGCCATTCCCCGAAATCCCTTGTGGCGCGGGCGGTTCGGCTGGGATAGAATGCTGGTTCGCCGAGCGCTGGCTGCTCCCGCCACATGAAACGCATCTTCCATTTCCGCGCGTCTTCGTCACAGATCGGGCCGCTCGAGGAGCGCCTGCTGGCGGCGCTTTGGCAGCGCGGGACCGCGACGGTGCGCGAGTTGGTGGACGCGGGTTGCGGGGATCTGGCTTATACGACGGTGATGACCACTCTCGACCGTCTCTTCAAGAAAAATCTGTTGTCGCGCGAGGCCGAGGGACGGGCGTTCCGCTACGCGCCGCGTTTGACCCGCGAAGAGATGCATCGCGAAGTGGCGGGCGAGGCCTTCCGGCAATTTCTGGATGCGAGTCCGGCGTCGTCGCTGCCGCTTTCTTATCTGGTGGAGATTCTGACCGAGCGCGACGCGCAGTTACTCGACGACTTGCGGCAGCTGGTCGAGACCAAGCGGCGCGAATTGCGCGCCGGCGGCGGATCGAGCGGAAGACTGAACGAGTGCAACGAAAGGCAAGGACAAAGCATAAATGTTTGCCGCCCGTGGCATCGCCGTCTCGTTCTCGGTGTTTGTGATGGTGTATTGCGCGTTGTCGCTCGCGGTGTGCTTTACCTGGCGAAAGGTGTGGGCATATTGCCAGAAGCATCCAGTGCGCTGGATTGCGGATTTGCTATTTGGTCTGCGAGTTTTTCCCTCTGGTCACTGCGGCGGTCATCACTGCTGCTTTTACCGTGCCCTCATTTCTTTTGCTGGAGCCGCGGGCCATTGACGAGCCTATGGGTGGAATTCCTCTGGCGCTGGGCATTTGCGGCGCGTTGCTGGGGATTTTCGGGCTGGTGAACGCGTTGCTGGCGGTGCGGCGTGCGTCGCGCACCATCTCGACCTGGACGAGCGAAGCGCAACCGTGCAGACCTGCTCTCCCGTTCCGGTGCTGCGGATTGCGCGGACCTTGCCGGCGATGACTGCGGCGGGAATTGTTCGGCCCAGGGTGCTGCTCTCAGGCGCGGCGGAGTTCGTGCTCAACCGCAACGAACTGCAGACGGCGCTGAATCATGAAGTGGCGCACGTGCGGCGCCGCGACAATCTGAAGAAACTGCTGCTGCGGTTTGTGGCTTTCCCCGGCATGAGCGGACTGGAAACGGCATGGCTCGAAGCCACCGAAATGGCGGCCGATGATGCGGCGGTTTCCAATGCCGGCGAGGCGCTCGATCTGGCGGCGGCGCTGATCAAGTTGTCGCGCCTCGGTCCGGTCGAGCCTCCGGTGGATTTGACGGCGGCGCTGGTGCACAGTCCGGCATCATCCATGAACGCCCGCGTGGAGCGGCTGGTGGCGTGGAGTGAAGAGCGCCGCGTGCCGTTGCGGAAACATTCTCCCGCGCAAGGGCTCGCGTACGGAGTGGGCGCAACGCTGGCCACGGTCGCGGTGTTTGCCGTGACCTATAGCCAACTGCTGGTGCACGTTCACACCGCCACGGAGTGGCTGGTGCGCTAGAACTGCGGCTTCTTCCCTGGATACAATCTTCGGACAAAAACTTAGAAGTTCACTCTCACGCCTAATTGCGCGGCGAAGGGGATACCCACCGTCGTGCCCGGGCCGAAGAAATCTCCCAGGCCGCCGCCGGGAATTTCCATTTGCTTGAAGCTGGTGACGGGGACCTGCTGGCTCGGGGCACAGACGGGGAAGTCGAGGCAGATCGTGGTCGCGTTGCCGGAGGCGATGTCGCTCGGAATCAGCGGGAGCGCGGCGATGTTGGCTACGTAATTTGCGCCAGGATTGTTGCGGTTGAATACGTTGAAAAACTCGGCAAAGGGACGCACTTCCCAGCGTTCGCCGATCCTGAAGGGTCGCGTAACGCGCAGATCCATCTGAATATAGGGCGTACCGCGGAAAGCGTCGAGGGCGGTGGGCACTCCGTTGACCGAGATGCGTCCGCTGTTGTCGGCGGTGGTGATGGTGAAGGGGCGCGCTGCCTCAGCCTGAAACATGGTGCTCAGTTCGAAGCCGCCGGGGATATGGACCGTCCCGGCGAGCACGAAGCGCTGGCGGACGTTTTCACCGGAGGGGCCGTAGTCGCCGGGGCCGAACGGGTCGAGAGGATTGCAAACTCCGTTCACGTAATCGAAGAGTTCGCCCAGCACGCATCCCCAGGTTTGCGCTTTGGAGAAGGTGTAATTTGCCACCAGGTTGGCGCGGCGCGACACGTTGCCCTGCAAGTGCAGCATGAGCGCGTTGTAGCTGGAGCGGTTGTCGGATTTGAAAATATTTACGTTGGGCACGACGCTCGCTGATCGAGGTCATACGTCGGATCGGACGTTGGAATCAGCGGAGTGAAAAGACTCGCGTCGCTGGCGTAGCTGTAGCGCGCGATAGCCGTGATTGCCCTGCTCGTGGGTGTAGTCCGCGCTGAGAGTCCAATGCTCGTTGAAGGCGTGCTGCACTCCGCCCGTGATGTGGATGGCGTAGGGAGTCTTGTAGTCGGAGTCGATGATGTTTCCCCCGCTCCCCTCCGCCTTGAGGCAGCCGGGGCCGGTCAACGCGTAGGCGCCGGTTGTGCCGGTGAGGCTGCATCCGCCGGTCACAAAGTTCGATGAGTTCACGGCCTGGAACGCGGTGCCCCATCCATTTTGCGCGAGGTCGTTGTAGAAAAGGCCGAAACCGGCGCGCAGCACGGTCTTGCCGCTGTTGCCGGGAGAGTAAGCGAGGCCCAGGCGCGGCGCGAATTGTTTGCGGTAGTCGTGCGGCGCGCTGGGATTAACGGAATCTGTAATGCCTGCAGTGTGGGGAATGTCGCGTTCTCGGCCTGGCTGTGGCCGGAACCGGTGAAGAGCCCGTAGGTCGTCTGGTAGCGCAAGCCATAGTTGACGGTGAGATGGCGCGAGAGCCGCCAGGAATCTTCCGCGTAGAGAGCGAGGCGCTGGACGCTTTGCGAGAAGGTGCCGTCGCTGGCGGGGGTGGTGGAGGCTCCGTTCACGTAGTCGATGGGAAACTGCGCCAGCGTCGTGGAATTCTGCGTGTAATAGATGGGATCGTTGGGGAACTGGTAAAGCGTTTCCTGTTTCCCCGGGAACGCGCCAGCCAGCACCGGCTCGTGGATGAAATTCACTCCGAATTTGTAGCGAGTGGTCGCCGGTAGCGTGGCCGAGATCGTAGCGCAGCTGATATTTCTCCTGATTGCGCAATGACGGGAATAGCGTGATGGGGGTGGCGAACTGGTTGTCGCCATAGGTTTCGAAGCCGGAAACGGTGAGCGTGGTCGAACTGAAAGGAAATGCCAGCGCGAATCCGAGCGTCGAGGTGCGGGTCTGGGTCAGGTGCAGCAGGCTGGCGTCGAACACGAACGTGCCCAGCCAGGTCGGGCTGAATTCATAAGTATTGCTGATGACGCTGTTGCCGTAGTTGTTATGGGTGATGAGTCCGGTCGAGGGCAGCGTGCCTTGAGCAACCAGCGCGTTGTGCGTCAGGTAGCTATCTTCCGACATGCGCAGGAACCATTGCGATTTCGAGGACTGGGCCCAGTCGAAACGCAGCGAGCCGAGATAATCGCGGAATGGTATGGGAACGTTCGGCGGGACGGTGAGGGAGGGCACGCCGGGAATGAGGCCATCGGCAGCGATCTGTGCCAGTGCGTTGAACTCGGTGAGGCTATTGGGACTGTAGGCGATGCTGGCGTTTTCGTGGAGGTACTCGAATGAAGAGAACAACCAGACTTTGTCGTGCGCGATGGGGCCGCCGATCGTGCCAATGTAGTTCTGTCGCGAGAACGGCTGCTTGGGATTCGGCGCGGGATTTTCGATGGGGAAGCGCGCATTGAGCGCGGCGGCGCGGTCATAGAACGATCCGCTGCCGTGCCAGGCGTTGGTGCCACGTTTGGTGGTGATGACGACGGAGCCCGCGGTGGTGCCTCCGGTGTCGGCGTCTTCGTTGGCGGTGCGCACGGCGAATTCCTGAATCGTCTCCGGCGAGAAATTTTGCAGGAAGCCGCCGATCCAGTCGTCGGAGTTGTCGCCGCCGTCGACGGAAAGATCGTTGTTCAGTCCGGAGCTTCCGCCGGTGGAGACGGCAGTGATGCGCGCCTTGGTGGGATCGGAAGGCTCGACCGGTTCGGTGCCGGGAGCGAGATAAGCAATGTTGGCGAAGCTGCGAGCGGCGAGCGGGAGGTTCTCCAAATCCTGCGTCCCGATGATTCCCTGATGAACCACGTTGACCAGATCGATCGGCTGGGTGGTGATCGAAGAGGCCTGGCTCTGCACGGTGACGGTCGCCGACGCGGCGGCGGGTTTCAGCGTGACCGTAACTTCGCGCACCGTGGCGACGGCGATGGACACATCGGCCTGGGCCGGGGCGAAGTTGGCGGCGCTCACGGCGATGCGATAATCGCCTGGAAGCAGATCGTCGAGGCGGAATTCGCCGCGGTCTTCGCTGGTAGCCTCGCGGAGTGTGGATGTGCCGAGGGATTGCAGCACGATTTTGGCCGAGGCGACGCGGGCGCCAGTGGCGTCCTGCACGGTGCCGCGCAGGGAGCCACGCGGGTTCTGGGCGTACAGCGTAATCGCGAATACAGCGGCTGACACTGCGACTAGAAACGATTTCCTGAGCAAGTCTTTCCCCTTCGAACTGAGATTGTCAGCAAAGGCTAGGGATCACGCCTGAGAGCCGTCATGGGCCAGAGAGCATGGCCAGAAGCCTGGCCAGGAGTCGTCCGGTTAGCAAGGGAGGTTAGCGTGAGGAAGCGACCTACTACCAGTGATCGTGGAGGGATGAGCAGGACAGAGGCCACGCAGAACGAAATGAAAACATCACGGTCAGCGCGTGCCGAGCTTAAGGCGTAAAGGTTCATCTCGGGAAGCTGCGCCGCACATGTGACTGAGCGGCTATTGATGGTCGCTATGCATGATCGCTATTTATCGTCATGTATCGTCGGCGAGCAGGCATCCGCTGTTTAGAGTGGTCTTAGCCGATGCGCGAGTCCAACTCTTTGATGAGTTGATCGACGAGTTCGGACGATCTTTGCGGATTGGACTCATGTGCAGTTGACTCGCAAAGCTTTCGCCATTCTTCTTCCTTATCCTGGATTCGGTGTATTTGTCATCGAAGAATCAAACGGCAAGCACGCATACCAGGGTCGCCGCTTCGGACTGCGACGCTGGCGAACTCGCAAGTCGCTGATAATATTAGCTTACGTCGTATCCCTGCCGGGCAACCGTGGACCTGTAGGAAGATATTTCACAACGGAAAGGATCGCGTGCTCAAGAGGCCAATTCCGAAAGCAGCGGAAGACTACGGTTTTGTCCCCGTTGCCCGGCACGACTTATGAGCGGCGGGCAGGTCCGCTAGCTGCGCGATACATCATCCAGTTGAAGAAGGTTTGATCCAGAATCCGCGCTCATGCTGAAAGGCGGGACGAACCTCCCCGCGAACGAGAGCGGGCCTTGCGATGTCGGCGCGATAGGCTTGGTCATACGCGGACTGTGTGCGGCGAAAAAGCCGCCCGAATCACGTACGAGAACATGACCTGGATTAGAGGGAACGGATGCTCAATGCTGGTTTAAAGCCCGTCTAGTCCGACCAGCGCTGCGGGGTACGGTCCCAGCGGTGCTTCTTCAGTTCCGCGAGCAACGTTTTGTCGAGCGGGCCGGCGTCGCTGGTGGCGATGTTCTGGCGGACGTGCTCCGGTTTACGCATGCCGGCGATGGTCGTGCTCACGGCAGGGTGCGACAGGATGAAGCGCAGGGCCATTTCTGGCAGAGTCATTCCTGCGGGAACGATTTCTTTCAGCTTGTCGACGCGCTTGATGGTCTTGGCCAGATTTTCGGGACCGAAATATCCGGAGCGCCAGTCGTCCTTCGGGAAAGTCGTCTGCAGCGTCATTTTTCCGCCGAGGCTGCCTTCATCGAGCGGGACGCGAGCGATCACGCCGACGTTGAGTTCCTGGCAGAGAGGGAAGAGTTCGTCCTCGGGCGCCTGGTCGAAGATGTTGTAGATGACCTGCACGGCGTCGACCAGGCCGGTGCGCAGGGCTTTGAGGCCGTTCTCGGGCTGCCAGCGGTTGATGCTCAGGCCGAAGAAGCGGATGATTTTGTCGTGTTTGAGTTTTTCTACCGTCGAGCGGAATTCGGCTTCGGTGGTCCAGGTGTCATCCCAGACGTGAAATTGCAGCAGGTCGATGGTGTCGACGCGGAGTTGCTTGCGGATCTTGTCGGCGTATTTGAAAACGTGCGCGGCGGAGAAAACATCGCTGTATTTGTATTCGGGCAGGGCGGGCCAGCGGTCGTTGGCGGGAGGAATCTTGGAGGCGGCGTAGAGGCGCTTCTTCGCATTGCGCGCCATGATTTCGCCGAGCAGGCCGTCGCTCTTCCCAGCGCCGTAGGCCCAGGCAGTGTCGAAAAAGTTGCAGCCGAGGTCGATGGCTAGTTGCATGGCGGCGAGGGATTGCTGATCGTCGGACCCGGACCATCCACTCATGCCCCAGAGTCCGTGGGCAATGTCGCTGACGTCGAATCCGGTGCGGCCGAACTTGCGGTATTTCATGAAGGGCGTCCTTTGCGGAAAGTATGAGGTGAAGGACAAGGATATATCGAAAGGTGCGATTCAGTCTGGTCCCGGAATTAGCCACGGATTTTCACGGATCTTCACGGATAGAGCGGGAGGGCTTTTGGGTTTTCCCTTCCCAGGTTCTATCCCTGCGCATCCGTCTTGATCCGTGGCCAAGCGTGCCGGGTGATCCGGATGGTCCGGCGCGATTTGTGACGGGAATCACAGGTGCTGGTTTTTCGATGGGTGGCATCAATTTTTTGCCGCCTCGCGGCGTGGCTCAGAGGTGTTTAATAGGCACAGATCATAATTGAGGAAGGAGTCGCTGCCATGAAATCTGAATATCCTTATAGCCCGTTGACCGGCAAGAAAGACGAGTTGAATGCGCCGCCGCCGTCGCGCCTGACCGACGAGAAGATTTCCGACGAGTCGGGAACGGAGAGTTTCGCGGACAACGCCTTGAAGCCGGCGGGTCTCAAGAATCCCTTCTGGAATTGAGTTGAGTAGAGCCGCGGATGGCGCCTATCGTCGCACCATGAAGCTGCGACGATAGGCGCTGATTTTTTGGTGGGTGGAGTGAACCCATAGATTCCCTCAGGGGCTAAAGCCCGCATCTTTGTTCGATCTAGGCGGCACGGCTGAAGCCGTGCCCTTCCCAAAACTTCGTTACCCCAGTCCCTCGATCCTGGTCCCTCGCCCTCTCGAAATATTTTCTGCCGTTCCGGAAGGATGCCACCTTCCCGAAGAATCTAACTTTGCCGCAGGATCGGCAGGCAGAGGCAGGGGCGGATGGCGAAATCCAGGCTGGACATTTCTTCGAGTGCGGGATGGAGGAGCGCGTCGCGGCAGGGTTCGAGCGTAATGACGAACGGCAGCGCGGCCTTGTCGTAGCCCGGCTTCTGCAAGAGCGAATCAATGTTGAGATGATGCGCTGCCATGATTTGGGCCAGGCGCGCGACGATTCCCGGGCGGTCGCGCACAAAAAACCGCAGATACCAGGGCGTTTCAAAATCGCTGCTGATCGTGGGCTTGGAAACGTCGGTGGCGGGTCCATTTTTTCTCGCGCCATTCCTACTCGCACCAACGCCGAGGCTGTTCGCCACGAACATCAGGTCGGAAACCACGGCCACCGCTGTGGGATCTCCGCCGGCGCCCGCGCCCAGAAACGCCATGTCGCCACCGTACTGCCCGGAGGTCACGACCAGGTTGAGATTTCTTTGCACGCGTCCGAAGGGGGAATCGGTGGGAACCAGGCAGGGGCCAACGTCGGCGAAGAGAGTGTTTTGTTTCAGGTCGGCGCGCGAAATCTGGCGGATGGTGCATCCCAGTTCGGCGGCGTAGTCGAAGTCGACGGCGTCGATGGCGCGGATGGTGCGAGCGCGGACGGATTCGGGCGCGACCCGGGCGTGCAGTCCGGCGAGCGCGAGAATGGCAAGCTTGGCGCGGGCGTCGCCGCCGTCGAGGTCCTCGGAAGCGTCGGCTTCGGCGTAGCCACGGGCCTGAGCTTCTTCGAGCGCTTCGCTGAAAGGGATGCGCGCGTTCTCGATGCGGCTGAGAATGTAGTTGCAGGTGCCGTTCAGAATTCCGGCGATGCCGTGCAGTCGATCTCCGCACAGGCCGGTGCGCAGCGCGGGGAGAACAGGTACTCCTCCGGCAACGGACGCGCCGAACTCGAGCTGGCATCCGTGACTGGCGGCCAGTTGCAAGAGGTCGGGACCGTGGCGCGCGATGAGTTGCTTGTTCGCCGTGACCACTGACTTGCCAGACTGCAAAGCGCCACGCACGATCTGCTCCGCCGGATTCAGGCCGCCGATCAGTTCGATCACGATGTCGACGTTCGAACTTAGGACGGATTGAACGTCGTCGGTCCAGAGGACGTCGGCGGGAACCCAGGGTTGTTTCTTCTTCTCGAAGTTGCGATTGCAGATGTGGGTGAGTCGGAGAGATTTGTTTTCGCTCTCGCAAAGAATTTTCGCGACCGCGCGGCCGACGGTTCCGAAACCGATGAGGGCGACGCGGGCGGCGTTTGAGGAAGTTTCAGGCAATGGTCATTCTCGCTTGGGATCAGTCTCGCTGGGGAAAATGATTCTTTATCATACGTGCGATCTGCGCTTCTCGGGAAATCCAAAGCTATCGTTGCGTGGGTGCCCGTAGCGCTTCGGGTGCTACCGTCGCCGTCAAGCTGAGGCCCTTCGATTTCGCTCTGCCGAAAATCCCCCACCCTTCGGCAAGCTCAGGGCAGGCTTTCTCGCGCAAAGAACGCGCGAGAAATGGGGCACCCGGCGTCTGTTCCGGCACGCAGCAGGATTTCTGGGCTATCATCGCTGCCTCCATGTGGAGTACCTGGCATCGTCGCGCTGGCAGCGCCGTTCTTGCAACCGTCCTTCTACTTTCGGCGAGCTGCCGAAAAAAGGATGAGGCTCCGCCACCCGACCATCCGCAGCTTACTGCGAATGTTACGCTGCGCGACGTCACATTTCACAGCGCTGCGCTGAACCGTGACATGCAATACCGCGTGATCATGCCTTCCGCCGCACCGGGGCGGAAACTGCCGGTGGTCTACCTGTTGCATGGCGGCGGAGGAGGATTTCGCGACTGGTCGAATTATTCTAATGTGGCGCGGTTTACGGAGACGGGGCTGATTCTGGTGATGCCGGAGGGTGATGAATCGTATTACACCAATGCCGTCGACCCGCCGCAGGATCGTTACGAAGACTACATCGTGCAGGATGTGATCGCGGATGTAGAGAGCAGGTTTCCGGCGGCTACAGGGCGTGCGAACCGCGCGATCGCCGGGGTTTCAATGGGAGGATTCGGAGCGATAAAAATCGCGCTGCGACATCCCGAGCTGTTCATGTTCGTGGGCGGAATTAGTTCGGCCATCGATGTTCCGCGGCGAGCCTTTGTGTTCCGGCGATTTCATCAATCGCGGCACTACGAATCGATTTTCGGTCCGGCGGGAAGCCAGACGCGGCGCGACAACGATCCGTTCATTTTGGTGCGAAGCGCGAATCCGGAAGCGGCGCCATATTTTTTCCTAACCTGCGGAGAACAGGAGGGGCTGCTGTCGCCGAATCGAGAATTTGCCACGCTGCTGGAACGCGGCCATTTTCACTTCGAGTTTCACACGGTCGCCGGCGGCCACAACTGGGAACAGTGGAACGGATGGCTTCCCGGCCTGTTCCGGAGTCTGGCGGAGCACTTGAATCCGAGGCGGTGATTTGTTGTACATTTTCCTGCGCGGATAACGAGCGAATGGATTAACGCATCTCAGGGGAAGTCATCTCTGGAGAACTCAACTCAGTAGAAATCATTTCAGGAGGAGTCAATGAGGCGAAAGGCGCTCCGGACGAATGCACTCGCAACCTTCGCGGCGGTTGCCATGCTGGCCGCGGCCTGGCAGGCGCAAGCACAGGACGCCAAAACACCGTATCCGAACATGGCTCCGCTAGACCAATACCTGATGGAGCGGACGGCGGAGATAACGCTGGCGCGGACCGCCGCTCCGGAATCGATTTCGCAGGATGCGGAAATCATGGTGCTCGGGGAGCACAATTACGAAACCGCGGTCAAAGGCAAGAACGGTTTCGTGTGCCTGGTGTGGCGATCATGGACCGCTGGAACCGACGATCCGGTTTTTTGGAATCCGAAACTGCGGGCCCCGATCTGCTTCAACGCGCCGGCTGCGCGATTCCAGGTTCCACTCACGCTCAAGAAGACCGAGGTGATACTAGCTTCGCGATCCAAAGAGCAGATGTCCGAGGCGGTCAAGGCCGCTTTCGACCGGAAGGAATTGCCGGCGCCGGAAACCGGCGCGATGTGCTACATGATGTCGAAGCAACAGAACTTGAGCAATAGTGGCGGCAACTGGCATCCCCACTTAATGTTTTTTCTTCCACTCGCGGACCCTTCTTCCTGGGGCGCAGACTCGCCCGGCTCTCCGGTTATGGCCGTTAAGGACGGTCTGGACCGGCTGACGGTGTTTCTGATTCCGGTCGGTCACTGGTCGGACGGGACGGCTGCTGTCAAAGAATGAACGCTGCGGCATCCCTACGGGACTCGCGAAACTCTTCCGCCCTCGCCCGGCCTAACGCGCCGGGCTATTCCACGCCGCCGCTTCGCGGCTTCGAGGACCTCGATCTCGCATGGGGCGGCATCGTGGGCGGAATCGGCATCAAAGTTGGTAATATGGTGCCTGCCTGCTGCGAGTGCGATTCCGGCGGGAGCATCGCGGACAAGATCTTTCCACAAGCGCCTGTCGTTGCCAGCCGTGGTTGAGGCACGGTTGAGACAGGGGGCCGAGGTTGGGGCCGAGCGCTGCGGTCCGCAATCCACGCCCGGCAGCGGGAGGAGAATGAATGATTCGAAAGTTCGCGACGGTTCCCGGGTTCGGGGTCGTTCTGACGTTGATTCTGGCGACGATTCTGGCGGGAGCCACGATGGTCCATGCCCAACAGACGCCCGTTCAAGAGGCTTCTTCCCAACAAACTCCGGCCCAAACAGCTCCAGCGCAGGCGACGCCCGCCCAATCACCTGCGGCGCAGAAGCCCGCGGATCAGTCCGGCAGCCAGGAAGCCGCGCCCGAAGAAGTGGGTTCGCGGCACAAGCTGAAGCCGAAGGAATACAAGACCTGGAACTTCAACGTGGGCGGCGGCGGCAGCCTGACCAACGGCACGACAAAGACCTACGTTCGCAGCGGCGGCCTGATTGGGGCGGTGGGCGTGGCGCACAACAACAGCAAGTATTTCGGATTCCGCGCCGATTTCCAGTGGGACAACCTGCCGTTGCGGAACACCGCGCTGGACGAGGCGCAGGCGTCGGGGGCGACGAGTCACGTTTACTCGTTCACGCTGGGTCCGATCATCAGCATTCCGGCGACGAAGGACTGGAGCGGATACCTCGTGGCCGGTCCGGCCTATTTCCATCGCACGGGAAAGCTGGATTCTTCCACCGCGCAACCCGGGGTCGGCCTGCAATGGATTCTGGAACTGGTGGGGAACCTGCTTCGGCGGCAGCCTTCCGTTGAATAAAGATTATCTTTTCACCAGCCAGAACGAGGCTGGGGCTGAACTTCGGCGGTGGACTGGCGCGCCGGATTTCTCCCAAGTTCGAACTTTACGCCGAGTTCCGCTATCTGCACGGCTCGGGCAGCGGGCGCACCACCGATCTGCGGCCGATTACGGTGGGATTGCGCTGGTGAGCACCACGGGGCTGAAGCCCAAATATCTTCGAATGCTTGCGCGGCGCTGAAAGCGCCGCTCTTCCACGGTTGTATGACGCGTTGTATGTGCCCCTGTGACGCGCTGTTGCACGCGTCTTCCGCTTTGCGTAACGTCCTGCGCGCTGTAGTCCCGTTTTCGCTTTGACGCCTTCTCCGCGCTGAGACCGTGACGTAGATTCAAACTGCGTCGTGACCGTCCGCCTTCTGGCGGGTGTTGTACAATCCCTGCCCAATCTCAGTTGGACGGAGAAGGAGCGGTCGAACCCCTATGGACACACCGGCGGAGCAGACGCAGACGGACGACTTCGGATTGCGGCGCGGAATTCTTTCTCCTCTGGAGACGCTGGCGCAGTCGGTCTCGACCATGGCGCCGACCACCACGCCGGCGGCGACTATTCCGTTGGTGTGCGCGCTCGCGGGCAACGGGACTTGGCTGGCGTACGCGCTCGCCACCGTCGCGGTTCTTCTGGTCGCGTTGTGCATTGCGCGCTTCGCACGACATTCGGCTTCTCCGGGATCGCTCTATACCTACGCGACGGCCGTTCTGCCGCCGTCGCTCTCGGCGACCGTGGCCTGGAGCCTGCTGCTGGCGTACGTGGCTACGGGATCGAGCGTGATTGGCGGCTTTTACCACTACGCGAACTTGTTGTTACGCGATGCCACGGGGCACGTTTTCTCGGCGGTGCTGCTGTCGTTGCTGGTCACGGGAGTTTCGATCTGGATCGCGTATCGCGATGTGAAAGTTTCGGCGCGGCTCATGTTGTGGATTGAGGCGGTGTCGGTTTCAGTGATCGTGATCGTGGTGGTGCTGCTGCTCTATCGCCACGGCTGGCACTGGGACGCGGAGCAAGTCCATCTGCATGGCATGACTGGGAGCGGGTTGCGTCTGGGGCTGGTGCTGGCGCTATTTAGCTTTGTGGGATTTGAAAGCGCGACCACGCTGGGCGGCGAGGCGCGCAATCCGCTGAAGACGATTCCGCGCGCGGTGATTGGGAGCGCGGTTCTCGCCGGAGCTTTCTTCACGGTATGCGCGTACGCGGAAGTGCTGGGATTTCACGCGGTCGGCCAAGACCTGGGGAAGAGCGACGCTCCCATGTATGTGCTGGCGAGAGTGGGCGGAGTGCCGGTGCTGGGATTGCTGATTGATATTGGCGCGCTGGTGAGCTTGTTCGCCGGAACTCTGGCCTGCATTACGGCCGCGGCGCGCGTGCTGTTGCGGATGGCGCAGGATGGGCTGGCGCACGAATCGCTGGGCGCGACGCATGTCCGCAACCAGACTCCCAGCCGCGCGGTAGTCATCACCGGCATCGCGGCGGTGCTGCCGGTCGCGCTGCTGGCGCATCGCGGCGCCAGTGGACTGGATGTATATGGCTGGCTGGGATCGCTGGCGACCTACGGGTTCATTGTTGCCTATGCGCTGGTATGCGTTGCTCTGCCGCGATATTTGCGGCAGCACGGCGACTGCAAACCGGGCGCGCGCATCGTTCCCTGGCTGGCGGCGGCAGCCATGCTGCTTGCGTTGGTGGGGAACCTCTATCCCGTGCCCGAAGGGCCTTATGGGAAGCTCCCTTACATTTATCTCGCGTATCTGGTTGCCGGGTTGGGGTGGTTTTTCGTGCGAGCGCGAGGCAAGCGGGCGGCGGCGCTGGCGGAGGGCGTGGAACTGTCTGAGCTATAAATCCAGCCATCCAGCAAGCCTGGCCACGGATCAACACGGATCCGCACGGATAAAGACTTATGGAAAACAAAACCTAAGCCCTCTTCCGCTCTATCCGTGAAAATCCGTGGCATAAAGGCTCCAGCCATAAAAATTACTGATTCTGGGCAAAAGAATTTTCACTGGCGGAGCGCCTTCCGCTTTGCCCGGAGTTCGCGTACATTGACGCATCGGGGTTGATGGGTGCAGTTGATCGTGATTCCAGCCTGGCGGGCGGAGCAAACCGGCTCCGCGACCGCGTCGTAGAAAGTCAAGACGTAGAAAGTCGAAAGAATGTAGTCAAGGCAGGCTTTGGGATTGGTGTTTCCATTTTCTGTTTCTACCGTTTCCGTTTCAAACCTATCGGCGAGGTTCACATCGATGGCAAAGAAAATGACAGCAAATAAGATGAATCGTGGCGCTTTTACGCTGGCGGCATGTGCTTGCGTGTTTTTCCTGTTCTCGCTGTGCGCCCCCGCGCAGCAGACACTGGGCGGCATCACCGGCACGGTGACCGACAAGAGCGGCAGCGTGGTGCCCGACACGACGGTGACGATCGTCGGAGACCAGACCAAGCTGACGCGCACACTCAAGACCAGCGGAAATGGCGCGTACGATTTCGTCAACCTTCCCATCGGTACGTACACCGTCACGGTTTCTCACGAAGGGTTCCAGACGGAGAAGCTGCCCTCGATCCTGGTGCAGGCCAATCGCACCGCGACGTTGAATGTCGAGTTGAAAGTTGGCCAAGTGGGCACCACCATTGAAGTACAGGCGGCGCCGGCCATGAATGCCGTCGACACTACCAACGGCTACATTCTGGAAAAAGAGCAGATCGACGCCGTCCCGCTGCCCACGGGAAGTTTTACCGGACTGGCAATTCTTTCTCCCGGCGTGAACGCGGAACTGCCGGGCGGAACTGGCGTCAATCAGGGCCTGGGCAACCAGCCGATCTGGGCCAACGGTCAGCGCGATACCAGCAATACTTTTCTTCTGAATGGCGTGGATGTCAGCAATCTATTCAACGGCAAGAGCACGAGTTCGGTGGCCTCGGCCCGCATTGTGAACAACACGGGCGTTTCCGGCGCGGGCAGCACCACGGCGGAAGAGATTCAGAGCACGGCGTCGCCGTATCTGGCCATTGGCCAGGCGTTGCCGACTCCGGCCCCGGAGACAGTGCAGGAATTTCGCGTCAATACGTCGATGTACGACGCGCAGCAGGGATCGACCAGCGGGGCTCACATCGATTTGAGCACGGCCTCGGGCACGAACTCCATTCACGGCACGGCGTACATTCACCGCGGAACGGATGCGTGGAATGCGGCGCCGTATTTCTACAAGCAGGACGGCAACATCCCGGCGAACGAAGATGTCCCGCAGTTACACCGCTATACGCTGGGCGGGTCGCTAGGCGGGGCGCTCATCAAGGACAAGCTCTTCGGCTATATCAGCTACCAGCACACGCACGCGTCCGACCTGGAAATTGGAACCTCGAGGACAGCTGTGCCTACCGGACTCGGTAACGCGCGTGACGCGGCGTCGCTCGCGGCAGTTGACAATCAGAATTTCCGAACGCAAACGGTGAATGGGACCCTCTACCTTTGCAACCAGCCGCCCCCGCCGCCCGCGATAACGATACCTTGTCTGACTGCTGGCGGGGTAGATTCGACAGCGCTCCAGCTGTTGAACAGCAAGCTGGCGAACGGCCAGTTTTTGTTCCCGTCGGCGAATCCAAACTTCACGCCAAGCCTCAACTTCCCGGAGAATGTTTTCCTGACTCAGCCGGCATATTTCATCTCCGATCAGGCCGTGGCCGATCTCGATTACCAGCCGAGCGCCAAAGACACTTTGTCGCTGAAGTATTACTACCAGCACGATCCCACTACCGCGCCTTTCGGATATTCCGCAGTTGAGGGTTTCCCGCAACACCTGGACGCGGGCAGCCAAGTTGCATCCCTCACGAACACGCAATCCATCCGTCCGAATTTCAGTGTCACCGAAGTGTTCGGGTTCAGTCGCGAAAAGATTTACAGCACAATCGCCCAGCCATTCTCGCCTGCATCGGTGGGCATCAATAACTTCGGCTCGAATGTTTTCCCTGGGATCACGATCGTCGACGATCTGGGCAACAACTCGCCGTTGAATTCAAACTTCGTTTTCAATGCCGGAACCACGATCGGCTCGACTGCGGCGTCGCAGGGCGCGTTCACCGGAATTTTCCAGAATCGCTGGATGCCTTCGGCCAGCGCCATTTGGACTCGCGGCAAGCATACGATCACTTTCGGCGGAAGTTTTTCCTACACTCAGTTGAATGCCCGCGATGAGCGACCGAACTCGGGCATGATCGGTTTCACCAACTGGGACAACTTCCTGATCGGGAACCCGGTCACGTATACGGCGGACGGTTTTATCACCACGACCTTTCTGCAGGGCGATGCCAACCGCTATTACCGCTCCAATGAAACTGGTTCGTTCCTGCAGGACAAATTTCAGATACGTCCCAACCTCAGCTTCAGCGCCGGACTGCGATTTGACTATCACGGCGGCCTCAAGGAAAAGAACGGCCGCATCTTCAATTTCGACCCCTCGCAATACAACTACAACGTGGTCGCAGACACGTTCGTGAACGACGGCTTCATTGTCGCGGGCAACAATCCTGAGTTTCCCACCAAGGGGGTCAGCGACTCCACCCTGACGGGGCGGCAATGGGGACTTGCGCCGCGCCTGGGCTTCGCCTGGAGCCCGCGGATGTTCAACGATAAAGTTGTGGTCCGCGGAGGATGGGGCCTGTACTACGATCGCGGCGAACTCTTTACCTACCTCTCGCCCGGATTCGCTTCCGGCGTGATCGCCGGCGGCCCGTTCGGGGTGAACCAGTCGCCGCCATGGGTGAATCAAACGTCCTGCAGTCCGTACGGATATTCCAACTGCAGCACCTTCGAGAATCCCTGGGGGCCGGCGCTGACGACGCCGCCCAGCGGAAATCCCGCCGACCTGAACTTGCCGACCGCGTCTGCAATTACAACCGGCATTCCCCTGTTCGCGTTCGCCGATTACAACCGCGCCAACAAGCTGCCTTACACCATGAATCAGACGCTCGACGTGCAATGGCAGCCGCGCAACGATCTGGTGTTGGAACTGGGATACGTTGGAAACCTCGGACGGCATGCAGTGGTCCCGCTGCCCTTCAACCAAGCGCGGATCGCGACGCCAACCCATCCCCTGCTGGTGGGGAGTCCGGTGGGTGAGCAGGACTACACCTACGGATATTCGATTGTCGACGCTCCGGGCAGCTTCAATCCCATTCAACTTCCCAACGGCCAGTACTACCAGGAGACGTTCGAAGGCGGCAACGTCGATCTGCGCGTTCCCTACATCGGCTATTCTTCCGAATCCGAGTCGTACACCGCCGCTGGGATCTCCGCTTATCACGCTCTGCAGGCTCATCTGGAAAAGCGCATGAGCCACGGCCTGCAGGTCGGCGCTTCGTACACCTATTCGCACGCCACCGACGAACAAAGCGCCATGGGCCTGTTTTACAACGGAAATAACCCGCTGAATTTGCGATCGGGATATGGGCTCTCCGATTTCGACCGCAAGCACGTTTTCAATTTCACGTATACCTATGAGTTGCACAAGTTCTTCGCAGCAAATTCGTTGAAGGGCAAGATCGCGAACGGCTGGGCGATTTCCGGATTGACGGTCATTCAGAGCGGGCAGCCCTACAGCATTGTCGATTATTCGGGCGCGGTGGGCAGCATCTTCTACGGCGTGAACGATGGCATCACCAATCCGATCGTTCCCCTCGCCGGTTGCTCTCCCAAGCAGGCGCTGACGGGAAAATCGGGCGCCACGCCTGGCGTGCCTGCGCTGAATGCAAGCTGCTTCGGATTGCCTTTGCTGAATCCGGGGGACTTGAATGGTGCGATTCCGGCCAACGATCCTTACGAGACGAACTTCATTGACCATGGCCAGCGCAACATCTTCCGGCAAGCCTGGCAGAGGCGCGCAGACATCTCGATCGCAAAGGCTACACAGCTCACCGAAAAGTTCGCGCTGAATTACCGAATGGATATTTTCAACGTGACCAATACGGCGAGTTTCGATATTCCGATCGACGACGTGAGCCAGAACATCAACTTTCAGGGTTTCCCCTACGCCGGCCAGGCGGGGGCGACTACGCCGTGCAACCAGGACTTCACAGCCCTGTACGTGTGCCCGACGCTCAGCGGCCTGGGTATTACGAACAAGACCATCGGCAGCCCGCGGCAGATCCAGATGTCGTTGCACCTTGTGTTCTGACGCATTTCTCAACGGAGGGAGTTAAGAATCACTGCTGGCTGACAACTCGGCTGACCTCACGCAGCAGCATGCGCTGATCGCTGCGGTGGGCGTCGTGGCAGTCGACGCATCTTCCTTTTGCAGCCTGCGAGTGTTGCCGCAATTCCGTGGCTTTCTCGTGGCACGCAAAGCAGATTTGTTCCTTCGGCATCGACAGGTTGACGGTAGTCATGTCGCCCTGAGTTCTTGCGAGGTGGCAAACGGTGCACAAGGTCGCCGTGGAATGCACCGACGCGCCCTTGGTCTTGTCCGAATGACAAGAGGAACAATTCGCGTCTTTGGGGACAACGCCGGGGTGCTCGACTGCGGATGCGCCCCTTGCGGCAGCCAGGAGCAGCAGGAGCGCCGCGATCCGTATGCCTAGGACATGCCCAAGTCTCGATCGCGAGCCCTGTGGCCGCGCGGATTTGCAGGCGGGAGTGCACGCCTTGACGAGAGGCTTGGCGCCGAAATCGGACCGTGTCAACTTCCAGTTGAGACTCATTCGCGTTTCGCGATTCTATGCAGCCACAACTGCCCACGCATTACCACGAATCTACTAGCTCGACGGAAATCGGCGTCAAGTCAGTTACGAATCTGCGAAGAGAGCGCCCTAAGTTGTTTGGTTTGAAAACGAAGCAGGACGCTTGTGACTGCGGTCACGCCTGAGTGCGACGGCAATCACGATTTCGCGATGCTGATGGAACGCGGCGCGCAGGTTTCGACTTCGGTGCAACCTCGCTGCAAATGTTAAGATGCGCCGGGAAGAATTCCTATGAAACCGGCGATCCTGGCTCTCCGCTTATCTCTTGTATCCATTCTTGTCGCATCCGTGGCGCTCAAGGCGCAGGACTTCACGCGTGGCGTGGGCGTCTATCCCGGCGATCCCAAGGCCTATAACGGCGCGCTGCTCGTGCCGGACGTTCAGACTTACCGCAACCTCGCGTTGCATCGTCCCGCGTACGCTTCCAGCAGTTACGACTACAACCTGACCGCACAGCTGGTGACCGACGGCATTCGCGAGACGCGGATGCCGCGCTGGGTTGCGACTGCATCGAGCGTTACTGGACCGCTGCCGCGCAAGAGCCGCGAACATCCCATTGACGACAACCCCATCACCAGCGTGGACTTGCCGGGCACGGGCGGCTGGATACAGATCGAGCCGGGCGGGCGGGATACTCCGATCGAAGTCGACCGCGTGGACGTGTATGCGCGGGCGTGGTCGTCGGCGCCATGGACGTGCGTGGTTCTTGGCTCCGACGACGGTACGACGTGGACGGAACTTGGCCGGAGCAGCGGGTCGGAGATTGCGCCCAGCCCGGAGTGGATGCACTCGAAGCAGATCAAGACGACGATTTCATTCACTGCGCCGGCGCGCCGCCGCATTTACCGGCTACAGATCGATGGCTCCGAATGTTGGGCGATGGCAGGTGGGCGAAGTCACGCTCTTCGACAAGGGGGTGCACGTCGAGGTTGGCGGCCCTTACGACTTCACCAGTGTTTGGAAAAGTGCGGGCTCCGGCGAAGAGTGGGTCTACGTGGACCTGGGCGCGGACTGCACGTTCGACCGCGTCGCGTTGTATTGGGTGGAGCGGGCGGCAGAGGGATCGATTCAAGTGTCCGACGACGCGGAGAATTGGCGGACGATTCAGGCGATCGCGGGCGGCGGAAGCCTTACGGACGATTTCAAATTACCGCAGCCGGAACACGGGCGATATGTGCGCGTACTCATGACGCGCGGGGCGTCGGCTGACGGATACGTTCTCAGCGAATTGGAAGTGTACGGGCGTGGCGGACCGGTGCCCCGTGCTCAGAGTGCACCGGTGGCGAAGGGCAGCGAGCGGATCGAACTGGCGCGCGGCGAGTGGCGGTTGCAGCGTGATTCTCTCGTCGTCGCGGATGGCTCCAAGATTTCAACGCGGGGCTTTGCAGCGGCTGACTGGCTTCCGGCGACGGTTCCCGGCACGGTGTTGTCGAGCTATCTGGACGACGGCGCAATTCCCGACCCGAACTACGGGCGCAACCAGCTGCAGATTTCTGACTCGTTCTTCTATGCGGATTTCTGGTATCGCGATGAGTTCGCAATACCGAAGATTAAGACCGGCCAGCACTTGTGGCTGAACTTCGACGGCATCAACTGGAAAGCCGACGTGTTTTTCAACGGGCAGAAACTGGGACGCATCGAAGGCGGATTCATGCGCGGCCGGTTCGATCTCACCAGCCTGCTGCGGCCGGGCGGCGCGAATGCGCTCGCAGTGCGGATCATCAAGAATGCAACGCCGGGCAGCGTGAAAGAGAAGACGCTGGCCGAGACCGATTCGAATGGCGGCGCGCTGGGCGCCGATAATCCCACGGCGCATGCTTCGATCGGTTGGGACTGGATTCCGACCATCCGCGGACGCAATACTGGAATCTGGGGCAACGTTTACTTGACCACCAGCGGACCGGTGACGATCGAGAAGCCTTACGTCTCCACGACGCTGCCGTTGCCCGACGTGACCCGCGCCGATGTGAATGTGGAAGTCACGCTGCGCAACCATGAGCAGAGAGAAATAACGGGCACGCTGCGGGGGCAATTCGGCGACGTGCGTTTTGAGACGCATGTGACGATAGCTGCCGCATCCGATTTCGTCGTCAAGCTGAATTCCGCGACCACACCCGCATTGCGCTTGCAGAATCCGAAGTTGTGGTGGCCGGCGGGATATGGCGATCAGAATCTGTACGACGTGAAACTGGAGTTCGATGCCGGACATCACAGAATTTCCGACGCGAAATCATTCCACGCGGGAGTGAGGCAGTTCACTTACAGCGACGATGGTGGAGCGCTCAAGATTTTCATCAACGGCCGCCGCTTTATTGCGCGCGGCGGCAACTGGGGATTTCCCGAGTCTATGCTGCGCTACCGGACACGCGAGTTCGAGGCCGCCGTTCGCTACCACAAGGAAATGAATTTCACCATGATTCGCAACTGGGTGGGGCAGACCGGTGACGACGCATTTTTCGAGGCCTGCGACAAGTATGGAATCGTGGTGTGGCAGGATTTCTGGCTGGCGAATCCGTATGACGGTCCCGATCCCGACGACAACGACATGTTCATGAAGAATGCGACAGACTTCGTCGAGCGCATCCGCAATCATCCGTCGATTGGACTGTTCTGCGGAAGAAATGAAGGCGATCCGCCGAAGCCGCTGGAAGATGGACTCACAGACTTGATCGCCCGCGACGTGCCTGGAATGAAATATTTTCCCGCGTCGTCCTACGGACCGGTGAGCGGCGGCGGGCCGTATCGCGCGATGCCGGCGAAATATTATTTTTCGCAGCGGGCAACCGAAAAACTGCACAGCGAACTGGGCATGCCCAACATCGTAACTCTGGACAGCCTGCGGCAGATGATGCCCGCAGCGGACCAGTGGCCGCAGAGCGACGACTGGGGCATGCACGACTTCACGCTGACCGGAGCACAGAATCTGGGCGCGTATCGAAAAATGATTGAAGACAGTTACGGCCCGACCGACAACGCCGCCGACTGGATCGAACTTACGCAGTTTGAGAATTACGACGGCTACCGCGCCATGTTCGAAGCGCAGAGCAAGAATCGCATGGGCCTGCTGCTGTGGATGAGCCATCCCACATGGCCTGATTTCGTGTGGCAGACCTACGATTATTATTTCGAGCCAACGGCGGCGTACTTTGGGTCGAAAAAAGCGTCGGAACCGCTGCATATTCAATGGAATCCGCTGACGGATGACGTTGAAGTGGTGAACTACAGTGCGGGTAAAGTTACAGGCATCACGGCTCAAGTAGAGATCCTGAATATGGACGGCACGAAACAGTGGGACAGGACTGCGACTTTGGACAGCGCCGAAGACAGCGTGCAGTCGCCGATCAAGATCGAATATCCGGACAACCTGACTCCGGTGCATTTTCTGCGGCTGGACGCTGACCAGCGGCGACGAACTTCTGTCAAAAAATTTTTATTGGCGCGGCATGGAGCAAGGCAACTTCCGGGCACTGCGCACTTTGCCGAAGGTTAAGGTGGAGGTGTCGACCCACATCGAGCACAAAGGCGCGGAGTGGTGGCTGAACACCGCCTTAAGGAACTCATCAAGCACGCCGATTTTGATGGTGCGTGTAAAGGCGGTGCGGGAAAAGAGTGGAGATCGCATCCTGCCCGCGATCTACAGCGACAATTATGTGGCTCTGATGCCCGGAGAAAGGCGTGTCATCCAGACTGAACTCGAAGATGCAGATGCACGCGGGGAGCGTCCGAAGATTGTGGTCGAGGGATTCAATCTGGCGGGCGTGGACGAGAAATAGATGCGGGGCGCTCGGGGGGTGGCTTAAGATTTCTGCGGACGTAGTGTGTGGCGTCGAGTGGGACGCTTATCTCGCCGCGCCGCAGAATCCACAGCAAAACAAAGATTCCGGCCAGTGCGATCAGGAAAAATATAATTCCGCCCTGCCGGTGAAGATGTCCGGTCAAATAGCTGGGATCGACCTTGCTGCCCAGCATCCCGATGGTGAAGATGCGCAGACCGTTCTTCGCCACCGAGAGCGGGATGGCGATCAGAACGATCAGAACCTTGCGCCAGGGCGTGTTCAGAAGCAGGTGGGCGAGCACCATGGTTGTGACCAGCAACATCATGCTCGAGCGAATACTGCTGCATTCGGCAGTCACGTCAATTTCGAGGCCTGGGATGAGGAGCGCGGTCGCTTCGCGGGAGACTGGAACCCGGAACAGCAGAAACAGAAATTGCGCGGCTAGGGTTGATCCCTGCTGAAGAAGCGTGATGATGGGATCGAGTACGATTCTCGGGAGTGGAACCAGCGCGAACAGGAAAAAGAGCGGAAAACGGAATGCTCGCACGGCGGGCTTCCCGTAGCAGAAGAGAAACGAACCGATCCACCAAACGACCAGCGCCAGCATTTTGATCGCGAGCCGAATGTCGGAACTCTCTAAGAAGCGCCCCCATTTTGCAAAGGCCGCAAGAAGGAGGGCCACCGCGAGCAGACCGCCAGCGCCCACGCTCATCTGAGGTTTGTAGTTCTGCTCCCGCCAACCCTGAACAATCAATACCACAACAACCGGAAGAATCAGCAGAATGTGCGTGTACTCGTCGTTGACTCTCGCCAGTGCGAAGGTAGCGAGCAGCGGGCGGTACCACAGAATCAACGAGACTGTGCAGAGGGCGGCGAACGTCAGGCGCGGCGGCAACTTATTCATCTTCATCGCCGCATCTTCCGCGTCGTGACGACATCTCGAACCGTCCACCGCAGGCACGCATACCGGCACTCATGGGGAGACGAAATATATCCCACCGCGCAAGCCCGTGTCCAGCGGGAGTTTCGGGCGAGCGCCGCTCAGTTTGAATTTCTCCACGGATTGGCGCGCGCGCACTTGACACAATCAATAGACAAAATCAAAAGATCTTAAGCGCAGAGTGCGCGGAGAAGAGCCGCGGAGGGTGCTGAGAAATTCAGTTTGAGCCACCGGGTCAGCCGCGGCTTGCGACGATTTACTCTCGCGAAGGGAATTCCCTTGGCGAAGTCAGGAGAAATCACGGGGGATCAGAGACATCTTGTGGCGCTGCCTATCGCAGCATCTATTTATTTCAGCGTTTTGACAAAGGCGGCCACTGCCTTGGCGTCGTCGGCCGAGAGCGTCGAGAGCGCCTTCTTGTGGGGAGGCTTCTTGCCGTCGTCGCCCTTGGTGAGCAGGTCGGCGATTTGATCGGCCGTCAGACTGCTACCCTTCAGAGCCGGACCGATCTTGCCCTGGCCTTCCGGCCCGTGGCAACCGGCACACTTGGCTTTATAGGTGGCGCCTCCATCCTGGGCAAACGCGGGCAACGCCATCGCTGTACACAGAGCAAGAACGAGAAACACCACGAGCAACTTGCTGATTCGCATGAGTTCTCCATCGGCGGTCGAATTATGCGGGGCGAGGATCAGAGAGGATTGTAGCCCGGCGTACTCGGCGGAGTCGATCATCCGGGAGAGACGATGGCACATTCTTCCGGCTCGCGTGCCAGAACGGGAAAAGACCGCTTAGGGGAACTCTAGCGACCGGTTTGTACGATCAGGATCATGCCAGGGCGAATTACGGCGATGTTGCGGTTGTCGCGCTTGAGGGCGGCAACGGTCGTTTTGTAGAGGTTGGCGATGGAGTAGAGGGTCTCGCCGGACTTGACCTTGTGATGAACCAGCGCGGCTTGCGCAGTTTCTGCCGCTTTCGTGTCAGCCTTCGAATCACTCGATCGCGCGGTTTCAATCCGTTCAATCTGAGCTGACTTGGTGGCCGGCGGCTTTGCTGTCGCGGTCTCGGTAGCTTTCGGATGCTTCGTCTTGCTACTACGCGCTGCCGCTACTTCGGAGTCATGCGCACTGGGCGTGATCGGAAGATGCAGGGCGAGCACGCGGCGGCCGCTAAGGCCGCTGCCGTTGCGAATCCCATTCCAGCGGCGCAGCATCAGCGGCGAAATGCCAAAGTTCTCGGCGACGGTCTCGACCGTGTCCCCCCTGCGAACTTTGTAGCGGGTGATGCGGCGGGCGTAAGTCGCGGTATCGCTCTGCGGATGTTTCCCCGGCGCTACTGGAATCACCAATTTGGCGTCGGCTTCCAATTCGGGGCTGTCGAGGTGGTTGGCTGCGGAGATCGACTTGGCGGTCGTGTGATAATTCCGCGCCAACGAGGCCAGCGTGTCGCCGGACTGAACCGTGTGATAGCGCCACCACAACCGCATGTCGGGCGGAATCGAGCCGATCGCAGTTTCGTATTGGTCTTTACTTCCCGGCGGCAGGTGCAACTCGAACTTGCCTTCGCGCGGCGTCGTCAGGCGCAGAAGGCTGGGATTCAGATCCTGTAATTCCGGCGCGGTAGAGTTCACGCACTGCGCCACCAGCCGCAGGTCCACGGGATAGTCGATCGCGACCGTATCGAACTTCGCCGGTGATTCCATGGAGACATCGTCGAAGCCATACTGCGAAAGATTCTTGCTGACGATGGTCATCGCCAGAATGATGGGAACGTAGTTGCGAGTTTCCTTGGGCAGAACGTTGCGGCGGTAGAGTTCCCAGAAATCGGCGTAGCCGGTGCGCTTCACCGCGGCCTGCACCGTTCCCGGGCCGGAATTGTAAGCGGCCATGGCGAGATACCAGTCGCCGAACTGGTTGTAGAGATCTTTCAGGTGGTGGGCGGCGGCGCGGGTGGATTTCTCGGGATCCTGGCGATCGTCGACCCACATGTTGTGCGAGAGGCCGTATCCGCGGGCGCGGCTGCCCATAAACTGCCAGATGCCGCGTGCGCCCACGCGCGAGACCGCGAGGGGATGGAATCCCGACTCGGCCTGCGCGAGATAAATCAGATCCTGAGGGACGCCCTCTTCCTCCAGCGTCGAAACAATCATGTCGTGGTAGCGGCCGGAGCGGGCAAAGGCGCGTTCGAATACGCCGCGTCCGCGGCCGGAAAAGTAGCTGATGTAGCCGGCGACCTGGTCGGTCATCATGAGCGGCAAGTCGGACCGCGTCAGCTTAATCTCAGCTTCGGCCTTGGCCTTGGCGCCGGCGTCGGCGGCCGGGACGATTCCGTTGGTCTCGTCGATGGGAGCGGGTTCCGTTTTCTGCTGCGGCTCTTGTTGCGCTTCCTGCGGAGTGTCAGCCTCGGCGGAAGGACCGCCCGGATAAAGCTCGTTGACTCCGGCCACGACGCGGTCAAACTCCTTCTGCAGCCGATCGTCGGAGCGGATATCGAGATTGCTGCCTAGCAGGGCGTTGAGCGCGTTGTCGAAATTCTGCTTGGCGTCGTCGCCCTTCCCTGCATGGTACTCGGCTAGGCCCGCCTGATATTCCTTCTCGACCTGAGCAATCAGATCGGCGACGGGATCGGAAGTCGGTGTGGCTGATGCCGACGCGCTGGCATCGGTGGCCGCAGGCTTTTGCTGAGCTTCTTCCGCCTGAGCCACAGATTGACTCGCAGGGGCCGGAGCGGGCGCTACGGCAGGCTTAATCGCCGGTGCGGTCCCAGGAGGCAGAAGGGAGACCGGCTTCTGCGCGGTCTGGCATCCGAAAGCCCCCAGAAGCAAGGAGGCGAGCACGGCGTTCCGGACATACTTGGACAATAGGAGGTTTGCAAATCGCATATTTCTCTATGAGTTGCGTGCATCTCCTTAAGTTGAAGTCGTGACCACGACCGGTGGATTCTATCAAAAATCGTACCCGCTGGTCGCGCCTGGGTCAATCGCCGAAAAGGCACCTGCGTGGTTACTTTCGGCACCAACTCCGCCGGTTACCGGAAAAAGCTGGCGTCGGGCGTCAGGCGTCAGACCTCAGACCTCAGACCTCAGACCTCAGACCTCAGACCTCAGACCTCAGACCTCAGACGCTTTGGATGACGAGACCCTCGCCTTCGGTTGTCGTGCCTGGAAGCCAATCTTGATCTAAGAGCCGACGTCGGTGGGCCGACGTCCGACGCCTGAAGTCCGCAGCCGACGCCTGATTCTAAACCCGCCAGTAATCCGGTCTCCAGGTCTTGATCGACTTCTTGATGTCGGCCCGCGACAGCTTCTCGTTCAGCGCGCGCTCAACCAGCTTCGGAATCTCGGCATCCGAGGCGAAGCGCAGACCGCAGAGCTGGCTCTCCGTCAGCTCGGGAATGCGCGACCGCAAAGGCTCTGCCAGAAGCTGCGTAAGCCGCAGGCGTTCTTCCAGGCGAATGACGCGATCCTGCACTTTGAGCGCATAGAGTCGAATTTTGAAAACGGCGGTCAGCAAGGCCACGGCGAGCAGAATCAGCAGAAACGCGTGGAAGTGATCGCGGAAATCGCCTTCCATGATGTGGGCGAAAAAGTGGATCAGCGCGAGCACCAGCCCCAGCCCGAACACGGGAAGAAGAAAGAAGTGAAACAGCGGATCCCAGCGGGTGTGATTGTCGAAAGTCTGCGGCGCTTTCTCGGCCATGCGGAGCTCCTTCCGGGAAGGAGCCAGTGTAGCAGAATTGGCGCGGGACTCGGCATATGCAGAGCCGGTAGTCGGAGTCGAATCAATGCAGAATGTCGAAACCGGGGTGCGGCAAGCAAAGACCTCCGGGGTGCGGGAGCGTCCCCGACCTCCCGCACCCTCTTGTTCGCGCTGCTGGTTCGGGCTACTGGTTCGCGTAGACTGCGCTCCATAGCCCAGTGGTCATTGCAAGGAGGAGACCAGTGTCTTTTCCGTGGCGGGACCGATCTGCGCGCGCAGTTCCTTTTCCAGCTTGCCCTCAGGCAGACGATATACGATCCGCGTGCCCTCGACCCTCATTCCCCACAGGAAGTAACGGTCCCCATAGCGGTGGAACACCAAGGCGTAGTCGGGTGAGGCCGTCCCGTCGGTCTCGACCGGAGAAGCCACGGAAAGCAAGGTGACGTTGGCGTCGCCGTTGCTGACTTTCAGGATGCTCCCCTTGTCGTTAGCCGTTTGCACGACGCACTTTCCGGCGGGGAAGGCCTTGCCGGCGATCATGAATTCGAATGGCACCTGCGTCATTACTTTTTCGTTGGTGGTGAGTTGGGCGGCCGCGAGCAGCGGGGATCAGTATCAGTGTCACAGCGCTCAGCAATTTTGCATATTTCAGATTTTTGATCATAGGCTCCTCCAGGAAATCCTTCCGTCTGGCGCGGAAGTGAAGTCATCTTGCATTGGTCCGGAGAGAACGTCCATGGAGCCAGTCTGAAGCGGTATCAATTGATCTGAAGAAATCTTCCACGGCGTCCACGCGGCTAAATTTCTTCTCACGGAGCAAAACTGGGAAGGACCGCGATGAAGAATGTAAAGAAGTTAGGGCGCGCTCTCCGCGCGCAGAGTTGAGGACGCTTGGACAAGGCTTGACAGAGCCAGAGACCCAGACAAGAATTGCTTTGCCTGCGGGACTCCATGTCTGGTCTTCATGCCTGAAAAAAGAGTTCGCTTCGCCGACTTCGAATTGGATTTTGGCCGCTTTCAGCTGCTCCGCAGCGGGCGTCCTC
Organism: uncultured Acidobacteriaceae bacterium; assembly: GCA_963709385.1. Classification (GTDB taxonomy): domain Bacteria; phylum Acidobacteriota; class Terriglobia; order Terriglobales; family Acidobacteriaceae; genus Sulfotelmatobacter. The sequence continues at coordinate 667,419 of CAVPWD010000012.1, forward strand.
TGCGAGTGGAAGGCCTTCCTCTGCAACTACTGATGTTCATGATCGAAAACCCGCATCGGCTGGTGACCCGCGAGCGGATTGCCGAGACGCTGTGGGGGCCCGATGTCTTCGTGGACGTTGAACAGGGAATCAATACCGCAGTCAGAAAAATACGCATCGCGCTCGAAGACGATTCCGCGCAGCCGCAATATGTGCAGACCGTGGTTGGGCGAGGTTACCGTTTTCTAGCGCCCGTCCACGAAGAAAGAGACGACATGCCCGCGACGGCGGAAGAATTTAAGATTTCCGCCGAAGAGTTCGGCCAGGCCATAATGGCGGCGGCCGGCCTCGACCCGCACGAACTGGAAGCGCGCCGAAGAGCGCGCGAACAGTCCTAACCCGCTCAGTCTTGACCCACTCATCTTGACACTCCTGCATCAAACAGTTGAGTCTTAGGTTCGGGAAGTCTTGCAGCGAGGCAAATCGTCCTCCGCCGAATCCCGGCGCAGGATCCGGAATCCAACCCATCATGAAAGCCATTCAAGTCAAACAACCCGGTGGACCCGAGGCCATGGAACTGGTGGAGTTGCCGGTTCCGCAGCCCAAAGCCAATGAAGCGGTGGTGAAGCTGTCCGCTTCGGGCGTGAACTTTATCGATGTCTATTTCCGCGAAGGCCGCTACAAGGCGGCGCTCCCCGTCGTGTTGGGCCAGGAAGGCGCGGGAGTCGTGACCGCCGTGGGAACCGACGTGAAGTCAGTGAAAGCCGGCGACCATGTAGCCTGGTGCGGACTGATGGGATCGTATGCGGAGTACGCCGCCGTGTCCGCCGACCGGTTGGTGCCGATTCCTTCGGGAGTCACGGATCAGCAGGCTGCGGCTGCGATCCTGCAGGGCATGACCGCGCACTATCTTTCGCATGACACGTATCCCCTGAAGCGTGGCGAAACCGCGCTGGTGCACGCCGCAGCCGGAGGCGTGGGACTGTTGCTGGTGCAGATGGCGCACCAGATCGGCGCGCGCGTGATCGCCACCGTCTCCACCGAAGAGAAGGCCAATCTGGCGCGCGAAGCGGGCGCGGACGAAATCATTCTGTACACCCACGCCGATTTTGAAACCGAGACCAAGCGCCTCACCGGAGGCAAGGGCGTGGATGTGGTCTACGACTCGGTTGGCAAGACCACGTTCGAGAAGGGGCTGAATATTCTGCGGCCGCGCGGTCTGATGGCGCTGTTTGGCGGATCGAGCGGAGCGGTGCCTCCGTTCGATCTGATTCAACTTTCTACCAAGGGCTCGCTTTACGTGACCCGGCCCACGCTGTGGACACTACGTCGCGACCCGCGAAGATTTGATGGCGCGATCCGGCGCGGTGTTTGGAATGATCGCCGCCGGCAAACTCAAGCTGCGCATCGAGCATATATATCCGCTCGCTGAGGCGCAGCGGGCGCACCGCGATCTCGAAGGTAGAAAGACAACCGGGAAGTTGCTGCTGATACCGTAGAGGCAAGGCGCAATCAATTCAGATTGTCATCCTGAGGCCCGCGTCTTTTGCGGGCCGAAGGACCCATGGATTCGTCGGCACCAACGGTGCTGCCAGAGGAGTGCATAGGTCCTTCGGCCCGCAAAAGACGCGGGCCTCAGGATGACAAAAGGTGCGGAATTTCAACAACCATGAAAGCCATTCGCGTACAGCATATCGGCGGTCCCGAGGTGATGGAACTCACCGAGGTCCCCGTCCCGCAGCCCAAGCCGACGGAGGCAGTGGTCAGAGTCTCCGTTGCCGGAGTGAACTCGATTGACGGCTATTTCCGCGACGGACGGTTTCGCACGCCGTTGCCCTTCATCCCCGGCCAGGAAGGCGCGGGCGTGGTCACGGCGGTGGGCACGCAAACGAAGACGGTGAAAGTCGGCGACCGGGTGGCTTGGAGCGGGACGCTCGGGTCATACGCCGAATACGTTGCCGCCGAGGAAGAGCATCTGGTGCCGGTGCCGCCGTCGCTGACCGATCAGCAGGCGGCCGCGTCCATGATGCACGGCCTGACCGCGCATTATCTAGTCAATGACGCGCACAAACTGAAAGCCGGCGAAACCGCGCTGGTGCACGCTGCGGCGGGCGGCGTGGGATTGCTGCTCGTACAACTGGCCCACGCCATGGGCGCGCGCGTGATTGGCACGGCTTCGAGCGAGGAAAAGGCTCGCCTCGCCCGCGAGGCTGGCGCGGATGAAGTGATCGTTTTTACCCACCAGGATTTCGAATCGGAAGTAAAACGCCTGACCAGCGGCAAAGGCGTGGAAGTGGTGTACGACGGCGTAGGCAAAGCGACCTTCGAGAAGAATCTGAACGTCATGCGCCTGCGCGGGATGCTCGTCCTCTACGGCATGTCGAGCGGCCCAGTCCCGCCGGTCGATCCCGCGAAGCTATCCGAAAAAGGATCGCTCTACATGGCCCGCACTACGCTGGCCCACTTCACGGCCACGCGCGAAGAACTGCTGGCCCGCACCAGCGCGCTCTTCGGCATGATCGCCGAAGGCACGCTCAAGCTGCAGATCGCGAAAACGTATCCTCTGGCGGAAGCGGCGCAAGCGCACCACGACATGGAAGCCCGGAAAATGGTGGGCAAGCTGCTCTTGGTGCCGTGAGGGGGCGGTCTTGGGTCGTAGGTCTTCGGTCTTCGGGTGATGCGTGCCGCGCCGGGCTGCGCCCGGCGGACAGCCGATGGCGGCTGTCCCCACATGATTCACTCGTCGCGCATGTCTCGTATCCAAGCAAGTATCCCCTTCTCGCCGCCGGGGAACTTGCCGACCACGCCGATCCATTTTGCAAATTCGTTGTTCACCGCGCGAAAGATGATGCGGTCACCTTCGACGACGAACTCAACCTGATCTCCCGCAGCGAGTCCCAACCGCTGGCGGACTTCCCACGGCACGGTGATCCGGCCTCTCTTGTCCATGACCCCGGACTTCATGTGCACTCTATCGGCCATCACCGTCTCCGAGAGTAATTTCGCACATACTCCGGCACTTCTTTTCCTGGCAATAATCTCGCGTCGTCAATCGGTTTCCCTGCCGCCATCTCCAGCGGCACCACCCCCACCCAGGTAGGAAACGCGTAGTCCTCTTCATCGTCGATCGGGGGGCCGACGCGCACTTTCGCCGAGAACTCTTCAATCGGAACGCGCAGTACGGACGTGGCTTTGAGTTCGCGCTCGTTTGGTCCGCGCGAGTCGTCCCAGCGGCCGGGCAGAATGTGTTCCGACAGGACGCGAAGAGCCGCCAGCTTTTCGGCAGGATTGTCCACCAGCGTGGCTTTGCCCAGAATCACCACGGAGCGGTAATTCATGGAGTGATTGAAAACGGACCGCGCCAACACCAGTCCATCGAGAAGAGTCACGGTAATGCAGACCGGTACGCCGTCTTTCTGGAGATTGCGCAGCATGCGGCTTGCGGCTGAACCGTGAATGTAAAGGCTGCCATCCTTGCGGCCATACGAAGTCGGGATGACGAAGGGCTGGCCGTCGACGGCGAAGCCCACGTGGCAGAGAAATCCTTCGTCGAGAATTCGATAGACAGTTTCGCGATCATAAACGGCACGGTCAGCCTCGCGGACCACGCGGGTGCGCGGGGTGGGACTTTGCATTTCAGACATTGGGGAACGAACTCCGGCAAGCGCCAAGGATGGATGAAGAAAAAGTGTAACACCGGGAGGTCGGGCGTCAGGCGTTGGGCGTCGGACCTCGGACCTGGGACGCCAGACATCTGATGTTTGACGACCGAGTTGCATAGGTCCTTCGGCCCGCAACAACGCGGGCCTCAGGATGACAAACCATGGGTTTGCTGCGGCGTCCGAGGAACGCCCTGCCGCCTGAGGCCTAACGCCTGACGCCTGACGCCTGACGCCTGCTTTCCCCTACCAGTTCAGTTTCACCGCGAACTGGAATTGCCGCGGATCGTAGGCCGCCGTTGGCTGGCCTGCATTGCAGGACGTGCTGCTGCAGAGCGGACTGACCGCGGCCACGTTCATCTTGTTGGCGATGTTGAACATGTCGGCGATCAGATCCGTGTTGAAGCGCTCGCCGAAATAGATGCGCTTGGAAACCCGCAGATCGTTGAAGACGTTCCAGGGAGTGATTCCTGCATTGCGGCCGAGATTTCCGTCGAGCTGCTGAAGAGTCGGGACCGTGCCGGACAATACGAAGCCATTGATGCATGGCTCCTGCAACGTTCCGGTCGGCGAGTACTTGGATTTGTACACCGTGCCACAGGCGGGATCGACGGTGGTGTTCGGCCGGCTGGTGAGCGACGACAACTGGAGGTTGTCCCCGTTGCCGGTGATGATGTTGAAGGGACGCCCGGAGGCAATCTCGATCAGCGGCGCGAAGGTCCAATCGCTGAAGACCTTGCTGCTGAACCCGCTGCCGGAAAGCTTTCCGCTTTGATAGACGCCGCTGAACACGAAGCGCTGCCGCTGATCGAAAAGAGACGTGGAGCGATCGAGGCTTGGGAAGTAACTGTCCTGCGGCGTGAGCGTGGATTGCAGGTCGGTGGAATCGTCGATGGCGTGCGACCAGGTGTAGGACGCCAAAAACTCGTAGTGGTTGACGAAGCGTTTGCGCAGGTTCGCGGTGAATCCGTGATAGATGGAACTGCCGTTGGAGTAGTTGGCGTCCATGTCGCCGAACGGAACGCAACCGGTGAAGGTGGCGGGATCGCAATTCTTATTGAAGCCGGGCAAGCTGGCAACCGTTGTCGCCGCCTGGGAAATGCAGCCGAGCGGATCCAGGACGGAGGCATACGCGCCGATGATCGAGGGATTCATGCCGCCCGGCCGGAAGAAGTTCATCAGCGAGGCGTCGACGAAGGGGAACGGTCCGTAGAAATTTCCGTTTTGGGGGCCACTGCATCCACTGACCGTGAACGGGCTGGCGGGAACCGGAAGAACCGCGGGATTGTTGAGGATGGTCGCGTCTGCGACTGCCGCCTCAAAGTTCGCGACCATCAAGTCGCCGCGAATGGTGTTCGCGTTAATGGGGCGGTTCAGGTGGCGTCCGCCATTGAAGTTGTAAGCGAGGCTGAGCGCGAAGCCGCCGCCCAGGTCGCGTTCCACCGTCAGGTTCGCCTGCTGCGAGTAGGCATAAACGAAGTTCTTCGATTGCGGATAGCCGAAGGGCTGGAATCCCAGCGGCAGGAACGTGGACGGGTTCAGATAGTTCTGGTTGAGAAAGATCGATTGCGGGAAGTTCAGAGCCTGAAACTGTTGCTGGTTGGGCTCGTATCCGAGCGCGCTCGCGGTTGCCGGGTTCAGGGTGGCGGCGCAAGGATTGGCCGGACTCGCAACGTTGATCGGGAGGCCTTGGAAGATGGTGATGGCGTTCAGGTTGCCCGGCTGGCCAGCTCCCGTGCACGCCGATGTGCCGGCGAACGCCAGCTGCCCGCTGGACGATCCGTCGGACGCGTCGCCAAGAAAGTAAAGGCCCAGCAGCGGGTGGTCATAGAACATGCCGTACGACGCCCGCACCACGGTCTTGCCGTCTCCTTTGGGATCCCAGGCAAGGCCAAGGCGGGGCTGGATATTGTTCTTATCGGTCTGAATCCCTTTCTGCAATCCGAGCAGGTGGTATGCCGAGAGTGCCAGTCCCTGTGGCGCCTTGAAACTGGGCGGAATCTCTACGTCATAGCGAATGCCGTAGTTCAGCGTGAGCTTCGGGCTTACCCGCCATGAATCCTGCCAGAAGGCTCCGATGGGGATGTTCTTGAAGGAGTCACTGGGACTGCCGATGCCCTGAATGAAATCTCCGGGGATGCCTAAGCCGTATGCCTGGACTCCGGAGAAGCCGGGAAGAGTTTGTTGAATCGAGCCGGGCAAGGAATTGAAGACCGCGCTCGGAAGCACGTTGGCTGCCGAAAGCCCGCCGAAATCGTAGACGCCGCCGTAGTTCACGGTGAAGGTCGCGGTCAGCGGAAGATAGTTGAAGTCTCCGCCAAACTTCATATTGTGACGGCCAACCGACCAGGAGAAGTTGTCGGTGAACTGGTAGCGTTGCTCGGCGCGCTGAATATAGGAGTAAGGCTCGCGGCCAAAGTAAGCGAAGCCCGGGATGTTCACCGCCGGGTCCGAGCCTCCCGGAATCTGCGTGTTGTAGAAGTAAGAAAGTCCGCGGCGGGCATACTGAAAGCGGAGCTCGTTGACCTTGTTGTTGCCGATGGTCCAGGTATCTTGAAATACCCCGGCGACGTCGCGGTAAGTTTGTTGCGAAGTGCGCGAAAAGGCGTTCTGCCCGAACGGCTGGTCCTGTCCGCTGACTTCGATCCCGTTGACCGTGCTGGGACTGACGTTGACTCGAAACGTTAGCCGATGGTTGGCGCCCTGGTTGTGATCGAGACGCAGCGAATAAAGGCTGGTTCCTTCAAAAACCGGGAAGTTGCCCTCTTGAGAGGCGAGCGTCTGATACGACGTGGGCACGAAACACGGAGGAGCCGAGCAAGAAGAAATAAACCCGGGCATGCCTCCCATCGCCAACGGCCATGCGCCGTTCACCGCCATTCCGGACGAGGCTCCGACGAGTTCGGAGTATCCCTCCAAGAAAGGAATCAGCGGCGGCGGCGGAGCGGTGGTGAACTGCTGCAGGAATGCAGCCTGACCAGTCGGGCCGCCGGTTGCCTGAATCATGAACGATCCAGCCGGCGCTCCGGGAAAGAAGGGTGAGGCGTCGAATGGGACCAACCCAAAATTCCCCTGCCCAATACTGGAGAATCCCGTCTCGTGCCGCCGGGTCACTTCGTAGGCGAAGTAGTAGTACGTTTTATCTTTCTTAATCGGTCCGCCAAACGCCACGCCGGCCTGAACTCTGGTGTACGCCGGATTCGAAACCGTGCTGAAGGGATTCACCGCCTGGAAATCGCGGTTGCGCAGGTAGCCGTACACGTCTCCGTGAAACGCGTTCGATCCCGAACGCGTGATGATGTTCACGACGCCGCCGGCCGCGCGTCCGTATTCTGCCGCGTAGCTGTTGGTGATGATCTGAAATTCCTGCACCGCTTCCTGCGATACGGTGGAACGCACGCCATTGACGGAATTGTCGGTCGCGTCGGCGCCGTCCACATTGACCAAGTTTGACCGCGCGCGCTGGCCGCTCATGTTCAATCCTGACGTTGGCGCGGCGCCGGTGTTGGGCGCGTTGTCGCGCACGACCTGCGAGTCGGTGAGCGTGAAGTTGATGTAGTTGCGTCCGTTGATGGGGAGATTGTCGATGCGCCGCTGCCCAATCGTGTCGGTGGTGGAGCTGCGCGAGGTTTCCACCAATTCCGCCTGCGAACTGACTTCGACGACTTCCTTGCCGGTGGCGACGGCAAGCGTGACCGGAAGCTCGACCGTTCCGCCGACGGTGATCACGACTCCAGTGTTCAGGACGCCGCTGAAGCCGGTAGCGTCAATCGTCACCGAGTACGTACCCGGAGGCAACAGGCGCGCGCTGTAGCCGCCCTGTCCGTCACTGGTCGCCGTGCGCACCAATCCTTTGGCCGCGTCGCGTACGGTGACGGTTGCGCTGGCGAGGAAGTTCCCCTTGGGATCCTTCACAGTCACGTGCAGATCGCCCGTGGCAGCGCCGCCCTGGCCAAAGCCGGCAGCGGCAACTAGCAGGAAAAAGAGACAGACGGAGATAGACCTCAACCTGCGGATCACAGACATGGGGATCATAAGGTTCTCCCTTGAACTCGCGGACGCGAGCAAACGGCGGACAGATTCCTGCGGCAGATTGCCGAAGTACACAAGTGGATGTTACTGCTTTAACGCCCGCTGGTTTTTATAACAGAACGGGCCTCGAAAACAAGTCAGGAATGCAACAGGGGTTGCCGCCGAGTTACCCCGCCGTGGAACGACAGACGAAGTCCGGGCCGCGTTATGTTGCGGGGCGCTCTCGCCAAAGGCCTGGCATGCAACTACAACGTGGATGCAATGCGGAGGGGCGCAGCCGGGTTTTGCAACCTGCCCAGTAGCATGGCGGTGCCATTCAGTCGCTCGTAGTTTTCCAGCACTGGCGCGGCGGCCAACCCCGAGTTCGACCAGGCCAGGGCCACGTAGATTCGGAAAAGCGCGTAGGCGGCGTTGCGGCGGAGCAGGAGAGCGTCATCCACCAACCGGCGGGCGGCTTCCGCAGTGGGTGCGCCGCTGGCAGTCGCAGTCGCTGCCAGTGCGATCTGCCCCATGCGCACGAGAATGGCGGCATTTCTTCCCGCGGTTCGTACGTAAGTCGCCATGGCCCGCAGGCGCTCGCGCCGCACCGCGCGAAACTCGGCCGCCGGCAAGCGGCGACGGAGGTAAGTGTCCTCCGCCGGGTCAATGAGATTACGAAAGGCGGCAACATCGATGGGTTGAATCTGTCCCACGAGGCTGTCGCCGGGGGAAACCTGCAAAGCGCGGGAAATTGTGACGGTAAGAATGAAGATGAATGCGAGAGCGGCAGCGATAACAAGAATGATGGCCAAAGTCATTGGTGTAGGAGACGCTCCAACTCCTGGTTCCAGGCTTCGAGATCTTCCAGAGATGGTGTTCCCGGGGGTTGGCCGGAAGGCGGATCCGTAGTGCGCGGCTTCGCCGGCACCAGCAAGTAGTAGTACCAGATCAACACGCAGACGTGGTAGGTCGTCATGTTCACGAAATCAAGACGAGAACGAGTCGAATTGGCCAACCCGCCGTTGGCGATAATCGCCCAAGTCGCGAGGTGCACGCAGGCCGAGAGGCCCAAGCCCAAGGCGATTCCGAAGAGATGCCGGTTTAAGGAAAGACGAAAATAGTAGAAAAAAAAGAAGATAAAAACCAGCAGTCCGGCCTCGATTAAGTAGATGGTTTGCTCGAGGGTGTGAACTCCGGAAACGATTCCGAAGCGGCCGTCTTTTGGGGTGTAAGCAGCGGCAAACGCCGCCGCCAGCACGAGGGCTACCCCGACAAATCGAATCAGCAACCTGCCGAGCCGTGCCACCGACGCATACGAACCGAAAACGTTGGCAAATATCGCTCCGATCAGCGCGAATTTCAGGGGACCTTCGATCAGCAAAGTCCCCCAGTCTATGCGCCAGAAATTCTCAGCCGAGACGAAGGGCGCCGTATCGGCTGTCAGGAGCGACAACTGGCCGAATGCGCTGAGCCCAGCAAAAGCAAAGAAAGTCGGCAGGCGCTGGTGCAGTCCTCGCTTCCACATCAGGAAGCCAAGAACAAGGAGAAGGATGTTGGGCGCGACCCAAAGGTAATACCAGAGTAATGAGTGCGCCTGCAGCATGCCGGTTCATGACTATACCCCGACTTGCTGCAGGCGGCAATGTCATCGTGATTCTTGTTCCGTTTTCGTAAGAAAGTCGAATTTTCGTTACGGCTTGCACAATGTGTTGCCACAATTGGTGCTAGTGGGGGATCCATCGGCCCGCACTACGGTTGGAACCACCACGGTGGAGAGGAAAAGTACGGCTGCGCCTAGGACGAGTAGCATGCGTTTCACGGGTGTTTTCTCCTTGTGACTGCGAATTGGACCGTGATACTTTCATGGGCGCAATCGTGGGCGCAACCGGGGTTGCAGACCTCTGAGCGTTCGGAATTCGTAACAAGATGACCCTGAAATCGGCACTACAAGACGTGAAAGAAACCACCCTGGCGGCGGTCTCCGGGCTGCTGGGAAAACTGTCTTATTTGGCGTCCTTACGCCGGGCCGGGCGCTACGAGCATTGGGGCATGCAGGCGGTGCACGGGCAGGAGTCTTCCGAACGCGCTTTAAAGACGGCCCATGCGGAAATTGTGGCCGGAGTTCTGCGCACGCCGTTGGCGTCGCTGGAAGAAGATCTGCGGGAATCGAGCCAGGAGAGCGGGGTTCCGGCGCGTACTTACGTCGAGGGAATGCGCGCCGGGTTCGATGACTTGCTGCCGGGCGAGCGCAAGGACAGTAATAAAGACTCGCCCGAGGCCAGCCATCTTAATTCAGTGCTGGTGGCGCTTTCGAGCCTGGAGAAGAATCGAGGGCGTGCCACTCGGTCAACTTCATAGCTACTCCCACGATCTGGCCGAGCACCTCAGCTTCTTGTGGGTGCCTCAGGATGCGAACCGGAACGGGCGACAGAGGATGCGGTTGCAGAATAATCTCTTCGCGGCGCATACTGCACCAGCAGCAGGTATGGCCCTCGCGCGTTTCCACAAAATAAATCGGCCGCTCATATTCCGAGCGCCACGAGCCTTCCATTACTTTGCTCTTCGCCTCGTCCACCTGTATAAAACTGCCGGGCGGCAGAATCGGATACATGGTGAAGTCCTGGGTGCCGACGTAACCGTAGGTGAAATCGCTGTTGGCGAATTGCGCCAGGTACGCAAACGGCACCAGTCCCCACTGTTCGACCATGCGGCCAAGGTTGGTGGTGCGGCGTTCGTCAAAACCGGGGTCCATGCGCACCGGAACCTGCACCGACGACAGTCCCGCCAGAGCGTCGGAAACATGCGATTTTGGCGGGGCTACCATGCCCAGGTCGGCCGCCATATTATTGAGGTCAACGCCGTACCAGGACATCAGTTCGCGCAGGTCGCGCCGGTAGATCACCGACAGTGTGTAGAGCCGGTAAATGCTGGGCAGAATGCCCTTGGTCTCGATGTCGGACAAACGGCTCGGTGGAATCGAAAATTCTTCGTTGCGATACTTGTCGGCCACGCGCGCGCTGGAGGTTTCCACGTCGCGCATGGTCAGGCCAAGTTTCTCGCGCAGAGTACGAAGACTTTTTCCAGCGGGCAGCATACCGGCCCTCCCAGAGAGAAAGTTGAGGAATCATATCAAAGCCGGGACCGCATTGCGTGCATGAATTGTGCAAAAAGTTGAGCGAGGCTCGCTTGTTACGAAATCCGAACACGCGTTCCCCCTTGTCCCACGCGCCGAATCCAACTAGTGCGGCGATCGGCGGCGCGGAATCAGCACCTCTCTCGCGACTGTGGATTTTCTGTGACTGTTCGGAATTCGTAACAAGCCCCGCCACATCCGACTCGTACTGCCGTTATTCGTTCCCGCAGCCCGCAGCCTGAAAAACCAACCATTTGAGATGGCTGACAAATACGCATGACATTTGTCACGCCCGCCGCGTGATGGATGGCACTGGTGCCGCCTTCGGCCTTCCGCGATGATGCAAGCACTGGGTGGTCAGTACGAAAGCGATTCTATCCAGCAGCGCCCATCGCTCCGGAGGATTGAGAAATGATCGCAACCGTCGAACCTAAGAGGCCACAAGCCAGCATGCAGCGAGGCGTGCAGCTCCAGAGTACATCCGGCGCAGATTCGCAGTCGATCGTGGCCAGCCTCGAGGGCGTGAACAAGAATTATGGCAACATCCGCGCGTTGCGCGGCGTCGACTTCGGCGTCCGTGCGGGAGAGATCGTAGCTCTGCTCGGCCCCAACGGCGCCGGCAAGACCACGGCAGTGAAGCTTCTCCTGGGATTGATGCAGCCCAACGCGGGCCGCGTGCGTGTGTTTGGCGGCGACCCGACGAATCCTGAAAACCGTAGGCGCACCGGCGCCATGTTGCAGGTCGGGCGTGTTCCGGAAACCTTACGCGTGCGCGAGCACATCGATCTGTTTTCGTCTTATTACGAGAAGCCGATGCCGCTGGCGGAAGTCCTGGCCGCCGCCGGGCTCGAGAAACTCAGCGATCGTAAGTTCGGCGATCTCTCCGGTGGCCAGCGGCAGCGTGTGCTGTTCGCGCTGGCCATTTGCGGCGATCCCGACCTGCTTTTTCTCGATGAGCCCACGGTCGGGCTCGACGTGGAAGCCCGCCGCATGTTGTGGGATGAAATTCGCCGCATGGTCGACCGCGGCAAAACCGTCCTGCTCACGACCCACTACCTGCAGGAGGCCGACGCACTCGCCGACCGAGTAGCCGTTATCAATCAGGGCGAAATCATTGCCCAGGGAACGCCGTCGGAGATCAAGGCGAAAACCAGCGGCAAGCGGATTCGCTGCATCACCAGTCTCAGCCTGGCCTCGCTGCGCCAGATTCCGGGAGTAACCGAAGTAAAAGAAGATCGCGAGGCGATCGAGATCAACGCCGTCGAAGCCGAGCCGGTGGTCCGCGAATTGCTGGCGCACGACGCCCAACTCTCCGGCCTTGAAGTCACCAGCGCGGGGCTGGAAGAAGCATTCATCGCGCTGACACAGGAAAGCACGCGCAACGGAAACACTTCCAACTGAAGCAGCACGACTGGTCAACAAGAATTTGTAAGGAGAAGCCTAATGAGCACCGCAACCGTCGCCCTGAACAATTCGCGAATCAATAATCCGCGAATCGCGCGTTCCCCGGGTCACACCGCGACCATTTACTTGAAGGAAGCGAAATACGAATTTCTCAAGAACCTGCGCCTGCGCATGTACACGGCGTCGGTGCTCAGCTTCCCCATCATGTTCTACGTTCTGTTCGGGCTGGTGCTGAACTCGCATGAAGCCATCGGTGGAACCGCGGTCCCCAAGTACTTGATTGCGACCTACGGCACGTTCGGCGTGATGGGGGCCTCGCTGTTCGGCACCGCGGCGGGCCTTGCCTCGGACCGCGGCCTGGGATGGCTGCAGGTAAAGCGTGCCAGCCCGATGCCGCCATTCGCCTATTTCGCGGCCAAAGTAATCACCAGCGTGATTTTCAGCACCATCATTGTGCTCGCACTGTTCACGCTGGGCATCGCGTTCGGCGGAGTGCGAATGCCTCTCGCCGAATTCGCTAAACTGCTGGGAACGTTAGCCGCCGGCTCTCTGCCCTTCTCGGCTATGGGCCTGGCGGTGGGATATTTCACCGGACCGAACTCCGCCCCCGCGACCATCAATCTGATTTATTTGCCCATGTCGTTCTGCAGCGGTCTGTGGGTGCCGTTTATGTTCCTGCCGAAAATCGTGCGCCAGATTGCGCTCGCCTTGCCGCCGTATCACTTGTCGCAACTGGCGTTAGGCATCGTGGGTGGCGGGCAACATGAATCGAACGCCGCACACTGGGAAGTGCTGGCGGCCTTTACCATGATCTGCCTGGGCGTGGCCCGCATCGGCTTCCAGCGCGACCAGGAAAAGATGTACGGCTAGAACAACCGTTGAAGAGCGGCGCTTCAGCGCCGCGTAGAGCGACAGAAAGGATTCGGGCTTCAGCCCCCGAGGACCGCGATGAGCGCAAATTCAAAAACTTCGTTGGGCACAACCCTCCTCCTCATTCTTCTGGGACTCGCCGCCCTCTTCGCCGGGGCAAAATGGCTGGCCGTGCTGATTCCCGCGGCTCTGTTCGTGTGGTATTCCGCCAAGCCAAGACTCGGAAAGCGCCGGAATTGATTGGCCGGAATTGACTGGAGGGGTCACAATAGAGATATGCCGCTTATGTCTTTAGAGCGTGAGGTCAACTGCGGAACCGGCAGCCGGTGGAAGTTGAAGCCGTTGAGCGCCGTACTCAGAGATAAAGATCACGGATGGAGTCCTCTACTCTGGGTCGTCTATCTTGGCTTCTTCTTCATCGATCCAGTTCTGAGCCACGCCAGTGCGAAACTGTGGCTTCTCGACGGCCTGGGCGCCGCGGTATTTCTGGTTATCTATTTCGGCCTCTTCTGGTTACAGAACCCGCTCGGTTGGGCCCACATTGTCGGCATGGAGTTGCTCGGAATATTGTTCCAGCCCATCAATTCTGGCGCCTGCACATTCTTCATCTTCGCGGCCGCCATGCTTCCGTTTTGCGTCGAAACCCAAGCCGCTGCAGTCTTCGGCCTGGGCGCGATCGGAGCTATCGGCGCCATCGAAGGATTGTTGCTGCACATCAATGGATGGACCCTTTTTTACTCCGCGCTTTTTCCCATGATCATCGGCGCGGGAAATACTTTCTTTGCCGAGCGCAACCGCATGAACCGCAAGCTGCGCAAGGCCAACGAAGAAATCGAAAATCTAGCCAAGGTCGCCGAGCGCGAACGCATTGCGCGCGATCTGCATGACGTGCTCGGCCACACTCTCTCGGTAATCACGCTCAAATCCGAACTCGCGGGCAAACTAATCGATCGCGATCCCGAGCGCGCGGGAAAAGAAATCCGCGAGGTCGAGGAGATTTCGCGGAAAGCCTTGTCCGACGTGCGCGACGCGATTCGTGGGTACCGCTCGCAAGGGCTCGCCGCCGAACTGGCGCAGGCCAAAGCTACGCTGGAGACGGCAGGACTGAGCGTGCAGTGCGACGCCGCAACCACGGTGCAAATCCCGGCTATGCAGGAGAGCGTTCTCTCACTCGCGGTGCGTGAAGCGGTCACCAACGTGGTGCGCCACGCGCAGGCCCGCACCTGCCGCATGCGGCTGGAGCAGCAGAACGGCAATTGCCGTCTCGAAATTCAGGACGACGGCCGGGGCATCTCCAATGGCGAAGGCAATGGACTCCGCGGCATGCGCGAACGCGTCGAGATGCTCGGCGGCACGCTGCAGCGCAACACCGAATCCGGCACCACCATCACCATTACTCTGCCCTTGAAAATGGTTTTGGCGAAAACTGAAGGCTCCCTGAATTGAATCCCCCTATCAGAGACGGTGTGCGCGAAGGCCCAAAAGAAGCCCGCAAGACCATCCGTGTAGTGCTGGCGGAAGATCAGGGCATGGTGCTGGGTGCACTCGCCGCGCTGCTCGAAATCGAAGGCGACATCTCCGTGGTCGGCCAGGCGCGAAACGGAAAAGAAGCGCTCGAAGCTGTGCTCACGCACAAGCCCGACGTATTCATCACCGACATCGAAATGCCGCACATGAGCGGTCTCGACGTTGCCGCCGAATTGAAGCGCCGCAAGACCGGGACGCGCGTCGTCATCGTCACCACGTTCGCCCGCTCGGGATACCTGCGGCGCGCACTCGAAGCCGGAGCCTCAGGATATTTGCTGAAGGATATGCGCGCCGAGGAACTCTCCGACGCCGTGCGCCGCGTGCATCAGGGCCTGCGCGTCATCCATCCCGAACTTGCGACCGAAGCCTGGGCCGAGATGGACCCGCTCACCGACCGCGAACGCCAGGTGCTGCGCCTGGCCGGCGAAGGCCTGGCCAGCGGAGACATCGCCAGTGAGTTAGGTCTCTCCGACGGCACGGTGCGAAATTATCTCTCCGAAGCGATGAGCAAACTGGGCGCGAGTAATCGCGTGGAAGCGGCAAGAATCGCGCGAACCAAAGGCTGGCTGTGAAACTGAAGCATGCTTCTCACGCTGACGCATTGGATGTGAGATAAGAGATGGCATGGACGAGACAAGACCTGATCGGGACGCTGCGCTGATCGCCGATTCGTCGGCGTCTGGCCAAGATTCGGTCAAGGTTCATTGGGCTTTATTTCTCGGACCTCTTGCGGGTCTTATTGCGCTCTTCGCCGTCGTGATTAGTTATCCGCCTCTTGATGACACGCTTATCTGGTGGGTGGCTGGGGTCCCGTGCCTGATTAGTTATACCTTGACGAATATAGCGTGGAGGAAAGCGAAGCGAGGGGAAAACGTCCGATCTTTCTTTCCCTTAACTACGTGGTTGGCGTTCGGCTGCCTATTTGTTCCTGCGGTTCTGTTTCTAAACGGTGCGCTCGATCATTCTCCCGTCGAGCAGCACCGCCAAGTCGTTACACGCATGATCCTCACACACCACCGCGGGAGCGTTTACTACTACTTCGAAGTTACAACATGGCGAGCAAACAGGACTCACGAAAAGGTGATGGTTTCCGAACGGTGGTATCTCAAGGCCAAACCTGGAGACCCAGTGACTGTGGAAACACATAGAGGGGCGCTCGGGATTCCATTGCTAGCATCGGTCCGCCAGCCAGACTGACCACCGGGCGGCGCACATCGCGAGAACAAAAGGCTGGCTGTAAGTTGGATCGAATCTCCCCTCCGCGGACGCCATATCCCGGTGGTGGATATCTGAGTTAGACTGAAGCTACCTCGCAGAAGAGCCCTTTTGCTTTTCTATCACTCGCGGGCACTACTCCTCTATGCCCAATATCCGCGCCGCAACTCTGATTCTGGTTTCGCTGCTTCTATTCGCATCCCTGGCCGCTGCCGACGACGCCCTCGAGGACCTGCCGAAGAAAGCTGTCGAGCGATCCCAGATCACCTCGCCCGGTTCGCGTCCTTTCGTGCTGAAGGCCAAGGTGCTGGAAGTAACGAACCCGTCGAACACGAGCTACCAGGCCGAGATTGAAGAGGATTGGATTGCGCCCGACAAGTGGCGGCGCACGGTGAAGACGTCCAGCTTCTCTCAGACTCTCATCGTGAACGGTGGAAAGACAGCCGAGCAACTCACGGGCGACTATTATCCCAACTGGCTGCGCACGCTGGTGGCGGCTATTTTCGAGCCCGGCACTTCGTTGCGCGGAGTCGACCTGACTCGCTCGCGGGATAATCCCGTGATTGGCGGCTCGAAAGTTTGCCGGCGGTTTACAGTTATGGCCGGCGTTGCTCCGGTCAGCAACAAAGTATTCTCCAGTTTCTGTTTCCAGGATGGGCTGATCGATTTCGTCGCCATGCCCGGCTATGAGGCCACTTACAAGGATTACAAGAACTTTGCCGGCAAACACGTGGCCCGCACGATTAGCGAGAACATCGAATCGGGAACGGTGGTCCAAGCCAGCATCGAGGAATTGACGGAATTAAAGTCTCCCGACGACAGTCTGTTCGCCATCCAACAGGCCAGCGCGCCTTTGCAAAGCATCAAGGCTGATGAGGCAACCTTGCGCAGTCTTGCCGTCAATGCTCCGGATATCGCGTGGCCCACGGTCCGCAGCGGACGCGACACTGGAACCCTCAGCCTCTATGTTTGCCTCGACCGCCAGGGCCATGTGCGGGAGATCTATGAGCTGAATTCCAGTAATCCCGGCCTGAGCGATGTGGCGCGTGACCAGGTCATGAAATGGCAGTTCAAGAGTGCCAGCACCGGCGGAGTTCCGGTGCAGGTGGAGGCGATTCTGACGTTCGCCTTCCACCCTGCGGTCGCCGAGTCCAAGCCCACACCCTGAGCGGAGGGCGGCTTACTTTTGAATGCGCCCCTCGGTTCGCTAGGTCGAGGATCGCTGGCAGCCAAACTGCAACTCCATCTTCGCGATGAAAACGATCTCAACCGGACCCAACAAGTCTGATCCCTGCCGCGGGCAGATTCGAAGAGACATCGCCGGCTGCGGCCTTATTCTGCTCTCGTTGTTTTCTCTCTCGGGCTGTGGTGTTTCCACCGGGCATTCTGTGCTCGGGTGCGACCCAACCGGTGCGCCCGAAGTGGTACCGGTGACCGTCGAAAATTCCGGACCAGAAAATCTGCAGGACTACCCGATCGCAATCAGTTTGGATAAGACGAATTTCGATTTCACAATTCCCTTAGCGGACGGATCTGACCTGGCCGTCTGGGACGCTACCACGCAGCAGCCCATGGCGCAGTGGCTCGAGTCCTACGATCCCGCGGCCGGCAAGGCGCTGCTCTGGATTAAGCTGCCAGCCTTAGCCCCGCAGGCGTCCCGGAAACTTCTGTTGACCGCAGGCTCCATCGCCGGATGCAGCGCCTTCTCGTCCGATGGCTACTCGGTGTTTCCATTTTTCAGCGACGTGAATGACGTGTTGAGCTGGCAGGCGACGAACCAGCTGAGCGTCACCAATACTCTGGTCGACGGCCCGCTCACCATCGGCAATCGCAGTGTGATCGAAAGCGATTCCATGTACAACGCTTTTCCTGGGTTGGCCCAGGCTGCCAACGGTGACTTCGTGCTTTCGTACAAGAAAGGCCCCAATCATGTGAACAGCCCCTTGGTTATTCTGCGGCGCAGTTCCGATGGCGGGGCGACCTGGAGTCCTGAAGTCGTCCTTGCCGACACCTCCGTGCCTGATCCGGGGCTGGCTCGCACTCCGCTCGGCGACTTGGTGATCACCTTCGGCAAGCTGAATCAAAACGGCGAGACCGGAGCCGCGTACGGCCGTTCCAACGACAACGGTCTGACTTGGGGCACGTTTACGTTCTTCGACAATCCTCTTACCGACACTCTGGTGGTGGACCCTCTGCTGAATATCGGAGCGACCATGTACGGCGCCGGTTACGGACCCTACGCCGGCGGCACGGGCTATGCGCCGACGGTGTGGTCGTCGGATGATGACGGCCTCACTTGGACAAAACTCTCCGAGCTTCGCCAGCCCGGCGACCCCGGCCTCGACGAAACTGCGCTCGCGCAGACCGCTCCCAATACGCTCTTCGCCATGATGCGTACCGACGATAATCTGGACACTTTCGGACGTTACTCCTCCGACTTGGGAATGACCTGGGGCCCACTGATTTCCTACACTTCACAGATTGGCGTGCTGCAGGCGCCCCAGTTGATCCAGGCCGGACCGGCGCTGATTCTTATGGGACGAGCCAATACCGCCATTCCGGGAGTTCAGCCCTCGAACACAATCGCCTGCCCACGCCAATTGGTGGCTTACGTTTCCTACGACGGCGGGCAAACGTTCGGCTATGGTGCGGTCCTCGACACTTATACCGGCCAGCAGATCGATGGTGGCTACTCGTGGCCAATCTTGCTGCCCAACGGCGAGGTATACGTGGTGTACTACGCCGACTCCCACAATCTGCGCGAACCGGACATCAAAGCGCTGACGTTGACTGTGGCGCCACCCGCCACAGGTCCCACCAGTTCGATTCATGTGCTCAGTCAACTTGCGCCTGGATTAGCCTCGCACCCGCTGACTCTGAGCGCGACGCGATACTCCCTGGAATTTCGCTTCCTTTCCAATCCAACGCCCACGGGAAGCCAGTTTTCCGTCATCCTGCAAGGCGAGTCTTCGGGAACGCTTTCGAATCTGGTCAACTGGGAACTGCCCTCTACCCACGCCGCCGATCCGACCGCCGATTCGGGAATTGTCTCCAACAACAAATTCGTCCCCGTGCTGACTGCATTCAACTATGGCCAGCGTTACCGGCTGCGCACGGTCGTCGACGAAACGCAGCAGACGCAGCAGCCCTCGGTGCTCGACGAGTTTGGCCAGCTGATCAGCACCACTTCTCCTCTGCCGCTGGCGCAGGGAACTTCCCACGTCTCGGCAGTCGAGATCGGCAACAACTCCAATCTGCGCGCCACCGATAGCCTGCTGGATTTTATCTTCGTGCGCCCCGCCGCCGAAACGGAACCGACCGTTACCGTGACTGGCGCCGTTACTAGCGCTCGGTGAGCTTATGGGGTCTGTGGAGCATGTCGATCAGGCGTTGCGTTCCACGCCCGCGTCTTGCCTCTTAACCGTTCGGTACGCCCAGGCCATGCGCGGAGTATTGTGGGCGATGCCGAAGTGGCCTTCGGGATTGAGGACGATGATGCCGCCGTGTCCGTTCACGCGCTGCTGCAAATAGTTCATGGCTTCCTGCGCGGACCATTCGGGGAGATTGCCGGCCTGAATGCGGTCGACCGTCCACTTGGCGAGGACGAGTTTCATGATGGCCTCGCCCCATCCGGTGGTCGAGGCGGCGGCGCTCAGATTGTCGGCGTAGCAGCCGCAGCCGATCAGCGACGAATCGCCCAGGCGTCCGGGAGCCTTGTTCAGCGTGCCGCCCGTCGAGGTCGCGGCGGCGATGTTGCCCTCGCGGTCAAGCGCGACTGCGCCGACCGTGTCGTGGGAAATGGTCGCGTCGTCATCGGGGGGAGCGAATAGATCGCTTCCCGGCGCTGGGTGCCCCATTTCTGGCGCGCCTTTTGCGCCAGAAGTGGGGAATTTTCGCCTGGTACTCGGCCTGATATTTCTTCAGGCGCTCGACTTCGCGCGGGATGATCAGATCTTCGTTCTTGCACAGCGCGATGCCGTGCTCGGCGGCGAAGCGCTCCGCGCCTTCGGCGACGAAGTAGACGTGCGGGCTCTCGCTGAGAATCTTTCGCGCCGCCCTCACAGGATTGCGCAGGCGCTCGACGCATCCCACGCCGCCGGCGCGGAGCGTGGCTCCGTCCATGATGAGAGCGTCGAGTTGCACCTTGCCGTCGCGGTTGAGAAAGCTGCCGCGGCCGGCGTCAAAGGTCTCGTCGTCTTCCATGATGACGACAGCTTCCTCGACGGCGTCGAGCGCTGCGCCCCCGCGCTCGAGGACGCGCCATCCCGCAGCCAGCGCGTTGTTCACGCCACGGAGGTGCCCCTCAACCATGTCGTCAGGCATGGCCCACGCCCCGCCATGAACCACCAGAACCGGATCAGTCGGCAAGAGTTATCCCCAGAAACATCGTCGATCAAAGTGCGCCAGAAATCAGGATGCGACGGGATAGTCTAGCACTGTGCGGTGACGCCGAGATCAGTCCGGTGAACTCTACTCAGCCAACCCTACGCGGCTGAGAAGTTTTTGAAAGCGTGGATCGGAGCGCAGCGGGTCGTAGAGGGGATCAACCTTGAGTGTGGTCATTACATTGGAACGCTGCGCCAGTGCTTTCTGCAGCCAGACCATGGCTGATTCGTTATCGCCCATGCCGACGGAGGCGATCACGAAGACGACCGGGTCGAGGGGCTGTCGCCGGTGGAGCTGCTGCAATCTCGACAGCGCGTTGCGAGCCTGTTCCTGCTGCCCCATGCGTCCGTAAACGTAAGCCAATTCCGAGCAAACGAACGGAGTATCGCAGGCTGATCGCCTCGACTCTTCAATGTCAGACAGGATCGCGGCGAACATTCCTTTCTGGGCGTAGGCGTAGTTGATGATGCTGGATCGCGGGAAGTTCGGTTCCATGTCGCGGACCGTCCGAAACTGTTCAATGGCTTTGTCGTACTGGCGTGAAAAATAGAAGATGGCGCCGTTGTCCGTGGCAATGATGAGCGAGAGCGGATCAAGCTCGCGTGCGCGCTCGCTCTCGCGCAGGGCCTCGTCGAAGCGTCCGCGGTAGGCCAGATGCTCGGCATACCAGTGATGGGCGGTGGCGTAATTCGGGTTCAGTTCGATGGCGCGCAGGAATTCTTTCTCTGCCGTTTTCCAGTCCCAGTCATAGTTTTGCACCACCAGCGCCAGCGCCGTGTGAGCTTCGGGAAGGCTGTCGTCGAGTTCGACGGCCCGCAGCGCGGCGGCGCGAGCCTTCGGCTCGAACTCGGTTTGTGGACGGTCGCTGTAGCCGCCGATCAGGGCGTAAGAACCGGCCAGCCCGGCATAGGCGCGGGCATAGGTGGGATCCTTGGCAACGGCCTGCTGAAAGTATGCGATCGCCCGCTGAAATCCGTCGACCGTCCGCTTGTTCCAGAAATACTGCCCTTTGAGGTAGAGATCGTAGGCCTCGTAGGTACGAGGAGGCAGGGGCAGCTGAAGCGGTTGGGCCAGCTTGCGGTCCCCGAGAGCGACCTGGATTTCATCGGAAATCTCGCGGGTGATTTCGCTCTGCAGGGCCAGCAGATCGTCGAGTCGGCGGTCGTATTCGCGGGCCCAGACATGCGTCTGGTCGTTCGCTTGAATGAGCTGGGCAGTGATCCGCACTTTTCCGGAATCGCGCCGGACGCTTCCCTCCAATACATAGGTCACGCCCAATTCGCGGCCGATCTCGTCCAGCTTCTCCTGCGAGTTCTTGTAGTGCATCGCCGAAGTGCGCCCGATGACTCCCAGGTGCCGAGGATCGAGACTGCCCAGCTGGGTGATCATTTCTTCCGTTAATCCGTCGCTGAAGTACTCCTGGCTGGCATCGCCGGTGAGGTTTTCGAAGGGAAGAACCGCCAACATCAATCTCCCGGCTGAGGCCTGAGTGCGCGCGACCGGTCGGAACCACTGAAGATATGCGCCCAGGCCGACCGCTAGAAGGATGATAGCCCCAACCACGAAAGTCGCCGTCGGCGGTCGCCAGGTTTGGGGTAGCGCCGGAGAGGATTGATCGTCGGCGACAGCGGTGCTGACTACGTCCTCTTCAGGAGGAGCCTTCCGGGCGACTACCTGTAAGGGTGCGACAAAAGCGATCGGCTGCACCGGCGCGATGAACCGGTATCCGCGGCCCTTGACGGTTTGGACGTATGACGGACGCTCGGGGTCGTCTTTCAGAATCTGACGGATCTTCCGGATGGCGGCGTTGATGCTGTTATCGGTATCGAGGAAGACGTCCTTGCCCCAGACCCGCTCCACAATCTGGTCCCGGGTTACGATCTGCCCCCTCTGCTCGATCAAAAGGTGCAGTAGCTCCAGAGGAATGCGCTCCAGTTTCAGCCGGCGTCCGGCGCGCCGCAGTTCGTAGGTGCGCATGTCCAGTTCGAGGTCGTCCCCGAATCTGATAGGTTCCGGCGTTCTGACTGGTTGCGATCCCACGAGAGCCCACCCCAAATGTGGCCGACATTTTACAACGATTCCGTCATTTCCGACGACAAAGATAGTGTTTTCAGCCAACTAGACGTTTCATGCAAATTAAGACAGCTTCAGGCACTCGCCATTGCTTGCCGCAGGGAAGAGCCGCAAGATGCCGCAGCGTGTTTCAGACCGTCTGGGGCAAAGTTAGCGGTCAGCAAGATTCCGGCGCATTCGACATCCGAAGAACCCGTTTCTTTGTCCCAGCTTCTGAGCACGGGAAGCGTGCGGTCAGATTTCAACGATTTCCGGGAGGGATTATGGTTCGTCTCAGAATTTACGTGTGTGTGATGTTGATGCTCGTGGGTTGCATCTTGCCCACGGTAGCTCAGGAGCAGGCAGCCGCGGCCGCGAACAGCGCCGTGCCGAAAGTGGTCAACTACAGTGGCACGCTCTCCGACTTGAACGGCAAGCCGCTGACTGGAATCACGGGCGTGACTTTCCTTCTATATAAGGAAGCGCAGGGCGGATCGCCGCTATGGTTGGAAACGCAGAATGTGCAGCCGGGTAAGGACGGCCATTACAACGTTACGCTCGGTTCCACCACCAGCCGGGGATTGCCCGCCGACGTATTCGTCTCCGGCGAAGCCCGCTGGTTGGGAGTGCAGATCCAGGGACAGAATGAGCAACCGCGCGTGCTCCTGGTTGCGGTGCCCTATGCTTTGAAGTCCGGTGACGCCGAGACCCTGGGCGGACTGCCGCCTTCGGCATTCCTTCTGGCTGCGCCAGCCAGCGGCACGGTGAGCGCCGCTGCGGCCGCCGGGACGAGTTCAGCTGCCGTCACACCCGACGCCGCCATCACCGGCACGGGAACGGCTGGTTATCTGCCCGACTTCACCGGAGCGGCCACGATTGGTAATTCGGCCGTGTTCCAGACCGGGGCGTCACCCACCGCCAAAATTGGCATCAACACTGCTGCTCCCGCCACCACACTCGACGTTCACGGCTCATCCACAGTGCGCGGCACCATGATTATGCCGGTTACGGGCAACGCCACCGCGGCTGCCGGCAAAAACTCGCAACCCATCAATTTCAGCGCTTCGGCGTTCAACAGTGGCACCAGCACGGCCGTGACCCAGACCTTTCAAATGAAGGCGGAAGCGGTCAACAACGACACGTCGAACGCTTCGGGATCGTTGAATATCCTGTTCGGACAAGGCACGGCCGTTCCGGCGGAAACCGGGCTGAAAATCGCTAACGATGGCAGAATCACCTTTGCCTCAGGACAAACCTTTCCCGGGACCGGCATCGGGACCGTTACCAGCGTAGGCAGCGGAACCGGACTGACTGGAGGACCCATCACCGGCAGCGGCACGCTTTCCATCGATACCTCGGTTGTGCCGCGACTGGCGGCCAGCAATAGCTTCTCGGCCAGTCAAAGTATCACCGGCAACCTGGGCGTGTCGGGAACCGTGACCGGCGGAACTTTCAGCGGCAGCGGTTCGAGTTTGTCGAACGTAAATGCGCTGTATCTCGAGGGCTACACTGCGGGATACTTCGGGTTCGTCGACTACAACAACACGTGGTATGGCACTCAGTACTTTGCCGACGACGACGTGAGCGGAGACACCCAGCCTTCTCTTCTCGTCAACTCGGTGCATTGCTGCACCTACGGCAACCGCATGATCTGGGCGCACAGCCCGGCGTTCCCGACGTGGGGCATTTACTATAACGACAGTATCGACCACATGTATTGGCAGACGAGTTCCAGCGCTAGTCCGGTGATAGACATGGATTTCTCGGGCAATATCACTATGAAGGGCACGCTCACGGCTGGGGCTAAGAACTTCAGAATCGATCATCCCTTGGATCCGACGAACAAGTACCTGGTTCACGACTCGGTCGAGTCCTCGGAAATGATGAACATCTACACCGGAAACGCGGTCCTGGACAGCACGGGCAAAGTGACGGTGAAATTGCCCGACTGGTTCGAGGCCGTGAACGAAGACTTCCGTTACCAACTGACGGCCATCGGCGGCGCGGCTCCGGGACTCTACGTCGCCACCGAGATCGCCAACCACGCGTTCAGCATCGCAGGCGGCGCTCCGGGGATGAAAGTCTCATGGCAAGTCACCGGCGTGCGGCACGATGGCTATGCCAAGGCGCATCCGCTGGTAGTGGAGGTGCCGAAGACCGGAAAAGAAGTTGGTCATTATCTCAATCCGGAAGCATATGGCCAGCCCCAGCTGACGCAGGACGAAATGTATCGTCAGCTCAAGAACAAGCCAGCCACGACGCCAGCTCCGCGTCCGACTGGACAAAAGTTGCAGGCCGCAAACCAGTAAGCTGTGTTTTCTTTTCCTCATGGGGGCAGGCGGCAGCCTGCCCCCGCTTTTTTGTTTTCGATTCTGTCCGTTTCGGTGGGGGTCGGTGCGATGTCTTGAAAGTTTTGGGGTATCCCCCCTCCCCCCCGAATCTTTGGAATCATCGAGTTAGCGCGAAATTCCGCGCAAAATCCGAAGCCTAAAGGACTTGGATGCCAAAATCTAGATTTCAAATAACTTAGCCGCGTCAAAATCGGCGGACGCACGCTCCGTGTGCCGTGCTCATGATCAAACAAAATCGGGATCGAAGGCAAGGTTGGACGTCACATGGTTCGCTGTGGAAAAACTCAAGGAACGGTGGAAAACGGCGGGAGCAGCGCGACTGAGGTGCGGTGGGAGGTGCGGCTTGGCGATGTGCGGTTAAACCGGCGAAACGAGTGGGAGAATTGACACAAAATCCGGGGTAGGCGAAGGCTGGAAATGAGTCGTCTCCGGAGTTGGGAACCGCATCGTACCTAAAAGCAGATCGAGCGCTACGCTACCGTCCTCGAGTCGCTTGAAGAACTGGGGGGGGTGGAACAGTTCGGAGTGTCGGCGCAGCGTGGCCAGAGTAACAGCGGTAGGGAGTTCACATATATCCTCAAGGAAAATTGCCCAGGCCATGGTTGCGTTCGAAAAGTATGAATCAAATTCTTTCCTATCCAGTTGCTTAACTCGGAGGTTGATCACCCTGTTGCGGGTTGGACCACCTGGTTTAATGCCCGCAATGGCGAAGCCCATGCGGTTCCAAAACTCATTTGCGTCGAGATCAGCGGCAACTCTTGCCGAGATACTCAAGAAGCTGTACCCTTCCATAACTTCGATGAGCCTTCCAACCAGTCGCCCGCCGATGCCGGAGCCCCGGAAATCAGGAGCCACGAATAGTTGAAAAATTCTGGCGTGAGGGAATCGTCCTCCAAAGAGGAGATGACCGGCAAACTTCTCGCCGCAAACTGCAACGAGTAGGTTGTCCCTCTTCGCTGCGTCGTCATAGACACCCGCTGGCAGGAATCCTAGTGCGTCCTTCTCTAGGTCAGCATTCTGTCGTACCTGAGAAACGAATGGGGTAACCTCGTTCGACAGAGTTAGGATGCGAATTTCCGGAGGACTTATATGAGGAGGAGCCACACTTATGCCTCTCGGGGGCAGATTCTAACACTCCGAGGCGATGGGTTGAGCCTGCAGCGCTAACGCTTGGGTTTCACCACGCAACCGTCTGTCATCCTGAGCGGAGTAAGAGCTGCGCGAAGCGGAGCACTTACGGAGTCGAAGGACCCCGCGGCATTCGGAGTCATCCGGGGTGTTTCAGGGAGTTCTCACTGCGCTCGCTACATCGTGAGAACTTCCTTTTGCTTTTATCTTGGTGCGTGCAGCATCGGGGTCCTTCGGCTCCGTGAGTGCCGCGCTTTCGCGCGCCACTCACTCCGCTCAGGATGACAGGGCTTTTTATCGGTTCTTGATCGATTCTCCCGCGAAGGCCATTTGCGCTCCCCATGTTTCGGCCAGGTCGGCCCAGCGCGGGTTCTTCGATTCGATCAGCGCAATCTTCTTTGATCTCCTCCAGCCTTTCAGTTGTTTCTCGCGTCCGATGGCCTTGTGAACGTCATCGAAGCTTTCGTAGTACACCAGACGATCGCAGTGATACATGCTGGCGAATCCTTCGATCTCGCCGCGTTTGTGTTCAAGCGCGCGGCGGTAGACGCAGTTGGTCATACCGATGTAGAGCGTGCCGGAGCGGCTGCAGACGATGTAGAGGAAATATTCGTGGTCGTTCATTGCGACTCCAACCAATTGCTCGCTGAGTGTTGTGAGAACTCCCCGACGCGCTCATCTTCGTGCACGCGGGTAAGGGGTCCTTCGACTCCGTGGCTGCCTCGCCTTGCGAGGCAACCACTACGCTCAGGATGACAGGTTTTGGGGTCATTTCAGCTCAACTGTCAGGGTTTTTGTTGTGTCGTTTCCCAAAATGTCGATCACTTTCACGACTACTGTGTACTCGCCTGGCCCGGCGTACTCGCGCTTTACTGACAGCTCCAGTTTCGGGTTCTTGCGGGTGCGGTAGGACTGCCATTGATTGTGGAAGGTGTCGTCTTTGTAGTCCCAGTCGACGGCCCAGTAGTCGACCATCTGGCTCCAGTGTTTGATGGCGCTGCGCACTTCGGCGGGGACGTCGTCGAGCGGGATGATGAAATTGGAAAGGTTTCGTTGAGTTCGAGGGCGAACTCCCAGCCGAGGACATCGACGGCGGGTTTTTCCGGGGAGTTGGCGCCTTTGCCGGCGGCTTTCCAGACTTCGGCGGCGATGGCGTTTACGTCGGCGCGGGTTACGGGCGCGTCCACGGCGCCGACGTGGACCATGCGTCCGGCTTTCACGCCGTGCCGCCAGACGTGGCCGTTGACGGGCGTGGCGTGGTAGAGCTCAAAGATGAACTTGCGGTAGGCGGCCTCGCGTTCTTGTTGCTCTCTCAGTCTGTCATCCTGAGCGGAGCGGTTGGTTCGCGAAGGCGAAGCAACTGCGGAGTCGAAGGATCCCGTGTCTGCTGGTTGTGAGGACAGACCCGTTGAGGCGTTCCTACCACGATCTCGTGAGAACTCCCTGCCAGGCCCTTGCTGGCTCCCGGCGGACACGGGGTCCTTCGACTGCGGAGTTGCTTCACTTTGTGAAGCAACTCCTTCGCTCAGGATGACAATTCTTGGGGGACGGTTTTGGCACGACTGAAGTCGTGCCCTTCCCATACTCGTGCCCTTCCCGGGCTTTTGGCGGACAGGAGTGTCCGCCCCACATAAACATCTATGCGGCTTGGTGGGGAGTTACGGATACTGGGGGGTCCTGGGTTCGGGTCCAGGTGTAGCGCATGCGGTGGATTACGGTGATGGTGCTGAGGACGGCGATAACCCAGAGCACCGGGGCCATGCGATTGAAGAGGGCTCCGAGGATTACCAGCACGAGGCGTTCGGGGCGTTCCATGAATCCAACGCGGCAGGAACCGATCAGGGATTCGGCGCGGGCGCGGGTGTAGCTGACCATGATGGCGCTGATCATGACGAAGGCGGCGAGGACGACCCAGAAGAAGCGGCCTCCGCGGGCGTAGAAGACGAGCAGGCCGAGAAACTGGCTGGCGTCACTGTAGCGGTCGACGACGGAGTCGAAGAAGCCTCCGAAGCGGGTGACGCGGTTGGTGGCGCGGGCGACTTGTCCGTCGACCAAATCGAAGAAGCCGGAGAAGATGATGACCAGGCCGGCGTAGAAGAACATGCGCTTCTGGTTATCGGCGTTGGCCGAGCCGAACAGGATGGCGGCCCAGGTGTTGACCAGCAATCCCATAAAGGTGAGCACGTTGGGATTGATGCGGGAAAGCGCCAGCCAGCGGACGATGGTATCGAGTAGGACGCCGCAGGCGCGGCCGAAGGCGCTGGTCCAGGAGATGGTCATGGGAGGGCCTCGGGAGTCTCAGGTATAGTCCGCACGAAAGTCCCCACTTCTCGCGCAAAAAGCGCGCGAGAAATGGGGCACCCGGGGGCGGTCCGCGCGAGATCCTTCGCTCCGCCTGAAGGGCGGCTGCGCTCAGGATGACGCCCCTGATTTATTTGCCGGCAAACTAGCATGCTACGCGCCGGCCTCCTTGGGATTGTCTTTGGAAATGTCGGCGGTGAGTTCGTCGTGGATGGTGCTGAGCTTCAGGATTTCCAGTTCGCGCTTGCCGTTGGGGCTGACGACGATGACTTCGTCGCCGACTTTTTTATTCAGCAGCGCGCGGCCGATGGGCGACGTGGTGGAGATTTTTCCGGCGGCTACGTCCGATTCTTCGCTGGTTACCAGCTTGTATTCCATTTCTTCATTCTTGGTGTTGTCGAAAATCTTGACCGTCGATCCGAGGCCGACGCGGTCGCGGGGAATGTTGTCGACGTTGACCATGGAGAGGTCGGCGAGGCGTTTGCCGATCTGGCGCACGCGCGCCTTTACGAACTCCTGGCGCTGCTTGGCCATGTGGTACTCGGCGTTTTCGCTGAGGTCGCCGAGGGCTGCGGCTTTCTTGATTTCTTTGGGAAGTTCGTGGATCAGTTCGTGTTCGAGCGCATCAATTTCGTCCTGCAATTTGCGCTTGATTTGATCAGTCATGCTCATGGATTTAACGCCTAGCCTGCCGAAGGGCACTGCGGACTTGTGGAATTATAACTCTGTAAGGCCTTCAGCAACCTGCACTCCAGGCCCTGCCGAGTGTTCCCCGAGCGTTCTCAGAGATTCCAGGATTGAAAAACCCTAGTGTGGCTTGGGGACGGGAGCGGCCGCGTCTATGTCTTCCTGCGCCTTGCGTTCGCGGGTTTCCAGTTCGGCCTGGCGGCGGTGCGTGGCTTCGACCGGGCTGGTGCCGGGCTTGATCTCGGTTTTCTCGGGAAAATAACGCCAGCCGGCGTGGCGGTCCTCGGAACTCTGGCTGTCTTCGTATTGCTTCACCGTGATCTCGGCGTTGCCCTTGCCGCGGATGACCTGGACCACACCACCGGATTCGTAGGTGCGAACGTTATGCCGGATGATAGCGTAGGAAAAACTGGATTCGTCGCGCGTCGTCAGAGGGACCCCCGTGTGCAGTCCGGGCCTTGAGCAGAGACGTACTGGCCAGAAGACTGTCCGATTTATCGATTATAGACCTGTTCGCGTGGCGGCGCTGGAGGGGCGGAGGAGGAAATCGGCGAGCTTGGCTCGTGGCAGTATGGTGGCTTACGCGAGATCCCTCACTCCGCCTGAAGAACGGCTGCGTTCGGGATGACTCCATCGAGATTGGTTGGACAAAGTTGGAAGTGAACGGGAGGCGCTTACGCCTGGAATTCGGAGGCTTCGGGGAAGCGCAGCTTGATCTTGGCCAAAGCGATGGTTAGCAACTCCTCGACCTTGGATTCTTCGCAGTTGCGGGCCATGGCCAGTTCGCTGACGAGCAAATAGCGGGCGCGCTCCAGCATCTTCTTTTCGCGGAACGAGAGCGGCTTGGCCTGGTGCAGGGCGATCAGGCTCTTCAGAACCACAGCTACTTCCAGCAGGGAGCCGGTGCGCATGCGCTCGGAATTTTCTTTGAAGCGGTCTTTCCAGTCGCCGTTTCCGCCGTTTTCGGTAAGCGAAAGAAAATCCAGCACTTTCTGAACCTCACCGTTGCGGACGACGCGCCGCATGCCGACGTTGCCCGCATTCTGGCAGGGCACCATTACCTTCAGGCTGCTGGCTTTGATGTGCAAAAGGTAAAATCGCTCGACCGACGCACCCACCGTCCGGCTGCCGATCTGCTCAATCACACCGACCCCGTGATTGGGATAGACGACCTTATCGCCGATGTGGAAATTCAAATCAGTACTCATTCTGGGCACCCAGGAAAGGAGTTGCGGGGAGAAGCTGCGACCGTTCTAGGTTTAATGCTACGCCTCGGGAGGGCCGAAAGCAAGGACGGCGGGTAGGACGGAGCCTGGATGGTGGCCCTGGGGTAAGTCGCTGATTTCAAATGGTTCATGGGGTTATTCGTCCGGAAGAGCGGAAGCCGGAGGCGACTGCGGAGCGCTGCTCCATCCATCCTTGAAGGATGAGGACTGCGGCCATGCGATCGACGGCTTTGCCCCGTTTCTCGATGGAGAGGTCGGTTTCGCGGAGGAAGCGGTTGGCTTCGGCGGAGGTCAGGCGCTCGTCCCATAAGTGAACTGGGAGGCGGAATTTGTTGCGGAGGGCTTCGGCGAAGGCTCGCATCTTTTCCGATTGCGTTCCTTCGGCGCCGCTCATGCGGAGGGGGAGGCCGACCACGATCTCCTTTACTTCGTAGTCGCGGATGACCTTCTTTAAGTGGTCGAAGTCGTGGCGCTTGTTCTGGCGGTGGAGGGTTTCGAGGCCTTGGGCGGTGATCCCGAGCGGGTCGGAAACGGCGATGCCGATCCTGCGCGCGCCAACGTCGAGGCCGAGGACGCGGCCGGTGATTTTTGGATCGGGGGTCACGGGGGGATTATAAGCGGCGGCGGACGACTCGGTTCCGCTCAGGCTGCGGTCTAAGGAAAGTCACAACCGCCACCCCTGTCGAAAACCCCCACTTCTCGCGCAAAGAACGCGCGAGAAATGGGGCACCCGGGGCGACGACTGCTTACGGTCTACGAGAGTCAAAATCCCCACCCTGTCCCGCCAAAGAACGGCGGGACAAGTGTGGGGGCATCCGCCTGATTCCTGATAAATCTTATTCGCCGACGCCTAACGCCTAACGCCTGAACCTCGCATGGCTTTTCGATACGCCACTACATTCTTATTATGTTCTTCGATGGTGCGGGCGAAGCGGTGGTGGCCCTGGGCGTCGGCGACGAAATAGTAGTAGTCGCTCTGGGCGGGGTGCATGGCGGCTTCGAGGGCGCTGCGTCCGGGATTGCCGATGGGGCCGGGGGGCAGGCCGGCGTTGCGATATGTGTTGTAGGGCGAACTGAATGACATGTCGGCGTGGTGCAGCGCGCCTTGATACGTTCCGGCCAGAAGTTCGGCGTAGATGATGCTGGGGTCGGCGTCGAGCGCGATTCTTTTATCCAGACGGTTGTAGTAGACGCTGGCGACCAGCGGGCGCTCCTCGGCGACGGATGTTTCTTTCTCGACGATCGATGCCATGATGACGGTGTGCTCGATCGTCATCTACGGTGATCACCCGTTGTGGTGCGTCGTGAGGGTCGAAGTCGGACGCGGGCATTCTGCCGTTCATCGGTCTCGGACTTGCTGACGGGGGCGGTTGCAGCTGGAGGATGAGTCCGATCTGGTGCGCGACCTGGCGGAACTGTTTCACCATGGCGGCGGCCATGTCGTGCATGGTCATCATGCGGGTGAAGTCGTACGTGTCGGGGAAGAGATATCCCTCAAGAGAGCGCGCGCCGGGAGCGATGTCGGCGATGAGAGCGGTGTCGTTTTTCGCGACCTTCAGGAAATCGTCGGCGGAACCGAGGCCCGCGGCTTCGACGGCGCGGGCAATGTCGAACATGGTGTAGCCCTCGGGCACGACCACGGTGTGGAAATAAATGTCGCCGCGGCGCAGGCGCTTCTGAATATCGATGATGTTCGCGGGCTTGTCGAAAAGATATTCGCCGGCCTTCAGAGACTTTGATCGGTGAACGTAGTGCCAGAGTATAAACGCCTCTTCGCTGCGAATCAGGCCGGCGTTTTTGAGTTCGGTGGCGATGCGGTGTGTGGAGAAGCCGGGGCGAAGCATCACGAACGTCTGGCCGGTCACTTCGACAGGCGTCAGGACGGCCCAAGCGAACCAGCCTGCGCCGGCGGCGACTGCGACGAGAAGGAGCCAGATAATCTTACGCACAATAATCCCTACGAACGATCACAGTTTAGATGATGAATCAGCCCGGCGTGAGCTGACGATAGTAATGGCTGGCGACCCTTGCACGCCATCGCGGGCCCCCGGACGAGGCGTCCGGGGCTCCATGGGAGGTTCGCGCCCGGGTACCGGCTTCGCTTGCGGTCAGCGGACGAGGGCGTCCGCGGGTCCATGCCCAGCATGTAACACTTTGGAAAGTGTCCACGCCCAGCTTTTGAACCCTTTCCGGCGCGGTATACTCAAATGTGACTGAGGGAATCTTAAGTATCTTCATGAGACGTAGCTCGCGCCTTTGGGCGGTACCCTTGTTCCTGGCTGTGCTGTCCACGACTGCTTGCGTGCTGCGCACCCGTCCGGTCGAAGACCAATACTCGAAAGCTCCGCTCAAGGATTCCTCGCAGCAGGGGCTGATCGACTCCATTAACCAGCAGGCCGAGGCCATTCACTCGCTGAAGGCGACCGTCGATATCGACAGCTCGGCGGGTGGCATGAAAAAGGGGCACGTCACCGACTACAAAGAAATCCGTGGGTACGTTCTGGCTCGCAAGCCGGATTCGCTGCATATGATCGGGCTGATGCCCATCGTGCGCACCACGGCATTCGACATGGTCAGCGACGGCAGGGACTTTAAGTTGTGGATTCCTCCCAAGAACCGCTTTGTGGTTGGAAAGAACGACGTGGCGACGCCCAACACCGACCAGCCCATGGAGAACATCCGGCCGCAGAATATTTATGAAGCGCTGCTGATCCGGCGGGTCGACCCTGAATCCGAAATCGCGGTGCTGGAGAACGGCTACGAGATTCTGCATGACGAAAAAGGGCACCGCGTTCTGCAGGACGACTACGAACTGACGGTCATCAGGAAGTACGACAAGGGTTGGGGATTGTCGCGCAAGATTATTTTCGGGCGCACCGATCTGAAGCCGCATCGGCAGTACATCTACGATGAAGACGGCAAAGTAGCGACGGACGCAAAGTATGCCGAGTACAAAGACTACGATGGGACCAGCTTCCCTTCGCGCCTTGAGATTTACCGGCCGCAAGAGGAATACTCCATCACGCTGAACATGCTGAAGGTGGATATCAACAAGCCGCTGACCGACGATCAGTTCACGCTGGAACAGCCGGCGGGGGCAGATGTAGTTCATTTAGACCGTCCGCAGTCGAGTCTGGCGGCGCCGATTGCGCGGGACGCCAGCAGCCGGTAGAGCGGCCCGTTGCAAGAGTCAAAATCCCCACCCTTCGGCCTGCCCAGGGCAGGCTTTCTCGCGCCAAGAACGCGCGAGAAATGGGGCACCCACCGAACCTTTCGTATCTGCCAAGGCTGTAAGATTGATTCGATCATGATGAACAAGATGGTGGTTGCCAACCTGGTGCATCGGCCGATCCGGTCGCTGATCAGTATTGTGGCCATTGCGCTCGAAGTCACGCTGATCCTGCTGATCGTCGGGCTGTGCTACGGGATCATGAACGACAACAAGCACCGGAATGCGGGGATCGGCTTCGACGTGATTGTGCAGCCGCCGGGAGCTTCTTTTTTTCAGGGACTCAGTGGGGCGCCGGTCTCGGTGAAGGTCGGCGATGTGCTGCGGGGCATGCCGCACGTGAAGGTCGTGAGCCCGGTCGTCTGGCAGATCGCCACCGGAGGTGGAGTGGAAGTGATCGACGGGATCGACATCGCCACCTTCGAAGCGCTGGGCGGACCGTTTACTTATCTCAAGGGCGGGCCCTTTCGGGGTCCAGACGACGTGCTGGTGGATGATTTTATTGCGCGGCAAAAACAGGTCAAAGTCGGCGACACGATGGAAATCCTCAATCACGCGTTTCACATTTGCGGAATTGTGGAGAACGGGCGGGGCGCGCGCAAGTTCGTTCCCATGTCGACGATGCAGGACATGATCGGGGCGAAGGACAAAGCCTCGGTGTTTTATATGAAACTGGATGATCCCGCCAATGCCGATGCGGTGGTCGATGCGGTGAAGAAACAGCCCGGGATGGAGCAGTACACGGTACGCTCGATGCAGGAATATTTGAGCATGATGACGCCCAGCAATCTGCCCGGGTTTCGGCCGTTTATTGCCGTGGTGATTGGAGTGAGCCTGGTGATTGGCTTTCTGGTGATCTTCCAGTCGATGTATACGGCGGTGATGGAGCGTACGCGGGAAATTGGAATTTTGAAATCGATGGGCGCGTCGAAGTGGTACATCGTGAACGTGGTGCTGCGGGAGACGGTGCTGCTGGCCGTGACCGGGATTCTGGTTGGGATCGCGGTGAGCATGCTGGCGCGCGTGGCGATTGTGCACCACTGGCCCCTGATCCAGATTGAGAACAGCACCGACTGGATGATTCGGGCCACGCTCGTGGCCATTGTGGGCGCGACCATAGGAGCGTTATACCCAGCGTACAAGGCGGCGCAGAAGGATCCGATTGACGCGCTGGCGTACGAGTAGGAGCTTCGGCAGTTCGATCGTTTCTCTTCGATCATCCTGCTGCGATCATTGATCAAGCATGCGAGATTGCGGGCGCCGCGCTGCGCCCAGTCGGGGCCAGCCGAGGCGGCTGTCTCCACATGGGATGAGGATGCCGCCGCTACCGGTTCGGGCTCTAGAGTTTCATTCCGGGAAGTCGGGCATTATCCGTTACCGGCAGCGTCCTGGTAGTAACATAGCGTTGACAATTCTCCGTAGATTACGCTATCGTAAAGACTTTGGTAGTCGTGTGGTTGCCCGCCTGATGGCTTGGCGTCCTCGCTAGGGAATCAACGAGCGGTCTTCTTTCGCAGATTTTTCAATCTGGGAGAGTTCCGATGTCAACCTATTTCCCTAAAGAAGGGGAAATTGTGCGCAAGTGGTACGTCGTGGATGCGGACGGGCAGACGCTCGGGCGCCTGGCTTCGCAGGTGGCGCGCATCCTCATGGGCAAAGAGAATCCGCAGTACACGCCGTTTCTCGATACTGGCGATCACGTGATCGTGATCAACGCGGAGAAGATTCGCACGACCGGCTTCAAGGCGGAGCCGAAGGAGTATCAGCATTACACGGGATATCCCGGCGGGCTGCGGACCGAAGAGTACAAGAAGCGGATGGTGCGCAAGCCGGAAGCGATCATTGAAGCCGCGGTGAAGCGTATGCTGCCGAAGAACAAGCTGGCGGCGCACATGCTTTCGAAGTTGAATGTGTACAAAGGCGGTAAGCATCCGCACCAGGCGCAGAAGCCGCAGGATTTGAAGCTGGAAGTGCGCGAGCACAAGCCGCGCAAGGTAGCCGTTTCGTAGAGACTAGCGTTGGCTCTGCAGGGTCTGATTACGGCGGGTTCGTGGAGAAGAGACGTAGCAAGCTACGTCTCTAGGAATGAATGAAATTTGGAGCTAGAAGCTAAATGGCAGAGCTAGTTCAATACTACGGAACGGGACGCCGGAAGACGGCGATTGCCCGGGTTTATTTGCGTCCGGGCAGCGGCGAGTTCAAGGTCAACGGGCGCGCGTTTGAAGAGTATTTCGTGACTCCGGCGCAGCGGTCGGCGGCGAAAGCTCCGCTGGCTTCATCGGAGACAGCGGCCACGTTTAACGTCATCGCGACCGTTTTGGGTGGCGGTGTGCGTGGTCAGGCTGACGCGGTGAAGCTCGGCATTGCCCGCGCGCTCATGGTGTTCAACGCCGAACTGCGCAAAAAGCTGAAATCCGAGGGCATGGTCAGCCGCGATTCGCGTGGCAAAGAGCGAAAGAAATACGGGCAGAAGGGCGCGCGCAAGCGCTTCCAGTTCTCGAAGAGATAGGTTTCGTGGAGACGTTGCTTGCAACGTCTCTTGCCGGCGGAGAAGCATGCTGGCTGGGTGGTCGAGAAGAGACATAGTTTTGTTTTGGTTATGGTTTTGTTTTTGGTTAGGATTTTGTTTTCAGCTGAGAGCTACGTCTCTACGAGGTGGTTTTAGGTGTTCAATTCTTCCCGTGCCTCGCGTGCGGGGCGGGAATGGCAATCCGGAAGAAGTTGAATTGCAAGGTCAGTTGCCAGCAGTTTTTGCTGAAGGTACTCGGTACTGAACTGACTAAGCTTCGGATGCAAACCAAAGAGGAGGTATTTTGGCGAACATCACCATGAAGGAGTTGCTCGAAGCGGGCGTCCACTTCGGGCACCAGACCAAGCGCTGGAACCCCAAGATGAAGGAATTCATCTTCGGCGAGCGCAACGGGATCTACATCATCGACCTGCAGAAAACGCTGAAGATGTTCAAGGACGCGAGGAAGTTCGTGCAGGACCTGGCGCGACGGCAAGCTCATGCTGTTCGTCGGCACCAAGCGGCAGGCCCAGGACGCCATCGCCGAAGAAGCGCAGCGCTGCGGCATGTTCTACATCAACCAGCGCTGGCTGGGCGGACTGCTCACCAACTGGGTCACGGTGCAGAAATCGGTGAAGCGGCTGAAGGAACTCGACGAGATGGCCATGGACGGCCGCTACGAGCTGCTGCCCAAGAAAGAAGTCATCAAGCTGGAACGCGAGCGCAAGCACCTGCAGGCCAACCTGGCCGGCATCAAGAACATGAGCCGGTTGCCCGACGCGATTTTCGTCATCGACTCGAACAAGGAGCAGATCGCGGTGCGCGAGGCGCGCAAGCTGGGCATTCCGGTGGTCGCCGTGGTCGATACCAACTGCGATCCCAGCGAAGTGGATTACGTGATCCCCGGCAACGACGATGCGCTGCGCGCGATCCGCCTGTTTGCCTCGAAGATTTCTGAATCGGTGGCCGAGGGCGCGCAGCTGATGACCGACAAGCAGGTCGCCGAGATGCAGGCCGCGCCGGAAGCGGCGCAGGCGGCGGAGGCCGCTGCGCCGAGGATCACGGCGCAGCAGCTGCCGCGGTCGAAGGCGCCGAAGACATCAGCATGGAAGAAGTCCTGGGCCCGGGAACGCACAAGAAGCCGGTGGCGGCGGAAGAGGCGGAAGTGCCGAAGGTTGAGAGCCAGACGTTTTACGAGTCCGTCGTTCCGAGTCGCCGTCGCACGACAAAAACCGGCTTTTGCGAATTCTGACCCGCGCGGGTCGTCTATGGCGCGGGTCAAAGTTTATGAGCTGCATCTAATAGGAACGAGGGAGCTTTATCATGGGTACAACTACTGTGAACATTTCTGCCACACAAGTGAAGGAGCTCCGGGAGAAGACCGGCGCTCCGATGATGGACTGCAAGCAGGCGCTCACCGAAGCCAAGGGCGATCTGGAGCAGGCGGTCGTCATCCTGCGCAAGAAAGGCGTCTCGGTGGCGGCCAAGAAGGCCACGCGCGTGACCACCGAAGGCTCGGTGGCGCAGTACATTCACGCCGGCGGCAAGATCGGCGTGCTGGTCGAAGTGAATTGCGAGAGCGATTTCGTCGCCCGCACCGACGACTTCAAGGAGCTGGTGCACGATATCGCCATGCACATCGCGGCCAGCGATCCGAAGTACGTCCGCAAGGAAGACGTGACGCCGGCGGACTTTGCGCGCGAGAAGGAAATTTACCTCGCGCAGGCCAAGGCCACCGGCAAGCCGCCGAACATCGCGGAGAAGATCGTCAAGGGCAAGATGGCCAAGTTCTACGAGGAGGTCTGCCTCTCGACCAGCCCTTCATCAAGGACCAGACCATCGCGATCTCGCAGCTGATCGCCACCAAGATCGGCAAGCTGGGCGAGAACATCGCGGTCCGGCGTTTCGCCCGCTTCAAGGTCGGCGACGCAGGCGAGACCATCGCCGTGACGAAGCCTACGGAGCCGAAAGCCGAGTAATTCGGGCGCCCATGGGCGCCTTTTTTGTGCATGAATCGCGAGGCAGCTACGTCAGCCTGAGCGTCGCCGCTTTCAGGCGGAGCAAGGATCGCGCGTGCGAAGTACGTCTCCACGCGAACTCGCCCGCGGAGACAGCGGGCTACGGATGACGCCACTAGTAGCGGAAACTTTAGACTATCATGCCTCGACCCCGCTTTCAAACGCGTTCTGCTCAAGCTCTCCGGTGAGGCTCTGGCCGCCGACCAGGGCTTCGGCGTGGACACTACCCGCATCCACGAGATCGCCGCCGAACTGGCGGACGTCCACTCGCTGGGCGTCCAGATCGCCATCGTGGTGGGCGGCGGAAATTTTTTCCGCGGCGTCGCCGAGCAGGCCCGCGACATGGACCGCGTCTCCGCCGACCACATGGGCATGCTGGCCACCGTGATCAACGCGCTGGCGCTGCAGGACGCGCTGGAGAAGCAGGGTGTTTACACCCGCGTGCAGACCGCCATCGAGATGAACCAGGTGGCCGAGCCGTTCATCCGCCGCCGCGCCATCCGCCACCTGGAAAAGGGCCGCATCGTGATTTTTGCCGGCGGCACCGGCAACCCTTACTTCTCCACCGACACCGCCGCGTCGCTGCGCGCCATGGAGATCAAGGCCGACGCCATCCTGAAAGCCACGAAGGTGGACGGCATCTACGACGCCGATCCCGATGCTGGTCAAAGACGCCAAGAAATTCGACCACATCTCCTACATGGACGTCCTGAAGCAGGGGCTGAAAGTGATGGACTCCACCGCCATCAGCCTGTGCAAGGACAACAACCTGCCGATCATCGTTTTCAACCTGAACCAGCCCGGCAACATTCGCCGCGTCGTGATCGGCGAGAAGATCGGGTCGCTGGTGAGCGCGTAAACCTTTTTCGCCGCGGATTTACGCGGATGCACGCGGATAGAGCAAAATACTGGCTGGAATGCTCGCACCCCACCGTTCAACCGAGTCCATGACTCTAATCGTTTGCTTCTTGATCCGCGTTAATCCGCGTGAATCCGCGGCGAAAGGAAGTTGGGTTTATAATTCCGCGTTTTGATTCTGTAACATACGGAGCTGACCTTATGGCTCAAGCGACAATGGCGAGCATCGCCGGACTCAAAGAAACTTTCCGCAGCTCAAGACGCGGATGGACAAGGCAGTGGAAGACTTTCGCAAGGCGATGGCAGCCGTCCGCACCGGGCGGGCCTCGGTGCACATGCTCGACGCCGTGAACGTGGATTACTACGGCTCGCAGATGCCGCTGAACCAGATGGCGCAGGTGCACGCGCCCGAGCCGCAGCTGATCACCGTGCAGCCCTTCGATCCCATCGCACTGGGGGCCATCGAGAAGGCGATCCGCTCCGCCGACATCGGCCTGAATCCGATGAACGACGGCAAGCTCATCCGCGTGCCGGTGCCGCCGCTGACCGAAGAGCGCCGCCAGGACATGGTCAAGCACCTGCACAAAGTGCTGGAGGACCATCGCACCGCCGTCCGCAACATCCGCCGCGACGGCAACGACGCCATCAAGAAGGCGCTCAAGGACAAGAAGATCACCGAGGACGACGAAAAGCGCTCGCTCGACGAGATCCAGAAGCTCACCGACGACGAGATCAAGAAGATGGAAGACATGGGCAAGGCCAAAGAGAAGGAAGTGCTGGAACTGAAGTAACGACTCTTTCGCCACGGATCTACACGGATTCACGCGGATAAAGCAATGATTGCAGGAAATACCGTGCGGACTCATTGCTGGGCGCTTAGACTCTTTTAATTTTTCTTTCCCGCGTTGACCCGCGCAAATCCGCGCCGAAAGGGCTTTCCCCCGCACCGAAGTCCATGCCCCAGTTTTCCTGCGGCCTCGCGCAACCTTCCAAACCATCGTATTCAATCAGATAGCGTGACTGACTCCGAAATCCATCCCAGGTAACCTCTTCAGGTTACGCGACATTCTCCGCTGGGGCGTGTTTGCATCCCTGTGAAGCAAATCGCGGCTCCCCCCGGACCACGCTTCACACCCAAAAACTTTTCGCACGGAGTTTGCCATGAAAAAGTTTTTGGCTTTCGCCTTCCTGTTCGCGCTTGCCTGATGGGTATTGGTTGCGGGTCGAATTCCTCTTCGCAGGGTTCGAATCCGCAGACAGCCGTGTTCGTGACGGGAGAGGATGCTCCGCTCCCCTCGGTCGTGGGCTTCAACGTCACTCTGAATTCGGTTATGCTGAACGGCAAGGCAACACCACCGCCCCTGATTTCGACTCCAACTACGGTCGATTTCGCCCGTTTGGTGGGCTTGCGTTCGCCGCTGGCGTTTAGTTCCGTTCCGGCCAACACCTACAGCAGCGCGACCATCGTGCTGTCTAGCCCGGTCATCGACTACATCACTCTGAACCCTTCCCACTGAGCACGCTGAACGGGACGTTCCCCCACAACCAGAGCCCATACACATCACCGTGAACTTTCCCCCGCCGATGGTGGTGGGAGCCAACGGTCTGGCTGGAATGCGAATGGAATTCGACATCCGGCAGTCGCTCGCGGTTGACGGCAACGGACAGATTACCGGCGCCATGAATCCGGTCATCTATATCGAGGCGAGTAAGGAGCGATCCCGAAGGGCAGATCACCGATCTCATGGGCGGCATGGTTTCGGTGAATGTGGCGGGTAATTCGTTCCTCCTGCAGGGGCCGTACGGGCACCAGTTCACGGTTGATGTGAACGACAGCACCAAGTTCAACAGCGGCTTGAACATCAACAATCTGGCGACTCCGGCCATCGTGGCGTCCAAGGCGGTCCAGACGGACGGCAGCCTGCTGGCCAGCGGCGTGGAATTCATCACCACGGCGCAGTCTTTCATCTCGGGCCGCATTCTGGCGCTAGAAACCGGCTCGGGGCAGGTGCAGAACGTCACGATGTGGGTGGGCGAAACCGGCGCGGACCTGGTGAGCGACGTAGATACATCCAGACGGTGGATGTCAGCGGTCTCGGCAACTACGCCATCTGCTTCTTCAATGGTCCGGTGACGAACACACTGTTCAACACATCAATGCTGTGGTGGGGCAGCGAATCTTCATCGGCGGCAGCTATAGCAGCGGCATATTCACGCCGAGATGATCTCGTTGCGGCTCCAGGGCGTGTACGGCATGTTCGTGCCGGCCAGCGTGACGGTGACCAGCGGCAATGCGGGCAGCTTCCAGCTGTCCAACACCGGGCTGGTGGCTATCCGTGGGTGGGCCGGTGACGGTCAACACGTGCAACCTTCCTACTTCCAGAACCTGAACGGGCTCACCGAGCTGCAGACCACGACCACGGCGATTCCCCTGGTGACGCGCGGCTTGGTGCTGAAAGACTCGGTGAGCGGGGATCCTGTGATGTATGCGGGATTCGTCGCGGAGCCACGGCGCAATAGCTAGTCTGGTGTTCCCCGGGCGGGCGGCCGAGGCCGCCCGCTTTTTCTTTGTCGGGCTAACTTATTCGAGATGATGCGGAACTTACCGCCTGCAGCCGGACGCACCTTATAATCGAGCGATGAAGAAGGTTGTCCATGCCGCCTGTCCGCACGATTGTCCTGATGCTTGCGGCGTTTTGATCACGGTCGAAGACGGGCGGGCCACGAGGATTCAGGGTGATCCGGCGCATCCGGTGACGCGCGGATTTTTGTGCGCCAAGGTGGCGAAGTATCTGGATCGGGTGTACTCGCCGGACCGGGTGCTGTATCCGATGCGGCGGGTGCGGCGAAGGGGCCGGTGGCTGGGCAGCGGAGCTTCGCTCCGCATGGACAGCCGGGGGCGGCCTCCCCACGCAGGCAGAATCCACACAGGCTGAATCAGACAGGCTGAGATCCACAGACCTGGCGGCGAATTTCCTGGGACGAGGCTCTGGATGAGATTGCCTCTCGCTTTCGGAGCGTTGCGGCGGAGTTGGGCAGCGAGGCCATTCTGCCTTACTCCTACGGCGGAACGCTGGGCGCGCTCAATGGCGCCTCCATGGACCGGCGATTCTTTCATCGGCTGGGCGCTTCGCAACTGGACCGCACGATCTGTTCGGCGGCCGGAGAAGCGGGACTGAAGTCGGTTTACGGCATAAAGCTGGGGACCGAGCCGGAGCAGTTCACGCACTCCAAGTACATCATTGCGTGGGCGTCGAATATTCACGGCAACAACGTGCATCTGTGGCCGTTCATCGCGGAGGCGCGCCGCAAAGGCGCGAAGCTGGTGGTGATTGATCCTTACCGCACGCGGACGGCGGCGTGCGCCGACTGGTATCTGCCGATCAATCCCGGCACCGACGCGGCGCTGGCGCTGGGCATGATGCATGTCATCATCGACGAGGAGCTGCACGACGCCGACTACCTTGCCGGTCTACACGCTGGGATTCGAGGAGCTGCGCGAGAAGGTCAGGATATCCGCCGGAGCGCGTGGAGAAGTGGACGGGAATTGCTGCCGACGACATCGCGGCTGGCGCGGGAGTATGCCACTAAGACCGGCGGTGATTCGGCTGAACTACGGGGTGCAGCGGTCCGAGAGCGGCGGCACGGCGACACGCGCCATCACCATGCTGCCGTGCATTACCGGTCGGATGGAAGGAAGTTGGCGGCGGACTGCAGCTTTCGACCAGCGGGGCTTTTGGGTTGAACGCGAGGGCCTGAAACGCCGGACCTGATGGACGAAGCGC
Organism: uncultured Acidobacteriaceae bacterium; assembly: GCA_963709385.1. Taxonomy (GTDB): domain Bacteria; phylum Acidobacteriota; class Terriglobia; order Terriglobales; family Acidobacteriaceae; genus Sulfotelmatobacter. Next base: position 709,747 of record CAVPWD010000012.1, read on the forward strand.
TGGGACGGCCGGCGCGGACCGTCAATATGGTCGAACTGGGACGCGTGCTCAATACCCTGAGCGATCCGCCGGTCAAGGCGCTGTTTGTGTACAACTCGAATCCGGCGGCGGTTTGCCCGAATCACAACCAGGTCATTCGCGGTCTGCGGCGTCCGGACCTGTTCACGGTGGTGCATGAGCAGTTCTTTACCGATACTGCGGACTATGCTGATATCGTTCTGCCGGCGACCACGTTCTTTGAGCACCGAGATTTGCAGGGCGCTTACGGGCACTATTACTTGCAGCTATCGAGGGGGCCATCGAACCGCTGGGCGAGTGCCGTTCGAACGTGGAAGTTTTCCGGGCTTGGCCGTGCGGATGGGGTTTGAGGAGGAATGCTTTCATGAAAGCGTGGATCAGATGATCGATGCGGCCTGGATTCGAGAATCCGTGGTTGCGGGGGATTGATCGGAGCGGCTGGAGCGGGAGCATGGGGGAGACTGAATTTTGAGGTCACAGCTAAGGAATCCCCACTTGTCGCGCAAAAGACGCGCGAGAATTGTGGTACTCGGTCCGTTTCTTCCTTTTGCTCGCGGTGGTTTCGACGCCTTCTGGGAAGGCGAACTTTACGAGAGGATTTGAAAGCTCAAGGGCTGGATCCGGTGGCGGACTTCAACCCGCCAGCGAGTCGCGGCATGGCGAGAAGATGGGTTTCCGCTCGAATTGCTGGCGCGGAAGCTCGATAATTTCCTGAATTCGCCGTTTTGAAACATGTTTTCGTGCGAGGGATCGAAAAACCCGGACTGCTGGAGATATGTGCGGCCGATGCCCGACCGCGTGGCATCGCCGATGGCGATCCGGTCCGTGTATTCAATCCACCGGGGAGACATTCTTCTGCAAGCGCGGGTGGATGGTGAAATTCAGAGCAAAGTTCAGCCCGGTTTGGTTTACGGCGAGGCTGAATTGGGCCAGGATAACGCCCTGTTCCAAGCATCAACGTCCTTACTTCAGAAAAACTTACCGACATGGGCAACTCGGCTACGTTTTATTCCGTCTTGGTTGAGGTAGAGTTATCCAAGCCATCCTCGTGAAGGAACCGCCGGTCTTGCCGATACGGGATTAGGCTCGCAGGTACTGAGCGGAAAGATTTGAATCACAAAGAGTTGCGGTTTGGACGCTTTCCGTTGCTCTACCGTATAATGGCAGTTTTCTTACATCCCAGAGGCTTGAGGTCGTAGCGATTCCTTTTCGCTTTCATCCGGATAACCTTGTTGTGCCGAGCGTGTCCGCGCTTGCGGGCCCGTGTCATCGCCATCTCCTTCATTTCAACGGGCTTGGCTGATAGTTGGGTGTCGCTGGCATCTTCTTGGCGTCTTTCTGGCAGTGCTGTTGCTGGGATGTGGAAGCCTGGCGTGGGCACAGAGCGACGTCATTTCCGAAATCAACGTCAGCGGCAACCGGCGCATCCCGGCCGAGACGATTCGGGCCCGAATTTTCACCGAGCCGGGAGACATTTACGACCCCGCCGCGCTGGAACGCGATTTCAACTCGCTGTGGAATACGGGCTACTTCGAGGATATCAAGTTTCTGCGCGAACAGACTCCGAAGGGCTGGCGGATCATTGTCCAGGTGAAAGAAAAGCCGACGATCCGCGAAATTACCTACGTCGGCCATGGTTCGGTCTCGGACAGCGACATTCTCGACCGCTTCAAGCAGGACAAAGTCGGGCTGGTCGTGGAGAGCCAGTACGATCCCACCCGCATCAAGAAGGCGGAAGTTTCGATCAAGGGTCTGCTCTCCGAGCACGGACATCAGTTCGCCACGATTCGAACCGAAGTGCGGCAGATTCCACCCGCCGCGGTGGGCATCACGTTTGTGGTCAAGGAAGGGCCGAAGGTCAAGGTCGGCAAGATCAAGTTCGTGGGCAACAAGGCAATTAAGAGCCGGATTCTGCGCGCCGCCATGAAGAACCTGAAGCCGGTCGGGATTCCGCACTCGATTTTCCTGGAAGACATTTTTGCCAAGACCTACGACGCCACCAAGCTGGAAGAAGACACGGAGCGGGTGCGCGCGGAATACCAGAACCGCGGCTATTTCAAGGCGGTGGTAAACGATCCGAAGACGGAGATTCACGATACCGGACACCAGGGCGGACACATTCCGCTGCTACAGGCCGGGCCCGGCAAGGCGGTCGACATCACGATGCCGATCGAAGAAGGCGACCAGTACCGGCTGGGCAAGATTACTTTCAAGAACAACAAAGCGATCAGCAACGTGGCGGCGCTGCGATCGCTGTTTCCGCTGAAGGAAGGGGACATTTTCAGCCGCGAGAAAATCTCCAAGGGCCTGGACAATCTGCGCAAGGCCTACGGCGAATACGGCTATATCAACTTCACGCCCATTCCTAACACAACGTTTGACGACGACAAGAAACTGGCTTTTCTCGAGATCGACGTGGACGAAGGCAAGTCCTTTTCCGTGCGACGCATCGAGTTCCAGGGCAATACGACGACGCGCGACAAGGTTATTCGCCGCGAATTGGCGCTTGAGGAAGGGGGCGTCTACAACTCGCGCCTCTGGGAATTAAGCCTGATGCGGCTGAACCAGTTGTCTTATTTCGATCAGCTCAAGCCCGACGATCCCAACGTTACCGACAAGAAGCTGGACGAAAAAAATGGACTGGTTGACCTGACGCTGAAGGTGCACGAGAAAGGCAAGAACAGCATTGGCTTGAACGGCGGCGTCAGCGGGCTGGAAGGCGCATTCGTAGGATTGAACTACTCCACCAATAATTTTCTGGGCCGTGGCGAAACCCTGCAGGTGCAATTGAGCCTGGGGAACCTGGCGCGCAGCGCGACCTTTGGATTCACCCAGCCCTACATGTTCGATCGTCCGTTGCAGTTCGGGTTCACCGTTTTCTACAACAAGGTCAGCTACGATCAGGCCCGCCAGCTTTCCGTTTTCAGTGGCCAGAACCTGAATCTGCCCAATGCCGTTTTGCAGAACCTGCAGAACTACTCGCAGTCCAGCGTCGGCTTTACGACATCGCTGAGCTACCCGTTGGGGCGCCGGTCTTTCAAGCGTCTGGGGATGACCTACTCGGTGGACCGGTCGACACTGCTGCCGCTGAGCACGGCATCCCGGACGCTGTTCGATTTCATTGCGTTCCGGGGCATCTCGGGCCCGAACGCGGTGAATGGGATCATCACCAGCAAGATCTTTCCCAATTTTTCGATGAACACCCTGGACAGCGGCATCTCGCCTCACAGCGGTCACCAGGTCACGCTGGGGATGGAGTTGGCTGGCGTCGGTGGAACGGTGCGTTCGGTCCGCCCGATTTTTCAGTACAAGAAGTTCGTTCCGCTGCAGAAGCGGCGCAATGCGCTGGGTTATACCTTCAACGCATCGTACATCAGCGGGTACGGCGGGCTGGTGGCGCCTCCGTTCCAGCGCTTCTACATGGGCGGCGAAAACGATCTTCGCGGCTTCGACGTCCGGTCGGTATCGCCGGTCGCGTTCCTGCCCAGCTCGAACACGATTACGCTGACCAATCCTGACGGCTCGCCCGTTCCCAAGAACCCGTCGAATCCTCGGCAGGGGAATTGGACTATCCCGATTCCGGTGGACCAGATCGTGTTCCCGGGCGGCGATCTTAGCGCATGGTCGAACCTGGAGTACCGCATCACAATCGCGGGGCCGGTGGCGATCGCTCCCTTTGTGGATACCGGCATCGATGCGATCGTAAGGCCCTCGCAGTTGCAGATCGCGCCGGCGCAATATCAGCAGGTGATCAGCACCTATTTCGGATGTCCCCAACTCGATTCCGGCTACAACTGCGTGGGTGGACACACGTTGAACCCCGTGCCATCGAATAATCTGCAGGTACTGGGATCGACGAACTGGCGGCCGCGCATGTCGACCGGGCTGGAGTTGCAGATGTTCCTGCCGGTGGTGAACGCGCCGTTCCGCATCTACTGGGCGTATAACCCGGTGCGGCTCGACACTCCGGCTACGCCGCCAATTCCCATTACGCGAGGCATGTTCCCGGCGGGAGCGGCGGGCGACTATACGTACCGACAGGCGGTGGTGACGTATGCTCCGAGCTTCCAGTTGCGGGAGCCGCGGAAGACGTTCCGGTTTACTGTGGCCACTACGTTCTAGTTCAGCCAGAGTTGATTCGATTTGATCGGTTTGACGTTGCCGGAGTGAGGTCTCTATAATTGCGGATGGTCCACGCCAGCTGGGAAGATCAGGGCGTGGGTGGCACGCCCGTCAGGCTGGCGTGCGGACGCTGGCAATCTAGTGCGCCTTTTCCGACGGCGGCCGCTACCGCGGCGGAGACCTCAATCAGTTGCGGCCCAGCGTTGATCAAACATTTTTGAGAACGATCTCGACGAAGTTCATTCCCGGAACCAGGTTCCAAGGAGTTCAACCGATCCAATGACAAGCAAGTTCTTGCGACTTTTCCTGGCTGTTGCGGCTTTCTCAGCGACTTCCGCATTGGCCCAAACCGGCAGCACCGCCGCACCCTCCAGCCCGGCCGCCACGCCGCCTGCCACCACTACTCCGGCCGCCCCCGTGATCACGGGCACCAAGGTGGGCGCCATTAACATTGAAGGGGCCATCTTTGGCTGCAATGAGGGCCGCAAGGACGGCGAGGCCTTGCAAAAGAAGTTCGAGCCCAAGAATGCCGAACTGAAGAACCAGAACGACGAACTGGAAGGTCTGAAGAAACAACTCAGCACCCAGCAGGACAAGCTGAGCGAGGACGCGCTGGCCACTCTTAAGAAGCAGATCGAAACTAAACAGAAGTCCTTCGATCGGGCATACCAGGATTTCCAGGAGGAAGTGAACTCCCAGCAGCAGGAGATCGCCAGTAAGATCCTGCAAAAGATGGCTCCCATTGTCGTGAAGTACGCGCAAGACAACGGCTTTGGCATGATCATCGACACTTCTAAGCCGTGGCCCCAGAGTCCGATCCTGCTGGCAGGCGCGGGCTTGGACATTACCCAACCTGTGGTTGAACTTTATAACGCGCAGTCGGGCGTGGCTGCGCCGACGACTGGCGCAGGCGCGAAACCGGCTGCTCCGAGAACCGCTCCTGGAGCGGGAGCTGCGAAACCGGCAGCGCCGAAACAGTAAACCGCCGGACACCTCCGGTGTCGAAAAAGTTCCAGCAGGCCGCGCGAAAACGCGGCCTTTTTTTCTTGTGCCAGCATCGCCCCAACCTGTCTTCGTGGTGTCCATAGCAGCAAACAGATTTCACGCACGGAGGACGCCATGGTCGAACAAGGGACGGTTCAACAGGGGATTGAACAAGGGGTTGCACAGGGAATGTTTGCCGATAGTCTGCTGGAAACGTCATGGGCCCAACGCTCCCGCCGCAGCTGGACAACGTTAACCTCATTTGGAATTGAAGCGCTGGTGATCGGGCTGCTGCTTTTGTTGCCGCTGTGGAAGACCGTCGGACTGCCGGCGGTCCGAGCGCTTTCAACGCCTATAAGTCTCGGACAGCCTACGCCGGAGGCGCCTGCGCAGAGGCCGCGAGGCGGAGGATCCGGTTCCGCGAATCCTACTCATTTTGTCGTCCCCATCATGGTGCAGCCAGGGCACATTCCCGTCGGTATACCGAAAGGCGCCGATGAGCCCGTACCGCAACTGCCGGGAGGCGGAGGATTCGAAATCGGTAGGACTGGGCCGGGCTTGCCGAATGGAATCCTTGGTGGCGGAGGAATCATGCCCGTCGCGCCGCCGGCGCCCCCGGTGCCCGCAGTTCGTACCTTCCGCACGTCTTCCATCCTCGAGGGCAGCTTGATTCGCAAAGTGCAGCCGGCATATCCGCCGCTGGCGAAAAGCGCGCGCGTTCAGGGACCGGTTGTGCTGGCCGCCGTGATCAGCAAGGCGGGAGTGATCGAGAATCTACGCGTGGTTTCTGGGCACCCGATGCTGGTGAAGGCGGCCCTCGATGCGGTGAGCGAGTGGCGGTATCGGCCTTACATTCTCAACAACGAACCTGTGGAAGTGGAGACCCAGATCACGGTCAACTTCACGCTGGGGGGAAGCTAGACCCTGCGCGGACTGGGAACCCTCCGGGTGCCCCATGGCGTATCTCGCGTTCTTTGCGAGATGTGGGGCTTTTCGCGGGAGCGCCGAGCAGCGGGGAGTAGCCCCAGCGTAACTCCAGTGCGGCAGCGGCTCCCGCTATAATCGCGAAAGTGGCGAGCACAGCAGAAATCCCGAGCCGCATAGCGACGCGACCCACGTGGGCGGAGGTTTCTCTCACCGCGCTGCGGCAAAATTTTCGTACGGTGCAGAAACACGTAGGAGCGAGCGTCACGATATGCGCGGTGGTGAAGGCCGATGCCTACGGTCACGGTGCGGTCGAATGCTCGCGCGCTCTGGAGGCTGAGGGTGCGAGCTGGCTGGGCGTCACCTCGCTGGATGAGGCGATTCCGCTGCGCGAGTCCGGTATTCGTTCGAACATCCTTCTAATGACTGGCTTCTGGCGCGGGGAAGAGAGCGAGATCATCCGCCTGCGTCTGACGCCGACCGTGTGGGAACCGTGGCATATCGAAACGCTTCAGACCGCAGCGGCTGCCAAGGGCGTTCAGCATCCGGTGCACCTGAAAGTCGACACCGGCATGGGACGTCTGGGAGTGGCAGTGGAGCAGCTTCCGGGAGTTCTCGTCGCATTGAGCGCGGCGAAGCATCTCGTGCTGGAGGGGCTCTCGACTCATCTGGCGTCTTCGGAGGTCATGGACGCGCCGTCAGTGGCCGAACAGGAACACAGCTTCGACACTGCCCGCCGCATGGTGCGCGAGGCGGGCATGGACCCGGCCTTTGTGCACATGGCCAATACCGCCGCGGTGATCTCGCGGCGGGAAACCTGGAGCAGCATGGTGCGTCCAGGGGTTGCGCTCTATGGGTATTACCTGCCATTTCAGCGCGCGGGACGCGAAGTGAGCGGCGGAACGCTGCGTATGCCGGTGAAGCCTGTGCTGACCTGGAAGACGCGCATCTTGTCGTTGCGCGACTTTGGAGCGAACCGGCCGCTGGGCTACGGTGCAACCTATGTGACTCGAGCTCCCGCGCATGTTGCGGTGCTGCCCGTGGGCTACGCCGACGGATACAACCGCCAGCTTTCGAACCGCGGCCGCGTGATCGTCCGCGAACACTATGCACCGATCGTGGGCCGCATTTCGATGGATCTCACGCTTGCCGACGTGACCGGCATCCCGGGAATTTCGGTAGGAGATGAAGTCATCCTGCTGGGAACGTGCGACGGGATGAGTGTGGATGCGCTCGAGCATGCCGAACTGGCGAACAGCACTCCGTACGAAATTCTCTGCAACATTTCGAAGCGGGTTCCGCGACGATACGGCAGCTAGGAGATAGGCGTCAGGCGTTGGGCGCGTCGGACTTCAGGCGTCAGACTTCAGAACCTTCAACCGGGTACCCCATATCTGGCTTTCTTTGCGAGATGCGGGATGGTGCTTATCGACCGCCAACGCGTTGCCTGGCCAGGGGGCGAGATCCCACGGATGCGGCCCGCTCCTTCCTTGCTTCCATGTACTTGCGCAGTACGGCGTTGATGGTGCTCTGGTATCCCCGGCCATGCTTGCGAAAAAACGCGAGTACGTCGGGATCGATGCGCAGCGTGATCTGTTTTTTCGGCCCCGGCCAGATGATGGCGTTCGTGAAAAAATCCGCCCCTTGCTTTGGAATGTCGGAGAAGTCGATGTCCTCATCCCGCATGGCATCAATTCGTTTCCAATCCGTTCTGGATCGCCGTTTCGTATTCTTTGCGTTCACCATGGTCTGCTTTCCTCAGTGAAATGATCCGGATGGTATCTTGCGGGCGTTCCGCAAATGCAACGAAGGCGACGCGGCCTCGAGCCAGCCCGATTCCGATCCATCGCTTCTCACCGTAATCTTCACGCGTGTCGGGACGAACTATGAGAGGGCCGCGGAACATCTCCTCCGCTTCGGCGAAATCGAATCCGTGCTTTTGGATATTGGACCGGTTCTTCGCCTCGCTCCACTCAATAATCATTGTAACTCCAAACGTAGCTACATCACAAGTAGATCCCGAAACGACCCGATCAAGGATTAAATCCCTTCCGCCGTCTTTTACTCGGTGACGGATGTCACAAATCCGGGAGAATTCTGAGGATTTCCGGGCTCGAGTCTGTTCAGGGGCGAAATTCGGGGCACTGACCGCTGATTGCGACTGTTCGATGATTCGTTGCGCGGGCCCGCGGGGGCCGTTGCTACACTGGGAGATTAACCATGCCCTCGCGCTACGCACAGTGGATGTATGACTGGGAACACCGGCTCACGTCGGTGGATAACAACCGCGTGGTGCGTCCGCTGGAGTGGGGTGTGGAGTGGGCGCGGGACTGGCCTTGCCGGAATGGCTTTCGCCCCGGGCAGACGCCGGGCGTGGCGCAGGAGAATCCGGAGAAATTCATTCTCGATTACAACCAGCGGATTGTTGCGGCCAGTGACGAATTCTATTCCTATACCACGCCAAAGGATTTTCGCCTGGAGACGCGCGATGTGCAGGTGTTCTCCACGCGCGAAGTGCCCGACCCGAAGCTTGAAGCGAAAGTGAAAGGCACGTTTGGCGAATTTCTGCGATTCACTTCGCCGGTGCGAACGCCGTATCCGGAAAATGATCTGGTGAACGCGCGCTGGTTTCCGGCACGCGGACGCCGCGCCGTTATTCTTTTGCCACATTGGAATGCCGACGCGGTCGCTTACGTCAGTCTGTGCCGCGTGATGAATATGTTGGGCATCGCCGTGCTGCGGCTGACCATGCCGTATCACGATATTCGCATGCCTCCCGAGATCAGCCGTGCTGACTACGCCGTTTCCGCGAATATCGGCCGTACGCTCGACGCAGTCCGTCAGGGAGTGGTCGACATTCGCAGCTGTCTCGACTGGCTTGAAAAGCAGGGCTACAGCCAGTTTGGGATTGTGGGCACGAGCCTGGGATCGTGCTATGCGTTCATCGCGGCGGCGCATGAGCCGCGGCTGCGCGTGGCCGCGTTCAACCATGCGTCCACTTATGTCGCGGATGTGGTGTGGCACGGGCAGTCCACGCGGCACATCCGGCAGGGAATCGAGCAGCAGATCGATCTCGAGACCTTGCGGCAGGCCTGGCTGGCGGTGAGTCCGATGTCATACTTCAGGCAATTCACTCGCTGGCCGAAGAAGTCGCTGATCGTTTATGCGAAATACGATCTGACGTTTCTGCCAGAACTCTCAAGAAACGTTGTCGCGGAGTTCGAGAGGCACGAGCTCGAGCACAAAGTCGCGGTCCTGCCCTGCGGGCACTACACTATGGGCGAAACGCCCTACAAATACATGGACGGCTGGCAACTGCTGTCGTTTCTGCGAACGGCTTTTTGAAGGGGGCATTCCGCACTCGGCATTCAGCCCGCCAAACTGATACACGGTACTAGCTGGGCTGAGGGCTGAATGCGGAGTGCGGTCGGGGCGGTTTAGAATGAAGACGATGCCTCTCACGCAAGTTGCCGATCCGGAGACCATCGTCGAGCACCGTCGCGGTGAATTCCTTCTCAGTACCGATCCCGCCCGGCTTGATTTGGACGCGATCCACGGCTTCCTGACGAATTGTTATTGGGCCAAGGGAATTCCGCGAGAGGTCGTGCAGCGATCCATCGCGCATGCGCTTTGCTTCGGAGTCTATGATGGAAGCGGCGCGCAGGTTGGCTTTGCCCGCGTGATCAGCGATTTCGCGACAGTCGCGTATATCGGCGACGTGTTTGTGCTCGAAACCCATCGCGGGCGTGGACTGGGTAAGTGGATGATGGAGTGCATCATGCAACATCCTGCGTTGCAGGGACTGCGCCGCTGGATGCTTACGACGCGCGATGCGCACGGACTTTATGTGCAGGCTGGTTTCACGCCGGTGAAGTTTCCGGAACGATATATGGAACTGCACAACGCCGACGTCTACTCCGTAACCGGAAAATGAAGTTTTAGAAAGTCGATAATCTCATGAAAAATCCCATGTACCGCCCGCTGTTTGAAGCCGATCCGCAGATTGCTGCCGCTATCGACAACGAGACCCGCCGCCAGCACGAGGGCCTGGAGCTGATCGCTTCGGAGAATTTTGTCAGTGAAGCGGTGCTGGAAGCCGCGGGATCGGTATTTACGAACAAGTATGCCGAGGGATATCCCGGCAAGCGGTATTACGGCGGCTGCGAGTTCGCGGACGTCGTCGAGAACCTAGCGCGGGACCGCGCCAAACAATTGTTCGGCGCCGAGCATGCCAACGTGCAGCCCCATGCCGGATCGCAGGCCAACATGGAAGCCTATGCCGCCGTGCTGCAGCCCGGGGACACCATTCTTGGGCTAAACCTGGCGCATGGCGGGCATCTCACACACGGCCATCATCTGAATTTTTCCGGCAAGACCTACAAGATCGTTCCCTACGGCGTGACCAAAGAAACCGAAACGATCGACTATGACGCGCTGGAGAAACTCGCCGAGAAGGAACGGCCGAAGCTGATTATCGGCGGAGGCAGCGCGTATCCGCGGATCATTGATTTTGCCCGGATGCGGCAGATTGCCGACAAAGTCGGCGCACTTTTCCTGGTCGACATGGCGCATTTCGCCGGACTGGTCGCCGGCGGCGCGCATCCTTCGCCGGTTCCGCACGCGCACATTGTTACTTCGACGACGCATAAGACTTTGCGCGGTCCACGCGCGGGAATGATTCTTTCCAAAGCCGAATTCGCACATGCCATCGACAAAGTTGTGTTCCCTGGTATGCAAGGCGGGCCGCTGGTGCACATCATGGCCGCCAAGGCTGTGTGCTTCCTAGAGGCGATGCAGCCCGAGTTCCGCGACTACGCGCGGCAAGTCGTGGCCAACGCCAAGGTGCTGGCGCAGACGCTGGCCGACGAGGGCTTCCGCATTATTTCCGGCGGCACCGACACACATCTCATGCTGGTCGATGTTTTCTCCAAGGGAATGCTGGGCAGCGAGGCGGAGAAAGCGCTGGGCGAGGCCGGGATTACGGTTAACAAGAATGCGATTCCGTTCGACACCAATCCGCCCATGAAGCCGAGCGGAATCCGCATCGGTTCGCCGGCCCTGACTACGCGCGGCATGAAAGAACCCGAGATGCGGCAGATGGGTCACTGGATCGCCGAGGCGCTGCTGCAACGCACGGACGCGGCGGTGCTGACCAAGGTCCGCAAGCAGGTGCTCGACCTTGCGAGGCGTTTCCGCTCTATGCCGAGCGCAGGGCCAGGGCGCAGGCAGAAGTGCGGGCATAATTAGCCTGTGTGCCTCGCGGTCCGCTGTGTTTAAATGCCATCGGTGAAGATCGCGATCGACATCCGGCGGATGAGCGAGTTCGGCGTGGGCACCTACATCCGCAATGTGGTCCGCACGCTGGGCCGACTGGACCGCGAAAATAAGTATCTCCTCATCGGGCCTCCCGCAAAAGTGGTGGAGATCGGCGCCCTGCCGCCGAACTTTCACACCGTCCCGCTGCTGCGCCGAAGCCTCGATCAAGGCTATCGCGAGTTTCGCGCGGCCCTGAAGCGGTTGAATTGCGACCTGGTGCACATTCCGAATCTTTTTTGGCTTCCCCGCGATCTGCCGTGCCCTTATGTGATGACGGTGCACGACATGCTGGAGCACATGTCGCGGGCGCGCGAGCAGAACGGATTCTAGCGCTCGCTGCATTTCCATCTGACCAATCGGGCGCTGGACGGAGCGGCGCGAATTTTCGCCGTCTCGAATTTCACCAAGAACGAAATCGAGAAGCTATTTGCGATCCCGTCCGCGCGCATCGAAGTGGTCTACAACGCGATTGATGAGCGCTTTCTGCGCGGCCACGCCAGCGAGGCCGACCGGCATTTGATCGCCGAGCGCTACCTGGTGACCTATCCTTTTCTGCTGTATGCCGGCCGGATCAGCCCGCACAAGAACGTGGTGCGGATCATCGAGGCGTTCTCCGCGCTGAAAACCGAACTGGAGGGGGAAGGCTTATCCCGGCCTGAAGCTGATCATTATCGGAGACGAACTGTCCGGCAACCCGATCTGCGCCGCACCGTGATTCGCAGCCGGATGCAGAACGACGTGCGCTTTCTGGGATTCGTTCCCATCGAAGTGCTGCGAATTTTTTACGATGCGGCGAAGATCTTTGTTTTCCCGTCGCTCTATGAGGGATTCGGACTGCCGCCGCTGGAAGCCATGGCCCACGGCACGCCGGTGGTGACTTCGAACATGTCGTCGCTGCCCGAGGTGGTGGGCAACGCGGCCGTGCTGGTGAATCCGGAAAATGTTTTTGAGATCATGCGCGCGCTGCATCGCGTGCTGATGGACCAGCCGCTGCGCGAAAGCTGAAGGAGCGCGGCTACGAGCAGGCGACGAGTTTTCCTGGGAGAAATCGGTGCGCCGAATTCTGGAGGCGTATCGAGAGATCGCAAACTGACTCACAAACCCGCGGCGGCGGCAGCCTGCCGCCGATTGAGGGCACAGCTTGCTTGGCCCCGGAAACGCGACTCCCTAAGAGAGGTAAGATCGCCTGCACTCATTCGAATTCTCCACACTGTGCTGAAATTGTTCGAAATCATATTTGGGGGGGGGGTTTTTTTTTTTTTTTTTTTTTTTTTTTTTTTTTTTTTTTTTTTTTTTTTTTTTTTTTTTTTTTTTTTTTTTTTTTTTTTTTTTTTTTTTTTTTTTTTTTTTTTTTTTTTTTTTTTTTTTTTTTTTTTTTTTTTTTTTTTTTTTTTTTTTTTTTTTTTTTTTTTTTTTTTTTTTTTTTTTTTTTTTTTTTTTTTTTTTTTTTTTTTTTTTTTTTTTTTTTTTTTTTTTTTTTTTTTTTTTTTTTTTTTTTTTTTTTTTTTTTTTTTTTTTTTTTTTTTTTTTTTTTTTTTTTTTTTTTTTTTTTTTAAAAAAAAAAAAAAAAAAAAAAAAAAAAAAAAAAAAAAAAAAAAAAGGGTGCGCTATTTCAGCAGCGGCTGGCCGGGCAACAGGATGGCGAGTTTGTGCAGCTTGGCGGTGATGCGAGTGCTGTCGGTGTCGGTTTTCGCGGCGGCCAGGCGTTTGCGCAACTGGACAATTTTTTCTTTTCGGGTACGGCGCCGGCGAATCTCCGGCCGGCGGCTGGGTGCTGACATTGGTCCTCCTGAAGTGAACCTCTGTGGATGACGCAAATTTTCCACGCGGCAACGCCAGTGTTCGTGTTCCGCGATGTCGAGTACGAACGGTTTCTTCGGAGGAACAGCACCAATCATACCACCCGCAATCCACGGGAAACGGCGAGAACGCGGAAACTGCCAGCGGCCCAAAATCGGCTGTGAAGGACTACCGTGAAACTTTCGAGAAAAACATCCCAAATGTAAAAATAACCTGTCAGATGCCGGCGTACCAGGCATAGCCTGCTTCGGGAGAGGCGGAGCCCAGACCCTTGCCGAAACTTTTCAGATTGTCGGTGACCGTCAGGTGGGTGATGAATTTCACGCTCTTGTAGCCGAGCTGGCGGGGGAGCCGCAGGCGAAGCGGGCCGCCGTTGCCCACCGGGAGTTCACCGCCATTCATCCCATAGGTGAGAAAAGTCTGCGGATGCAACGCATCGGCCATATCGATGCTTTCCCACCAGTCGGGATCGATCGAGAAGTAGACAACGTATCGGGCTTGCGGGTGGACTTCCACGGCTTGCAGGACGTGGGAGAGAGGCACGCCGATCCACTCGGCGATATACGACCAGCCCTCTTCACACTGCAGCATGGTGATCTGGCTGTGAGACGGGTAGCTCTTAAGCTGGTCGAGCGAAAACGAGGCAGGCCGGGCGACCATGCCGTTGACGGAGAGCCGCCAGTCAGCGAATCCTCCGGCCTGAAGGCGCTTGAACTCGTCATTCAGCGGCGGCATTTCGTTGGCGAACGGAGGCTTTGAAATCTGGCTCCGAGAAAACTCCCGGGCCAGCGAGTGCCTGGTCAGCAGCCGCTGAGAAGCGTAGGTCAGGGTTTCGCCGAGGCCGTAGATTCCGCCGTGATCGGGCGGGACCAGTCCATACTTTTGCGCAAGGCGCGCGGCCACGCCCAGGCCCGCGACACCCGCCGCGGCCGCGAGTCCGGTGGTGATCAGTTTGCGGCGTGAGAGATTGCTCATGTGCGCTCCTATTGTGAGCGGCGCGGCCCGTGATCATCGCCCGCATGCGGCTCCTGAATCCGGCAAGAAAAACCATCGCCACGTGGACCAGCAGGAAGAGCACGAGAGCCAGGGAGACGAAAAAGTGCAGCGTGCGCGCCGATTGCTGGCCGCCGAGCACATTGACGGCCGCCGGAACCGCGGAAACAAAGGCGGGAGACATCGCCAGGCCCGTCCAGATACAAACGGGAAAAGAACGAAGATCACGAACAGGTAGCTGAGCCGCTGGAGCACGTTATACGACCAGGCTTCTGCCTCACTCGGCCGCCTGAAGCGCAAATGGCTGGCGATCGACGTCGAGAACGCCCGCCACGAAAGATCGGCTGCTACCGGGAGCAAGTCTCTCCGAAAATGCCCAGTGAACAAGCCGGAGATTACATACAGCAAGCCGGTGAATACCACCACCCAGGCAGACTTGAAAGTGGAGATACCGGCTCCAGCCGTTCTGGTCCGGCAGCACGTACCCGTAGCCGGTCGGCACCAAGGTCCGCGATGCAGGGATCGGCAGTTTGAACAACGGTGGAGTCAAATCGTTGCCGGTTTCGCCCCAATAGAAGCGCGGATGAGAGATCACAATTTCAACTCCGCTGACCAGCAGGGCAAAAAAGCAGAGAGTGGTGATCCAGTGAGTGATGCGGACGAGGGCAGAGTGCCGCGAAGTAACCGTCGTAGTGGGGACGACGGTGGCGGCGTGGGCGCGGCCGGAACGGCCGAGGCAGCACTCGGGACGCAAGCGGAGTCGCCCACGCGGAAATGGTACCATGCGGCGCGCACATCCGACATCCACGAATTTGCCCGGAGTGTGGGTCAGCGAGTGTAATGGGGATGTTAAGCCAACGACGCGAGTAAGCTAGTGACGAACTCGGATTAAAAGCAGGGTCTGATCGTCCTCCTGCAAGCCGTGCTGGCGTACATGCTCCATGATGCGCTCCCAGATTTGCCGATAAAGGCTCCGCAGAGTGCTGCGTCAACAGTTGTTCCAAACGGGCAAGACCAAATTCTTCGTCCCTATCATTGGGTACTTCCGATATGCCGTCGGTAAGCATCAGGAATAGATCACGCGATGAGTAAGGGACGCGCTGGCTCCCGTAGCAACCTCCGGGGATCAGTCCCAGAGGAAACTGTTCCATCGAGAGCCGGGCGGTGTCTTGGGTGTGATCGCGATAGTGCAGGATAGGAACATGACCGGCCAACGCATACTCCGCCTGCGGCGAACCGTCGAACTGGAGCAGCGCCAGGGTGGCATACATATCGAGTTTCTTGACGGCAGGGAGCACGCGATCCGCACTTTCAAGCAGAGCCGTGGGGGTTTGCCGGAACTGAAGCGAAACTCGCATAGCGGTCTTCAACATTCCCATCAACTGGCCCGCAGCCAAACCGTGTCCGGAAACGTCGGCAATATAGACCAGTAAATTTCCGTCGCTCTCGATTACGTCGATTAAGTCGCCGCCCATCTCGGCACTGGGCAGTGATTTGCCGTAAACCTCAAAGGCCGCGTTGTAAAAGAAATGGTAGGTACCAGGGTAGCCTGGATGGCGTGGGCCAGAGAAAGCTCTGTCTGCATACGGACGCTGGCCACGCCCTCCGTACCAGCGAAGAACAACAGAAATCGAGCCCCGAAACCGATACCAACCAAGATCCCGATCGCATCGAATAGCACGCGCCGATGTACAGGGACGGGGAAGCGGGAGAGCCGTCGAAACGTGCGAGGCCCGGTAGACTAGCCGGCGGTCAAACCAACCAACAGAAACAGGAAAGGGATAATACGAACTCTTTTGATTCCGGCGGCCCTAAGCGCCGTCGCTCCCGTGCCCACTAAGACAGGCCAAAAGAAACCTCCGCCGACGCGCGAAGCATGGAGCTGCAAGAGATCGAACGCGAAACCACAGGCGGCGCCGACGAAGAAGTACCCTGCCAGGAACATCTTCATCCGCCCTAGCGGCAACGCGCGCCAGTAGGGACTGAAGAAGTTCGGATATCCTGAAACCAAACCTGCCCACTTATCGCGCCTGTTGTTCATACTCGGTCGCTCTTTGTAAAGTGAGAACGCTGCGATGAGTATATTCGTCCGCCCGGATTTAGCCGCGACGGGCGATCAACAATGGGTCTGGAATCCTGACGAAACCAGACCATAGAACTCATTGACTCGCGGTAAGAGGATCTCGACCGGGGATCATTCTCAAAATCAAGCGAGTGAAACAGGACCTGCTTGATGGTGATTGAAAACCCGATCGCTCTTTCCGTTCGCCCTGTCACGGGGTGTCACAACTGGGAAGTTCGAGGAAGCTAATAGCTGTAAACAAAGTAGTTTGTTGGCAGCCGGACCTGTAAGCCGAATTCTGTCCGCGGGATTGCTCCCGCTGGACGGCCATTCCTCTGGGCCGCGCATTGCTGCGCGGCTCTAGCGACCTACCCGAAGGTTTGACGCACCGAGCCGGCACGTCTCCAGCCGAAGCTGGAGTTCCTCCCTATTTGGTCTTGCTCCGTGTGGGGTTTGCCCTGCCCGCGGCATTACTGTCGCGGCGGTGCGCTCTTACCGCACCTTTTCACCCTTACCCCGGCGTCGTTGTAGTGGCTTTGTCATCCTGAGCAAAGCGAAGGATCTGGGCGTGCCGCGCGAATCGTCCGCGTCTTTTGCGGACGAGTCAATCGCGCGCTTGGCACGCATCCTCACAAAGCCCTTACAACGACGCCAAGGCGGTATGTTTTCTGTGGCACTTTCCGTCAAGCGGACTTGAATCCGCCCTCCCGGACGTTATCCGGCACACTGCTCTGCGGAGTTCGGACTTTCCTCTCCCCGCGCCCGAAAACGCTGAGAGCGACCGCCCGGTCCGGCTGCCTACGGATTGATTATATCCCGGCTTCTGGATCCCAGAGTCCGGCTTGCGGAACCTTGCCACCCCCTTTTGCGTATCTCCAGTGGGTCAGGCTGCTAGACTTGATTCTGACGGGAGCACCCGCACTTCTGCGGCAGCCGGAAGCCAGGAGCCGGAAACCGACCTCATGCACATCGCCGAAGCCATTCGCGTGGCACTGCAATCCCTCTGGGCGAACAAACTGCGCTCGGTGCTGACTCTGCTGGGCGTGGTCATCGGGGTCGGCGCGGTGATCGCGGTGCTCACCTTCGTCAGCGGCATCAACCGCTATATCGCGGAGAAGGTTTTCAACCTCGGGGCGGATGTTTTCATCATCAACAAACAGTCCTCGGTCATCACCAATATTGATCAACTGCTGGAAGCCGAAAAGCGCAAAGACATCACTTTAGAGGACTATTATGCAGTCGCCGAAGGGTGCAACCGATGCACTGACCTGGGGGCTGTGGTTACGAACATTACTGGGAAGGTGAAATACGGCCAGCAATCCATCACCAATACTTTCGTCCGAGGACTCACGCCCTCGATGCCGGCCATCCTGAATATTGATTTGAGTACCGGGCGTCCCATCAACGACATTGACGTCAGCAATCATGCCATGGTGGCGGTGATCGGTACCGATCTTGTGGACAATCTTTTCCCGGGAGAGGACCCGCTCAACAAGGAAATCCGAGTCGGCGGCCAGGATTATCGGGTGATCGGCATCGGAAAGAAGCAGGGCACGACGCTGGGGATGAGTCGCGACAACTATGTGATGGTGCCCATCACGGCGTATCTCAAACAATACGGCAGCCATAACAGCATCGTCATTTGCGGCAAGGCCGCCGGGGTGGGCAGTCAATTGGATGCGGCCATGGACGAGGCCCGGGTCATATTGCGCGCCCGCCGCCACGACGCGCCCGGCGCGTCCGACAGTTTTGCCATCGAGACCAACGAGAACTTTCTTGCTCTCTGGGCAAGCCTGACGCAGACGTTTTTCATCGCCATGATCGCCATTGCGGCCACCGCCCTGGTGGTCGGGGGCATCGTCATCATGAACATCATGCTGGTGGCGGTGACCGAGCGAACGCGCGAAATTGGCATCCGCAAGGCGATGGGTGCGCGCCGCCGGGATGTTCTGCTCCAGTTCCTGATTGAATCCGCCACAGTGGCGGCGGTAGGGGGCTTTCTAGGTGTGGTTGGCGGAGTTGTCCTGGCCAAGAGCGTCACCCTGCTGATCGGAATGCCCTCCTCTGTCCCGCTTTGGGCGGTTATGGCGGCGCTGATCGTTTCCAGCAGCGTAGGTCTGTTTTTCGGGGTGTATCCGGCCAGGCGAGCGGCTAGTCTGGATCCGATCGTGGCCCTCAGGTTCGAACTGTAGGAAGGGACCGCTGAAGGAAGAAGCTGAAGGAAGACTCTATGCAACGACGTGACTACGGCGAAATATTGGGCATGGCGGTCGACACGTTGCGCAGCAACAAGCTCCGGTCCGCGCTTACGGTTCTAGGCATTGTGATTGGCGTTGTGGTCGTGATCGGGATTTCCTCATTCGTCAGCGGCCTGAACACTAGTGTGCTGGAATCCATTGGAAGTATGGGCTCAGACCTGATCTTCGTGTATCACATTCAGCCCTTCAGTTTCAGCCGGCCCACGGAGGAAATGCGCACTCGCAAGGTGCTGACCTTCGACGATTACGAAGCCATCAGCCACCTTCCGCATATCAAGTCCGCGACCTGCGGGTTGCGCTATCAGCGGCCGGAATTCGGCACTGGCACCTACGCGGTGAAATACGAGGGCCGCAAGACCAAGAACACCATCCTGGAAGGCGACGTTTACACCTGGAAAGATGTGTTCGACTTGCAGCCCACCCAAGGGCGATGGTTCACACAAACGGACGAAGAACATCGCGCCCCGGTGATTATTTTGGGGTCCGATGTGGACGAAGAACTATTTCCGAACGGGAACGGATTGGGCAAGGAAATCAACATTGATGGGCAGTTGTTTACCGTCGTAGGCATTGCCGAAAAGCGCAAGAGTGCGTTTGGCGGGGGAAAGAATGCAGAAGACAACCTGGTCTTTTTTCCCCTGAGCACTTTCATCAAGCTCCACCCGGAAGTCGTGCGTACGGGGTATTGGATCAGCCTTAAGGCGACATCGCACCAGGATATGGCCAAGGCTGAGGACGAAATTCGCGAAGTCATGCGCCGCCGCCGCAAAGTGCCACCCCAGGACTCCGACAATTTCGCCATCTTCACCCAGGACGCGATGTCGGATCTGTGGAACCAGCTGACCGGGATGCTTTTTGTGTTCATGTTCGCGGTCTCGAGTGTGGCATTGATGGTGGGTGGCGTGGGCGTGATGAACATCATGTTGGTATCGGTGACTGAGCGGACACGGGAGATTGGAGTGCGCAAAGCCATTGGCGCCCGCAAAGCCGATGTCCTTCTCCAATTTACGATCGAGGCGGTGATCCTGACTGCCGTTGGTGGCATCATCGGCGTTTTGCTGGGCGCCTGCATCGTCTGGATCCTGCCGATGATATGGTCAACCTTGCCTGCGCGCCTGTCGGCCTTTTGGGTGGTTCTGGCATTCTGCGCCGCCGCGGGTGTCGGGCTCGTGTTCGGCATCTATCCTGCGTGGAAAGCGGCGAACCTGGACCCGATCGAGTCATTGCGATACGAATAGATTGGACTGCGTCCGTGCGGGATTCGCTTCCCGAGCACGATTTCCCTGGGCACCGCCATTTTTCGCCTGCGTCTCCAGTTCCCTCGATTCTCAATCTGCCTGGGCGCGGCTAGCTTTCCGCGTGAACAGCGGAGCACTGCCGCTTTTGCAGGCTATCCCGACGCTGGGCTGGTAAACTTGGTTACGGTTAGGAGTAGCCGCGCCTTTCCGGAAGCCGCCGTCGATAAGCCAGAATCCGATCCATGAACATCGCTGAAGCCATCCGAATCGCGTTGCGTTCGCTGTGGGCGAATAAGCTGCGCTCCGTGCTCACGCTGCTGGGTGTCGTGATCGGGATCGCGGCGGTGATTGCGGTGGTGACGTTCATCTCCGGCATTCAGGATTACGTGGCCACCAAGATTTTCAATCTGGGCGCGGACGTTTTTATCATCGCCAAAATGTCGCCGGTGGAAACCAACGTCGAGCATTTCCTGGTAGCGGAAAAACGCAAGAACCTGGAACTTGAGGACTACGAGGCGGTCCGCGATGCCTGCCGGCACTGTGACTATGTCGGAGCTCTGATGCGCGGCAGCGGACGGGTTAAGCATAACGAGCAGTCGATCAGCGACACTTCCATTCAAGGGATCACGCCGTCCATCGCCTCGATCCTCGACACTGATTTAACTTACGGCCGGATGCTGAACGACACCGATCTGAACAATCACTCGCAGGTGGCGGTCGTTGGCACGGACATTGTGGAACATCTACTGGGCGGGGCCGATCCGCTGGGCCAGGAGATTCGCGTCGATGGCTGGACCTACCAGATCATCGGCGTGGGAAAGAAAAAAGGTAAGACGCTGGGGCAGAGCGCGGACAACTATGTGCTGATCCCGGTCACGGTGTATCTGAAGCAATATGGCGCCCACAACAGCAGCATCGGGATCTGGGGCAAGGCCATGGCGACGGGCGTTCCACTCGACCAGGCGATTGATGAATCGCGAGTCGCGCTGCGGTCGCATCGCCACGACCGTCCTGGCGTGGAAGATAGTTTTGAGATCGAGACCAACGCCAGCCTGCTCAGCATCTGGTCGGGGCTGAGCGATACGTTTTTCATGGCCACGATCGGCATTGCGGGTGTGTCGCTGGTGGTGGGCGGAATCGTCATCATGAACATCATGTTGGTCTCGGTGACCGAACGCACCCGCGAGATTGGCATTCGCAAAGCGCTGGGCGCGAAGCGCGAGGACGTACTGCTGCAATTCTTGATTGAAGCGGTGATTCTGGCGCTGATCGGCGGCATTTTGGGAGTTCTGGCGGGAGTGTCGGTCGCGGAAATAGTAACGCTTATCATTGGCATGCCGTCGTCGATCAAGCTGTGGGCGGTGGGCGCCGGATTGCTGGTTGCGGCCAGTGTAGGGGTGTTCTTTGGAGTCTATCCGGCGCGCAAGGCCGCGCGGCTGGATCCGATTGTGGCGCTAAGATCTGAGATGTAGGGAAGAATTTAGTAATTGGGTGATTGAGCGATTGAAAACCGGCGAGCTGCGCGCTGTTGGCCTTCAACCACTCAATCACCGAATCTCTCAATACTCAGTCTCTTATGATTCGTAAAGACGAATTCGGCGAAATTGTTCGCATGGCGTCGGACACGATCCGCAGCAACAAGTTGCGCTCGGCTCTGACCGTGCTGGGCATTGTGATTGGCGTCGCCGTGGTCATCGGAGTCTCGTCGATTGGGCGCGGGCTTGACGATAACGTCCGCGATATCGTCAGCAGCATCGGCTCCGATGTTGTCTTTTGTTTTCATCTTGAGCCCTTCACTTTCGGGCGGCCCACCGAAGAAATGCGCACTCGTAAGGAGCTTACCTACGATGACGCGTTGGCGATTCGCGAGTTGCCGCACGTCAAGGCGGTGACCGCGGGCGTGCGCTATTTCCGGCCAGAGATCGGCATGGGTTCGTTCGCCGTGAAATATGGCGACCGGAAGGCCAAGAACACGATCCTCGAAGGCGATCAGGCCGCCGCCAAAGACGTATTCGATTTGCTGATCGCTTCGGGTCGCTGGTTCAGCGAAGTTGACGAGGAGCACCGCTCTCCGGTGGTTTTGTTGTGCGCCGACGTAACCGAGGAATTGTTTGGCAACGAGAGTCCTCTGGGCAAGGAGGTCAACATCGAAGGCCAGCTCTTCACCGTGATTGGAACGGTGCAGCGATTGAAGTCGGTGTTCGGCGGCGGCAAGAATCCGGACGACAACAAAGTTATTTTTCCGCTGAGCACCTTGCGCAAGCTGCATCCCGAACTCAAGCAGCACTGGATCAGCGTCAAGGCGACCTCGCACGACGATGTGCCCAAGGCCATCGACGAGATTCGTGAACTGTTGCGGCGCCGGCGCAAGGTTCCCGTTGACAAGCCGGATAATTTTGCGGTGTTCACTTCCGACTCCATCTCCGATGCCTGGAATTCAATCACGGGTGCGCTGTTCGTGGGCATGTTCGCGATTTCCAGTGTCGCGCTGATCGTGGGCGGCGTGGGCGTGATGAACATCATGCTGGTCAGCGTGACTGAGCGTACGCGCGAGATTGGCGTGCGCAAAGCGATTGGCGCGCGCAAGCGCGACATTCTTTTGCAATTCACGCTTGAAGCGATCATGCTGACCGCGGTGGGAGGGGTGGTCGGCGTGACGGCGGGAGCGCTTGTGGTCTGGGTCATCCCCGCCGTGTGGCCCTCGCTGCCGGCGCGCATGTCGCTGTTCTGGACCACGTTCGGGTTCAGCGCCGCCGCTGCGGTGGGGCTGGTCTTCGGCATTTATCCGGCATGGAAGGCGGCGAATCTCGATCCGATTGAGTCGCTGCGGTACGAATAAAGCAGCTGTCAGCGGTTGGCTATCCCCCGTCAACGATTGTGGTAGTCCTGGCGATTGCACTCGCTCATGATTCATTTCATCGTGAAGGCCTTCCAGATCGTCGCGACTCTCGGATGTCTTCCAGCTCCATTTATTATTTCTTTGTTTGTGGAGCGCCGCTTCATTTCTGCGTGGCCAGAAAGCGGGCAGCAGTGCCCGCGCCACACTGGCCCTGCTCGGCCGTTGCCTCCGGTTTCGATTCTTAAACCTCTGAAGGGGACCGACCCGGACATCTACGAAAGTTTCCGCAGCCACTGCTTGCAGGATTACCCGGAATACGAAATCGTTTTTGGAGTGAGCGACCCGGACGACCCTGCAGTCGCCAGCGTGCGTCAATTGCAGAGCGAATTTCCTGACCGCACTATCCGGTTGGTGGTTTCGCCGAATACACTTGGACCCAACGTGAAGGTCAGCAATCTTGCGCAGATGCTGCCCGCAGCGCGCTTCGAGCATCTGATCGTCAACGACAGTGACATTCGCGTTGAACCAAGTTATCTCCGGCGCGTGGTTTCGCCACTCACTGACGCGCGCGTCGGCATGGTGACGTGCCTTTATCGTGGAGTCGCAGCGCCAACGCTGGGCTCACGTCTCGAAGCCTTGGGCATCAGCGCAGATTTTTGTGCTGGTGTGCTCGTGGCGCGGCAACTGGAAGGTGGAATCCACTTTGGACTGGGCTCGACTCTCGTGTTCCGGCGAGCCGATTTGGAGCGCATCGGCGGATTCAAGTCCATTGTCGACTTCCTCGCCGACGACTACGAACTTGGACGGCGTATCTCGAGTCTTGGCTTAAAGGTTGGTCTCTCGGACGTTGTGGTCGAGACGCATCTTCCGGCGTATGATTTTCGCGGATTTTTGTCCCATCAACTGCGCTGGGCCCGCGGCGTGCGCGATTCGCGCGCAGGCGGCTACTTCGGGCTAGTGTCCACGTTTGGACTCATGTGGGCTTTGTTCAATCTGGCCGCCGCTCGAGGCGCAATGTGGTCATGGGCGGTGCTCGGTGGAGTCGTGCTGTTGCGCGTGGCGGTTGCGCTGGTGATCGGCAAATCGGTGCTGCGCGACGCCCGCCTGCTCCAAAATCTATGGTTGCTGCCTCTGCGAGATCTGGTCGCAGTCTTCGTGTGGGTTGCGAGTTTCTTCGGCCACACCGTTACCTGGCGCGGCGATCGATTCCGCCTGAAGAAGGGGCGACTGGCCCGGATTTTTCCGTAGCCATATTGTCCCGGCGCTGCGGGGAAGAACCTGGCCGCTCCAGCGGGGCGATTCTTCCTCCCTTGCCGAAGCGGTAGTTTTCGCCACGCCAGTAAAAATTGCGGCTGGTGTAGCTGAGGACCCAGGCGACGAAGCCGAAGAGATCCCGCACCGGATACAGCCAGCAAAGCCGCACCGCCCGCGGATCGCGAGCCACGGCCCATCCCACCGCAATCGATTGAATCATCCGGTTCAGGCAGGCGAGCGCCAGCAGACCGATTCCCAGTGGCCAGTAGCCGAGTGCACCCGCGGCGATCAACGCTAGAACTCCGAAAGGCATGGCGTAAGTCAGACCCGTGCCTGCATGTCCCGCGGGACGCGAGTAGCGCGTGCTCTTCATCCAGCGCAGTTGATCGCCTAGCGTGCGCAGCGCGGAGCGCGAGGTCAGCACGTTGCGCACAATATGGTGCGAAAGAATCACCTTATAGTTCTTTGCCCAGATGCGATTGCCCAACTCGAAATCGTCGGAATAGTAGTCTGCTACGGCGCGGATGCCGCCGATGGCATCGATGGCGTCGCGGCGCACGGCCATTGCGGGGCCGAGCGCGAAACGCATTCCTTCCATCATGTCGGCGACCATGACGCCCGACGACATTTCAACCGAGAGACCGAGAGCTTCAAGCGACGACCAGAAATCCGCAGCCGGCATGCCGCGGTACATGCAGGTCACCAGGCCCACTTTTGAATCGAGGAGAGGCGGGATGGTATTACGCAGAAAATCGGGTGAGACACGAACGTCGCTGTCGCTGATGATGAAGTAGGAGCGCGACGAGGCGGCGATCATTTTATCGAGCGAGAAAACTTTGGCATTAGGCCAGGCGGGCGGGCCGGATACGATGATCCGGCTCGAAATGTGCGGGTAACGAGTTCGAATTTCCTCCGCGATTTTGGCTGCAGGATTCTCAGCGTCGCGAACCCCGAAAATTACTTCGTAGTCGGGGTAATCCTGCTGGAAGAAACTTTCCAGATTGTCCGCCAGCTGTTCTTCCATCCCATGCACGGGCTTGAAGATGGTGACCGGCGGCAGGGAAGTGAAAGGGGTTGCGCTCGCAGCGGCTTGCGCCACGCGCGCGCGGCGCAAATGGCGGACGGTGGCGGCCAGAGTCATGGCCAAATAGATGGTCGAAGTGAACGAGCCCGCCAGCGCCAGCAGCAAGAGCGCCCGCCAAACCAGATCAACTCCGTAAGCGTTGAGACCGCCAGGGATCATCGAGGAAGGTCGATTATACAGTTTGTCGCGAGATGGCCAGTTCGCGCAGAATGCCCGCTGCGTCAGGGCGCGCGATTGGTGAAGATTGCCTTCCCGCCGCTGCGGGCCAGCAGGAAATGCGGCATGCCCAGCAGTTCTTTCGGGTCGTCCTGATCCGTCCACAGGAAAACACGGGCAGCTCCTGACCAGAGAACGGCGAAAGACTGCGGGGTCTCGAACACGTGCGGCGCATCCGGGAACTTTTCACCGTACCAAAGGTTGCCGCTAGGCGCGTGCAGCACGCGCAATGGAATGTGAGTGTAGAAATTGAGAGTCGAAGCCTGATGATACTCGCCGTCCACGACAATGAGATCACCGGGCCGATATTCTCTCTCGATCGCCATCGCGAGATCGTGTGACGAGAGGATCGGCGAAAAGCGCGCGAACGAAACGTGCACGCAGGTCAGTAGGCCGACCATCATCAACGACAAGGCCGCGTTTCCGAAGGCGGGGCGTCCCCGGTGCCGCATCCACCAATTTAGGACTGTCCCAAACAGCAGAGATAGAGATGCGCCGAGCAGCGGGCCGCGGAACATTCCCAGCGCCTGTGGCGTGAAGTCGAGCACGTGGCCCAGAGAAAAATCGTAGTCCTGCGGATTCTTCTTTAGCAGATCCGCCAGGTCCACTCCAGCGGGCGGCGAGTGCGTCCCCGAGAGTAGCGCGAGACCAATTGCCGCGGCGATCATTCCCAGGATCATCAATACCAGCGAAGATCGGCGTCCGGCGCGGCGTTCGGGGCTGTTCGTAGCCGCTGCGGATTCTCGCGCCAGCCATCCCCCGGCCAGCAACGCGACTCCCGGGAGCGCGGGAATAGTGTAGTACTCCTGCCGCGTAGAGAAGCTGAAGAAGAGCAGGATCACCAGCGCCCAGAGGAAGAAAAGTAGATTCGCTCTCTTCCTTCGATCAAGCGCCGCCAGTTGCGCCCAGCGCAAAGGCACATCGCGCAATGCCTGCGGCAAAAATACTGCCCATGGCACAAGCCAAAGAACGAGCAAGGCCCAGAACAGCAGTAGCGGAACAGTGTCGTATCCCGGCGGTACGCGCCTGTTGAGGAACCGCATGATATGTTCGTTGACGAAATAGAACCAGAAGAATCCGCGAGCCTGCCCTTGAGCCGGATTGCGCAGAGCGGCGAGGATGTGCCATGGGGCCGCCAGCACAAAGAAAACTACGGTGCTCGAAAACAGTCGCAACTTTACCAAATGTCGCAGATTGCGGGTGAGCAGCAGGAACAGGCCGATGGTTGCAATCGGAAAGATCAATCCGATCAGGCCTTTGGTGAGCACGTTCAATGCGCAGGCTGCGGCAAATCCCCAGCAGGTCAGGCGCGAAGGCGGATCTTCTTCCAGCGAACGCAGGAAAAATAGATACGAAATCGCCAGCCACAGGCCCACCATCACGTCGGGAATCAGAAATCGTGTGAAGATGTATGGGCCCACCGAAGTGACGAGCGCCAATCCGGAATAAAATCCTCCACGTTCGCCGAAGGCGTAACTGCCCAGCCAGTAGGTTGCCAGGACCATGCCCAGAAAACCCAGCATAAGCGGAAGGCGCGTGCTCCAATCGCTGATTCCGAAAATCTCGTAGCTTCCAGCCAGTCCCCAGTACATCAGCGGCGCTTTTTCCAGATAGCGCAGGCCGTTGGTGTACATGGTGACCCAATCGTGGCGCAGCAACATTTCGCGCGCGGCCTCGGCGTGGATGGTGTCCACATCGTCGAGTAACGGGGGCGTGAACATGCCCGCGGCGTAGATCACGATCCAGAGCGCGATCAGAATGAGAATGGATGCCGGAGCGGTTCGTGGGGTGGGAAGATCCGGATTCATCGGCGAACCGGTTTCCCGGTCCGGGGGAGCGATTGTCATGCGGAGTCCGCGCAGGGTGATTATAGGGTCTGCGGCGAACCGCGATCAATCCGGTCCGCTATTAGGTCGTCGAACTCAACACCTTGTCGCCGTGGTGATTCAGCGCCACGCGGATCTTGGCCGAGAGTTGTTTCAGAGTGTAAGGTTTTTGCAGAAAATTGGTTTCGAGATCGAATACTTTGTGGTCGAGCACCGTCTTGCCGGCGTAGCCGGAAACGAAGAGAAGCCGCGTTTCGGGGCGCAAGTCGCTGAGTTCCATGGCAAGCTGGCCGCCGCTCATGTTGGGCATCACCACATCGGTGACGACCAAATGGATTGTCGCCCCGTGGTTTTTCGCCACGGAAAGGGCGTCGACGCCGTCTTTAGCCTCGAGTACGGTGTAGCCTTGCAAGCCGAGAAACTCCGCCGTGGCCTTGCGCACGGCATGCTCGTCCTCGACGATGAGAACGGTTTCCGAACCACGGGCCGGGCGCTCAGTCTTGACGGTGTCGTTCTCGCTCGCGTATTTCTCAACAGCGACGCAAGGCAGATAAATCCGGAATACCGTGCCCATCTCCGGTTCGCTGTAGGCCCAGATGAATCCCCTATTCTGTTTTACGATTCCGTAAACTGTGGCCAGCCCCAGCCCCGTGCCTTCACCTAGCGGTTTGGTGGTGTAGAAGGGCTCGAAGATGTGCGGCAAGTGTTCGGGCGCAATGCCGGATCCGTCGTCGCTCACCGTGATCAGCGCGTAGTGTCCCAAAGGGATGACGGCGGGTTTGCGATGCATGTACTCTTCATCCAGCAGCAGGTTGGAAGTCTCGATGCGGAGGTGGCCGCCTTGCGGCATGGCGTCGCGCGCATTGGAGGCCAGGTTCATCAGAATCTGTTCGATCTGCACCGGGTCTACGCGAACTCGTCCGAGTCCTGGCCCGGGAGTAAAGCTGAACTCGATGTCTTCACCGATTAGCCGGGGCAGAGTTTTGGCAATGCGCGAGATCACGGGATTGAGTTCCACCACTCGCAAGGCTTGAGGCTGCTTCCGGCTGAAAGCGAGCAACTGACGGGTCAATTCCGCGGCTCGTCGCGCTGCCTGCAGAATTTCCTGAATCTTGGCTTCGAGAGAACTGTTTCTGTGGACATCGTCGAGCGCGAGTTCCGAATAGCTGGTGATGATGGTCAACAGGTTATTGAAGTCGTGGGCGACGCCGCCGGCCAAATGTCCGATGGCGTCCATTTTTTGCGCCTGCCGAAGTTCCGCTTCCAGGCGAAGGCGTTCGGTCAGGTCGCGTCCGTTTGAAATGAAATGCGTGATGCGGCCCTCGCTATCGCGCACCGGCGAGATACTCTGTTCCACGGAATATAATTCTCCGCTCTTTTTCCGGTTCACTAAGGTGCCGCGATAGACCGTCCCGGCAAGAATGGTCTTCCACATTTCCTGGTAGAACTCCGGCCGCTGTTCGCCCGACTTGAGAATTCGGGTGTTCTGTCCGCAGGCTTCGGCGTGGCTGTAGCCGGTAAGCGCCTCGAAGGCCGGATTGACGTATTCGATGGTCCCATGCCGGTCCGTCACCACCACCTGATCGCCCGACTGCTCGACGGCCCGCGACAGCTTGCGCAGAGACTCTTCTGCAGTGTGGTGCTCGCGCTGGATGGTGTGCATGGCGAGCGTGCCCCGGATGGTGCGCACCAGGGTTGCTCCGTCCAGATGAGACTTGGCCACGCAATTCCAGATTCCCGACCCGATGCTTTCCGCGACGGTTTTCTCGTCCGCGTTCTCGGTCAGTAAGATAAATGGCAGCGAGACGCCGGCATGAAGAAACTTGGCCAGAAGCTGAACCGCCTCGGCACTGCCGGTTTCGTGCTCGAATAGGACCAACCCGTAGGGCTGTCGTTGCAGCATAGCCTTGGCTTCTTCCAGCGAGTGGGCATGGTCAAGATCGGCGGGGAGCGTGCCGCGGGCGCGTTCCAGCATCTCGCGAATCAGGAAGAAATCCTCTTCCTGGTTGCCGACCAGCAGCACGCGCAGGGGCGTAACGGACTTAACGAGTTGGACGGCGCTCAGCAACGAATCTGCTCCATCAGCAGTTACCATCGGAAGCGCGGAGCGGTTGCGTTGCGCCGGATGGGGAACATCCATGCGTGCGGTTACGCTCCCATCCCAAATCGGAAGCGGGGATCGATTCGGGACGGGCGTGGGTCTTCCGCTCGCCAAGCGGAGCCAATATTAGAAGATAGTAAGGATCATTGCTCCGGGTATGCGTGATGGTCCCGACGATCTAACCTGTCGCTCGCGATTCTCTGCAGCGTGACCCACAAGATCGGTCCCAGATCGACGACGAGCGCGACAATGTCGGCAACAGCCTGCAAAGGGCCCACAAGACTCGGATGTTAGGTTATTACCTGCCGCCCAACCCGGCGAAGGCCGCCAGGAACGTTACCGGCGATGGCCACTACTCCGGCGGCGGACTACTTGCGGTCTTTCTTCAATAAAGAGATAGGACTTGTAAACAGACGTCGCCGCCGCTCTTCTCCCTACAGGCGAAACAGTGGGTCGAAAAAGAGTCCTTGTTTGTCACCATCCTGTCACCGGGCGCTGTTAACCAATCTGCAATTGGCGCGTCTAACTTCACATAATCCGGCACGACCCCGAGACTCATCCGCTGCGCAAAGAATCGAGGGAACGCCGGGACGACATCCTGCGTATAGATCACTAAGCGGGGTTCTGCCCCTCGCGCGGTGAATTCTGTAGGCAGGTGATTGACGGAAATCACCGCCGCACCCCTGCGTGCACGCGGCCACGAGAATGCGCCCGGTGGTTCCTGGCGCGAAGCCGAAGTCGACCTGTAATGAATACGTTCGAACACTGGGGGGATATTCGTATGGAGAACGGGCAGAAAGTAAGCGGAAACGGTTCGATCAAGCCATCCGACCGGTATGACGTTGGTCACGTGCAGGAAGTGATTAGACAGGCGCATGATGAACTGCGGCAATTGCTGCAACAGCGCGCCGAGGTCATGAAGCGCATTGGCACCGTCAAGCAGACCATTGCCGGCCTGGCGAATCTGTTTGGCGATGCGGTCTTGAACGAAGAACTGCTGGAGCTAGTTGACCGCAAGAGCAACGGCCGCCAGCCCGGCTTCACCAAGGCCTGCCGCATGATGCTGATGGAAGCCGGGCGCGCCATGAGTGCGCGCGACATTTGCGAGTATTTCCAGGAAAAAATGCCGTCAATGCTGGCCCGCCACAAGGATCCAATGGCTTCCGTGACCACCGTATTGAACCGTCTGGTGGATTATGGCGAAGCGCAGGCAGTCGTCTCGAACGGCAGACGGGCGTGGCGCTGGGTTGCCGAAGGCACAGCGGAATCGCCGACGGCCAGCGTTGGCGAACTGCGCTGCTGATCTTGAACCCTTTATCGACGCGCCAAACGCCGGTGCGACCGTAGAAGAGCGGCGCTTCAGCCGCGTCAGCGGACCCTCTGAGATCGGGGCTTTAGCCTCCGCCTTCGCGACGCAATGTTTCACGAACGCGGCCCTCGAAGGGGGCCGCTCTTCCACGCTTGTCGAAGGTGCGCTTGTTGAAGGTACGACTGTCGCGGGCCCGCTTGTCGCCGGTGCCAACGCTTATCCTGGCGGCAGCAACATTCCCTTTTCCAGATGCCGCGTCACGTGTGCGTAGGACGCAGCGTGCGGATCGTGCGTGACCATCACGATCGTCTTGTGGAAGTCTTCGTTCAGCCGCTTCAGAATCTCCAACACCTCGGTAGCCGAGTGACTGTCCAGATCGCCGGTCGGTTCGTCGGCGAGTAACAGAGTCGGATCGCTGACGATCGCGCGCGCAATTGCCACGCGCTGCTCTTGTCCGCCAGAGAGCTGCTTAGGCAGGTGGCCAACCCGATCCTCCAGGCCCACCAGCTTCAAGGCGGTCAGAACGTGGTCACGGCGCTGCTGCGAAGTGAGCTTCGTCAACAGCAACGGCAACTCGACATTCTCAAATGCGGTGAGCACAGGAATCAGATTGAAGGTCTGAAACACATACCCGATGTGCTCGTTGCGCCAGCGCGCAATCTGGGCGTCGTTGAAGCGAAAAATATCCTCACCCTGCACCAGCAGTTCGCCGCTGGTCGGCCTGTCGATCGCAGCGATCATATTCAGCAGCGTCGTCTTGCCCGACCCGGACGGTCCCATCAGAGCCAGGAACTCACCCTTGGCAATGTCGATCGACACGTCGTCGAGTGCAGTCACCTGAAAGGCATCGCGCTTGAAAACTTTGCTGACGCCGCGAACCTGCACAACTTTCGTGCTCGTGGCAACGTTGGATTGCGCAACTGTGCTCATGATTGCCCCTTAATTTTGATTTTGTCTCCATTTTTCAAAGTCGCGGGCGCCGTGGTGATGACGCTCTCGCCACCGACCAGTCCGTCCACCAGAGCCCCGTCGGCGCGCTGGCCCAACACGTGAATCTCGCGGGCCACGGCCCTGCCGTCAAAGGCTATTAATACGATCTTCTTGCCGTCGCGGTCGCGGATGACCGCCGAGGGCACGAATACACCCGCCGGTCCCTTCGCCACTTTCGGCGTCTCGTCGGCGAGGAACTTCACGGTCGCATTCATTTCCGGCCGAAGTTGCACATCGGGATACTTGCCCGGATTCAGCACCTGCACCTTCACCTGCACCGTTGCCTTCTGACGATTCGCTTCCGGTGAAATCTGCGCGATGACGCCGTCATATTCCTTATCGGGATACGCGTCGGTTGTGACCTTCGCTTTTTGCGTAGGACCAAGCCGCGCAAAGTCCGCCTGCGCAATGTCGAGTTCGACCTGCAGATCGTTCAGATCCGCGAGCGATACGACCGATCCCTGCGGACCGCCCGCCGCCGCGCTGGCAAACTGCGCCGTAATCAGTTCGCCTTTCTCCGCCGTGCGATCGAGGATTGTGCCGGTCACCGGCGCGCGAATCACGGTGGCATCGAGTTGCGACTTGGCGTAATCGAGTTGGCCTTGCGCCTGCGTTACTGCGCCCTGCGCACGCGCGATCTCTTCGGCTCGTGGACCGATCTTCATCAGTTGGAAAGCCTTGTCCAAAGAGTTCACGCGTTGCTGATCCGACTCGAATTTCGCAGTCGCGTCGTCGAGCGCCTGGCGAGAAACCACGCCCGAGCCGGCAAGCTCTTTCGTACGGTCAAGCGTCAGTTTGTCATTCACCAGCGTGGCGCGAGCCTCATCCAGATTGTGTTGTGCCTCCTGAATTTCTTCCGGCCGCGAGCCGTGCTGCAACTCGTCAAGGTAGGCGCGGGCGTTCTCCAGCGCGCCGCGAGCCTGTTCATACGAGGCGCGAAATTCCTGGTCCTCCAGGCGAACCAGTTCCTGGCCCTCCTTGACCTTGTCGCCTTTCTCCACGCCGATCCACAAGAGTCGTCCGGTGACTTTGGAGTTCACGTTGATGGTGTGGTGCGCCACGATGTAGCCGGTGGCCGAGAGCACCGTGCCGCCCACATCGCTGCTCTCGGCGGCGGCGCGCGCGACTTCGACTTCCGGCAGGTCGGCCGAGAATGCGCGGTACGCTACAGTAATCACGCCCAGAAACACAACCAGAGCGATACCGCCGAGAATGTAACGGCGCGCCCAGGCGGGCGGCTCTCCGCCGGAGTCGCCGCGTTGCGTACGATCAATGCGCAGGCTCTGCAGATCTTCGTGCTTGGTATCGTGTCCGGTATCAATCGCCATAAGAATGATTACGCTCTAAGTCCTCAAATTGTTTCCAGCGCTTCGTGGCGCTGCCGGCAAGATGCCGGCGCTCCGTTGTCTATCCCCGCAGCGCGTTCAGAATATTCTGCCGTGCCGCATGCCACGCCGGTGCCAGCCCGCCGACGAATCCCATAATGAGCGCGAACAGAATGGCATAACCCGCCACCTGCGGCGTAATGCGCAAGGCAAACACCACCTCGCTAAAGGTGACGGCATTCGATGTGCCGGTTTGCATTCCGTTGAATGGCAGCATCAGCAGTATCCCCGCGGCCGCGCCCAGCAGAGCCAGCAGCAGTGACTCCAGCACGAACGAGGTCAGAATCGCCGGCCGCGAGAAGCCAATCACTCGCAGCGTTGCGATCTCCCGACCGCGATACGCCACCGCGGCATACATAGTATTCATCGCCGCAAAAATCGACCCGATCGCCATGATGAATCCCACCACAATTCCGATCACCTTGATCGGCGCGCCAGAGCTGGTCTGCTTGGCGTAGTACTCGGTCTCGTTGAAGCCTTCGAGCTTCAATCGCTGATCGTCACCCACGCGATTCTTGAGCGCCTCCGCAGCGATGGGATCGGTCGCGCGCAGATACGCCGATGAGTATCCACCCTGG
Organism: uncultured Acidobacteriaceae bacterium; assembly: GCA_963709385.1. Lineage (GTDB taxonomy): Bacteria > Acidobacteriota > Terriglobia > Terriglobales > Acidobacteriaceae > Sulfotelmatobacter. Next base: position 743,044 of record CAVPWD010000012.1, read on the forward strand.
CGATCGAAGTCGGACGCCATCTGATTCACGTCGCCCCACACCTCGGACTCATACGCCGAGCCTCCCGCGTCGAACACGCCCACAACTTTCCACAATCCCTTGCCAAATTCCATGGTGTCGCCGATGTTGGCATGAGCAAAGCGGTCGCGGATCGACTTGCTCACTACAACTTCACGCTGCCCGGTATGGAACCATTCCCCTGCGACCAGTTTGACGCCGGGATGATCGCCCGGGCCCGAGAGTTGGCGCATTTCGAGGCCATCGGGCATCATGCCACGCACCGTCACATTCACTTCGCCGGTGCCGTCTTTGCGCGGCAGCACGATCACCACGACCCACTCACCCGAGGTCATGGGTTCGCCGTGGCTATCTTTGGCGATGCCGGGTAGAGTTTTCAGCGTGGGATAGAGCGAGGCATCGAATCCACCCGACAACTCCGCCTCCGAGCCCTTGCGCAGCACCAATACGTTCAAGGGATTGCCGCTGCTGACAAAGGCCTTGTTCAGTCCGGCGACCAGCGCCATCAGAAAGATCGCGGTGGTCACGGTGAGCGCGATGCCCAGCGCCGTCATGACGGTGAGCCCCTTGCGGAGAATCAAATTGCGAATGTTGTAACTGATCGGTATCGCCATAAGGAATCTCTATTCGGCAAACTTTCAACCTAACCAATATGCCGCAATCCATCCACAATGTTCATGCGCGACGCGTTAAACGCCGGCAGGTAGCCACTCACCAGTCCAAGGGCCAAGGCCACCAGCATCGATAACCCCGCCGACTGCGCGTTTACTTTCATCGCAAGCGGTACGCCCAGGGCGATGAAGCCGCGGGTCAGGAACCAAATCACCGGGATCGCCAACAGAATCCCCAGTACTCCGCCAGACACGGCCAAGGCCACCGACTCGCTGACGAACATCGACAGCACGCGCTGGCGAGTAAAGCCCAGCGTCTTCAGCACGGCCACCTCGCGCGTCCGGCTGCGCACCGACATCGCCATGGTGTTAGCCGACACCAGCATGATGGTGAACACCACTGCTCCGCAGATTCCCAGGATGAACGCCTTAATGTTTCCCAGAGACGCGACAAAGCCCAGCTGAAAAGCTTTCTCGCTCTCGGTTTTTGTCTGCAGCGGCGAGTTGCGGAACATGTCGTCGATTTGCCGCGAGGCACGCCCAACATTGTCCGCCGAGTCGATCTGCGCCGCGTACCAACCCGCCTGTCCTTTGAACCACGGCACCGCCTCCTCCAGATACTTGGCGTTGAAGTACAGCGCGTTCTGCGGCGGATCGCGATGGTAGATGGCGCGAATGGTCAGATCGAGGTTGGTAGGAAAAATATTTGCCTGCAAAGTGATGCGATCCCCGATTTTCCATCCAAATTTATTTGCCAGAGTCACGTCCACCAGCGCGCCCGCGCGATCCTGTTGCCAGGCTTTCAACTGGTCGGGTGGAACGATTTTGTCCGAAGCCACTTTCAGATACTCGTCGGGATCGGTTCCCATCTGGGCGAAGAAGTGCACCGGCCGATCATCGATATAGCGGCCTCCAAACCAGGTGATCGGCACCACCGACGAGACGCCAGGCACGCTGCGAATCTTGTCGCGATAAAACGCCGGCAGAAAAAACGCCAGCGAAACGCGGTCGCGGATAATCAAGCGCCGTGACGCCTCCGGCGCGACCTGGTCCACGTAAAAAGACCTCCAGATGCAGATCATCAGCGTGAGCAAGAGCAGCGAGAAGCTTATGCTAACCATGGTCAGCAGGCTGCGCCGTTTGTTGCGAAACGCGTTGCGCACTACGAAACTGCCCAGCGTCATAATGTCTTCACTGCTTTCTATCGGCCGGCTCACGTGCGGCCATGCCGCCAAGCCGGCGGCGCTACACTCATCCGATGTGGCGGAGTCCATCTACAATGTTGATCCGCGACGCGTGATACGAAGGCAGCGCGGCACTCAGCAGCCCCACTACCCCTGCCGTCAGCAGGGCGGCGGCCCAAATGCCGGCGGTCACCTCCATGGGGAAAAAGCTGATGAACTGTTTCGAATGCGTCAACATATAAACCATTCCCCAGCCCAGCACGGCGCCGATCAGTCCGCCCACCAGAGACAGCGCCACCGATTCGCTTACGAACAACGCCAGCACGCTGCGCCGGGTGAAGCCCAGAGTTTTCAGGACGGCCACCTCGCGGGTGCGCTCGCGAATCGACATCGCCATGGTATTGGCCGAGACGAGCAGGGTGGCGAACACCACCGCCGAGCAGATACTCAGAATGAATGCCTTTACGTTGCCCATCATGGCCACGAATTCCAGGCCAAACGCCTTTTCGCTTTCCGACTTTGTCGGCTGCGGCGAATTGCGGAACATGTCATCGACCGCACTCGCAACCTTGCTCACATCCGCGGGTGAGGCCGCCAGAACCGTGAACGTGCCAGCTCGGCCCTTGAAGAAATCGACCGCTTCTTCTACGTATTTTGCGTTGAAGAAAATCGACTTGTTGTCCGGCTCGGTATGGAAAATGCCGCGTATATTCAGCTCCAGGTTCACCGGATAAATGTCACCCTGCAGAGTAATGCGGTCGCCCAGCTTCCAGCCATATTTGGCGGCCAGGGTGTCATCCACGATCGTTCCCTGGCGGTCGCGCTGCCAGGCTTTGATCTGATCGTCCGGCAATTGCACGTCGCGGTAGACCTTGAAAAACTCGTCAGGATCGGTGCCGAAGCGGGCGAAGAAATTCTCCGGCTTCTGGTCTTTGTAGATCCCGCCGAACCATGAGACTGGAACCACTGCGACGACTCCCGGCACGGCCCGAATCTTTTCGCGGTAGAAACCGGGGAGATTAAAGGTGAGCGAAACGCGATGCCGCACTACCAACCGCTCCGCGGATTCGGCGCTGCCCTTGTCGAGGTAGAAGCCCCGCCAGATCGTCATCATCAAAGTAAGCAGAAGCAACGAGAAAGCGATGCTCAGCACCGTCAGGATGCTGCGGCGCTTGTTGCGGAACGCGTTCTTGGTGACAAACCGGGTCAACGTCATGGGTGAACTCCAGGGAGAACCGGGGGCCGGAAACGGGAGGCCAGCACGTCCAAGCCCCCCAAGAATAGTCGAAGTAGGTCGCTCTCGACAACCCGGCCGGATTCGATTTTTGAATCGTTCAAATGCCTCACCCCGCAGAGTCTTTCTAACCTCTCCATCGTTCCGCTTGTTCGCCTTCCGTACAAGTGGAGATCGTCATCGGGGCGAGATGACAAATGTCACACGATTCGGAACATAACAATTACAACCGCTGCCGCGATCATAAAGTTACGCGGTAATTTCGCGGTCGCGGCGATTGCCGTACAAGTTGCGAGCGTGTACTACGCTACTTTTCCTTCATCCGTCGACGATCCGTAAAGGGCTGGCGCCAGCGCCTCATTCAACCTTAAATAGACGGTCAACTGTCCCCGGTGGTGGGCCAGGTGGCCGAAAACGTCGTCGGCGATCATGACATGCCGCGGATTCTCGTCCACCACATGTCCGCCGATTACGAATCTCCAGGGAGTCATCAGGTGTTCGTCCGTGGTATTGCGCAGCGCCTCGCGCGCTTCGGCCAGGCCGGCATCGAGCGCGGCCAGCAGTTCGCTGCGATTCCTCCACTCCAAAGGCTTGAATTTCGCCGCGGCGGGCGACTTGAGATCCAGTTCGTCCTGCGTGATCATGGTGACCACCCAAGCCGGCATGGTCGCAATGAGTGACGCCAGGTAGCCAAGCGCCATCGAGTTCGGATGCGGCTTCCAGTCGTTGTGGCCTTCCGGTACGCGCTCGAGAGCACTGCGCGTGCCGGCTGCCTCTCGTTCCAAGTCCGCCAGGAATAAATCGGTGAGTTTCATGATTTCTCCGTTCGGCGACTCGGGGGTGGCGAGCCCGAATCGACAAGCGGAACCGTAACAGGCATTGCGGACAGATTCAGTCCTCGATCTGTGGCACAATGCCAATCATGTTGCAGACCTCAGCCCGGCTGCTGCGGTTGCTGTCCCTTTTTCAGGCTCAACGCTATTGGTCCGGTGCCGACCTTTCCGGGCGGCTCGATGTAACCGCGCGTACTCTTCGCCGCGACGTAGACCGCCTGCGCAGCCTGGGATATCCCGTGCATTCGACTTCGGGAACTGCTGGAGGCTACCAACTGGGTGCGGGCGCAGTGCTGCCTCCGTTGCTGCTCGATGACGAGGAAGCTGTGGCCGTCGCGCTCGGGCTGCGAACTTCAGCCAGCGGGAGCGTGGCCGGAATTGAAGAAGCTTCGGTGCGAGCGCTTTTGAAACTGGAGCAGGTTCTGCCACCGCGATTGCGCCACCGCGTCGAGGCTCTGCATTCGTTCATTGTGCCGCTGGGCAATCGCGGCCCGACTGTGGATGCTGAGCGTTTGTCGGCGCTAGCCGGCGCCTGCCGCGATCACGAAGGAATTCGCTTTCAGTATCACAATCGCACCGGCGCACCGAGCGCCCGAGCGGTGGAACCGCATCGGCTCGTGCATACCGGGCATCGCTGGTATCTCGTGGCCTGGGACGGGATGCGCAAAGACTGGCGGACATTTCGCGTGGATCGCATCGAAGGCAAGCTGAAGATTTCCACGCGCTTCAAACCGCGCAAGCCACCGGAGGGCGATTTTGCGGCGTTCGCTTCTAAATCGCTGTCGCAGGTGCCGTACCCTTATCGTGCCCGCGTGACCCTGCACGCGCCGGTCGAGGCCGTCGCCAAGCGGATTCCACCCTCCGCCGGCGTGCTTGAAGCGATTGACGATCGCTCCTGCATGCTGCACACCGGGTCGCACTCACTGGAGGGAATCACGATTCATCTTTCGCTGCTCGGCGTCGATTTTCAGGTGCACGAGCCGGCGGAACTCGTTGACTACATCCGCCGCCTGGAGGAACGATTGGGGCGCTCGACGGGAGTCAGTTGACTACGCGCTGCCGTGCGGCTGGTGGTTTCGCGGATGACTAATTGCGGTTCGACGACGATCTCGCCGCCTTGGGAGCCGGCTTGCCGGATGCGGCGCAGCAGAGTCTCGGCCGCGATCCTTCCCATTTCACGCAACGGCTGGCGCACCGTGGTCAGCGCCGGATTCTGATAGGCGGCGCTCTGAATATCATCGAAGCCGACGACCGAAACATCCTCGGGCACGCGCAACTTTGCTTCGCGCAGTGCGCGGATTGCGCCCATCGCCGAAATGTCGTTAAAAGCGAACAGCGCGGTGAATGGTTTGTGTGACGCCATCAACTTCCGCGTGGCTTCATATCCAAGTTCCGGCGAGGGCGAGTCGCCTTGCAGTTGGGCGACCAGGGTCCGGGAAATCGGCAGGCGGAGTTGGCGCGCGACCCTCTCGATATTGGTCCAACGGATTGCCGTATCGGAACTGAACTCCTGGCCTTTGATGAAAGCGATATGGCGATGGCCGAGCTGAGCGAGATGCTGGAGCGCGACTTCCGCGGCGCGCACGTGATCCAGAACGATGTTGGTCACGCCCTTCACCTGATTGTGGCCCGACACCGTAACCACCGGCACCGAGAGTGAAAGGGTCCAGGGAGTGTCGACCGCGATCAGGCCGTCAACCGACCGCTCGAGAAAAAGCCTGGGGTATTCGTCAATCAAGTCCGCGCGGTGTCGGTGACTTACGACAAAGTAGAAGTATCCCTCTTGCAAAAGATGGTCTTCCACGCCGCTCATGACAGAGGTGGAATAGCCGTCGCTGACTTCGGGAACGATGACTCCAATGGTGAAGCTGCGCTGGGCGCGCAATGATCGGGCAAAAAAACTGGGGCGATACTTGTATCTTTTGACGGCGGCAAAAATCCGGCTCTGCGTTTCCTGAGGGATGGAGTTGGCGACCGGCGAACGATTGACGACCAACGACACGGTGGCGGGCGAAAGTCCCAGACGCTCCGCCAGTTCTTTCAGGGTGACCGGTTTGGGGCCCAGGCGCGCGATCCGTCCGGCGCTTTTGCAATTCTTTTTTGCCGCCACGCTGCGCAGTCTCGCACAAACCGAATCGCGGTATCAAGACATTGTTCCCGCGTCAGGGTCTGCGGGCGATACCGATTGACATTGCCGGCAAAAACGTTTTTGATACATGGCGACAGTGCTTTACTAATTCGATTTAGTAGATTGCAGGCCTTTGCTTCCTCGGAGGTTGCCGCCCATGCCGTTCTCAGCATTGCATCCCTTTCGCCGGTCTTATGGCTGGTCCCATCGAAGATCGCGCCGAAGAAGTTACTCGATCCCGGTTTCGGCGGTGCTGACGGGTTTGATAATGACAATCTCACGCGCACTCGTGTGCGGCGGAATCTGCCTGGCTCTAATCGTTGCCTCGCCGGCGCAGGCCCCACCCTCGCCACAGATCTCTGGCATTGCCGATCCTAGTCTCGATGCGCGCGTGGACTCCCTTCTGCAACGGATGACGCTGGAAGAAAAAGTGGGACAACTGGTGCAGTATTCCGCAGGCCAGCCTACAGGACCGGGAACCGGCCGCACCGACTATGAAGACATGATTGCGCGGGGACAGATCGGTTCTTTATTCAATGTCGTGGATCCGCACGCCATTAATAAATATCAGAAGATTGCGATGGAGAAGGCGCGGCTGCATATTCCCATCCTGTTCGGGCTCGACGTGATTCACGGATTCAAGACGGAGTTTCCCATCCCGCTGGGGCTGGCATCGACGTGGGATCCATCGATTGTAGAGAAAGCTTCTCGCGTGGCGGCCATGGAAGCATCCGCCGACGGTATTCGCTGGACGTTCTCCCCGATGGTCGACATTGCGCGTGATGCTCGCTGGGGCCGCATGGCGGAAGGCGCAGGCGAAGATCCTTTCCTGGGATCGGCCATGGCCGCGGCTTACGTAAGGGGTTACCAGGGTTCGAGATTGGATGCGCCCGACAGCATTGCGGCGTGCGCCAAGCATTATGTCGGTTACGGAGCGGCCGAGGGCGGGCGCGACTACAACACCACCGAGATTTCCGAACACACTTTGCGCCAGGTCTACCTGCCGCCATTTCATGCAGCCGTCGAGGCCGGAACCGCCTCGCTGATGAGCGCATTTAACTCTTTGAACGGAGTGCCGTCGTCCGCCAATCCATTTACGCTGAAACAAGTTCTGCGCAAGGAGTGGGGCTTTAGGGGAATCGTGGTCAGCGACTGGGATTCAATTGGCGAGCTCATTCCGCACGGGATCGCACTGGATGGCGCGACCGCCGCACGCAAGGCGTTTCTCGCTGGCGTCGATATGGACATGGTCAGCAGCGTTTATCACGACAACCTCCAGAAGCTCGCGAGTTCGGGGCACGCGACCGAGAATGAAGTCACGGAAGCTGAAATCGACGAACGCGGTCCGCCACGTGCTTCGCGTCAAATTCGCGCTGGGCTTGTTCGAACATCCTTTTGTAGACGAGAGCACCGCGGCGAAGGCGCTGTACCATCCGGAAAGCATCGCGCTGGCGCAGACCGCTGCCGAGCGTTCTTTTGTATTGCTCCGAAATGAGAATGGTCCTGGCGGCAAGCCTCTGCTGCCGCTGGCAAGCGGAAACCAGAGCATCGCCGTGATCGGGCCGCTGGCCGACGATTCTTCGTACCCCAATGGAACACCGGAGGGATCGGGGCCGCGCGTTTCGCTTTCGGCTGCGCTGGCGCAGCGAGTTGGCGCTGACCACGTGGTTCGCGTGAAAGGTTCGGGCATTCTCGACGGTTCTGACGAAATGATTAAAGCGGCGGTTGCCGCGGCTCAGAAAGCAGACCTGGCAGTTCTGACTCTTGGCGAGAGTCCAGAGATGAGTGGGGAGGGGGGCTCGCGCGCTCACCTGGGACTTCCTGGCCGTCAGCAGGAATTGCTGGAAGCGATCGTTCGCACGGGGAAGCCGGTGGTGCTGATTCTGTTCAGCGGGCGGCCGTTGACGGTGCCATGGGCCTTTGAGCATGTGCCGTCGGTGATCGCGGCCTGGCTTCCGGGAATCGCCGGCGGACCCGCGCTGGCGCGCACATTATTCGGCGAGGTAAATCCCAGCGGCAAGCTGGTCGTCAGTTGGCCGCGCAGCGTGGGGCAGGAACCTCTTTACTACAACCATCTCAACACCGGGCGCCCACCCGGCGACGCCGATCTCACCCACCCGCCGGCCAACGCCGCGGAAAGATACATATCGCGCTACATCGACGAGCAGAATACTCCGCAATTTCCTTTCGGCTACGGTGGCTCCTATACGACTTTCTCCTACGGAGCGACTACGATCAGCACGCAACGATTGAGCGCGGTACTTCTGAACGGGAACTTGCGCATCCCTGAGGACGGTCCAGCCGCGATGATCGCCGAGGCCGAAGTCACGAACACAGGGTCATGGTCGGGCGACGAAGTTGTGCAGCTCTACATTCAGCTGCAGGGGACCAGCGTAGCCGAGCCGGTACGGATGCTGAAAGGATTCCAGACGGTCGCTATCGCTCCCGGAGAAACCAAAAAAGTGAGGTTTGAGCTGAAGCCGGAAGCATTCGCCATCTGGAACCAGCGCAACGAATTCGCCGCCGAACCGGCGAACGTCACCGTTTGGATCAGTCCCGATTCCACACATGGTTCGCCGGCGCAAGCGGAGGTACTCCCATAGGAACGCCGGTTTCGTTGGCGAGCGAAACACGGCGCCTATTCGTGGCGCAGGGCCTCGATGGGGTCCAGGCGCGAGGCGCGGAACGCCGGGATCATTCCACTGATCAGCCCCACGGCGCCGAGAATGAGCGTGGAGGCGATCAGCGTTCCGGGAGCGATGATCAGCCGGATGTCGCCGGCTTCGCCGTTCTTGGCAAAGGCGCTATATAAAGTCAGCCTGCCCACCGAGAGCGCGACCACGTAGGCCAGGACCACCCCAAACACGCCGCCAATAAAGGTAATGGTGAGAGCCTCGGCGAGAAACTGCATCAGGATGTAACGCCGGGGTGCGCCCAAGGCCTTCTGCACGCCAATCTCTCGGGTGCGCTGCGTCACCGAAACCAGCATGATGTTCATCAGCCCGACGCCGCCAATCCCAAGAGTGAGCGTGCCAATGAAGCCCATCAGAATTTTCAAGCCGATCGTAATGATCTCGAACTGATGCACCTGGGTCATCAGGTTGAATACTTCCACGGCCTGGCGGTCAGTCTGGTTGAATTTGTGCTCCGTCGCCATGATGGTGCGGACGGATTGTTCCAGGCTCTCGTACTCGGGAGTCTGGTAATTGAACCAGATGGAGTCCAGGTAATGCGTGCTCTTGATGTCGCTCATGGTGCTGAAGGGGATGTACAGCACACGATTGATATCGTCATTTCCCTCCTGCATCTTGGCAGTCAAAACTCCGATGACTTCGAAGCTGAGTCCGTTCACGCGAACGCGTTCACCCAGCGCGTTGCGTCCGGAGAATAGTTTTTCCTTCGCTTCGGAGCCGAGCACGGCGACGCGGGCGCGCTGAATTTCGTCGTCCGGGTTATAGAAGCGGCCCTGCGCGAGTTTGAGGGAACGAATATCGAACACGTTGGGATAATTGCCGGTGACACTCCAGTTGAAAATCCTGGTGTCGTACTGCACGCTCACCGACTTGTCGACTTCGGGTGTGATGTGCGTAATTTGAGGCAGGTTGGTGGTCAGGGTGTCGAGGTCATCCTGCGTAAAGCGGACGAGGGCTCCCGCTTTCTGCCCGCCCGCCTGCATGGAAGTGCGCCCTGGCGCCACGATGACGAGCTTGGTGCCGAAGTTGGCGAAGATGTTGGTGCAAGCCTGGCCAAAACCGTCGCCATACGCCAGCAGCATGACTACCGTGGCGATGCCCCAGCCCATGCCCAGCATAGTGAGCGCAGTGCGCCGGCGATTGTGCCGCATAGCGCCGTAAGCTTCCTGGAGCAGGTCATGGAACATATCGTGTTAGTGTTAGCCGGAATCCTTTCGCTTCTGATTATGAATGCAATTCGTTATTCGTACCGCAACGCCACCATCGGATCTACTTTGGTCGCGCGGCGCGCTGGAATGTAACAAGCCAGCAGCGCCACCGCGATCAGCAAAAGCGTGACGCCCGCGAAGGTGAGCGGATCGGTTGCGGTCACGCCGAAGAGCAGCGACGACACCGCCTGGGTCAGCGCGAATGAGCCTACGATTCCGATCGCGACGCCGATCAAGATGGTGCGCATGCCTTGCCCCAGAACCATGCGCAGCACGTTGCGCGGAGTGGCGCCCAAGGCGACGCGCACGCCGAACTGGCGGGTGCGCCGGCTCACCGAATACGCCATGACGCCAAACACTCCGGCGCTCGCCAGCAACAGTGCGGTGATGCCGAAGAATCCAATCAGGATCACGTTGAATTTTCGCGAACCCAGGGACTCGGAATAGACCTGCTGAAATGACCGGAAGCTCGGTGGAATTTGCGGATCAAGATCGTGCAGGATTGCGCGCGCCGCCGAACTGACCAGGCGCGTGTCGGCGTCGCTCAGCATGGTCACCGTTACATCCGCGCGCGGGCGCTGGAATAGATCCACATAGACGATGGGCCGCGGCGGCTGGTCGACACCGTATTCGCGCGTGTCGCCCACGATTCCTACGATCGTCAGCAAGCGCATATCGCCATCCATGTTTCCAAATTCGATGGTCTGGCCGATGGGGTCCTGATGCGGCCAGCGGTCGCGCGCGAGGGACTCGCTGATCAGGGCCGCGTGCGGCGCGCTCGCGGCGTCGCGCTGGTCGAACATGCGTCCGCGGAGCAGCGGAATGCCTAGCATCTGGAAATATCCGTCAGTCGCGGTGCAGAAATCCGCTTCGCCGATGCGTTCCTTCTGGGGCACCTCGCTATTGAACAATGCGGCGAAGGCGTCCGTCGTTTTCGGAACTTCATTCTGCTTGATCAGCAAAAACATTCCGTCGGGCAGTCCGCCGGTCAGGGGCAGGGCGCTGGCTGCTCCCACGCTGCGCACGCCGGGAATTTGTTTGAGCCGGTCAATCAGGCTCGAAAAGAAGATTCCTGGTCAGACTTCACTTTTGGTTGTTCCGTCCACGGCCCTGAAATGTCTTCCGACGGCAGCGAGACGTCCATCGCTACGATCTTTTCACCCGGAATCCTGGGTCCACCTCGAGGACTTTCATCAAGCTGCGTCCCAGCAAGCCCGCGCCGATCACGAGAACCAGCGTGATGGCGATCTGCGCCGCCACCAGCGCGCGGCCGATGCGCTGGCTGCCTTGCGATCCGGCCTGGCTGCGTCCGCCCTCGGAGGCCACTCCGCACATCGCCACGCGTGGCTCGCGCGGCGGTAAACGCGCCGAGGCCGACCGCGACCGCAGTGCAGAGCAGGAAGGCGAACAGCAGTACCGGCACGCTGATGGAAACGCTTTCGAGCCGGGGCAAATCGGCTGGAGCCAGAGCCACCAACGCGGCGACACCCCACAGCGCGGCGAGCACTCCAAAAACTCCGCCGATCAGCGATAGCAAAAACGCTTCGGTCAAAAATTGGCGCACCAAGCGGCTGCGGGCTGCGCCCAGCGCGCTGCGAATGGAAAGTTCGCGCTCGCGCACCGAGGCTTGCGCCAGCAGCAGGTTGGCAACATTGGCGCAGGCTACGAGCAATAAGAATCCCACCGCGCCCAGCAGAATCAGCAGCGGCGAACGCACCGTTCCGGTGATGGACTCCTGCAGCGGAAGAACTCTGGCATCGCGGAGCAAATAATCATTCTTCTCACTTGAGGTCTGGTAGATTCGTCGCGCGATTGTGCTGATATCCTGGCGCGCCTGATCGATGGTTACGCCATCTTTCAGCCGGCCCACGGCAGAATAGTTGTGCGAGGTGCGGCTTAGATTCTCGCCACCGGTATCGGCGGCAAGCCAGACTTCTGCTTCGTCGGGAAATCGAAATCCCGAAGGCAGCACGCCAATCACGGAAAAGATGGCGTTGTTGATTTTCAGATGCGATTGCGAAAGATCCTGCACCGATCCGAGGTATTGGCGCCAGTAACCGTAGCTGACGAGGGCGACGGGCGCCGAGCCCTCTGGTTGTCGCTCGGCGCGAAATCCCGGCCGATGATCGGCTCAACGCCGAGTACGGTGAGAGTTTGCGGCGTTACCGCCGCCACGGTAGTCCGCGTGGGCTGCGACCCTCCGGCCATGGAAATAGGATAGGCCGAGTACTTTGCGATGGATCGAAAGCTACGGCTTTGATCGCGGAAGTCGTCAAAGTCCGGATCCGCCAGGCGCGTGAGGTGGCCGTGGGAGTTCACTTCAGAAATCGCCATGATGCGGTCGGCGCCGGAATAAGGCAGTGGCCGCAGCAACACTCCGTAGACAACGCTGAAGATCGCGGTCGACGCGCCGATCGCCAGCGCGAGCGTGAACACCATGATGGCAGTCACACCAGGATTCTTGCCAAGCACACGCATTGCATATCGGAAATCTTGCCAGAGTCCGCTCATCGTTGCCTCGCTGTCAAAATCCGCCAATCTCGGGACCATCGCAAGATTCGGTGGCAATTCTGCGACCATACTTCAATAGCGCTATGTGCTTGACGCTGCGAAAGATAGGCCACCCGGGCAACTCCATCGGATGGCGGGAATGTCCACCACCGGAACCGACCGTCCACTACCGGACGAAGATCACTCTTGCCGCAGGGCTTCCACCGGTTGCAGCAAGGCCGCCTTGCGTGCGGGATATAGCCCCGCGACCACTCCCGCCAAAGTCAGGCTGCCAATCGCCAGCAGGGCTGACATGGGCACCAATTTCGGCGGGTCGAAACCACCCGGCCCCTGCACCGTGCCCAGCATCGCCATCACTCCCGCCGCCAGCCCCATCCCGATGACTCCGCTGCTCAGGGTGAGAAGCAGACCCTCCAGAAAGAAATGAAACAGAATGCTGCGGTTGGTGGCGCCCAGGGCCTTGCGCAAGCCGATTTCATGCGTGCGTTCGCTGACCGCCACCAGCATGATGTTGATGACGCCGATGGCGCCCAGAGCCAGCGTAATCATTCCCACCGCTCCCAGGAACATGTTCATCACATCGAAAATCGTGCCTACCATTCTTGAAGATTGAATCGAATCCCACTCGTCAAAGGAGTTTTCATCGTTGGCATCGAAGCCGTGATTATGGGCGACGATTTTGTTGACCTCCTGCTGCGCCAGCAGGTGGTCCGCGGTCACACGCGGCTGATACTCGATATAGGAAATGGAGTTCTGGTGATTTTCTCCCTTGATGGGGAAATATGTCGCCATCACCGGGAACGGGATGTAGCCACGCATATTCAGCCAGGTGTTGTCGCCGCGGCCGAGATGCGGCAGACTACCGATCACTTCGAACCGCAGGCCGTTAATCAGGACGAAAGCGCCCACCGACGGGCGCCCGGGGAAAAGCGTCTTTAAGAGTTCGTTGCCCAGGACGATCACATTGCGCCTCTGCGCCTCGTCCATTTCGTTGAGCCATCGTCCTTCTTTCAGGGGAAGATAACTGATCTCACTGAGCTGCGGCTCCACGCCCAGGATTTCGACGCTCGCGGTGGCGAATTCGCTTACTTCGTGCAAGTCGCCGCGGGAAAGAAGAGGGCACGCGTTCCGGACGTGCGGGGCTTGGGTGCGGATTTCCGTGTAATCCTGGTAGGTGAGCAGGTAGTAGCGGGCAGAGCCCATGTTGCCTGTTACCACGGGCGCGCGCCCGGGAAAGATGAACATGATGTCGCGGCCAAACTCGGCCATCTCGCGCTTGTTCCCCGAACGGAAGCCTTCGCCAACGCCCACCAGCAGCAACAAAGATCCCACGCCCCAGGCAATGCCGAACATGGTGAGAAATGAGCGCAGTTTATGCGCCCACAAGTTGCGCAAGATTTGCGCGAAGATGCCCAAAATCGTGCGCATAATCAATCTATATTGTACCCCGTTGAATGTTGGACGCTTGCCCGGCGCCGGGGTAATCGGAGGCCGAAGTTTTTTCTACTTTGGCCCGTGAAGGTCTTTTCGCGGCGGACGAACGATCGAAATTCTGGTTAGTTCGGATATCGAAAATTCCGCGTCTGGTTCGCTCCCTTCCTTTGAAAACTGACTATAATTAAGCCCTTTCCCCAGGGAGGATTCGATGTCCACTTCTCTCTACGCACCCGACTTCCTGGCAATTTTCAACCGCTACCGGGACACTGGCGGCCCGCTCCAATCCTTTGCCTCGCCCGCGGACTGGCGCGACCAGTGGATTTATTTCCTCATGGTCGATCGCTTCAACAATTCCCTGGCCCCGCCGCGACATCATGCCGTTTGACGATCCGAATTACTATGATTTTCAGGGCGGCAACTTGGCCAGCATTCAGGACCAGCTGCCCTACATCAAGCAACTCGGCGCCGGCGCCATCTGGCTAAGTCCGGTGCTCAAGAACGTTCCGTTTCAGGGCGGAACCTATCACGGTTACGGCATTCACGATTTTCTGCACGTCGATCCGCGTTTTGCCCGCGATCCCAACAATGCCGACAACGAACTTCGCACTCTGGTCGACGCCGCCCACAGTCTCGGCCTCTACATCATTCTCGATATCGTGTTGAACCACACCGGCGATGTCTTCGCCTATGTTTGCGATTCGGGAGAAAGCGACTGCGTCAACTCGCAGGGATCCGAGGCTGATTTTCGACCCTCCGCCCGCTCCATTCAATGGCGCGACGCGCAGGGCAACGCGCGCGCCGATTGGCCCGACGTCGCCAACATTCCGAATCCATCGACCGACTCCGTCGTCTGGCCCCTCGAATTGCAGAAGAACGACTTGGTTTCGCCGCCAGGGAATGCCCGGGCCAGACGACGATACCGTTGGCGATTTCGCCTCGCTCAAGCAATTTCGCACCGACCTGACCGATCTCCAGCAGTACCTGATTCGCGCCTATCAGTATGTGATTGCGCGCTTCGACATCGACGGATTCCGCATCGACACCCTGCGCTATCTCAAGAACAGCCTGCCGCTCTTATCCGGCAACTCGATTCGGGAGTTTGCCCTCAGCATCGGCAAGAAGAACTTCTTCACCTTCGGCGAAGTTTTCGTGGGCGATGCCGAGGAAGAGATCGCCCGCTTCATCGGCCGTACCACCACCGAGGGCACGGACATGGTGGGCGTCGATGCTGCTCTCGACTATCCGCTTTATTTCGACCTCAAGCCGGTCGTGAAGGGACTCGCGCCGCCCTCGGAATTGGTCAGCATGTACGTCCTGCGCAAGCAGATCGAAGCCGATGTGCTCAGCTCCCACGGCGACGCCACGCGCTACTTCGTGACCTTCCTCGACAATCACGACGTCAAGGAGCGCATCCGCTACGCCGATCCCGCCAATCCGACGCAATATGACGATCAGGTTACGCTCGGCGTCGCGTGCCTGTTCAGCTTGCCGGGAATTCCATGTGTTTACTACGGCACGGAGCAAGGCTTGCACGGCGCAGGTTCCGACCCTGCCGTGCGCGAAGCTCTCTGGGGCGGTCCCGGCTTTGGACAGAATGTCGCCTACTACCAGCACATTTCACAAATCGCCGCAGTCCGCCGCGAAAGTCCCGCACTCCGCTATGGCCGATTTTATTTCCGTCCCATCTCCGGCGATGGCCAGCATTTTGGTGTGTCCACCTTCCTCAACGGTACGCTGGCCTTCTCGCGCATTTTGATGGATCAGGAAATCGTCGTCGTCGCCAACACGGACACGGTCAATCCATGTGTCGTGTACGTGATCGTCGATATCACGCTCAATAATCCCGGCGACCAGTTGCGCGTTCTCTACAGCAATAAACCCCAGCCGCAAGCTCCGGGTGCGGTCTTGCAGTTGGCCGCAGGAGCAGTCACGGTTCAGGAAACCGACGGCACCACTGGCACGGGTCCGCTGAATTGTGTGCAGGTAACGCTGGCTCCGCTCGAAGTGCAGATTCTTGGCCGTTGAGAGGAAGGCGAACCGAGGAAGGATTTTGGAGGCGCGGGTCGGAATCGAACCGACGCGTAAAGGTTTTGCAGACCTCTCCCTTACCACTTGGGTACCGCGCCCCTAGTGCATACGTTAGCGTTCCGGCGGAAAAAAGTCCATCTGTGGTGACCGCGCCGGTGGGGGACCAGAACTGGTGAAACAAAAACTGGTGCAATAAAAATCTGGAGCGGGAGACGGGGGTCGAACCCGCGACATCGACCTTGGCAAGGTCGCGCTCTACCACTGAGCTACTCCCGCTCGATCTTTCGATTCTACCGTAGTTGCGTATTTGCTGACAATTCACCGGTTCCGTTTCTCGCAGTAGGTCCCAGCGAACGACAATGCACAAACCACAGAGAACACAGGGTCACGCGGGGGCTTTAGATATCGAATGTCTTTCGGGCGTTCGCCTGTGTCCTCTGTGGTGAACGAATTTCCGACGTGCATGAAGAAGTCCGCACTGAGAGTCAAAGGTGGCACCAAGAGTTATTATGGAACCAACTCCCGGTCCGCCCATCTATTGGAGAATAAGGAGACCTTACCTGATATGACTGATACGAATTCCGCCATTCTTACCGAAGAAAAAAGCCAGACTGAAACCGGAAAGACCTACACCGCAAAAGCCTATGGGGCACAGAGTGCAACTTCCGCGCTTGCCCCGGTCTCCATCCGGCGTCGCTCACCGCGGCCGCAGGACGTGCAGATCGACATTTTATATTGTGGGGTCTGCCATTCCGACCTCCACCAAGTGCGCAATGAGTGGGAAAACATGATGCCCACGGTGTATCCCTGCGTGCCGGGACACGAGATTGTGGGCCGCGTGGTAAAGGCCGGGAGCGCGGTCACCAAATTCAAAGAGGGCGACCTGGCCGCGGTCGGCTGCCTGGTCGACTCCGACCGCGTTTGCCCGAACTGTCGCGCCGGCAACGAGCAATTCTGCGACAGCATGCCAACCTTCACCTATAACGCCGAAGATAAGCATCTGGGCGGAATCACCTACGGCGGATATGCCGACAGCATCGTGGTGGACGAGGCCTTCGTACTGCGCGTCCCCAAAGGTCTGGACTTGGCCGGGACCGCGCCCCTGCTGTGTGCGGGCATTACCACCTACTCGCCGCTCCGTCACTGGAACGTGAAGAAAGGCCAGAAGGTCGGCATCGTCGGGCTGGGCGGGCTTGGCCACATGGGCGTGAAGTTCGCCAATGCCTTCGGGGCGCACGTGGTGCTGTTTACGACCTCAGCGCACAAGACTGGCGACGCGTTGCGCCTGGGCGCTCACGAAGTCGTCGTATCGAAGAATGAAGCGGAAATGCAGAAGCATGCGGGCAGCTTCGATTTTATTCTCGACACGGTCTCCGCCGAGCATAACTTGAATGCATATCTCGATCTGGTCAAGCTCGACGGCACGCTGACGCTAGTCGGAGCGTCGCCGACTCCCATGCCCCTGGCCGTAGGCAGCCTGCTCTTCCGGCGTCGGCAACTCGCGGGCTCCATCATCGGTGGAATCCGCGAGACGCAGGAGATGCTGGACTTCTGCGCCGAGCACGGCATCACCTCCGACATCGAACTGATCCGGATTCAGCAGGTCAACGAAGCCTACGAGCGCTTGCTGCGAAGCGACGTGAAGTATCGCTTCGTCATCGACATGGCGTCGCTGAAGTAGTAGGTGGATTTTTTCTTGGGCATTGGGGAGGGCATGTTCCACTCGTGCCGCAAAAGGGAAGGGCACGGGTGCAAGTCTTTGCGCAAAAGGGAAGGGCACAAGTTCACTCGTGCCACAGAAGTTAGGGTCGCGAAGCGGCTTTAGCCGCTGGGGAGTGCTCTTTCGCGCGGACCTCAGCGGCTAAAGCCGTAACCTCAGGCTTCTCTACGGCACGACTAAAGTCGTGCCCTTCCCAATTCGTTACTGGATTTTGCTGCCGCGACTCGAGAAGACCGTTACGCCAGCTCCACTTCGATCTTCTTCGCGGCGCGGTCCAGCTTCACGATGCGAAAGCTTCGGACTTGCCCCGCGCGGGCGGGCTCCGCTTTTGGCGTAGGGCCGGAGCCGCTTTTCCAACGCGCCTGCAGCATTGAACTCAAAGAAGACAAGTCTGCCTTGGATGTTGCCGATGCTTCGGCCTTAGCCGGAGACGCTGCTGCCGCGGCCCGGCAGGAGGCGTGGATGCCTTCTCCGAGTTCCGCCCGGCCGCCGGCATCGTCCATGAGCCGGCCAGTGACCACGTCGCCCTCATTGTGTTCTGCGAGATATTCGTCAATGCCTGTTGGGACGAGCTGTTTCATTCCCAGCCGCATCTGCCTTTTCTCAAGATCGATAGCAAGCACCTGCGCTTTCACGATCTGCCCCACGCGCAGCATGTCATGCGGAGTGTTGATGCGTTTCTCGGCAGTGATGTCGCTCACGTGAACCATGCCCTCAATTCCTTCGGACAGCTGCACGAAGGCGCCGAACTTCGTTAGATTCGTGACTGGCCCTTCGATCGCGGAACCAACCTGGAATCGTTGCGCGATGTCTGCCCAGGGATCGCCCAGCGCCTGCTTAAGTCCAAGAGAGATGCGGCGCTCCGGCGCTTGCACTTGCAGAATCACGACCTCAACCGTCTCGCCTTCCTTGACCACGTCGCTGGCTTTTCTGATTCTTCCCTTCGACCACGACATCTCTGAAATATGAATCAGTCCTTCGATTCCTGGCTCCAATTCGACGAAAGCGCCGAACTCCATCAGCCGCGTGACCGTCCCGCGGACTCGCTCGCCGGCTCTGAATTTCTCCGCGACGGCATCCCAGGGATGCGGTTGCAGCTGCTTCAGTCCGACGGAAATTCGGCGCTTATCGCCTTCGTTGCCGAGTTTGAGCACCTTCACTTCGATCTGCTGGCCTACGGAAAGGACATCCGACGGCTTGTTGACGCGGCCCCATGCGATGTCGCCGACATGCAGCAGGGCATCGACGCCGCCGAGATCGACGAAAGCGCCGTAATCGGTGAGGCTGCGCACGGTACCGCTGACGGTCTCACCCTCCTTGATCTGCGAATACAAACGATCCTTGGCGGAACGCTCTTCTTCTTCCGCGACCGCGCGGCGATCGACCACCACATCTTCATCGGTCACGTCGAGCTTGATGATGCGGCAGCGAATTTCCTGTCCGACCAGTTGCTCCATGTCGGCGGCGTCGCGCACGCCGCTACGCGACGCGGGCATGAACGCGCGCACACCTACATCAACGCTGAATCCACCTTTGATCACAGCCGTGACGGTGCCGAGCACGGAAGACTTGTCGGCGAACGCCTTCTCCAGTGCGGTCCAATCCATGGGCCGCTCGACTTTGAAGAGTGAGAGTTCGTAGTAGCCATCGAGATCACGCCCTTTAACCGTAACCAGAGCCTTGTCGCCGGGCTTCAGCGTCTCGCCTTGCACCGCCGCCAGCGGCAGGATTCCCTCCGACTTGTATCCAATATCGAAGAACACCGACTCGGCGTTGACGGCTATTACCGTGGCCTGCAGTTGCCGGCTGCCTTCGGTCTTGCGCGAACTGCTCTTCTGATACTGCGAGAGAATGTCGCCGAACGATTCGGTGGTCTCGGCAGGTCGATTGGGAGTTGTCTCTGAAGTCGAAGTCACTGGGTCAGAACTTACTGGGTCAGCCATGAAAAGTTACAGCCCTCGTCGCGGGGGATAGGAATCACTAGGATACCATCGCAAACGCGCCGGCGGGACAGGCTGATTTCAGTGCCCCACCCACTGCGGATCGTCTTCCGGCTCCACAATCTGGCCGTCGCGCATGTGGATGATGCGATCGCCGTAGGTCGCGGCTTCGGGATTGTGCGTGATCATCAGCACGGTCTGGCCGAGTTCCTGATTCGAGCGGCGCAGCATGCCCAGCACAACGTCGGAGTTCTTGGAGTCCAGATTGCCGGTGGGTTCGTCGGCCAGCACAACCACGGGCTTGTTGATCAGCGCACGCGCCAGCGCGACTCTCTGCTGTTCGCCGCCGGAGAGCTCGGAGGGGCGATGCATCAGTCGTTTGGTCAATCCGAGCAGGTCGGTGATGCGGTTGAAGTGCGCCGGATCGCGATCGCCGTTGCCGGAAATTTCCTGCGCCATCAGGATGTTTGAGCGCGCGTCGAGCGTGGGCAGCAGGTTGAACTTCTGGAATACGAATCCGATCTTGCGCTTGCGCATGCGTGTCCGTTCGCCGTCAGAGAGCGAAGCCAGGTCCTCGCCGTCGAGCACCACGCTGCCGCCGTCGGCCTTGGTGAGCCCGCCGAGGAGGTAAAAAAGAGTCGACTTCCCGCTGCCTGATGGTCCCACGACGCTGACGAATTCGCCCCTCTGCACACTGAAGGAAATGCCGCGCAGCGCTTCGACCTCGATTTTGCCGACGTGGTAGGTCTTGCGCAGGTCTTTTGCTTCGATGAATGCTGAGCCCATGTCGTGATAAGAATCTTACACGAAGGGTTGGGCTGGGTGCGGAGGGTGTGTCAGTTGTGAAAGTGTCTTGGGGCCGGGCGCAAGATGCGCTCGCGACGACCGGCAGGATGCCAGCGCCACTCTTGAGATGATTTGCCGCTGAGGGTTTGCCTGACGCCCAAAGCCCAACGCCTGAAGCCGCCTCTACGCGGCGCCGACCTGGTTCGAAACTTGCGGAGTCCTTTGTTGCATGCGCTTGGGCCCACGCTTGCGCACCAGCAGCAGCCGGATGCGTTCCAGCAGATCGACTGGCGCATACATGCCTTTGGCGAGAAAAACGTCGGCTTTCGATTCATGATCGTAGAGGCGGACTTTGCTGGAAATAAGAATGGCCGGCGTGTGCGGCGACAAATCCTTGATCTTGGCGATCAGTTGCGGGCCGTCGAGTCCGGGCATCGCCATGTCGGCGATCACCAGGTCAATTCCGCCCTGCATGAAGCGCGCCAGCCCGTCTTCTCCGCGGGCGAAGCTGGCCACACGGTAGCCCCGCGTCTCCAGCATGATTTTGCGGTGGGAAAGAGACTGCTCGTTGTCGTCCACACACAGGATCGTGCGCTTAGGTTTCATCAGCCTTCCGCAATCTGCCGGGCGCGACCGTTAACCAGGCTCGCGAAAATCAGGATCGCGAAACCGACAGAAGCTTTTCTCAATATGAAGAATGTCAGAGCGAAACGAATGCTAACGGGAAGCGCGCTCACTGTAAAGTAGCGTCGATGCTAATGTCACTTTCTGGCCATTGATTTTTTTGTTAGCCAGTGCGCCGCTGTGTTTTCCGTACGTTGCAGCATGCGATCTAGAGGAAAAATTCGCCGCGCATCACTTCGATTGCGTTACCGCCGACGCGCACGTTAACTACACGGTTATCGGGAGCTCCGTGCTGGGGGCTATCCTGACACGTCGCTTGCACGAAAATCCGGCTGGGCCGCCGCATTTCCACGCCTTGCTCGATGAGCACGCGCTCGTCCGATTTGGCGACGCCGTGCGCCGCCATCCACGCGGCCGCGCAACCCGCCGCCGACCCGGTCGCCGGATCTTCGCCGTTGTAGAACAACATCCGGGCGTGTAAACGCGCAGCGGGATCGACGGTCTCGCGCGCCACGAAATAGAAAAACTTTCCGCCCGTCTTCTCGAGGTACTCGTCCGCGCGGCTCAAGTCCAGCCGCAGCCTCTGAATCACCGCCAGAGACTTCAGTGGCGTCACCGTGTAGGCGAGTCCAGTCGACACGGTCTCAATGGGAAGCGACGAATCGAAATCCTCAATCCGCAATCCCGTAGCCCGCGCCACAGCCGCGCGCTCGTGCTGAATTCCAAACACCGGATCGACCTGCGTCATCTCACCGAACACTAGCTGGCCGGGTGCTTCTTCAAATCGAACCGGAACTTTCCCCACGTTCAACTCAAGGGTGATTTCCTCGGGTGCCCCATTTCTCGCGTCCTTTGCGAGAAGTGGGCGTTTTGCGACCGCTTCCTCGCGCAACGCAAACGCCGTTCCCAACGTCGGATGCCCCGCAAACGGCAGTTCTTCTTGCACGGTGAAGATTCTCACCCGCACGCCGCGCTCGCGCTCGATCTCGGGGTCGCGAGGAAGAACGAAAGTCGTTTCCGACAGGTTCATCTCCTTCGCAATCGCCTGCATCTCGTCGTCTCTCAGTCCGCGGCCGTCAAAAAACACGGCGAGAGAATTTCCCTCCAGAGGCCTGGAACTAAAAACGTCCCACTGCGCCATCGCCAGCCGGCGCTTCTGCATGCTCATGAATATCCCCCGCGCGAATCGCCGCGTCACAGAAAGGATGCGCGCGAACTTCGAGCGATGCAGAAAAAATGAGATCAACCCTTGAACCACGAGGGGCATGAAGGTGTACGAAGTTAACCTGCGATCTGACTTCCTTCGTGAACCTTCGTGCCCGTCGTGGTTTAAGCTCTACCCGCTTCGGCCGTTTGACAGTGCTCCTCCGCGCTCTTATTCTAGACAGATGATCACTCCTTGCTCCGCCTGTGCCATGTGTTGTTGTCGCCCGGCGCCGGCGTGTGGCTAGGGAGTCAGCAAGATTTCCCCCGACCCACCCGGCAGAGCGGGTGGGTTTTGTTTTCATCCGCTTTTTTGCCAGTCTGGTTTTGCCGAGTCTGGGAGCCGGGGCGGGCCGACTTTCCGAATCTTAAGAAAACTACGAGGAGAACAAAATTATGACGACCGAGACCGCAACTGAAACCTACAGCGTCCCCCGCATCAACGACACCGCTCCCGATTTCACCGCCGAAACCACGCAGGGCACCATCCACTTCCACGAATGGATCGGTGACGGCTGGGCCGTGCTTTTCTCGCATCCCAAAGACTTCACGCCCGTATGCACCACCGAACTCGGCACCATGGCCGGCCTGCAGCCGGAATTCGCCAAGCGCAACGTCAAGATCGTCGGCCTGAGCGTCGATCCTGTCACCAATCACAGCAAGTGGGCAGTCGACATCGAAGAGACGCAGGGTCACAAAGTGACCTACCCAATGATCGGCGATCCGCAACTCAAAATCGCCAAGCTCTACGGCATGCTGCCGGCCGCGAGCGGAAGCACGTCCGAAGGCCGAACTCCCGCCGACAACGCCACCGTTCGCACCGTGTTCGTCGTCGGTCCCGACAAGAAAATCAAACTGCAGCTCAGCTATCCCATGACCACAGGTCGCAACTTCGACGAAATCCTGCGCGTCATCGATTCGATCCAGCTCACCGCAAAGCACAAAGTCGCGACTCCGGCGAATTGGAAGCCGGGCGACGACGTCATCATCACGGGTGCGGTTTCCAACGAAGAGGCAGCGCAGAAGTTTCCCGGCTTCAAGACCATCAAGCCGTATCTGCGAACTACGTCTCAGCCCAAGTAGGAGGCGTGGGCGAAGGCGAAGAGAATCGGACACGGATTTTCACGGATCGTTTTCGAGATGTTACGCTCGGCTCTGATCCCTGGGAGTCCGTGCAGATCCGTTGCCAGCTTTTGTCTTTACGGAAGCGCATGCGGTCCGGTGATCGTCCCGGTCTTCAAAACCGGCGGGCGGCGGGTCACCCCGTCACCGGTGGGTTCGACCCCCACTCGCTTCCGCCATTTTTCAGCCTACCGCGACCACCGAATCCGCGCCGGACTGAATAACAAGCAAAAAATAAATAAATACCTCTGGAGGTCTTCGGGTATCTAAAGTCAAATCTGTGTTCGATATCTCAGCCGGGGTATTTGCTTGGCCGATTGAGTCATTCGATACACACACTGGCTTCCAGCCGGCGTATATTATTTGCCTCGTTCGGAAAGGAGGCACGCTGTGATCTTGGGGATGACAACTTCGACGTTGACTCTCTCACACGTATTGCTGAGTTTCATCGGAATCGGGTCCGGATTCTTGGTAGTTTACGGGATGCTGGTCGGGAAGCGGCTCGAAGGTGGGACCGCAATCTTTCTCACCAGCACAGTGTTGACCAGTGCCACGGGATTTCTTTTTCCCGTAGAACATATTCTGCCTTCCCACGTGGTCGGCATCATTTCGCTGGTGGTGCTGGCCGTGGCAATTCTGGCGCGCTATCCGCTTCACCTGGCCGGCGCATGGCGATGGATCTATGTGGTTTGCGCGATGCTGGCCTTGTATTTGAACTGTTTTGTCGCGGTGGTGCAGTCGTTCCTGAAAATCCCGGTCTTGAAGGCATTGGCTCCGACGCAGAAAGAGCCGCCGTTCCTGGTCGCTCAACTTGCTGTCATGGCGATTTTCGTCGTGCTGGGCGTCTTCGCGGTGAAAAAATTCCACGTCGAAAGTACCGTCACCGCCTAGCCGCTCGCATTTCATAATGCCCCGGGTTCGCCGGTGTAGTTCGCTCGAGGGCGGAGTCCGCACTCTGGTGTCAGACGGCATGTTTGATGTGCCGCATGAAAGGAAAAATCATGGCGCAAAGCAATGTAACTCCCATCCACGGCGGCGCAATTCTGCCCGCGGGCACAAAAGCTCCAGATTTCACTCTGCACGTCACGCCCGATCAATCGCTGACGCTGAGCGAACTGCGCGGGCGCCCCGTCGTCCTCGCGTTCTATCCCGCGGACTGGAGCCCCGTCTGTGGCGATCAGATGGCCCTGTACAACGAGATTCTTCCCGAGTTTCAGAAGTTCGGGGCGGAACTGCTGGGCGTGTCGGTGGATGGAGTGTGGTGCCACGCGGCCTTCGCCGAAAATCGCCATTTGCATTTCCCGCTGCTTGCGGATTTCGAGCCCAAAGGCGCCGTTGCCCGGCAATATGGCGCTTACCGTGCCGCCGACGGCATCACCGAGCGCGCTCTCTTCGTAATTGACAAAAACGGAGTCATCGCCTGGAGCTACTGCTCACCCATCGCCGTGAATCCTGGAGCCGATGGCATTCTCGAGGCGCTCGAAGGTTTGCAGAAGAAATAGATTCGACCGAATCACCAAGACACAGGAGCGAGTATGGCCACACTCAAAGTTCTTGTTACTGCGGAAGACCACGCCCAGGGCCCGGAGAAAGCCGATGTCACGCTGGTCGAATACGGCGATTACGAGTGTCCGCATTGCGGGCGTGCCTATCCCATCATTAAGCAAGTCCAGAAACACTTCGGCAAACGCCTGAGATTGGTCTTCCGAAATTTTCCTCTGGGTGAAATGCATCCTCACGCCGAAGCCGCAGCGGAGGTCGCCGAGTTTGCCGCCTCGCAAGGCAAGTTCTGGGAGATGCACGATCTCTTATTCGAAAATCAAGCGCGCCTGGGCGACGCGCTTTTCTCGGAACTCGCCGAGAAACTGAAGCTCCCTACCGCCGCACTGGAGGAAGCATTGGAGCAAAGCACATTCGAGCCGCGCGTTCGTGCCGATTTCAGCGGAGGAGTCCGCAGCGGCGTGAACGGAACGCCGACATTTTTCATCAACGGCCATCGTCACGACGATTCTTTCGACTACGACACGCTCGTATCCGCCATCCACCAGGCCATGGATACCGCGAAAAGCGCCTAGCTCCAGACAGTCGCCGGCAACGCGCGATGTGCGGCCCGCGGCGTGCGGGGTGCAGGATGACGGGTGCAAACGCGCGCTGGTCCCTTGGCCGAAACTCAAATGCCTGAAATACTAGAGGAGTGAGGGGATTACTGCGTTTAGTAGGATTCGTTTCGCACCGGCAACGCCGGGCGGCCTCGGTATTATTTCCAGTCCTTTTTGTCGTGCTCCTCTTCGCGAGCGCGGCCCGCGCTGACACCGCCGCCTTCGATCTCATCGGCCCCAAGGTCCAGGTTCACGTCGAGCGCGCGGGCGTTACTCTGCCCATCGCCGAAGTTCCCAGCTTGCAGGTGGGCGACCGCCTGTGGATTCATCCCGATCTGCCCGAAAATCAGTCTGTGCACTATCTGATGGTCGTCGTGTTCCTCCGTGGCGCGACCAACCCTCCGCCGGATACTTGGTTTACCCGCGTCGAGACCTGGAGCAAGCCGGTGCACGACGAAGGCATCTTCGTCATGGTTCCGGAAGGCGCCGAAAAAGCTCTCGTATTTCTCGCTCCCGATACGGGCGGGGCCTACAGCACTTTGCGCACTGCGGTGCGCGGCAAGCCCGGCGCATTCGTGCGCGCGGCGCAAGATTTGGAGCAGGCCAGCCTCGATCGCCAGCGCCTGGAAAAGTATCTGGAAGCGGTCCGCGAAATTTCCACCAACGACCCCGAACAACTGAAGTCGCGCACGACTCTGCTGGCGCGAAGTCTGAACATCCGCCTCGACCAGCAGTGCTTCGACAAGCCCAGCGCCCAGCAGGCGCCGTGCCTCACGCAGAATACCGATCAACTCGTCCTCGACGACGCCCACAGCCAGACCATGGTCGCAACCCTCACGTCGGGTCCATCGAGCGATCTGCTCGCTCAGATTAGTTCCACACCCAACGCCCGCAGCGGCTATTACAGTCCCTATGTCGGAGCTGTCGTCGATGTGGCCCGCATTCTCGGCACCACGCACACGGCGCAGTATCAATACATTCCCGCGCTCTCGCTGCCCCGGCAAGACGATTTGAATCTGCGCCTGAATAATCCTCCTTCGTTCCGTAATCCCAAGTCGGTGCTGGTGATTGCCCTGCCACCGGTTCGCATGCTGCCTCCTCCTCCGCTGCGGGCCGTCGATCCTGCCCAGATATTTTGCGCAGGCAAGCCCGCCTTGCTCCTTCCCGCGGAGGGCGCACCGGTAGTTTTCGGCACCCAGTTAGCGCATGAATTCTTCCTCCACGTCGAAACTAAATCCGGTCCGGGTATCGATCTGCCCGCTAAAGTCGATGCGATGCGCGGAGGCTTCGCGGTCGAGACCCACGCTCTGCAGGCTGCCGACCTGGACGGCGAAGTGACTGGAATCCTGCGGGGGACCTGGGGCTTCCATTCCTTCGACGGCCCGCATTATCGACTTCGTACCTCTCGGCCTTCGCAGTGGATAGTTGCCTCGAAAGACGCCAGCGCGCTGATTGTCGGCCGCGAAGACACGTTGCATTTGCAGTCTGCCGGCACTTGCTGCGTGAGCGAACTCATTCTGAAAGATGACCAGGGAAGGCCGCTGGAATCCGAATGGAAGACGGTCAAGCCGGACGAACTCGAAGTGAAAGTCGCGCTGCAAAAGGCGACCGCCGGATCGGTCACCATGCTGATCAAGAAATTCGGACTGCGCGAGCCCGACGAAATTCCGCTCCACACCTACGCCGAGGCCGGCCGCCTCGATAGTTTCGGCATCCATGCCGGGGACGCCGATGGACTCCTCAGAGGCACTCGCCTCGATCAGGTCGACAACATCGAAGTGAACGGCATTCGTTTCAACCCGGATTCGCTTGCCCGCGCCAACCAGCAGGACGAACTCAGACTGATTGCGCACGATGCAACCGCGAGCGCAAAACTACATTCCGGGGATGCGATCGTCGTCCACGTAGCGCTCAAAGACGGCCGCTCGCTCGATCTGAAAACTGAGGTCGAATCCGCACGGCCAAAAGTCAGCGTGCTCACCAAGAGCGTGCAAGCCGACGAAAGCACGCTCGTGCGCCTGGGCAGCGCGGACGAACTGCCGCAGGAAGGCCGCCTCAACTTTTCGTTCAAGACGCAGGTGCCCGAGACTTTTCCGCCCACGGAAAGAATTGAAGTCGCGACCGCCGATGAATCCTTTCGTGTTCTGCTCAGCGTAAAAGACGGCAATCTTACTCTGCAGGACTCGAAGACGGTCCTCGCGGTCCTCGATCCCATGAAGTTGCTCGGGCCATCGGCTTTCGGTCCGCTGAAGTTTCGTCCCGTTACCGTCGACCGCATCGATGGCGACTGGCAGCCGCTGGTAAATCTGGTGCGCATTCCGAAGCTCGACGGGATTCGCTGCGTCTCCGCCCCGGAAAAGCAATGCACGCTCAGCGGAGAGAAGCTTTTTCTCCTGGACTCCGTGAGCACCGACCCCGCCTTCGGCAACTCGGTCACGGTCCCGGAGGGTTTCGTGGACGGCTCTTTAGCCCTTCCCGCGTCGAGGGCCAGGACGCTCTACATTAAACTGCGCGACGATCCTGCCGTCGTCGATGTTGCGACGCTGCCCACTCTCCCCGCTCAGCAATAAGCGCGACCGCGATATACTTGCCCGTCGATCGGTCGTTGCCGTGTGTTGTGATTCGCACCCGTGGGTGCCAGGAGGCGTCATCCTGACCGGAGCCGTTCTTCAGGCGAAGGGAAGGATCTCGCGCGTGCACCTGGCAGAGACTCGCGCCACGACGAATCGTAACCGCGGAATTTTCATGGCGAACATTCTTTATGGAGTCAACGGCGAAGGTGCAGGACATTCCACTCGCGCCCGCGAAGTCCTCTCCCACCTCGTCGCCAACGGCCACAACGTTCACGTCGCGTCCTTCGACCGCGGCCTGCGCAATCTCAAAGAACACTTCAACGTCACCGAAATCTACGGCTTCGGTTTCGCCTACGTAAACAACCGCGTCCGCTACAAGCGCACCATCGCCAAGAATCTGATCACGGTTCCGCAAGCCGCGAAGAGCCTGTCGCGTCTGAAGGATTTGGTCGACGAATGGAAGATCGACCTGGTCATCACCGACTTCGAACCGCTGACCTGTCATATCGGACACAACAAACACCTCCCGGTCATTTCCATCGACAACCAACACTGCCTGACCAACGCCGTCGCGTCATATCCGAAGCAATACCGGCGAGACGCCGCAGCCGCGAAGCTCGTTACTCGCCTCATGACCCCGCGCGCCAACGCCTATCTCGTAATCTCTTTTTTCACCGCGCCGGTCAAGAAACGCGATACGTTCCTGTTCCCTCCGCTGCTGCGGCAGGAAATCCTCGAGGCCACGCCCACCCAAGGCGATCACGTGCTGGTCTACGTAACCTCGCCCGCCCCCGCTCTTGCGAAACTCCTGAGTTCCGTTCGCTGCCGTTTCATCGCCTACGGTTTCGGCCGCGAGGGGATGAATGAAGAAGGAAATATTCTTTATAAGAAGCCTTCGCTCGACGGCTTCTTCGCCGACCTGGTCAGCGCACGCGCTGTCCTGGCCAACTCCGGTTTCTCCCTGGTCACCGAGGCCCTGCATCTCGGCAAGCCTTATCTCGCCGTGCCCGTGAGCCACCAGTTCGAGCAGATCTTCAACGCCTATTGGCTGCAGAAATCTAATTACGGCGCGTACTGGGAGGACTTGAATAAGGAGCGCGTCGAAGCATTTCTTTACAACCTGCCGCACTATCGCGAGGCCCTGGCACAATATCCGCGCCAGGGCAATGCCGCGCTGCTCGCCAAACTGGACGCGCTGATTGCAGGATATACTGCGGCTTAGGACCACCCCCGTGCGCACCTGTACTAACGTAACCTCCGATCACCCGGGTGCGGGCGATACCATGGTGAGAGCACGCCGTCCCTCCCCGGGTCTGAAGCCCGACGGATTGCTACGGGAGGCTTTCATGCCAAAAACCCGAAAATTTCTAGCGTTACTCGCGGCCAGCGCTTTCCTCTGCGCGCTCGCAGCCCGCGCTCAGGACTCGCAGGACTCTGCGCCATCGCTCGGAGATGCTGCCCGCCAGGCCCGCCTGCAAAAGCAGCAGAAGGAGGCCGAGGCCAATAAGGACTCGGCGGCAAAAACCGTTCCCAGCAAAGACGCCCAGAGCAAAGACGCGCCCTTGAAAAATGTGCCCTCGAAGGAGACGCAGGCGAAAGATGTTCAGACGCCGAAGCCGGTAAAGAGAGTCATCACCAACGACGAGATTCCCGAGCACATCGGCCCAACCCGCACCACGCTGAAGCCGCAGCCGAGCGGGACTGATGAGCCCGAAGAGGAGAACGCCCCCGCTGCTCCCGCCGCGTATTGGAAGGGCGTGATTCTGGCGCAGAAGAATACCATTACGTCGTTAGAGAGCCAAATCGCCACCCTCAGCGACTCCATCCTGTATGCCGGCGCGAATTGCGTCGCCAACTGCGTGCAGTGGAATGAACGCCAGCAGCAGAAACAACAGCAAGTCGATGTGATGAAGCAGCAACTGGACCAACAGCAGAAACGCCTCGAAGACCTCCAGGACCAGGCCCGCAAACAAGGCTTCGGCAGCTCCGTCTACGATCCGTAAAGCCAATACCAACACAAATCCCGGTGCCCCATTTCTCGCGTTCTTTGCGAGAAGTGAGGATTTTGATTTTTTCTGTTAGCTAGTGCACTTTTTGCGTTCCCCAAACCCGCCCGCTCATGCGAAATTAGTTCTGTGCCCCTGGTCGTCCGTCCATCGCCCATTCATTCCGTCGGAGTCTACGCTGCGACTCCCATCCGCAAGGGAACTCGCGTGGTCGAGTACACCGGACCGCGCATCACTCCGGAAGAAGCCGACCGCCTTTACGACGGTGCTCCACGCACTTATTTATATGGCCTGGACGACGGCAAGACTGTCATCGACGGCGAGGGACTGGGCGCCTATCTGAATCATTCCTGCGATCCCAACTGCGAAATCGACGAGATCAAAGGCCGGGTCTGGATCTTCGCCATCCGCAACATCGCTGCCGGAGAAGAACTCCTGTGGGACTACAACCTGTATGACGACGACGACCCCGCCCCCTGCCACTGCGGGTCGCCGAAATGCCGCGGCACCATGTACTCGCGCGAGTGGATGGCGAAACTCCGCCGCCGGGAAGCGGCCAGGGATAAACGTAGGGAGGCGACGAAACCCGGGAAGGGCACGACTCCCGGTCGCGCCACATCGGGCGCTCAAAACGATGCCGGCTTTAGCCGCTGAGGTCGGCGTGCCGCCTGCAATCTATGTCGTCAGCGCCTCGCACATCTGTTTGAAGAGACCATTTCCAAAGTTGGCAGGCGTTATTGCTGGATTCTGTACGCTCCTGGCGATCGGCAGCTTCGAAAGGCTCTCGTCACACACCGCCCAGTGATCTTTCGACCGGAGCAAAACCATCCGTTCCCCTCTCCCGAGCATCTCCTTCGCGAGTTGGCACGAATACCGCTGTGATTCGCATACAAACTTTTTCGGCAGTCCCGAATTTTTGGAATGGTACGGAAACCACTCGATGACAAGCAAACCCTTGGCCACGATCTCGCGGCCGCATTCTTCTACTAGCCGCCGCGTTTTTTTCAGCCACCATCCCGCACATGGGGTCTGCTCAAATTGCGGGTTCAGAGGATAGAAAGCGTACTCCTGTGATTCATGGCGCAGGTTGCGAATCATCGCGTCTTTGAAATCCCGGCGGTCATGCGCCTCAGCGTCGCCCTCGTCAAGGCTTGGGTTGAGGTTCAGTAAAACGAGCTTTGCCCGGCGGGGGTTCCCGATGAAGGGCTCCGGTATTAACGACGCGTCTACCTTCTGAGAAGGTTGCCGGTTTTCGTTGTAGCGCTCTATCGATGCGCGGTCGGTTTCGAGGACAAACGAGCCGTCGGGCTGGACCTCGACCCACGGATTCTCTATCCGCATGCGGCCAGCCACCGTGGGGCCTAGGTCAATACCCCTCTTGTCAGGCTTCATCCTAGGGAGATGCATTTCGCTCTAGCTCGCCACCACCACTTCCTGCTTCTTCCCGCGCTCCCGCCATCCCTCAATAATCAAATACAGCACCGGAATGAAAAACAGATTCAGAAAAGTCGACATGATCATTCCACCAAACACGGTCGTGCCCACCGAATGCCGTCCATTCTCTCCGGCCCCGGTGGCGAACACGAGCGGCACGACGCCGAGAATAAACGCCAGTGAAGTCATCAGAATCGGCCGCAGACGAATGGCCGCCGCCTGCACCGCTGCTTCCATCAGCGGCATTCCGCGCTGGCGTAACTGCTCGGAAAATTCCACGATCAGAATCGCGTTCTTGCTCGACAGTCCAACCAGCATCACCAGTCCAACCTGGCAGAACACGTCATCCTGCAGACCTCGTAACCATTGTGCCCCCAGCGCTCCGAGCAGCGCCATCGGCACCGCCAAGAGCACAATGAACGGCAGCACGAAACTTTCATACTGCGCCGAGAGCGTGAGATAAACCACCACCGTGCCCAGTCCGAACAGAATCAGCGACGTCCCGCCCGCCGCCAATTCTTCCAGCGATAACCCCGTCCAACTGTAGGAGAATCCCTGCGGCATTTTCTTGGCCAGTTCGTCCATGGTCGCGATCGCCTGCCCCGAGCTGTATCCCGGTGCCGGCGAGCCATCGATTTCCGCCGAGCGGAACAAGTTATAGTGGCTGATCACCTGCGGCGTGGTGGTCTGTGCCACGCTGATCAGGTTGTCGAGCGGCACCATGGCGCCGCTGTCGGAGCGCACATAAAACTGTTTCAGATCTTGCGCGGTCGCTCGAAATTGCTTGTCCGCCTGCACATAAACCCGGTACGACCGGTTATTGAAATCGAAATCGTTGACATAAGACGACCCCATGTACACGCCCAGCGTATCCGTGATCTGTGACAGCGGCACGTGCAGGCTCTTCGCCTTCTCGCGGTCAATGGTCACCAGATACTGCGGATCGTTCGCGGTAAACGACGTGAACAGCCGCACCAGATCCTTCTGCTGGCTCGCTTGCCGAATCAAGTTCTGCGTCGTGGCAGCCAACTCCTCGAGTTTGTGCGCCGCCTGATCCTGCACCACGAACTGAAATCCGCCGAACTGGCTCAGACCCTGAATGGGCGGCGGCAGCGTCGGAAACACGATTGCTCCCGAAACCCCAAACATCCGCGGACGAATGCGGTTCAGAATCGCCGACGCGGTATGCGCGTCACCTTTGCGCTGCGAATACGGCTTCAGTGGAACGAAAATAATTCCCTGGTTGGCGGCAGATCCCGCGAAACTGAATCCCGCCACCGAGAACGTGCCTTCCGACTCCGGCACATCCGCGAGCAGGTCCGAAACCTGCTTTCCAATCGCTTTCGTGTATTCGAGCGAGGCCCCGGACGGAGCCTGAATCACAATGATGAAATACCCCTGATCTTCGTCAGGCACAAACCCAGTGGGCACGCGCGTGAACACAAAATAAGTGAGCCCCAAGCCGGCGAAAAACAGCACCGCCATCGCCAGTCTGTGCTTCAGCACATGATGCAGCAAGGTCCGGTACCCCCGAGTCATGAGGGTGACGCCGTCGTCAAACTTTTGCAGCCACCACCACTTTTTCCGGTGGCCGCCGCTGAGGAAAATCGCCGCCAGCACCGGAGCCAGCGTCAGTGCGTTGAAGGCGGAAATGGCAATGGAAAATGCGATGGTCAACGCAAACTGACGAAACAGAATGCCGGTCGTTCCGGGAAAAAACGCCACCGGTACGAACACGGCAACCAGCACCAGCGAGGTGGCGATGACGGCGCTGGTAATCTCAGCCGTGGCCGCCGCCGCCGCTTTGTGGGAGTCGTGTTCGCCCTCGGTGATATGACGCTCAATGTTCTCGATCACGACGATCGCGTCGTCGACCACCAACCCCGTCGCCAGCGTGATGCCGAACAACGTCAGCGTGTTGACCGAGAAGCCGAGTAACTTCACAAATACGAATGTGCCGATCAACGAAACCGGAGTGGCGATAAAGTGAATCATCGTCGTCCTCCAGTCGCCCAGGAAAATAAAGATGACCAGGATGACCAGCAGAATCGCCGAACCTACCGTGAAGACCACGTCACGGATCGACTCGCTCACCGCGTCGGTGGTGTCGAACGCAACTTTGTAATGCATCCCGGGAGGGAAGCTCTTCGACAACCGGTCCAGTTCGGCAATCGCCTTGCGATCCACATCGAGCGCGTTCGCGGTCGAGAGCTGCGTAACTCCAACTCCAATCGCATCCTGCCCGTTGAATTGCAGATCGTTGGCGTAGCTCTCCGCGCCCAACTCCGCATGGCCAACGTCTTTCAATCGCACCAGTGTGCCGTCGGAGTTGGTCTTGAGAATGATGTTGTCGAACTGCTCTGGTTCGCTCAACCGCCCCACCGCCCGCACGCTGACCTGGTACTGCTGGCCCAGCATCGAGGGTTGCTGGCCCACCTGTCCGGCCGCGACTTCCACGTTCTGTTCCGAGAGCGCGTTCACCACGTCGGGCGCGGTCAACTGGCGCCCCGCCATCCTCACCGGATCCAGCCACAGCCGCATCGAGTACTTGCGTTCGCCGAAGATGATTACATCCGCGACGCCCGGAATGCGCTTCAACGAATCCCGCACATACACGTCGAGATAGTTGCTCATGAACAGCGTGGTGTAGAGGTCTTTGCCGCTCTTGTCCTTATCCGCGAAAACGGCCGCGCCAAACACGAAGTTCTGCGAAGTTTTCTGAGTCGTGATGCCGACGGCCTTGACCGCGCTGGGTAGCCGCCCCTGCGCCGTGTTCACGCGATTCTGAATGTCGACCGTGGCCAGGTCCGGATCGCGATTCAGATCGAACGTGGCCACCACGCTGCTGGTTCCGTCGTTGCCGCTGGTGGAAGTGATGTACTTCATCCCCTCCGCGCCATTGATCTGCTGCTCGATGGGGATGGTGACTGCGCTCTCCACCGTCTGCGCGCTGGCTCCAATGTAGACGCTGGTAACGCCCACCTGCGGCGGCGCCAGATTCGGAAATTGCGAGATCGGCAGCGTGGGAATCACGGCAGAGCCCGCCAGAACAATCAGCAGCGCGCAAACCGCGGCAAATACCGGACGCTTAATAAAGAAGGCGACAAACATGAGGAATCCCGTCCACAGCAGATCTGACTGCTGAGCTATGCATCACACATGGGTTTGGAATCAGCTGCCGGCCCCGGCGTCCGGGGATTAGCTCTGCGGAATCACCGGCACTCCATCCAGCAGAAACTGCGTCCCGGAAATAATCACCTTGTCCCCGGGCTTTATGCCGTCGCGAACTTCATAGTCGTTGCCCACGGTCTCTCCAATGGTCAGCGGTTTCTGCCGGGCCAGGAATGACCCGCCATTCTGCGGTTCAGCCACGAACGCGAAGTACTGCCCTCCCAGCCGCGATACGGCCAGAATCGGAACCTCCGGATTCTTGTGGGTCCCAAAAATCACCCGCGCGCGCACAAACTGCGACTGCCGCAACGCGTCGTTGCCGTTCGCGATGCGCGCCTTCACCAGCACCGTCTGCGTCGTGTTATCCACTTGCGGAGAAATAAAACTCACTCGCGTTTCGGCCAGCACCTTGCCATCGCTATCGACGATCTGCACCGGCAGATTCATCTTGAGTTGCGACGAGTGCTCGATCGGCACGTAGACGTAAGCTTCGAGACTTCCCGGCTGGTCAACCGTCGTCAGTTGCGTCGAAGTCGTCACGCGGTCGCCCACGCGCACCGGAATATCTCCCACAATTCCGCTGCGACCCGCGACCACCTTGTAGTAATGCAGCTGTACCTGCTGTTCGCTGACTTGCGCGTCGAGCGATTCCATCTGCGCCTGGGCCGCGTCGAGCGTCGACTTTGCCTGATCCAGATCCTGCTTGCTCACCACGCCCGCCGACGCCAACCCCAGAGTGCGGTCATACTGCTGCTTCGCCCAGGCCAGATTCGCCTGCTGCGCCGCCCGCGCGCTCTCCTGGCTCTTCACCGTCGCCTGCTGTTTCAGCGGATCGATATCCATCAGCGCCGTTCCCGCCTGCACTTTGTCGCCCGAGTGCACGAAAATCTGCGTGATCACGCCCTCCACCTGCGGCATGATCACTGCCGAATCGCGCGACTTCACCGTGGCGATGTATTCGGTGGCATCGCTCACCGGTACCGCTTTGGCCTCAAGCACTTTGACCGGCATCCCGGCCGGCCCGCTGGCATGAGGATTCTGAGCCGCGTTGGTCATGCAGCCCACGGTGATCGCGCTCGCTGCCAGGCCCACAACCAACAGATTTCTCGCTATCCGGTTTGGAAAATGTTTTGCCATAAATCAGAAATGTCGCTTTCTCTCAATATTAGATTAGGGTTCTCTAATCTTGTCGCGGGCCGCCCTCGCCCCAACCCTACGTTGGACGCGGGAACCGACCCCGCGTTATACGCTGCTGTAAAGATTCGTCAGCCCTGCCGGAGGACGCAAAATAATCCAGCGGGACCTGCCCTGTGCTCCCCTGTGTTCCGCTGTGTACTCTGTGGTTAACTCTTCCGTGGGGAAATTACGGTTTAAGGATGAGAAACACAACACTGTATCCGTTGAGAGTGATAGGAATCTGCGGTTCCACGGCCAATCCCGCCGGTACCGGTCCCGCCGCTACATCCGTATTCTTGTCAATCGTCAGCAAGGTCGCGGTGGAGAACGCTCCCAGGGCGGAAACGTCCAGCAGCACGCTGCGGGCTGACCCCGGCCCATTATTGTCCGAGGGCGCGTTGACCGTGTGGTTCGCGACCATGACCACGACGCTGTCATCGCTATTAATCACTGGCAAAGTTTCCAGTTCACCGTCGTCGGTCGAAGTGTACTGCAGCAACCGCGAACCCGCCGTCGGAGGAAATATCTGTCCTAATTCGTAATCCACCCAGTAGCTCAGTTGCAGATCGCCGTTATTGAAGTTGACCTCGCCGAACTGCGGGTCGGCGTCGTAATCCCAGTGGTAGAGCGCCTGCACGCCCGCCTTGCCCAACGCCGAGAAAACATACGGGCGCCATCCCGCAAAGAACGGACTCGACCCGCGCAGATCGTCCACAAACACCTGCCCCGGATTACACGCGCTCATCCCATTCCCCGCGTCATAATCGGCGTTCACGTTGTT
Organism: uncultured Acidobacteriaceae bacterium; assembly: GCA_963709385.1. Taxonomy (GTDB): domain Bacteria; phylum Acidobacteriota; class Terriglobia; order Terriglobales; family Acidobacteriaceae; genus Sulfotelmatobacter. The sequence goes on from CAVPWD010000012.1 coordinate 779,564, forward strand.
CTCCGTCACCCATATGGGGACGTTCGCCAGCGCCGGATTCGTCGCGAGGTTGGTGTGGATCGTCTGCGCGCTGGTGGCAAACCCCGGCACAGTGCTGAGCAGCATCGCGTCGGTGTCTTTCTGATTGCACGAAGAATAGTAGTGTGTCGCCACCACATCAACCGGCGCGTCAACGTCAACGTTCGACGCGAAAGTTAGCGCCCAGTCCTCAGAGCTGCAGCACAGCTCAAGTCCAACGAACTTTATTGACCCGTCGACGGCCTTCATCGCCGGTACCAGGGCGTTGTACATCGCCGTGTACTCAGCCGCGTCGAGCTGATTATTGATGCTGGGCTCGTTGTAGATGCCCCAGTATGTGATCTTGTGGGCGGGCCAGGCGGGTGAAACATACGTGTTGCCGTTGGCCATGAAGCCGCCGTTGTTGTAGTACTCGACCAGATTCTTGGCGTATCCCGCAAACTGCCCATCCTGAAATGTAGGATCCACAAAGGCGTTGCTGCTGTCGTTACCCACATACATGAACGGCGGCGCCTTCGCGATTTGAAACTCCGGACTGTGATCGCCCACGCCCAGCACCGGCTGCGTGATCCCGTCGAGAACGGAAAAGTCCCACGCCGTGGAAGCGCTGTTCTCCATGCCCTGCGGAATCCCCTGCGAAATTCCCTGCAAACGGATGTGGTTCGGTCCCAGATTGTTCAGATTCGTAATCGTGCTGGCCTGCGGATTGCTCGTGAAAAACTGGTAATCCCACTCCGCCGGCTGAAACGACGTCGACATCGCCACGCTGAACGGCCCGGTCTTATCGTTGGAAATCACCACCGCCGCGCCGATGGTCACGTTCAAATCTTCATCCCCGGAAACCGTGCCATCACTGGCGGAAACCACCACCGGATACGTCCCCGGCGCCGCCGATGTCGCCGCCGTAAATGTCACGCTGCCGCTGTTCCCTGCCCCCGGCGACTGCACCGTGTCGCTCGCCCCTGACGGCAATCCCGAAACGCTCAACGTCACATTGCCCGTCGATCCCGTGCGCGTCACGCTCACATTCACGGCAACCGACGCCTGCCCCTGAAACACCTGCGGCGACGTATTGGCCACTGAGACCGAAAGCATGCCTCCCGTCCCCATCCCGCCGCATCCCACTGCGAAGGCCAAACAACCGCACACCACTACAAATCCAAGGGTTTTCATGACACGCGATTCTACCGCAGGAAACACACATCTTCCCCGTGCTTCCCTGTGGTTTAGAATTTTACTCACCGTAACAAAGACTTTTTGTCATTCCGAGCGCAGCCGGAGCGCCAGCGACGGCAACCGAGGAACCTGCTTTTGTTTTTCTGCTCAGAACACAGCCCCTACCCCGCAATCATCTTCCCCAAAATCTCCTTCAAAATCTTCGACGCGACGGTCGCGGTCACTCCCGCAACATCGCGCACCGGGTTGAACTCCACCACATCCGCGCCCACGATCTCTCCCTCGATCGCATGCAGATGCGCAATCGCCTCGCGTACCGACATCCCTCCCGGCTCGCGATGCGACACCCCCGGCGCAAACGCCGGATCGAGCACATCCATATCGAACGTGACATAAACTGGCCCCGCCGCCTTCAGTCGTTCATAAGCCGGCAGCCCGCGCATCTCCACCACTTCCACTCCAAATCTTTCCGCCTGCTCCCGCTGATGCCGGACCATTGTGCGAATCCCAACCTGCACCAGCCGCTTCGCCAACCCCGCTTCCATGATCCGCGCAAACGGACACGCATGCGACAGCCGGTTCCCCTCAAACTCGTCATACAAATCCGGATGCGCATCGAAATGAAAAATCGTCAGCTCCGGATAGCGCCCCGCAAACGCCTTCACGACGGGATAAGTAATCGAATGATCGCCGCCCAGCGACACGGGACGCTTGCCCGCATCGATCAACTCGCCGACTCCAGCCTCAATCGCGGGGAAAGCCTCCTTCTCGGAAAACGCCAGATCCCCCGCGTCCTCGTACACTCCGGCCATGCCCAAATCCACGCCCGACTCCGTCCACGAGTTCGACGCGTCGCAACGCAGCGCCTCCCGAATTTTCGGCGGCGCGTCGCCCGCCCCGCGCAAGTACGAGGAGTACGCATCAAACGGAATTCCAAGAAGCGTCGGCGTGCCGAGAATTCTCATAGAGGGGTTCTCGAAGCATGATAACCGCGAATATGACGTCGTGGCCCCGGTACCGCAGCAACGTCGGGTGCCCCATTTCTCGCGCGTTCTTTGCGCGAGGAGTAGAGATTTTCTCTGTGTCCTCTGTGATCTCTGTGGTTGACACCTCTTCCGCGTTCCCTGTGGTTGATCGCTCTTCCGTTCCCTCGAATCTCCCACGCTCCCGCCCGCATCCTTTATCCTAGTACCTGCACAATATGACCCCGAAATCCAAGCCTTCTAACGGCACCGCCGTCATCGAACGAACCAATCCCGAGCGCGAGCGCATCTTCAACACCTACCGCCAATGGGGATACCTCGAGGGCGATCTCGACCCCCTCGGTTTTCTCCGTCCCCGCGAAGCTCCTGAACTGGAGCGCGAAGGCGAATACGCCCGCGAAGCCCGCGCCATTTATTCCAGCACCATCGGCGTAGAGATCAATCACATCTACGCCCCCGAGCGCCGCCGCTGGATTTACGAGCGCATGGAATCCGAGCCGCCGCAGGGTTTCGAGGTCACGGAAAAAAACCAGCAGCGCATCCTCGACCTCCTCACCCGCGCCGACATTTTCGAGCAGGTCATGCAGCAGCGCTATCTCGGCAGCAAACGCTTCTCGCTCGAAGGCACGACCGCGCTCATCCCGTTGGTCGACGAAGTTCTCGACACCGCCTCACGCCTCGGTGCGATCGAATTAGTCATGGGCATGAGCCATCGCGGACGCCTCAACGTCATGGCCCACGTCGCCCAGCGCCCTACCGACGAAATCTTCGCCGGCTTCGAAGACGTCGACCCGCGCAGCGTTCTCGGTTCCGGCGACGTGAAATATCACATGGGTGCGACCGGCCAATACACGACGCACAGTGGCGGCAGAGTTCACATTCACCTGGTATCGAATCCAAGTCATCTCGAAGCCGTCGATCCCGTCACCGTCGGCCGCACCCGCGCCAAGCAGGATCGCACCGGCGAAGGCGGACGCGAAAAATATCTCCCGCTTCTCGTCCACGGCGATGCCGCGTTCGCCGGACAGGGCATCCTCGCCGAGACCATGAACTACGCCGATCTCCCGGGCTACTCGGTCGGCGGAACAATTCACGTCGTGGTCAACAATCTCATCGGATTCACCACCAGCTATCTCGAAGAGCACTCCACGCGCTTCGCCGCTTGCATCGCGCGCCGCCAGTCGATTCCCATCTTTCACGTCAACGGCGAAGACGTTGACGCCGTCGTCCGCGTGGCCCGCCTCGCCACCGAATACCGCTACAAGTTCGGCACCGACGTCGTCATCGATTTAATCGGTTATCGCCGCCACGGCCACAGCGAGGTCGACGATCCTACGATCACGCAGCCACTGCTCTACAAAAAAATCAAGGAGCATCCGCCGCTCTGGGAAATTTACGCCGACGACACCGGCGCCACCGACGCGCAAGCCCGCGCCGACGCCATCCGCGCCGAATTCGAAGCCGCGCAACAAAAAGCCGGCAGCATCAAACAAAAACCGACGATGCGCGAGTTGCCGCAGTACTGGAACCAGTACTACGGAGGCCTGCACAAGCCGGAATTCGAAGTCGAAACCGGCCTCGCGCCCGAAGAACTCTCCGAACTCACGCAGCGCCTGACCACGTATCCCGCAGGCTTCCACATTCATCCGAAAGTAAAGAAGCTGCTCGAACAACGCGCCGAAATGGGCGCGGGCAAGCGCCTGGTCGACTACGGCATGGCCGAAGCTCTAGCCTTCGCGAGCCTCGTGAAAGCGGGCACGCATGTTCGCTTCAGCGGACAGGACTCCCGCCGCGGCACTTTCAACCAGCGCCACTCCGTGCTCATCGACATCGAGAACGAAAACGAATACGTGCCGCTGGAAAACATCGCGCCCGGCCAGGCCCGCTGCGAAATCTACAACTCCACACTTTCCGAAGCCGGTGTTCTCGGCTTCGAATACGGCTACAGCCGCGACTATCCCGAATCGCTCGTGCTCTGGGAAGCCCAGTTCGGCGACTTCGTCAACGTCGCGCAGGCCATCATCGACCAGTTCATCAGCGCCGGCGAAGCCAAGTGGAACCTGCTCTCCGGCCTCGTCATGCTCCTGCCCCATGGGTACGAAGGCCAGGGCCCGGAACATTCCAGCGCACGCATCGAACGCTTCATCCAACTCGCAGCGAAGCACAACATCCAGATCGCACAGCCGAGCAACGCCGCGCAGTATTTTCATCTCCTGCGACGCCAGGCTTTACGCCACTGGCGCAAGCCGCTGGTCGTATTTACTCCCAAGAGCATGCTGCGCCATCCCGACGCGAGTTCGCCCATCGCCGACTTCACCCACAAAAATTTCCTGAACGTCATCCCCGACACCGAAGTAGGAGAAGCCGACCGCATCCTGATCTGCACCGGAAAAATCGGTCACGAACTCCAGGCCGAACGCAAGAAAAGAAAAGATACGAGCACCGCCATCGTTTTCCTGGAGCAGCTCTATCCCTTCCCCGAAGAAGAAGTCATCGCCGAATTCGACCGCCACGGCAAAAACAACGACATCGTCTGGGTGCAGGAAGAGCCGGCCAACATGGGCGCGTTATTCAACATGCTCCCCCGCCTGAAACGCATCGCCGGGGACAGGCCCGTGCTGAGCGTAAAACGCAGCAGCGGCGCCAGTCCCGCCACGGGCAGCAGCAAAGCCCACGAGGTCGAACAGAAAACTCTTTTGACGCTGGCGTTCACCACGAAATAGCGCGCCCATCAGACTAAGCCGGGTGCCCCATGTCTCGCGTCTTTTGCGAGACGTGGGGTAGTTTGCAGAGTGTTAATCTACCTCTCCGAGAAACCATGCCCCGCCGCCCCCAACCTCTCCGCATCGCCATCGACACCGGCGGCACCTTCACCGACTGTGTCTGGCGAGAGCGCGGCCGTCTGCGCATGCTGAAAGTTTTCTCCACTCCCGACGATCCCTCCCGAGCCATCGTCGAAGCGCTCAAGAAAATCGCGCACAACGACGATTTCATCCTCCTCCACGGCACCACCGTCGGCACCAACACTCTGCTCGAACGCAAAGGCGCGCGCACCGCCCTCGTCACCACTGCCGGATTCGAAGACGCCATTGAAATCGGACGCCAGGCCCGTCCCAAGCTCTACGATTTCTTCTTCGATCGCATCGAGCCGCTGGTCCCAAGCGCTCTCCGCTTCGGCATAAACGAACGCACCGCCAGCGACGGCGAAATCCTCACCTCGCCCACGCCGGAGGATTTGCGCTCGCTCGCGGATCAACTCGAAGCGGCGAAGCCGCAAGCTATCGCCATCTCACTGCTCTTCTCCTTCGCAAATCCGCAAAATGAAGAAGCCGTAGCCGCCGCGCTGAAAAGACTCGCCGTCCCGCTTTCCATCTCGCACCAAATCCTCCCCGAATTCCGCGAATACGAACGCACGTCCACGGTCGTGATCAACGCCTATCTTCAACCAGTGATGCAAAAGTATTTGGAGAGCCTGGAACGGAGCGTGGCTGGCCCCCAGCGGCTGAAGCCGCCTTTGTCAAACGCATCCCATGGCACGGCTGAAGCCGTGCCCTTCCCAGTGCGCGTCGCGGTGAAAGCCGGACGCCCGACGCCTGACGCCGGCTCCGCCCCACGCATCTTCGTCATGCAATCCAGCGGCGGCATCACCGCGCTCGCCACCGCCGCCCGCGAGCCCGTCCGCACTGTCCTCTCCGGCCCCGCTGGAGGCGTGGTCGGCGCAGCCGCGACCGCGCGTGCCAGCGGATTCGACCGCATCATCGCCTTCGACATGGGAGGTACTTCCACCGACGTCTCTCTCGTCGAAGGAGAGCCGAAAACTGCCACCGACGCGCAGATCGCAGGCCTGCCCATCAGCGTCCCCATGCTCGACATCCACACCGTCGGCGCTGGCGGAGGCTCGCTCGCCCGCTTCGACGCCGCCGGAGTTCTCCGCGTCGGCCCCGAATCCGCCGGAGCCGATCCCGGCCCCATCTGCTACGGTCGCGGCACCCAGCCTACCGTTACCGACGCGAATCTTCTTCTCGGCGGGCTGCAGCCGACGCGTTTTCTCGGCGGCGATTTCACACTCGATCTCGATCGCACGCGCCGCATCACGCAAGAGTGGTTGAAGAAGCAGCGCTCGAAACTCACGCTCGATCAATTCGCCGCCGGAATGATTCGCGTAGTCAACGCCACCATGGAAAGAGCGATTCGCGTCGTCAGCGTCGAGCGCGGCCGCGATCCGCGCCACTTCGCCCTCGTCGCTTTCGGCGGCGCCGGAGGCCTCCACGCCTGCGCTCTCGCCGAAGCCCTCAGCATCCCGCGCGTAATCGTCCCCGCGTTCCCCGGCGCGCTCTCCGCTCTCGGTATTCTCGCCAGCGACCTCGTCAAAGACTATTCGCGCACGGTTCTGTGGCGCGTCTCCGGGAAAATTCCGTACGCACAACTGACTCAGGAATTCGCCGCCTTGGAAAAGCTTGCCGCCAGGGATTTTCGCGCCGAAGCCTGGCCGGGCCGCCCGCACTACGCCAGAAGCGTCGACCTCCGTTACCGCGGCCAGGGCTATGAACTCAACCTCCCGCTAACCAAAGATCTTCTGCAGGATTTCGAGCAGGAACACCACCGCCGCTACGGCTACGTTCATCCAACTCGCGAAGTAGAGCTAGTAACCCTCCGCCTCCGCGCTAAAGTGCGAACCCGCGCGGCCCACGTAGAGATGCCTCATGTGGGGACGGGCACTCTTGCCCGTCCAAGCCGAGCTAAGCTCGGCGGGATTTCCTCTCCGCGAAGCAAAGTGCAATTCGACGGAAGAAATCTCCCCACGAAGATTTACCAGAGAGACGACCTCCGCCCCGGCAGAAAATACCCCGGCCCCGCCATCATTACCGAATACAGCGCCACCATCCGGGTGATCCCGCCACCGGCAGAGCAAGCTTCTCACCTCGACCGACGCCTGCCTAGCGCTGATTTGTTACGTAATCCCGTGGAAATTGACGAGGCCACGTCCCAGACTACAGCCACTGCGCAACTGTCCACTGGCAACCGGCCACTGCTTTCCATTTACAATGAAGCTGTGAAACCCGGCATTATCGTCGTTGAAGACGACCCCGACATTTCCCGCCTCGTCCGCCACCACCTGGAAAACGAAGGCTTCACCGTGCGCATCTACCGCACCGGGCGTTAATGTCCTTTCCGACGCCGAACGCCAGCGCCCGGCGCTCTTCGTCCTCGACATCATGGTCCTAGGCAAAGACGGACTCGAAATCTGCCGCGCCATTCGCCAGACGGCGGGCCTCGCCGTCCGTGCCAGTAATTTTTCTGACGGCGAAATCAAGCGAGGCTGACCGCGTGCTCGGCCTCGAACTCGGAGCCGACGACTATATCGCCAAGCCTTTCAGCCCGCGCGAACTCGTGGCCCGAGTCAAGGCCGTGTCTCGACCGCGCCGCCAATCTGATTGTTACAATCCCGTGAAATTAGTCCCGTAACTCATCTCTGGCAACTGTCCACTGGCAACCGGCCACTGCTTTCCATTTACAATGAAGCTGTGAAACCAGGCATTATCGTCGTTGAAGACGATCCCGACATTTCCCGCCTCGTCCGCCACCACCTGGAAAACGAAGGCTTCACCGTGCGCGTCTACCCCACCGGGCTTAATGTCCTCGCCGACGCCGAACGCCAGCGCCCCGCGCTCTTCGTCCTCGACATCATGGTCCCCGGCAAAGACGGACTCGAAATCTGCCGCACCATTCGCCAGACCGCGGGCCTCGCGTCCGTCCCCGTAATTTTTCTCACGGCGAAATCAAGCGAGGCTGACCGCGTGCTCGGCCTCGAACTCGGAGCCGACGACTATATCGCCAAGCCCTTCAGTCCGCGCGAACTCGTGGCCCGCGTCAAAGCCGTGTTGCGCCGCTTCGAGCGTCCGTTGCCGCCCAGCCCCATGAAAGTCGGCGACATCGAGATCGATCCTTCCGCAATGACGCTCACCGTGCGCGGCCAGACCGTTGCCACCACCGCCACCGAATTCCGTCTGCTCGATTACTTCGCCCGCCACAAGGGGCGCGTCTTCTCCCGCGACCATCTTCTCGACTCCGTCTGGCGCGACACGGCTTACGTTACTCCGCGCTCGGTCGACGTCTACGTCCGCCGCATCCGCGAAAAAATCGAGCCTGACCCGGAAAACCCGCGCTACCTCAAGACCGTCCGCGGCGCCGGCTACCGCTTCGAATCGCCCAAGTGAGGCCAAGGTGAAGAGTCACGATGAAATGGGTGCCCCATTTCTCGCGCGCTTTCTGCGCGAGAAAGCCTGCCCTGAGCTTGCCGAAGGGTGGGGACTTTGACTTTCTTTTCCAGGCTGACGCAATCCGTCGAGTCGCTCAAATGAGGAGCCAGTGAAGAACCGGATTTTCTTCAAGCTGCTGGCCGTATTCCTGATTGTCATCGCCGCCACCGCCGCCATTCTCGACGTGATGCTCGGTGGTGCCTGGGAATCCTCCCTGCGCGCCGAGATCGAGCGCAGCCTTACCCAAAAAACGCTCCTGTTCGCCCACCGCGTCGAAACCGACCGCACTCACTCGCTCGCCGAAATTGCCGCGCAGGAAGCCCAGGCCGCCGGGGCCCGTGCCACCATCATCGACGTATCCGGAAAGGTGCTCGCCGACTCCGAATCCAACCCCGCCGACATGGAGAACCACGCCACGGGCGCCGGAATTTGCCTCCGCCCTCGCCGGCAGGACCGGCGAGAACGAGCGCCGCAGCGCCGCTCTCGGCGTTCCATTTCTATACGTCGCCGCCCCGATTTCCGGCGGCGCCGTCCGCCTCGCCTATCCTCTTTCCGATGTCGAAGCTGTTCAGTCGCAGGTACGCCGCCGCCTGCTCGGTGGCTCCGCCGTCGCCTTGCTTATCGCGCTGCTCATCGCCGCCACAGCTTCCGTCTGGACTTCCCGTCGTCTCGAGCGCATCGTCGACGTTGCCGCCCGCATCGAGCAAGGCGACCTTCGCGCCCGCGTCGACGATACTCCGCTCGATGAAATCGGCCGCGTCGCCGCCGCCATCGACAAGACTGCCGGCCAGGTCGAGAAAAGTTTTGCCGCCGTTCGTTCCAGCCAGCGCCAGCTCGAAACGCTGCTCAACAGCATGCAGGACGCCGTCATCGCCGTTAGTTCCGACGGCCTGGTGCAGTGGGCTAATCAGCCCATGGATCGCCTCGTCCGCCAGCACACGCGCCTGAACGCGCCTGTCGTCGAGACCATACGCGATCCCGATTTCCTCGCCACCGTCAAAGCTGCCACCACCAGCAAAGCGGTCAAGACCGCGCGCGCCACGTCCATCGTCCCCGGCCGCGCCTACGACGTGACCGCCGCGCCCCTGCCCGATGGTGGTGTCGTCGCCGTGCTGCGCGATCTGACCGAGACTGAGCGCGTCGAAAAAACTCGCCGCGATTTCATCGCCAACGTTTCCCACGAGCTGCGCACTCCGCTCACGTCGATTCAGGGATACTCCGAAACTCTGCTCGACGGCACTCCTGAAAATTCCGGCCCCACCCGCGAATTCCTGGAAATCATCCGCAAGAACGCCGCCCGCATGGCGCGCCTCACCGAAGACTTGCTCACTCTGGCGCGCGTGGAATCCGGCGAAACTCGCTTCGACACCGAACCAGTCCCGCCCATCGAACTCCTGCACGACGCGGAAGAAAATTTTCGCGAGATCGCCCGCGGCCAGGGCGTGGAACTTCAAATCATCGATGCGGACGGACCAGGCAGCGCCGTCGAATCTTTACCGCCGGTGCTGGCCGACCGCGAAGCTATCCACCAGGTTTTCTCCAACCTGATCGATAACGCCATGAAGTACGGCCGTTCCGGCGGACGCATCGTGCTCGGCGCGCGTCCCGCGCAGCGCGGCATCGAATTCGGTGTCGAGTTTTACGTCCAGGATTTCGGCGCCGGCATTTCCTCCGAACACCTCCCGCGCCTCTTCGAACGCTTCTACCGAGTCGACAAAGCCCGCTCCCGCGAATCCGGCGGCACTGGACTCGGCCTCGCCATCGCCAAACACATCATGTTCGCCCACGGTGGCTCTATCCGCGCCGATAGTGAACTCGGCCACGGCAGCACTTTCCTCTTCACCCTCCCCACCGCGTAGATGGTAACGGCTTTGATAAGACACCCGCAGGATGTTGGGTGCCCCATTTCTCGCGCGTTCTTTGCGCGAGAAGTGGGGAGTTGGACTTTGATCGCCTATGTAACTTTGGCGCTAACGTAAACGTTCCCTACCCAGTTTCCCCTTGCATTTGTCCCGTCTTGTCCGACAATTGATGTTTACTAAACGGTGGATGAAAAATGACGGAAAATTCACAGCTTATTAACCACAGCGTCCACAGGAAAACCTATGCTTAGCCGTTGGCCATCCCATCTCATGAAGGTCGGTAATCGCGAAACGCAGAACGCCGGCGAGCCTCCTCGATCTCGTCGTCGCCAGCGTTCTCGCCCAGCGGACGCGCCGGTGGACCGACTGGTGGACCCAAGTATGAGTACCGCGATCAAGACCCCCGATCCCGAACCGGCTCATCAGTACCTCGTGCGCCGCACCGTGGAAGCCTGTCGCATGGCCAAAGAGGCCGCGGGCGCCGCTGCCGAAGGCATCGCCACCGGCTCCAGCGCATTGCTCAATTCCCTCCGCCAGCGCGAGCGCGAGCTCGATACCCTCGACATGGAAATCGACAGCGGCGTCACCACCGCCATCACCGAGGTTGGCCCCGCCGAGGCCCGCGAACTCCTCGCCTGCATGAAATTCATGATCGGCCTCGAGCGCATCGGCGACCTGCTGCTCAGCTTCGCCAACAGCGCTCAGGCCGCCGGTGGACGCATCGACTCCGAAGACACCCGCGACCTCACTCACATGGCGACCATCCTCGAAAAAATGCTGACTGACTGCGGCGCAGCGTTTTCCGAACGCGAAATCGGCAAGGCCATCGACGTTCTCCGCGCCGACGCCGAAATGGACCGCCTCCGCAATTTCATTTTCCTGCGCCACATCGAAAATCCCGAAAACGTTCACCGCCAGGCCAGCCTGCAGGTCATCTTCATGACCCAGTCGCTCGAGCGCGCCGGCGATCACGCCAAGAATCTCGCCGAAGAAGTCTGCCACTTCGTCAGCGGACACACCGTCCGCCACGTCCTCATGGCCTACGACAAGCCCGTCGAACAAATGTTCATCGACTACCTCCGCCGCCGCGACCACAACCGCTAAAAATATCTGAATTGTTGGAGCCTGACAGGAAGAATCGGGCGCCCCACCTCTCCGCGTCCTGTGCGGAGCGTGGAGGAACTTGGACTTTTCGCTCTCCTACGGAGGATAGTTGGGTGCCCCATTTCTCGCGTCTTTTGCGAGAAGTGGGGCTTTTTTCTTTTCTAAAGGATGTAAAGCGGATCCGCGATTTTTCTTACGCGCACTCCTCGCCTTGAACGTCAGCAGGGCCTGGAATCGCCGCCGGAGTCTTGACCTTCACCGCCTGCTCGCCGCGCCGGATGAGCACGATCGCTCCCAGGATCGCCACCGAGGCCAGCGCGACGCGCAGGGTCAGCGGCTCGGAAGCGAGCAGCCATCCCAGAAACACCGCGACGACCGGATTCGCATACGTGTGCGTCGCCACCAGCGCCGGTGGACAGCGCTGCAGCAGCCAGGTGTACGAGGTGAACGCGACGATCGACCCAAACGTGATGAGATATTCCAGACCAAAAATCGACTTCATCGAAATGCTGGCCCAGTGGGTGGCGTGAAACTCGCCGGTAACGCCCGCCGCGGCGAGCAATAGGAGTGCGCCGCAGATCGTCGGCAGGGCGGTGCGTCCCACGGCATCGGCAGGTAATTTCAACTTCGGCGAGATCACCACGCCCGCCGACCACGAGAACGAACCCAGGAGCACCGCCAGCAATCCCAGCACGCTTGCGCCTTTCACGCTGAGTTCAACACCGGTCAGGAGGGCCACGCCGAGCACGCCCAAGCCCAGGCCCAGCGCGCTTAACCGGCTGATCTTCTGCTGGCCGATAGCCCACGCCAGCACCAGGATGAACATCGGTTCGGTGGCAATGAGCAGCGCCGTCAGACCTGACGCTATGTATTGTTCGGCCCAGTGCAGCGAGCCATGACCCACAAGAAAGAACAACGCGCCCAGGACAAATCCGGCAGCCCAATTCGCACGCGTGGGTCGAAACCCGCGCGCATAGGCCCATGCCAGCATGATGCTGCCCGCGATGGTGTGGCGAATGCCAGCCGTGACCAGCGGCGGAATGGTCTCGACTGCGTAGCGAATCGCGAGGTAGGTCGAGCCCCAGACGAGATAGATCGCCGCGAAGGCGAGCGCCAGCTTAATCGCGTAGGCGCGATCCGTCTTTGTTTTTTGCGATGCTTTCGACGATGGGTTGGGGTTGGGCACGATCACAGGCCTGCCGCCAATGTTAACCAGCTTTCCGCTACGAATCTTTCCGTTGCGAAACATAGCCATAATCTGCGATGACTGGTGAGTCCGCATAGCCTAACCGTCAAAACTGCGTTAACAGGTTAGGTCGAATGTAGTCCCCATGCATCTAACTTGTCAAGATCATTTTGATGGTTAGATAATGAGCTCGTTCGATCATGGAGCCGAAAAAGGACGGGAATCCTCTGCCCCAGAACAAGATAGCCACGAACATCCAACGGCGGCGTCCGCCGCGCTTTGAATTGATCGCCGGCAATGTTGCCCTCGACTTCGTCAACACGCTCGACGACCGCTACACCACTCCCAAGGAATTGCTCACGAGCTACGGCGACCTGCTGCGGTTCTGTGAAGACACGGGCGCGCTCCCGCTCGATCGCGTGGTGAAACTCATCGAGCGCGGTTACATGGCGCAGAACGAAGGATTAAAGATTCTTGAGCAGGCAAGAGGACTGCGCGAGGCCATTCACGACGTTTTCTTCGCGTTCCTGCATAAGAATCCTGTGCCGCGCGCTGCGCTGGCCCGCCTGAATTCCTACATTCAAGGCGCGGCGGAACACATGCTCCTGATTCCGGCGCAGGGGTTTTTCGAATGGAAGTTCGACGACTTCAGCGGCCTGGCGGCCCCGCTGTGGCCGATTACGCGCGCCGCAGGCGACCTGCTGTCGTCAGATCAGTTGGAGTACGTGCGGACGTGCTCGTCGAAAACCTGCGAATGGATGTTCCTGGACACCAGCAAGAACCATCACCGCCGCTGGTGCGACATGACGCGCTGCGGAAACCGCGCCAAGGTGCAGCGATTTTATGAGCGGCAGAAAAAAGGAAGCGACTAACTTCTCGAACGACGGTTGCGGGAGGTCTGGCACTCGCCGCCAAGAACGCAGCAACGATGGGCACTCCGCACAACGAGACTTCGCAGTCTCCGAACGAGGGCCGGACTGTTGGCTCTAATTAGAAACTACTACGGCGTGTTGTAAACGACGTGGTCGAGGGTCTGACTACTCTCCGGATCGAGCGGGTGTTCCTGCGCCCACTTTACGGCGAGAGACTGAGCCGAAGAGATCTGCATCTTGGTCATTTGGGCAGTCAGGCTCTCCATAAAGTCTTGGGCCTCTGGGTGTTTGCCTGCGCCGGCGATGGTTGCCCACTTGTAGGCTTCGACGAGATCCTTCTGGACACCTTTGCCGTCAGAGTACAGGGCGGCCAAGCTAAGTTGAGCGGCAGGATTTCCCTGCTCGGCCGATTTCTTGTACCACTCCGCCGCCTTCGCGAGATCAGGCGGCATGCCGACGCCTTGCTCACAAATTCGCGCCAGACCGTACTCACCCCACGCGTCGCCGCTTTCCGCCAGCGTTGTGCACCAGTGAATAGCACGAGCGTAATCGTCGGGAGACACCAGCCCTTGGGCCGTCAACCGGCACACGTTGAACTGAGCCTCAGCGTATCCCATTTCGGCGGCTTTGTTGTACCAGACCAGAGCGCCGTTCAAGTCCTTCTCGAAGCCGATTTCATACGTCAGGCCCATCGCATTAGTCGACCGCGCACCATCCCCGTGGCTGAGCGCTAGAGAAATCCATTTTCTGGCAAGCGTCAAATTCTGCTCCACGCCCTCGCCGTGCAAATAGCAAATCCCGAGGCTATATTCGCCATTCGGATTGCCTTGTGCGGCAGCCAAGCTGTACCAATGAACTGCTTGCTCCAGGTCTTTTACGGTGCCAAAGCCGGTGACGTACAGATATGCGAGATCCACCTGAGCTCCGTTCAGTCCCTGCTTTGCCGCGAGCTGGAACCACTTGAATGCTTCCCGATAGTCCTGTCTTTGTTCGGCCCTAAGGCCTAGCTCGTACTGTGCTCCGCTGTCGCCCGCCTCGGCTTTCTGCCGAAGTGGCGAGTCTGCTCCGGCATTCGTCCCATCCTGACCGGGTGGAATTGCCTGAGCATGGCAAAGCGACGCTGCCACAATCAAAATAGCCACGGTCCAGCAAGGGTTTAAGCGTGTCCTCATAGCACAATTCTTGGAGGTCTCTGAGGGTGACGCAAGTTACCATCGTTCTGCCGGCGGCGGATACCAGCAAGAACCACCACCGACAGTGGTGGGAACATGACGCGCCGCGGGGACCGCGCGAAGACACAGCACTCTTACGAGCGTCAAACAATAAGGAAGAGTAGCTTGTCGAACCGATGGCGCAAACGCCACGGTCAGGAGTGCCTGTGCCACACTGGCGTTATGGCCCGTCCAGGCCGGTGCCGGTCAGGGCCAGCTTTGCGGGAGCGCCCACGCTGTTGCTTACGGAAACGCTGGCTTTATAGGTGAAGACATCGGGCGGTGTGAACACGATGGAAACCACGCAGGTCTGCTGCACGCCGAGAGTCGCGGGGCAGTTGTTGGTTTGGGTGTAGGTGCCGTTGGCAGGGATGACGGAGATTCCGGAAACGTTGACCGGAGCTGAACCGTCATTCACCAAGGTCACACTCTGAGCGCTGCTGGAACCGACGGCCACGCTGCCAAGGTTCAGCGAAGCGGGAGAGAATCCGAGCGACAGGATTTCGCCGGTTCCGGTCAGAGCGATGTTCTGCACGGGGTTACCGGGAGAGTTGTCCTTGAAGGTGACGGCTCCGTGGAGCGTTCCGGCGGCGAGCGGCGAGAAGGTTATGCTGAGGGTACAACTCTGGCCCGAGTTGAGGGTGGAGGGGCAGGTCGTGGTCTGGGCAAAGTCGCCGCTGGCGGCGATGTTCGAGAAGGTCACCGAGTGAGCGCTGGAGTTGGTGATGGTGACGGTCTGCGCGGGGCTGGTGAGGCCGGTCTGCAGCAGGCCGAAGTTCATGCTGGTCGCGGAAAAGGACAGCGTGAGCGGCACGTAGTACTCGGAAGTGTTCACGACGACACAGCAGGTGGCGGTGTAACCGAGGCCACCGTTGACCAGCGCCCGGCCCGTGCGCAGCAGAATTGCAGATTGGTAGGCCAGGGCGCGGCTCAGTGGGGCCACCGCGGTGAAAGTTCCGGTGGCGATGTGGTAGATCTCCGCCTTGCTGAACGGGATGTATCCGGTGCAAGCTTTGCCGCAGCTGATCGACTGTCCGACGCCACCGACCATCAGAACGGTTCCGTCGGGGAGTAGCGTTGCGGTGTGAGCGTAGCGGCCACTGGTCATGTTGCCGGTTGGGGTCCAGGTGTTGGTGACGGGATCGTAGAGCTCAGCGGAGTTTTCGGGACCTCGGCTCGGAGTGCCGCCGGCGACCAGAACTTTGCCATTGGGCAGGAGGGTTGAGGTGTTGAGATAGCGTGCCGTGCTGGTGCTGGCGGCAATGCTCCAGGTGCCTTTGGCGGGATCGTAGAGTTCGCAGGAAGTGGTGACGGTGCCGTTGCTGCCGCCGATGACCAGCACCTTCCCGCTACCGAGGTGGACGGCAGTGTGGCTGGCGCGAGGAGTGTTGAGGCTGCCAGAGACCGACCAGGAGTTCGAAACCGGGTCATAGAGTTCGCTTACGGCTGTGGCGGTGCAAGTGGGGGACGAGGTGCAGCCGCCGGTGATCAGGACTTTGCCGCTGGCAAGGAGTGTGGCAGTGTGGGCCGCGCGTGGGACGGAAAGAGAGCCGGCGGAAGACCAGGTCTTGGTTATGGGATCGTAGAGTTCGGCGGCCCCGAGAATGGTGCTGCTGGGGCCGACTCCGCCGACCACCAAGACTTTGCCGCTGGCCAGTACCACGGCGGCAAAATGCTCTCGGGCGTCGGACATGCTGGCGGTGAGCGTCCATGTGACGGAGGGGGGAGTGTAGAGTTCCGCGGTACTAAGAATGTTTCCGGCGTTGTCGACGCCACCGACGGAGAGGACGGCTCCGGTCAGCAGGCGCACCTGGGCGTTAAACTCGCGCTCAGTTTGCATCGTGCCGGTCGTGGTCCATTGACCTTGGATTTGAGCGGAAAGGGTTTGCAGGGTCAGGGCGACGAAAGCGAAAACGGCACAAAGAAGTTTCTTCACGTCGAGTCCTCTCAGTTCAGTTTTTGAAAACAGGAGGCGAACAACGCCTGGGTAAGAAAAAGATTGGCGGGAGTATATAACGGGAAGGAACGGGGCGCAAACTCGGGAGTTCCGGGACACTCAAGGATCGAACGAGGCGGTTCAGCGCTGGGGTGAAAACTTACGCACTACTTGCTATAAGAGACGGATGCGCCTGCACGATTACGCACCCCGGCCCGCACACCTAAAATGGCTGCTCGATTCTGACCCGGCCATCCGTTGGCAGGTCATGAGGGACCTGACCGATGAAGCTCCCGATGCAATTGCAGCCGAGCGGTCTCGCGTAGCGACCGAAGGCTGGGGTGCCCAACTTCTCGCGCGCCAGTCTCCCGCTGGCCACTGGGGCGGGAGCCCCCGCGGGTGGAGAGACGATTTGCCGAAGAAGCACCGAGACTTGCTTGTCACGCTCTACAGTCTCTCCGTTTTGATGGACCTCGGTCTCGACCCCGTCAGCATGCCGGCTCGGAAGATGATCGACCGCATCGACCGGCGGCTCGTGTTTCAATGGCTCGACAATCGGCCATACCTACACGGCGAAACTGAGCCTTGCATCAACGGCAGAATTCTCGCCATCGGTGCGTATTTCAAGAAACCGAACGACGCGCTAGCCAATCAACTCCTGCGCGAGCAACTCGAAGATGGCGGCTGGAATTGCGAAGCACCCAAAAGCCGGCGCTCCTCATTCCATACCACCATCTGCGTGCTCGAAGGACTGCTGGAATACGAACGAGCGCGGCGCGGCTCGGCGGCCGTTCAGTCGCCAAGGCCCGCAAGCGGGCTGAAAACTATCTGCTTGAGCGCCGTATGTTCCGCTCGCTTCGAACCGGCGAAGTCATCGACAAGCGCTGGCTACGCTTTTCCTTCCCGACGTTCTGGCACTATGACGTCCTGCGCGGACTCGATTATCTGCGAAATGCAGGAATCAAACCCGATCGCCGCGTTCGCGAAGCCATCGAAATCGTGATCGAGCGCCGCCACCAGAACGGGCGCTGGCCGCTCAACCGCATTCACCCCGAGTATATTCCATTGCAGATGGAGACCGAAGTCGGCAGAGCCAGCCGCTGGAACACGCTGCGCGCTCTCCGCGTTCTGCGTTGGTACGACAGCGCGACGCGGTAGGTGTGAGTTGGGGCCGCGCGACTGCTACGGCTTCGCGGGAGGAGGAACCGTAGAAGGAGCATTGGTCTTCGCGTTCTCTGGGATCCTCTTCCCCTCGATTTTGCACTTATACTCTTTGCCGTTGTCGCGGCGAATATAGAGCCTCGGGTCATCCTTGTCCGTTTCGTCCACTCGGTAGTCCACGACTTGTCCTAGGTCGACTTTGCCTGCCTGGAAAGCGCCGCAGTAGTCAATCAGGTAGACCAGGTCGGAGCCTTTCAATTCGAAAACCGTCTTGTCGCGGGGAAGGTACTCACCATTGCCGTCCTGAAAGGGCCACATGTCGGTGCGCTTGTCCCAACCTTTGATTGTCCCCTTTTGATAGGTGGGCGGTGTCTTGTCGGCGCCGGCTGCAAAGGTCGCGATAAGGAGAGCGAAAAGTGCGGTGCGAACAATGGTCGACGGATTCATATGCCTCCTCCAAGTCCGGGCCAATAAACACATCTCTATATTAAACGCACTGAGGCCAGGAACCACACCTGAGATTCTAATGGCTGAAGCAAAGATTACACTCAAAACCGCACTGAGCCTGGAGCACGGGCAGGGCTTCAAAGTCAAAAGCCCCACTTCTCGCAAAGGACGCGAGAAATGGGGCACCCAGACGATTCCATCCATAGGAATTGCATCTGGAAAACTGGCAAGGCGGCTGGTAGCATCCGGGCCATGCTCAAACTTGTTGTGATGCTGAGTTTTCTGATGGCGACCGCCGTCGCCGCCGACCTTCCAACCAGGAAACACTTGAATCTGGCGACGATCAAGACCATGGTGGCTGCGGCCGAGGCGGAAGCCAAGAGGCTCAATGTTGAAGTGACTCTCTGTATTGTGGACGAAAGCGGGAATCTGCTTTTTCTGGAGAAGGCAGATGGCGCGTCCCTCAACACGATACAGTTTGCGCAGAAGAAGGCGCGGCACTCGGCGTTCTACCAGAGTCCTTCGAAGGATGGCGCGGATGCTTTGAAGAAAGGGAATCTGGAAGTGCTTGCGTTTCCGGACTTTTTCCCTAACCAAGGGGGACTGCCGATTAAGGTCGACGGACAAACTATTGGCGGCATTGCCGCCAGTGGCGCTAAATCGGAGATCGATGAAGCGATCGCGCAGGCGGGGCTTGACGCTGTGTTTAAGAAATAATGGGGGCGGCGGTAGGTTCTGCAGAAAAAGCCCCACTTCTCGCAAAGGACGCGAGAAATGGGGCACCCAACGCACCTTCTCCCAATGCCGACGCACTTCTCCGAAGATCAAAATTCCCGCCCTGTCTCCGCAAAGAGCGCGGAGACAAGGACGGGGCACCCTCGGTACTAATTCTTCTTCTAACCTTTTACGATCTTCTTTGCGCTTGCATCCCAGACTGCTACCGACTTGTTGAAGTACGCGAAGTTGGCCAGGTGGCAGCCGATGGCGGCGTGATTGCCGAAGACTTCATTTTCGGCGACCGGCTTTCTGGTGCGGACGGCGTTGTAGAAGTTGGCCTGGTGGTCGACGGTGTCGCTGTAGCCGGGAGGCGTGGCGTAGGATTCGCCTTCCTCGTCCACACTCGACATGAGGGCTGCGGTTTCGGGATGGTCGGCGTGCCATTGCTCGAGATACTGATTGCGCAGCTTCGCCGGCCAGCCGCCGATCGAGTAGCCCTCGGGTTGCGGACGCGTGTCCTGTGGCTTGTAGGTGAGAGTGGCGTCTTTGATGATCATCGTGCCTTTGGTGCCGTAGAAGCCGATGAACTCGCCGCCGTCGTTGTTCAGGTTGCAGCGCAGGGTGACGCGGAAGTTGGGATAGTCGTACATGGTTTCGATCAGGTCGGGGAACTCGCGTCCGTCTTTGAAATGAAACAGGCCGCCGCTCGAGGTGGCGCGCTGGGCGGGCTCTTTGGTGCTGGTGATGAAGTGGATGCCGGAAATCAGGTGGACGAAAAGGTCGCCGCCGAGACCTTCTCCGTAGTCTTTGTAACAGCGCCAGCGGAAGAAGCGGATGGGATCGAACGCGACCTTGGGTGCATTGCCCAGGAATGAATTCCAGTCGATGGTCTTTTCGCTGGCGTCAGGCGGGATGGGATAGACCCATGCGCCGCTGGGCGAATTGCGGTCCCAGTAAGCGTTGATGGAGAAGACTTCGCCGAGTTTGCCGGAGTCGTAAATTTCTTTGGCCTTGGCGTAGAGCACGGAACTGACGCGCTGACTGCCGATGGCGATCATTCGTCCGTTTTTGTGCGCGGCTTCGACCATGGAGAATCCGTCTTCGGGCGTGTGCGACATGGGTTTTTCGCAGTAAACGTCTTTGCCGGCGGCGCAGGCGTCTTCGAAAATGCGGCGGTGGTTGTGGTCCATGGTGGCGATGAGGACGGAGTCGACGTCCTTGCGGTCGAGGATGGTGCGGTAGTCGCGGACCGCGGTAACGCTGGGATTGCGCACGGCTTCCTGGGCGGCAGTGTGGCGGCTGTCGTACAAGTCGCAGACCGCGACGCACTTCACGCCGGGAACGCTGAGCGAAGCTTCGAGGTGTTCGCATCCGCGAATGCCGGTGCCGATGGAAGCGAAGCGAATGGTGTCACTGGGGGCGACCGGACGAGCGGCCGCGGATAAGAGCCGGGGCTGAAGGATATTTTTAGCGACGGTAGTGGCGGCGAGGGCGCCAGTGCCGAGGTGAATGAATTGACGACGGGACAGGGGATGCTTGGACATGAGATTCTCCGCCTTTTGGATTTCGTTTGTTTCCGTGACAGCGTGGTTAGAGCGCATGCGCCGGCGCGGAGGGCTTCCGGGGAGGAATTATTGCACAGGGGCAGGGGAATAGGTAAATCGATTTTCTACTGAAGATTGGCGGGAGCCAGTTTTCGACAGCGATGCTCAAATGGGGCTACGAAATATATCCCCACCGTCATGGGCCGCATCCTCCAGATTCGTGGTGAGGGTTTTGGCGTGGTTTCAGAAGTCACTTCGGGGAATTGCCTAAACCGCGAGCAGGTCGCGATTCGCTTCTCACAAGCCGACCTTGCCGTTATTGATCCTTAGGTACTATGCTGGCCAAAGCTATCCAGGTTGAAACTCTGAACGAATCAAGGGGAAATCATGATCAAAGTCAGTGCGCTTGCTTTCGCAGCTCTCACAACTGCGCTTTTATGGTCTACACCGGTGGCGCGAGCCCAGGTTGCCGTCGGCATTGACATCGGAGTGGCTCCCGTGTGTCCCTACGGGTACTTCGACTATGCCCCATATGACTGTGCTCCCTACGGCTACTATGGGCCCGATTGGTTTGTTGGCGGGGTGTTTCTTGGAGCTGGCCCCTGGTTTCACGGCCGTCACGGCTTTTTCGGACATGTCGACAACCGCTTTGATCCACATCACGGTTACGTTGGTCCGTTGCCGGAGCGGGGGGCGGAGCGCTTCAACCACTTCCAAGGAAACGAGGCGCGGGATGGGCGAGGCAACGTAGGCAATGCTGGCCATGAAGGGAAGGCTGAACACGCTCTCCCGGGATATCGGGGTCGTTCGCATGGCGGGGGGCACCGCTAGAGCGCGATCTGGTTTAGACGATGGACGAGGTAAGGCGTGGGTGGCGTCTTACCTCGCCGAGGCTGCGGCGGCAGAACAGAAAACTGCCGATCGTCAGGCACAAGTTTCCCTGAAAATCGAACATGCGGTTGTAGTACCAGCCCTCAGCGCAGGCTCGCGCTATCGCCCTTATTGCTTATCGCAGGTGGTTAGCGTGTGGCTTGGAAGCAAAGCAGGTGGGAAAAAATTGAAAGGGCTGTGACATTGGTTATGCTCTAGCCGCCCGCTCCAGCGAGCATTATGGAACCGGAGGGGATGGTGTGGTGTCTTTCAACTTGAAGGGAGCGAGTGCGGGATGCATTGTCCGCGGCGCCTGGAGAGTGTCCCAAATTGTGGCGAACGTATGAGTATGAGTTGAGTATCGGATATGTTTGGCGCTCGTCGGACTGGGTTGAGCGCGCCATCTTTATCGGCCTCGCGCTCATGCTCGGCTACACCGTTTTTGTTGTTAGCCGCTTTTTCCGCCGCTACTACGTCGCCCGCCGCGAATCTCGCGCTTTCGTTCCTGACACCGGGAGCGCTTCTGAACCAAGTCAGAGACGGCTCGTCGCCGATCTGAACCGCGGAGTGGGGACTTTGAAGGCGATCGCTTGGGCAGCGCCATTCCTTGGGTTGGCGGGGTCATGACTACGGGATTCTGGGCGGATTCCACGTCATGGCGATGGAAAGATCGACTGCGCTGGGAATCGATGGAAATCGCATCTACTGCCGCCACGCTCGTGACAACTGTGGCGGGAATAGCCGTGGCACTCCCTGCGGCGGTTTTGTACAACGTTCTCCGAACGGTTCTTGAGAAGTTTGAGAACCGTTCGATCACGCTCTTTGAAGCAACATCGCGCCCCTATGGGTTTGCTCAGACGCTGCCTCTGCAAGCACGATTCTCGAGGCCGCCGGCGTTTGCGCTCATAGGAGCGCCGGTTCTGGCCCTACTGATCCCAATGTTTGCGCTCATGCTGCGCTCGTCACTTTATGTGGGCCTCCCTGTCCACCTCCTGAGACTTGGCGCCGGAGACCATGGATTTCTCTCCGATCATCATTAGCGTGACCGTCGCGACGGCGAGTCGTGACTCCGTTCTCTATGTGAATTCGAAGGAAACGCGGTGGGGAGACCTGAGGGCCACACTCCGGAGTCAGCTAGAAATTTGGCCGCGCTGGATTGTTTACGTTGAGGGAAGAGACGATGTGCCGTGGGCGCACGTGGCGAACGCGATCGATGTTGCCCGAGGGCTCCATGCCGAGGTTGTGCTGCTGACACCTACGCCGGAAAACAAGACGAAAACCAAGAAGGCACGCACTCGGTGATGAGAATCTAGGGGTTAAAACAGGCGGGAAAAAATTGAAAGGGCCGTGACATTGGTTATGCTCTAGCTGCCCGCTCCTGCGAGGGAGCCAACAGCGTGGATGCATGTACCGTCACAGCCCCTTGATGCGATCACTGCTTTCGCAGTCCCAAACCCCGGCCGCCCCTCGCAGAGCTGTCGGTTTTTTCAGGTCTGGCTGCCCCTCAGGTTACCCCGGTGGGCTGATCACCCAGTCTACTTCGGGTCGGCTCAGGTTTATTTGTGCCGTCCCTTTCAACCGTCGACGGGAGCAACCTTAACAGAGCGTTCACAAATGTCAACGCAAACTATTGGTGCAATAGCTTTCGGCGAACCTGTGCATAACCGGAAACGCAAATGGTTGCTAAATCGATATTTATCCACAGGGCAAGATAATTATTCCGCTTTTTGCACATAGACTGCACAGCAGGCGAGCAGACTGCAAAATGGTAATGGGGAACCCAAGAATCGTCTTGACGTTCGAATCAGTTGGGCGCATGGTTCCAAAGAGAGAAGAAAAACCCCCACTTCTCGCAAAGGACGCGAGAAATGGGGCACCCAGCAGGGGGAATTATCGCTGTGACGGCCGAATTGGTGGCTTATGTGGACGGCGGGTGCCTGGGCAATCCGGGACCGTCGGGGATTGGGGTGGTGATCAACGGCTGCGCGGACGGGCCGGTTCGCATCGCCAAGTGGATTGGCCATCAGGATAACAATGTGGCCGAGTATGCCGCGCTGATGGAAGCGCTGCAGTATGCCGTGGCGCTCAAGGCGCGGGCGCTGCATGTGTATTCCGATTCGGAGGTGGTGGTGCGGCAGATGACGGGCGAGTATCAGTGCCGGAGCGCGCGGCTGTATTCGCTGCACTGGACTTGCCGGAAGCTGGCGCGGGCGCTGGAATTCTCCATTTCACACGTGCCGCGCGAGGATAACGCCGAGGCGAACGGGCTGGCGCAGTCGGCGTTGCGGCGGCGGACGGTTTAGGGCAGCAGTAAGCGGTCGGCAGTCAGCAATCGGCCATTCGGCCTCTCGCGGTTTCAGCCTGGCAATCCAATTCTGGATCAAGACCGGTTCCGATTCTTTTCGCCCCTCCGGGCTTGTGAGCTACCTGCTTCCCGCGTCCCACGGCTTGCACCGTCGGCTGCATTCTTCCGCCGCTTCGCGGCTGGAGCGTAGTTACGCGGATCATCTCATGGTTGGTTAAACGCCATGAGGTGCATCCCTAGTTGGCGAAATGCTGGACCCTGACTACTGAGTGCCGAGTGCCGAATGCGGCTGCCCCGCACTTTTGTCATGGTACTTCCGGGTGGCTGGATTCTTGACACCCCCGCTTTCTCCGAGCGAGACTCCAAGTACTGCATCGTTTTCATCAGTGATTTGAGTGAGTTGCGGCGGGCGGATGCGCCCTGCGTAGCCGAACTCGCGGGATTAGCACGCGCGCCGCGTAGCGCAAGCGGAACGAGGAACTGACCAGCTAGTGGACACAGGCAACGGAACTCGAACATCGCGGGCCAGCACTTCGGCGGCGCTGGCCGCCGACGCGGGTGTGCGCTCGACGCTGGGGACGGCCGTGCGCTTTCCGGGAGAGGATGGCGGATCGTCGCTGGCGGCGATGGCGCAGAGCGATCTCGACGCGGCGCTGCAACTGTTGGCTGACCGCGCGCAATACATTACGGGAGCGAATGGGGCGGCGATCGCACTTCGGCGGACCGGGAAGAATGATATGCAGTGCCGCGCCAGTTCGGGCGCGAACGTTCCGGAACTGGGCGCGCTGCTGTCGACCGAGTTCGGCCTTTCTGGCGAGAGCGTGCGCACGCGGCGGGCGCTGTGCTGCGACGATGCGGAACGCGATCCGCGGGTGAATCGCGAAGGCTGCCGGCAACTGGGCATCGCGTCGGTGGTGGTGATGCCGGTGGTGAATGACGACGAGGTGATGGGCGTTTTCGAACTGTTTTCGGGCAAGGTGAATGCGTTCGGGGAACGCGACCTGTCGGCGCTGCAGCGGCTGAGCGAAATGGTGGAGACCGCGGTGAAACTGGCGCGGGCGGCGGAGAGTGTTCCGTCGATGGCATCGGCCTCGGAGGCGGAGTCTGCGGTTGGCGACGACGATATTTTGGGCGAAGAGATTCTGGAAGTGCAGGAGCCGGTGCTGGAAGCGGCGGTGGAAGAGCCGGCTGAGAAACTGGAACTGGACGACCCCGGGGCTGGAGTCCAGGCGGAAGAGAATAGTCCGACTACAGCGCTGGAAGCGCTGCGCCAGCCAGAGGCGGACGCTCTATCGAAGAGTCAAGGCTTACCCGCGTTGCCAACGGTCGAGGCCCCGGCCGCTGGCGCGGCGGCGTTGTCTGCGCAAGTTGCGTTGCCGAAGAAGCCGCTGTTCTGGTCGGCGGCGATGAGTCCGGCGGCGGACGCCGGGATGCTGGAGGAGATTGACCAGAGCCATGTGCCGCCGGTGTTGCGGAATTTGCGCATCTGCGAGGCTTGCGGATTTCCGGTTTCTCCGGGACGAGCGCTGTGCGTGGAGTGTGAGGAGAAGCGGTGGCGTGGGACGTTGAAACGGCCGAGTGTGAGGTTGCCGCTTAGTGCGGGTGCTGCTTCGAAGTCAAAATCCCCACCCTTCGACACGCTCAGGGCAGGCTTTCTCGCAAAGGACGCGAGAAATGGGGCACCCGACGCGCGGAGCGGGGTACCCATAACCGAGGTTGCTTCCTCTGGGCCGGTGGCGCGATTGGTGGCGGCTGCTGCGGCTCAGTCCGGCGCGGCTGCGGCTCCTGCTCCGGCGCGGGAGAGCGTGGCGGCTGCGGTGGCGCCGGTTCCGACTCTTGCCAGCCCGGGCGCAACGCCGGAGTTTCGTGAGAAGGAATCGGAAGGAGTTGCCGAAAGAAGTTGCCATTCTGGCGAGGGAGGCAGCGGTCGTGAACCCTCCGGAGCGCGAAGGGGCATCCGCGGTGGTCGCGACTGCCTCGGAAACTCCATCGCCGGAGTTCGTTTTGAGCGCCGGGTTGGAACCATCGCAATCCTGGCTGGCGGCGAACGTTTACGTGGTGGTCGTCGTGCTGCTGATCGGGGCGTCGGTGGCCGCGACCGTTCTTCTTCACTAGTCTTCTCGCTCATCCCGGTCGTTCGCGGCGGTGATTCCTGAGACCTTCCGTGTGCCATTGCAGAGACCCCATGGCCGCGAATCCCTTGACAACACTGGCAAGTCTGCTAGAGTTCGGGGGAGAGGTTTCCACTTCACGACACAAAGCGCAGGTGCCCTGCATATGAAAAATGTTTATGAGGTGTTGCGGCAGAAAGAGATGGAGTTGACCCGCCTGGAGAAAGAAGTGGAGGCCCTGAGACTGGTGGCCCCGCTCCTCTCCGAGGAAAAAGAAGCCATGCTGGATATGCCGAAACCGGCTCTCGCGACCGCGGTGAATGGACCGCAGCCCACGGCGCGGATTCCGATTCCGACTTCGCCCTCGATACCCGCGCCACAACCGGTGCGCGCCGCCGGGTGGGAAGATACCGCCAAGCGCTGGCCGTAGAGCGGGGCGAAGCAAGGGGTGCGAGGTTTGAATATAGATTCTTGTTCAGCCCGGGACGGCGTCCCGGGCTGAAGTGTATGCGGCTGTTCCCTGGCGAAAAATAGAAAGACTTTAACCGCGAAGGTCGCGGAGAAAGGCCGCGAAGGTCGCGGAGAAATTCCAGAGCGCCGTGCCACTGGGTGGGATTGACTAGGCAACATCAGGAGATGGGTATGAGGATGAGAAAAACATTTCTGCTGCTGACTTCCGTGATCGTTCTGGGCATGATGGCGTGGGCCGCCGAAATGCAGGGCACGATCGTGTCGGAGAGTTCGGTGCCTTGCGGGTCGGAGGCGAAGGGCAAGAAGAGTACTCAGCTGATGTGCCAGGAGTATGTGATCCGTACCGACACGACCGAGTACCACGTGCGCCAGGAAAAAGAGGCGCACAAGGCGTTGGTGCCGGTGAATGCGCCGGTCGAGCTGACGCTCAAGAAAGACAAGATGAAGTTCAAAGCGAACGGTAAGGAATACGAGATGCTGGTGGTATCGGAATCGGCGGCTCCGGCGGCGACCGCGCCGAAGCCCTAGAAGTTAGGCGTTAGCAATAAAGAGTGCGAACACGGGGGCTGAAGCCCCTTCGGTTATGGGTCCGCTAACGCGGCGCTGAAGCGCCGCTCTTCCACGGTTGCTCCGACGTCATTCCCTAGGCTCCGACAATTTCGCGGAGGGCGGCTAGCAGGCGGTCGACTTCTTCCAGCGTGTTGTAGTGGACGAGGCCGATGCGAAGGAAGCCGCCGGATTTTTCTACGCCGAGATGCTCGGTGAGGTTGAGGGCGTAGTAGTTGCCGTCCCAGGTGAAGAAGCCGCGGTCGCCGAGTTTGGTGGCGAGTTCCGGCGGCGTGTGTCCTTCGATGCGGACGGCGAGCGTGGAGCAGCGCTGCTCGAAGCGGGCAGGGTCGGTGATGCCGTAGATTTTCGCGCCGGGAATTTTCTTCAGGCCGGTCATGATGCGGTCGAGCAGGACGCGTTCGTGCTCGTGGATGGCGGCGTAGGCGGACTCGATGGCGGCGCGGCGCGTCGAAGTTTCGGGACGGACATGACGTCCGAAGTCGGCGATGTATTCCACACAGGCGGTGATGCCGGCGATGCATTCGTGGTTGAGCGTGCCGTACTCCCATCGGTAAGGGATGGCGTCGGTGAGCGGGCGCACTTTGTAGGGGCGGAAACGCCTCAGGTGCTCGCTCTTGCCGAAGAGGACGCCCATGTGCGGGCCGAAGAATTTGTAGGTGGAGCAGACCAGGAAATCGCAGTCGAGGGCTTGCACGTCGATCAGGCCGTGAGGAGTGTAGTGGACGGCGTCGATGTAGGCGAGGGCTCCGGCTTGGTGGGCGAGCGCCACGATTTCTTTTACGGGATTGATGGTGCCGACGGCGTTGGAGGCGTATCCGGCGGCGACGAGCTTTGTCTTCGAATTTATTTTCGCGGCGAGGTCGGCCAGGTCGAGGGTGCAGTCTTCGTCGTGGATCTCGGCCCAGCGGACGGTGACTCCGCGGTCTTCTGCCATTTGCAGCCACGGGGAACAGTTGGCGTCGTGGTCGAGGCGCGTGACCACGATTTCGTCGCCGGGTTTCAGTTCGCGGCCGATGGCGCGGGACATACATGTAGGTGAGCGTGGTCATGTTGGGGCCGAAGACGACTTCGTCGGCGGCGCAGTGCAGGAAGTCGGCCATGGCGGCGCGGGCTTCGGAGATCATGGCGTCGGTGCGGCGGCCGGTGGCGTAGGCTCCGCTGGTGTTGGAGTTGTCGCGGCTCAGGTAGTTGGAGATCGCGTCGATGACGCGTTGCGGAACCTGCGTCCCGCCGGGGCCGTCGAGGAACGCGGCAGGGTGGCCGTTGACGGTCTGGGATAGAGAGGGGAATTGGGCGCGGATAGAGGTTAGGTCGAGGGCGGGTGGAGCTTCCGTGGTCGGCATAGTCATGTATTTTATATTCCGAATGAAGGACGTGCGGTTCCCGATCCTAATTTTTGACGCGGACTTTGCTTCGCCGTGGAAGAGCGGCCCTTCAGGGCCGCGTTGGACGTATAAACGATGACGGGCTTTAGCCCTTGTGGTGGGCTTGGGCGCGGCATCGTGGGCACGCGAATTAAAGCTTCCTGGGGCTAGATCCCAGGTAAATTTTGAATAGACGCGTAACGCGGCCCTGAAGGGCCGCTATTCCACGGTGCTTCAGCATTCGAGCACCGTGCTCCAAGCGTCGTCTCAGGGGGTACTTGTGGCTCTCACGAAATCTGCGAGCATGCCGTACGCGGTCGCGTAGAGGCCCGGATTTTCTTCGGTGATGGCCAAGCCCGGGAAGATATCGGTTTCGAAATAGATGTACGACGACGTGCCGGTGATCTTGCCCATGGGCGAGCTGGCCAATACTTTCTCTGGGGCGACGCTTGCCTCTACTCGATCGCCTACGCGCTTCGCGCGGCAGACTAGTTTGAAGGGCCAGCCGTCGCGCTTGGCGTTGCGCACGGCTTGCGGGGTCAGGTCGCGGATGCCTTCGCGGGCGATTTCTTCGAGACGGATCGGCGTGTCATTCTCGTTCGAACCCATTAACACGGTGATCAGGGCGGCGGTTTTGACGGCGGCGTCCCAGCCGTCGATGTCGTGGGTGGCGTCGGTTTCGGCGATGCCGAGGGATTGCGCCTTTTTCAGCGCCTCGTCGAAGGTGAGGCCGGATTCCATTTCGCTGAGGATCACATTGGTCGTCGAGTTGAGGATGCCGTGGAAGCCTTGCAGGTGGATGGTGGGCATCT
This sequence comes from uncultured Acidobacteriaceae bacterium, assembly GCA_963709385.1. Taxonomy (GTDB): domain Bacteria; phylum Acidobacteriota; class Terriglobia; order Terriglobales; family Acidobacteriaceae; genus Sulfotelmatobacter. Next base: position 808,544 of record CAVPWD010000012.1, read on the forward strand.
GCTCGAAAAAAGAAAAAATCGGGACGCCGTCCATGACGGTGGATTCGAAGAGGAATTTCTTTCCGCGGGCTTTGGCCAGGTCGCGCAGTTCGCGGTAGGCGTGGACGATGGGGCCTTTGTTGGCGGTGATGGCGTGGGCTCCGTGGTCGAGCGCGGCGCGGATGTGGGTGATGGCGGGCTCGCCGGTTGCGACGTTGAGTGAAGTGGCTTCGAAGAGGACGTCGGCGCGGGCGGCGGCGAGCCAGGAGCGGACGTTGTTTGGAGGGATGTGTTGGCGAGGTACGGGGCTGAAGCCGCGATTTCCCTGCGGCCATCGGCAGGGCTTAAGCCGTGCCCTTCCCGGTTTAGTTGGCCGGCAACGCAAGGAGCGGGAATCGAATCCGTTCTGGTCGGCGATCCAGCCCATGCGGCGGGAGGCGACGCCGGTGATGCGGAAAGAGATGCCGTGACGGTCGCGGAGTTCTTCGGCGCGGTCGTTGAGCAACTGGACGAGCGTCCGGTTGACGTTGCCGAAGCCGAGGAAGCAGAGGTTGTGGATGTGGATGGGATTCCTCGCACGGGGGCTAAAGCCCTGAATTCGTTTTATACCACTTACGCGGCCCCTTCGGCAGGCTCAGGGCAGGCTCTGAAGGGCCGCTCTTCCACGGGTGTGCGCCCTATGCGCTCTGGCTAAGTCGGCTTCGAGCTTCCGATACGGTTGGGCCGCCGGACAGCCCCTTCGGCTTCGCTCAGAGCGGGGTTGGGCAGCTGTCCCCAAGAAAAATCTTGTCTCAACAAATCGCCGAGCGAATCTTTACCCCATGACCGTGGTGTGTTCGGGTTTGATTTTGTAGAGGACGCGGACTTCGCCGGGCTGGCCGTAGGGATATTTGTCGACGCCGAGATATTTCTTGGCCATTTTGTCGATGTGCGCCGAGCCGCCTTCTTCGGTGATTTCGACGACGGTGCCGCGGATTTCGAGATAGCGGTAGGGATTTTCGGGATCGATGATGGCCAGCGACACGCGCGGATCGCGGCGGACGTTGCGGTCCTTCTGGCGTCCTTTAGCGGAGTTGAAGATGACGTGTTCGCCGTCGAAATCGCACCAGACGGGCGTGACCTGCGGGCGGCCATCGGGCATGAGCGTGCCCAGGCTGGCGAAGGCGCGCTTCTGAAATAAATCGCGATACTTCTCGGGGATGACTGCGGACATAAGGACCCTCCAGAGCTTGGATTGCCAGCAGCATTATAGACCGGGGGCGGAGAGTGTGGTGTGAACGGACTTCCGGCTGCGCTCGAGGGACAGCCCCTTCGGCTTCGCTCAGGGCAGGCTAAGGGCGGCTGTCCCGACATTTTTTGTTCCGGTTTCCGGTTGGTTGTTTAGAATTGTGGGCCTATGAAAGCAAAATTCGTTACGTTGCAGGTCAGACAGAAATTTTCTGCGCGATGGATGATTGCGCTGGTTGCTCTCGCTTTATTGTTGGCGATCCAATCCCCACTTCTCGCACAGGACGCGAGAAATGGGGCACCCACGTCAAATTCTAATCAGAAATATCCGCCGACGATTGTGTTTATGACTGACTTTGGGGTGGTCGATGACTCGGTGGCGCTGTGCCGCGGCGTGATGTACGGGATTATGCCCGACGTGCGGATCGTGGATTTGACGCACGAGGTGACGCCGTTTTCGATTCTCGATGGCGCGAGGTTCTTGTACGGTGCGACGCCGTATTTCCCTGCGGGAACGGTGTTTGTGGCGGTGATCGATCCGACCGTGGGTAGTACGCGCAAGGCAATTGTGGCGCGGTCGAAGCGCGGGCAATATTTTGTGCTGCCCGACAACGGGCTGCTCACGCTGGTCGAGCAGCGCGACGGAATCGAAGCCGTGCGCGAGATTACGAATCCGGATTGGATGATTGGGAGCAAGCTGTCGTCGACGTTTCACGGGCGCGACATTTTTTCTCCAGCGGGCGCGCATGTGGCGCGAGGAGACGACTGGACAAAGGCGGGCCCGGAAGTTCCGGTGAAGGATTTGGTGCGGCTGCAGTTGAAGGCGGCCACGCTCGACGAACGCGGGTTGAGCGCGACCGTCATCGCGACGGATGGGCCGTTCGGAAATCTGGTGACGAACGTGGATGCGGAGGACTTTCTTAAACTCGGTTACTCGCGCGGGCAGGACGTTCCGGTGAGCGTTGGCGGGCGGGACATGAAGATCAAGTTTGTGCGAACGTTTAGTGATGTGCCGCTGCGGCAGCCGTTGCTCTACATCGATTCGCGGGGGCGTTTGGCGCTGGCGGTGAATCAGAATAGTTTTGCGGCGATGTATGGAGTGAAGCCGCCAGTGGTGCTGTTTATCGGGCGGGCGAAATAGGGACTGTCCCTCGCAAGTATCGTGGTGGCGCGGGCGGACGCGGGGTCCTTCGACTTCGCTGCTGCTTCGCTTCGCGATGCATCAGCTCCGCTCAGGATGACAATTAACCAAGACTCTCGATCACGATCAAATAGCGGTTTCGATCCTTGGCAGAACAGCCCGCAGGAGCGATTCGAAGGTGCTCTTTACGCGTTCGCCGGTTTCCATGACTTCGGCGTGGGAGAGTGGTTGGTCGAGGATTCCGGCGGCCATGTTGGTGACGCAGGAGATCGCGAGCACTTTTATCCCCATGTGGCGGGCGGCGATCACCTCGGCGACCGTCGACATTCCTACCAGGTCGGCGCCGATGCGGCGGAGATATTCGATTTCCGCCGGAGTTTCGTAGCTAGGGCCGAGCAATCCGGCGTAAACGCCTTCCTGTAACGTGATCTTGAGTCTGGTGGCTTCTTCGCGAGCCATCGCCCGATATTCTTTCGCGTAGGCGTGCGTCATGTCGGGGAAGCGAACGCCGAAGCGATCGTCGTTAGGGCCGACCAGCGGGTTCGCACCCTGCAGGTTGATGTGGTCGCGGATGAGGACGAGCGCGCCTTGCGAGTAGCTGAGATTGATTCCTCCGGCGGCGTTGGTGAGGATGACGGCGGCGATGCCCATGCGTCCGAAGACGCGGATGGGGAAGGTGACTTCCTGCGCGGAATATCCTTCATAGAGATGCACGCGGCCCTGCATGGCGGCGACGGCGACGTTGCCCGCGTTGCCGATGACCATCTGGCCCGCGTGGCCGATGGCGGTGGAACGCGGGAACGCCGGGATCTCGGTGTAGAGAACGCGGACTGCGTCGGTGAGCGACTCGGCGAATCCGCCGAGGCCGGAGCCGAGGACGAGGCCGATGCGCGGAAGCAGGGAAGTGCGTTGCAGGATTAGTTGGGCGGCGGAGTCGGCGAGGGCGAATTGGTCAGGCATAGGCGCATGTCCTCGCGAGATCCCTTCGGCAAGCTCAGGGCAGGCTCTTCGCTGCGCCTGAAAACCGGCTCCGCTCAGGATGACGCCATCGTTTAACTTGCCGGCGAACCAAACTTAGGCACCTACAAATCGCCGTCGGCCAGGTAGCGGCCGTGGCCGTTGCGGTCCAGCCAATCATACAGAAATGTCTGGTAGAGATAGGACGCGACGATTTCCTCGCCGAGTTCGTGGCTCTCGGTGCAGATGAAGGGCAGGCGCAGGCCGGCGAGCACGGCGATGAGCGATTGCGTGATGCGGTTCGGGTTCGCGGCGCGATAGGGATATTCGGATTTGATTTCGGTGAGCGGCGCGGTGACGACGAGAAGACTGTGAGGGAGATCGGCCATGCGGCGCAGGCGATTGATGAAGACGGCGCGGTTCGTGGTGAAGGATTGAATGAGATCGGCGAGATCTTTGCGTTCCACGACGCAGGAGTTTTCCATTCCGCTGACGGAGTAGTCGCCGAGGGGCAGGGCGCGATGCTCGATTTTCGCGAACCATCCTTTGAAACGGCGGAAGGAGAGCGGGTTTTGCTCGCGAGTGTCGATGATGGCGATGGGAAGCGGAGTGTGGAGTTGGGTGCCTCCGCGCTCGGGGATCACCGGGAGGGTAGGAGGCAAGACGGGAGGGGTCTTCCTCCATGCGGTAGTCCAGGCCAGCGGCGACGGGATGAGGGTGCGTTTGCGGGGCATGGGGTCTCCGAACGCCTTGTCGGTATCGTTAGTGTTGAGGGCGAAAACCCCCACTTCTCGCGCAAAGGACGCGAGAAATGGGGCACCCAGAGCGCTGTTTCTAGAATTTCTTTTCGAAGTTCGTGAACTCCGTCTCCAATCGAAATTGTTCCCGCGCACGGTCGTTGGCGGCCAGGAATTCGGAGCAGGCGGGCGAAGGCTTGCCTCCGAGATCTCCCGCGCAGGCGGCCACTGGGCGAAATGTTGCTTTTGTTTCCGCCCACAAACTTTGTCCGGGCAGAAAGCTGTGTTCCAGGCTCTCGCGTGTCATGCGCTTCAGGTCGGTGTAGGAGAGCCTGTAGCTCTCGACGGCGCGCAGGTATTCGTGGGTCATGTCGGAGCGGGCGACGCCTTCATCGTCGGAGGAAATCGCGACCGGGACGCCGTATTTCATGTAGGCGGGCAGGGGATGGTCGTCGCCACTGACGCCGAGAATCTGATCGTTGGAGGTGAGGTTGATTTCCACCAGCACGTTTTTCGCCGCCATTTCTTTCAGCAGGCCGAGGGGATCTTTTTCGAGCATGACGTCGACGCCGTGGCCGATGCGCTCGGCGTGGCCGCGCTCGACCGACGCGCGAATGTGAAACGAGAGATCTTCGGGCTTGACCAATCCCATGGCCAGTTCGCCGGCGTGCAGAGTGATGTGCACCTTGGGATAAACGCGGTGCAAATAATCGAGCATGGCCATGTGCTCGTTGAAATTGTGAATGGGGACGTACCAATCCTCGGGCATGACCAGATTGAGCCCAACGAAGCGGGGATCGGTCGAGGCCAGCTCAAAGCCAAGCACAATCTCAGCAAAGACGGCTTCGTGCGGCAATCCGCGCAGCACCTGGTAGAGATAACGCACGGTGACGGCGCATCCCGGCTCGGCGTCGGGAGTGCCGCATTTCAATTCCTTGTGCGCTTTGTCTTCGTCTTCCGCCAGCGTCTTACTGGTGGCGTCGGCGATTTCTTTCAGGCCACCGGCGAGCAACTGTTCGCGCATCTTGGCGAAGTCATTATTACTGTCCCATCCCAGCTTCAAGCCAAGCTTTGGCGCGGCGTAGCCGTCGGCGGTGTGCATGAATTCGATGTATTGCACGTGCTCGCGGGCGGCGCGGTTGATGACTGTGGCGATGGCTTCGGCGACGTGATTATCAGCTGCGAGTTCGAACTTATCGAAAGTGGCAAAGAAATGGTCGTGACCCGATTCGTCACCGGGACGCCAGTTGCGCATGGACCAGGCGTCAATGATCTGGTTGTAGAGGACGTGGTCGTTGTAGGCGCAGCGGATGCTGGGCTTGGCTGTATATTTTTCGCAGGAATCACAAGGCGCGCCGAGCAGTTGCGAGGTGGTGCGGTCGACGCAGAAATTGTCGGAAGCGGCGAAGTCGATGAGATCTTCGGCGTAGATGGCGCCGTCGAGGTGATTGTGCAGGTCTCCGCCCTTAGGTACGTCGTGCAGGAAGGCCACGAGCAAGGACGGATTGTTCCGGATGGAATCGAGATAGCGGGCTGTCTTTTGCTCGGCAGTTTGGGCCGCGACCGGCGCGGAAAGCAGGAAGAGAATGAGACAGCGACGAATCGTGTGCGCGCGCACGTGCGGTCCTCCGGGAATCAGGAATCGCATTGTAATTCGTGAGTCGGTTTGCGCGCTAATGGCAGAGGCGTCGAGCTTCGCTCGACCGGACAGCCGAGGGCGTCTGTCCCCACATGGTTGTTCCTCTGGTGCTCTGCTAAATTGTTTACTTATGCCGCATGGGTCCGACAAGCCGATTCGCAGTTTCGCCAGCGACAATAATGCGGGCGTGCATCCCGAGGTGCTTGAGGCGATCGCGCGGGTGAACCACGGGCACGTTGTGGCTTACGGCGACGACCCTTACACGCGCTCGGCGGTCGCGAAGTTCGAAGAGCATTTTGGGGCTGGCGTCGACGTATTTTTTACTTTCAACGGAACCGGCGCCAACGTTCTGGGATTGCAGGCGCTGAACCGGCCGTATCATGCGGTGCTATGCAGCGACTACGCGCACATTTATTGCGACGAGTGCGGCGCTCCGGAGAAACATACGGGATGCAAGCTGATTCCGCTGCCGCACCAGGACGGCAAAATCACCGTTGATCTTGTGCGGCACGCTTACCACGGCATTGGCGACCAGCATCATGTGCAGGCACGCGTTATCTCGATTACGCAATCGACTGAGATGGGAACGGTGTACCGGGCGGAAGAAATTCGGGCCCTGGCTGACTTCGCGCACGAGCACAAAATGTTTCTGCACATGGACGGCGCGCGCATTGCCAATGCCGCCGCGAGCCTGGGCCAGACGCTGCGACAGGCTACGCGCGACGCGGGCGTCGACGTGCTCTCTTTTGGCGGCACCAAAAATGGAATTATGGGCGGAGAAGCGGTGGTGTTTTTCAATCGCGAACTCAGTCCGGATTTTCTCTACCTGCGCAAGCAGGGGATGCAGCTGGCTTCGAAGATGCGATTCATTGCGGCGCAGTTCGAGGCTTTGTTGACGAATGATTTGTGGCGGCGCAGCGCCGAGCACGCCAACCATATGGCGCGGCTGCTGGAAGCGGAACTCCGCCGGATTCCGAACGTTAGGGTCGCGTGGAAGGTGGAGGCGAACGGAGTGTTCGCGCAGATTCCGCGGCATGCGGTGGAGAAGATCAAGTCGCGCTACTTCTTTTACATGTGGATTGAAGAGGAATGTATTGTGCGCTGGATGTGCTCGTTCGACACCACCGAGGAAGATGTGAAAGACTTCGCGAAAGTGGTGGCGGAAGCGGTGAACGGCTGATGCGGGGCACCGCGACGGCTATTGCTTTTTGGTCGACCTTTGGCTAAATTTGCCCCATCCCCCACCGTATGCCTACTCGTCCGGAGGTTTCGGTCCCAGGAGTGAACATGAACCGGAAGTGGTTCGGCATTGCCGCTCTTCTCGTTGCCGCCATCGTGTTACTCAACTTGTCGAGCTGTGCGCGCAGTCAACATCTGGTGGGGATCACACTCAGTCCGCAGGGCACAACCATTACCCTGGGCGGCTTCGGAGAGAAGGTGAGCACGCAGTTTACCGCGTACGGCAGCTATATTCATCCTCCAGAGACGAAGGACGTTACCAGCAAAGCGGTGTGGACCACGGATTCGCCGTCGATCATTAGTCTGAGCTCCAGCCAGCCCGGACTCGTGACCACTACCGGTCTGGGATGCGGCACCAATCTTGGCGTTACCGCCAGTGTTTACAGCGACCCCAGCAATCCGTCCGCTGGCAGCGTGGTGGTCGGGTCGGCGACCATCAGCGTCAGCTTCGGGACCGGCACTCCGTGTCCCTGACGGCAGCGGCTTATTCCTCCATCAGCTTGCCGAGCGTGGGCTTGTGCTTCTCTGGTTTCTTCTTCTTCTCGATGACGATCTGTCCGGCTGGGGGCGAGCCTACGCGCTCGCGGGCTAGTTCCTTGACCGCGGTCACCGCTCGAAAGCGTTTCTTTTTCTTCTTCCTGGCCATGCTCGTTTCGTCTAACTCAGGCCTCGAGGCCTAAAACCGAGTCTAACCCGATCGCAGCGCGCAGGCGGTTTACAAGTCGTGTGCCCCTGCAAATATGCAATAATCCTTGCTTGAGCGAGAGAGCGGGGGGCATCGGTAAGATGGGGATGCTTCGACTGCGCGATGTCGTTCGCTTCGCGAACAACGTCGCTCCGCTCAGCATGACAGCGCTTAGAGACACGCCAAGCCTATGGAAGAACGTGATTTTTTCGACGAAAAGCAGGAAAAGAAACCAGCTTCGCTGAATTGTCCCCACTGCCGTCAGTCGGCCGAGTACGAAGTGACTTGGATTGTCCGTACCAAGAAGCGTCAACTTGGGGGGCGGGCCGACGAGCGCGACCGCGCGCGTTTCGCGAAATTCCGGTCGTACATGGTGCGCAAGGACGACATGATGGCTTGCAAGAACATGCGCTGCCGCAAGCGCTTCGAGATTTCCGGCCAGTCCACCGTGATCACCGAGTAAGCCGCAGTCGAACCTCCTCGCTTTGTTGGAAGCCAGAGTTGTTTCTACGCTGTGATTTCAAGCACACCTAAAAAGGCATTCTAATTTTTCCGCGGCTCTGACCTCGTTTATACTGAGAGGTTTCATTGCGGCTCGCCGAGGCCGCTGAGTAAGGAGTCATGCTTTGAAGATTCTGGTCTGCATGAAGCAGGTGCCGCAGAAAGACGCGCCGCTCAAACTGAACGAGACGGGCGCGTGGATCCGCGAGGATGTTTCCTACGAAGTGAACGAGCCGGATGCTTACGCGCTGGAAGAGGCGTTGCGCCAGAAGGAAAAGCACACCGGAGAAGTGGTGGTAATCACCAGCGGCCCGGCGCGGGCGCAGCAGGTGCTGCGCGAGGCGCTGGCCAAGGGCGCGGATCGCGCAATTCACCTGGAAGATAACGCGTTCGTCGGATTCGACGCGTTCAACACCGCAAAGGCCTTCGCGGCGGCGATCAAAGACGAAAAATTCGACCTGATTTTTACCGGGCTGCAATCCGACGATTACGGCTACGCGCAGACCGGCGTGATTCTGGCCGAGTTGCTGGGCTGGCCGCACGCCACCATCATCATGCAGATTGAAAAGACCGATAGCGGGATTCGCGTCAAGCGCGAACTGGAGGCGGGATATTTTCAGTTCGTCGACATGCCGACACCGGCGGTGCTGACGATTCAGTCGGGCATCAACAAGCTGCGCTACGCCACGCTGATCGGCATCAAGCAGGCAAAGAACAAGCCCATGCGGAAGGTGGCGCTGGCGGAGGTGCAATCGGCAATCGGGGAAAATCTGCAAAAGATTGAGCGGTTGTACGTTCCGCAGAAAACGAAGAAGACTGAGCACATTGAAGGATCGTCGGCGGAGATTGCGAAGAAGCTGGTGGATAAGCTAAGGAACGAGTTGCGGGTGCTGTAAGCCGCGGAAGGATTCGTCCGCGGGCGAGTTTTCTGAGTCGAAAATCCCCACTTCTCGCAAAGGGCGCGAGAAATGGGCACCCGGTAGAAAACGGGTTCCTCACCGGGCTTCAGCCCGGTCGGAATGACAGGAGTTTATGGCGGATACGATCTTGGTCGTCGTCGAACAGCGCGAAGGCAAGCTGAATCGCGTTTCGTGGGAAACCATTACTGCCGGACAAGCCATTGCCGCGGCAACTGGCTTGGCGCTTGAGGCCGCGGTCGTCGGAAGTGGAGCGGCATCGATCGCGGCTGAAGTCGCGGCCAAGAAAGTCGCGAAGGTATACGCGATCGAGTCAGCGAAGCTCGAACCATACACTCCGGATGCCTTCGCTGCCGCGCTGAAACAATTTCTGGCAGCGAAACAGCCCAAGCTGGTGCTGATGCCGCATACCTATCAGGTGCGCGACTTCGTCCCCAAGCTTGCTACCGCCATGGGGCGGACGGTGATCAGCGACTGCATCGGTTTCAAGTATGAAAACGCCAAGCTGGTTTTCACGCGTCAGATGTTCCAGGGCAAGCTGGCGGCCGATGTGAGTTTCACCTGCGATGCTCCGTGGTTCGCGACATTCCAGAATGGAGCGTTCCGCGGAGATAAGGCGGAAGCTGGAGCCAGCGCCACTCCCGTTGAGACCGTGAATGTTGAGATTGCCGAGGGAGTGATTCGCAATCAGCCGCAGGAAGTTTTCAAAGAAGCGAAGCAGGCGGTCGATCTTACCCAGGCCGAGATTATTGTTGCCGTCGGCCGCGGGATCAAAGAGCAGAAAAACATCGAAATCGCGAAGCAGCTCGCCGAGGCGCTCGGCGGAGACCTGGCCGCGTCGCGCCCAATCTGCGATTCGGGCTGGCTGCCCATGGACCGGCAGATTGGGTCCTCGGGACAAACGGTCGCGCCTAAGCTTTACTTGGCGCTCGGCATCAGCGGCGCGATCCAGCACATTGTCGGAATGAAAGGCTCGCGCACGATCATCGCCGTGAATAAAGATTCCGAGGCGCCGATTTTCGAGATTGCGGATTACGCCATCGTAGGAAATCTGTTCGACATCGTTCCGCCACTGATTGAGGAAGTGAAGAAGGCGAAGGCGGGAGGATAGTCGGCCACGGATTTGCACGGATTTTCACGGATCCATTGTTTTGGGTCTTATCCGTGTCCTCCGTGAAATCCGCGGCAAGTTTTTTTCTTATGCTGATCTTCCGCAAGCCGATCGAAGGCGTCGAACGTCCGCAGATGCCGGCCGATGTCGTCATTGTCGGCGGCGGGCCGGCGGGCATGGCCTGCGCGCTGCGGTTAGCGCAGTTGATTGACGCGCACAATGCGGCGCATCCTGACGCGCAGCTCAGCAAAGAAAATATCTACGTGCTCGAAAAAGCCCGCGAGATTGGGCAGCACTGCCTTTCCGGCGCGCTGCTCGATCCGCGATCGATGCTCGAGTTGCTTCCGGAGTTCGAAAAAGAAGCGCCGCTCGACGCCAAGGTTACAAAAGAGGCGGTTTACTTTTTCACCGAGAAGAGCAAGTTCAAGTTTCCGATTACCCCGCCGTTTCTGCGCGACCACGGCAACTATGTGATCTCGCTGAACAAGTTCGTGAAGTGGCTGGGCAGCAAGGTAGAAGAAACGGGCATCACGGTCTTTACTGGATTCGCCGGGTCTGAACTCCTTTTCGACGGCGATCGCGTGACCGGGGTTCGCACCGACGACAAGGGTGTCGACAAGGAAGGCCATCAGAAATCCAATTTCGAACCGGGCTACGACCTGAACGCGAAGGTCGTCATTCTTGCGGAGGGACCGCGCGGGTCGCTGACCAAGCAGCTCATTCAGAAATTCGATCTTGCGCGCGGCGCCAACCCGCAGACTTACGGCGTGGGCGTGAAAGAACTGTGGGAAGTTCCCGGGGGCCGCATCGCGCCCGGCGAAGTCATTTACACAATGGGCTGGCCGCTGACCGCGCATGAGTATGGTGGCGCCTGGATCTATGGCGGTACAGACAACGTTGTCTCGCTCGGTTTCGTCACCGGATTGGACTATGCCGACCCGCGGCTCGATCCGCAGCGCGTGCTGCAGGAGTTCAAGCGGCATCCTTTTGTTGCGAAACTGCTCGAAGGCGGCAAGATGATTCGCTACGGAGCGAAATCGATGCCTTACGGCGGCTGGTGGGCGATTCCGCCGGTCGCAGGCAATGGATGGATGATCCTCGGCGATTCCGCTGGCTTTCTCAATTCGGCGCGGCTCAAGGGAATTCATCTGGCGATCAAGAGTGGGATGCTCGCGGCTGAGACCGCGTTCGAAGCATTGAAGAAGGATGATTCGTCAGCCGCGACACTGGGCGAGTTCCAGAAGAAAGTCGAATCCAGCTGGATCAAAGAAGAACTCTGGAAAGTGCGCAACCTGCATCAGGGATTCGAGCATGGAATGTTCGCCGGCATGTTCCACACCGGACTGCAAATGATTACCGGCGGTCGCGGCGTGCGCAACCGCTATCCCGCGAAAGCCGGATACGAGCACATGCGCAAGCTGGCCGACCTACCCGCGGATGGCGGCGCTGAAGCTCATCTTCTGGGCGCGGCCAAAGGCGACGGCAAGCTCACGTTCGACAAGCTGACCGACCTCTACCACTCGGGCACAAAGCACGAAGAAGACCAGCCGGCGCACCTGGTGATTCAAGACACGAACCTGTGCAACACAAAATGCGTGAAAGAATTCGGCAGCCCATGTCAGAATTTCTGTCCGGCGAACGTTTACGAAATGGTCGACGACGCCAGCCAGCTTAACGGCAAACGCATCAGCCTGAATCCGTCGAACTGTGTCCACTGCAAAACCTGCGATATTGCCGACCCGTACCAGATCATCACCTGGGTTCCACCGGAAGGCGGCGGGGGTCCGAATTACGACGGCATGTAAGACGAACTTCTTCGCCGCGGATTCACGCCGGATAACGCAGATAGACCAAGAGTGAGTAAGACTAGGTTATCTATGCAAGTCCGCCATGCCTCAACCTCCGTCTCGATGTGCTGCCTGCTTTGCTTGGCCGCCTTCGCCCAGCAATCCGCTCCCTCCATCCCTTCTACCGGTTTCCCCGGCCTCGATCAGTACCGGGTGTCGCGCATCGCCATCTACACCGATGATTTCGGAGAACTGAAACGTTATCGTGAGGCCGACGCGGCGTTGGCTCCGCCCGGGGCCGGCGAGGCTCGAGTAGTATTCATGGGCGATTCCATCACCGACTACTGGAAGCTGGCAGACTATTTTCCCGGCAAGCCTTACGTCGTCATTAATCACGGCATCGATGGGCAGACCACTCCGCAGATGCTGGTGCGCTTCCGCCAGGACGTGATCGATCTGCATCCGAAAGTTCTGGTTGTGCTGGCGGGAACCAACGACATCGCCGGAGTCACCGGACCCGCGCGCAACGAAGACATCGAGGCGAACTACGCGTCCATGGCCGAACTGGCGCGCCTGCACAACATTCGCGTGGTCTTTGCCTCGCTGCTGCCGGTGAACAACTACACTGACGATGCCAAGGAGTCATTTGCCCTGCGTCCGCGCGAGAGAATCCTGGCGCTGAACCTCTGGCTCAAGAATTACTGCGCGAAGAGCGGGCTCGTGTACCTCGACTACTTCTCGGCGATGGTTGACGACAAAGGCATGCTGAAGCGCGGTCTGTCCGACGAGGGGCTGCATCCGAACGCGTCCGGTTATAGAATCATGGCGCCGCTGGCCGACAAGGCAATCGCAAAAGCGCTTGCGAAAAAAACACTGATATGAAAAAACATGGTCTCAAGAAGTTCGCTGCAGTCCTCTCTGTCGTTTTCTTTGCATCGGTCCTTCCCGCGCTAGGGCAGCAGTCCGTGGCCACTCCCGGCATTCCTGCTTCCGGTTTCCCAGGTCTGGATCAGTACCGGGCTTCGCGGATCGCTATGTTCACCGACGACTATGGACAGCTGGCGCGCTATCGCGAGGCCAACGCTGCGCTTAAGCCGCCCGCGCCGGGAGAGAATCGCGTCGTATTTTTCGGCGACTCGATTACTGACATCTGGCATCTCGACGAATATTTTCCGGGCAAGCCTTATGTCAACCGGGGCATTGGCGGGCAGACAACGCCGCAGATGCTGGTGCGCTTCCGGCAGGATGTGATCGATCTGCATCCCAAGGTCGTCGTCATTCTGGCGGGCACCAACGACATTGCGGGTAACACCGGGCCCATGCGTCTGGAGGATATTGAGGCCGACTACGCGTCTCTCGCCGACCTGGCACGGGCGAACGGCATCAAGGTGATTTATTCGTCGGTGCTGCCGATTCACAACTACACGGAGCGATCGAAGGATTTTTTTGCGCAGCGCTCGCCGGAAAAGATTCTCGCACTGAACAAATGGCTGAAGGCTTACTGCGCGACGGCGTCGAACGGCTGTGCGTATCTCGATTATTTCAGCGCGATGGTTGACGACAAGGGACTGCTGAAGAAAGATCTGGCCGACGATGGGCTGCACCCGAACGCGGCGGGATTCAAGATCATGGCTCCTTTGGCCGAGGCGGCGATTGAGAAGGTGCTTAAGTAGTGGTGTTTGATCGCACCCATCAAGAAAGCAGATAAGGTTCTCCGCCTTGACCCCGAGCAACATGGGTCTGCCTTCTGCAGGACGTCGGAGTAAACTCGCATTCATGCGTACGCCGGCGCTTCTTGCGTGCTTGCTCCTGAGCACTCCCGCCCTGCTGGCCCAGGCGGAGTGGCCAAAGCCGAACTGGGAAAAGGTCGATCGAGTGAGTTGCCGGGAGGCCGGCAAGGCCGAGTCTGCTCCGGTAGGCACTTTTCACGTGCAACTCGTTCCCGTTCCTCTGCCTGATCGAACCGATTCTCGCTGCCGCGCCTATCTCGTCGATCATAAGGGCAGCAAGACTTTTCTCTTCCAGGACTGGGACGTGTCAATCTATGAAGGCACCGGCGAAGATGTGTTTGGCGACGGTAACCCGAGTCTGATCCTCGAAGGCTTATCTGGCGGAGCGCACTGTTGTTATACCTACGAGATTGTTAGTCTGAGCGAGACCCCGGTGATTCTTGCTCCCATCGAAAACGAAACGCCGTTTTTCTTCTTCAAAGATACAGCCAGCGGCCAGTACAGAATCATGACCAGCGATGGAGCCTTCGACTATTTCGACGGCTTGTGCCACGCCTGCACTCCCTATCCGCGAGTCGTTCTGAAAGTCGAAGTGACGGGACTGCGCGACGTTAGTTCACAGTTTGTCGAGCAGTACGATTCGGAGATCGCACTGGCCAGGGCGAAGATCGCCGAGGGCGATATCCAGAAATTCATGGTGGCCGATTTTGGCGACGCAAAGAAGGTCGTGCTTGAGATCGTTCTTGGATATCTCTACAGCGGCAGGGAAACGCAGGCCTGGCAGACTCTTGATGAAATGTGGCCCGCCGCAGATCGGGAGAGAATCAGGAAACTGATTCTCCATACCAGGGCGCTCGGGATTCTTCCAAAACTCCGCAGAACGAGCCCCTCCGCCCGCGCGTATACGCCTCGCTAACCGTCACTCTATAATCAGCTTAAGATCGCCGGATCGGTCATCTGGGCTAGACTGATGGCCTTTGACCCGACGACCTTTGACCGACGACTGACGACCGAAGGCTATCGACCTTGGCCCTCTACGACAAATTCGGGCGCGCCATTACCGACCTGCGGATTTCCATTACCGACCGGTGTAACTACAAGTGCGTTTATTGCCGGACGGGGAATGAAGGAGCGCTATACGGCGATCTGCCGTTCGAGGATTATCTGCGGATGGCGCGGGTGCTGGTGGGGATGGGGATCACGAAGGTTCGGCTCACGGGAGGCGAGCCGCTGTTGCGCAACGGAGTGGTCCAGTTTGTGCGTGAACTGGCGAAGCTGCGGCCTCAGGGGCTAAAGCCCGTATCTTTAGCGGGCGACAACGGCCCGGCTGAAGCCGTGCCCTTCCCAAATCCAGTCTCAGGAAAACATTCGATGACGACGGGCTTCGAAAACGGCGATCCCCTCGACATTGCGCTTACCACCAACGGGCACCTGCTCGCCGATCTTGCGCAGCCGTTGAAGGATGCGGGGCTGACTCGCGTCACGGTGTCGATGGACGCGGTCGATCCCGACCGTTTTACCCGCATCACGCGCGTCCCGAATGGATACGACCATGTACTGGCGGGCATCCGCGCTGCGCGGCGCGCCGGGCTGTGGCCGCTGAAAGTGAACTGCGTGCTGATGCGCGGGTTCAATGAAGATCAGATCATTCCCTTCGGCATGTTCGCGCGCGAAGAGGGGGTCACCGTGCGCTTCATCGAATTCATGCCGCTCGAAGAAGGGCGAACCTGGTCGCCCACGACGGTGGTCACCCTCGATGAAATTCTGGCGCGCATGGCCGAGTACCGTCCGCTGGTCGAGATCCCGCATGCGCGCTCGGAAACCGCGCGGCGCTACCGGTTTGAAGATGGCGTCGGAGAGATTGGGATCATTGCGCCGGTGTCGCATCCCTTCTGCGGACATTGCAGCCGGATTCGCATCACCAGCGACGGAAAGATTCGTACGTGCCTCTTCTCCGTGTGGGACCACGACCTGCACGCGCAAATGCGGCGCGGCGCGAGCGACGAAGAGCTGGCGGAATTTATTGAGGGTGTCGTGGCGAAGAAAGAAGAGCGCCACCACATCGGCGAGGCGGATTTCGTCCCGGCCTCGCGGACCATGGTGCACATCGGCGGCTAGCGGTCGGGCACCGCTTCTCGCGAAGGTATACTTGGATGCGCAAGTTAGGATTTGCGTAACTGGCCGCGACTGACTGCCGATTTGCTCAATGACACGCCGCTACTATGTCTCAAGGAAGCAGTCTGCGAATCTCACGCTCGCAGGCCTATACAGGAAGCTTCAATATCTATATCTTCTCTTCCGCGAGAAAGACTATTTCAAACAAGCAGGGATCACAAAATCCGACATCCCTGATGCGATCAAGCACGAGGCTGCTCTTTCGCTTTCGTTTCAGATGTTTCCCGTCACGAAATGGCCCAAGCATGACATCACGGAAGACCATGTGTTTGAAGCCCTTGAGTTTCTTTACGACCACGTGTCTAGACCGGGTGAGTGGACTCAAATGAGGACCGACAGTGGATTCAACTATCAGGACTGCGACGGATACTATGAGAAAGAAGGACGTGAAGAATTCAGAAAGGGGGCCAACTCGTTCCTTGCCGACTACAGGTCCGGCTACGAGTTGACCGAAGAGGGCATGATTCCCGCACTCGGTGCGGGCGGTCTGCAGCAAATTCTAAATGCGGAGATCGTTCCTTATGATGAGGCAAACGTTGATAGCAAGGTTCGTAACGCCATCGTAAAGTGGAGGAACCGACACCTCTCGGTTGAAGAAAAGAAGGAGGCCATTCGAGAGCTCGCGGACGTCTTCGAGTGGCTTAAGAAAACGAGGGGTTTGGCCACGGTACTAGACAAAAAGGACGAGTCCGCCATCTTCGACCTCGCTAACAATTTCGCAATCCGCCATCACGACCCGAAGCAAAAGACGAATTACGACCGAGCGATCTGGTACTCGTGGATTTTCCATTTTTGTTTAGCAACCTATCACGCCGCAGTTCGGCTGCTGATCAAGCATGACCAAAAGGGCAAGAAGCCCTAGAGGTAAGCAAGTTGAGTTGGATTTCGTGCCCGGCTTCGCGGAATATCGGAGGCTAGGCCCCGACGGCGTTGGAGGACCGATATCTAGTCCCACAACAGAGATAGGAAAGCCGACGCAGTGGTAACATGCCACCCCATGCGGCCGCTGGCCAAACAAATCCTCACTTTCATCTTTCTGGTATTCGCCTTCTCCAGCATTCCGTATTTCCTCATGATTCATACCGGCCACATTGGCGCCGGGAATGGGATGGTGGTCGCGCTGGTGATGTGGTGTCCTGCATTTGCTGCGTTCGCGGCTTGCAGGTTATTCGGGATTGACGTGGCAACACTGGGCTGGAACTGGCGTCCGGCGCGGTATGTGGCGTGGGCATATGCGATCCCGATCCTGTATGCGCTGCCGGTGTATGTTGTGGCTTGGGTAGCGATTCCGAAGTCCTTCGCGTTTTCTGCGTTCGCAAATCCGTTGGGAGCGGCTTTTGGATTCCCGAACTGGCCGCGCGCCACGGCGCTGTTTCTTGCCATCCCCTGCTACGCGGTGCTGGGCGTAATCAGCAGCACCGCACGCGCGCTGGGAGAAGAAATCGGATGGCGCGGATTTCTGCTTCCGCGCCTGGTGCAGCAAGCCGGTTTTACCTGGGGATGCCTGATCAGCGGATGCATCTGGGCGGTGTGGCACTATCCCGGACTGTTGTTCGCCGACTATAACGCGGGCACGAAGCCGGTGTTCGCTCTGACATGCTTTACGCTCATGGTCATCGCGGACAGTTACATTCTTGGCTGGCTGCGGCTGAAATCCGGCAGCCTTTGGACCGGCGCGGTGATGCACGCCAGCCACAATCTTTTCATCCAGGCAATTTTCGATCGTATGACCGCGCCCACGGGCCGCGTCTTGTACGTGACCACGGAATTCGGCTTCGGATTGGTGCTGTCGATCGCCGCATTCGCCCTGTACTTCTGGACACGCCGCGGCGAAGTTTCGACTCGGGTTCAGGTCGAACAATTAGATCGGACAATTAGGTCGAAGAATTAAGATGCCTTCATGAACGTGCGATGGCTTACGGCGGCGCTGATTCTTTCCTGCTCCACGCTCCCCGCGCAGACCGGCGCCTATCTCGGCTTCGACAGCAACGACTATCCCGGGGACGCGAATCTCAAGACCCTGCGGCAGACTTTTTCTTACACGGGATACTGGCTCAACAATCCTCCGGGCGATAATCGCAACAACTGGAAGGGACATCGGGCCGCGGTCGAGGATGCCGGCTTCGGATTTCTTGTGTTGTTCAATGGGCGGCTGTATGCGCAACTGAAATCGGTTGCCAACGCTACGCGCCTGGGAAAGTCCGACGCTCGGGCTGCAGCTTCGGCTGTGCAGCGCGAAGGCTTTCCGCGTGCGACCATTATTTTTCTCGATCAGGAACAGGGCGGGCGCATGCTGCCGGAACAGAAGGCTTACATTTACGCGTGGGTTGACGGCGTGATTGCGGCGGGATTCCGCGCTGGAATTTATTGTTCGGGGATGGCTGCGGCCGACGACGGCAACGTTGTGACTGCGGAAGACATTCGCCAGAACGCCGCCGGGCGCCAGATCACCTACTGGGTTACCAACGACGCTTGCCCTCCGGCTCCGGGATGCGCGTTTCCTCAGAGTCCTCCGCCGCCGGGCCAGAGTGGCGTCGCGTTTGCCGAAGTCTGGCAGTTCGCGCAGTCGCCGCAGCGCAAGGATGTGGCCGGACATTGCACCAACTACAGCCGCGACGGAAACTGCTACCCGCCGGGAATTGCCGCGTTTGCGGTGGATGTGAACTCGGCTACGTCGGCGGATCCTTCGCACGGGCGCACGCGCTGAATCGGCGAATTCTCTGCCACGGATTTTC
Organism: uncultured Acidobacteriaceae bacterium; assembly: GCA_963709385.1. Taxonomy (GTDB): domain Bacteria; phylum Acidobacteriota; class Terriglobia; order Terriglobales; family Acidobacteriaceae; genus Sulfotelmatobacter. The sequence continues at coordinate 827,104 of CAVPWD010000012.1, forward strand.
ACGGATTGACACGGATCTACACGGGCAAATTCGCCGGATTCTAGCAAGACGTTCCCGCAAGACCCCCGAACTCTGTAGAATAGAAATATGTCGGACCGCACTTTTACTCTCGATGAAGCGCATTCCCTTCTGCCAGTGCTGCAATCGCTGCTCCGCACTGCGATTGCGGGCAAGAAGCTGATGGAAGCGGTCGAGGCCGAGATGCAGGCGCTGCAGCACCGCATTTTTCTGAATGGCGGAACGTTTGTGGATGTCGTCCCGGTGGCGCGGCGCAAGGCGGAGCGCGCCAAGGCCGAACAGCGCGCCAAGGATGCGCTGGCTGAAATCGACTCCATCGGCGTGCAGGTCAAAGACATCGATATTGGCCTGCTCGACTTCCCCTGCGAGGTCGAAGGGCGAACGATTTTGTTGTGCTGGAAGCTGGGCGAGAAATCCATCACTCACTGGCACGGCACTGACGAAGGGTTCGCCGGGCGCAAGCCCATTGATGAGCGCATCGCGAAAGCGAAAAGAACGAACTGAATCCGCGAGACCAAACCTCAGCCCTGCGCCTTCCTGCTAAAAATCCCTCCCGCAAACCACAGATGGTAAATGACTTTTTCCGCACAACATCTTTTCTGCACAACATCTTCGGGAAAATCGTGTTCATACAGGGAGCGCCCACTCAAGACCTATGGGCCGCATTTCGACTGCGCGCGTCCTTAGGCTATTGGTCTAAAAAAAACAGGATCCAAGGAAACTCAGATGAACCTCCATCGCTCTATCTCCCGCGGATTGTTGCTCGCTCTGCTGGTCGCAACGCTCTCGGCGGCGTCGTTCGGACAGATTGGGATTGGTATATCGGTGCGCATTGGACCGCCGCCGCTGCCGGTTTACGCGCAGCCGCTCTGCCCCGGCCCAGGCTACCTGTGGACGCCCGGCTATTGGGGCTGGAACGATGCTGGCGGCTACTACTGGGTGCCGGGCACGTGGGTCGTCGCGCCGGTGGGCATGTTGTGGACGCCCGGCTACTGGGGCTTTGCCGGCGGATTCTATGGCTGGCACGCTGGATACTGGGGACCGCACATCGGTTTCTACGGCGGGATTAACTACGGATTCGGCTACGGCGGCGTAGGTTTCGTGGGCGGCGAGTGGCGCGGCGGAGGCTTCTACTACAACCGCTCCGTCACCAATGTCAGCGTGACCAACGTGACCAATGTCTACAACCGGACCGTGGTTGTGAACGAGAATCACGCTGCCTTCAACGGTGAGGGCGGAGTGGTGGCGCGTCCTACGCCGGAGGAGGAAGCGGCGGCGCACGAGCCGCACACCGCTGCGCTCGCTGAGCAGACGCAGCACGAAAGGGTGGCGGCGCAGAACCGGCAGAACTTCGCGTCGGAGAATCATGGACGCCCGGCCATTGCCGCAACCGCCAAGGCCGGCGATTTCAGCAGCCACTCGGCCATTCCGGCCCGGGAAGCCGGGGGCGAGTACCACGCTCCAGCCATGTCGCCGAAAGAGGCGCGTGGGCCTTCGACTTCGCAAGAGAAAGAGAAAGGATCGGCGGACGGAGGCTTCCGCCCGTTCACGCCACCGAACTCGGGGAACAAGGGCGCGGCTAACTCGATGAACGACTCCCGGAACGAAGCGAGGCCGGAGTCGAATCCGCCGAAGAGCAACGCGTCCAAGCCGGCTCCGCATAAGGCGAGCCCCCCTCCGAAGAAGCCGAATCCTCCCAAGGAGGAGCGCAAAGCGACGGGCCGGTAAGCTGAGGGCGACGAAGCCCGTGTGGGGACAGCCCGGGAACCGGCCCTGAGCTTGCCGAAGGGGCGGCTGTCCCCACATGAAATTCCCGCATCCAGATTTCTTGCAAGCTGGCTCTAGTGCCCCGTTCTAACCGGGGAGCGGACTATCCCAGCGACTGCCAGGGGCGAGTGCCGGGGATGGTTCCGTGGGGCGGGTTCACGTACTGGAGTGCGCGCTGGCGGAAATTATCTCTGCTACAATTTTTGCAGATTTGCTGGCAGGGAAGCACCGTTCAGAACCAGGTGGCGCCAAGGAGTCTCAACTGATTATGTTATCCCCGAAACAAAAGCTCCGCGCCGCCGGCGCTCTCGCCGTGCTCTTGACCTTGGCTTTCGCCGTAAGCTGCCGCGGGTTTTTTGTGAAGGCGACGCTGCAGAGCGTTGCGCTGCAGCCGCAGACACCCTCCTTCGGTATTGGATTCCAGCAGCCGATGCAGGCTTGGGGGACCGACAGCAATAACAACCGCTACCAGCTCACGAACGGCGTAAGTTGGTCGTTATCGAACCCTAGCTCGGGTACGGTCGCAAGTATTGATCCGAGCACGGGCACGATGACCGGACTCAATGCCGGAAGCATCACTGTTTCGGCGTCATATCAGGCGCTCACTGGTACAACCACGGCAACGGTCGTGGAGATCGTTAGTTCGATGACCATTTCGCCCACCTCCGGTTCAGTGACGGTGGACGGCAACCCGAACTACCAAGGATTCACCGTAAAAGACGGAGGCGGCAACGATATCTCTTCCCTCGTGACGCTCACGGCCGAACTCAATGGTCAATCCCAGAGTACTTTGGTCCCCTGCGGCTTTGAGCTTGGTCTTTCCGGCGACGGAACTCAGGATTGCGTGCCTAGTACTACTGTGACCACTCAAACGCAATTCACCATCGTGGTTACCTATAGCGGATACACGGGCTCCACTCAGGTTACCGCGCTGCTAAACGTCACCCCCGCTCCATGATAGGAGCGAGCCGGGTGCCCCATTTCTCGCGTTTTTTGCGAGAAGTGGGGATTTTGACTTGTCCTGGGAACAATTCCACTACCGACATCTGAATCGATGTTCATCCGTCACAGACTTCGTCTGACAGAAGACTTTACGTCTCCCCATACCAGGGAGACTGAGGAGCAACGTCAAAATCCCCACTCCTCGCAAAGGACGCGAGAAATGGGGCACCCGGTTGCTTTCTTTCCCTCCTACGCCCACTGGTAACGTTGCCCTCCTACCGTGCTCAAACGGTATTATCGAGATGCTAACGACTGCCGACCAACGACCAACGACCAACGACTGACGACGAACGACTAACGACTAACGACTAACGACCGACCAACCACGGATTCCCATGTCTGACATTCGCTGTATCGGCATTGCTACCGGGGGTGGGGATGCTCCCGGGCTCAACGCGGTGATTCGCGCGGCTACCAAGGCCGCCATCCTGGAACACAAGTGGAAAGTCATCGGCATTCCCGATGGCTTCGACGGGCTCATCTGGCCGGAGAAATCTTTTGAACTCACGCCCGACCGGGTCAGCGGGATTCTGCCGCGTGGGGGAACAATTCTCGGCACCACCAACCGCGGCAACCCGTTTCACTACAAGACGGCGGAGAACGGGCAGGAGGTAGTGCGCGATATTTCCGATCAGGTCATCGCCAACGCGAAGAAGCTGGGTATTGACGCTATCATCACCATTGGCGGCGACGGCTCGCAGAAAATCGGCTATGAGCTTTTTCAGAAGGGCATGAAGATCGTGGGCGTGCCTAAGACCATCGACAATGATCTTTCAGCCACGGAACTGACCTTCGGCTTTGACACCGCGCTGCACACGGTCAGCGACGCCATCGACAAGATCCATACCACGGCGGCGTCGCACCATCGCGTGATGGTGGTCGAGGTTATGGGACGCGATTGCGGCTGGATCGCGCTGGCCGGCGGCATTGCCGGCGGCGCGCACATCATTCTGATTCCGGAAATTCCGTTCACCATCAAGAGTATTTGCAACTTCATTGCGCAGCGCGAACTGACGGGCAGGGACTTCACGATCGTGGTAGTGGCCGAGGGCGTGAAACTGCCGCCGGAACTGAAAGAGAACCGGCGCGCCAGTTCCGTCGGCAACCTCATCGGCAATGCCATTGCCCACGGATCGCACAAAGAGGTCCGCATCAGCGTGCTGGGGCACATTCAACGCGGCGGTTCGCCCTCGCCGTTCGATCGCGTGCTGGCCACGCGCTTCGGCGTGTCGGCGGTCGACCTGATCGCCAAGGGCGAGTTCGGAAAAATGGTAGCCCTGCGCGCCAGCAAGATTGTCGGCGTCGACATGGCCGACGCCATCGGGCAGCTCAAGGCGGTGCGGCCCGAGGGAGAATTGGTGCGAACCGCGAGAGCGATCGGGATTGGCTTTGGAGATTAGGTCGCCTACTTGGGCGCTGTTTGACGCAAATCAAAAGCGTTTATCCGCGGAAGCAAAGCCGCGAAGTTCGCGGAGAAAAGCCAGATGGTTGCAGCGAAACAACACATCTTTCTCGCCATCTGCCTGATTTGCGCTTGCGCGGCGGGGCAGTCGCTCAAGGATCCTGGACCAGCCGACACACCAGCCCACATTTCCGGATTCTCCAATCCCCAGCGCGTGACCATCCGCGGCTATGACGGTGACGCGATGGAGCCGTTTCTCAGTCGCGACGGAAAGATTCTGTTCTTCAATAACCTCAATGAGCCTACAGTCAATACAAATTTGTACTGGGCCGAGCGCGTTGACGATCTCACATTTCAGTTCAAAGGCGAAGTCGGCGGCGTGAATACGCCCGCGCTCGAAGGCGTCGCCTCCATGGACCGCGACGGAGTGTTCTACTTCGTTTCGCCGCGCAGCTACGACCAGACCGCCTCCACGCTCTATCGCGGACATTTTGCCAAAGGAAGTGTCACCGGGATCGAACTGGTTCCCGGGGTTTCTCTTGCCAAGCCGGGGATCGTCAACTTCGACGCCGAGATTAGCGCCGATGGCAATACTTTGTACTTTGTCGAAAGCCAGTTCGAACATGGCGGTCCGAAGTGGGCGCGCATTTTGTTGGCGCGGCGCAAAGGAAACGTTTTCGAGCGGTCTGCCGACGGCGAACGCATCATGAGTTCGATCAACGCCGAGGGCATGAATTATGCTCCGGCAACGTCCGCGTCAGGATTGGAAATCTTCTTCACACGCGGCGAACCGAACAGCCTGCCAGCAATCTATATGGCCGTCCGCACGGACACGGCGGCGCCGTTTGGCACTCCGCGCAAAATTCAGGCGGCTGCCGGATTCGTCGAAGGCCCCACACTCTCTCCAGACGAGAAATCGCTTTACTACCACAAGAAGGAAAGCGGCAAGTTCGTTATCTATCGCGTGACCCGACCGTAACAACGCTGCTGATTCTTGATTGCTGATGGCTTTTCCCCCGTGATCGCAATCACATCTCGCCTTTGCCCGTCATGGGACCATGGTGAAGACTGGGCACTGCATGCCGGATTCTCTATTAGCCGCATCCCCGCCCCTGGCGCCCGCGCACCGCGATCCGCAGGAACTGCGCGCGGCGTGGTTTGCCATGCGCTTGTCGCTGGCGGTGGGCGTGCTCATGCTGGTGGGCAAGACTGCCGCTTATTTCATGACCGGATCGTCGGCGATCCTTTCGGACTTCGCCGAGTCGGTCGTGCATGTTATCGCCGTGGCCTTTGCCGCGTTCAGTCTGCGACTCAGCGCGAAGCCGGCAGCTCCGACTTTCCTCTACGGGTACGAGCGCATCACTTTTTTCTCCGCCGGATTCGAAGGCGCCATGATTGTGGTGGCCGCCATCTGGATCCTGGTGGAGGCGATCGCAAAATGGATGGCAGGCCTGCGGCTGGAACATCTGGGGTCGGGCGTACTGCTGTTGCTGGCGGCTGGGACGCTCAACGCAGGACTGGGCTGGTATTTACTGCGGGTCGGAAAGCGCAGCCACTCTTTGATTCTCGAAGCCGACGGCAAGCATGTGCTCACCGACAGCTTCACCAGCTTTGGCGTGGTGGCCGGACTCGGCCTGGTGATGCTGACCGGCTGGAAGCCGTTCGATCCGCTGGTCGCGATCGCGGTCGCGGCGAATATTCTATGGTCGGGTGGACGGCTGGCCTGGCGGTCGGCGGTGGGACTGCTCGACTATTCCGATCCTGAAACCGGCAGACAGATTCGCGCGAAACTAGACGCGATCTGCAACGAACTCGGGGTGCACTATCACGGAGTGCGTTACCGCACCACCGGTTACCGCCAAATCATTGAAGTGCACTTGCTGTTTCCGCATTCCACGGCCGTTGGGGAGGCGCATCGTCTGGCGACCGCGCTCGAAGAACGCCTGCCGCTGGAACTCGCCAAGCCCGCCGAAGTCATCACCCACCTGGAGGCCCTGGAAGACCACGAAGCGGTGCATTCCAGCGAGCACTACACCGGGCGGCCGGAGTGAGAATTGCCGACCGTTGATTTTTGATTGTTGATGGAGAACCTCAAACCGAAGGTTTCAATCGACAATCGACAATCAAAAATCAGCAATCAGCAATCAGCAATCAGCAATCAGCAATTCTTCTTTCCTAGTTCTTCATCACCGCGTCGATGGTGGCGTAGAGCTGGCTCGCGGGCTCCGTGACTTCGACATAGGGTTTGTTGGGGTTCCGGCTGCTGACAATGTAGACCGTGGGCGTGTGTTCGAGTTTAATGGCCTTGCCCAGATCACGATCGGCGTTAACCAGCGCCGCCAGTTTGCCGCCCGGATCGAGCACGAAGGGCAAGTCCACTTTGTGTGCGGCGGCGAACTTCTCCGCGTAGCCGCGCAGGTTTTGCACATTCACTTCGAGCTGGTTCTCGAAAATGTAGTCGCGGAAGTCATTTCCCAGGGCCTTGGAATAAGTATCGAAATAACGGGCGATCACGGCTGCCTGATATGACCAGGGGTGCCCGGGCAGCGGGAAGTCGTGGCGTATGACAGGGATTTTATAAGTCTTCGAGGCCTGTTCCACCAGCGGCGCGGTGCGTCGGCACATGGGACACTCCAGGTCTTCGAACACGACGATGGCGACCTGCGATCCCTTGGGCGGACGGAAGACCGTATCCAGCGTGTCCTGCGCCGGCGCGGATGCGGCGAGCAGCGGGAACGATGCAACGACAATGAGAAGAAGCAACGGAATGCGGAGGCTTGTGAATATATTTTTCATTCGTGTTCTTTTCATGACTCTTTTCGCGACTCTCTTCATGACGATACGACCCAGCTCAGATAATGGTCTGCAAGGTTAGACGCTGAAAAGTCCATCCTGGCAGCCTGAGCGTGCTAATCACAACATTCCAAAGGTCTGGTCCATGGTAACCGAAGCCTGGGGGTGGTGTCTCCGCTGTCCAGTGCAGTCTGGTGTCGAGGTGCATCGGGTGTAAACCTTCGTGATGCGAAAGGGCGGCGCCAACGCGCTATAGTGGAGGGTTCCGGTTGGTCATCATTCGATCGTTGCCCCTAATTCCTGTGAGACGGTTTGGCTCATCGCAGGTTCGAAGACTGGCGGTGGCGGCTGCTCTGGCTGCCGCGCTGCTCGCACTGCCCGCCTGCAATCGCGGACGGCATCGCGTGCTCGAGGTGGCGTATGTTTCAGCGCCCCAGGCGGCGCTGCGCGACCAGGTTGCGGCCATCTACAACCGTGTGGGCAGCGTGAAAAACGGAGAGCGCGTCGAGGTGCTGGAGCGCGAGAAGCGCTTCGCGCGGGTGCGCGCCGCCAGCGGAATCGAGGGCTGGATCGAGCAACGTTTCCTGGTCGATCAGAAGACGTTCGACGGCCTGCAAAAACTTACCGCGGACAACCAGAACGCTCCCATGCAGGCTCCCGGAATTCTGCGTAACGAGACTAATCTGCACATTACTCCCGGACGCGAGACTGAACATTTGTACCAATTGGCCGCAGGGCGCGAAGGTCGCCATTCTGAAGCGGGGGACGGCGGAGAAGCAATCCGGCGCGCTTCCGGCCAAGCCCATCGTTACGAAGCCCAGTTCGGGCAAGGCCGGCGCGCAGGTTCAGAACGGTCCGGTGCTCGAAGACTGGTGGCTCGTGCGCGACAGCGAAGGCCGCGTGGGATGGGTGCTGGCCCGCATGGTCGACGTGGACGCTCCACTCGATATTGCACAGTATGCCGAAGGCCAGCGCTTCGTGGCATTTTTCGCCCTCGACGAGGTCGCGGACACGGACAAGGGCGTCACCCGGCAGGTCCCGCAATATCTTTGCCTGCTAACCGATCCGCACGACGGCTTGCCCTACGACTACGACCAAGTCCGCGTCTTTACCTGGAACGCCCGCAAACACCGCTACGAAACCGCTTACCGCGAGCACGGTCTGGACGGAGTGCTGCCGGTAACGGTCACCCAAGAGAATTTCGACAAAGAAGGCACCCTGCCCGTATTCATCCTCCGTGTACGGGACGACGCCGGCAACCTCAGCGAGCGCAAGTACAAACTGAACACGCCCATCGTGCGGCGCGTGCTGGCGCCCGGAGAAGTGGCCTCCCGGCCTGTCAGGAAGCGCCGGCGCTAGGCGAAGAGCGTTCGGACGCCTTCCTCGCGATCAACCGCCGGCATTCCAAATGTCATATCCACAGGTGTCAACTTATACTGATTTTCGTAGCAACGCCTTCCAGCCGAACACTAACCAATTGAAAACAAATTGTTTATCGAATGGATGTTTTGGATTGTCAGTTGCATTCAATGTTCGTTCATTGTGTCCGAGGCTTTTGTCTAAGATCGTACTGTTTTAGCCAAAACCCGCATAGACGGGTGTAGACAGATGGCGGATGTCGAGTTCCCAGGTTTCACAAGATCAGGTTTCACAGGATTTTGACGGGTCTCTCAAAGGTTTGCAATCCATCGGGTTACGCGATTCCCAGGTAAGGCACTCGGGTCGAGACGTTGAGCTTGAGCCAAAGCAAACGACTTCCAGGTTCTGAAGAACAAGTTCTGAGGAGAAGAAGATGAATAAACAGCGTGTGGGCAGTTTTAAGGTTCTCGCACTCATTACGGGTTTGGTTGCCCTTCTAGCAATGTTGCTGTGCGTCCCTCCAGCCTTTGCCGACAACGTATATGGCAGTATCCGTGGAACGGTCGTGGATCCATCCGGCGCCGAAGTAGGGAAAGCCAAGATTACCGCCAAGAACGTCGATACGGGCATCGTCTACAAAGACACCACCGATCAGAACGGAGCTTTCAACTATCCCCAAGTCGCCATTGGGAACTACGAGGTCACAGTCGAGGCTGCCGGCTTCAAGGAGTTCAAGGCCACGAGTATTCACATCGACCTCAATCAGGTCTATACATTAAATGCGAAGCTGGAACTGGGAGCGACTCGCGAAACGGTCGTCGTCGAGGCCAATGCCGTGCAGGTGCAGCAGACGGATATGCAGCTGGGCGGGACCATTGGCTCACAACAGCTGGTTGACCTTCCCTTGAACGGTCGCAACTGGACGCAGCTTCAGCAACTGGAACCCGGAATTGTGGGAACCTCCGACCGGTTTGGCGGTGGAAACGGGGCGTATTCCGGCAACGGCGCGGGAACCCAGCAAAACTCTTTCATGATCAACGGCGTAGATTCCAACGATTCTTCGTTGAATACCGCCCTCGTTATTCCGAGTCCGGATGCCATCGGTGAGTTTCGCCTGGTCGCCAACACGCTGAATCCTGAATATGGCCGCAACTCTGGCACTGTTATTAATGCCACGATCAAGAGCGGCACCAATGCGTTCCACGGCAGCGCTTTTGAGTTCTATCGCGACACATTCCTGGATGCGAGGAATTATTTTGAGTATGGTTGCACTGACGCGTTCGGCAATCTGAAAAGCGACTGCCGCTCGCCGTTCCATCAAAATATGTATGGTGGCATAATCGGTGGGCCAATCATAAAGAACAAGACGTTCTTCTTCTTCTCGTATCAGGGTTATAAGCAGAGAATTCCGCAGGGGGCCGCGAGTACGGTTCCCGTGTACACGCCGACGCAGTTCAACAACGGCGACTTTACTGCCGAGGCCTTTGCTGGAAACGCAAACCTCAATCCTATCCCCCTTTACGGGGACGCCTCCTCCCCTTGCCCCGTGAGCGGCGGGGTTATGTGTCCGGCCCTATCGCAGGCATACAGTAACCTGTTCTCGACTGGATTGGTTCCAACCCAAGACTTTAACCCGCTTTCGATCAAGCTGGTGAATCAGTTTGTTCCCCTTGCTAGCAGCGGGAGCGTTGTCGTTTCCCCGACCACAGTTGCGCATGATTACGAATTTTTGGGCAGACTCGACCACCATCTCACGAATAACGACCAGCTCTGGTTCTACGGCCTGTGGGAAACTCATCCTTCTCAGGACACCCTGCCGTTCACTGGCACAGACTTGCCGGGCCTACCGGAATCGGCTCTTCGCCACACCAATCAATATTCCGTTTCCTGGACGCATACATTTTCGGCCACAACTCTCAATGAACTGCGACTGGGCTATACCCGGTTTAACTTCTCCGCTGTGACGCCTGTCAACCCGATCAATCCCACGGCTTACGGCTTCACCGGCATCACCCCTCAGAATCCCGCTGCGGCCTCTCTGCCGGTTATCACTACGCCGCTTTTCACGCTGGGATTCAGTGCTAACGGTCCCCAGCCCCGCATTCAGAATGTTTATCAACTGGTGGACAATGTCAGTAAGGTTTGGGGCCGGCACACGTTCAAGGCGGGATTTACCGTGGACCGTCCGTCGATCGACAATCCCTTCTACAACAATCTAGGTGGCAATTACAGCTTTGCCGGTGGCGGGCCCTTCTCGACCGGAAGTGGTGCGGTCGACTTTCTGCTGGGGTTCCCAGACAGTTACACGCAGGGCAGCGGGTCCGTTGTCCATGCCAGAGCACATGAAATCTATGCCTATGTTCAGGACCAGTGGCAGATTCGCCCGAACCTGACACTCACCTATGGCACCGGTTACGACGTTGAGACACCGTGGGTGAACAACTATGCCAATGGCTTGATCATGGGCGCGTGGAGGCCGGGCCAGCAGTCCACTGTTTTCCCGACGGCTCCTGCGGGATTCGTCTATCCCGGCGACGCGGGCATGACCAAATACGGCGGGGCGAAAGTTCGTTATGACCTGCTCGCTCCCCGCCTTGGCTTTGCCTGGAGTCCCGATGCCGCCCACAAGTTGAGCCTGCATGGTGGCATTGGCCTCTACTACAACCGCAGTGAAGAGGAATTGTCGCTGCAAACTCTTACCAATGCGCCTTTCGCCATCACCAGTGCTGGGGCCAGCCCGGTCTGCGGCTCCGTCGGCTTCGTTAACCCCTTTTCGAGTACTGACGGCTCCTGCACAACAGCGAATCCGTTCCCCTTTGCCCCGCCGAGTCCGGGCGACAAGAATATTGATTTCTCGCAGTATGCGCCCGTTGGGTTGGGCTTCACCGGTGTCGATCCGAGATTTACCGCTCCGAGATCGACAAACTTTAACCTGACGATTGAACAGCAACTGGACAAGGCAACTATCCTTACCATCGGCTACGTCGGAAATCGGGGACGCCACGAAGAGGGAGCGGAGGACGGGAACCTGGCTGGCCAAGCTCCTGGCATTAACCCGGTGGCAGCAGCCGCTGGGTGCGGATTTGGATACTTTATGCACGCGGGCGGCGGCTGCCCCATAACACCCGCAACTGAGAATCCCGACCTCACCTGGTCGCTTGGGGCACCGGTCGCCGGGGCTGCTCCGTATAACCAGGCCCTGTACGGGCAACCCGGCATCGAGTTGACCGAGTTCAACTCCAGGTACGATTCTCTGCAGGTGACCGTGAACCGTCGTTTCAGCCACGGGTTGCAGCTGCTGGCGGCCTACACCTGGTCCCGATATTTTGACCAGACATCGAGCCTGGAAAGTAGCGCGTTTAATTTCCCGGGCATTAACCCGTTCTGCCACCAGTGCATGTGGGCTCCTTCTGGAAACGATGCTCCGCAACGCTTCGTGGTGAGCTATACCTACACGCTGCCGTTCTACTCGCTCACGCACAAGTGGAGGAGGCTGACGGACGACTGGAATCTGGCCGGCATTTACACGGTGCAGCACGGAACGCCCGTCGGCGTCTTCGACTTCCTTAACTTTGCGGATACTTGCGATAACTCGGTCGCGTTCTTCGCTTGCCCAGCCCAAGCCGTACGCACTAGCGCTCCACTTGGCATCCGGGACCCCAGAAATAAGAATGGAAATAACCCCCAAAACCTCTACTTCAATCCAGCGGCCTTCACGACAACGGCTTCGGGGACGCTGGGCACAGCCAGCCGTAATCCTATTTATGGACCCGGAATCAACTACGGCGATATGGCGATCGAGAAGAGGATCCACATCGACGAGTCGCGGTATATCGAATTGCGCTTCGAAACCTACAACACTTTCAACCACGCGAACTTTGCCAACCCTACCGATAATGGTTTCAACAGCGACGACGTTCAGAGCCTTTTCGGGACCTTCGGCAAGATATATTCCACCAAGACCATCTCAACCAATGGCGAAGGCAGGGCCGTGCAGATCGGCGCGAAGTTCTATTTCTAGACTGCGATTCCTGTTCGCGGAAGCCGCCCTGACGGGGCGGCTTCTTTTTGTCTCCTGCTACAGACGGCCCGCTCGTGACCTGATGTTCCACGGCATTGCCAAAACCCGTCCGGCGCGTGGCAAGGTGCCCGTGGGCCCGTGATCCTTGAACCGAGGGCCACTTTGGTAGCCGATGGAGAACTGTTTTAGGAGTCTTTCGGGATGGGTTTGCCCCAAGAAAGCCGGGAGGAATTCTGCGAAGCTTTCAGACCTTTACCCAAGTGAGCGCGGGCAAAACTCTTTGACTGGGCGTTGAAGAGGGATACCGGATTCGTCGTCTGCACGACGGACGGAACCTGGTCGACTGAAAGCCATCCGGATGCCTGAGCTTGCCCTTGCCGCGAGATTCATTGATCATTTGATCTCAAAGTTCCTCGGGTCGAGCGACAGGTTGTGCGAGATCTTCGGATCGTTTACCTCAAACTGGCTGATCCCAGTGGTCCTGCCCCCGGTTGTTGTCTGCGAAGCGTCGTTGCTGTATTGTATGGTCCATCGCGTCGGCAAAGTGAGGTCATCGACCGTTTTGAAATCAGCAAAGCGCTCTTCCAACCGGTAGTACCGTTCCTCTTGGCTGGCCGATGCGGACGGGCCACCTCCGCCCTTGGCCATCGCGTGGTACGAATAAACGGTCATGACGTGCCGTGATGTTTCGGGTTCAAAATAGAGTTCGATCTGCAGATCGCTGTTTTTCTTAGGCAGATAGTCCACTCTGTGGAGATCGCGTCCGTCAATCTTCTTCGTGCCACGGTCCTCCAGCTTGGCGTGACGCTGATCCAAATGCGCGAGGGCCCATGCGGTTGACAGCGTGCCGCCCCAAAGACCCTCCGTAAGCACTTCCGGGTGTTCGAATACAAATCGCCCCAGCGCCGAATAACGACCCGGCAGAATCTGCTTGACACCAGTCTTCTTGCCGTCACTCGCAAATTGCTCACCGTGATAGTCCACGCTCGGCAATTTCAGGACAGAAACGAATTTGTCGCCTTCGGAAACAAATTGCAATTGCCCTTCGGCGTGACTCGGAGCATTCAGCCACTGGAAACTCAGCGCTCCTTGCACTAACTGGTTCTTCACCGCCCCGCGCGCCTGCTCGTTGCCGATCGAGTTCAATTGCTGCTTGGCAAAGTCGGTGGCCTGGAACGCATCCTGAGCACCGCTGAGCGATAGAAGGGTCATTACCGCAAGCAAAACCGCAGAGAATCGCATAAAACCTCTTTTCGACGCCCAACAAGCGATGCCAGTATAAACGTTGTCGTGAGGGAAGGGAATTCACCAACAGCCGAACACTATTTCCCGAGTGCCGTTACTTCCCGAAAATCACCGTGCTCGAGAAGTGCGATGCGGCGGCCATGTAGAAGATCAGGGGGACGGAGAGGAAGAAGTTTGTCCGCGAGGCCAGGAAGGCTTGGCGGGCCAGGACGGGGGCGTCTTCGCGGGGGGTTCCGGCTAGGACGCCGCGGATGATTTTCTTGTTGGCGGGCCAGATGATGCCCCAGACGTTGAACAGCATGACGATTCCCATGCCTCCGCCGACGCCGATGGCGAGGACGTGGTTGTCGTCGCCGCCGACCGGGGTGTGGTTCACGAAGACGTATCCGGCGGCATAGACCAGGATGGTAGTGATCGCCCCCAGGACATATCCGCTGGGCGTGACTTTCTTGATCACGAAAAACAGGATGGCCCACACGGCGATCCAGACGCCGAAGAAGAGGCCGAACGTGCCACCCTGGCCGATGCCCTGACGTTGCGCGTCGGGTGCGACCAGAAATTGTCCCCAATACCACAATCCGATGAAGACCGTGGCGAGCGCGCTCCAGCGGAACCAGTTCAGGGCGGGCAGGGTCAGGTTCTGGAAGACTTTCGGTTTCACGGCGGCGTCCACTTGCTTCATGAAAGGGACATTGATCAGGTTGAAGAAATAGAGCAGGCCGACCCACGTGATGGCGGCAATGATATGAAACCAGCGCAGGATGAGTTGCGCGGCTTCCTTGCCCGAAATCGTGGGCATAACGAATGAGGCTGCCACTGCGACGATATGATGCATGAAGGTCCTCCGAGGAACTGAGCGAGGTGCGAATTCAGTGGCCAGGGATCAAGTGATCGGTGGACAGTGATCGGCTAAGTCGTGGGAAGTCTGCACCGTGGGCGAGGGCTATGTCAACTGCCGGCAACTTCCGGGTTGAAAAGCGCCGGAGATCGCCGTATCGTACTCACATTGCCTGCTGAAGGCGTTGGCCTGCGGAAAATGGGGAGCGCCGGCGGCGGGGATGTCCCCCCATGTTCCTGAGGCAGCGGGAAGGCTCGTGGGAACATGCTGATGGTTTTGAGCCTGCCCATGCGAGTCTGTGGGCCGGTGCGTGGATGGTTCGCAGTCTATGAACAGAGGAGATCGGCTATGGACAGCAATAAGCCGGCGCAGAACATCCAGGATTCCTTCCTTAACACGGCCCGCAAGGAACGGCTCAGCATTACGATTTACCTGCTGAGTGGAGTGAAGTTGACGGGCCGCATCCGCTCTTTCGACAAGTACTCCGTGGTGCTGGAGGCGAACGGTCAGGAGCAACTCATCTTCAAGCACGCCATCTCAACTGTGGTGATGGGGCGGGTTGCCTCGACCCACGTTGCCCATGTGCCGCATCCGGAAAAGTCGGCTGCGAGTGCGAGTGCGGCGACTGCGGTGGTGAGTGCTTCGGGCACCGAAGGATAAGGCGCTTTCAGTTTGGCGAGTACTCATTCCAAGAAATCCCGCGATAGCGACGCGTGCGGGCGGACGTGTGCCTCTCGGGACCGAGATCGTGCGCGAGCAGTCCGAACGTGAACGCGCGTTTCTGGTTGGCCTGGAAGTGCGCACGCGCGGGCGCAGCGGCGCGAAGGGGACGGTCACGGCACAGGCCTCGGCCGCACGCGATGCGGCGGGGATGCAGCCGGCTGGAACTGCGGGGGGTGCGGGCAAGTCCAACGGTAAACCTCGCATTCCGGAGTTCGATGCCGACGAATCTCTCGCCGAGTTGCGCTCGCTGGCCGAAAGCGCTGGAGCTGAAGTGGTTGGCGAACTCCTGCAGCGGCGGGACCGGCCCGATCCGGCCACGTTGATCGGTGCCGGCAAGCTGGAAGAGATCGCGGGCGCGGCGGCTTCGGTGAACGCGGATGTGATCCTTTTCGATCACGATCTCAGTCCTTCGCAGCAGCGCAATATCGAAAAAATTGTTCAGCGGCGGGTGATCGACCGCACGCAACTGATCCTTGACATTTTTGCGCGGCATGCGAAAACGCGCGAAGGCCAGTTGCAGGTCGAGCTGGCGCAATTGCACTACATGCTGCCGCGGCTGGCCGGGCACGGTATTGAGATGTCGCAGCTCGGCGGCGGCATCGGTACTCGTGGTCCCGGCGAAACCAAACTGGAAACGGATCGCCGGAAAATTGCGCGGCGGGTGCGGCACGTTGAGGAGCAGATCGAGAACGTCCGGCGCATTCGGGCGCAGCAGCGGCAGCGGCGTGAGTCGGCGCCGGTGGCGACCGTGGCGCTGGTGGGATATACCAACGCGGGCAAGTCGACGCTGTTCAACGCGCTGACGCAGGCGAAAGTGCTGGAGTCGTCGCGCATGTTCGCGACTTTGGATCCGACGATTCGCGGCGTGGTCCTGCCTTCGAAGCGCAAAGTGCTGTTGTCGGACACGGTCGGATTCATACGCAGCCTGCCGCACACGCTGGTGTCGGCATTTCGGGCGACGCTCGAAGAGGTGCAGCGCGCGTCGCTGATCGTGCATGTCTCCGACGCCAGCAACCGCTTGTCGGCGGAGCAAGACGCGCAGGTGGAGATTGTTCTGAAAGAGTTGGAGGCGGAGAAGAAGCCGCGACTGCGCGTGATGAATAAAGTCGATCTGCTGGATGAGGAAGTGGTGCAGAGCCTGCAAGCCGACGCCGTGCGGCCCGACGCGACGACAGTTTATGTTTCCGCGACAGAGGGCACGGGGCTGGACCGGCTGCTGGTGCGGATCGACGCCATGATTGAGGAAGATCCGGTCAGCCGCGTGCATTTGCGCGTGCCGCAGAAAGAAGGGAAGACGCTGGCCATGCTGGAAGCGAAGGCGCGGATTTATTCGCGGAAGTACAAGGATGGCGCGGTGGAGTTGGAAGCGGAGGCGCCGGAATCGGTGGTGCGAAGGGTGCGGGAATTCATATTGTCTGACCACACGGTCAAACGGACAAGACGGATACCAGCCGCGCGGATTGCTTCGCCTGGCGGACGATGAGCGCGCTCAATATTTTCCTTGCCATCGTATCGTTCTAGTCAGCATCAAAAAATCCCCACTTCTCGCAAAGGACGCGAGAAATGGGGCACCCGGATTTCCTTCCCCACTAATCTTTCCGTTGACTGCGCCTCACCTTAGATCGGGTGTCCATCCGCGTCGATGAAGTGAATCTTGCCGAAGTTCAGTTCCCTGATGCCGGGCTCGATCTTGGCGCGGTCGCCGACCACCACCCACACCATGCTGCCGGGATGGATCACCTGCTTCGCGGCGGCATCCAGATCGGAGCCTTTGAGAGCACCGATCTTGCCCGCCATGGTTTCGTAGTAGTCGTCGGGCAGGCCGAACTTCAGTTGATTGAGGATCGAGTTCCCCACCGAATCGATGGTTTCGCGCGAGCCGGGAAGGCTCAGGGTTTCGTTCGCTTTGATCGCCGTCAATTCTTCGGCGGTGACCGGGCGATCCTGCAAGATCCCTTTGATTTCTTTACTCACTTCCACCATCGCTTCTTTCGTTTTGTCGGTTTGCACCGGGGCGTAGATGAAAAGCGGACGCTGGGCCTTGGCTCCCCAGAGAAAGCTTCCGGCGCCGTAGGCCCAGTGTTTGTCCTCGCGCAGGTTCATGTTAAGGCGGGAGCTGAAGGTTCCACCCAGGTCGTCATTCATGGCGCGAATGGCGATTTCGCGCGCCGGATCTGGCGCCAGGGAAACGTGGCCGGCGATGATCATCGACTGGCTCGCGCCCGGCTTGTCCACAATGTAAACCTCAGGCTCGGAAGCGGGTTTCACGGTGGACAGGTTCTTAACTGGAACTTTCTCCGCGGTCCAGGTCGAAAATAGTTTTTCCAGCTTGGGCGTGATTTCGGCAAGCGTCGTGTCGCCGACTACGATGAGCGTCGCGTTATTAGGATGGAACCAGACGTGGTGAAATTTCGCCAGATCCTCGCGGGTAATGGCTTGTGTGCTGGCGGTCGTCCCCGATCCGGTCAGTGGATTGCCGTAAGCGTGGCCCGGTCCATAAACGAGGCCCGGGAAAACGCGTAGCGCCATCTGAATCGGATCTTTCTGCTCCTGCTCGATGCCGTCGAGCTGGAGTTTTTGCTCGCGTTTGAAATCGGCTTCGGGGAACGAAGGGTTGAGGACAACATCCGCGAAAAGATTGAGAGACGGATCGAGCTTCGATTTCAGCGACGAGAGTGTGACGTAGCTGAGATCCAGGTCGGCATACGCGTTCAATCGAGCGCCCAGCAGTGCAGTCTCGTCGTTGATCTGAAGAGCGGTGCGGGTTTTGGTGCCGTCGGTGAGCAGCGCGGAAGCAAGTCTTGCGGTTCCGGGCTTGGCGAACTGATCGGCGGCGTAACCGGCGTCGGCAGCCAGCCACACGTCGACCAGCGGCACGTCATGCCGCTCCGCCAGGACGATCTTGAGGCCGTTGGAAAGCGATGCCCGCTGCAATTTCGGAAGCTTGAGTTCCGGCGTCGGGCCCAGTGCTGGAGGACCGGTGCGGTCGGCGCCAGTTGACGCGGGCTTGTAGTCGGGGAATGGCAAAACGTCGGCAATGTAGACGCCGTCGCTGAGCCAGTGGGCTGCCGCCGATTTCAGGTTGTCGGCGGTCGAGTCGTGAACCCGTTGGAGCGTAATTTTATATCCCGCAGGATTTCCTGTATAAACCGTGTACTGTGCCAGCCGGTCGGATTTTCCTCCGAAGCCGCCGATGCGTTCGATGCCGCGGACGAAGTCGGCAAGATATTCGGTTTGCACTCGCTGCAATTCTTCTTGCGTCGGTCCGGACTGGATGAAGCGCGCAAGTTCTTCGTTGATTTCCCTCTCGATCTCGTCGAGCGAGTGCCCGGGAGCCGCCGTTACTTGAACATAGAACTGGCCGCCGATTTCCCGCGCGTCGAGGTAGACGGTCACGTCGCTGGCGATCTGATCGTCGTAGACCAGGCGCTTATACAGGCGAGAAGTCTTGCCATCGCCGAGACAGGAACTGACCAGCCAGAGATAGGTGGCGTCGGCGGTTCCGAACTGCGGCACATTCCAGACCATGTACACTCGCGGCTCCGGAACGCGGTCCTGAGTGACGGAGCGGTGCGTCCCCGTCATTTTTGCGATCCAGGCCTCTTGGTGAGTGACCGGCGGTCCGGGCGGGATGTCGCCAAAATATTTCTGTACTTTTTCTTTTGCGGTCTTGACGTCGATGTCGCCGGCCAGAACCAGCACGACATTCGAGGGGCCGTAATAAGTCTTGAACCAGTCTTGCACGTCTTTGAATGAGGCGGCTTCCAGGTCCGACATTTCGCCGATCACGTCCCACGAATAAGGGTGACCGGCGGGATACGTGTTCACTGGAATATATTCCTCGGTCAGGGCGTAGGGCTCGTTCTCGTCCTGCCGCTTTTCGTTTTCGACCACCCCGCGCTGCAGGTCGAGGGTTTTCTGGCTCAGGTCGAGATAGGCCATTCGATCCGACTCCATCCAGAGAGTGAAATCGAGCGCGGACGTGGGAACGTTTTCGAAGTAGTTGGTGCGGTCGAATTCGGTCGTACCGTTCAAGTCGGTCGCGCCCACGCTCTCGAGAGCTTTGATGTAGCGATCTTTGGCATGTTGGCTGCCGCCAAACATCAGGTGTTCGAACAGATGAGCGAAGCCGGTCTTGCCCGGCTTTTCATTCTTGGAACCGACGTGGTACCAGAGATTCACGGCTACGATGGGCGCTTTGTGGTCCTCGTGCACGACGACAGTCAGCCCGTTGTCGAGGACAAATTTTGTGTAGGGAATGTCGATGTCCTGGGCCTGCGCAAGAACTCCGCATGCCAGCAGACAAAGGAAGAGTGCGAATCGCACACGCATGGTAAGACTCCTTGGCTAAATGATATGCAATAAGGATTGCGCGATGGGAATCGGGTGAAGTATACATCCGCAGATTGGACGATTCCCAGCGAGGGCGGTGAGCGGGCAAGAATGATGGCGGGAAGTAGTTTGGAGTGGACCATTCTGCTTCGGAAATTTAAATGGGCCGACAACCAAGAAGCGGTGACATTCCTTGGCTATCGGCCCATTCGATCCTGAATTGGATCGGAGGTGATACCCCAATGCTAATCCTCTTTCCGGGGAAGTCAAGAACTATGTGCAGAAATCTGCGAAGGCTGGCCTGGTGCATTCGAGAATCGCTAAGGCCCGCGTTTTTAGCGGGTTCGGGGCGCATGTATGAGTCGCAGATCGGATAAGAATCGGTCCCCTTTTCGTGGTGGTTGAGGTCTCGCCGGTCCGTTTCGGGAGTGATTCCGAAGCCCCGCATCGACCGCCTAAAACGATCTTCTTCGCGTTGACACAAATCCCTTGGGACGTTAGACTTAACAGTTTTCATAGCCCTCATTTTCCGGTCTACAGATCAGCTGGACTTGCTTATCAGACACTTGCTTATCAGACAATGGATGAAACGCTTCGACAACTAGGGGAATTACTGCTCGGAGCCGTACCGACGGTGATTCTGCTGGCGCTGCTCTACGCGCTCTATACCGTCATCGTGCACAAGCCGTTGCAGCGCGTGCTCGAGGAGCGGCGCAGCAAGACCGAAGGCGCGGTGGAGAAGTCGCGCGCGGACATCGCGGCCGCCGAGGCGCGCACCGCCGAATACGAACAGAAGCTGCGCGAGGCGCGGGCAACGGTTTTTCGCGCACAGGAAGCGCGTCGGCAGGCGGCTCTGCAGGCTCGTACCAACGCCGTGAATGAAGCCCGGAGCAAGGCGCAGGCGCAAGTGCAGGCCGCGAAACAGGATATTGAGAACGATCGCGTCGCGGCACAGGCGGGCCTGCAGGGCGAAGTTGTGGCTCTGGCCCAGGAAATCATGCAGCGAGTCCTGCAGCCGGCGGGAGCGGGACGATGAAATCCTCCGCTATGACTGCCTCGGCGACGAGAACTGCCTCGATACTGGTTGCCCTATCCGCGAAAATCGCGCGGGCATCTTTTCTTGCACTATTGATGATGGGTTGCGCGGGCTTGGTTTCGGTTCCGGTACATGCGCAGGAGCCAGCTTCCCCTTCGAAAAAAGACTCGAAACGAGAATCGAAACCAGAAGTGACGAGCGATGCCTCCCACCAATCTTCCAGTCCGGGCCGGCAACTGGCACATGGAAGCAAGGAAGCTGCCGGGGAAGAAAAAGACGAGATGGCGGAGTTCAAGCAGTCGGCTTCCGTGAAGCTGATTTCGCGGCTCACAGGATTGAACCCGCAGCGGGCCTATTGGCTGAGTGTGGTAACGAACTTTGTGGTGATTGCGGCCGTCATCTTCTGGGCCGGGCGCAAATATTTGCCGGGAATCTTCCGCGACCGGACAGCGGCCATCCAGAAGGCGATGCAGGAAGCGCAGAAGGCGAGCGAAGAAGCGCGGCGCAGGCTGGGTGAGATTGAATCGCGCCTGATGAAGCTGGATGCTGAAATCGGCACGATGCGCGACGCCGCCGAGAAAGAAGGCGCGGCCGAGGAAGTCCGGATTAAAGCCGCGGCCGAGGAAGATGCGCGCAAAATCGTCGTTTCCGCGGAGCAGGAAATTGCGGCCGCGGCCAAGGCCGCGCGCCGCCAACTGACGGCGCACGCCGCCGATCTGGCTGTCGGGTTGGCGCAAAAACAGATTCGCGTAGATGCGGCCACCGATCAGGGTCTGGTGCGCAGTTTCTCTGGGCAGTTGGGTGCAGAGAATTCTGGAAAGGATAAAAACTAAGCGTGGCTTCCGTCGCCAGCACTTACGCGCGCGCATTCGCTGACGTGGTTCTCAGCGCGCATCTCGATGCGAATCGCGCGATTGGCGGATTGCGCCGCATTTCCGGCCTGCTAGCTGAGAGCGTCGATTTGCGGCGGGTGTGGGAAAATCCGGCGGTTCCCGCGGAGCAAAAGCGGAAATTGCTGGACGCGATCGTGCACCAGGATGGAATCGAACGCCATGTGCGCAATCTGGTCGCGGTGCTGATCGATCATCGGCGGATGCATTTTCTGGAGCAGATTACGCGGCAACTGGAGAAGGAACTCGATGCGCGCATGGGATTTGCCGAAGCGCACATTACGAGCGCCCGCGAGCTGAGCGACCCAGAGAAGCGCGTGCTTGAAGCGCAGGTCGAGAAAGTCACGGGCAAGAAGGTCCGCGCCCATTTCGCGCTGGATGCGTCGCTGCTGGGCGGTGCAGTGGTCCGGGTGGGCAGCACAATTTACGACGGCTCAGTGAAGGGCCAGTTGGAGAAGATTCGGGAAGCGATTAGCTCTTAGCAGTGAGCGATGAGCTATGAGCGGCGAGCGTGCGTACCCCAAAAATGGTTCTGCTCATTGCTCATTGCTCACAGCTCATCGCTCGAATCTGAGAGCTGAAAGCTGAAAGCTGAAAGCAATTTATGGCACAAATCAAGGCAGACGAAATTACAAAACTGATCCGCGAGCAGATCGAGAACTACGAGACCAAGATCTCCGTGGACGAGACCGGCACCGTCATCACGCTGGGCGACGGCATAGCGCGTGTCTATGGGCTCGACAAGGTCATGGCCGGCGAACTGCTTTCGTTTCCGCACGGTGTGGCCGGCATCGCCATGAACCTGGAAGAAGATCAGGTGGGTGTGGTGCTGCTCGGCGAATACACCGAGATCAAAGAAGGCGATGAAGTGAAGCGCACGGGACGCATCATGAGCGTTCCCGTGGGCGACGCCATGATCGGTCGTGTGGTGAATTCGCTGGGCGAACCGATCGACGATAAGGGTCCCATTACCACCGATCAATTCATTGCGCTCGAACGCATTGCGCCAGGCGTGATTGACCGCCAACCGGTGCGCGAGCCCATGGCGACTGGGCTCAAGGCCATCGACAGCATGATTCCAATCGGCCGTGGCCAGCGCGAACTGATCATCGGCGACCGCCAGACCGGCAAGACCGCGGTCGCGCTCGACACCATCATCAACAGCAAAGGCAACAACCTGATTTGCATTTACAACGCGATCGGGCAGAAGCGCTCGTCGATTGCGCAGGTAGTCAAGATTCTGGAAGATGCGGGCGCGATGGAATACACCATCGTGGTCGCGGCGTCGGCGTCGGAGCCGGCGCCCATGCAGTACATCTCTCCGTACGCTGCGTGCGCGATGGGTGAATATTTCCGCGACACTAAGCGGCACGCGCTGGTCATCTATGACGATCTTTCGAAGCATGCGGCGTCGTATCGCGAAATTTCGCTGCTGCTGCGGCGTCCGCCGGGACGCGAGGCGTATCCCGGAGACGTTTTTTACCTTCACTCCAGGCTATTGGAGCGCGCGTCGAAGTTGAGCGATAAGATGGGCGGCGGATCGCTTACTGCGCTGCCGATTATCGAAACGCAGGCGGGCGACGTTTCGGCCTACATTCCGACCAATGTGATTTCGATAACCGACGGGCAGATTTATCTTGAGACCGATCTATTTAACCAGGGTGTACGTCCAGCCGTTAACGTAGGTTTATCGGTAAGCCGCGTTGGCGGCAGCGCGCAGATCAAGGCCATGCGGCAGGTTGCAGGAACGTTGAAGCTCGAACTCGCGCAGTACCGCGAACTGGCAGCATTTGCGGCCTTTGGCAGCGATCTCGATAAGGCCACGCAGGCGCAGTTGAATCGCGGGCAACGGCTGGTCGAGTTGCTCAAACAGAATCAATTCTCGCCCCTGCCCTTCTCCAAGCAGATTCTGATCATTATGGCGGGCACCGGCGGCTTCCTCGACGATCTGCCGGTGGCGCAGGTTCGCGAGTTCGAAGGGGAGCTTTACAAGTATGTGGAGTCGACCAATCCCGGCCTGCTGCGCGCGATCATGGAGAAGAAGATTCTCGACGACACGCTGAAAGGCCAGTTGCAGAGCGTAATCAAGGAAGCGAAGCAGCAGTTCGTGGCGGCAAGGGAAGCGGTAGCGAAGTAGGTCTCTCGCGGCACGACTGCATAGGTCCATCGCTTTCGCGAAGGACGACAAGATTTTGATTCTGGCTAACGACCAACGGCTAACGACCAACGACGACTGATGCCTAACATTCTCGATATTCGGCGCCGCATTCGCAGCGTGATCAACACGCGGCAGATCACCAAGGCCATGAAAGTGGTCTCGGCGGCGAAGTTGCGGCGGGCGCAGGAGCGCGCCCTGTCGGCGCGTCCGTATGCGCAGATGCTGACGAATGTGTTGAAGTCGCTAGTCGCCCGCGCGGAGATTTACGATCCGGAGACGGGCGAACCGAAGCATCCACTGCTGGCGCAGCGCGCAGAGAAAAACATTCTGCTGATTGTCGTGACCGGCGACAAGGGGCTGGCAGGCGCGTTCAATGCGAACATTACGAAGGCGGCCTCGCGGTTCCTCGAGTCGAAGGCCGGCAAGAACGTCGACATTGAAGCGATCGGCCGTAAGGGGCGCGACTTCCTGCGGCGGCGCTATCCCGCCGCGAAGGTTCAGACCAAGAGTCTGGCGGAACTCGCGGAGGGGATCGAAGCTGAATCGGTGGCGGCGGAACGCGCCGGAGCGACTCAGATAACCGGCGAACACATTGGCATTCTCGGCAAAGTGGAGTTCGCGCTGGCGCTGGCCATGGCTCAGAATGTGATTGCGCGCTATTGTCGCGAAGAGATCGATGACGTCTATGTTGTGTTCAACGAATTCAAGTCGGTGATTGCGCAGCGACTCGTGGTGGAGCAGATTCTTCCCATCGAGCAGATCGGCGAGCGGACAGTGAAGCTGGTCGAGGAGATGACGGAAGAAGAAAAGAAAAGAGCGAAAGAGGCTGCGATCAGCGCGGGCGTGGGCATGCGTGGGCCGGACCAGTTGGCCCCGGAGCCGGTTTCGCAGTTCGGCACGGCGCAGGTAGATTACATTTATGAGCAGGCGCCGGAAGAGTTGTTCCGCGCGCTGCTGCCGAAATATGTGAGCATTCAGATTTTCCGCGCGCTGCTGGAGTCGGTGGCCGCGGAACACGCTGCGCGCATGACCGCCATGGATTCGGCGACCAACAATGCGACCGACATGATCGATTCGCTGACCCTGATCATGAACCGGGCGCGGCAGGCGAAGATCACGAAAGAGATCATCGAGATCGTGAGCGGCGCGGCGGCAATGTAAAAAGAAGCTGCTAGCTGCTAGCTACTAGCTTCTAGCAAGGCAAGATTTGCACAATTTCTAATTTCAGCAGGGTCACGCCGTCGAAACAAGCGGAGGGTGACCCAAGCTAGGAGCTAGCAGCTAGTAGCTAGAAGCTAATATGGCAGAAAACGTAGGACACGTAATTCAAATTGCGGGGCCGGCGGTGGACGTGCAGTTTCTCGAGGGAAAGCTGCCTCCGATCTACGAGGCGGTGAAAGTGGTGAGCGACGGTTTCACCGTGCCCAGCCCGATCGACGTGATTCTCGAGGTGCAGCAGCATCTGGGCGAGGGACGCGTGCGCTGCATCGCCATGCAACCGACCGACGGCATGGTGCGCGGCATGAAGGCCATTGACCAGGGCGGGCCGATATCCGTGCCCGTTGGCCGTGGAACGCTGGGGCGCGTGATGAACGTGATCGGTGAGCCTGTCGATCAACTGGGTCCGGTCGAGTACAAGGAGCGGATGCCGATTCACCGTCTTGCTCCGGCATTTGACGAGCAGGCCACGACCGCCGAGATGTTCGAGACCGGCGTGAAGGTCATCGATCTCATCCAGCCGTTCTTGAAGGGCGGCAAGATTGGATTGTTCGGCGGCGCGGGCGTGGGCAAGACTGTAGTTATCATGGAGCTAATCAATAACGTCGCCAAAAATCACGGCGGCTACTCCGTGTTTGCGGGCGTCGGCGAGCGCACCCGCGAAGGCAACGACCTGTGGCTGGAAATGACGGAGTCGGGCGTGATCAAGCCCGGCAAGCCGGCGGAGTCGAAGGCCGCGCTGATCTATGGGCAGATGACGGAACCTCCAGGGGCACGGCTGCGCGTGGCGCTAACTGGCCTGACGGTGGCGGAATATTTCCGCGACGCTGAGGGTGCCGACACGCTGCTGTTTATCGATAATATTTTCCGTTTCACGCAGGCGGGGTCGGAAGTTTCGGCGCTGCTGGGTCGCATGCCCAGCGCCGTCGGTTACCAGCCGAACCTGGCGACGGAGATGGGCGAATTGCAGGAGCGGATTACGTCCACCAAGAAAGGTTCGGTCACTTCGGTGCAGGCGATTTATGTGCCCGCCGACGACTTGACCGATCCGGCTCCGGCCACTACGTTCGCTCACCTCGACGCGACTACTGTGCTGTCGCGTGCGTTGACGGAAATCGGAATTTATCCCGCAGTCGATCCGCTGGCTTCGACTTCGCGCATTCTCGATCCGCGCATCGTCGGCCAGGAACATTACGATGTGGCGCAGACCGTGAAGCGCACGCTGCAGACTTACAAAGATCTGCAGGACATCATCGCGATTCTTGGTATTGACGAATTGACCGAAGATCAGAAACTGACAGTGGCGCGGGCCCGCAAGATTCAGCGCTTCCTGTCCCAGCCGTTCCACGTCGCGGAACAGTTCACAGGCGCGAAGGGAAAGTACGTCAAGATCGCCGATACGGTGAAAGGCTTCAAGGCGATCGTAGAAGGCAAGTACGACGACATCCCCGAGCAGGCGTTCTACATGAAGGGCCCGATTGAGGAAGTGCTGGAAGCGGCGGAAAAGATGAAGGCCGCAGCGTAGGAAAGAGTCGTTGGTCGCTGGTCGTTAGTCGTTGGCGCTAACCGCTGACATTGACCAGAGGTCCAACGGCCGACGACCGACGACCAATGGCGGAAGTTTTCAAACTCGAGATCGTCACGCCGGAGAAGAAGGTTGTGGATACTTCGGCGGAGGAAATTCAGATTCCCGGGAAGAACGGGTATCTCGGCATCCTGCCGGGACACGCCCCGCTGATTACGGAGCTCGCTGTCGGTGAGATCACGTTTCGCGAAAATTCCGATTCCGCGGCACAGGAACAGCGGCTTGCCGTCGCGTGGGGATTCGCAGAGGTGCTGCCGGATAAAGTGACGATTCTGGCGGAGTCGGCAGAGCGTCCGGCGGAAATCGACGTGGAACGCGCGCGCAAATCCAAAGAACGTGCCGAGCAGCGTTTGTCGAGTGGCGATGCGACCGTCGATGTGGCACGCGCGCTGGACGCGCTGCAGCGCGCCGAAGCTCGGCTGGAAGTGGCCAGCCAGAAGTAGTTGCTGAGTGGTGCCCGCCGTCCTGCGCTTGTACAATTGGGCCGTTCCAATTCAAGGAGACGGCGCCATGAAGCTTCGTTTCGCCTTCGTTGTTCTTTTTCCTCTCATCGTTTCACTCGCGACCGCGCAGGAAGCTAAACCTGCGGCAGCGCCGGCTCCTCAGCCGCCGCGCTGGCTGGTCACACCTGAAGTTCACCCCGACAACAGTGTGACGTTTCGCTTCCTCGCGCCCAACGCGAAGGAAGTGAAACTCGCGCGCGAAGGCACCGAACCCGTCGCTATGCAGAAAGACGACGCGGGCGTGTGGAGCGTGACCACAGCACAGCTGGCTCCGGACTACTACGGGTATTCCATCACCGTCGACGGGGTGCGCTCGCTCGATCCTTACAATCACGGGCTGGTGCCGAACCTGATTTCTCCGGGAAACTTTGTGCACGTTCCCGGGCCGTCGCTGCCCTGGGAAGTGAGCGACGTGCCGCGCGGCGAGGTGCATCATCATTTCTACAAATCGGCGGTGGCGGACGATCAGCGCGACTTCTATGTCTACACGCCACCGGGCTACGATCCCGTAGCGAAGAAAACTTATCCCGTGCTGTATTTGCTGCACGGTTACAGCGACGACGCCAGCGGATGGACGGCGGTCGGGCGTGCAAATGTGATTCTCGACAACCTGATCGCGCAAGGCAAAGCAAAGCCGATGATTGTTGTTATGCCGCTGGGCTACGGCACCATGGAGATCATCACCCTGGGATGGGGCGCGTGGAGTCACACAGACGTGCGCGACAAGAATTTCTCGAACTTCCGCCAGGCGCTGCTGACCGAAGTTATGCCGCAAGTTGAGAGCGAATATCGCGTCACGAAAGACCGGAATGCGCGGGCCATTGCGGGGCTTTCGATGGGAGGGTCGGAATCGTTGTTAACCGGGCTTAACAATCTCGACAAGTTTGCCTGGGTCGGGGCATTCAGCTCGGGAGGAATTCCAGCTGAGTTCGAAAAAGACTTTCCCGGGCTCGACGCGAAGGCGAACCAGCAGCTGAAGCTGTTGTGGATCGCGTGTGGCACGGAAGACCGGCTGATTACCGTGAATCGCAATCTGCGCGAGTGGCTGAAGACGAAGGGCGTGCAGCATGTCGACATCGAAACGCCGGGGATGCATACGTGGATGGTGTGGCGAAGAAACCTGGCGGAATTTGCGGGGCTATTGTTCCGGTAAGGATCCTCGAAGCGTTATTGATTTGTGCTCCCATTGGACGTACACTAGATTGGGGAGGGGATTGTGCGTCCAATTTCTCAGCAGGCTAATCGCGAGCGGCGCCGGGCACGGGGGGAACGCCTGGGATTTCGTGTGGACGCCAAGACCAAGCGATTGGTGGAGCGCGCGGCGGCTTTGGAGCGGCGAAGTCTGACTGATTTCTGCTTGACTGCGCTGACCCAGGCGACGCAGGAGACCATCATGCGGCATGAAACGATGGAGCTCTCTCAGTGCGATCGCGAGGCATTTTTCGACGCCTTGATCGATCCCCCTCGCCCCAATGCCCGCTTGCGGCGCGCTATTCGTGCATCGCGACGCGTTATCCTTTCCGAATAGATGCCGCAAGAGCGTTTGTATCGCCTGGAACTGCTCCGCAAAGAGCATGATCGCGGTCGCTTCGCCTGCGGCGTTACCAGTCTGGACCTGTATCTGAAGACGCAGGCATCGCAGGACATGCGGCGGAAGGCGAACGCGGTTTTTGCTCTTGTGCCGACGGTTTCGCCGCAGACCATCGCTGGATACTTCACCCTATGTGCCTATGGCATTCCTCCTGGAGCCATTCCGGACGAGGCGCGAAAGCATATCCCGAAATATCCGATCGTCAGCGCGACACTGATCGGAAGGCTGGCTCTCAGCAAGGATTTTCAAGGCAGAGGACTCGGATCGTTCCTTTTGGCGGAGGCGCTTCGCAAAGCCTACGCAAACGCCGCCGTAGTGGGGTCCTCGATGGTAGTCGTGGACGCGATCGACGAGAACGCAGTTCGATTCTATGCGGCGCACGGATTTGTGAGGATGCCGGATTCGATGCGGTTGATGCTTCCAATGCGGACGATTGGAGCGATCACTGGCGAGTAGCGATCCGGATGCGGCCACCGGCAACACAACTACTCCCGTGACTCTACGGCACATTCACCTGATCTCTAGTCTCCGCTGGCACATACTTTACCGCGGCGGTGCGTTCCAGTTTGTCCCAGGCGAATTTGCGGCCTTCGAGCGCGCGCTTCAGGGTCTTGAACAGCACAATCGAAAATAGCTGGCGATAAGCGAAGCGCTGCAGCCAGACCTGGCTTAGCAGCAACACATCCTCTTTGTCGTCGGGACGGCGACGTTCGAGCGCAAACGCGATCGCCGACGCGAAGAAGTCGATGACCAGGAAGGCAAAGAAGAAAAGCACGAGCTTATGGAAGCTGGCGGGATCGGTGGAGTCCGGGTGAAAATGTTTCTGAATGTAATACCAGATCGTTCCCACGACGAACATGATGTCGATGAAAGGCGACACCAGCGGCAGTAGAATCTGGAAGATGACGATATTCGGCAACGCCACCCACCCGAGCACACCTTTGCGGGCGAAGACCCCGCGATGTTTGTACACCGCCTGCAGAATGCCAAACGACCAGCGAAAACGCTGGCGCATCAGGCCATTGGCGTTGGTGGGGGCTTCGGTGAAAGCCAGGGCCATGTCTTCGTATTCGACGCGATAGCCGCGGCGCAGCAGGGCCATCGTCAGATCGGCGTCTTCGGCGACGGTGTCAATGTGGAAGCCTCCAGCTTCGCGCACCGCGGAGACGCGCCACGCTCCGATCGCTCCCGGGACCACGCTGACCGCGCCGAGAACGTCCAGCGCGCGGCGTTCAAAGTTCTGGCTGGTGATGTATTCCAGAGCTTGCCAGCGGGTCCAGAGATTGACGCGGTTGCCGACCTTGGCGTTGCCTGCGATGGCGCCAACTTTGGGATTAATGAAATGCGGGACAAGTCGTGAGATCGCATCAGGCGCGATGATGGTGTCGGCGTCGATGCCAACAAAGAGTTCCGCGTCGCCGATGTGCTCGATGCCGTAATTGAGAGCTTCGGCCTTGCCGGAGTTGGCTTTGCCGAGAATCAGAACTTTTCCCGCGGCAGCCTGCGCGGCGAAGGCCTGGCGCGCCACTTCGAGCGTGCGATCTTTTGAGCCGTCGTCGATCACGATGACGCGCAGGTTCGGATAGTCGGAATTGAGCGCCGCGCGGACGGTTCGCTCAATCACCTTTTCTTCGTTGTACGCCGGGATGAGCACCGCAACCTTCGGTTTGTAGGACGCGACCTCCGCCGGCTTGCCAAAAATCTTTTCGCGCACGCGGTCGTAAACCGCGGCCGTTCCAATGAAGATGAGGCGGCCGGTCATGAGCAGGTCGCCGATCAGAAAGATCCAGGCGATGCCAGTGATGCCCGCATTGAAAAGCCAGAATCCCGCGCGATTGAGACGGGCGGCCCAGAGTTCGCCGGGCGGCAAGGGCGCCATCACGTCGGCCCGGGTTTTGTTCAGCAATTCATAAATCGGGGCGACCTCATAGCCTCGCGCCCGGATTCCGTCAATGATCATGGGCAGGGCGCGGACGGTTTCGGCGCGATTGCCGCCACCATCGTGCAGCAACACAATGTTTCCGCAGCGCAAATCATCCGCCCGGCAGGGCGGCAGATGCGCCAATACGTAGGATGCGATCTCTTCGGCCGTATGGCGGCGGGGAACATCGCTCCAATCGTTGGGATCGATCCGGTTGCCGACCGTGATGTAGCCCATCTCCTGCGGAATCTCCAGCGGGCGCACCTGGTCGGCGGTGTCCGGCTCTTCGTCGATCGCATACGGAGGCCGCATCAGGATGGCCCGCACTCCCACCAGGCTGCCGAAAAGCCGTTCGGTAAGATTCAGTTCCACCTTCATGTACGTGTCGGAAATGTTGCTGACGTCGGGATGCGTGAAGGTGTGGTTCCCGATGGTGTGGCCCTCGAGGTAGATCCGTTTCGCGATGCTGGAGAATCTGTCGGTCTGAATGCCGATCAGGAAAAAAGTCGCGGTGGCATGCTTGGCCTTGAGCACATCGAGAATCTTCGGTGTCCACTCGGGGTCTGGGCCGTCGTCAAAGGTGAGCACAACTTTATTGGGACTGTAGCCGTAGCGCCCAACGCGGTAAGGCTCGGGCAGATTCTGAAAGACTTCGTCGGTGATGATGCCGCTGCCGGTGTCGATGGTGAGATCGCGATTGCCATGGGCGGGCTTGTCTTCAATGCGCAGGATTTCTCCCTGGCCCTCCATGTCGACGTCGGCGCCGGGTGGAACGTCCTTTAACTTATCGGCAGCGCTTGCATCACCGGGAACGTCCCATATCCGCCACAGAGTGCGGTCTTCTCCGCCCAGGCGCCACAGGGCGAACGTCTGGATGCCCAGACTCTGCGCCGTGCGCATGTGGTTCAGCGCGGTCACCGCATCGAGGAACCAGATGTCATGCCGGATGCCATGTTCATCGAGGTAGGTAAAGTGCGGGTTCAGGGCGTCGTCATCGAAGGAAACATCTTCGTCGGAATCGCGTGCGGCAAGCCATGCCTCCTGAACGCTGACGGTGCTGTCGCGTTCCCCGGGCGGCAGGCTGCCTTTCTGCGGTTTCAAAACCCAGTCATAACCGTAGTTGGCGATGGCGCAGATGATCTTGTCCCGCGGGATTACGCTCTTCGCAAAATTCAGGTTCTGCATGAACCAGTCCTGCGAAGCCACGGGGCCGGACGCTGCGCCGGGATAGTGCTCGTCGTAATTCATGAGCACTACGCCGTCGGCCGCGGCGGCGATCGCGGCATAGTTGTATTCGTTGTTGTGCGGCGGAACCGCAACATAAAGCTTCAACCCACGGGCGTGCAGATCGCCGGAAAGTTCGTTCAGAAAGGCGACATAGCCGGGCTGGCCCGAGGCTGGAAAAGCCTCGAAGTAGATCATGAGGCCGCGATAGTGTCCCGACGATAGAAATTGTCCAGCCTGCTGGCGGAAAAGCGCCCGCGACTGCGGATTGTTCAGGAAATCCACGATGCCGGGGTACCAGTTCGCGCCGTCGGAATTGCTCACCATGGGGAAGACTTCCATGCTGGGGTCTTCCGTCTTGAGAAACGGCATCACCTTGTCGTCGACCTGGCGGACCGTGTTGTCCTGCACCACATCAAAGAACTTGTTGGTTTGATCGTCAATGCCCTGCAGGCGCCCGTCGGGAGAGATGACATGCAGCCAGTCGGGATACAGGATGTCGATCTGGCGGGAATAGGCGCGCAGCGACGAGAAACTGGCCGCATCCCACGGCACGTAAAAAGCGGCGCGGATGCCTTCTTCCTGGTTCAGCTTGACTTGCGACGCCGCGAGTTTTGATTTTCGGTGAGAGCGGGCCGCAAGCCGCTTCTGGCGGTCGCGCGCTTTTTCCTTTTCACTTTCTTTGAAGGCTTTGAAGGCGCGTTTCTGGGGCGAGAAAAGCAGTTCCGGCAGCGGTTCATCGCGCAGAGCGGTATACACGAAAAAAATAATCAAAGCGGAAACAGCGACCGCTACAACGTCGAACAGACGCCGCAAGTGCTTCCACCGGGCGCGTTGCGGATCATAAAAGACAGGCTCTGCCATGGGGGATGAAACGTTCATCGTATGCCGTGTACGGCACACGGTCAATGCTTCGCGCGAGCATCTCGACGGTCAGGGTGAGTTGGCTGCTCTGAGTCATTATATGCACTTTCCCGTCAAGGGATTCGGGCAAAAGCGCTATAGTCGCTGCGTGCGGGAGTTGGTGCGAAACAAAGCGCGGTTCTTTTTTGTGACGAGCCTGGCGGCGCTGGGACTGCGCCTGCTCCTGGTTTTGCGTTTTCCCGGGGTTGTCGACGACTCCCGGCTCTACGCCAACATCGCCGAAAACTGGCTGCAGCATGGCATCTACGGGGTGACGAACTCCGGAGTCATCATGCCCACGCTTTCGCGACTGCCAGGCTATCCTGCATTTTTGGCGGCGATTTTCGCTGTATTTGGGATGGAGAATTTTCGCGCGGTCCTGCTGGTACAGGTACTCTTCGATCTCGGTACGTGCTTCCTAATCGCCGACGTGGCGCGCCGATTGCACTCCGAACGCGCGGCGCAGGTGGCGTTCCTTTTGGCTGCGTTGTGTCCGTTTCTGGCGAACTACGCCGCGGCCGCGTTGACCGAGACGCTGGAGATTTTCTTCACCGCCATGGCGCTGGATTTAGCCTTGCGCGGGCTGGGCGTGGGCGATGCAGATCGGCGCGTAAACGGCTGGGGGACGGTCTGGCTCGGCTGTGGATTCTCCATTGGCGCGGGGATTCTCTTGCGGCCCGACGGAGGGATTTTACTGGCAGCGATCGGCGGATACTTACTCTGGCTTTTTCTGCGCAGTATGCGGCCGGAGCAGACCAAGGCGCATCTTTCGCCGCATGCAATTTTGTTTACCGGAGTGCTGGTTGTTATTGGCGCCACCGTCCCCCTTATCCCGTGGACGCTGCGCAACCTGCACACCTTGCATCGCTTCGAGCCCCTCGCGCCACGGTACGCCAACGATGCCGACGAGCCGGCCATGAGCGGCTTCAATCGCTGGACGAAGACCTGGATAGCGGATTACGTCTCGGTGCAGGAAATCTACTGGAATGTTCCGGGAGACAACATCGAGGTTACGCGTCTGCCCAGCCGCGCTTTCGATTCTCCGCAGCAACGGGCCGAAACCGGAGAACTGTTTGCCACCTACAACCGCGAACGTGACCTGAGTCCGGAATTGGACGCGCGTTTCGCCGCACTGGCCGCCGATCGCATTCACGCCGCTCCGCTGCGATATTATGTGTGGCTCCCGGCGGCGCGCATCGCGGACATGTGGCTGCGTCCGCGGACCGAACTGTTTCCCTCGGACCCGCGCTGGTGGGAGTTCAACGACGATCCACGCTGGCTCACGGTCAGCCTGGGGTTCGGCGTGATTAATTTGTTATACGTTGCGCTGGCCATCGTTGGCCTGCTGCACTCGCGCGAATGTTTTGGCATGGGACTATTCGTTTTATTTCTGCTGCTGCGCTCCGCGTTCCTGGGCACACTAGAGAATCCGGAACCTCGTTACACGCTGGAATGCTATCCCGCAGTCATAGCTCTTGCATCGATCTTCGTCGCGGCACTCGTCCCACAGCCTTTGCACCGCCGCGCCTAAACTTCCAATTCTGGAAGCGTCGTATGTAATATGGCGTATTCAAACGTTTCACAAGGCCCAAACACCGCAAATTCAGCTTGAATGTTGTGGCCGCCAAGTTGCACAATAACGGCCCATCGGGTTTCAAGGGTCTCATTCGCCGATGTCGTTGAATCACCAAAGGACTGTCCAAAGGAGAGGTCAGATGCGTGCTCGCCGGTTTTCTACTTGGGTCGCCGAAATCCTTATCGTTGCGCTCTCCGCGATTGGCCTCGTGCTGTTCTGCGGGGAGAACCTCGCAGCTCAGCAAGCGACCGCTTTACTGGCGGGAACGATCAAAGATTCCACGGGCGCCGTAGTCCCGGGCGCGAAGGTCACCCTGAAGAATTCCGATACCAACGTCAGTCGAACCGCAAACTCAGACAAGGACGGCAGCTTTCTGTTCACCCTGATTCCGATTGGCGCCTACGAATTGGACGTCGAGCAGGTTGGTTTCAAGAAATATGTGCAAAAAGGAATCAAGCTCGAGATCAATCAGAATGCCCGCCAGGATGTGACGCTTGAAATTGGAACTACCGGGCAAGTGGTCGAAGTCAATGGGAACGTAGCTCAAGTAGATACCGTGAGCGACACCATCGGGACCAGCGTCGTCGGAGAAACGATCCAGCGTGCGCCGCTGAATGGCAGAAACGTTCTGGACCTGGCCTTGCTGCAGCCCGGAGTGACTGAAACCAACGGCGACTCGACCGCCGCGGGCAACTACAGCATCGCTGGCGGACGCACTGATTCGGTTACCTTCCTGCTGGATGGCGGCCTGAACAACAACCTGCTCGACAACAGCGTGGTCTACAACCCCAATCCCGATACCATCGCGGAATTCCACATTCTCGAAAGCAATTATTCAGCGGAATACGGGCGAAATGGCGGCGGAATCATCAGCGTGGTTACCAAATCCGGGACGAATCAATTCCACGGGAGCGCTTTCGAGTTTCTGCGCAACGATGCTCTCAATGCCAATTCATACTTCAACATTGCCGACGGATTGCCTCGCAGCGTGCTGAAGCGTAACCAATACGGCGCAACTCTTGGCGGTCCGATCAGCTTGCCGAAGCTCGTAAACGGTAGGGATCGTTTCTTCTTTTTCGTCGGCTATCAGGGACAGAGACTCTCGCAACAGGAGACCACTGGGTCGAACCCGGTACTCACCCCGGCGGAACTTACGGGAGACTTTTCGCAAGCTGCCGGTTCAAATGGCGTGGATCCGAACGGGCCCGATCCGGGACTGGCCTGCTTCCTCAGCGGATTGAATGAGAATGCGTACGACAGCAATGGCAACCCTATTCCTAATGGCACCCCCTGCGGTGCGACTCCAGACACTTATTTTCAATCAAATCCCGCGCTGGCCGCGCAGGCCATCATCGACCCAACCAAAGTGAGTCCGTATGTGGGGAAGTACGTCGCTGCCGGTCTGATCCCTACCGATCCCAGCGGCCAGGCGAACTACCAGGGAGCTCACACCGACAACAATAACGAACTGACAATGAAGTTTGACTTTGTGTTCAACGACAAAGACAAACTGAATGTCACGTTGGGCGGGTTCCGCAATCCCCAGCTCAATCCCTTCCAGTTCGCCAGTGTCCCGGGCACGCCAAATATATCGCAAAACAACAATTACTTTACGAACGCGGCCTACACCCATACCTTCTCGCCCAATGTGTTGAACGAGTTCCGTCTTTTCCTGCAACGAAACAATGCCCTTCAAGATAAGCCGGGCGCCAAGTTGCCCACGGCTTCTCAACTCGGCATTGGAATAAACCAGGATGACCCTCAGGGACCACCTAACCTCTGGTTCGACAATAACTTCTATGTCGGCTTTAGCGAAAACGGTCCGACGACTCTGGTCGACACGACGTTTGGCTTCGCAGACTCGCTCACCTACGTCCATGGTCGGCACAACTGGAAGATGGGGGTCGGGATTTCTGCGTACCGCGACAATACCGTCTACGATTATTACGTCAACGGGGAATTCGATTTTTATGCAGGCGGGGCCGCCACCAGCGACAGCTCGTTCGCCGATTTCATTCTCGGCATTCCATCGCAGTACTTCCAGTATCCTCACGCGCCGTCCAACATCCGTAGCCGGTCCTACTATGGTTTCCTGCAAGACGAATGGAAGGTTACCCAGCGCTTGAGTCTCGATCTAGGAGTCCGCTACGAGTACAACTCCCCGAAAGAAGACACTGCGGGCCGCTCGTTCTCACTCATCCCCGGCCTGCAGTCCACCCGTTTTACCGGAGCCCCGACTGGGATGGTGTTTCCCGGTGATGCAGGAGCTCCAGCGGGAGCGAATTTTCCGGACCGAACCAACTGGGCCCCGCGTCTGGGTTTCGCCTGGGATCCACGCGGTGACGGCAAAACCAGCATCCGGGGCGGATTTGGACTGTTCTATGACATCCTCAAAGGCGAAGACAACTTGCAGTTCAACGGCCAGCCGCCTTTCTTTTCCAGTGTGGGCTTGACCTTCCCCACGTTTACCGGGACCGGGGCTTCGCCCTACATTTCGGACCCGTTTGGACCCAATTCAGCGAACGTTCCCGATCCGTTTCCATCGCGCCCGCCCCCATCGAGTCTTGATTTTAATGCCGCCGGATTCCTGCCCATCAATAGCGGAGGAAGTGTCTATTTCGTGGACCCTCATCTGAGGACCCCGCGCACCTACCAATACAACTTGAGTGTGCAGCATCAGTTGGCGCCGAATACGGCTCTGGAAACGAGCTATGTGGGAAACATTTCCCGCGGACTGACTTCATTGATCGATGTCAATCCTTTTGTGCTAGGCACCACGGACCGCATCTTCAATCTGGGCGCCGGTGACAGTTCGTGTCCGGATGCCACGGGAAATAGCTCATCGAATGCGGGCGGACCATGCAGCTTTGGCTCTGCGCCAGAATTCAAAAACATCAGTAATGCCAACTACAACAGTCTGCAGGCCAGCTTGAACCAGCAACTCGTGAATTCCCACGCCCTGGGCCGTACCTATTTCACCCTGGCTTACACCTACGCTCACAGCATCGACAATGCTTCCGGCTTCCGCCAAAGAAACAGCACGACCCCTTCCTATCAGCCGAATCTTTTCCGGGCTTCGAGTGATCAGGACGTTCGCCAGCGCGTTACTTTCAGCGGAGGTTGGGACATGCCCTTCGATCACATGTGGGACTCTGGCCCCAAACGCCTCACCAAAGGCTGGAGCCTCTTCCCAATCGTGACCTGGCGTGGCGGGCTGCCCTTCGATGTATTCGCGAACCTTGGGGAACGCTTTACGTATAACGCCGAAGGTCCGTCGGGTGCGGGCGATCCCGGCAACATCCACGCCAACATCGTCGGGCCGCTGAATACCTTAAATCCGCGCACGGCCCAGACGTTTAGCGGCTTTAACAACGACCTACCCGGCCACTATTATTTCAATCCGAACAGCCTCAGCAATGCGCAGTCCGGTGATGCGACCGGCTCACCATCCCCCGGAGTCTTTCCTTCGGACTCTCAAGTTGTGGCCGATCCCACGCTCGCCACCTACGGAACCTTGCCCCGCAACTACTTCCGCGGACCGGACTACGTCAACTTCG
The DNA here is from genome assembly GCA_963709385.1 of uncultured Acidobacteriaceae bacterium. GTDB lineage: Bacteria > Acidobacteriota > Terriglobia > Terriglobales > Acidobacteriaceae > Sulfotelmatobacter. The sequence goes on from CAVPWD010000012.1 coordinate 864,766, forward strand.
ATCTGGCCTTCTCCAAAACCACCGCGATTACCGAAGCCGTGAAAATCGAGCTTCGTGCGGAATTCTTCAATATCTTTAACCACGCGAATTTCGCCAATCCGGGCATCGTCAACAATGGCACCGTACTCAGCAGTGGCGCCGGCGGTACCAACCCGAACAGTTCGGGCTTCGGGCAAATTACCTCGACCTACGATCCACGTATTATCCAGTTCGCCGCACGCCTTTCGTTCTGATGCAGCAGCGTAACGACGGTTCGCCGCCAGAAGGCAGACCCCTCCTGGCGGCGAGTTGGGGCAGTCCCTGAGTTTGGCAAGTTAAACCCGCGCGAGATAGTTCCGGCGATTGAGGTTACGCCGCTTCTTTGGGGTACAGACCACCGGCGCTACCCCAGCGGCGAGTCGCTCATGCGGAAGCGGGTGCGGACGTGTTCCGAGATGAGTTCGATGGCGGGACGGTTCTTGACCGGATCGGCCTGGGCCAGGTACTTCATGGCCTCGACCAACAGGCGCTGACCATCCACGTAACGAGGATCCGAGGTTCGCTCCCTGCGTTTGTTGCCCAGCTTAGGAGGGACTGTAATCGTAAAAACCTTGGCCATGAATAAACTCAACTGATTAACCCAACTGATTAAGCCGCTGACGATCAACCCAAATGAAGGTGGGGCCAGTATAGCGTGCCGAGTGCAATTCTCAGCATACCTTCTTGCCTTTTAGATTCAAACACTTAACCGCGGGGTGAAATTGTCTGCGTCTTGCTAGTGGTGTTCAGCTTGAAAACATCGTCTGGAATCTTATCCTTCATGCGGATGGCCGAGTACTTGGCCAGGCGGTAATCGCCTTGCGGCTCAAAGAGTTGCTGCTGGACGGATACTCCGCGGTCGAGATCGATCCAGAGAAGAATCTGCGCGAAGGTCCCGCGGACCTTCTCGGACTTGGGGACCAACTTCAGTTTCGCGGTAGCGATGCCATTGATGGTCTCCGGGCCGAGGTAGGTCACGTCCCACGAGCGGACGAGATCCTGCCCGCTGCCTCCGAACCCGAGCACCAGATAATTCTCGACCTCGGCGCGGTTCTTGCCGGGATCGTAGACGGTGACCTGGTCTTTCCTGGGTTCGTACACGCTGATCTTGCCATCGCGGAATAATACGTACTTGGGCAGCGCTTTGAGTTCGGTGGGGCTGTTGCCTTCCTTCTTGATGTCGGCCTTCATCTCAATGTCTTTGTCTTTGCCGGCGCGGCGGTAGTAGATGGTGCCGGATTGAATGTCGTCGACTTCATCGATGACTCTTTCGTAGCGATCCCACTCGAACTCGGCTTCCGTGGCGCGAAAGCTGGCCGCGGTCGCGTCCATTTTTTTTAAGACTGCGTCGAGCGCGGCGGAGTCGGCGGGGGCCTGTGCGGCCGGCGCGGAGCTCAGGCTGCAGAGCAGCGCGATGGGAAGGACAAACGCGAGACTTTTCATTTGAACTTATCCTCGCCTCGATCAGTCTCTCTTGGCCAATACCTTGTAACTTTGCACCTGTCCCTTGCTATCGGCAACGGCCTCGTAACTGACAATCGAAACCGCGCCGGAAATCGGCTCGATAATGTGCAGCAGTTGCTCCCGGACGGAGCGGTCATCGCCAGGAGTGACTGCGCTGGCCGCGACCTGGTACAGCAAATGGCCTTGCGCGTCCGCTTTCACCACTACCTCGGTGGGATGCGGGTTGCGGCCGACAGGTTTATCGTTGAAATTGATGACGCGCGGCGAAAACAGAACGAAGATGATGATCAGCGTGACCATGATGTCATAGTGGAGAGTGCCACGCTCGTGTTGCCAAAGAATGTATCCGCGAATTGTTCGCCAGACGGCGTTCATCGGAAAGGGCGCGCTGGGCGCGGTGGTCGTGAGTTCTGCTCTATGCAAGTCTAGTGACCGCTCCTTGTCTTGGCAAACTGCCTGCGTCCAACCGCTGGGTCGCGGCTCTTAATTGCGCTTTTGTCATTCCGAACCGGGCTGAAAGCCCGGTGAGGAACCTGCTTTGTCGCCGACGCCATCTGAACAGCACGTTCAAAATTTCTTCGGCGTAATTTTCTCCGCGCCGATGTACGCCGCGCAGCGCTTCGGGAATGATCACGCTTCCATCGGCCTGCTGATAATTCTCCACAATCGCGACCCAGGTGCGGCCGACGGCCAGTCCACTGCCGTTCAGAGTATGCACAAACTCGGTCTTATTCTTGCCTTCCGGCCGGTAGCGAATGTTGGCCCGCCGTGCCTGGTAGGCTTCAAAATTCGAGCACGAAGAAATCTCGCGATACAGTTGTTGTCCGGGCAGCCAGACTTCAATGTCGTATGTCTTTGCCGAAGACGGCCCCATGTCGCCCGTGCACAGCGTCACTGTCCGGTAGTGCAGGCCGAGCTTCTGCAGAACTTCTTCGGCGTTGCGCGTGAGTTTCTCATGCTCCTCGTAGGAATCTTCCGGCCGCGTGAACTTGACGAGTTCAACCTTCTGAAACTGATGCTGCCGGATGATGCCGCGCACGTCTTTCCCGTACGATCCCGCCTCGCTGCGAAAGCACGGCGTGTAGGCGGTGAGTGAAATCGGCAGCCGCGCCTGGTCGAGAACTTCGTCGCGATAAAGATTCGTGACCGGGACTTCCGCCGTCGGAATCAGCCAGAGATCTTTCTCGCCGTGTGGCACGCGGAAAAGGTCGGCGGCAAACTTCGGCAGTTGCCCGGTGCCATACATCGAATCGGAATTCACGAGATAGGGCGGCAGAACCTCGGTGTATCCGTGCTCGCGGGTGTGCAGATCGAGCATGAAATTCGCGAGTGCGCGCTCGAGCTTCGCGCCCAGATCCCAGTAAACGGCGAAGCGCGCGCCGGTAAGTTTCACCGCCCGTTCCAGGTCGAGGATGCCGAGTTCGGCACCCAGGTCCCAGTGCGGCTTGGGAGCGAAATCGAATTTCGGCGGCGTGCCCCAGCGACGGACTTCGACGTTCTCTTCGGCACTGTGCCCGACCGGTACGCTGGAGTGCGGAAGATTCGGAAGGCCGGTGAGAATGTCACGCAAGCGGGCATCGAGATCGCCGGCAGTTTTCTCCAGCGTCTTGAATCTGCTCGCGTCAGTTCCTTGGTTTCCGCGATGGCGCGCGCTGGCGTCCTGCCCGCTTTTCTTCAATTTCGCGATGTCTTCGGTAGCCTTGTTGCGCGGCGGCCTTGCGAGTCTCGGCCTGGGTGATGGCCAGTCGGCGCTGGGTATCGACTTCGCTGAAGTCCTTGAGCACGGCGGCTGGATCCATGCCGCGCTGGCGCAGCTTTTCTTCGACCAACGGCAGGTTTTCACGAACGAAATTCAGATCAAGCATGGGAATAACTAATGTATCGGAAAAGCTGCGTGGAATGCACGCCCGCGCCGGACCCGAGACTTAAACCACAGGGGACACAGGGGTTCACAGGACCCCAGGGGTCTTCCCTGTGAAACCCAGTGTCCTCTGTGGTTCAGTTTTTTCTACTTCGCCGGCACCAACGATTTCAAGTAGGCCACAATCGCCTGCGCGTCCTGCACGTTGAAGCGGTACTGCGGCATGGGTGGACGGCTGGGCAGTTCCTTGGAGCCGACTCCGGTCATCAGGAAGCGGATGGCTATACTTTTATCCCATCCCGGCAAGCCAGCGATGGCTGGCGCTTTGTCGGCCCAGACGGGAACGGGGTCGATCGGCTTGAAGTCGAGCGTCGCTCCCTTCAGCCACTGCTCTTGGACCGGTTCTCCCTTGTCGTTACGCGGGGTGTGACAGTCTCCGCAGAGGCCGACGCTTTCCACCAGATATTTGCCGCGAGCCACGCTGACCGCCCGGGGCGGGCGTGGCTTTGCCTTCTGCGCTACCAACATGGGAACCAGCAATAAAACGGCTGCGATGGCCCCGAAAATCAGTCTCCTCATGGATCGACTCTCCCCATCTGAGATGAACGGAGGGCGCAAGAATCTTAGCACCCCGCGGATGCCGTCGAGGACCGAACTAGTTTTGGGTACTGATCTAAAAGTGTGTTGCCAGTAAATCCCGCATCGTCCAGATTGTTCCGGTTAGGCCAGCGGCCATCGCGGGAGTGCAGCGGACGGCGGAATTTACACGCACGAAGTTATACCACGCGACCCAGAGCGCGAAACAGGCTTTGTGATTGGCCAGCTTGCGGCTATGGGCGTTAGTTCTACGAGTGAAGCGCCTGAGATGGACTCTAACGCTAAGATTAAGGCGTTCGATATGACTTGTGCTCACAAAGCGCGGCTCGGGATAGCTCCCGTAACCCGGCTTGTGGCACCGTACCAGTCAGGCCCGGTTATATCGGGGCTGGAGTAGAGCTTGATAAGCTGCGCGAAGTGTACGCCTGTGGCAAAATGCGCATCCACGGCATCGACGTAAGCGCGGAGGCCGTCACTCGTCAGTTGAAAAATGTTTTGCGTCCGCGCCCGGAGATCGCGCATAAACTCCCACGCGCTATCCGCGCTAGTTTTGGCGTATTCCCCTCGCCTGTGTAAACTAACTTCGCGATGCGATCTTCCCCCAGGTCTGCCGCCGTGCGGGTCTTTTTGACGCTGGCGTTGCTTACCTCTTTCATCACGCTACCGATTCCCGGCGCGGCCTCGGCCTACAATGGGCGCCCCAAGCTGGTCGTGGTGATTGTGATCGACCAGTTTCGCGGCGATTATCTGGAGCGCTACCGCGACCAGTTCGGCGACTCCGGCTTCCGCTTTCTTCTCGATCACGGCGCTTACTTCCCGAACTGCAACTACAACTACGCCAACACGCGCACCGCTCCGGGACACGCCTCGCTTTTTACCGGCGCCTACAGCAACGGCCACGGTATTGTCGCCAACGAATGGTGGGACCAAAAAAAGAAAAAGATGGTCACCTCGGTCGAAGACGACGACACAAAATTGATTGGAGTTGCGGGAGACAAGGCAGGAGCATCGCCGCACAACCTGCTGGCCGACACGCTGGGCGACGAGCTCAAGCTCGCCACGCAGGGCAAGTCCCGCGTTTTTGGGGTGTCCTTAAAAGATCGCGCCGCGGTTCTGCCAGGCGGGTTTGCCGCCGACGCTGCCTACTGGATCGACTCAAAGAGCGGCGCATGGGTTACGTCTACCTACTACCGCAACGAACTCCCGCATTGGGTGCAGGATTTCAATTCGAACAAGCCGCCAAAATATTGGGACCGCGACTGGAAAGATGCGCAAGGCACCCTGCTGCGCTCGACGGCACATCGCAAGAGCAGAGACGGCTCCGACGCTGGATTCTACGAAGTCATCGGGCCAACGTCGTTCGGCAACGAATACGAGTTCGAATTCGCTAAGCAATTAATCCTCTACGAAAATGTCGGCCGCGGCCCCGCCACCGATCTGCTTTCGATCAGCCTTTCACCGAACGATATTCTCGGCCATCAGGTCGGCCCGGACTCTCCGGAGATGAAGCAGATGGCGCTTGATCTCGACCGTCAGTTGGCCGAGTTCATCAATTTTCTCGGCCACCAGATCGGCCTGGCAGATGTATGGATTGCGCTCTCGGCCGATCACGGTGTTTCCTCGCTTCCCGATGCCGTGAAGAAGTTGCACATCCCGGCGGCGAATCTCGATTCGGCGAAACTCGAAGCGCAGATCAACAGCGCGGTGACGGCGAAGTTTTCAGCCGGCCATCCCGCGGCATATGTGAAGCTGGACTATCCCATGGCCTGGCTCGATCAGGACGCTTTTGCGGCCGCGCACGTGCACGAGCACGATGCCGAGGCCGCCGTCGGCGAGGCCATGAAACAAGCGGGACTGCGCGACTTCTACACTAAATCTCAGTTGGCGGAAGGCGAAGTTCCCGACACGCCCTTGGGCCGGAAGTATTTGAACAGCTATTCGCCAGAGGGAAGCTGGTACGTAATGGGCGTCCCCGATTTCTACACAGTTGGGTCGAGTAAAGGCACTGACCACGCCTCACCCTACAACTATGACACCCACGTGCCGCTGGCGTTCTACGGATTGCCATTCCAGGCGGGAACCTACCGTACTTCCATTGAACCTGTCGATATGGCTGCAACCCTCGCGTCGTTGCTGGGCATCAACGCTCCGACGCATTCTGTCGGCCGCGTGCTGACGGAAGCTCTTGCACCGTCTCCCGCAAGCCGCTTTATGGGCTACGGGATCGAGCGACCGGGCTCTGGCCCGGGAGGGGAACCCAAGCCATGACCGCGGCCCACGGACACTCCACTCCCGATCTCAGTGTCAGCGTCGCCGGCGTTTCACTCAAGAATCCCGTGATCGCCGCCAGCGGAACTTTCGGCTACGGGGTCGAGTTCGAGGATGTCGTCCACCTGAGCAAGCTGGGTGGGATGGTCGTGAAGGGCTTGTCGAAAGAGCCGATGATCGGCAATCCCCCGCCTCGCCTGTGGGAGACAGCGGCCGGCATGCTGAACGCGATCGGTCTGCAGAACATTGGCGCGCAGGCTTTCCTGGCGGAGAAGCTGCCGCATCTGCGAGAGATCAAGAATGTTGTGGTGATGGCAAACGTCTTCGGCTATACCCGCGAAGACTACGAGCACACGATCGAGATTCTCAACGACGGCGAGGGCATCGCCGCCTATGAGTTGAACGTTTCTTGCCCGAACACAGCCCATGGTGGAATGCAGTTCGGCAGCGATCCGCGCTTGCTGGATGAACTGGTCACCACGGCCAAGCGCGTGGCGCAGCGGCCGCTCATCGTCAAGCTCTCACCCAACGTGACCAGCATCGCTCAAATGGCTTATGTGGCGCAGGAAGCGGGCGCCGACGCCCTGTCGCTCATCAATACTTTCGTCGCCATGGCGATCGATCCCGAGACGCGCAAGCCGCGCATCGCCAACGTAACCGCCGGACTCTCCGGTCCGGCAATCAAGCCCATCGCCGTGCGCATGGTCTACGACGCCGCGCACGCGGTGAAGATTCCCGTGATCGGCATGGGAGGAATATCCCAGGCCGCCGACGTCATTGAGTTTATGCTGGCTGGCGCGACGGCAGTACAGATCGGCACCGCGAGTTATTGGGATCCCTGCGCCACCGAGAAAATTGTGGACGAACTACAAGAGTGGTGCGCCGATCACGGGGTCGCCCGCATTGCTGAACTCACCGGCGGCATGCTGCTTGAGTGAATCCAAATTCAAAACCACAGGAACACAGGAAACCGCCCCTGCGACTCCCCGTGTCCCCGGTGGTTGCAAGCCTTTTCGCTCGGGGTTATCGCCACGCCCCCAGTATCGCTCCCATCACCAGGTAGCACACCAGTTGATATCCGGTGTTGATCAGGTAGAGTTTGTTGCGCTGGCGGCTGAATAAAGCGTTGGTGAACTGCACCGTGGTCACGAATCCCAGCCAGACAACCATGCCGATCTTCAGGCCATCGAGCGCAGTCGCAAAACCGGCGACCGAAATGATTTTTCCCAGCACGAACGCTGTCAGCAGGCTCGCCACCATCGACATCGCGTAAGACGGCCCCGCACTCTTCTGCATCTCTGCAATCTTCGCCTTGTCGTTCGGGTCGTAGCCCATCAGGACCATCCACGGATTGGCGAACAATATCGGCGAATACCACAGGAAGCCCACCACCATCGTCGCGATCGCGCAGACCACCACAGCCAACAGATTCACGCCCATCCAGTGCATGGAATCCTCCGTTCAAATGCAGATTGAAGTTGAGTCGCTGAGCCGGGTCAGGTCAGCCAGCCCGCGAGTGTACCAGATCGACCCGGGAGACTTATAGTTGCGGTCTTCGCCCCGGGCTGACCGCGGGTATTGAGTGGACTCGCCGGTTTCGACAACGATCAAAACCGGTCCTATAATGCGGCCATGCGTTCTGGCCTAACTCGGATCGTCGTCTTCGCCACAGTGGGTTTGTTGGGTGGGCAGACGCAGATTCATGCAAAGCAGTCCAACGCAGTCGTTATTTCTGAAGTCCAGGATCAAAGCTGCCCTCGATCCTTCCCTTCCCATGAAGAGCAACCCTCGCGCCAAAAAGTCTCGATCGACAATGTAACGTTTTCGGGCTTCCTCCAGCTGTCGGTCTCGGACCAGGACGAGATCGCCGCCTCGATCAGGCAGGGGACACATGGAGACGCGCTCGACGGAGTGATCGAGGAGGCGTTGGAAAGAGTCAGAGCAGGCTGGCAAAATCGTGGATACTTCAAAGTGCAGGTTACCGGAGAGGCTAGAACGCTGAAGAAGAATTCTGCTGATCTGCACGTTGTCCTCTTTGTTAATGTCGATGAGGGCCTGCGCTACACCTTGGCTGGAATTAGGTTCAAGAACAACAAGGCAATTAGCAACGTCAAGGCCCTGCGCGTCCTTTTCCCAATCCATGACGGCGACATCTTTAGCCGGGAGAGGATTGCCAAAGGCCTGGAGAATCTGAGCAAGACTTATGGCGAGGACGGGTTTATCAACTACACGGGCGTTCCGGCCACCACGTTTGACGACGACAAAAAGCAAGCTTTCCTCGAAATCGACGTTGACGAGGGCAAGCAGTTTTTCATAAGCAGCGTCAACGTCGTGGGTGTCGATGAGCCCGCCAAGCAGAAAATACTGAGTAACCTGGCCATTCACGGGGGCGACGTCTACAACAGTAGGCTCTGGGAACTGTCCTTGATGCACATTCCGAGGCTGCCCGACTGTGAATGTCGACAGACGTTACAAATGGACGACCGCACAGCCACGGTCGCGCTAACACTGGACTTTAGGCCCTGTTCAACCAATTAGCAGCGGCACCTCCCGCCGGTGATTGTTGTAACATCGCCATTACACAAATCGACCGCTGATTGGGAGAGAATTTCGCAGCGAGACTATCGCCCGCGCGTGTACCAGATCGACCCCGGAGACTTGTAGTTGCGGCCTTCGCCCCACACGGCATGAGTGGCGCCGTCGCTGTCGATGGCGAGACCGAAGTAGTCGCCGAAGGGGAAGCGGAATCCGCGGGGCAGAATGTAGTCGTAGCCTCGAGCCGGGCCGGAAAGCCGCGTGGTAGCGCTCCAGGAAGCGCCACCGTTGGTCGAACTACGGTAGTAGGTGTTCCACAAACGATCGTCGGGGCCGCCCGACTCTCTGGCCCGCGCGTCCATCCAGGCAATGCGAACGTCGCCCGACGCTCCGGCAACAATCGCGGGAAAGGAATGCTCCACGTCACGCGCCTCGGAAACTCTTGTCCGCGTGGACCAGTTGACCCCGCCCGTGGTTGATGACGAGAAATAGATGCTCTCCGGCCCGCCGTTGACAGAGCCGGCGTTCCACAGGGCGTAAAGCGTTCCTGGCGCATCCGACGCCAGCGCGATCTGCGCTCCCAGGTAGCCGGTCTGGCAACCCTGCTCGTCGCACTCCGGAGGCGCGCTCGAAAGGTCGAGCAGCGTCGTGCCCCAGGTGCGTCCGCCGTCGACCGAGCGGCTCACGAAAACGCTGACCGGCCGCGTCGGCACCTCCTGACGAGCGTAGGCGGTCCAGCCGAAATAAACGCTGCCGGCGGGATCGACCGTGGCTCCGCCCGCCAACGCCCATCCCGGTGCGGCGCTGGGATTCACCCGCACTACGCTGAAGGTTTGTCCGGCGTCATGCGACGCGGCGACAAAAAATGCTCCTTCATGGTTGAAGCCTGCATAAACGTTGGGCCCACGCACGGCCAGTACGGGTTTGTCGGCATCTTCGAGTCCGCGGTCCGCCCAGGAGAACGACCAGGTTCGGCCGAAATCCAGCGACCGGGCCACGATGATGTCGCGCTTCTCGTTCTGCAGCCAGGACGCGTACACTGTTTGCCGGTCCACGGGATCGACCGCGATCTGCGGGTCGAACTGGCCGGTGGGAAAGGGAAGCAGCGCCTTCGAAGGCTGCCAGGTGATTCCGTTGTCATTGCTGATGGTCAGGGCGATGGTCGGCGCGGTGCACGACGGGCAATCGGGAACGGTGCCGTACTGCGGGTAGAGCACGTACAGATGCCCGTGCCCGTCGGCCGCGATCGCAGGTTCCCACTGATCCCCGCTGCGGTAGCCCAGGCGCGTCGGCGGGGCAAAACTAGAAGCGCCGAGAGCAGCCGTGGACGCAAACAACGCTACAAGGCATAATCCCAAAAACGCGCGAAAGCGCAGCGCAGTCTTGCGCGCAGTCCGCGGCGCGGTTTGGAAACGGCTGGTCGGAACCACAGAACCTTACCCTGGGGGATACGGTTAACGGCAACGGTCTAACGACAACAGGTGATGCCACTACCTGCCCGGACTTTATCGTGATTCCGTGGGAGCGTCAATTGCCCAGGCTTGGAACCGGCCAGAATTTACACTCTCGTGACTTTCTGGCGGTTTCATCATCTAATGGAATGCATACATAGCTGGGGAGCTTAACTTATGGAAAAGGCAACATTTGCGGCAGGATGTTTCTGGGGAGTGGAAGCTACGTTCCGCCAGATTCCGGGAGTGATCTCAACCCGCGTGGGATACATCGGCGGGCAAACCGAGAATCCAACCTATAAGGAAGTCTGCACCGACCGCACCGGTCACGCGGAAGCCGTGGAAGTCGAGTTCGATCCGGCCAAGGTTCGTTACGCCGATCTGCTCAAGGTCTTCTGGGAGAATCACGATCCCACGCAGGTCAACCGCCAGGGACCGGACTGGGGCACCCAGTACCGCACCGCGATTTTTTATCATTCCCCTGAGCAGGCAGCGGATGCGCAGGCCTCGAAAGAAGCGCTCGACAAGGCGCACCGCTACTCCAAGCCGATCGCAACCCAGATCGTGCCCGCCGTCACTTTCTATCCCGCCGAGGACTATCACCAGCAGTATCTGGAGAAGCGCGGCCTGTCGAGCTGCCACATCAACACGTAGGGCCATTCCTCTTCCGCGACTACGGGCACGCGATATTCTGCGGGCTCGACGCCACGAAGCCGCCTTCCGATGTGGTGGTATGAGCGATCACCAGATCCTGAAACACCTGGTCGGGGATATTACCCGTGCTCGCCGCTTTCGGGTTCGCCGGGGCAACCGCGATGACCACAGCCAGGGTTTGGCACCCGGTTACAAATGGCTGGCTGGTCAGCGAGTAAGGTGTCGGCGGCGGGGCCTGACCGACCACGAACCACGCCACCGGCAGCGGAGTCACGGTTGTCGGGGATGCGCTGAACCTGCCGGTTGCAGTCAACTGGAACTGAGTCATGCCTTGACTGTTAGTCGTGATCGACTGTAGCTGGCGGTTGCTGCTGCCGCATCCCAGGGTCGCCGACAGGAACAACCAAACGGAAAGGGTGGCGATGAGCGGGGCCGAGGACTTTTTCATGGACGCCTCCGTCTGGGTTTGAACCCGCGAATAGCTCGACAAGTTGCACGCCGAGCAACTATTTGTTATGGGGGCTCAGGGTCCTGTGACCGTGACGTTGAACCCTCCGGAGTTGTCTGGTACCCACCAATCGTTAATGCCAAGAAAAAGTGTGCCGGCCTCAGTCACCGTAATCGTTCGGCCCGTGCCGATAAAAAAGACGGTGCCGGGCATGATACCGACTGGGACGACATTCTTGGAACCATCAAGCGGCTGGAAGCCCTCGGCTTGAGCCCTCACTTGGGGCACGAACGCACCAATCAGCGCTCCGATCTTTATGATCGTTTTCTTTGGCTGGGTCCCGCGAGACTCCGCCAGCGGCGTCTGCGAGAGGCCACAACCGGTCGGGGCACCCTTCGCGGGACAACTAACGCCTAGCGGGCCAGTGGTGCAACAAGGGGTCCAGGTTACCAGACCGCTGACGTACGTGACGGTAATCGTTCCCGGCCCGCTCACCGTGAGTGCGGGAACGAACGGTACGCACTCGGAATTGCCCCCTCCCGGGTTGTTGCCAAAACAGCCCCCCGCATTTCCGGGTACAAAGACGCTGGTTTGCGCGCCAGCAGTGGCGGGCGCAAAGCATGAAACCAACAATGCGAGCATGAGTGCCGCACCCGGACAGAATGCGGTCACACGCCGAAAAAACGCGAGTCCCGTGAGCTTCATAGCTCCTCCTCGTCGTGAATTGGCTTAGATATACTCCCGCCCAGAAAGTGTGTCCACAGAAAATTGTGATTCTTGAGAGGGTTTGCTGTCTATGCTGCCGTCAAAAGGATGGGCGAGCCTTTCGTGATCACCAGCGTGTGCTCGTAGTGCGCCGACGGCCGGTGATCGGCGGTAATCACTGTCCATCGATCGGGGGCCACATAAGACCGGCCGGAGCCGGCGGCGATAATGGGCTCGACCGTGATCACCAGGCCTTCCGTCAGGACCTGATTCGCTTCCGCGTCGGGATAGTTGGGCACGCGTGGCTCCTCGTGGATCGTCCTCCCGATGCCGTGCCCACTTAGGTCGCGAATCACCGAGAATCCGCTGCGCCGGACTTCGCGCTCGACGGCCCGTCCGATCTCCCAGACCCGAAAGCCCGCTCGCGCTACCAGCATCGCCTTGGCGAAAGCGCGCTCGGCGCATGCGATCAGGTTTTGGCGCTCTTCCGTCACTTCGCCGACTGGAACCGTGACGGCGGCATCGGCCATGAATCCATCTTTCTCGATGGTGACGTCAAGCTTGACCAGATCGCCCTGCTGCAGCGCGCGCGGGCCCGGAATGCCGTGGACCGCCTCGTCGTTGACACTGATGCAGCTTACGCCGGGGAATCCGTAGACCAGGGCCGGCGCCGACTGCGCTCCATGCTGCTTCATCACGTCCGCGCCAACCCGGTCCAGTTCTGCGGTGGTAACGCCGGGACGCACTGCATCCCTCATGGCATCCAGCATCAGGCGGACGACCGCCCCGGCGGCGCGCATCCCCGCCAGTTCCTCAGGCTCATATCTCGTCGCCAAGAAAATCAGAGAGATGAAAAAGAGCTGAAAATCAGAGGTCGGAGAATTCGGAGGCACGAAAATCAAACGCTGACCGCACCTCGCGGCCGGAAGAACACCAGCAGCACGAAGCCGCCAATGTAAAACAGTGCGCTCTGTTGCAGCGAGCTTCCACGAAAGCGCAGCACTAGCCCGAAGAGCGCAAGTGCCTCACACAGTGCGTAAGTCGCGACGTAACCGGTTCTCCACTGGCTCAGGCTGAGCCCGTCGTCCGGGTGTGCCGCCAGGCTGGCCGCTGCGCGCAGAACCAGCGTGCGCCGCACTACGAAGATGGTTCCCACCACACCCACGGCTAAAGTACTGAAAAGATAACTGAGCGACGAGTCCACTCCGCGTACCCGCGGACCCAGAACTTCTCCCACGATGGCATAGAGCAGGATGCTGCCCAGCATCGACCACTGCACGGCCCGCAGTGTCTTCAGAGCCCGGTTCATGGCAGGGACATTTTTCGAGCGAACTGAGGGGGGATTACAAAAAGTATTCTACGGCGGAATCCGCCGGAGCGATACTTTTTTTCGTGGTTCGCCAGGCGATCGTAGAAAACCATCCGAAGGTCACGAAGTATCACGAAGGCCCGCAGGTTTTTCCTTCGTGAACCTTCGTGCCCTTCGTGGTTTAAGCTCTTCGGAGCCCTCAATGAGAGTGAGACTCCGATCGTCCGGGCCGCATCCGTAGAAAGATCTGAAACGACACGGGACGATTGCCATACGCCGAATCGAGCGCCGCCGGCTTGGAATAAAACGTGACATCCGCGCCCAGCCCCAGTTGCCAGGCATGGTCGTCGAGCAGGTTGCGCCGGATGAGATCGCGCACGCCGCCAAACGTATATGCCCCGATGCGATAGGCGGGATGCACCGGTGCCAGCGGGAAGAGTTCGTCTTTATCGACCAGTTCCAGCCGCGAGAAAGCGTAATTACGTTGCCGGAAATTCAGCGTCGATTCCAGCAGGTAACCGTTCAGGTTGGCGCCAGTCGCGATCTTGTGCACGCGTCCCCACACCAGCGTCGTCGCCCAGTTCCCGGCTTTCAGCGGCCGGTTGTACTCCGCCGACGCGGTCTGCCGCCACTGACTGCCCGGTTCCGCCGCTTCGGGATGCTCCAGGCGCCCAACGCTGTATTGCGCCGTCCAGTTGCCGGCGGGCGCTACGCTGGCCCGTGCAGACCAAGAATCGAGAGGAGCCAACTGAATGCTCCAGCGTTCTTCGTTCGGTTCACGGCCGTTGAACGCGCACCCCTCCAGCTTGACGCGATCGATCACTAGTCCAGTAGTGACGACCCCGAAGCTGGTATGGGTGGAATCCTGCAGATGATGGCTGAGCGGCGCCAGCGGCAGCTCAGAAGCCGAAGTGCGATGAATGTACGTTACCGGCCCCAGCGCAGGCTCTGCCGATGGTCCACCGTAAAGCTCCCACGAGAGATGTTTGGTCAGCGGCAGCAGGTAGTACGCAGAAAGCTCCGCAAACACGTTATGCGGATGCTGATGATCGACCAGCGGCTCGCCATGAAAGGTCTCGCCGGTCTGAAAAAGCTCGGGAAAGCCGGGATGCGGCGACGTCAGCGACTCGGCGGAAAACATCTGCCGGAAAAGAATCGTGCCCGCACCCAGCCGGTGCTGTTCCATCAGCATCCCCCAGTTGACGGATTCGGCCTTCCCCGCGCCGCGCGGCCCGGTCTGCTGGTTGTAATCCACGAAGATGACGCCGTGGGCCATCAGCTCCCATCCACCGCGCATCCACATCCATTCGTTGGCAGGTACTGAGACTGGTTGCCAGCCCGTGCCGGAACCGGCATGAGGCGAGGGCAGTTGGGATTGAACCTGCTCGTCCATCTTCATTCCTGGCATATCCATTCCAGCCATGGCCGCATCTTGCGCCTTGGGCGGAGGCACAGAGGCCTTCTCCTGCGCCGACGCCGAAACCGGCAGCAGCGCGAACAGACACAGTGCGCCAGCAAGAATATTTCTCACGGGATTTCCTTTGCGAATCAAACGCTCTAAAGTTTTTCGGAGGAGTTCGAGTGACAAACCACAACCACGAAAGACACGCGGTCACACGAGGACGTTCTGGGTTTCCTTTGTGTACCTTCGTGCCCTTCGTGGTGGATGGTTTATCTAGATCCGCAGCGGAGCCGCCCCGGGCGGGCTGGCAAAAGGAACGACCGAAACCGCAGAATTTGCAAGCCCAGAAGCGGGCGAGGTTTTCTCTTCACCGTCCAGGCTGGAAACCGGAGCGAACAGCGGACGCGGAGAAAACGCCGCGTTTGGCATCGCCGCGTGATGACCATTCACGCAACATTGATAGCTGACTGGCGCCGGAGTCCCACGCCCATGGCCATGACATCCCGCGAGATGAGGGAGAGGAGGAATCCTTCCCGCTAGAGGGGATCCCGCCGAAACGGCCAATGCCTCGACTCCGGGCAGGGCAGCAACCATGATCAAGAGCAGCAATATGGCGAGAATGCGGGAACGTGGCTGCATGCTTTCTAGGTTCCGGTGATTTTGATGCGCAGTTCTTCGGGCAGCCGCTGGCGAATTTCCTGGGGCAGTCGGTCATGCACGCGGCGCGCGCCTTCTTTGGCTGCGTCCAGCACGGTCACCGGTGCCGGAGTAGCCACGGCCACGCCCAGCCAGATCAAAGCGGAAAGCGCGAATCCCGCCAAAGCGGCAATCTCCAGCCAGAAGGCATGCCGCGGGCCCAGATAGCGGATCACCCCAAAGGCCAGAAGAAAGACGCCAGCCGAGATTGACGCCAGCGCAATCAGCCCGACATCGATGATGCGATGAATCTGCTGCCGGCCGCGGCAGTGCTCGCACTCCGCGAAATGGCTTTCGTAGTCGCCGCGCATCTCCGGCGCCAGGCCGGAAATGTCATAGCGCCAGCCGGCGAGAATTTTTCCGACGATGGGATCGATGCACTGCTGACTCATGGGGGAGAACAATTCAATCCACCAGACAAAGAAGCCAACCTAATTCGAAACTACAAACGCAACGGCTCCATTGCCTCGGTCTGCGACGCCAGAAGCACGCGGTTCTGAAACAGCCCGCCCCGCGTGGCCAGCGCCTTTTCCGCCTCTCTCCGGGCTATTTCCGGATGATTGTTCTGCTCAGAGAGATGCGCCAGCACCACAAACGTTGCACTATTATCATAGTCGCTGGTGAAGAAATCCGCGAGGGCTCCGTTCGAAAGATGCCCTACGCGGCTCATGACCCGCTGCTTCACCGACCACGGATACGGCCCCACCCGCAGCATTTCCAGATCGTGATTGGACTCCATCACCAGCACGTCGCAGCCCCGCAGATGATCGCGCACGCTGACCGGCAAATATCCCAGATCGGTGGCCACGCCCACCTTGATGCCCTCGGCGCGAAACGTAAACCCCACCGGGTCAGCCGCATCGTGTGGAATGGTGAATGGCCGGACGGCAATGTCGCCCACCTGAAAACCGTGCCCAGCCTGGAATGGCTCAAATTTTTCCAGCTGTGGCCGCTCGCCTTTTTCGTTGCGTAGCGCCCGCGCCCAAGCCTGATGGGTGGCTCCGGTCATAAATACTGGGATGCGCAGTTTTTTGGCCAGCGTTGCCAGGCCGTAGATGTGATCGGAATGCTCGTGGGTGATGAGAATCGCCGACAGCGAATGCGGATCTTCCCCCAGCGCTTTCATGCGCTTAAAAGTTTCGCGGCAGGAAATGCCGGCGTCCACCAGGATTTTTGTCGACGCGCTGGCCACCACCGCGCAGTTGCCGCGGCTGCCCGAGGCCAGCATCGACACGGAAACACCCATGCTCGCAGCATACTCGCAGGTCCTGTGGAAGGTGGAGTAACTTTTTGGTTATCCGATACCAAGGAGCAGGGCGGCGGGCGTCCGGCGTCGGACCTCGGACCTTAGTGTGCAGCCCTTAGTCTGCGGCCCGCCCGGTTGCCAACGTCCGAACGTCCGAGGTCCGGCGCCCGCCGCCTAGCGCCTGCCGTCCGCCCGCTATTTCAGTCCCACCCCATAGAAGTACGTATACGTCCCGCCATTCACCAGCGGCAACGCCGTCTGGAAGCTGGAGAAGATGACCGCATTGCCCTGAAAGGAGACGAACACATCCTGCTGCGAGTTGGCTGTAGTGCGAAAGGTGAATATGCCATTGCAGGGATCGGACAGTTTATTCGAAGTGCCATCGTACAGGTAGGACGTATCGGCCACAGCCGCGAGCGTGCCACCGGCCAACGTATTATTCTGGCTGTCGGCGATGGTCATTGTGCCGTTACTGCCGATTGTCACCGTCGCCTTGCCTTCCACCGGGGTTCCGCTCTCGGTGTTGTTCTGGCCAGTCTGGGCGTTCACTTTTTCGTAAAAAATGGCGGTGTAAGTTCCGGCATTGGATGAAGCAAAAGTTTTCGATGCGGTCTTGGCCAGGCTTAGAATGGTGCCGTTTCCCGTGTCCACAGCGAAGAAGCCGGTCTGCGTGCCGAAAACAATGTCGTTCGCGCCACCGCTTTCCGTGATGGTAAAGAAGTTTCCGGAGGCGTCTTCCTGCACGCTGGAAGCGGGGAAGCTGCCGCCGCTGAAGAGATTCTGCGGTTGCTGCAGCGCTCCGTAGGGCCAGTAGCCATCGTGCTGAATGTTGCCCTGCCCGTCGATCGTTACCGTCCCCAGTTCCACTCCGCCACTGGCGGTGCGAAACTGCAGGTAATTGAAGCCGCGGCCGGCAAAGGTGTTGATCGAAGCGGGAGCGCTCTCGATGGCGGTGACCAGCGCTGCCGTATCGCGGTTCGGACCGGCATTCTCGGCCTCAACCATCAGCATGGTTCCCGGAACTTCATAGGCGGACAGGAGGTTGCCGTTGGGATCGGCGATGGTGTACGTTCCGTCCCCATTGACCGTATAGGGTACGGTGCCAGTCTCTCCATTGGTGTAATTCTTGTAGGTGATGGTCTCAGCCGTCGAATCAATGGAGATAGTCAAGAAATCCCCCACCGACGCCGTTCCGTTGTAGGCACGCACCGCACTGATCGGAGGTGCGGCCGCTTTGGGTGTGGAGTTGCAACTGGCTAATAAACAGACGCAAGCACAGATTATGACCAGTGACGCAAGCCTCGCCGTTTTCATCGGGAAATACCCTCCACTGAGGAGGACTGATCGGCAAAATATAGAGATGCTTTAGTTGGCGGCGCAGACGATGGTAACCGGCCGCCTCCACAAGTATGAAAGTAGGGCAGAGACCGGAGCGCGAGGTCTGACGCCCGCCGCCTGACGCCCGCTCCTACTTTCCCTGCTTCAGATTGTCGATCACGGCGCGCATCACCGATCCACCGTAGGCCCCAGCGATTCCGGGTAGAAAAGCGAGAAATGAACCAAACACCTGCGCCCGCGTCGGCTTTACCGTAAGGACCACAAAAGCCGCGAGCTCAGTCAGCGGAATAAACGCTCCCACCACCAGCACCCAGCGCCATGGCCAGCGCGGCCGCAACATCCCCAGCAGCATGCAGGCCGACAATACCAGCAAGGCCGTGAACAGCAGATCGTTAATGGCAACGTCGGCCCATCCCGCACCCACGCCGCAGAGCGCGGCCAGCAGGTAGAACCAGAGGTCGCCTCGTCTGGCGGCAGGTTGTTCCAAGATATTCACTCCGTGAGAGCTTCTTACCACAGAGACACAGAGTCACAGAACACTCTTGCTTTGATTCTCTCCGTGACTCTGTGTCTCTGTAGTGATCAGCATTTCTTCGGCGCCCGCAGATTGGCGATGGCGGAATCGTCAGTACTTGTAGAACCCTCTTCCGCTCTTTCTTCCCAGCCAGCCCGCGTCGACCATCTTGACCAGCAGCGGGCACGGCCGGTACTTGGGATCGCCCAGGCCAGAGTGCAGCACGCGCATGATGTCGAGGCAAACGTCGAGACCGATGAAATCGGCCAGCGTCAGCGGCCCCATGGGATGCGCCATCCCCAGTCTGAACACTTCGTCGACCGCCTCGGCCGTGGCCACGCCTTCCATCACCGCGAACATGGCTTCGTTGAGGAGAGGCATCAACACGCGGTTGGAGACGAAGCCGGGCGCGTCGTTTACCTCGACCGGAGTTTTTTCCAGCTTCAGCGAAAGCTCGCGCACGGTGGCGAAGGTTTCCTGCGAAGTCGCCAGCCCGCGGATCACTTCCACCAGCTTCATCACCGGCACGGGATTGAAGAAGTGCATGCCGATCACTTTGTCCGGCCGTTTGTCACGGCCGCGAGCCGGGTGATGGAAATTGACGACGTGTTCGAGGCCAGTATTGCTTCCGGCGAGGTGACCCGCTCCAGTTCGCGAAAAATTTCTGCCTTGATTTCAAATTTCTCGGTAGCCGCTTCGATCACGAATTCGTAACCGGAAAGTTTCGCGTAATCCGTAGCCGTTTGGATACGCTTCAATGTCGCGGCCTTGTCGTCGGCAGTGATCTTGTTCTTCGCCACTTCGCGGTCAAGATTCTTGCCAATGGTTTCGAGTCCGCGATCCAGAAACCGCTGTTCCACGTCGCACAGCACCACAGTGAATCCGCCGCGCGCGATCACGTGCGCGATCCCGTTGCCCATGGTGCCCGCGCCGATCACTCCGATTCGTTGCATGTTCATAGCCCTGCCTCACGCGAAAACGTTCGAGTCTAACACCCTGCATCCGGTGATGGGATAAGAGAATTGATGGAGTCACAGAATTGACCGGCCAGAAGCAGCGGGGAAAAAGTCGCCGTGACCGAGGATGATGCGGCCAAGAGATGAGACGACGAAAGGTGATGCGAGGAGAACAGAAGCCAAGCCCCGGCTACCGGGATGACGATTCGGTAGGATAGCGGTTGGCGCGGAACCACCCTCCGTTGGAGGTCCGGAGCGGGTTGCCCGTTTGGAGCCAGGTTGTCGGCTAGCTTTACAGCTGCGCGCGGCGCGTCCGCGACGGAGTCGCTTTGTCTGTCACGCTGAACAGGTAGCACTCTTCGTGGATCGCCTGTCCGTAGCCGTCGGTCTTGGCGGTTTCAACCGGGACCGGTTTGCGACAGAGGTTGCAGTGAAGAATGAGTTTGGAACTGTCACGAGTCTCGGAATCTGTCTCCCGGTTTAGCGGGAGGCTGATATCAATATCCTTCACCCTGCGCTTCACTTCCCGTACCGGGATCTGCTCGAAGTAGGTTTCTGCTTTCCCCATAGCGGCTTGCTCCTCCACCACCACCCAAAACGCTAACAGGGTCCGCTGCCTACGGGGCATATCTTTTGCGCGGCAAAATCCCGCGATTAGCGGGCGAAAAACCAGCCATTTAACGCCCCGTGGCAGCCTTTTGAATAACGGAGACTTGTCGAGCGACGCGGAATGGAACCGTCGTTTTGCGAATCGTATGTGTACTTGCAGACCTCGTTACGGCATGTTATGATTATTTTACGTTCGGTTAACGATATATCGCTCACGGAGGATGCGATGGCCGCCCGAAGCAGTAAGAGCCCAATGAACTTCAAAACCATGGCCCAGTTGGATGTTCCGCAAGGCCGCAACGGCAAGCACAAGCAGGTGGTCACAAAAATCCTTTCCGATCTGGATCAGTTGCCGGCGGGCAGCGCGCTCAAAGTGCCGCTGGCGGAACTGGCGGAGAGCAAGGAAAAAGTGCGGTCTGCCCTGAATCGCGCCATCCACAAAGGCGACCGCAATGTCGCCACGGCCAGCGACGCCACCTTCTTGTACGTGTGGAACGCGAGTGATGAGGCGTGATGCGATCCTGCTCTGACCTGAAGAGCCTAGAAGTGCTGCGCCTGGTAATTTGAAAAATCCGCCGGCGGGGCCACGTTCACATCCGGACTGCAAGTCCGGTCGGCGGTGACCGGCCACTGCGTCAGGTAGAGCACGGTCTGCCCGGTGCTGTTAATCTCCTGGCGTAACGCCGCCGCCTCGGCGGCGTCATTGTAAAACGCTTCCCCGATGATCCATGGGACGCCTTGATATCCCTGGCTGCTCAGCCCGCTGAACGCAGTGGCGAAGCTGCTCCCGGTCTCGTCATAGATGTGAACGTCGAACAGTTGCGGCGATCCTTGATTGCCGTATGCACTCGGTCCATACACCATGCTGACCTGCGCCACATGGGCCGCGTCGGCGATGATCGAAAAGCCGAGCGTGTCGCTGCTGCCGAACATCGCCACGTAATTGTTCCACAGCATCTGGGCATACTGCAGCAGCGGCGCATATCCCGGCGGAGGGATGGCTTCGTTCATCAGGTCGAGGTGATAAGAAATTCCTGCGGCCGCAATGATGGGGCGGAGATTCTGAATGAGCGCCCAATTCTCCTGGAAATAGTCATCGCTGAAATTCGTCCATCCGATTGGATTATTGTTGCTCTGCGGATGAAAGCTGACTTCGACCTCGACGAATCCCGTCGCTTTGATCGCCGCCAACAGATTTGCAAGGTTGGCTTGAAAGCGTGGAGCGAGGTTGCCTCCGGTCGAGTCCATGATCGTGCCGGAGTCGATGCCGCGAGCGAAATAAATCGGGATGCGCAGCCGCCGCTGGCCGTTGGTGAACATCTGCTGCAACTGAGAGTTAATTATTGCGGTCGCGGTGTCGTAGTTGTAGACAACGCCGTAAGGTTCTCGGCTGCACGGCGGATCCAGGTGATACCAGCCGTAGTCGGAACCGCCCAAGGCTGCTGGCGGTGGCGGAGGGCCAGAATTCGTGGGAGAGCCTGCGCTGGAGCAAGCGTTCCAGCCAAGAATCAAGGCCAGTGCCAAGGCCGAGAGGCACGCCTCGGCGAGGAGTTCTCGTTTTCTACGTTTCCGCAGCAATGTCGTCCGCCCGCTCCGCGCAGTCTATACCTTTCTGCAAGTCCCGCGGCCAGATTGCCCTGTCAAACCGGGTGTAAAATAGCTGGAGTCCTACTATCCGGGTTCCCGGTCTTGAACACCAAGATTCGAAAGGATTACGTCCATGGCAACGCTCGAAGCCCCCGTCCGGCCGCACACCAGTTCGCATCACGGTCCATTCGTCACTGAGCCGTTCTACGATTTCCGCCACGAAGACAACGCGCGCCGCATGCGCTCCGCCGTCGCCAAGGTTCGCGGACAGTTGGGCCGTGAATATGACCTGATCATCGGCGGCAAGCGGGTCAAGACTGCCGAGAAGATCAAGTCACTGAATCCGTCACAGCCGTCGCAGATTGTCGGTATCCATCAGAAGGCGGGCCGGGACCACGTGGAGCCGGCCATGCAGTCTGCGCTCGCAGCATTCGAATCCTGGAGCCGCACCACCGTCGAAGAACGCGCCGGGCTCTTGTTCCGGGTCAGCGATCTGCTCCGCCAGCGCAAAATGGAATTTATGGCTTGGCTGGTGTTTGAAGTCAGCAAGAACTGGGCCGAGGCCGACGCCGATATTTCCGAGACCATCGACTTCTGCGAGTTCTACGCGCGCGAAGCGCTGCGTTTCGCTAAGGCGCAGACGCCGATCCAGCTTCCCGGCGAACACGATACCTTGCACTACATTCCCCTCGGCGTGGGCGCAGTGATCCCGCCGTGGAATTTTCCCTGCGCCATTATGGCCGGGATGACGCTGGCCTCCATCGTCAGCGGCAACACGGTCATCCTGAAGCCGTCGAGCGATTCGCCCACCATCGCCGCAAGATTTATGGAATTGCTGGAAGAAGCTGGGATGCCCGAGGGCGTGGTGAATTTCTGCCCCGGCGCAGGCGCTAGTTTCGGCGACGCGGTCGTGGCGCATCCCAAGACGCGCTACATCGCCTTCACCGGATCGCGCGAAGTTGGACTGCACATCAATAAAGTCGCGGCCACGCAGGCTCCCGGACAAATCTGGATCAAGCGGACCATTCTTGAGATGGGCGGCAAAGACGCAATCATCGTCGACGCCGACGCCGACATCGATTCTGCCGTCGAAGGCGTTGCGCAGGCGGCTTTCGGGTTTCAGGGCCAAAAGTGTTCAGCCTGTTCGCGCGCCATTGTCGACGAACGCGTCTATGACAAGTTCCTCGAGCAACTGAAAGCCCGCGTGGAAAAAATTCAGATCGGCGATGTTGCCGAGAATGCCGCCATGGGCGCGGTGATCAACGAAGGCTCGATGAAAACGATTCTCGAATACATCGAACAGGGCAAGAAAGATGGACGCCTGATCACCGGCGGCGAGCGCGCTCCCGGCGAAGGCTACTTCATCCAGCCCACCGTAATCGCCGATATCGCGCCGAAATCAAAACTCGAACAAGAAGAAATCTTCGGCCCGGTGCTGGCCGTGATTAAAGCCCACGGCTTTGACCACGCGCTCGAAATCGCCAACGACACCGAGTTTGGACTGACAGGCGCCATCTACACGAAGTCACGGGATAAGATCGACCGTGCCATCCGCGAATTTCACGTCGGCAACTTGTATATCAACCGCAAGTGCACGGGTGCGATGGTCGGCGCGCATCCCTTCGGCGGATTCAACATGTCGGGCACCGATTCCAAATCCGGCGGGCCGGATTATCTTTACCTGTTCACGCAAGCGAAAGTCGTCGGAGAAAAAATCGTTTAGAAATCGTAGCGCCAGCATCCTTGCTGGCTATCGCGAGAGCGTCTCGGCCCCGCGGCGGCGAGACGTGGCCACGACAGCCGCCGGGACGGCGACGCTACAGTTTCGCTTGCGCGACCGGCAACGGATTCCTCTCCGTGAACTGCCACTGGTGCCAGTAGGGATAGATCGGCGTCACGGCGCTGGCGGCGTCCAACTTGGCAACCTGCTCCGCCGATAAGGTCCATCCCGTAGCTTCCAGGTTCTGCCGCAACTGTTCTTCATTGCGCGCGCCAAAAATTATGGTCGACACCGACGGCCGTTGCAGCAGCCAGTTGAGTGCGATCTGCGGCACGCTCTTTCCCGTTTCCTTGGCGACTTTGTCCAGCGCGTCCACAACTTTATAAAGATGTTCGTTAGCAATCGGCGGCCCCATGTCTCCGGTCTTATGCAGTCGGCTCACCGTCGGCAACGACTGCCCGCGCCGGACCTTCCCCGTAAGCCGTCCCCAACCCAGCGGACTCCAGATCAGCGCGCCCACTCCCTGATCGAGCGCCAGCGGCATCAGTTCCCATTCGTATTCGCGGCTGATGAGCGAGTAATAGACCTGATGGCCAACGTAGCGCGCCCAACCGTAGCGGTCCGAAGCGGCGAGCGACTTCATCAGGTGCCAGCCGGAAAAGTTCGAGCACGCAATGTATCTCACTTTTCCGCTCGTCACCAGACTGTTCAGCGTGCTCAGAACTTCCTCGACCGGCGTGAGCGCGTCAAACCCGTGCAGGTGATAGATGTCAATGTAGTCGGTTCCCAGCCTGCGCAGGCTGGCTTCGCAGGCCTGAATCAAGTGATGTCGCGACGATCCCAGATCGTTCGGTCCCGGCCCCATGCGGAAGGTCGCTTTGGTGGAGACCAGAACTTTGTCGCGCCGTCCAGCGATCGCTTTCCCGAGAATCGTCTCGGAAAGTCCGTCGGAATAAATATCGGCAGTATCGAAAAGATTCACGCCGGCATCGAGGCAGATGTCTACGAGACGAGTCGCCTCGGCCACGTCGCTCGCGCCCCACTCTTTGAAAAATTCGTTGCCACCACCAAACGTTCCCGTGCCAAAACTCAGCACCGGTACTTTCAGTCCAGAGTGTCCCAGCGTTCGAAATTCCATAAGCGGTAGATGCCTCGGATAACGTTGACGATGCGGCCTGCAAACAAAAGAAAAGGCCGCCCGCAGGCGGCCTCATTCAACAACATCTAACGTTACTGTGCAACTCCCGCCGGCGGTTGCGGAACCGTTCCGGTCGCGGTCGCGGCTGCGGCCTCGTTCAGAATGCGGTGGTGGATGGTGAACAGCGCCAATTCCAGCCGGTCCGACACGCCGATCTTGTCATACACATTGCGCAGATAGTTCTTGATGACCTGCTCGGTCGTGCCCAGTTGTGAGGCGATTTCTTTATTCTTGTAGCCCTGCACAATCAGAGCGACGATCCGCAGTTCTTTCGCAGTGAGTCGGTCGCGCACTCGCAATCCGACCATATCGTTCTCGGTGAGTTCGCTGGGTACGGCAACGTCCTGCACCCAGGTTTCGCCGCGCGCCACCTTGCGCACGCAATCCACCAGCGCCGCGCTGGTCACGTTGCGGTAGACCACGCCATGCGCGCCGTTGGTCATGTGGCGCTGTGCGCTCTCGCCGGTATCGGCCAGCACGATCACACGCGTCTTGGCTTTGTTCGCAGCCACCACGATCGCGGCAAAGTCGTTGTGGAATCCCGCCGCCACTACCAGCACCGCGGCGCGAAACTTGTCCAACGCCATGAACATCTGTTCGGGCGTCTGGGCCTGGGCCACTATTCGCATCTCATCTTCCACCGCGAGCACTTTGGCGATGCCCGCCCGGAAGATCGCCTGGTTATCGGCCAGAATCAGTTTGAGCATGTTGTCAACGCTCCCAGAAAAATCCGCTTGAAAAAAGTTAGGAGTTTCGCCTAGTTCCTGACGAACTCGTATGAGTCGATCACGCAGGCCACGCCGCGGCCTTCGCCGCCTTCGCCGGTTTCGTCGGCGCGTACCACTCGCCCCTTGCACTGGATGGTCACATTCTCCTGACCGCCCGTCATTTCCGGAGGCAGCGTGATTTCAAATTCCACGGGTGAACCAATCTCCATTGAGGCATCGGCGCGGATGTACACGCCCGCCGCGCTCAGATTTCCGGTCACTCCCTTGGAGTCTGCGCCCGTATCGCCCTTATGGATCTTGATCGGCAATTCCAGCGGAAACCGTTTTCCGGTCCGTGCTTCTTCGCCCACGGTACCTCCTCCATGCTGGCCTGTGCTTTGCTTCGGGTCTGCGAATGCGGCCAACGTCGTCAAACCAAGCTCCTGGCGGGCAACGGCCCACTTTTGTGCTCAGGGTGGGTTATATCACGAAAGGCACCCGCGTAAAAGCCTGATAACCCGTTAGTTACCGGTAGCAACTAGGTTCCCCCCAGCTCCCGGTCACTGCAGTCTGCCGGTGCGGCGAGCTTGACCGACGTTCAGAGCAAGCCCTAATGCGCGCGTGGTAGTGTTTTGTTCAGGCCTTCTCGAAATAATCCCAGGCGAGGTATTCGTATGGCGAAACCGTCATTGACCAGTGGGCGCGCGCAGTCCCGATTCCTGCGCATCCTGTTTTTTCTTCTTCTCTTTCTCTTTGTCTTTGCGGCCCTCGTCGCCTCCCAGGCGCAAGCGCCCGGCCAGAAGCCGGTTGAGCAGGCGGCCTCGCAGAAAAAAGCCGGCCCCGCCGCAGTCGAGACGAAGCCCGCGGAGCCGCCCAATACGCTGCTTGAATTGAATCGTGATCTGGAGAATCTGGCGGCTCGCGTTTCCCCCGCAGTCGTACAGATTCTCGTCACCGGATACGGGCCCCTCACCGAGTCCGACCGCTCCCAGGCCGCGTTTATCGTTCGCCAGCATGCGGTCGGTTCGGGAGTCATCGTCGACTCCAACGGCTACATCATGACCAACGCCCATGTAGTTGAAGGCGCGCAGCGCATTCGGGTAGCCCTGCCGCTTCCTATGGGAGACTCGTTTGGCCAGGCGCCGATCGGGAAGCGCCGCATTCTCGAAGCGCGACTTCTCGGTCAGCACAAGGAAACGGATCTCGCGCTCCTCAAGATTGACGAGACCGACTTGCCGACTCTCCAACTCGGAAGCCGGCAGCCACCTCACGTCGGACAACTCGTCTTCGCCATCGGCAGCCCCGAGGGCCTGCAGAACTCCGTCACCATGGGCGTGGTCAGCGCACTCGCGCGCCAGGCGGATTCCAGCAAACCGCTCACCTATCTTCAAACCGACGCTCCGATCAATCCCGGTAACAGCGGCGGCCCGCTGGTGGATATGAACGGGGCGGCGCTCGGCATCAACACTTTCATCCTGTCGCAAGGCGGAGGCAGCGAAGGATTGGGCTTCGCCATTCCGGCGCGCATCGTCGATTTCGTCTATCGCAGCCTGCGCGCGCACGGACACGTGCATCGCGTCGAAATTGGCGCCGTCGCGCAGGAGATCACGCCCACCCTGGCCGATGGCCTGCACCTTTCGCAGCACTGGGGAGTCGTAGTTGTCGACGTGACCCCCGACGGTCCCGCCGCTGCCGCAGGGTTGCAGATTCAGGACATTATTCTCACCGCGACGACCGCCGCATCGAAACTCTGCCGTCGCTTTCGGCAGCGCTTTACTTGCACCGGCTCGACCAGGTTGTGAAGCTCGAGATTTTGCGTGGTACCGAACGGAAGACTCTCTACGTCCCGGCGATTGAGCATCGCGATCACATGGACGAACTTCTCGATGCGGTCAACCCCGAAAACAGCCTGATTCAGCATTTGGGTGTTCTCGCCATCGATCTCACCGCCGACCTGCGCTCGCGCCTGGGATCGGTGCGAATTCCGTCGGGAGTAGTCGTGGTCGGCCGTGCCGCGGACCTGATCACGCCCGACACTGGACTACAAGCTGGCGACATCATCCACCAGGTGAACCTAACGCCTATCGACTCCGTGGACGCGCTGCGCGCCGCGGTCCGCGCAGTGAAGATAGGCGATCCAGTCGTGCTGCAGGTCGAACGCGACGGTGGGCTGATGTACGTGAGCTTCGAAATGGAATAGTGCGGGAGAGAGAAAATCTTCACCAGAAGGACAAAATCTTTAAGGCCTTGTGTTTAAGCCTTTGACCGCCGAATCGTAAGAACCGCCTCTCACACCGAGCCGGCGGCGACTCCAGCAGCTTTACCACCCTCGATCGCCGCTCCCACTCCCGCTCCCATCGCCTCGACAACGCAAAGGTCATCGGCGGTGAACGCGTCTTGCCCCGCGCGATAAAGCGCGAGCACTGCGGCCAGGCCGCCGGTTCCTTCGATCGGGACCGCCAGCGCCGAGCGCAGCGTGCTGTACTTGGTGGGATCGTTCAAGTATCCCGGTTCAACCGATGGATTGCCGTTCACGATCGCCTTATGATTCTGCGCTACCCATCCCGACAGGCCCTCGCCCAGTGGAATTCTCAACGACGAAAATAGCCGGAAGTTTTCTCCGCTCACAAATTCCGGAACCAGCACGCCATTCTTGAGGCAATAAACGGCCATCGAGTCGTGCGGCACCAGCCGCCGTAATCGTACTGACAGCAGCGAAAGAACGTCTTCCGTACTCAAGCCAACACCGGGTTGCCTGCTAAGGTCGAAGATCTCCTGACCTTGTTTCCGTGCGGAAGAAATCAGCGTCGCTGAATCATCAGCCCCTGCAGCGACCCCTGCGACAGGTTCCGCAGATTTCGCGAATCCCGCCGCTGGCGCCGATCCCCGCTCCACCTTAACGTCGGTCGACAGTTTCGGCGGAGCCTGCAGCGGCTGCGCGTTCGCCAGTTTCTCCAGTTCGATGTAACGCCGATGCAAAATCTCAACCACCTTCGGATCGAAGCTCTTTCCCGCATCCGCCACCACCTTAGCCATAGCCTCGTTCAGAGGCAGCGCCTTGCGGTATTGCCGATCCGACGCCAGCGCATCGAGACAGTCGACCGCCGCGAGAATCCGCGCCCCGATCGGAATCGCTTCTCCTGCCAGTCCATTCGGATATCCACTGCCATCCCATTTCTCATGGTGCGCGCGCACAATGGGCACTACCGGATACGGAAAATCGACCTGTTCAAGAATCTCCGCCCCGACAATGGGATGGATCTTCATCTTCTCGAATTCTTCCGGCGTCAGTTTCCCGGGCTTCGAAATAATGTGCTCCGGCACGGCCAGTTTCCCAATGTCGTGCAGCACCGACGCCGCTCGCAGCGCTTCCGTTTCATCCTCGCTCAGGCCCAATTCCTTGGCCAGTTCCATCGCGTAGACCCGCACGCGCTGCAGGTGCTCGCCGGTCGTTTCATCTTTGGCCTCGATGGCCAGGGCGAGCGCCTCAATTGTCCGCAGGTGCAGATTCGAGACCTGCTCGGCGTGCTTCTTTTCGGTCTCAAGCTTGCCGAGATAAAGACGATAGGAGCGGTACATCAAATAAATCGGCGGCAGAACCAGCAGTGACGACTGCCATCCGATATGCCCGTTCAGGAAGTGAACCAGGCCCGCCGTCGCCGCTCCCACCATGTAGTACGGGAACGACCAGAGATAAGTGTCCGTCCACACTTTTGTGACGGGCTTATCCTCGGTCAGCCCGATAATGGTCGCCATCGCGGCCGTATTGCAGCTGAAGTGAGTCACAGCGGCTGCCAGCAGTGCCAGCGGCCCGGGCCCATGCAGCACACGCGTCGCGACCAGCGCGTATGCGCCGTATGCCAGGGCGCTCGAAACCGTCAGCTGTGCCCAGTTGAAGACCAGATGCACGGTCTTCACTTGCCGCGCCGGCTTCCAGTACGCCTGACCCAACGTGCAGGCCAGCACGATCAGCAGCGTCTCCGGCAGGCTCAATTCCAGGATTCCCAACAGCGTAAACAGGAAGTTGACCGACAGCGTTCCGTCGATGCCCGGCAGCGTCACCTTCAGCGACGAGGCCAGCAGGGCTGCAATCAGATAGCAAACGAATTTGACAGGATCGTGCGACTGCCAGTGCGAGAACGCGAACCCAAGGCATAAGCATGCCGCCAGGGTGATCCCGGCAATGAACACACGAGCGCCAATGGACCGCGTCCAGGACATGAGGAAATGCTTAAATTTTCAACGAATTAGAGGCCTCTGTCCGCCCAAAACGCAGTCCCGCGATTACCTTGGTTTCCTCCTGACACATCAATCATTTCAGTTCAGAGCTTTCCCACTGGACGGGCCAAGTTGTCCCAACCTCAGGGGCGGTGGGACAAAGTGCCCCCAACAGTCGTATTGATCGCCCCTAAGTCATTGACAAGTAAAGGGAATATTGTCCCGTATTGGAACGCAACCTGCACATCTAGAGTCACTTGATGTCTGGTTACGCGCCTGTGGGGCGCATTAAGTGGGGGGATATGAAGAAGTTCCTGCTTCTGCTGTTGATAGCGACGTTGACGTTAAGAGCGCACGCCGACAATACCAAAATATCGCCGGACTTGCAGGCCCTTCCGGCGGGCCAGCAAGCGCACGTCATCGTGCAATATACGCCCGGGAACCCAGGTGAACTGCAGCGGCCTGCTTGGTTTGGTGGATTGCCTGGTGAACGACATTACCAAACTGGGCGGCACAATTCTTTCAGATTTGCCGTTAGTCAATGGTGTAGCCGCCCTTCTAGACGGGAATGGCATTCTTAGCCTCTCGAACCAGTCGAATGTCGTCTACATCAGCCTGGATCGCACCATGGCGCCCAACCTCAGCAACGCTGCGCCCGCCGTAAACGCCTTCTCCGCCTGGCAGTCGGGCTATACCGGCGCCGGGATTGGCGTCGCGTTGATTGATAGCGGAGTGAGCAGCCATCCCGATTTGAACGGCGGATTCCTGGGATTATCCCGCGTGGTCTGGAACCAGAGTTTCGTTTCAGGCAACTCCAGCGCCAGCGATCAATACGGCCACGGCACGCACATCGCCGGCCTGATCGCAGGCAATGGCTCCAGCTCGAAAGGCTCAAAATACTCGCGCACATTTGAAGGCATCGCTCCGCAGGCCAACATCATCAACCTGCGCGTGCTCGACCAGAACGGCGAAGGTACCGACAGCAGCGTGATTGCCGCCATCAGTACCGCCATCTCTTTGAAGCCGCTGTTCAACATTCGGGTGCTCAATCTTTCTCTGGGACGTCCCGTGTACGAGAGCTACACGCTGGACCCGGTCTGCCAGGCCGTAGAAGCCGCGTGGAAGAACGGCATCGTAGTCGTGGTCGCCGCCGGCAACAACGGACGCTATCAGGGCACCGACGGCTACGGCACCATCACCTCGCCCGGCAACGATCCCTACGTGATTACCGTCGGCGCGATGAAAACGATGGGCACGCCCACCCGCAACGACGATGTGATGGCCAGCTACAGTTCGAAAGGACCGACCGCCATCGACGCCGTAACCAAGCCTGACCTCGTCGCCCCCGGCAACCTGCTGGTCTCGCTCGAGGCTCCCAACTCCACGCTCTATAACGAGTATCCCGGCAATCAGGTTCCGAACAGCTTCTACATCAACGGCGGAAACAGCGCCTCGTCGTCCAGTTACTTTACGCTGAGCGGCACCAGCATGGCGACCGGCGTAGTCAGCGGAGTCGTCGCCGATCTGTTGCAGAAAAGTCCGAGCCTGAATCCAGATCAGGTGAAGGCCCGCTTGATGAAGACGGCGTGGAAATCGCTTCCGGCCTTTAGCAGCACCACCGATCCGACAACGGGCATCACCTACACTGACCAGGACGATGTATTCACGGTCGGCGCCGGCTACGTCGATGCCGAAGCTGCCCTCAATAGCACAGATGTTGCCCGGGGCTCGGCGATGTCTCCGGTAGCGACGTTCAACGGCACCTCTGACACCGTCGCTCTGAGCTCGAACCGGTCCTCCGTCTGGAACACTTCTTCCACCTGGTCCTACGCGACCGTGTGGGGAGGCTCGCAATTCGTAACCGGCACGTCCTCGCCGGTGCTAACCGCGGGCTCAGCGAACGCCAGCACCGCTCTCTGGGGAAGTAACGCGATGTGGGGAAGCAATGCCATGTGGGGTTCCAACGCCATGTGGGGCAGCAATGCGATGTGGGGTTCAAACGCCATGTGGGGAAGTAATGCGATGTGGGGAAGCAACGCCATGTGGGGCAGCAGCGTCTCCGTCGGCGAACAATAAAACCAGCCCAGAAATGAACCGGGCCGCGATCGCTTCGCGGCCCGTTTTCTTCTTACAACGCATCCCAAATCCCATGTCATCCTGAGCGAAGTTTTCGTCCGCGAAGCGGACGAAAACGCAGTCGAAGGATCCCTATCATCTAGAATTGACGCCAGAAATTCTTGGGAGTTCTCACGCGGCCGCGGGTGCCCCATTTCTCGCGCGTTCTTCGCGCGAGAAAGCTCGCCCTGAGCTTGCCGAAGGGTGGGGATGTTTCACGCCAACGTAACCAACGCCGCCTTGGCATGATGGTGCCCGCTGGTCACGAACTCCTCCGAATCATCATCCGTGACGGGAGTCAACGCCAAATCCGTATAACTTCGCGCGGCAGGATCGCGTTTTAGCTGCCGCCGCAACTTCCCATAGCGCCACACCAGCCTCGCCAGCGTAATGTGCTTCATCACCAGGTCAAGTAAATACCGCGGATAAAAAACAAACGGGCTCTCCACCGGCAAGGTCGGCCGCCGGTCCTTGCGGTATTTTCTCCGCAGGTAGCCGCCTTCCAGCGGATCAATCTTTTCCAGCTTTACGCAGGTGTAATACCACAGCAGCAGAAATGTCATGTTCCCGGCATTGCTGTTGGTCGCCACCGAGCGCCGCATCACGGTCTCCAGATGCTCCGGCGAATAGTAAGCCGTCCACGCATCGTGATACAGCTTCTGCCACTGCTCCGCCGTCATGGTGGAATGCGCCGCGGTCACATGTTCCAGGTCGTACTTATTTAGATCGGGGTCGAGATACGCGCCCGCCTTGTGCAGCTTCTGATGATCCTCCGAGCCCGGCAGTGGCGTCAGGCAATGCGGCTCAAGTAAGTCGATGGGCAACTCGCGCTGAATGGTCTCGATGTCGCGCATCACGGATTCCGGCGTGTCCGACGGGAATCCGATGATGTAGCCCGCAAACACCGTGACCCCAGCCTTCTTCCACTCCAGCAGCATCTTGCGGTACTCGGCGACTTTGTTCTGTTTTTTTCGCGCGCCCAGCAGCGCGTCCGGATTAATGCTCTCGAGCCCGATGAACACCCGCGCCACGCCCGCGCGTCCCGCCTTCTCGATGAAATGCGGCAAGCGGTGGCACATCGTATCCACCTGAATCACAAACTTGATGTTGAGCCTCTCGCCTTCGCGCATGGCAATCAGCCGGTCGAAAACAATCTCCCAATCCGTGTTGCGCGCGAAATTGTCGTCGGTAATAAAAAAGCGGTTGATGCCCTGCGCCAGATTGCGCCGGATAATCTGTTCAATGTCATCCACCGAGCGCCGCCGCGATTTCCGCCCTTGCACGTTGATGATGGTGCAGAATGAGCACAAAAACGGGCAGCCACGCCCCGCATCGAACGTCGTGATCTTCCCGCCGGTGCGCTTGACGCGCGTCGCCGGAAGAATCGGCATAGGGACGCCGTCGAGCGAAGGCAGGTCGGCCATGTAGTTGTAGAGCGGCTTCAGCCGGCGGTGCCACGCATCAACCAGAACTTCTTCGAACCGTCCCTCCGCTTCTCCCGCGAATAAAGAGATGCCGAGATCCATCGCATCTTTCAATTCCGGCGGAAGTTCCGGCAGCATCGACAGGCATCCCGAAACATGAAAGCCGCCAATGCAAACCTGCACGCCCGCCGCGCGCAGCGGCCGTGCAATATCCATGGCTCGCGGAAATTGATTCGACTGCACGCCGATCAGCGCCACCAGTCCCGGCTTCATTGCCCAGTTCACGCGCAATACGCTGCAGGGCGGATATGCGTATTCGTCTCGTCGAGCGCTTTGATGACAATGTCAACGTCATCCCCGAGCACCCGCCGCTCCTTGCAGTCGAGCGCCAGCCCGTTGATCACCGCCAGCGTATTCGACGGAATGGCCGACCGCAGCCACTGAATGACGTAGCCGTCATCGTCGTAGTGCGATGGCTTGATCAGAATCAAGGTGAAGCGCTTGCGCGCTCCCGCGACCGCCCCCATAGCCTGCTCCCCCGAATCAACGCTCCCCGCGTGAACCCTAGTCAATGAAAGTCGGTCCAGAATCTAGATGAGGAAGTATACGAATCCGAGACGCCGGCAGGATACACAATTCTGGCGCGCCCGCATTGTCCTGCTGTTGTCGAAGGAAATGCCCCTCGGTGCTTAGTGCGCCGAATCGTCGTCGATCCAGTACTCGCGCCGCGCCTTGACCACCAGGTGAGGCCGATCCTTAGTCTCCACATGCAGCGCGTGCAGTCCGGGCGAAAGCGAAGTCGGCCGAAAGCTCAGCACGTAATAGTTCGGCACATCGTTGGACACCGTAATCAGATTCGCCTTCAGGTCTCTGGCATTGTGGAAGCGAAAGAACTCGCCCCCAGCCAGGTCCGCAATGGATTCAGCGGTCTTGTTGCGCAGCGCATTCCGTGCCGCCAGAAAAGTCATGGTGGCCAGCCGCACCGGCGGCGCTAACTGGCTGATGCAGTCGAGCACCTGTTTGCTGTAGTGGCCCTCATACTCCGGATCGGCGCCCTGGCGACTGAAGCATCCATGCGCCGGCCCGGGAGTGTCACTATTCAATTTCGATGCCTCGTGCGAGACCGCCGCGCGCGTGCTTGAAAACGCGAAGCTGTACATGGCTGTATTGGTATCGCTGATGAGTCGTAGCGCCTCGCTAAGCGTTGTCGTGCTGCCCTGGTCGATGGTTTCGCTGAGCAGCAAGATCGCCCGCCGGTAGTTTCCCGGCTGTGTCCGCAGCTGCGCCACCGCGAACGCCACTGAATCCAGGATCGCTGCACCCGGATCCACCGAAGAACGATCGCCTCCGCTCAGGCTGGCGAGCTCATGGGAGACATCGGCCGTTGTGGGTGTGAAAGGCACCAGCAGATGCGGCACGCTGTCGAAGCCGACTAGGGCCACGCGATGCTCGACGTTTCCGATCAACGCGTCGAGCATGGAATCCAGTTGCTGGTAGTCCTTCAGGTGGCCCGCGCCGGCGCCGCCGGTTTCGACCACAATCGCCAAAGCCAGCGGTTGCGAATCGGTTTCCGGATCGAGTGTAACCTTCTGCCGCACGCCGTTATCGGTAACCAGGAAATCGTCGGCCGTGAGTTCAAAAACGACGCTTCCAGCCTTGCTCGTCACCAGCACCGGAACCATCACCAGTGTTGATCGCACAGTTAACGAAGGCGGCGCGGGTTCGCTTTGTTGCGCGCACAAATCCGCAGACGTCAGCGCGAGCAGGAAAGTGAATACGAAACGCCTCATAGATCCCCTAGAACGCGCTGCCCCCTCCACCGCCAAATCCGCCGCCCGAGAACCCTCCGCCGCCACCACCGAATCCTCCTCCGCCAAAGCCAGACCCGGTCGAACTCGCGCGCGGCGCCGACACGAATACCTGGTGCATATCCGACGCCATGCTGTTCATGGAACTGGAAAAGAAAATCGGATTGAACACTGGATAAACTCCGCCCGGCCCCACATACCATTGCGGCGGATCTTTGACGATCCCGGCAAACGCCTGCGCCCAGTGATGCTCCACGCCCAGCGCCATCGCGTACGGCAGAAATTTCTCGAACGTGGTCGGAGGCATTTGCTTGAGCCGCTCTCCATCGACACGATTCATAAATTCCTGG
Source organism: uncultured Acidobacteriaceae bacterium (assembly GCA_963709385.1). Classification (GTDB taxonomy): domain Bacteria; phylum Acidobacteriota; class Terriglobia; order Terriglobales; family Acidobacteriaceae; genus Sulfotelmatobacter. The sequence goes on from CAVPWD010000012.1 coordinate 899,964, forward strand.
AAGCCGAGCACCGCAATATGGACACGCGCTCCCTTGACCGTCTTCGCACTCATCACCCGCGCAAACAGCCACCAGATGACAGCCGACAACAGCAGGCACACAACCAAGAGGGGAATCGAGTTGAAAAAATTCGCCCAGCCCAGATACTGACATAATTCCAAACGGAGCCACAATCGCAATTGCCGCCACCACACTGTATCCGTTCGCCGACTCCGGATCGAGCAGGTAGATACCCTTGTTCTTCAGCGCCGCCATAATGTCCTGGCGAATGATCGGAACGGCCGTGTAGAAGCGGTTCTTTAGGCTCGAGAGCCGTGTCTCTTCGCCGCCCTGAAACACATTCTCCAGCATCACGCGTTCGTGCGGCGCCAGCCCGGCGTCGTTCCACTGCGCCATCGGCTTCAGCAGATGGAAAACATAATCTTTGTGCGTGAACACCAGTCCTTTATCGGCCGTCTCTTCGATCTTGATATATCCCCGCACCGCCAGATCGACGATGGTCGACGTAATGTCGCGCGGGTGAATCGAATCGTCGAGCAGCGTGCCCGCTTCCGCCGGAGAAATCCCCGCTGGCGGTTCGTACATCGGAGCGACCGACATCCCGGGGTCGGGATCGCGCCCCTTTACCCACCACAACGAAAACATTCCCGCCAAAGTGACCAGCGGCAAAAACAAAATCGGATTTCCGCCAATGAACCAGAAAAACTTAGTCAGCGCGCTGGGCTCTTTCAAAATGCCCTTCGGAATATAGACGTCGATGGTCAACCCACCGCGCATGGGCAGCGGATTATTGGTCTCAAACAGAGTCTCCGCACCCGCGACCTTGGCGCTGGCGTCGCGTTCCTGCGACCCGTACACACCGGTAAACGCTTGCGCGCTCAGCGACCCCGCAGCGTTGCCGGGAAAGCGCACCGTCGCCGCAGCATGCTCGATCGGCACCGGCCAGTCGTTCCCGGTGACGTTCCAATAGAACTCGTCGTGACTGTCGAAGAAACGCGTGCCGTTGCGCACGTTGTAAACAATCTCAACCGTGCGCGTCGCATCGACCGCGTCGGGAATATAAATTTTAAGATCTCGCGTGCCGTTGGAAACGGAAGAGTCATACTTCAGAACGCCGCCTGCTCCGTCGCTGACGCTGGTGACCTTGAGGAAGAGTTCGTAGTTCGTGCCGTCCGGCCCGGGGTATTCGATCGGAATGGTGCGATGAATCCCGTGCCACTCGCCGACAAACTCCAGCGTGATGCGCTCGGTGACCTCCGCAGTGCCATCGCCCGCGACAGTAATCCTGTCCTGAAAGTCGGAAACCCGCCAGGATTTCGCCTGCGCCGAGGCGGCGAAAACACAGCAGAAGACCAGCGCAAGAGATACGAGAAAAATCTTCCTAGGAATCTTCAAATCACTCAATTCCCCAATGACTCAATCGCTCAATGAGTCAATGATTCAATCCTCAGAACTTCACCTGCACCGGTTCGCGGTCGGCATCTGTGGTCTCAAAGAACTGCCGCGGCGTAAAGTTGAACATCCCAGCGAGAATATTGGTCGGGAACGATTGAATCTTCGTGTTCAGGTCGCGGACCACTGCGTTGTAATAGCGCCGCGAATTCTGAATCGAATCCTCCGTCTGGCTCAGCGATCCCTGCAGTTGCGTGAATTGCTCCGAAGCCTTGAGTTCAGGATAATTTTCCGCCACCGCGAACAAACTCTTCAGCGCGCCGGTAAGCTGGTTCTCAGCCGCCGCTTTGTCGGCCGGACCGGTGGCTTGCATGGCCTGCGACCGGAATTTGGCAATGTTCTCGAAGGTGCCCTTCTCGTGCGCCGCGTATCCCTTCACCGTTTCCACCAGGTTCGGGATCAGGTCGTGCCGCCGCTTAAGCTGCACATCAATATCGGACCAGGCTGAATCGCAGCGTATCTTCAGCTGCACCAGGCTGTTGTACATCCCGATGAGCACTACGGCGATGACAACCAGAATTACCAGAATGATGATGCCAGTCATGAATGTTCTCCTCAGCGACCGGAACCGAAATCAATGGGACGTTAACACACCGCAAGCACTGTCGCAAACGCGAACGAGCGAGGTTCTTTGCATCCTGCAATAGCCGGTTCGCAAGAAGAGAGGAAAGCCTGAGAAGGGCAGAACTGAGAACTGCTCCCTACTGCTGAGGAGCGAAATATCCCTTGCGCGCCCGCACTTGCAGATCCTTCTTCAGCGTGGAGATTTCAATCGAACGGTAGCGTCCGTCCGCGTCGAAATCGGCGGGCTTGTAGGAGACCACGTACTGGCTGCGGAGTTCGTCTTCAATCGCCGCGAAGGAGTGCGTAATGTCTTTCATCTTGAAGGGAAAGAAGGCGCGTCCGCCAGTGGCTTCGGCCAGCTGCTCAAGCACTTTGTCGCCGCGCATGACCAACCCGCTGTCGTCGGTGGAAATTGCGTAGATGATGACTTCGGCACGCTGCGCCATCTCGATGGCCTGCGCCTTCGAGATTTCGCTCTGGTTATCTTCGCCGTCGCTGACGATCACGATGGCTTTCCGCAGCGGGTGCTCGGAGCGGTCTTTCAGGAATTTCTCTTTGCAAGCCTTATAGACGGCGTCGTAAAGCGCTGTCCCGCCGCCGTCGCGCAGCTTGTGCACGCTGGCCGCCAGCAATGTCGCGTTGTCGGTGTAGTCCTGCGCCAGCTGGCTGTGGGTATTAAACCCAACCAGAAACGCCTGGTCAAATCCGGCACGCAGGGTGTGCTGCAGAAAGCTGGTCGCCGCGGTCTGCTCGAAGTCGAAACGGCTGTCGACCGATCCGCTTACATCGATCAGCAGGCCAAGGTGCAGCGGCAAATCGGTTTCGCGGCGAAAATTCAGAATCGCCTGCGGCGGCTTGTGGTCGTCGAGAATGTTGAAGTCGCTCTGATTCAGATCGCGCACAAACTTGCCGTGCTTGTCAGTTGCAATGAATAGAACGTTGACTTCGTTGACCCGGGCGTGCAGCGTAATCATCCCGGCTTGCGGATCGTCGGCATTTTCGATCGCGGTAGTATTCGCCGGAGCGTCGGCTGCGACGCTCGTACTATAGGCGCTCAAGTTCGGCGTCGCCGCGGCATAGGTTGCCTGGCCCTGCGAAAGAACGCTCCCGCCAAGGGTTGCCAGCGAGAGCGCGATCACTGCGAATTTGGCGCTCGTGTACTTCATGCCGAAAGAGTCCAAATTTTTCACTCTAAACCGGTTCAAACACACTCTCAAACCATTCGTTGCACGCCAGATGCCGAAACCGCAGTCCCCACCAGATGCGGCTATCTGAATGACTTTAGGAGGGTGTCGCCAAGGTGCCAAGTTACAAAAGGAGCACACGTTTGGTCATGGCAAAAGCTACGCCGATTCTACCAGTTGCGCGTCCAGCACTGACTCTCGCCCCTCCGTTTCGTTGGCCAATCGAAATTCATGCCGTAAGATAGTCCACAAACAAGTCCGACCCAAGATCGCCGGATTAAATCGTTAAGCAGTCCTCTGTGAACCCCCGTGACCTCTGTGGTGAAAAGTTCTCCGAACACGAGTTCTCCGAGTCCCGTCCGCTGCTCCTGGCCGAGCGACGATCTCTCCATCCGCTATCACGACGAAGAATGGGGCGTGCCGGTGCACGACGACTGTACGCTCTTCGAATTCCTCATCCTCGAGGGCGCGCAGGCGGGCTTGAGTTGGGACACGATTCTGCACAAGCGCGAAAACTACCGTCAGCGCTTTCGACGGATTCGATCCCCAGCGCATTGCCCGCTACGACCGCCGCAAGACCGCAGCAACTGCTGCGCAATCCCGGCATCGTCCGCAACAAACTCAAAATCGCGTCCGCCGTCGGCAATGCCAAAGAATTTCTGCAAGTGCAGAAAGAGTTTGGCAGTTTCGATCGCTACATCTGGCAATTCGTCGGCGGCAAGCCGCGCGTGAACGCGCGCAAATCGATGAAGCAGGTTCCCGCGCGAACGCCAGAATCCGACGCCATGAGCAAAGACCTGAAGAAGCGCGGTTTCAAATTCGTGGGCTCAACCATCTGCTACGCCTTCATGCAGGCGGCGGGAATGGTGAACGATCACAATTACGTGCGACTTCGCCTTCCGCTAAATCCGGACGTATTCAGCGCGGGCGATACAGAGCGCTGGCGGTTAAGTAGACGGCGATCAATCCCAACAGCAGCACCGCGCCTTCCACTCGCGTCGACCACACGTGCAACGCGTCGAACTGCATGCGCGCCGCATCATTCAACGGAACCGCCGCGAAGTCGCTAACCTGTGCCCGCAGCGAATCCATGCGCGGGATGATCCAGAATTGCGAGAGCAGCGTGAGCGCAAGCATGACGCAGATGAGCACATGCCGCAGCGGCGAAGACATGCACGGTGCCGTCGGTGAGTCGACTGTAGAGCAGGGAACTGCCCAGAAAGACGATCCCGGAGACGATCGCAATCCAATGCAGCTTCGCCCAGCGCGCGTCCTACGATGTTGCCGGCAAGATGAGTATTGGGAAGAACGCCCGGAGCGAACACCGTCGGTGCCAGCACGAACGCGAAGAAAATCAGCCCGCCGATCCAGCACACCAGCGAGAGCACCATGAAGAAGCGAAGAAGAGACATGACGCGAGAATTATAGTCTCGGGCAAGACAGAGAGCGATCTCTACGCACCAGCGGCTTTCGCACGTGCTTTGCGCCACAAGTTTCTTGTCTTTACGCAAGGAAAGCGAAACGCAAATCTGAGCCAGTACCAGCCCCAAAGCTTTATCCATTCGGGGGTGAGCGGTACCGCGAGCCGCCAACTCGGATGGAAATTTGGATCATCTTTGTGGGCATAGTACCGCAGCGTCTGGCCATCCCAGGCGACGGAAAACTTCGGCTCGTAGCGCAGTGTCGAGAGGCGCGGGAAACGAAGCCCGAGACCGCGGAATTGTGGCTCGACCAGAAAACACTTGCCGTTTTGAAAAAACATTACCCATGCATGGCCGATTCCGTAACGTCCGTGCCTTCCAAAAACCACGCGCGCGTCAAGTCCCATCGCGAGCACTTGGCGCCAAGTCCAGAGGGAGAAATCCTCGCAGTCGCCCGCTTTGCGTTTCTCGAATTCCTCTGGTGGCTGCCAGTATTCTTCTTTGCCAAACAGTTCTTTATCGGAGACAGCACGACAACCGCGGAGAAACTGGCGAACTTCTTCCAGAGTCCTGCATCGGATAGTCAGCGGCTGGCAGACATAGCGGCCCATCGGAAATGTTGGGCGAAGGCCTTTGCGGCCGTGAAACGGCTGCGAGACTTGTTTCCCATGGGAGTCGTAGGCTTCCGGGATTGTTTCTGCGATCACAAGAATCGCATTCTCTCACGCCGTCTAAAAGAGAATGACCACAGGGAACACTGGGGACACACGGGAAAGGAAAAACTGGCAACTACCACCGAGAACTGCTCTTACACTGGCACCGGCACATTCTCAATGATCTCTTTCAGCACCTCATCCGACTGCTCGGATTTTCTCAGCGTCGACGCGTAGAGACCGCTCACGGTCACGCGATGGGCGAATACAGGGACGACCAGCGGCTTGATGTCTTCCGGAGTGCAGAACGTCCGGCCTTCGAGAAACGCCATGGCCTGCGCTGCGCGGTACAGAGCTTGCGATCCGCGAGGCGAGACTCCGAGCGAAAGAAATTCGGACTCGCGCGTGCGGCGCACGATTTCCAGAGCGTAGCTCACCAGCGAGTCGTCCACACGAACTTGCTTCACGGTCTGCTGCATTTCAAGCACGTCAGCGCCGGTAAGCACGGGGCTGAGTTCGCCCAGGTGCGCTACGCCCGCTTCGGAGCGCAAAATCTCGCGCTCGGCCTGCGCGTCGGGATATCCCATGCGCACGCGCATCAGAAAGCGGTCCAGTTGCGATTCAGGCAGCGGATAGGTTCCGTGATGCTCCACCGGATTCTGCGTCGCGATCACCAGAAACGGCTGCGGCAATTCGTAAGAGTGCGCGTCGACGGTAACTTGGCCTTCGTTCATGGCCTCGAGCAGCGCGGACTGGGTTTTTGGCGTGGTGCGGTTGATCTCGTCGGCCAGCAGGACGTTGGTGAACACTGGGCCACGCTTGAATTCAAACTGTTGCTCCAGCGCCGAATACACGGAGATTCCCAGCACGTCGGAAGGCAGCATGTCGCTGGTAAACTGCACCCGCTGAAACGTGCAATCGATGGCGCGGGCCAAGGCCTGTCCGAGCGTGGTCTTGCCAACTCCCGGGACGCCTTCAATCAGCAGGTGGCCGCGCGCGAAAATGCTGACCAGAGCGAGGCGAACCACATCGTCCTTACCGCGAATCACGCGGCGCAATGCCTTTTCGAGTTCTGCGGCTTTCTGGGAAACAGCGATCACGGTCTCGGGCGACATTGTAGGGATTCTACTATCTGCTGCGGCACGTGGCCGAGTTACGTACGTCACAGGGCTTGAACTATGAGCAATGAGCAATGAGCAACTGCTTGTGAGAACGTCACACTAGGCTTTGCTTGCATCCCGCCGATCATTAGTCCGAAACCCCGCGGCGGTTCGCTCATTACTCGCGGCTCATCGCTCATCGCTCACTGCCCAAAGCTCTTACTGCGTAAACTCCGGCGCCCTTCCCGTCAGCCGCTCGATGCGCTTTGCGATCGGGGGATGGGTCGAGAACAGGTTGCCAAAGCTCATTCCGCCCAGGAACGGCTGGATGATGAACAGATGCGCGGTCGACGGGGTCGCCTGCATCGGAATGCGTCGCGAGTAGGCGTCGATCTTCTGCAGCGCGCTGGCCAGGGCATAGGGATTGCCCGTGAAGTGCGCGCCGGTGGCGTCAGCCTGATATTCGCGCGAGCGCGAAACCGCCAGCTGAATCAAGCTCGCGGCAATCGGGGCGACGAACAGCATAAACAGCCCGGCGATTCCTCCGCCGTTGCCACGGTCGCGGTCGCGGCCTCCGTAGCCGCCGAAAATCATCGCCCAGCGGCCCATGCTGGCGATCATGGTGATGGCGCCCGCGAGCGTGGCCGCGACCGAGCTGATCAGAATGTCGCGATTGCTCACGTGGCCCAGTTCATGGGCCAGTACGCCTTCCAGCTCTTCGTCGGTGAGGAGTTGCAGAATTCCGTGAGTCACCGCGACCGAGGCGTGCTGCGGGTTGCGTCCCGTGGCGAATGCGTTGGGCGATTCCGTTGGGATTACGTAAATCTTCGGCATCGGGATGCCGATCTTCTGCGTGAGCCGTTCGACGGCAGCGTAGGCACGCGGAAGTTCTTCGCGGGTCACGGGTTGAGCTCGGTAAGAGGCCAGCGCGATCTTGTCGGAGTAGAAGTACGAGACGAAGTTCATGACGGCGGCAAAGGCCAACGCCAGGAACATCCCATTCCGCCCGCCGAAGTGCTGGCCAATGAACATCAGCAGCAGCGTCATCAGGGTCAGCAGAAACGCAGTCTTAAACATGTTTCCCATATTGGTTTGAATCTATCTGATTGGATGTTACGCCGCGGGAGTCGATGCAGGAGCGGGCAGGGGCGAAAATAGACGGCGGAAAGATTCTTAGGGGATGCCCCCCTCCCCCCCTCCCCTGGTCCTTAACTATTAGAATCATTGGCTTAGCGAGAAATCGGCGAAAAATCCTAGGGGCACAACAACTTGCGGGTAAAATATTTCGGAATAAGGACTTAGCGATCACCACCCGCGCTGGTCGTTGAACTGTCCGTCCATCCCGATGATCCGCTTCGGGCCCGGTGATGTCAAGGTTGGCCCGTGCCCTACATTGATTAAACACAACAACAGAGGACACAGAGAAAGACATTGGCCAAGGTCGAATATCACTCCCTCAGCGTTTGTTTGCGTTTTCAACTCGCTCAACCGGTAGATTCATTTTTGCCAGCAGATTGCGGTAGGCCGGTTCGTCGTGCAGGCTGTCGAATTCTGGGAAGATTTGGACAAAAAGCAACAGGCTGTCCCGCTGCCTGTAGGCGATCTCCAAATACTGCAGAGCTTCTGTCTTGTGACCCAATAACGCGAACGTCTGAGCGAGGGTTGTAGGTGGAACCCGATTCTGAGAGTACAGCTTTTTCTGGACTTGCAGGATTGCTTCGAACATACCTCGCGCACCACCGGTCGCGAACCCCTTTTCGGCTGCAGTCACGATGGCGAGTTCGGACTCGTCATGCATCAGCAGCGCGTCCTTGCGCCACTCTGCCAGGCAATTCGGATAGTCGCCCGCGCTTAAATAGATGTTCTTCAGGTAGCCATGAGGCGAGCGGAACGACGGTTCGCGGTTCTCCATTTGTTTGAGCAGATTGATCGCCTCGTCCTGCTCGCCGGCGCGAAACAGGATGTTTCCTTTGTCGGCCAGGATCGAAGTGGAAGCCGGGTCCAGCGCCTGCGCCCGGTCAATTTCCACCAGGGCTTCGGGCATGCGATGCAGCGCGAGCAAAGCGTTGGCATACCAGTGATGGGAGGTCGCGTTGTTGGGATTGAGATCGATGGCGCGGCGGAACTCGCGTTCGCCGGCCGCGATGTCCCACATTCCAAAAAACGAAACAAAGGCCAGGGACGCGTGCGCCTCGGAAGACTGGTCGTCTAACTCCACTGCTTTCCTGGCTGCCGCCAGCGCCCGCGGATACGCTTCGCTCGAAGGCATGAGCGTGTACTCGCGCATCAGGTTGTAGCTATCCGCCAGGCCCACATAGGCTTGCGAGTAGTTCGGATCATGCACCACTGCCTGCATGAAAAAGTCGAGAGCCTTATTCAGGTCCTCGGGAGTGCGCTTATCCCAGTAGTACCGGCCCTCGAGATAAAGCCGTTCGGCCTCGGGATCGTGCGAAGGAGTCGAGGCCAGCACCACGCTGTTGGGTGAGTTGGGGCGGGGCAGGACGGCAGGTAGAGCTGCGGTTTTCGGATTGTGGCTGCCGATCGGAAGAAAGAAAACCAGAGCCATGGCACCCATCCCGAGAATCGCGGCGGTCGCGAGCCGGATAGCACTCCGGTAATGCGCGACAGAGCGCGCGGCAGGAAGGATCTAGGACGTTCTGGCTCGCCGGCCTCGCGCTTTCTCGCGCCGCGCGCTCGGGTTGTGAAGAAGGTCGCGAGTCGAGGGCAGTTCGCCCTCCGGCGATCACGGTCAGGCCCGAAGCTGTCGGCTGGAGACGCTCTGGTTGGCTTGAACTGGTTGGTTTGCTTCCGCTTGGGCAGCGGCGTCGCGCACGAGCGCGGTGGCATCGGCGTTCTTGGATGCTGCCAACCAGGCCGAAAGCTCGTCAGCATAGGCGTAGACCCGCCCTTTGGTTCCCGGCAAACGGTGAACCGGCAGGCCCAGTTCCTTTTCCCAGCGGCTGACCGTGCGCTCGTCGCGGCCAAAAAAAGCCGCGATTTCCTTCCATGAATCCAAGCGCTTGCCGCTGGGTGATGGGTTCATTGCAGACATGTCGGGAAGTGTCCGGTTGTGTCGGGTAACGCCTGTTGCCGTGGGGGAACGGCGGAGGCTAAGTATATGCGAGGCGGGAGAGTTGCGCCATCCCACTTTCGGGCGGTTGCCCCGCCCATTCCGGGGATGTGGGTCCCCGGAGGCTCCAATCGGCACTTTCTAAGGAGTGCCGGTACTGGGTCCCAAACGAGCGTAAATCAGAACACCTGGAAGCAAACGATTTAGGAGGAATTTCGATGTCCACACGTCGCTTCGCGAATCTATTCAGGGCTTCCATCCTGGGCGTAGCAACAATTTGCATGTTGCTGGTTGTGGCATCAGCCCAAACCCCATCGGCACCGGTTTTCACCGTGGTCGCCGACATTCCGGCCACGGCGGGCGTTTCGAATCCAGGGGCCCAAAAGATCGTTCAGGGACGGAATGGAGATCTCTATTCGACTTCGCAGGGTGGTGAGGACACGGCCGTTTACAGCCTTACGCTCGGGGGAACTGATACCAAGGTGGTTGACACCGGGAACAGAGGCAACGGCGGCGGCGTGACGCTGGGAACGGACGGGAACTTCTATGGCACCAGTGACAACACCGGAAGTGTTACCTGCGGCCTCTACGGTTGTGGGATCGTGTGGAAGGCAACTCCAACGGGTGTGCAGACAACCCTGTACAACTTCCAAGGCACGGATGGATGCACTCCCCTCACCGCGCCAGTTCAGGCGCCCAGCGGCATTTTCTATGGTACGGCACCTGAGAGCTGCAACGGTGTGAGCAACGGTGGGGTCATCTATTCCCTTACCTCGAGCGGGACATACAAAGTGCTGCACACGTTTTCGGGCTCCGACGGCGCTTATCCCCACGCGCCGCTGACCGTAGGCCCCGATGGAAACCTGTACGGGGGAACAAGCCAAGGGGGAACCAATAATTATGGAGTCCTGTTCAAGATGACTCCTAGCGGAACCTATACGGTTCTTCACTCCTTCGTCGGCAGTGATGGATCTGATGTGGAGAGCGGGATGACCGTGGGTCGAGATGGGAATCTGTACGGCGTGACCTATCGTGGGGGAGGAGGCGGTGTGGGGGTTATCTTCAGGCTTACCACGAGCGGAACGTACACCGTAATTAACCCGGTAAATCAGCCCTCGACGGGTCCCGCGACCAGCCTGGTGCAGGGCACCGATGGGAAGTTCTACGGCGTTCTTGGCACAGGATCGAGTGGAAACAATGGAGTGCTTTACAGCGTGACGACCACTGGCATACTCACCCGTCTGCACAGCTTTTGCCAGCAGACCCAGTGCACGGATGGATGGGGTCCCTCCACACCGTTGGTGCAGAGTACAGACGGCAAATTCTATGGCGTCACTAGCCAGGGCGGCACGCCGAACCAGTGCAATTCCGGAGTTGGCTGCGGCGTGTTCTACAGTCTTGACGTAGGCCTCGCGGGGTTCGTCAGCCTGACGAGCACCTCGGGCAAGGTGGGATCGACGGTACAGATTCTCGGGCAGGGATTCACGAAATCGTCGGTGGTGAAGTTCAACGGAGTGACAGCGACGACGGTCACGTTTGGGCAATCGACGTTTCTGACCGCGACGGTGCCGGCGGGCGCCTCCAACGGATACGTAACGGTTACGACGGGCACGACCACACTGACCGGCGCGCGAAGTTCACGGTGCACAATTCATGGGCAAGCGGGGCGGCGATGCCGACGGCGGTCTTTGCGGCTGCCTCGGGTTACATCGGCGGGAAAATCTATGTGGTGAGCGGAGACACGACCCAGGGTGGCGCTCCGGTGAGCGGCAACCAGATCTACAACCCGACGGCCAATAACTGGACGACGGCCGCAGCGATCCCAACCCGAGTCTCGGACCGGCCGGTGCGGTCGTAGGCGGACTTCTGTACGTCATCGGCGGCTACGAAGGCACCAGCGGGACGCCGAGCAATCTGGTGCAAATCTACAATCCGACGACCAACAAGTGGACTGCCGGAGCGGCGATGCCGACGGCTCGTGGCAGCATCACGGCGGCTGTGGACAGCGGCGCCATCTACGTCATCGGCGGAAACGGAGCCACTCTCCGCCTCGCCAACGTCGAAAAATATGTGCCTTCCACCAACACCTGGACGAAGAAGCGCCCTTGCTGGTAGGCAAATCGGAGCCATCGGCCGGGCTGCTCGGAACCACCATCGTTGCCGCGGGCGGCTACGCCACTTCGGGAGATAACGGCGACAACGAGGGCTATAGCGTTTCGACCAACAAGTGGAGCGCGTTGACGGCCGATCCGACGCCGCGCAACGCAAGCTGCTATGGCTCGCTGTTGGGACAACTGTATGTGTCGGGAGGCATTAACGCGAATCCGGGAAGCACAACGCTCCTCAATCTGAACGAATCGTTCAGCGTCGGCACGAATAAGTGGACGACACAGTTGGCGATGCCGACGGCAGCCTTGTGGCAGGCCTCGGCGATCGCCGGCGGTCAATTGTATTGCCTTGGCGGCGAGAACGGCTTCCAGGGACCGTCCATCGCCAATGTGCAGATTTATCAGCCGTAGGAACCGGCAGCAGACAGAAGTCATCCGCTGTCCTTTACTCGGCTGGCGGATGGCTTCTCTAAGAAGAGACACGTCAGTAGCTTTTTGAGGAGATAAAAATGCCGAGAAGCCTGTTTCGCCATTTAGCGAAGGCGATCTTCTGCGCCGCGACGGTTGCGATTTTATTGACCACAGCCGCAGCCCAGACCTACACGGTGCTACGACAGTTCGGGACCAAGACCAATGATCCCCTGCAGCCGCGCGGTCCGGACGCCTTGGCCCAAGGGCGCGACGGCAACTTGTACACCACCTCCGCGAATGGCGGAACCGGCGCCGGCACGGTGTTCAAGGTCACGCCATCGGGCACGCTCACGGTCGTATCCAACCTTGCCAACCCTGGAAACTCTCCTTTTGGCGGCGTGACTCTGGGTACAGACGGCAACTTCTACGGCACAACGGAACTCAACGGTGAGGGTCCCGGGACGGCATTCAAGGTATCGCCCGCGGGGGTGGAGACTGCGCTGCATGTATTTCGGAAACACGGGCGACGGAGCCTGCCCCTATGCTGCGCCGATTGAGGCCACCAACGGCGAATACTATGGGACCACGACCACAGTCTGTGGCTTTGGCAGCCAGGGCACGGTGTACCGAATAACCAGCGCCGGCGCGCTGACCACGCTGCATACGTTTACCGGCGCCGACGGCAACGACATCCAGGCTCCGGTGACGCAGGGTAGTGACGGAAACTTCTACGGCACCTCGGTGGACGGCGGCACGAGCAACGATGGAGTCATTTTCAAAATGACCCCGAGCGGCACGGTTACGGTGCTCCACAACTTCGCTGGAACGGACGGGTCTTCGCCGGATGAACTAATGCAGGCAAGCGACGGGAATTTCTACGGCGCTACTTACACCGGCGGCTCCTCCAACGCGGGCGTGGTCTTCAAGATTACGGGGGGCGGGATTTACACCGTCCTTCACAATCTGAATGGAACGACGGACGGGAGCGGACCTGCCAGCTCCTTGTTGCAGGCCTCGGATGGAAAGCTCTACGGCGTCGCGCACGGCGGAACCTCGAACCTGGGCACGATCTTCAGCATCACGACGGCGGGGACGTTCACGGTTCTCGTCACCCTTAGCGGAACCAACGGCTCGACTCCCAACTCTCCCCTTAAGCAGAACACGAATGGTGTTTTATACGGCGACACCTACGCCGGCGGCGACCTCAGCCTCTGTTCGGGTAGCGGGTGCGGCGTGTTCTACAGCCTGAACATCGGAGCGAAACCGTTTGTGAGCCTAGTATCCACGTCGGGCAAAGTGGGTTCCAATATCGGGATCCTCGGCCAGGGATTCAGCGCGTCTTCCGTGGTGAAGTTCAACGGCGTAACCGCGACTACGGTCACGCGAGTGGGCACGACGTTCCTGCAGGCGACAGTGCCGGCGGGAGCAAGCGACGGCAAGGTCACCGTGACTACCGGCGCGTCCACGCTGACCAGCTCGCAGAAGTTCACGGTGCACGACTCCTGGGGCAGCGGGGCGGCGATGCCGACTGCAGTCGAAGGACCTGCCGCGGGAGTGATCGGCGGCAGAGTTTATGTCGTGGGCGGGGCGACCAACACTGCCGTCGTCGCCATCAATCAGATTTACACCCCGGCTACCAACAAGTGGACGACCGGTGCCTCGATGCCGACTGCGCGCTTCGCCGCTGCCGCCGGTGTGGTCAACAATATCCTGTACGTCATTGGCGGAAATCCCAACGGTAGTTCTCAACTCAGCGTGGTTGAGGCTTATGACCCCGCAACTAATACCTGGTCCACGAAATCGCCGATGCCCACAGCACGAGACAGCATCGGTGCCGTGGTGGAAGGTGGAAAGATCTATGTGATTGGCGGCTATGACAACACCAGCCACCGGCTCGCGACTGTCGAAAGCTACGATCCCGCAACTGATACTTGGGCCGAAGAGTCGCCGCTCGCAGTCGCCAAGTCCTACCCTGCGGTAGGACTGCTAGGCACAACCATCGTCGCCGCCGGCGGCCTGACAAACTCTGGCGCGACCACCGGTGACAATGAAGGGTACAAAGCTACCACCAATTCCTGGAGCACTCTGACGGCGGACCCAACCTCCCGGCAGGCGACCTGTAACGCGCCTTTAGTTGGGCTGCTTTATTCGGCGGGTGGAACCAATAGCACGGTGTTGAACGTTAACGAATCGTTCAACGCTAACACCGACAAGTGGACAACGCTTACACCCATGCCTTTGGCGACGGTTGGGCCCGGAAGCGCCAATGTCAGCAATCTGCTCTATTGCTTCGGTGGCTCGAATAACGGGAACTTGTTTGCAGGCACGATCTACAACAACGTGCAGATTTACCAGCCGTAGGAACCGGTATCAACGGCGCGTCATCCGCCGCTCTCGGCGGATGGCTTCGCAAGAACGCGTCGAATCAGAAGCCTTCGAGGAGACTGCAATGCGTTTTAACCATGTGAAGTCCTTGCGCGTGCCTGTGGCACTCGCGGTTGCGCTGGCCGTACTCACCTTCGTTGGGGCAGCGGTCCCAGTTCAGGCTCAAACTCCCACGACCGTCTATGGTTTCCCCGGAACTCCTGGACCGGTCAATCCCAATATCGAAGCCATTGCGCAGGGACGCGATGGGGAATTGTATTTCACCGCTGCGGGCGGCGATGGCGGAGCCCTGAACTGTACCGTGACGTACTGCGGCACGGCCATCAAGATGACGACATCGGGAGCGGTGAGCGATGTGTTTGACTTCAGCAACAATAACTGTGGCCCTGTCAACTGCGGTAACGGCGCTTACAGCGGTTTGACCTTGGGGATTGACGGCAACTTTTACGGCGCGTTTTATTATGGCGGCACCACTACCGACAACGACGGAGAGGTTTTCAAGCTGACGCCGGCAGGCGTTCTGACTTCGCTGCACAGCTTCACTGGAGCCAGCGACGGCTCTCATCCTTATGGTGCGCCGATCCAGGCGGCGAACGGCATCTTCTATGGCACGACCACCTCAGCCAGTGTGGCCGACAGCACCGCGTACTCGGTTACTTCCGCCGGAGTATTCACCACGCTGCACACCTTTACCGGTCCCGACGGCCAGAATATCTATGCTCCTCTGGTGCAGGGCACCGATGGAAATTTGTACGGCAATACTGCCGCCGGAGGGACCAGCAACGACGGAGTCATTTTCAAAATGACTCCGGGTGGCACGGTTACGGTGCTCCACAATTTTTCGGGCACTGACGGGAAGAACGCTTCCTATCCCCTGATCGAGGGTACGGACGGGAACTTCTATGGCACCACTTACTATGGGGGCAGCTTTGGGGCGGGAGTGATTTTCAAAATCACTTCGGGCGGCGTCTACACCGTTCTTCACAACATCAATGGAACCACCGACGGTACCGGCCCAGCCTACGCCCTGGTGCAGGCGACGAACGGGAAGCTGTACGGCATCACCTCCGATATCGGAATCGGCCTCGACGGCACGATTTTCAGCATCACGACGAGCGGGACTTTCATGACTCTCTACAGTTTTACTGGGAGCTCAGATGGCGGAGTTCCATTGTCACCCCTGAGACAGCACACGAACGGCCTCCTGTATGGCACGACCGAAGTTGGCGGCGATACCAACTGCTTTAGCGCTGTAAGCATCAATGGTCAGGAGGTGATCGTGGCAGGTTGCGGCGAACTCTACAGCCTGAACATCGGAGCGAAGCCCTTTGTCAGTCTAGTGTCCACGTCGGGCAAAGTGGGCTCCAATATCGGAATCCTCGGCCAGGGATTCAGCGCATCTTCGGTGGTGAAGTTCAACGGCGTGACTGCGACCGCGGTTACGCGAACCGGAACCACATTCCTGCTTGCCACCGTGCCTGCGGGCGCGAGCGACGGTAAAGTGACCGTTACCACCGGCACGACCACGCTGACCAGCGCGCAGAAGTTCATCGTGCACAACTCGTGGTCGAGCGGTGCGGCGATGCCGACAGCGGTGTTTCAGCCGGCCACAGCGGTGCTCGGGAATGAAATTTATCTCGTTGGCGGAGGGCCGACTACTTCGACCTACACCGCAGACGTACAGATTTATAATCCGACGGCGAACACCTGGAGCACAGGCACAGCGCTGCCGACGGCGATCTCGGGGGCGGCTGCGGCGACGGTCAACGGCGAGCTGTACATCTTTGGCGGCGGCGCCGCGAGCGGGGTTACTAACGCGGTGTGGGCGTATAGCCCGACCACGAAAACCTGGTCCTCGAAAGCCGCCATGCCGACAGCAAGAAACGGAGCCGTGGCGGTAGTGGAGAAGAACATCGTTTATGTGATCGGGGGGAACACCGGTGGCGGCGGGAATTTTATCTCGACCGTCGAAAGCTACAATCCCGCCACCAACAGCTGGAAGACGGAGGCTTCCATGTCAGGCACCAAGGATACCCCCGCGGCAGGTCTGCTCGGGACCACGATCGTGGTCTCCGGCGGGGCGAATGTTCCCGGGTCGGTTACCGGAGACACCGAGGCCTACAATGCTACGACCAATGCATGGTCGAGCCTGACTGCCGACCCCACGGCGCGAACCGGTCAATGCGCAGGCGTCGTCAGTGGCCTGTTGTACGATGCGACCGGATATATCAACAATGCCGGAGCGGCGACGACGGCGAACGAATCGTTCACCTTGTCAACCGACAAATGGACCACGACGCTCGCACCCATGCCGCACGGCACGATGTTTGGCGGTTCAGCAGTAGTGAGCGGCCAGCTCTACTGCCTCGGTGGGATGGCCGTCATCAACAACAACCCCGTCAGCAACGTGCAGATTTATCAACCGTAAGGTAGTCGTAAAACCCGACCGTTCAACAAAGCGGACTGCTCAGGCAGTCCGCTTTGTTTTTGCCCGGCTTTGTTTTTGCGAACCGGCCCAGAGCCTCGCTTGCCTGATGTAAACTTCTCCGTGTCATGAACGGGAATGGAGATCGGAATGAAATCCCTGCAGCTGGTTGTGGCGGTCGCGCTGTCTTTATCGGCTATGTCATCCTCGCATGAAACTTCGGCTGCTGCTTCCGAGTCGGGGAAAGCCGACGCGGGCGAAGCGGTTCTGTTGATCGCCAACAAGGGCGATCAGACGCTTGGCATTGTCGATCCGCAGGCCGGCAAGCAAGTTGCTACGGTCGCCGAGGGCGGAATCACCGGACATGAAGTGATCGCGTCGCCCGACGGACTCACCGCGTTCGTGCCCATCTACGGCAATTCCGGCGTGGGTAGTCCCGGGACTGACGGCAGCAAGATCGATGTGATCGACATTGCCTCGCGCAAAGTCGTCGGCAACATCGATTTCAGCCACGGGGTGCGGCCGCACTGTCCGCTGATCGGTCCCAAGGACGGGATGCTTTATGTGACGACCGAGCTCGACAAAACTATCAGCATCATCGATCCGCATACGTTGAAGATTGTCGGATCGATTCCCACCGGACAGCCGGAATCCCACATGCTGGCGATCGCGCCGGACGGTAAACGCGGCTACACCGCCAATGTCGGCCCGGGAACAATTTCTGTTCTCGACATGGAGAACCGAAAGACGCTGGCCGTGATTCCGGTCTCGGGCAACATCCAGCGCATCGCGGTCTCGACCGACGGCAAAGAGATTTTCACTTCCGATCAAACCAAGCCACAGCTGGCAGTGCTCGATACCGCGACCAGCAAAATCAAGACGTGGATCCCGCTCCCAGGGCTGGGCTACGGAACCGCGACCACGCCGGACGGACGCTGGCTGGTCGTTGCGGTGCGAACCGCGAACAAAGTTGCGATCATCGATCTTGCCACAATGAAGGTTGCGCACGTAATCGACGTACCCGCCGCTCCGCAGGAATCGCTGGTGCGGCCCGATGGCCAGGTGGCTTACGTGTCCTGCGACGCCAGCAAGAAGATTGTCGCGATTCGCACTTCCGACTGGACGGTGGAGAAGCTGATCGACGCCGGTCCCAGCGCGGACGGCCTGGCGTGGGCGGGGAACTAACTACAGATGACAGTGTGGTCCGCCCTTGATATGTTAGGGGAGCGAGGCGGGCGCGTAGCTCAAACGGATAGAGCATCGGATTTCTAATCCGACGGTTGCAGGTTCGAATCCTGCCGTGCCTACCAGTTCTGCCGGGAATCAAAATCCCCGTTCTCGCCGCGACCGAGGGTGGCTGTCCCCACACTTAGCCTCTTTTCGCCGCATCAGCGGAGTTTCTTTCGACCTTGACGGCGTGGTAGCCTATCGGCGTCGGGGCGCAGACGGGCTCGGAAATCGAAGTCGTCTTGTACGCCTTTCCTTTACTGCATGGCGCTCGAATCCAAACCCTCGCGACCGCCGGTATCCTCCTCATCCAAAAGCACTTCTGCGGCCCATCAAGATGATCACGACACGCAACTTCCGGCTGGCGACGGGGTTGATATCAGTGTGAGCACAGCGGCACTCGACCGGGGCATGCTGATGGCTGGGATAAGTCCGCCTGCCTCCACTCTTTCGTCCGCCGGCGCGGGCGGAGACGAGACGTCGGATGCGCAGATCATGCTGCGGGTGAAAGCGGGCGATCAGCCAGCTTTTGACTATCTGGTGCAGAAGTACCGGCGTCCGATGGTGAGTTTTATGTACCGCATGGCGCGGAACGCGGCGGCGGCTGAGGACTTGGCGCAGGAAGTTTTCTTGCGGGTGTACCGTTCGCGTGGCAGTTATGAGGCGAGCGCGAAGTTTACGACCTGGCTGTACCGGATCGCGACCAACCTGGCGGTGAATCATGCGCGCGACACGCGCCACGAGCGGCCGGAGGTGACGGTCAGCCTGGATGAGCCGAATGAAGAATCCGGCACCACGCTGGAATTGCCCGACGGTAATTTGACCGCGGAGCAGGCTCTGGTGCGAAGGGAGCGGATGCTGGCGATCCGCAGCAAGGTGGAGGCGCTGCCGGAGCCGCAGAAGCTGGCGGTGATCATGCACAAGTACCAGCAGATGGATTACAAGCAGATCGCCGAAGTATTGAAGAAGAGCGAGTCGGCGACCAAATCGTTGCTCTTCCGGGCTTATGAGACTTTGCGGGAACAGTTAAAGGAATTCGTTTAGCAAGACTGGTTACTGGCTGTTTATGAACGAAGCGACAGTGGCGGAGAGAACAAGGGGAAGCGGTTATGAAATACGATTGCAATGAAATTCGTGAACGGATGCCCGAAGTGGCCGCTGGTTTCGACGCGCCCACTGCGGACGAGAACGAGCATTTGGCGAGCTGTACCGCGTGTGCGGAACAGCTGAAGGAAATGCGCGCGACCATGGCGCTGCTCGACGAGTGGCAGACGCCCGAGCCTACGCCGTATTTCGACGTGCGGTTGCAGGCTCGTCTGCGCGAGGAGATGGCCAAGCCGCAGGCGGGATGGTTGCAGTGGTTCCGCCGTCCGGTGCTGGCGGCGGCATTGACGGTGGCGATTGGAGTGGGTGTGGGAGTGGTGGTCACGCGAGATAAAATCGATCCTCCGCAAGCTCCGATCGCGGAAGCGGGCTCCGCGGTGGGCGATCTGCAGGCGCTGGAAAAAAATCACGACGTGTATTCGGATTTCGACTTGCTGGATGACCTGGATGTGCAGCAGGATGTTGCAGCGAATCCGTAGAAGATTCCCGCGGGAGCAAAGTCAGGCGAGAAAGGCGGGCCGGTGAGGCGGGGAAAATATAGGACGCAATGGCTGGCGCTGGCCGGTTTGGCCATCGCTGTGTCTATTCCTCTCCCCGGTCTGGCTTTCAATGGTCCCTTCCATCCAGGCCAGGGGCCGCCGGCCCGCGCATTTCAGGCGCGTCCGGTGCAAGCGCCAAGGCAGGCGCAGCGTCCGCGTCCCGGGGGCCACGCCGGCGACTGGCTGCGCCGCTACAAAGACTTGCCTCCGGCGGAACAAGATCGCGCATTGCAGAACGATCCCGTATTCCGGCGTCTGCCCCCCGGCCAGCAGCAGTTGCTGCGGCAGCGCTTGCGACATTTCTCCAGTCTGCCGCCGCAGCAGCAGTTACGCATGCTGAACCGCATGGAAACCTGGGAGCACCTGACACCGGACCAGAAGCGCCAAGCTCTGCAGATTTTCGGTCAGATCCGGCAGTTGCCGCCTCCCCGCCAGCGGGCGGTGGGTATGGCCATTCATGATTTGCGCGCCATGCCGCCGGGCCAACGCGAACAGATCATCGACTCCCCGCGTTTCCGAAGCATGTTCTCGAATCAGGAGCGCGAAATGATGCGCGGCGCGACGCGTCTGCCGCTGGCGCCCGCGGAAGGCGGCGAGGGGCCGTCGGAGTAAGGGTCGGGCGTCGGGCGTCTGAAGGTGTTGGGTATTGGGCTTTAACTGCTGAGCTTTTCACTGACGGCGAGCGAGACTACGCGTGTACTCAATCGTCCAGGCCAAGGTCTCGGCTCACTTCCTCAGCGCTGAAAGTGCGTTCCTGCCCTTTCCGCACACGCTCAGCTACGTCGGCCGCGAGGTAGTAATCCTCAATATCATCGATGTTGCTCAGAATCATCTCACGAATGTAAAAGGCCTTGGTGCGGCCGGTCTTCTCGGCGATTGCGTCGAGTCGGCGCTCGATGTCTTCGGGAAGTCGAATGGAAGTCGGCATGAGGGTTGCCCTGGATACGTGTATTGCGTGTATTCAGTGTATCACGAACCAACGGCTGACGCCTAACGCCTAACGCCTGCCATTTATGATCGCAGCATGTTCCGCGCAATGAAGAACACGTTCGCGGGGCGCTCGCCCAGGCGCCGCATGAAGTAGGGATACCATTCCGTTCCGAAGGGGATGTAGACGCGCATGCGCCAGCCGTCGCGGACCAACCGCTGCTGCAGGTCGCGGCGAATGCCGTAGAGCATCTGGAACTCGAAGGAATCGCGCGCAATCTTTTCCCGGTCGGCAAAGGCCTGCGCCTCGCGGATGATTTTTTCGTCGTGCGTTGCCAGGCCGTGATAGACGCCGCTCTTCATCAGGATCTTCATCAGCTTGACGTAGTTCGCGTCTACGTCGGCCTTGTCTTCAAAAGCGATGCTCGCGTCTTCTTTGTAGGCGCCTTTGCACAGGCGGATGCGAATTTTTTCCGACAACAACTTTTCAACGTCGGCCTCGGAACGCTTCAGGTAGGCCTGAATTACCGTTCCCACGCTCTTCTCATTTCCAGGTATGCGGTGCAATTCATGCACGAAGTCGAGCGTGCGCTGGGTGTAGGGTGAACCTTCCATGTCGACGCGCACGAAGCCGGGGGGATTCATTCCGGCGGACTTGCTCACCAGCCCGGCGACAATCTCGCGCGCAAGGTTTTCATCCACGTCGAGGCCCATGTGGGTCAGCTTGAGGCTGATGTTGGCGTTGAGTTGATTGGCGGCGATCGCGTCGAGAATCTGCTCGTAGAGTTTTGCGCTGTGCCGGGCCTCATCGGGATTGGTGACGTTTTCTCCCAGATTGTCGATGGAGACGCTCATGCCGGCGCGGTTGACGGCCTGGGTCGCGCGCACCGCGTCAGCAATTTCCGTGCCGGCGACGAAACGGCCGGAAACGCGGCGCCCGATGGCGGAACGCTCCGCGAAACTGCGCACAGAACGATTCTCGGAGAGGCGGACGAAGAATGCTCTCAGCATGGAATACCTGCCAGGTCGGGAAGGGGCAGGTTAGAAATGATTGGAAATGAAGTGCCGATCGCCTGCATGAAGATCACAGGAATTTGTATCACAAACGGGGCAGAGGGCAGATAGTACGGCACCCCCACAGTAAGCAGAGAGTTTCTTTCAGACTTCCGTGGGCCGCGAGACTCCCCTTCGACGCGCTTCGCTTGCTCAGGGCAGGCTCTCACTCCGCCTGAAAAGCGGCTGCGTTCGGGGATGACTCCTTCCAGAAAATAACCGCGCGCTGAAAATAGTTGATGACGGGCGCATTCAAATCGAGCTCACTGCGGATCAAACTTAATTTCGATCGCCTCTTTGGTTTCGTGAGAGGCGGGCTCGAATCTCCAATGTCCCACGGCCGTGACTGCGCTCTGCGTGAGGATCGGGTGGCCACCCTTCACGTCCACGGACTTCACTGTTCCGTTGGGCGCTACATGGGCTTCGAGCTTTACCACGCCGTGGATGTTCATGCTTTGAGCAAGGGTTGGGTAAACAGCCTGAGTCTTCATGAGAATCTTCCGGGGCGCCTCGGTGGACTCCTGAGCCGCGAAACGAGCCGGGATGAAAACGAGGCCGAAAAGAAGGCACAGGGCGACAAGGCCCTTCCGCATAAGGGTCTTCATAGTTGAGATGAGTCTAAGAGAACTCTTATGCGATTCCAAAGGTCACGAAGGTAATCGGACCATCGCGGGTGCAATCGTCCTCATATGCCAGCGAACAGGGATGGGCGGGCTCGACTACTCCGGAGAGAACTTCACTTCGACCAGTTCGTGAGATTCGCGGGCAGAGGGTTCCCATTTCCAGCGTCGAACGGCGTTCACCGCCGCCTGCGCCAGCACGGGATGCCCGCCGCGAATTTCTACGGTCTTCACGCTGCCGTCTGCCGCGACAACGGCCTCGACCTTCACGGTTCCCTCCAACGCCATTCCGCGGGCAAGAGCTGGATAGGCCGGAGCGGTGCGGGTCACCAGCCGGCGTACGGACGCCGCTTCCTGGGTGTGGGAATGCACCGGGTGCAGGAACAACATCGCCGCAAGGACGAGCAGCCCAATCACTAGTTGTCGGATCAGATCCTTCATTCCACCAGCAGTTTAAATGGCCGTAGCAGCCCGCTGAAGATCACCGAAGTACTAACGTTTCTCAATTAAAAGTTATTTGGCGTATTCTTCCAGGAATTTTTCCACTTCGATGGCGGCCATGCATCCTGTTCCCGCGGCGGTAATGGCCTGGCGGTAGCGGCGGTCTTGCACGTCGCCGCAGGCGTAGACGCCGTGTACCTTGGTGAACACGTAGTTGTGGGTCTTGAGGTAGCCGTCGGCGTCGGCATCGAGCTGGCCTTCGAACATTTTGGCGTTGGGCACGTGGCCGATGCCGAGAAAGAGCGCGTTGGTGGGGAAGTCCCAGACTTTGCCGGTTTTCACATTGCGCAGCTTGAGCCCCGTGACTTCTTTGTGGTCGATGTCGTAGACGTCTTCCACGACGGTGTCGAGGAGGAACTGAATCTTTTCGTTTTTCTGGGCGCGCTCCAGCATGATTTTCGAGGCGCGGAAAGTGTCGCGACGATGAATGATGGTCACCTTGGTGGCAAAGCGCGTGAGGAAGAGAGCTTCCTCCATAGCGGAGTCTCCGCCGCCCACCACGACAATTTCTTTGCCGGAAAAAAAGAAGCCGTCGCACGTCGCGCAGGAAGAAACGCCATGGCCGATCAACTGCTGCTCATGCGGCAGTCCGAGCCAGCGCGCGGACGCGCCACTGGCAATGATCAGAGTTTGGGCGTGGACCTGGTGAACGCCAATGTGCAGCAAGAACGGACGCTTGCTAAGATCGGCGCTGGTGAGGTGCGCCATGCGGTACTCCGCGCCGAAACGCTCCGCCTGCTTGCGCATGTTCTCGACCAACTGCGGGCCCATGATTCCTTCGGGAAATCCGGGAAAGTTTTCGACCAGCGTGGTCATGGAGAGTTGACCACCGGGCTCGTGGCCTTCAATGACCAGCGGTTTCAGGTTGGCGCGCGCGGTGTAGAGAGCGGCCGTGTGTCCGGAGCAGCCGGACCCGATAATGACAACGTCGCGAGTTTCGCTCATGGATGATTTGTTACTGCAAGTTAGATGGTTGAGTTTGAAATTTGATGCACGGGCACGGGGGCTAAAGCCCATGGGCGTTGTGCGGGCTCAGACGCGGCCCTCGAAGGGCCGCTCTTCCACGGTGGTAAGCGCGGTTTCGGATCCCTTCTCGGATACATATGTGCCAACCACTGCGCCCTTTCTGCACCCTGCTTATTTCTTTGGGCCCGACGCCTTGGCTGCAGCGGGCTTCGCGGCGGGCGCCTTTGCCTTCGGCTTGTCCCCGTTGATCTTCGCCAGTTCCTCCGGGACAATGATGCTTACCCCTAGCAGCCTGCGATAGTTGGCCAGCACGTCCGAAGCGCCGCGGAACAATGGTTCGTACGCGGTCTGGTCGGGCGCCGGACCACCTTCGGTCGCCGAGCAGCGCGCCAGCGCCACTGACGATTTGCCAAAGCGCTCCAGCCGAACCCGGCTCGCCGGCGTGTTGGAAGTGAGCATGGCCTCGGAACTGGTGACAGAAGACGCGCTGTCTTCCATGGAGACCTCAATCAGATCCTTGGGATCGCGCACATGCAGGACCAGAGTTTCCACCATGTTGAGTCCATCGTTGCTGAACGAGTATTGCACACTGGAAAAAAGCGCCTGTACGGAAAATTCGCGACGGATGCGGACATAGCTCGCGACCGACGGCTCCCCGGCGACGTGGCCGCCTTCTCCCGGCTTCAGAAAGTTTGGCATGTCGGTCAGAGTGGAACGCCCGCGAGTGACTTCAAAATCGTTTCCAAATAGCGGTTGCTTGGGCACGCGGGCCAGCGCGGCGGCTATTTCTTTCTGCTCCTCGGCCGAGGGCGAACACACGTTGAGCATGTTGACTTTCACCTGCGGTTCGGTGGCCTGTGGGCTCGCGGATGGTGGGTTCGCAGATTGGTCCTGGGCCGCCACTGGCCGCGCAAGAGCCACGGCAAAAAGGCCGATCCAGAGAATGGAAAATGGGATTCTGGGCACGGCAGGATTCTAAATGAGACGCATCGAAAAATCTTGGATGGCAAGCACCGCAAAGGATACCAAGGTCACAAAGAAAGCCTTAGAATTCCCCTATGGCGAATCTGACATTGGTTTATGGCATGAGGCTGCTGCCCTCCGAAGACGTGGCCGAGGTCGGACAGGCTCCCGTGAAACTCACGAACGGGCGCGAGGCTCACGTCACCATGCACGTGCTGGAGGGCAGCAAGGAAGACATCGAGAAGCAGTTGCGTACCAGTCTGGAAGCGTTCTTCGATCTCTATCCGGAAATTTGAGCTGCCGGAGATTTGAGCAGGGCCGGAAATTTGAGCGCGGAAGTCTCATGGCGACAGCATGCAATGGTCTTATCCTGAGTTACGGCGCCGGCTGATCGCGGCTGAGTTGTGGCCCGAGGGCCGCATGGCGCGCCTGGCCTGTTATCTGGCAGCCATGGCCGGAGGTCTGTTCGCGCTGCAGAAACTGCTGGACCTGTTCGCCCGATCCTGGGGCGAGCATCTTGGGGGATGGGTCGCATTCCTCGCGTTTCTGGCGGTGGTGCTGTTCTCCATCCTTGCGTTCCGCTGGCTGAAGCGCCGAATCCTGTGGCGGCTGCGCAACCGTTTGATCGTGACCTACGTTTTCATCGGAGTCATTCCCGCCGTGCTATTGGTGGCGATGGCGTTCATCACCATCTATGGATTGGCGGGGCAATTTGCGGTGTACGTGCTGACCTCGGAGATTCACGCGCAGCTCCGCAGCCTGGAAGCGGTGAACGCCGCGGTGAGCAACGAGTTGGCGGCCCGCCTGGAGCACGGCGGAAGTCCCACCGCGGAGTCGCTGGCCGGGCTGAGGAAGCGCGATCCCGCGTGGGGCCGGCGTAAGGTGTGCGCGTGGTATGGGGACAAGCCGCTGCCCCTGTGCGATGAAACCAGTGGCGCCGCACTGACGCTGCCGAATTTCGTGAAAGGCAGGTTTCGCGATATTGTCCGCGACCGCAACGGTCTGCACCTGCGGGTTGTGACCTCGTTTCCGATTGGGTCGACTACGTTAACCGTGGTGACCAGCGAGCCCTTCGACAAGGAACTGGTGGGGAACATCGCAGCGGACCTGGGCGAAATCACGCTCTACTCTTCGGAGAATGCGACTGACGAGACGCCGGCTCGTCCCCAGGGAAATTCTGCCGCTCAGCCCGCGTCGGGGTTTCACGCCGATCTTTCCTCCACTTCGTCGTCGGCGACCCCACAGAAGGCCAAGAGTGGCGTCGTGATCAGCGAAGTCAAGCAAGGCACCACGGTGCAAGCCGATCAGCGTGACTTTCGACCCGTCTTCAGCGTCGGGACGCTGCCCAGCTCAACCGGCACCTTTGATCGTGAGATTCCGTTCCCCACGCCGCTATCGGTGGTGGACTGGAAAACCGGCAAATCGGAACAGATCGGTGCGCTGGTGCGCGTGCGAACTCGTCCCTCGGTTTTATATGGCCATCTGTTCGCGGCGCTGGGCGAATTTGTCCAGGGAGTGGAGTCCATCCTGCTCTTTGTGGGGATTTTCTTCGCCATCATCGAACTGATCGCGCTCATCATCGGCACGCGTATGACCCGCACCGTCACCGCCGCCGTGGCGCAGCTGCACGAAGCGACCAAACATGTGGATCGCGGCGACTTCAGCCATCGCATTCCCGTGAAATCGACCGATCAGTTGTCAGACCTGGCGCGATCCTTCAACACCATGACCGCTTCCATCGAGAAGCTGGTCCTCGAGCAGAAAGAAAAGCAGCGGCTCGAGAACGAACTGGCGATTGCGCAGGAAGTACAGTCGCAGTTATTTCCCCGCCAGGTTTCAGACCTGGAGTCGCTCGAAGTGCACGGTTTCTGCCGTCCGGCGCGCACGGTCAGCGGTGATTACTACGACTTTCTGACGGCCAGTTCGCACAAGCTGATTCTCGCGGTGGGCGATATCAGCGGGAAAGGAATTTCCGCCGCGCTC
Organism: uncultured Acidobacteriaceae bacterium; assembly: GCA_963709385.1. GTDB lineage: Bacteria > Acidobacteriota > Terriglobia > Terriglobales > Acidobacteriaceae > Sulfotelmatobacter. Next base: position 926,620 of record CAVPWD010000012.1, read on the forward strand.
TTGATGGCGACGATTCACTCGGCCGTTCGCGCCTACAGTATGGAGAACATGCCGCAACTGCGCGAACCGGTCGCGGTGGGCGCAGTTGCCGGCGCGGGGCGGGTACTGGCGGCCTGGCCCGAGGGCGTGGAGGTTTCTCCCGGAGCCTTGCTCGGCTTGCTCAACCATCAACTCTACGAGAGTACTCCGCCGGAAAAATACGCCACGCTGTTTCTGGGTATTTACGATGGAAGATCGCACCGCCTGACCTACAGCAACGGCGGACACCTGCCACCGATCCTGATCGGTGAAGACGGCGCCCTGCGCAGGCTCGAAGCGGGCGGAACGGTCGTGGGATTGTTCGACAACATGACCTATGACGAGGGCGCGGTCGAAATGCATCCCGGGGAGATTTTCCTGGCCTACAGCGACGGGGTCACCGAGCCAGAGAATGATTTCGGAGAATTCGGCGAACCGCGGCTGATCGATCTGGTTCGCGACAACCGCCGCCTGCCTCTCCCCCAGATCAGTCAGATCGTCACCATGGCGGTGGATGACTGGATCGGCGACAACGAGCAGCCAGACGACGTGACGCTGGTGCTGGCGCGGGCGCGGTAAGCAATCCAAAATCTTTAACCACGAGGGACACGAAGGTTCACGAAGCAAGAACCGAGTCTTGTTCGTGCACCTTCGTGACTGAGGCCTTTTTTCGGGCGAGAGCAGGGCCCATGGCTCGACTGCGGTTGACAGAAAAACGGTCATGCAATACCTTGGTTCGGCGCCGATCGGCGTTGCACACGCGGGAGTAGCATAACCACGGCAATGCGCCGGGGCTCCATCCCGGAGATGACGGTTCGATACCGTTCCTCCCGCCCCAGTTTTTCTCCAACACAAAAGAAATGCGGCGGATGTCGGAGGTGCCCATCCGCCGCTCTCTCAGGAGGTGTGAGTCATGTTCGCTTTCTGGATTGACGCCATCCTACGCGGGCAGGCCGCGTGTTGTGAGATCACCGTCGTACTCCGGCAGGTAACTTATAAGAAACAAATTCATCTTCGGGAATAAGCCCCAAACGGGAAACTCCGCTGGCCTCGTGATGTGTTCCACCGAAGCTCGCCGACTGTCTTCGCGTCCTCGCGGTTAACGGCTTCTTAGCTTCCAGTCAAACTAACGCTTGGGCACGATCATCCCTCGCGCGGTGATCACCTGCCCCTTCACCATTCCGCCGAGAACCATCTCCCCAATCGGCGTCGTGAGGATCCCGCCGCTATCGGTGCGTGCTTCAGGAGTATCTTCGCTGATCGTTTCCCAGCGGTTGCCCTTCACGTTGTAGTCAAAAGTCACGGGAGAAATCTCAACCGGCTTGCCTTCAGAATCCAACCCCTTGTAATTGTGCGGAGCGACGGTCCCCCCCGAAAAGCTGATCCTGCGGTCGTTCTCCCGTGCTCCAGCGACGATTCCGAATCGCCCCGGCCCGGGATGCGCGGGCAGTTTGCTCCATGTGATCTTGGTGGGATCTTTCTTGTCGATCCTCCCCAGCCAGCACTCGTCCGACGCGACGTAGGGCGCGCCGCCCTCGGGGCCTTTCTTGGCGCCATCGACATAGACGATGGCGTCGTCCGCCAACCCCCCGGCATGACCGAAGACCGGCGTTCCGGGAAACGGTGTGGCCTGGCTCCAGGTATTCTTGTCGACGTCGTAAACCTGAACGTTATTGACCGGACCAGTCTTCGACCTTCCGCCGACGAGATAAACGTAGCGGTCGTGATTTAAGCCGATGACGGTGCGATCCACGGGCACCGGAATGTCTTCGCCGCGGTACCAGCGCTTTTCGTCGGGAAGGAACGCGTTGACGTCACCCACCGTGATCTCATTTGCCTGGTTGTCCAGGATATATCCGCCGAAGAGGAAGATATGTCCTCTGACGCCGACCGCGGATGCGCCCAGACGCCCGGCGACGCCGGGCACGCCGCGACTTTCACTCCATTTCGCGCCCGAAAGGTGCAGAACGTAAACCTTGTTGGTCACGTCGTCCCAGGTTTTCTTGGGGCCAATTCCCATCAGCGAATAAACTTCCAGCCCATTCTTGAGCGCCGCGACCGCGTTGCCGGAAACCGCAGCCGGCATGGGAGGAATCTTCGGTTGATCGGCCGCCAGCAGCAGAATGGCGCACAGGGCCGGCAGGAAGAAGACGGGCAGTTTTCTCATCGCTGAGATATTACGTGTTTCCGCGGCGCGGCGGCAAAGGGCGAAACGCCCGGGAGTCGCGCAAGTTCGGGGAACCGTAGTTCGATCGGCCTACTTGAACAGTCCTTGCCGCACTCCGTGAATGAAGTCGGTATAGGCGGGGGTTTGTCCAATGGCGCGCATGTGGCTGGCAATCTGCCCGCGGTGATAGGCCGAGTGCATCACCACGTGAGTCAGGATGTCGACGATCGTGCTGGTCCATTCTTCGCCCTTGCTGTTCTTATAGGAGACGGACTGAGAGACGTCGCCCGCCGTGATGAGATCGAGAAATTCGAGCCATTGTCCGCCGAGTTCAGCCGCTTCCGCCTCACACTGCTCCATGTCAGGCTGGGGCCATACCGGGACGCTCTGCGGCACCCGCTTCAACCTCTCCAGCCACACCCGTTCGGCGGCGAGAATGTGCGCCATGAGTTGGAGAGACCGCTCATTCACGCTGCCGGCGGTCCGGATCGCGGCCAGAACTTCCCGGTTCGCCCACTCGTCGTAGGCGAACTGGCGGCGGAGATAGTCAGCAAGATTCACGATTTCCGTCCTTCGTCGCGTTTGGCTGCGACGTAACCACTCTAATTCCGCGATGGAGTCGGCGGCAACGCTGTAACCATCCTTTCACATTTCTGGACTAGACTCCTTACTTGAGTCACGCGTCCGGATTCGCGGGCGCTGTGACGGACACATCCCCGATGCCCCGCAAAACGCCGACGTCCCGAAAAGTCGAATCCGAGGAAGTCGAGTCGAGCCCCCGCCCCGTGAAGGCCGCAGCGAATTCTGCGGCATCGGCGAGACACGGCGGCGTGGACGATCTGGGACGCCTCGCACTCAAGGCGTGCCTGATCGCGCGCGACGCTGCCTTCAACGTGCGCGACCTGCTCACGAATTCTTCGCGCATGGCGTTTCTCGCCATCAAAGATTGCGAAAAAGAACTCGACCTGATCGAGCGCCAGATCGATGAGCAGTTGCCCGCGGCCATCACCCGCGTGAACGAAACCCGAGCCCGCCAGTTGCTTTCCAGCCTCAAGTCCACGACCGACCTGGAGCGCATCGGCGACCTGGTCATGAGCGTGGCCATGCGGGCGCAGGCCCGAACTTCGAAGATGGCCGCCTCCGATGTGCGCCAGCTGGTGGAAATGTCGGCGGTGCTGCGCGAAATGCTGGACCTGATTCACAAAGGATTCTCCAGTCTCGATCTCGAGTGCGCCCGGAAAGTGCTGCAAATGGATAAGGAGATCGACCGCGTGTGTCACGCCCTGTTCCAGAAGCATCTGGCGGAAACCGTGGAGCAAGGAGATTCTTCACATTTCGAAGTGCTGCTCATGGCGCAGGCACTGGAACGCGCGGGAGATCACACGACCAACCTCGCGGAAGACCTCTACAGCCTGATCGAAGGCCGCAGCCTGCGGCACATGCCCAAGAAAAAGGCGGCGAACTAAAAAAACAGGGGCTAGGGATCAGGGGTTAGTGCCGGAGCGGCCGACCGCCCTCTAATCCTTGTCCCTGATCCCTTGTCCCTGACCCCTAGCCCCTGCCTTCGACAAATTCATCGTTCCTTAACAATCTGGCAACATTCGCGCAACATTGGCCCAATAGAGTCGTGCGTACGCCCTTCAACTGGAAGAGCCAGGATTTCGTGCGTACCTCAGGGTTGCACACCTCAAGCAAAAGCATGCACCTGCCAGCCGAATCTTACGAACGGACCGGGAGCGGCCGGACGGAATCCGTCCGTCCGGTCATCTTCGTCGTCGAAGACGAAGAGGATATTGCCCGCCTCATCTCGCACAACCTGCAGGCAGCGGGCTTCGAGGTGCAGAGTTTCGTAAGCGGCGCCTCCGTATTGACGGAAGCGGTGCGGGAAATTCCGGCGTTGTTCCTGCTCGACGTGATGTTGCCGGGCAGCGATGGTTTCGAACTCTGCCGCCACATCCGGCAAACGCCGGTGCTTTCGGCTACGCCGATCATCTTTCTCACGGCAAAGACTGCCGAGGCTGATCGGGTGAAGGGTCTGGAACTGGGCGGCGACGACTACATCACCAAACCCTTCAGCCCGCGGGAACTGGTGGCCCGCATTCGCAGCGTGCTCCGCGGTTTGGGCCAGACGCCGGCGGCCAGCGAGGTGCTGCGCCTGGGCGAACTGGAAATCGACGTGTCTTCCATGACCGTGCAGGCGCAGGGGCGCAACGTTCTCACCACGGTGCGTGAATTCCGTCTGCTGGAATATCTGGCGACGCATCGCGGCCGCGTGCTCACGCGCGATCAACTGCTCGATGCGGTGTGGAAGGAAACTCCGTTCGTTACGCCGCGATCTATCGACGTATATATCCGCCGGCTGCGCGAGAAGATCGAGCCCGATCCCCGTCATCCGCAATACCTGAAGACGCTGCGCGGCATCGGCTACCGGTTCGAAGTGCCGAGATAGATCGGAATGGAGTTCGCGGGATAGGTCAGGAGATTCCGCGTCCGCACACCCGATCGGGTGCCCTTAGTCGGAAGCCCTTAAAAAATCCCTTGCTCTCGCGGCGAAGAAAATCTCTGCCGGATCCTATGCCACTCTTCGGTTGAGAACAGGCGCGGCCCCACTTCGATGAGGCGGGGCGTCATGTTGAAAACCGCTACGCGGGTCCAGGGGCGGCCATCGCGCATGCGCAGGCCTTTCTCGTTCAGGTCGCTGACGATGCTGGAATAGGGGAAGTCCTGCACCAGCAGCTCCATCATGAGCATCAGCGTCCTGTTCTCGATGGGATCGATCTCGAGGCGCCGGCCATCGTCGGAGATGCGCAGGCCATAGGGGATATCCTCGCTGAATGCGCCCTGAGTGGGAGCTTCCGACTCGGGGAGTTCGCGACGCCACTCGAGCGAGACCAGTTGCCATCCCGCAGCCGTACGCTGCCTCATCACCTCAGGACTAAACGGGCCGGAAATTACGTCGCGAATCCGTTCAAAATGCGGCATGGTGGGCCTCCGTGAGAGGATCGTCGAATCGATGTTCGATCTATCGCAGAGTGCAATCAACTTGCCAAAATTCTGGCTTGCCGCGAACCGCTCAAGTCGCTCTGTGGCATCAAAATGTCCAAGGGGGAGTGGCTTTACAGTTAGCCGGCGTGCTGTCCACTTGTGCAAATCAGTGTTCGCTTTTGGACGGCCAGTCCTGGTCCGTTCAAGTGCGGTAATGCGTTACCATCCCACCCCGACCCTTTGCCCATATCTTGATGCACCACCGTTACCTGTCGGCGCGGCGACGTTCCACATACTCTCTGAATGAACTCCCCTCGAATCTTCACCTTATCTTGGGGATCTCTCACGCAGCTGCCGTGAATGTCAGGATGATTGGCAATCGGAGTGAGTATCATGCGAAAAGTACTTGCCTGCATTTTCTTGTTCGCCGCGCCGCTTCTGGCGCAATCTCACTTTGAAGGCGGGGCGCCGGTTGGGGCGACCGGTCCGTCGTTTGAGGCGAGCGCCGGCTTTGTCTACCTCAGCATGGACATGCCCTCGGAGCGCGTCACGCTCACCGGACTGGATACGAGCGGGCTGATCCGGTTCGCCACGCGCTGGGGCGTCACTGGCGGACGCGACCTATGCCAGCACCGGCAACGTGCTGAGCACCGGACACAGCGGCAATTTCTTTGGTGTTCTAGCTGGCCCCGTGTTCTATCCGGTTTCATTCAGGCGGTTAGGAATCTTCGTTCATGCTCTGGCCGGCGTCGGCCGCGTCGACAGCGCGGTGCCGGTTACGGAGACGAAATACCTGGGTGGGTGGGTCACTCGTCCGTCGTATGCGATCGGCGGAGGAGTCGAGCAGTCACTGTTTGGACCGTTTGCCGTCCGCATTCAGGCGGATTATCAGCGGACGTCGTTTGTCGACTCAACCGATTCGGTGCAGGGCCAGAACAATCTGCGGCTGACTTCGAGCATTGTTTACCGGTTTGGAGGAAGCGCGGAGGGTCGCTGAGTCGCCTGCGGTCACGCTGAGCTAAAAATCAAAAGCCCCACCCTTCGACTCCGCTCAGGGCAGGCTTTCTCGCAAAGGACGCGAGAAATGGGGCACCCACGAATTCCTGGTCCCCACGGATTACTGGATCGAACTGCCTACCTGCGAGAAGATGTTGCCTGCGTTCGAACCGATCAGGCGGACCGTGCCCACGACAATGACAAGGATCACCGCCAGCATTACCGAATATTCGGCGATGTCTTGACCCTGCTCGTCGGACCAGAGCTTGTCCCAGCAAAAATTGCGGAATGAAAACTTCATAGACCTCTCCATTTCTTATTACCCTTTACTTCCATCTCCTACGCTCATGCCGCTCCGGTAGCATGTGCTGCCGTTGGCTGCGGCGCCGATTGCGCGGGGTACTCGGAGAAACTCATTCCCCAGGCTTCCCGCTCTTGGGTCACTGCCTGCAGCCCTACCTGAAACTCGGTCGTGCCTTTCAGTTTCTTCGTCCACACCACGCGAAACTGAATCTTGCGCGTGCGATAAAAAACCGTGATCTCGTCAAGCAGATTCAGTTCGTGACGAACCGAGCCCAGCCTGATGCCCTCTGGAGTCACGTCCAGGGTGTGCACCAGTTCCTCGAAAGCCTTGCCGGTGCTGTCGTTGCCCTTGACCTTCACGGGAAGAACGGCTTTGGTCCGCTTCCCCCGTCGATGATTCACCGCTTCACTGCTCGGTCGCATTTCTCACCCAGAGCTAGTTTGCCTTGAGGGGTGCGGATTGTGAATGGCCCTGACGTGCCGGGCCATGCACAAAAGTAACCATACTCAAGCTGCGCTGGATCAAGGGGTTAGGGACGGGAATCCCACTTTTCGCAGACCAAAAACCCCACGTCTCGCAAAGGACTCGAGATATGGGGTACCCACGGCTTAGTGGAAACTTTTCAGTGGGCTCTGTGGTCTAATTGAGGTACGCAGTCGTATTTCCGGGGTATTCATGAGCCTTTCCCGTTCTGCTGCTGGTATTGCTGCTTTGTTCGGATGTTTGCTGGGTGCGGCCTTCGTGGCCAGTGCTGCGGCGGCTCAAACGCCAAATCAAAAGCCCGGCCAAACATCGGTGAAGGAAATCCCGGCGACACAGGCGCCGGCCATCCTGCCGCGAGAATTTGGGGGATGGGAGATGCAGGGATCTTCATCGACCAGCACCGATCCTGCCGCAGCCGATCCTACCAACGCCGCCATTCTCAAAGAGTACGGCTTCTCCGACTTCGCCTCATCCACTTATGTGCGCAACGACGGGCGTACGCTGAAGATCCGCGCGGCGCGCTTTGCCGATGCCTCGGGCGCATTTGGCGCTTACACGTTCTATCTGCAGCCCGAGATGCACAAGGAAACTGTCGGCGACCAGGGCGCATCGTTGCAGCAGCGAGTTCTGTTCTATCGTGGGCACATCCTGGTCGATGCGCAGTTCAGCCAGGAGTCGGTGATGTCGATGGAGCAACTGCGCGAGCTGGCGGGGGCTCTGCCTCGCCCGACCGGAAGCGCGGGGAACCTGCCGGCCTTCATCGATTACATGCCGCACCGGGGCTACGTCACCAACACGCAAAAATACGCCATGGGTCCGGCAGCGCTGATGGCGCTGGCGCCTCCGGTTTCCGCCGACCTGGTGGATTTCGGTACGAGCACGGAAGTTTCTCTTGGCCGCTACAACACGCAAAGCGGTGAAGCGACATTGATGCTGATCTCCTACCCCACGCCGCAGCTCGCGGCGGATCATCTTCGCCGCATTGAAGCGGCGCATCAGCAATCGCAATCGCAGACGCAGACGGGTGTTTCGACCATCGGAAGCGCGGGATCGTTTTTCTACAAGCGCACCGGGCCGATCATCGCCATCGCTTCCGGCCCCGCATCGGCTAGCGATACCAAGGCGCTGCTCGGCAGTGTGAACTGGGAAGCTAACGTTACCTGGAACACGCCGACAGAGAATGGACAAGTGCGCGACCTGTACATGCTGGTTCTCAACATCGTCGTCCTCTGCGCCGTGCTCGCGGGACTCGCGCTCGTGGCTGGCGTGGCCTTCGGTGGAATTCGCATTCTGATGAAGCGCTACTTCCCCGACAAGGTTTTTGACCGCCCCGAACAGATGGAATTCATCTCGCTGCACCTGACGGAGACGGTGGTCAAAGGGGCGTCCCAAACGGGGACGGATGGCGGTCGGCCAGCTCCACAAAACCCTGCCTGAGGGCCTCTGAAGCCGGGGTAAGTATCTTTAGAAATAGCGCGTTACGAACTTTTCCGCAGGCATTTGTCTCAATTTGCTACACTCCGCGACGCTATTGATTGATTTTGTAAATCATTGAAAACAAAGACATTTATTTCGCAAAAATCGCTTGACACCCCCGTTTTTAGGCTCATAAGATTTCTGCAGAAAGTTTTGACGGCTTTGCCTCCGTTGGAACTATTCTCCCTTGAAGAAGAGGCCGCCCAGTTGCCGGGCGGCTTCTTCGTTTTTGCATCATATTTTTCAAACTTGCGCGGCGCACCTGCGCTCCGAAAGCGCCGTGTTCAACTCTCATCGTGGTGATAGCAGGGAACTGTTCTGCATTTTCTGCGTATCATCCTGTGAGCGATATGTTCTGCATACGATCTGGCGTGGGCGGTGAGTATGCTGTCTGAGTCTTGATCAGTTAAGGAATCGCTGGCGGAGGACTTCATGTTCTGCGATGGATGCGGCACGGCAGTACAACCGGGGCAGGCGTTTTGCAGCCGGTGCGGCAAACAGATCGTCGGCCCAATGTCGCTGGCGCAACCGATCCCCGGGCGGGTGCAGGAGCATGTCCGGTTGCTGGGAATTCTCTGGCTGGCGTTCTCCGCGTTCAACACCATCGGCGGAATTATTCTCTACGTGCTGGCGAATACACTGTTCGCGCACCTGCACGAACTGGGAGCGCCTGAGGCACCCACTTCTTTTCTGCGTCCGTTTCTGAGTGTGATTGCCGTTCTCCTGCTGGCCAAAGCGGCTCTCGGCTTTTTCGCCGGATGGGGGTTATTGCAGCGGGATCGCCATGCGCGGATCATCACTCTGGTTCTTGCTTTCATTGCAATGTTCACTAATATTCCGTTCGGAACCGCGCTCGGCATTTACACCATGTGGGTGCTGCTGCCGCAGGAATCGGAGCGCGAATACGAAGAGCTGGTCGGCGTGCCGGCGGCGTAGGGGCGCCGCAATTGGTCCATACGATTCCTCCCATCCAGATGAAGACGATTCTCCTGACGGTTGTGCTGGCCGCATGCGGAGCCGTCGCGGCGCAAACCCCGGATTCCAACGTTGCGAAACCGGGAATCAAAGAAGTTCAGGTTTCGTTCGCATCTTTGGCGCGGTCGGCCACGTTCAAGGTCGGTCGAACCGCCGATTGGGTGCTGATCACAGACGACGCGGTCTGGGTTGCGAGCACAAGGCCCAACGCTGTCCAGCGCATTGATCCCGTCACCAACAAAGTTGTGGCCAAGGTGCGTGTACCTGGCGAGGCCTGCTCCGGACTGGCCGCGGGCTTCGGCAGCATCTGGGTGCCACTGTGCGGCAGGAAGCCGGCGCTGGTTCGGATCGATGCCCTCAGGAACACCATCAGCGCCACGCTGCCGATCCCGCCATCCGGCCCTGAGGGAGGCATCGCCACCAGCCCCGACAGCGTGTGGATGGTGACCGACAAGAACGGCACGCTTTGCCGGATCGATCCAGCCACGAATGAGGTGCGGCAGAGAATTAGCATCCCGCGCGGCGCCTATAACCCGATCTTCAGCGAGGGCGCTGTCTGGATCACCGGGTTCGACAGTGGCGTTCTGATCCCGGTTGAGGCATCCACGGGCACGGTGCTCAACTCGATCCCTGTCGGTCCGAAGCCGCGATTTCTGACCGCGGGTGGTGGCTCGGTGTGGACACTCAACCAGGGAGACGGAACAGTGAGCCGGGTCGATACGAGCACGAGGAAGCTCGTGGCAACCATTCAGGCCGGTATCCCCGGTTCTGGGGGCGACATCGACTTCGGAGCGGATTCAGTCTGGGCTTCGGTGTTTGACATCCCGCTCACCCGCATCGACGCTGGGACGAACAAAGTTCTGCGCCAATGGGTCGGTCGCGGCGGCGACTCTCTGCGCTTCGGGTTCAACTCGATCTGGCTGACCGATTACCGTCGTGGATTGCTCTGGCGGATCCCCTACGATGCTGCACCGCATCCCTGAATCATTTCGAATGATCCCGGCGCAGATGACCACAGTGCAAATCGCGAGCCGCAGAAACCGCCGCACGATTTGGTAAACTAAGAAAAGCGAAGCAGCAGGCCGACGTAGCTCAGTTGGTAGAGCAGCCGATTCGTAATCGGCAGGTCAGCGGTTCAAGTCCGCTCGTCGGCTCCATCTATTCAGGTTCTTTTCACGCTCTCGAACTTCTTCCTGACGGCGCGGATTCTCCGCGGTGCGCTTTACTTCTACTTCGCATCCTGCACGCAGCGGAATCCCACTGCACCCGACCGGTCCATGCTGGCGGACATCAGCAGCAATTTTCCATGTTCGTTCAGGCGGTAGGCCTGGGGGAAGTACCAGATGGAGCCTTGCGGCTGGTAGTAACTGCCTCCGCGGAGGATGGCGGCGCGGGTGTGTTCGTCGGTGAATTCGTCCGTCCACTGCCAGACGTTGCCGACCATGTCCATCACGCCGAACGGGCTGGCGCCTTTGGGATGTGCGTCGACCGGATCGGGACCGCGCATGGTGCGGGATTTGTCAGGCACGGGAACGGCAGCCAGATCCCAGTCGTTGCCCCAGGGATAGATGCGGCCGTCGGTTCCTTGGGCCGCATACTGCCACTCCCATTCGTGCGGCAATCGCTTGCCCGCCCAGGCCGCATACGCTCCCGCATCTTCGAGCGAGACCCAGGTGACGGGGCGATTTTCCCATCCGGCGGGGTAAAGGCCGTCTTTCCAGTCGCGAAGAAAATTTAAGTCGTCTTTCGGATGGTAATGCGTGGCGTCGAGGAACCTCTTGAATTCCGCGTTCGTGACCGGGTACTTGTCGATAAGGAAGGATCTAACGTTCATCCCCTGCCGATGAAAGCGTCTCGGCGAATCCTCCCATGGATACTGCACGTCGACTCCCATATCGTTGGTGCCTTCGATTTCAATGCCGGAGACTTCAAAGTGAAAACTCGCGGCGGGAATTTGCACCATTCCGACGGGGGCGCTCGTGACGGCATCAGTCGGCTTGATCTTGACGAGTTCCTGCGGCAGGACCTTCCATTCGTGCGAGTAACTCGCGAGCGTAGTAGCGGTCATCTGCTTCATCTTCGACAACAGGGCGGCGTCCGGCTCGGCTTTCGTCGCGAGCACGGCTCCGTAGCCCTTGGCCTCGATTGGAAAATTGAGCACGAGGTGTCCGCCTTGCGCCTGCGGCTTCAGTTCGACTCCGTGATAGATATCGAAATAGCGCAACCCGGGGCTCGCATTGACTTTCATCTGATCGCCCCACACGTCGTACTCGTTGCGGTTCACGATGGTCCAGAGCGTTTGTTCGCGTAGAGGCCAACGGCTGGCGAAGACACCGTACTGCAGCATGGGATACATGGGTTCCCAGTCGCGGCTGACGAGAAACGGAGCGAGGGCGCGCTCGATGGTGGCGACGCGCCGGGTAGCTTCCGCATCGCGCGCCGTGATTCCGTTCCAGATGCCCCAGATGTTCTCCCAGCTTTCCCAGCCCACGCCGTTGAAGAAGGCGAACTGCAGGTCGCTGGTCTTGTCGCGATTCCAGCGGTCGGAAATATTCACCATGTGGCGCGGCTCCAGCCATTTGTACTTATCGACCAGCGGCGCGAAGGGAAATTGGTATTGCCCCCACGTCATCACGTTCCACGCCAGCGCTTCGTCGGACGGACCACCCTCAGGCTCGAATGCTAACGGATGACCGGTCTTGTCGGCGGCCAGCGAGAACGCCAGCGGCACGCCGTCCTGCGTGTCGCCATTAATGCCGTCGGCGCCGATCTCCGCCATGAGCGCAGCAATCTCTTCTGGCCATGAATGATCCGGTTTACGCGTGCCCTGGTCCCACATCATCATGGGGAAAAGCACGCGCACGCCTCGGCGGTGAAAATCGGCAATCATCGCTTTGACGCCCGCGACGCCACCGGGCATGCTGCGAATCATGTCGTGCTGGTTGCGATTGTCGATCCCCATGTTCGGATAGGTCGGCCAGATCAACACCGAATCGATTCCGCCGTAGCGCTTCTCCAAGTCGTCGAGGTATCGGTCCACCGTGTACTTGCCCGCGACCGGATCGTAGAAGTAGCGGTCCTGCACCATCATCTGCGGCTGGATAAAACTGGATTGCGCCCATTGCAGCGCCGGCATTTCATAACGCGATCCGTCATAGCCGATGCGGATGCGGCGTTCGTCGCGCCATTGATGAATGTCGGCGAGCCAGGATTCGTGCTCGGTTTCAGTGCAGAGTTTGGAGTTGGCCAGCCAAAGATCTTTCGCGGCCGCGAGGCAGTCGGGCACAGGAATCTGCTGATCGTTGGGAGAGAAACGAGAGTCCTGCGCAGACGAGAAGATTCCGGCGAGAAGAATCATAGCTATCAATTGGAGTGTGGCGGCTTTCATGGCGTCCCATTCTACAAACTCGGGAGTGCGCTGGGGCAACGTTTCGCGAGAGGCCCGATTTACAGCCTTTTGATCGAACCAGGCGGAGTAAGTCATTCTTTTCAAACACTTAGCGACCCACCACGTTCGTGCCATATATGGCACTCCCGAGCCATTTACCGGATACGGGGACAGTCGTAGAGTTGTTCTTGAGCAGCACTTGGGGGAGGGCTGATCAACATACGTCCCGTGACTCAAATCGAGTCTGGGGCGTTTTGTTTTGCGCGCAAGAATCTCCGCGCATCAATTTCCGTGCATCCCGCTCATCCTGCTCATCGCGCTCCCGTACACTTCCGCCATTGGTGCCAGGCATAGCACTCCCGAGCCATTTACCGGATTCAAGGTCAGTCGTAGAGTTGTTCTTGAGCAGCACTTGGGGGAGGGCTGATCAACAGACGTCCCACGACTCGAACCGAGTCTGGGGCGTTTTGTTTTGCGCGCGAAAATCCTTAACTTCCACGTGCGCCGCTTCCACCAGCAGGCCGCGCAACAGCGCGTTGCCCTGCTTGCTGATGTGGCCCAACCGCTGCTTGCCGCCGGAACTGTCTTCGCGGGGAATCAGTCCAGATAGCTGGCCAGTTTTTTGCTGTTGGCAAAACGCGTGGGATCGCCGATCACCAGTACGAACGCCAGTGCCGTGATCGGACCCACCCCGGGATGCGTCATCAGCCGCACCGCCTCGGGCCGCTGCGCCGCTTGCTGTGCCACTTCCTCATCCAGAGGATCGGTGCGATGCAACAACTCGGCCAGCAACTCCAGATTGTCCTGCCGCCGTCGTCCCGCCCACGGCGCCAGTTCCAGGGCCTGAAACTGCTTTTGTCCCGCCTGGCTCCATAGCCCGGGCTTGCGCTCCATGCCCTCGCTGGTGGCCAGCGATCGCATTTGGTTCTTCACCCGCGTGCGCATCTGCACCAGCCGATGGCGATGCCACAGCAACTGCCGCAGATCGCGATTCTCCGCCGGCGGAATCCAGATACGCAGCTTCTCGAACTGCCCGCTGCATAACAGTTCGCGCAGATGCTCGGCGTCGCGCGCATCGGTCTTCTGCTTGCGCGTTTCCGCCGCACGGATCTTGGCCGCGTCCCCGATCCACAACTCGTGTCCCAGCTCGCCCAGTAGCCGCTCGAACCAACGCGACGACCCACCCGTCTCCATGCCCACTCGCACCGCCTGTCCCGCCAGGCTGCGGTAAAACTCTTCCGCTTCCCCGCGATGTTCCAGTCGGCGCTGACCCCATCCCCCTCCTTCCGTATTCACAAACGCGATTTGCTGAAACCTCGGATGAAAATCACAGCCTATAATCCACATGTCGGCTCCTTTCCCCGAGCCTTGGTCTGTTCGGCGACAACCAATGTACCCGGCCAGGAGCCGACAGACACGAAGGACACGAAGTAACGCGAAGCCCGTGCGGATGAAGCCCTTCGTGAACCTTCGTGTCCTTCGTGGTTTATGCTCTATTGCTCTTCTCCTTCCGCAAATTCTGACCCGCTACCCCTTCTTCATTTGCATGGTGTAGATTTGTTTGCAACTTCACCTTGACCCATGCAGTTCGAGGATCCGTCATGCCTGTCCAGTTTGCACGCCGTGAATTTCTCGCGGGGATGGCCGCTGTGACGGTCGCCACCGCCGCATCCCGTTTTCCTCCGCCCCCCGACGCTGGTTCACCCTTCCGCGTAAGCGTCATTAATGACGAAATTTCCCAGGACTTCGGCCACTCCTGCGAAGTGGCGGCGCGTGAGTTCGGCATGGCATGGATCGAGTTGCGCGGCATGTGGAACAAGAACATCGTCAAGCTCGACGCCAAAGAAGTCGCGGAGGCCCGCCGCATTCTGCAGAAGTATGAACTCAAGGTGACCGATATCGCCAGCCCGCTTTTCAAGGCCGACTGGCCGGGCGCTCCCAAGTCGAAGGTCAGCGAGAGCAATAGTTTTGGAGCCAACTTCACTCTCGATCAGCAGGACGAGGTTCTCGACCGCGCCATCGACATGGCAAAGTCCTTCCAGACCGATCGCGTGCGCTGCTTCGATTTCTGGCGCCTCGAAGATCAGTCTCCGTATCGCGCGGCCATCAACGAAAAGCTGCGCGCCGCCGCTGCCAAGGCGGAGAAGAAGGGAATCATCCTGGTGCTCGAAAATGAATCCGCATGCAATACGGCCACCGGAGCCGAGGCCGCCAAGGTTCTGAGCGCAGTGCAATCTCCTGCGCTCATGCTGAATTGGGACCCGGGCAATGCGGCCGCCAGCGGCGAGACCCCGTTTCCCAATGGCTACAATCTTCTGCCCAAGGACCGCATCGGACACTGCCACTGCAAAGATGCCGTAAGGAAAGGCAAGAAATACGACTGGGCGCCTATGGGCGGAGGCATGATCGACTGGGCCGGCCAGTTCAAGGCGCTCAAGCGCGATGGCTACCACTTCGCCGTGAGTTTGGAAACGCACTGGCGCGGCGCGGGCTCGGCGGAAGCGTCGTCGCGCCAGAGCTGGGCGGGGATGAAGAAACTTCTGCAGCAAGCGGACGCATCGTAACGCAAGGGAGAAATTATGACCGAGCAGATTAAGTTCGAGCAGAGCAGGCGTACTTTTCTGAAGCAGGCCGCGATGGGAACGGCCGCGGTGCTGGCGTATCCAACTTCCAAAGTGCTTGGCGCGAACGACCGCATCCGCGTGGGCATGATCGGCGTGGGCGATCGCGGCAACGACTTGCTGGGTCAGATTCGCGCGGTTCACGGCGTGGAACTCGTGGCCATGGCCGATATCTACAGCCGCCGCCGCGACCAGGCCAAAGGTAAAGTCCCCGGTATTCAGACTTTCGACGATCATCGCCGCCTGCTCGACATGAAAGATATCGATGCCGTCATTGTCGCCAGCCCGCTGCACATTCATACGCGACATTTTCTCGACACGCTGGCCGCAGGAAAGGACCTGTATTCGGAAAAGACCATGACCTGGTCGATTCCTGAGGCGGACAAATGCATGGCGGCTGCGAAAGCTTCGAACCGCGTGGTGCAGATCGGATTGCAGCATCAGAGTTCCGGCGCGCAATTCGATGCGAAGCAGATGATCAAAGACGGATGGGTCGGCAAAGTCACACAGGTTGAATCCTGGATGAGTCGCAACACGCCTCACGGCAAGGGCCAGTGGGTGCGTCCCGTGCCTTCCGACTGCACGGCGCAGAACGTGAACTGGAGCGCGTTCCTCAATGGCCGTCCCGACCGGCCTTTCGATCCTTTCAAACTCATCAACTGGCGGTTGTTCTGGGAATTTTCCGGCGGCAACTGCGCGGAAAACATGGTGCACCAGATTGCCTGGATCATGGGCGCGCTCGACCTGCCTCTGCCTTCCGCGGCCTACATGTCCGGCGGTGTGTTCTCCGAAAAAGACGGACGCGAAGTGCCCGACACCATCGCGGTCACGCTCGATTTTCCGAAAGATATCGTCGTGACCTGGCAGTCCACCTTCAGCAACAAGCACTACGACATGGCCGACCGCATCCTCGGCAGCGACGGCACACTCGAGCATCGTTTCGAGGAGCCGATCGAATATTGGCCGGAAAAAGTGAACCGTCCCGACGGCGAGCAGACCAAGGGCAAGACCCACAACCAGGACCACATGGCCAACTGGATCGACTGCGTCCGCAGCCGCGGCATTCCGAACGCGCCGCCGGAAATCGGCTTTCGCTCGGCCATGGCGGTGCACATGGCCAACCTGTCGTACAAGAACAAGAAGCGGATCACGCTGGAAGAAGCGCGCACGATTGTGCCGGAGTACTCTTAGTCTTTGGAACGGACGCGGAAGATTTGCATTTGTCATCCTTCGCTGCGCTCAGGATGACAGAGATTGATCTGTGCGGAGAACAGTGGGGTGGTTGATGAAGCGTGAAGAATCCCTATGATCGGTGCGGTCGATATCGGCGGAACGAAAATAGCAGTCGGCGTGGTCGATGACGATGGCAAAGTTCTTGCGCGCGCGCAAGCTCCTACCGATCCGGATCGCTACGCCGACGGGCTGAAGCTTATTGCCGACATGCTGCGTGAAGCGGCGGCGAAGGCGCGGGTGGATCTCTCCGGCATCGGCATCGGGTCGACGGGCCCAGTCGATCCTATCCGCGGTGAGTTTGGCGATGTAGATTTTCTCCCCGGCTGGCGCGGAAAGAATCCTGTCAAAGACCTGGCAGAGATTTTCAATGTGAGTGTCGCGCTCGAAAATGACGGCGACGCCGCCGCGCTCGCCGAGGCCGGCTGGGGCGCAGGCAAAAATTGTTCGCGACTAATCTACGTGACCGTTGGCACCGGCATCGGCGGTGGGATGGTTTTCGACGGCAAGCTTTATCGCGGCGTCGACGGAGCTCATCCTGAGGTCGGGCATCATGTGGTCGATCCTGCAGGCCCCGAGTGCTCCTGCGGATTTCGCGGTTGCTGGGAATCGCTCGCCGCCGGTCCGGCCATGGTGGCGTGGCTCGTCGCTAACGCGCCCGCCAGATATCCGCATCGCGAAGGCATCACCGCCAAGAAAATCTGCGAACTTGCGCAACAAGGGGACGCAATCGCTCTGCAGGCCGTCGAACATGAGGCGTTCTATCTGGGCCTTGGACTCGCCAATCTAATCAATCTATTTACTCCTGACGCCATTCTGCTCAGCGGCAGCGTGATGAAGAGCGCGCCGCTTGTTTCTCGACCGCATCCGCGAAGTGATTCGCCGCGGCTGCCGCTTCGTCCCCGCGGAGAAGACCCAACTCACCCTCGCCTCCCTGGGGGATGACACAAATCTGATCGGCGCGGCGCGAGTGTGGCATTATCGGTATCGGAGGCGAAGGCACCACGAGATGAAACAACTGAGCGAACAGCTGTTGTCGGTGATCGAAGCGGCGGAGCCCAGGCTGCGCGAAATCAGCGCGCTCGAGAGCACAAAGCCCATCCTGCGCGGCGGTTGGTCGCGCCGGCAAGTGATAGGACATCTCATCGACTCGGCTTCGAATAATCTCAGCGATTCGTCCGCGCCGCGCTGCAGCCGTCCTTGGATTTTCCCGGCTACGACCAGGATGGGAACGTGCGTCTACAGGCGCCGCAGGAAGCAGATTGGTCGCTGCTGATTTCGCTTTGGGCTGATTACAATCGTTATCTCGCACACATCATCGCCCGTTTGCCCGCCGCCAAGCTGGAAACGGCTGTTCGCATCGGATCGGGAGAGCCGGTCACCCTCAGTTTTATCGCGACCGATTATCTTACCCATCTGGTTCATCATCTCAGCCAAATCGGTGCTGTGGATTCAGCCTAGCTCGTTACGGCCGCCGACATCTTCCAGTTCACTGGACGATCTGTTACTGTTTTCCATCCACCTTTTGTGAGTTTCTTGTGACGTATGTCACAGAGTTCACGGGCTACTCTGTGAAACAATCCCCGCTCACCGCCGGGTGTACCCGGCAATGCCGAGGCAGTCAGGCCGGCTGACCTGCAAGGAAAGGACGAGAGCCGCGTGATCGTCGGAGTTCCGAAAGAGAGTTATCCCGGAGAGCGCCGGGTCGCGCTCGTCCCCCTCGTAGTTCCCAACCTCGCCAAGGCGGGGATCGAAGTCATCGTCGAGACCGGAGCCGGCGAACAGGCGGGCTATCCGGACGCTGCTTATGTAGAAAAGGGCGCGAAGATTGCGCCCGATCGCGCTTCCGTATTCAGCGCCGCCGACATTGTGGCGCAGGTGTTGTGCTACGGCTCGAATGATGTCACCGGCAAAGCCGACCTTCCTCTCATGCGACGCGGTCAAACGATCATAGGATTTCTGCGGCCCTTCGGTTCAGCAGAAATCGTGCAGCAGATCGCCTCCGCCGGGGTCACCTCTTTTTCCGTTGAACTCATGCCCCGCACTACACGCGCCCAGAGCATGGACGCACTTTCTTCCATGGGCACCATCTGCGGCTACAAGGCGGTCCTTCTGGCCGCAGAAACTTCGCTGCGCATCTTTCCCATGATGACCACTGCTGCGGGAACCATTACACCCGCGCGCGTGTTCGTGATCGGCGCAGGTGTGGCTGGACTGCAAGCTATCTCAACCGCGCGCCGCCTTGGGGCGGTTGCGTCCGCCTACGACATGCGTCCCGCGGCCAAAGAGCAGGTGCAGAGCCTCGGCGGACGTTTCGTTGAACTTCCCATCGAAGCCCAGAACGCGCAGGATGCCCGTGGCTACGGCACTGCGCAGGACGAAACTTTCTATGCCCGCCAGCGCGAACTGCTGACTCGCGTGGTCGCCGAAAGTGACGTGGTCATTACCGCCGCCGTTATCCCCGGCAAGAAATCTCCGGTGCTGATCACCGCCGAAATGGTGAAAGGGATGGCGCCCGGCTCTGTGATCGTCGATCTTGCCTCCGAGCGCGGCGGCAACTGCGAACTGACCCGCACCGGAGAAACTGTGAAGGAGCACGGCGTGATCATCATTGGCGCAATTAATCTCGCGAGCAGCGTACCGTACCACGCCAGCCAGATGTACGCCCGCAACCTCACCACGTTCCTTCTTTATATGGTGAAAGAGGGCAAGCTACAGCTGAACCTGCAGGACGAAATCATCCGCGAGACCATGATCACCAGCGGCGGCGAAGTGGTGAACGCCCGCGTACGCGACTTCTTCAAAATGCCCGCGCTGGCCCCCGCGGGCGGATAGAGTTTTAAAGTTGTCATCCTGAGCGGAGCAAGAGTTCGCGAAGCGAACTCTTGCGCAGTCGAAGGATCCCTAGATGTTTTACGCATTGCTGCCGTGAGCAGGAATTCTCACGGTGCCTCACAGGGAGAACGCCTTCCTGGGATTTAAGCGGCACAGTGGGAGTGGGGATCCTTCGACTGCGCGTGCCAATTCGCTTCGCTCATCGCCATGCTCCGCTCAGGATGACAGACGATAAAGTAACCAGAACTGAGAAATAGAACTGAGGGAGTTCACATGGGTTCCAACCTGATCGACGCGCTTTTCGTATTCATGCTGGCGGCCTTCATCGGATTCGAAGTCATCCGCCACGTCTCGCCGCTGCTGCACACGCCGCTCATGTCGCTGACCAACGCGCTCGACGCCATCGCGGTCGTCGGCGCGATTGTTCTGGTGGGTGAGCATCCCCACAATACGTTCGCGACCGTTTTGGGTGTCATCGCCATTGTCGCCGCCACCAGCAACGTGGTCGGCGGATTTTTCATTACCGACCGCATGCTGCGAATGTTTAAGACCAGCCGTCCGGTAAAGAAGTAACTGAGCCGAAATCATGACCGAGTTTGCCGGAAGTCAGTACCTCATCGAAATCATCTACCTCATCGCCAGCGCGCTTTTTATTCTCTCGCTGAAGTGGATGAGTTCTCCCGCCACCGCGCGCCACGGCATTCTGGCCGGCGAAATTGGCATGGTGCTGGCCATTGGCGGCACGCTGCTGCATCACGGCATCGTCGACTACAAGTGGATCATAATCGCACTGGTGCTCGGCTCCGGCATCGGCATCCCGCTGGGCATGGTGCAGATGACCGCCGTGCCGCAGCGAACCGCGCTCAGCCACGCCTTCGGCGCGCTCTGCGTGACCCTCGTCGGCACCGCCGAGTTTTATTTGCGCAGCCCGAACGTCCCCAAGTTCATGATGTCGGTGCTGTCGATGGAAGTGATCCTCGGCGGCCTGACCTTCACCGGCAGTCTGATGGCCGCGGGCAAGCTGCAGGAAATTCTGCCGCAGCGTCCGATCACCTATAAAGGCCAGAACCTCGTCAATCTTCTTGTTATTCATCGTGGCCGTCGGCAGCGCCGTCTTTCTCGTGCTGCATCCCGGAGCGAAAATATTTTTTCCGATCATCGTCGGCGTGTCGCTGATCTTCGGAGTGCTGCTCGTGATTCCGATCGGCGGCGCCGACATGCCGACCGTAATCTCGCTATTGAACTCCTACGCCGGATTGTCGGCCGCCGCCATGGGATTCGTGCTCGACTCGAAACTTCTGATCATCGCCGGCGCGCTGGACGGTTCCTCCGGCCTCATCCTCTCCATCATCATGTCGAAGGCGATGAACCGGTCCTTCACCAACGTGTTATTCGGAGCCTTCGGCCAGGTGCAGGCCTCTGCCGCCGCTGGGCAGGAAGCGAAGCCGGTGCGCAGCGCCACGCCGGAAGAGGCCGCCGCGATTCTCGCCGCTGCGAACAAAGTCGTGATCGTTCCCGGCTACGGCATGGCCGTGGCCCAGGCGCAGCACAAAGTCCGCGAGCTTTACGACATGCTCACCAAGAAGGGGGTCGAGGTCCGCTTCGCCATCCATCCCGTTGCCGGACGCATGCCCGGCCACATGAACGTGCTGCTCGCCGAAGCCGACATCCCCTACGACCGCCTCATCGAAATGGAAGAGATCAACGGCGACTTCCCGCAAACCGACGTCGCCCTGATCATCGGCGCCAACGACGTGACCAACCCCGCCGCCCGCACCGATCAGTCCAGCCCGATTTTCGGCATGCCCATCCTCGACGTCGATAAAGCCCACACCGTGATGGTCATCAAACGCGGCATGAGCCCCGGTTTCGCCGGCATCGACAACCCGCTGTATTATCTCGACCGCACGCTCATGCTGTTCGGCGACGCGAAGCAGTTCGTCGGCGGGATCGTGCGCGAGTTGGGCGGCGGGCACTAGATCGGCTCGTCGAGCATTGTCATCCTGAGCGCAGCATTCCGATTCGCATTGCGAATCGGAATGCAGAGTCGAAGGACCCCTAGCCGTTCGCGATACTTGAGGCAACGAAGGCGTTCGCCCGGTGCGCCGTTTTTGATTCCAACGACGACGGGAGAACTCCTTGAGAGGCCTTAATAACATTCTGGATATTAGGGGTCCTTCGACTGCGGGTTGGCCTGCGCTTCGCGCACGCCAACCCTTCGCTCAGGATGACAATGCAGGAATATGGTTAGGAAATTACGCCTCTAGGGCGACGCTTTGTGTAGGTCGCGACCTGTTACATTCTTTCTGACAGCCATGCGAACCCAATTCGTCGTCGTCGCAATTTCTCTGCTCGCCACCTTCGCAACCGCCCAATCCCAACCTCAACTCAACCTGATGCCCATGCCCGCCAGCGTGCAGCAGGGAAGTGGGCAAATGGC
This sequence comes from uncultured Acidobacteriaceae bacterium, assembly GCA_963709385.1. Taxonomy (GTDB): domain Bacteria; phylum Acidobacteriota; class Terriglobia; order Terriglobales; family Acidobacteriaceae; genus Sulfotelmatobacter. Next base: position 948,538 of record CAVPWD010000012.1, read on the forward strand.
AGTCACGCAATTTTTCTCGGTTGCCGTCAGCGGAACTCACGACGCTTCGCTTGATGAAGAAGTGCAAAGATTCCAGGCCCAACTTTCCCGCCAAACCGGAATTCCATTCCGACCCAAGCCCGGTGCGACTGCCACGCTGCAGATTCACGCCGACCATGGCCGCGAGGCCGTACAGAAACTCGGCGAAGACGAATCCTACCAGCTGACCGTTACCGACTCTGGCGCGCAACTGACCGCGCCGACAACTCTCGGCGTCCTGCGCGGGTTGCAGACATTTCTTCAGCTCGTCGCAATCACGCCCACCGGATTCGCCGTCCCCGCCGTCACCATCAAAGATCAGCCCCGCTTCCCCTGGCGCGGCACGATGATCGATGTCAGCCGCCACTTCATCCCCATCGACGTGCTCAAGCGCAATCTCGACGGCATGGCCGCCGTCAAGCTGAACGTGCTGCACTGGCACCTGTCCGACGATCAGGGATTTCGCGCCGAGAGCAAAGTTTTCCCCAAGCTCACCGGCATGGGCTCCGACGGCATGTTCTATACGCAGTCTGAGATTCGCGACATCATCGCTTACGCGCATGATCGCGGTATCCGCGTGATTCCGGAGTTCGACATTCCCGGTCACAGCCGTTCATGGTTCCTGGGATATCCCGAACTCTCCAGCGGTTCCGGTCCGTACACGCTCGAAGGCGGCGGGATCGATCCCATCATGGATCCCACGCGCGAGTCGACTTACAAGTTCCTGGAAAAGTTCATCGCGGAAATGGCCAAACTTTTTCCCGACGCCTACTTCCACATCGGAGGCGACGAAGTCGACGGCAAGCAGTGGGACGCGAATCCGAAAATTCAGGAATTCATCCACGCCCATGGCATGAAGAATAATCAGGACCTGCAGGCCTACTTCAACCAGCGTCTGCAGAAGATCCTGGCGAAGAATCACAAGATCATGCTCGGCTGGGACGAAATCCTGCATCCTGATTTGCCGAAGACCATCGTCGTGCAATCGTGGCGCGGGCAGAAATCGCTGGCCGAGGCCGCCAAACAGGGCTACAGCGGCCTGCTTTCGTTCGGATACTATCTCGACCTGATGTGGCCCGCGGCGCGTCACTACGCCGTCGATCCCATGAGTGGCGAGGCGGCGAATCTGACTCCCGAAGAACAGAAGCGCATTCTGGGCGGCGAGTCCTGCCAGTGGGCGGAGTGGGTTACGCCCGAGAATATCGATTCGCACATCTGGCCGCGCAATGCCGCGATCGCGGAGCGATTGTGGTCTCCGCAATCCGTCACCGACGTGAATTCGATGTACGCGAGATTGAACGCCGTGAGCCTCGACCTGGAATTTCTCGGCCTGACTCATCACTCTGCCCGCATGCATATGCTCCATCGCATGGCCGGGACCGCCGACATTTCCGCGCTGCGCGTGCTCGCGGACGTGGTCGAACCAGTCAGAGACTACAACCGCTGGAGCGACGATAAAGGCCCCATCGACTTCAACGCTCCACTCACGCGCATGATCGACGCGGTGTATCCCGAAAGCGATGTGGCGCGTCACTTCGCCGATCTGGTGCAGACGTTCGCGCAAAGCGGCTACAAAGATCAGGCGGCCGAAGCGCTGATTCGCTCGTGGCTCACATTGTGGCGGGACAACGACGCCAAGCTTCATCCGCTGCTCGAGCAAACATTTCTTCTGCAAGAGGACGTCCCTCTGTCGCAGAATTTGTCGGCGCTCGGAGCCACCGGCCTGCAAGCGCTCGACTATCTCGACAAGTCTCAGACCGCGCCCGATTCCTGGAATACGCAGCAACTCGCGCTGATCGATCAGGCAAAGATGCGCCAGGCGGACATGTTGCTCATGGTGGTGGCACCGGTGCAGCAGTTGGTCGAAGCCAGCGCCGGCCAGCACAACTAACAGGGCCTAAGCCGAACGCCGGAACCACGGATTCCGGGCACGCTATTGCATCCCGAATTCGGTGATGATATCATGATATCACTCTGAAGAAAGGCGGGGCCATTGGCCCAGATTGTGGTTCGCAAACTCGAAGAAAGCGTGAAGACCCGCCTGCAGCGCCGTGCCCGCCGCAACGGCCGCAGCATGGAGGAAGAAGTCCGCGACATTCTGCGCAATGCGGCCAATGAACCGGAAGCTCAGACAACAGGCTTAGGCACTGAGATCGCTAATCTTTTTAAGGGCCATGGATACGATTTTGAGGTCACCGAACTGCGCGGATATCCTGTCCGTCCCGCCACATTTGATGAAGAGTGATTGATGATCATTCTCGACACGAATGTAGTTTCGGCCCTCATGCGCAATGTTCCAGAGCCGAATGTCGCCAAATGGCTTGATCGACAGCCTCCAAGCTCGATCTGGACAACATCCATTACTATTCTTGAAATCCAAGTTGGTCTGCGAATCATGCCAGAGGGCAGAAAGCAGACGTTCTTGTCCGAAGGCTTTGAGGAACTGCTGAAGCGAATCCAGCATCGCATTGCCGTCTTTGGCGAAGAGTCAGCGCGCCTGGCGGCGGATCTTACTGCCGCAAGGCAAAAGAAAGGCCGAGTCGGCGAGGTTCGCGACACCATGATTGCTGGAATTGTCCTCACCCACCGTGCCCGCTTGGCTACGCGGAATACTTCCCATTTCGATGACATCGGGGCCGTCGTGGTCGATCCCTGGACCGCGTAGTTTGGCCTCGCGTGATATTCTATACACTCCAGCTGCGTAACCGTCTTGGCGGAAATTCCCCGCAGTTCCTGAAGAACCCAGCAGTTCCGAAGAGAAACTAGAAGCCAATGCTTTCAGTCAGCAACGTGTCCATGCGCTACGGCGCAAAGATTTTGTTCGACGAAGTTTCCACCGCGTTTACGCCGGGGAAGCGCTACGGCCTGACCGGGCCCAATGGCGCCGGCAAATCGACATTCATGAAGCTGCTGAGCGGCGAACTCGAGCCGCAAAAAGGCACGGTCGTCCGCCCGCGCAAGCTCGGCGTGTTGAGCCAGGACCAATTTGCTTTCGACGCCTATTCCGCGATCGACACCGTCATCATGGGCAACAAGCGTCTGTGGGCGGCTATGCAGGAACGCGACGCAATTTACGAGAAGCCCGAGATGACCGACGCGGACGGCATGAAGCTGGGCGAGCTCGAAGGCATTGTCGGCGAAGAAGACGGCTATACCGCCGAGAGCGACGCCGCCATTCTGCTGCAAGGCCTCGACATTCCCGACGAGCTGCACACCCGCAAAATGAGCGAACTGCAGGGCGGACAAAAAGTCCGCGTGCTGCTGGCGCAGGCCTTGTTCGGACATCCGCAGGCGCTGCTGCTCGATGAACCTACGAACCATCTTGATCTTGATTCGATTCACTGGCTGCAGGGATTTCTCAACGTATACGACGGCGTGGTCATCGCCATCTCGCACGATCGCCATTTTCTCAACAGCATTTGCACGCACATCGCCGACATCGACTACGAGACCATCATCACCTACACCGGCACTTACGACGACATGGTTGTGGCCAAGACGCAGGTGCGGTCGCAGATCGAGTCGCAGAACGCGCAGCGCGAAAAGAAAATTTCGCAGTTGAACGAATTCATCGCGCGTTTCGCAGCCGGCACGCGGTCAAGCCAGGTGCAGTCGCGCCGCAAGGAAGTCGAGCGCCTGCAGGTGACCGAACTGGCGCGGTCGAACATCGCACGCCCCTTCATCAAGTTCGAGCAGAAGCGGCCTTCGGGCAAGCACATTCTGGAAATCGAACATTTGGGCAAGGCCTACGGCGACAAGCAGGTGATTCGCGATTTCACCGCCAGCATTATCCGCGGCGAACACATCGCGCTTATGGGCCGCAACGGCGCGGGGAAAACCACGCTGGTCAACGCGCTGCTGGCGAATTCTCCGACCACGCCGGAAGCCGAGTTGCGCAAGACCAGCGGCTACGACGGCCCCTTCGTAGACTCCGGAAAAGTGCTCTGGGGACACGAGGCGTCGATCGGCTACTTCGCCCAGGATCATCGCAGCCTGATCGAGGGCGGCACGACCGCAATCGAGTGGCTGCATCAGTGGGATCGATGCGGCGGTCACCGAAGAACTGCGCGGCATTCTCGGGCAGATGCTGTTTCAGCGCGACGAAGCGACGAAGTCCACCAGCGTTCTCTCTGGCGGCGAGGCCGCGCGGCTGCTCTTCTGCAAGCTGATGCTGCAGAAGCCGAACGTGCTGGTGCTCGACGAGCCCACCAACCACCTCGATCTGGAATCGATCAACGCCTTGAACATCGCCCTGCAGCACTATCAGGGGACGGTTTTCCTCGTGACTCACGATCACGATCTGATCGACGAAGTTGCCACGCGCATCTGGCACTTCGAGAGCGACCACAAGATCACCGATTTCAAGGGCAGCTACGAGGAATACCAGGCGGCCGTGGCCGCGGTGTAGCCAAAGCTTCGGGTGCCCCATTTCTCGCGTCCTTTGCGAGAAAGCCTGCCCTGAGCTTGTCGAAGGGTGGGGATTTTGGACAGCTGGCGAAACTGCCGGGCGCGATTTGCACCGTTCCCGCTGCATGTAAATCAACCAGGTTCTCCACAGTTTTTTCCACCGTTTGCTGTTGCGTTTACCTGCGCAATTTCACGATAATAGGCGGCGGACGTTCTTGCGCCGTCCGCGGGAACGTTGTGCATCACCGTGTACAGTCGAACCGACTTACTGAGAATTCTTCACATTACGGCGCGCCAGTTGGTCAACTGGGAGCGCAATGGCCTGGCAACGTCTGCCGAGGCCTATTCTTTTTCTGATCTCCTCGAAATAAAAAAAGTTCGCGACCTGTGCGCCATGAGCGTGCGCCCCGCGATGATTCGCCAGTCGCTCGAAGCCATGCGCAAACAGGCGTCGGGCGTGGAGAATCCGTTGCTCGAATCCGGGACGCTTTCTACTGCGAAGCACCGCGTGGCCTTCCGTCACGAAGGCCGCCTGCTGGAGCCGATCGCGGGTCAGTTCCTCATGGATTTTTCCGAGCGTGAGAAGGTGCTGACCAGCACCCCGGTGCGAAAAGACGAGCCCAGTCCGCGTGAGCACGAAGTGACCGCTTGGTTTGCCCGCGGCATCGCTCTCGAAGAGGATCCCGGCACGCAGGCTGAGGCCATCGCCGCGTATCACAAAGTGCTCGAGATCGAACCCACGCACGCCGCCGCGCACATCAACCTGGGGACGCTCTATTACAACCGCCAGGATTTCGGCCTCGCCGAAAAACATTACCGCCAGGCGATTGAAGCCGACCCGCGTTACGCGCTCGCCTACTTCGACCTGGGCAATGTACTCGATGAGACCGGGCGCGTGAAAGAAGCGATTCAGACTTACAAGACCGCGCTGCAACTG
>CAVPWD010000013.1:0-229598 GCA_963709385.1 uncultured Acidobacteriaceae bacterium
CAGATCGCGGGAACGCGGAATTCGGCAACGTGGAATTTCGCGCCGAATTCTTTGACCTGTTCAACGCAGTGAATTTCGGGCTGCCGTCGAACATTGTGCGCGGCAGCGGTTTTGGCATCATAAGCAAGACGGCGGGGACGTCGCGGCAAATTCAGTTCTCGCTGAAGCTGATTTATTGAGGCGCATTTTATTGCAACGCGGATTTGTATCATAATATTTGCATGGCATTTCCCATCAAGGTGTGCGCCGTCTGCGGCGAGGAGTTCGAACTGAAGCCGGGGAAGCCCGGATTCGCCAATCGCTGCCCGGCGTGCAGCGAACCGGAGAGCGCCGAACCCGGCGGGAAGAGTGGCATGGACGCCGTCGACCGCAAGACGCAGAAGGAAGCGAACGAAGCTCGTCGTGAAGCGATGCGCAATCTACTCTATCGCAAAGACAGCTGAAAGCTGAATTCGTCTGGCTTCCATTTTCTGCATCTTTTTCTGAAGCCTATACGTAGTAATCGGCAGGAGATGTGTGCCCATGTTCCTGCGTGTCGCGGGAGTCATGCTGGTGGCCTCGCTTTCGTTTGCTCAGACCTCCGCGGCAGAACCATCACAATCCGAGCCAGCCAGCGCGCGGCCGCTGACGGCGGAGGCTATCATGGCCCGCGTGGCGGCGAACCAGGACCGCAGCGAAGAGCTGCGCAAGCAATACGTCTATCGGCAGCGGACGCACGTTGTCACTCACAAGCCAAAAGGCGGCCGGCTTCAGCGCGAAGAGACCGCCGACTACGATGTCACGCCGACGCCGGATGGAACCGAGAAGCAACTCAAGCACATTACGGGCCGCTACTGGAACAAGGGAAAGTACGAGACGTTCGAGGCGGACACGGCTCCTGAGGCCGACGGCCTTGACGGCAGCCTGGTCGGCAGCTTCCGCGAAGACTTGTTGAACGACAAATCCAAAGACGGACTGGCCAAGGATCTGTTTCCCCTGACCAGCGAGCAGCAGAAAGATTACAAGTTCACGCTGCTGGGGCAGGAAGTGCAAGATGGAGACGGACGCAGCGTCTACCACATCGGTTTCCGGCCCAAGGACAGTCACGACATTGCTTGGGTGGGAGAGGCCTACATTGACGCGGTGGAGTTTCAGCCCGTACGCGTGTTCACCAAATTGTCGCGGCGCATTCCGTTTGCGGTGCGGACGCTGCTCGGAACCGACGTCCCCGGCCTCGGCTTCAACGTGGTCTACAAGCGGCAAGAGGATGGCGTGTGGTTCCCCACCAGCTTCGGCACGGAATTCCGGCTGCACGTGCTGTTCTTCATCAACCGCGACATTTCTGTGTCGTGCGAGAACTCCGGCTTTCAGCGCACGCACGTGGAGAGCAAGATGAAGGTGATTGGGCCGGTGGAGTGATTCGCTAGCGCCAAGGTGAAAAATGGGAATCCGGAATGGCGAAGCATTAAGATGGTGGAGGCAGGAAGGCGCGGCTAAATGCCATTCAGCAAGCCACCAAAGTACCTTGTAATCGCCGTCCTTGCGATGGCCGCTCCGGTAGTCGGATTTTTCGCCTTTCTCAGCTATTCGCTTCGGCACATGCAGTTCGATCTTTCTGGCCTTGATCATCTCGTCAAGAGAACGACGGCAACTGTTGAAATTGCGACGTTGACCGTCCCACGCTGCGCTTCCTCCGCCGAATTTCTGCCGACTGGCGACCGGAAGCGGGAGGCGACGATGCTTTACGTCGCGACCATCATCGATCTCTATAAAACGACTTTTGGCAAGATGCCGGAGCGGATCGGCGATCTCGACAAGCTTCCCAATTTCTACAACGCCGATAAATTGAATGGCAGCGAGGTCAAAGAAAGCTGCTCGCTCCGCGTGCATGCTAGCGGGTCATACGTTTTGAGCTGCGGCGCACCACTGCCATCCGCAAAGGAAGTCGATGTGTTGTTCAGGAGGGCCGAATCGGCTCAGAGGTTCTACATGGTTAATGGGACGGAGACACTATATGTTCCTGAGAAGGCTTGCTCTTAATGTAGAGCCTGAGAGAGAGGGTCCCTAGTCGCCGCTGGCGTGGTTCTGCGTGGGGACCAGGACCAGGCGCGGGCGGGACGGTTCCGGGCGCGAGGCAGGGCCAAAGGCGTGCAGGATAGCGATGACGGCGGCGTAGGCGGCGAGAACCCCGAAGCCTACGGACGCGACTACGGTGAAGAATACGATGGCGGGCATGAAGAGCGAGATCACGGTCGGAAATCCTTCTATCTATATAAAGTGTGCTCGGAACTGGCTGCACCGCTGTCTCTGAATCGTCGTCGGTCGTTGGTCGTTGGCAAATCCTAGTTGCTTAACGCCTGACGCCCGCCGCCTAACGCCTAACGCCCGCAATTTCCCAATCTACCTGCGTTGACGCTCTGCGCTGTTGACGACTAAGATACGGAGTAGAGCTGTGCATTCCTACTTTCAAACAATTCTGTGGCCCTGTCGACGTTACGGAAGGGACATCACCCTCCGCGCATGAAGCCGATTACCAAGATTTCGGTCCGGGGCGCCCGGCAGCATAACCTCAAGAACATCAACGTCGAGATTCCGCGTAACACCCTGACGGTGGTTACCGGGCTCAGCGGGTCGGGGAAGTCGTCGCTCGCCTTCGACACGATTTATGCCGAGGGACAGCGCCGCTACGTGGAGACCCTTTCAGCCTACGCGCGGCAGTTTCTGGACCAGATGGAACGGCCGGATGTCGATGCAATTGATGGACTTAGCCCGGCTATCTCGATTGAGCAGAAGACCACCAGCCGCAGCCCGCGCTCGACCGTGGGGACGATCACCGAGATTTACGACTATCTTCGCCTGCTCTTCGCTTCGATCGGGGTGCCGCATTGTCCGAAGTGCGGGCGCGCGATCAGCCGGCAGTCCGCCGACCAGATCGTGCAGCGGGTGATGGCGCTTTCAGTCCTGAAGATCGCGTCATGGTGATGGCGCCGATCGTCCGCGGGCGCAAGGGCGAGTTCAAGAAAGAGATGGAGACGCTGGTCAAGCACGGCTACACCCGGGCGCGAATCGACGGAGAGTTGGTCGGGCTCGACGACGAGACTCCGATCAATCTCGATAAGCGGAAAAATCACACGATTGAAGTCGTGATCGATCGCCTGCTGGTGAAGCCGGGGATTGAGCACCGTCTGGAAATGTCAGTGGGGCTGGCCATGAAGCTGGCCGGCGGGCTGGTGCAGGTCGCAGTGGTCGGCGGCGAAGAGCAGCTTTATTCGGAGAAGCTGGCGTGTCCGGATTGCGGCATCAACGTGCCGCAGTTGGAGCCGCGGTCGTTTTCGTTTAACAGCATGTATGGCGCGTGCCCGGAGTGTCATGGGCTCGGCAGCAAGTACGATTTCGATCCGGCGAAGGTCATTACGGATTGGTCGAAGCCGCTGCTTGAGGGTGGATTGGGGCCGGGGTCGGCGTCGCAGAATCTGATACATCAGTTGCAGATTGTGGGTGCGGCGTACGGAATTAATCTCAGCACGCCGTTTGAAAAGCTAACCGAGAAGACGCAGGATTTTCTGCTCAACGGCGAGCCGGGACGCGGAGGGAAGACGGGGTTTCACGGCATCTTCGGATACCTGAAACAGAATCTGGAGGAGTCGACTTCTGAGGGCTATCGCGACTGGCTGATGGATCACATGTCGGCGACAGAATGTCCGGCATGTCAAGGGAAGCGTCTGCGGCCGGAGAGTCTTGCGGTGAAAGTGAATGGGATGTCGATTGGCGAGTTTACGGCGATGCCAGTCGAGCGCGCGTTGAGCGTGGCGCAGGGCATCAAGTTGGCCGGGCGCGACGCGACTATTGCCGGGCGGGTCATGCATGAGGTCGTGGAGCGGCTGCAGTTTTTGAATGCGGTGGGGTTGGGATACATTTCGCTCGATCGTTCAGCGGCAACTTTGTCGGGCGGGGAAGGACAGAGGATTCGGCTGGCCACGCAGATTGGGTCGAAGCTGCGCGGCGTGCTGTATGTCTTGGATGAACCGTCAATCGGGTTGCATCATCGTGACAACGACCGCCTGCTGACTGCGCTGGAGAATCTGCGTGATCTGGGCAATACCGTGCTCGTTGTCGAGCATGATGAAGAGACGATCCGCCGCGCGGATTATGTGGTCGATCTGGGGCCGGGGGCGGGGCGGCATGGTGGGAGTCTGGTGGCGCACGGGACTCCGGCGGAGATCATGCGCGAGCCCAATTCGCTGACCGGGGCTTACATCTCGGGCAGAGTTTCGATTGCAATGCGGCCGGAGCGGCGGCATGCGAACGGGACTGCGCTGACGATTCTGGGCGCGAAAGAAAATAATCTCAAGAATGTAGACGTGACTTTTCCGCTGGGCGTGATGACCGTGGTGACCGGAGTTTCTGGGTCGGGCAAGTCGACGTTAGTAAACGACATTCTGTATCGCGCTCTGGCGCGGCAGCTTTACCGGTCGCGCGAAAAGTCGGGCGAGCACAAAGCGATTTCCGGCGCGGAACATATCGACAAAGTCATCCGCATCGACCAGTCGCCGATCGGGAGGACGCCGCGGTCGAATCCGGCTACCTACACTGGTGTGTTCACGCAGATTCGTGATTTTTATGCCATGCTGCCGGAGTCGCGCGAACGCGGCTACAAGGCGGGACGGTTTTCGTTCAACGTTTCCGGTGGACGTTGCGAAGCGTGCCAGGGGGAAGGCCAGCGGCGCATCGAGATGAATTTTCTGCCCGACGTGTATGTGCTGTGCGAGGTTTGCGGCGGGCGAAGGTACAATTCTGAAACTCTCGCGGTGAAGTACAACGGCTATTCGATTGCCGATTTGTTGGAGATGCCGGTTTCGGACTCGCTGCCGATTCTTGAAAATATTCCGCAGGTGAGGCAGAAGCTGCAGACGCTGGTCGATGTCGGGCTGGGATATATTCATCTGGGGCAGTCGGCGGTGACGCTTTCCGGCGGCGAGGCACAGCGCATCAAGCTGGCGCGGGAACTGAGCAAGCGGCAGACGGGGAAGACGCTGTATCTTCTTGATGAGCCGACCACCGGATTGCACTTCGACGACGTGAAGAAGCTGCTCGACGTGCTGCACCGGTTGACCGACCTGGGAAACTCGATCATCATCATTGAGCACAATCTGGATGTGATCCGCAACGCGGATTGGATTATTGATCTTGGACCCGAGGGCGGCGAAGAGGGTGGACGCATCGTGGCGCAGGGCACGCCTGAAACGGTGGCGCGGGTGAAGAAGTCGTATACGGGGCAGGCGCTGGCGGGGTATTTTGGAAAAGCAGTGGGCAGTGGCCGGTTGCCAGTGGTCAGCTGAAGGAAATCGTTTGTCATCTCCCGACAATCCGCAGGTTGAGCCCGCGCCGCTGGTGAGCGTGGAACCGTCGGCATTGATGCCGATCCCGCCAGATTCATTGGCGGTGGCCATCGCGCCTCCGGTGCGGGATCCGGTGTGGAGCGGATGGGATGTGTTGTTGATTGCGGTGCTGACGTTTGTCGCCATGGTCGTGTTGCAGATCACGGTGATTCTGGCGGCGCAGGTGTTTTTATACCGCCATGCCAATCTGGCAGAGGTCGGACAGAAGCCGGCTATATTGCTGCTGTCGCAGATGCTTCTCTACGCGTCGCTCGCCGCGGGCATGTTCCTGTTGGTCGAGGGCAAGTATCACGCTCCGTTCTGGAAGGCCATCCAATGGAACTGGCCACCGTCGATCTGGAAAATGCTAGGGTTCGGCGCTCTTATGATGGTCACCCTGGGCCTGCTGCAGAGTGTGTTGCCCATGCCGAAGGATACGCCGTTTGAACATCTGTTCGATCGCCCACGCGACGCCTACATCCTCTCCATGATTGCGGTTACGATTGCACCCTTGATGGAAGAGCTATTCTTTCGCGGATTGATGTATCCGGTTCTGGCACGGCGGATGGGAGTGACCTGGGCAGTGATTCTCTCGGCCCTGCCCTTCGGATTGATTCACTTGCCACAGTATGGCTGGGCGTGGGCTGCGGGCCTGGTGATTTTCCTAGTGGGCGTTGCGTGTGGAGTGGCTCGGGCGGCGACGCGATCGGTGGGGGCTGCTTTTCTAGTACACGCGGGCTACAACGGGACGCAGATGCTGATCGCGATTTTGATGACGCATGGTTTTCGCAACATGGAGAAGGCGATGGCCGGCCTGCAGTAGTCATTAGTTCCGCCCAATAAATTATCGACCGGCTCGGCGTATATTGTTGAAACTGTCGAAGCAGCGTATGAATCCCGCAGACCTTCCCAACCTCCACAACGACGCCGCGCCACCACGAACCGTGGCCGAAACTCTCTTGTCGGCCAGCATTCTGGAGGCGATACCTGACGCGGTGGTGGCCGTGAATCAGCAAGGCGTGATCATTCGAGTCAATTCCCAGACGGAAGCGTTATTCGGCTACACGCGCGACGAGTTGATCGGACAGAAAATTGAAATGCTGGTTCCCGACCGGCAGCGGCCGCAGCATCATCTGCATCGCGAACATTTTCACCAGCAACCCAAGATTCGCCGCATGGGATCGGGACTCGATCTCTACGGGCGGCGGCGCGACGGCTCGGAATTCTCCGTCGAGATCAGCTTGAGTCCCATCGCGACCGGCGACGGAACGATGGTGCTCAGCGTGATCCGGGACATCAGCGATCGTAAGCGCATTGAAGAAGAGTTACGGCGCGTCAACGAGGAACTGGACCGCAGGAAGAGCCGCGAGTTGCGCGATTCACAGAACCGGCTGGCGCTGATTGTTGACTCTTCGCAGGACGCGATTATCGGCAAGAATCTGGATGGCATCGTCACCCATTGGAACAAGGGCGCGGAACATATCTATGGCTACACGGCGCAGGAGATGATTGGGAAATCGATTTCGCTGCTGGCCCCGAAAGACCGGGGCGATGAGATTCCGGCGATTCTGCAGAAGATCCGCAACGGACAACAAGTCGAGTATTTCGAGTCGGTGCGGGTCACGAAAGATGGCCGGAGTTTGAACGTCTCGATTTCCGTGTCGCCCATCATCGATGCGGAGGGCAAAGTCGTGGGAGCGTCGACCATCGCGCGCAACATTACGGGGCAGAAAAAGATCGAAGACCAACTGCGGCAGTCTCAGAAAATGGAGGCCGTGGGAAGGCTAGCGGGGGGAGTGGCGCACGACTTCAATAACCTGCTGGGGATCGTGACCGCTTGTTCGGAGTTGCTGCGAAGCCGCGTCGACGCTGCCAGCCAGGAATATATTGACAACATCCACGAAGCGGCGAAGCGCGGTGCTGCGTTAACCCGGCAACTGCTGGCCTTCAGTCGGCGGCAGCCGGTGCAGACGCTGGTCCTGGATTTGAATGACCGGCTTAAGGAAGTGAGCAAGCTGTTGCGTCCGTTGATGGGCGATGATGTCGAGATTGTGCTTCTGGCACGGTCCGCAACGGCGATCGTGGAAGCCGATCCCGGCCAGTTGGACCAGATTGTGGTGAATCTTGCCGTGAATGCGCGCGATGCCATGCCGCGCGGCGGCAAGCTGATTCTGGAGACCGCGGTGTTCAACTGCGATGAATCGTTTGCCCACGAGCACTCGATGTCGCCTGGACGCTACGTGATGCTGGCCATCAGCGACAACGGCACGGGCATGGATGAAGCGACACGATCGCGCATCTTCGAACCGTTCTTCACGACCAAGGAACTCGGCAAGGGCAGCGGGCTTGGCCTGGCGACCGTCTACGGCATCGTCAAGCAGAGCGGAGGGCACGTCTGGGTTTATAGCGAACCGGGGCACGGGTCCACGTTCAAAATCTACCTTCCCAGCGCCGATCATAAACTGGATTCAACGGCTGAGTCTCAGCCGGAGGCGCTGCCCACCCGGCGCGAGGGGATGACGATCCTGCTGGCGGAAGATGATGCCATCATGCGCCGGCTCACGCGGAAAATGCTGGAGGAGCACGGATATAAAGTGCTGGAGGCGGAAGACGGAAGGTCGGCCCTGGAAGTAATTGGATCGAGCCAATCCTCGATCGATTTGACCCTGACCGACGTGGTGATGAAGGGAATGAACGGGCCTGAGCTAGTGCTACGGCTCATCGATTCCTACCCGACGATGAAAGTTGTGTATATGTCCGGCTATACCGGGGAATTGGTTGCGAATCAGGGAATTGACGGCGGGATCCGGCTGCTGGAAAAGCCGTTCACGCGGGCGGAATTGCTGAAGACGATCGACGCGGCGCTGGGCTAAAAACTATCGCCGATCGTTGAACGGATTTCCCGAATTGAACCTCGTGACCTTTCTCATCACATTTCTCCGGATTTTCTTGTGGTACTCTGAGGCCCTATGAAAGGCAATCCAAAAGTCATTGCTGAACTGAATAAGGCACTGCGCGAAGAGCTGACCGCGATCAACCAGTATTTTCTGCACGCGGAAATGTGCGAGAACTGGGGATACGAAAAGCTTGCTCAATTCATCAAGAAACAATCCATCGGCGAGATGAAGCATGCCGAAGTGCTGATCGAGAGGATCCTGTTTCTGGATGGCAGCCCGTCCATGCAGCCGTTGGAGCTGACGGTCGGCGGTAACGTCAAGGCGATGATCGAGAGCGACCTGGCGCTCGAGATCGGCGCGGTGAAGCAATATAACGACGCCGTCGCCATCGCCACGAAAGAGGGCGACAACGGCTCGCGCGATCTGCTGGTTACTCTGCTCAAAGACGAAGAGGAGCACGTCGACTTTCTCGAAGCCCAGATGCACTTGATCAAGGAACTTGGCTACGAGCGGTATCTAACGCAGCAGATGGGGGAAGACGAAGAGTAGACCGCGCGTAAGATCGTGTGGGCGCGGGCACTCCTGCCCGCGCACTCTAAACCCAAGCGCGAAAGTTTGTTCCCTTTTTGGAATCTGCCAAGAAAAGTTGTTGATCTTCCCGCTGCCTCCTGCCAGCGAAGCAGTACGATTTCGGTGAGATATATTTACATGCTCACCGCGAAATTTCGTCGCTACGAATATCGCCGCTGCCTACCTCATTACCACCGTGACGATCGCGCGATCTTCGTGACTTTCCGGACAGCGGGATTTCTGGAACTTTCGCCGTCGGCTCGCAGCCTTGTCTTGCGGCATTGCATCCACGATCACGGAAGAACGATTCACCTGCATGCGGCGGTGGTCATGCCGGACCATGTTCATCTACTGTTCACGGCGTTACGCGATGCGGAAGGCTGGACGTTCGCCCTTCCTGAAATTCTGAAAGCGATTAAAGGAACGTCGGCGCGCAGTGTTAACAGACTCTCGGGAAGACATGGATCGCTGTGGCAGGACGAATCGTTCGACCATGTGCTCCGCGGAGACGAAAGCTTCGACGAGACAGTGGATTACATTCGGCAGAATCCGGTTCGCAGAGGGCTGGTGCAGAGACCTGAGGACTACGAGTGGTTATGGGTTAATCCTGAACTTGTGGTGCCCAGCTAACTAGAAGGTCTCGCGTGCTCCCGGCGGTCACGGGCAGGAGTGCCCGTGCCACACAGGCAAAACCTTACTTCACAGTGACGGTCAGCAGCTGAGCCCCGCTCACCACGTAATCCAGCGGCGGCGTCGCAGTCTCATCGACGCTGGATTCTCCGCTGACGATCATTTCCTGATTGCCCCGCATGCCGTCCATTACATTCATGACAGAGAGGGGCAGCGTGGGCATGACTTTATCGGCGACGCGGGCTTCGGGGTCGGCTTCGAGCAGCGACACGTAGAGGCGATTGTTGGCGTGCTCTTTGTTGAGCAGGGCAATGGTTGAAGCCAGGTCGAGTTTGCGGCCGAAAACAGGGTTCGCACGGCCCACGCGGTCCAGAGTCTCTCCGTCGCTGACCAGAATGCGCAGCGTCCCTTTGCTGGCCGAGGTCGGAATCTTTACTGGAATCTGGCGGATGACGCGCTCGCCGCGGTAGGGCGCCAGCACGGTTTCGACCGTGATCTCGTCGCCAGGGCGGGCTTCGGTCACGTCGGTGCGGGCGCTTTCGAGGCGCGCCCAGCGGCGTTCGCGGACCAGGTCGAAGTCGAGCTTCACGCTCTTGACTGCGGGAGCGTTGTACGGGTTGTCGTAGATGCGTCCGAAACGCTCGCCGAGCGAAAGAGCGGCGGTCATGGCGGCGGGCTGACCATTTTCCGCCGGCACGAACATGTTCTTGAGCGAAACTTCAGGAAAGCCTTTTACGGTAATGCTGCCGTTCAGACGGTAGGTGATTTCTTCGCCGTACTCATTCACGCCGTGCAGCGCGTTGAATACCGTCGCCATAATGGCGACGGGGCTCAGGCGAGCGTTATTCAGCACTTCGTAATGAAATTCTTTTTTCTGCCCGCCAGCTCCGCTCTGGATGGTCAATGTCACCGGAATCATCTCCGGCTCTTTGTTGAACACGCCGAGAATGCCGGTGTGGCGGTCCTGTACGAAAACTCCCGCCTGTTCAGTGGTGTTAACAATCTTGAAGGCGTTCAGCGGTGAGGCCAGCGTGGCCAACACCTCGGCCTTCGTCATCGGAAGATCGACCGAGCCGAACTGCAGCAGAGGATGTCCGCAAGCCAGCAGGCGTTGTGGGTCGATGTAGGTGACGGTGCAGGTGGCGGCGATGTCCATGTCGCCGCGGACCAGGATTGCGCTCACGGCTGAACCTGGTTCGAGCGGTTCGGGCTGTTTGTCTTCGCTGACGGAGCCTGCGCCCATCACGGGGACAACGCCAGCCGAAGCGAATTGCCCGGCGAAGCGGCGCACGGTGTCTTCGGAGAATCCGTTGAAGACCAGCGGCGCGTCGATGGGCTTGAGATAGTTGGCGAAGTCCTGTGTGGAATTCGGTAGGGAAACGGTATCGCCTGGAGCCGCGGTTTTTCCCGCAGCCGTGGTCACGGTCGGCTTGGTGGCGGCGGTCTCTTCCGTGGGCGACTGGTCGAGCGCGTTGATCTCGAGCATGTCGGCGATCGGAGTGACGCCGGCGATCGGCTCCTTCGAAAATTCGCCGATACGGAAGGCGAGCGCGCCCGCGAGTTTGCCGCCGATGTACACCGGGCTGCCGCTCATGCCGGCGACTACGCCGGTATATTCGACCTTCGTCCCATGCAGACGGATGAGAATAATGTCGCCCTTCGGACCGTTCGCGTTGTGCAGGATGCCGAGAACTTCAAGGTCCATCGGTTCCGGCTTCACGCCTTCAAATACGGTGTAGGCCACGCCCCGCATGCCGGGATGGATCTGATCCACGGAAATCGTGGGCTGTGCGGCTTGCGCGGACAGAAAGCTTGCGGATAGAACTACCGCGGATAGGGATAGACCTGAGACGAGAAGCGCAAGAACAACTTTTCTCATGTAATGCACCGACAATGCTAAAAGGACCGCCAACTGGTCCTATTACAGATTAGACTCAGACCAACTGCGACTCGTTGCCAGGAGGGGGAAAGATCTGGGACCGGGCAAAACATCCCAATTGCGAATCCTTGCGTCTATACTAGCACAGAGGTTTTCGGGGTTCACCAATGTTTAATCATTACAAATACAAGACTTTACAGTGGAAATGGGCCAGCTGCGGGCGGCTGTTTTTCGCCCGTGCTCTCACCTTGGTTCTAGTTTGCGGTTCGTCACTGGCATGGGGACAAGACCAGACCCAGACTCCGGCTGCCCAGACGCCAGCTCCAACTCCGTCTCAGGCTCCGTCCCAAGCCCCGGATAACGGCAAGCCCAGGCAAGACGTTCCCGCCGATGCGGGCGGGCCGGGGGATAGCATGGGACCCTATGCCGTCCCGAAGAAGAAGGCCGACGATGCTCCCCCTCCTCCGCCGGTGGCTCCGAAAAAGCCCGAGGACATTCCGGACTATTCGCTCAAAGTAAACGTGCCGCTGGTCAACGTGGACGTGCTGGTCACGACCAAAGATGGGCAATTCATCCCGGGGCTGAAGCAGGGTAATTTCCGCATTTCAGAAGACGGTGTGCCGCAGCAGGTGAGCCACTTCACCGTGTCGCAGGCGCCCGTCACGGCTGTGCTGCTGGTGGAGTTTGCCTCGACGAGCTATACCTTTCTGATCGACGCTCTGCAGGCGTCCTACGCGTTCGCCGGTACCCTGAAGAAAGACGACTGGGTGGCAGTGGCGTACTACGACATGCAGCCGCACATCCTGGTGGATTTCACTCAAGACAAGAAAGCTGTGTACGGAGCGCTGAACCAGCTGCGCATTCCTGGATTTTCCGAGACCAATCTTTTCGACGCTCTCTACGACACACTCGATCGGCTTGACCGCGTGGAAGGGAAGAAGTACATCATCCTGGTGACGACCGGCATCGATTCATTCAGCAAACTCACGCTGGACAAGATCATGAAGAAGATCAAGGATACGAAGGACGTGACCATCTTCCCCATGAGTGTGGGATTCATGTTGCGGGAGTATTGCGAGACGCATCGGGATCCTTACTGCCGCAACGCGCATGGCATGGGCATTCCGATCGGACTGATGGACTACCTGCAGGGCGACAACGAGATGAGGACATTCGCCGCCATGACCGGAGGCCGCGCCTATTTCCCACGGTTTCAGGCGGAGTATGGCGAGGACTTTCAGGCGATTTCTGACGACATTCGCAAGGCCTACACCATTTCCTATGCACCCACCAATTCGAAGCTCGACGGAACCTACCGCAAGCTGAAGGTGCAGGTGGTGGCGCCCGATGGTGGTCCGCTGAAAGTGAAAGACCAGAAGGGCAAAGACGTGAAGATCGAAGTGGTGGCGCGGGATGGGTACACGGCGAAGCATACGGTGGATTAGGCGACGGCGGGCGCTGGGGTTCGAGGGGTATCGCCGACGGCTACGCCGGAGGAGTTGAGGAAGGTTGTGAGCTTTCACAAAGGTCCAACCCACTTTCTGTCCCTTGCGCCGAGCCTCGCGCTGGCGGTTCTCATCTGCGGCTGCAGCGGCGGAGGAATGTCCGCGCCACCACCTATTCCAGCTGAGTGGACCTGGATGGGCGGAAGCGACACATGGAACGCAAGCGGGGTTTACGGCACGAAAGGCGTTAGCTCCGTTGGCAACGTCCCCGGTGCGCGGGGAGGCTGCACGAACTGGACCGACGGCCAAGGTAATTTCTGGCTCTTTGGAGGCGACATCGTGACCCCCGGAGTAGGGGCCGCTTCCGTGGGCAACGACCTTTGGAAATATGACGTTACCGGCCAGAATTGGATCTGGGAAGGTGGAAGCAGCACGCCGAATCAGGCAGGGATTTATTCGACGCAAGGTACAGCTTCCTCTTCGAACATCCCAGGCGCTCGCGAAGCCGCAACCAGCTGGACCGACAGCTCCGGCAATTTCTGGCTCTTCGGTGGCATCGCTTACGATTCGATCGGTGGATACGCGGCCGATATCAACGACCTCTGGCAGTTCAACCCCGGCAACGCCACGTGGACGTGGATGAGCGGAAGCAACGTCAATGCCCTCACTATGGTTGCGAAGGGCGTGTACGGCACGCAGGGCGTACCGAGCGCCGATAATGTCCCAGGAGCCCGGGACGGCGCGACTGGATGGGCAGACAGTAACGGCAACTTGTGGCTCTGCGGCGGCTATGGCTACGATTCGTCCGGGACCTTTGGTGCTCTCAATGACTTGTGGGAGTTTAACCCCTCTGCCAAGACGTGGAGCTGGGTGAGTGGAAGCAGCACGGTGTTCGCGAACGGAGTTTATGGAACCCAGGGCGTCCCCGCGCCGACCAACGTTCCACAGGCGCGGGAACGAGTCGCAGGCTGGATCGACGGTAGTGACAATTTGTGGCTCTTCGGCGGCATCGGCTGGTTTCCTGGGGCTGCCGGCATGCTGAATGACGTTTGGAAATTCAACCCGAAGACAAAGATGTGGACTTGGGTAGGCGGGAGCAGCACCCCGAATGCAGTCGGAGTTTACGGAACGCAAGGCACACCCGACCAGGCCAACATTCCTGGGGCCCGGGAAACCGCGGTTGTCTGGACTGAAAAGAACGGCAACTTGTGGCTCTACGGCGGCTTGATGTATGGGGGGGCGGCCTACAGCGACCTTTGGGAGTACGATCCCACGACCAACATGTGGACCTGGATGAGCGGCAGCAACATGCCGGACGCGGGCCCGGTTTACGGCACGCAGGGCACGCCCAACTCTTCGAACGCCCCTGGATCGCGCACGGGTGCAGTCGGCTGGACCGACAACTCCGGCAATTTGTGGCTATTCGGCGGAGGACAGGAAGACAATGAAGGGGGCGGTGTCCTGAACGATCTTTGGCGTTTCCAGCCAGGCAATTGACAATCCCACGCTTGAGTCAGATCGCTGCAATCGGCTATGCCTTTGGCTCGATCAGTTGCGACTCAGTGCATGTGGAAGAGATGGTCCAAGAGGAAGAAGACCGCTGCACCGACGAAGACAAGCAATGCCATCTTCATCGCGGGTTCTTTGTTAACTTCCGGAATCAGGTCGGATGCCGCAACGTAGATCGTAACCCCAGCTGCCAACGGTAACCCCGCGCCCACGTGATGGCGAAAGAGCGCCATCGTCAGAACTCCCGCCAGGGTCGACCCGCCCAGAACTACCGACG
Organism: uncultured Acidobacteriaceae bacterium; assembly: GCA_963709385.1. Classification (GTDB taxonomy): domain Bacteria; phylum Acidobacteriota; class Terriglobia; order Terriglobales; family Acidobacteriaceae; genus Sulfotelmatobacter. Next base: position 14,565 of record CAVPWD010000013.1, read on the forward strand.
CGCCCCAGGCTGTGCCGCGACTGCGTCCGCTGGCCAGCATGACGGAACTCATCGTGAAGCCTTCGGGAATTTTGTGCAGAAAGATCGCGAAGAAGATCAGCCATCCCAGCCAGTTGGAAACCAGGAACCCCGAGGCGATGGCGATACCGTCGAAGAAGGTGTGAATGGTCAGGCCGAGTAGCACCGAGTAGCTTTTGTGCGAGTGAATGAACTCATCGCGGTGGGTCTCTTCGCCGAAATGAAAATGCGGTGTGACTGTGTGCTCGAAGAAATGAATGATCAGGTAGCCGAGTAGAACCAAGAATGCCGCCGACCTTCCGCGCAGCTCAAGGCTTTCTGGGACCATCTCGACCAGAGCGGTGGCCAGCATGAATCCCGCGCCCAGTGCGACAAAGTAGCGGAGATAGCGGCGCTCCCAATGCCGCTGCACAATAATCGCGCCGCCGAAAATGTTGGCTGCGGCAGCGGTCAGGCCGAGGACAAGGCTGGTGAGAATGGGATTCATGGGGCGTGAGTGCCGAGTCGCGAGTACCGAGTAGCGAGAAAGGCCAGCTAGACAATCTTCTCCTTCAAAGAATTGATCAACCCGCTCAGGATGCGGCTTACTTCGTCGGAGCTTCTCAGTATTTCCGCTGCTTGCGGCTCGGACAGATAGTTTCGCTTCCGAGCGATGAGAATCTGCGTTTCGAGTTCCGCGAGGGAGCCACGAGAATGACGAAGAAAGTGTAGGAACTCACGGTTGCTGTAGTGCGCTTGTCCCTCCGCGATATTGCTTGGAATCGAAACAGCCGCACGTCGAATCTGATCGGTGAGACTGTACGTTTCTCTTTTGGGGAAGGCGTCCGTTACGTCATAAACCGCGTTGGCTCGGTCCATGGTTTTCTGCCAGGCGATCAGGTCTTTGAAGTGTTGCGCCATCGCATCTTTAAGATACACCGATCCGCGCTCTGTACTCGGTACCCGCAACTCAGTACCCGCATCTCGGTACTCGGTACTCAACCACTATGCCGAATATGCATCACGTCGCCGTCCTGCACGATGTAGTCCTTGCCCTCTAGTCGCAGCGTGCCCTTGGCTCTTGCGTTTGCTTCCGATCCCGCTTCGAGCAACTGGTCCCAGCGGATGGTTTCGGCACGGATGAAATGTTTTTCCAGATCGGAGTGGATCGCTCCCGCCGCTTCCTGAGCACGGCTGTGAGCAGGGACCTGCCAGGCGCGGCATTCGTCTTCGCCGGCAGTGAAGAATGAGATCAGCCCCATCAATTTATACGTTGTACGGATGAGGCGGACCAAGCCGCTCTCGGTGAGTCCGTAGCTCGAGAGAAATTCGGCGGCATCGGCATCGCTCATTTCGGCCAGTTCGGCTTCGACCTTCCCGCAGATGGCCGTGGCTGCGGAGTTCGGTCGCGCGGCAATTTCCATCAGCTTGTACTTGCTAACCGCTTCCTCGAGTTCCTTGCCCAGTTCGGTGGACTCGCCGATGTTGAGCACGTAAAAAATGGGCTTCTCGCTCAGGAACATGAACCCGCGAATGCGCTTCTTGTCCTCATGCGTCATCTCCATTTCGCGCAGCGGCTTTTCATTTCCCAGATGCGCGTTGGCGCGTTTGAGTAGTTCGAATTCCTTTTCGAGTTCCGGCGTCTTCATCTTTTTGAGATCTTTTTCCAGGCGCTCGAGACGCTTTTCGATCTGGCCAAGATCGCTCACCATTAAATCGAATTCAACATTCTTAATGTCGCGAAGAGGATCAATCTCCGCCACCAGCGGAACCAATGGATCTTCAAACACGCGCACGACATGGGCGAGCGCGTCCACCTGGCGCAGGTGGCCGATGTAGGCGGTTTCTTTCAAGGCGTCCTGACCGATGGCGCCAACGTCGACGTATTCGACCGAAGTGTGCGTCAGCTTCTTCGGGTTGTAGAGTGCGGCCAGCCGGTCGAGCCGGTCGTCGGGAACCTTGGCGACTCCTATGTGAGCTTCGCGGGGGTTGGCGCTCGCCGCGGAAAGATGCGCCTTGGTCAGAATGCGGAACAGCGATGTTTTGCCTACCTGGGGCAGGCCGATAATGCCGGTTTTCATAAGGGCTCTTGGCTTTTAGCTTTTGGTTCTTCGCTGCATCTCGCTGAAATTATGAGGACAGGATTGCCGGTGCGGCCCAGCGAGCGTCAGACAACCTCTCAGGATAAATGATGAAGCGGGAATTGCCCAAACGAGTTCGCACCTGTGAATGAGCCCGCATCGCCTGACGAGAGGAAAGACGAAAGGCGCGAACCACGAAGGTCACGAAGTATCACGAAGAATTCCTCCGTGAGGCTTCTCCTTCGTGCAACCTCGTGTCCTTCGTGGCGAACAATTATTTTCCGGCTGCGTGCGCGGCGGCTGCCGCGGGAACTGTAATCGTCACCGAGTCAGGTTGCGTCCATACGGCTTTGCCGCTGGTCAGGTCCAGGCGATTCATTGTTACTTTCAACTGTCCCCGATCCACGTCGACCTGCAGATAGTGGTAGTTGATTTCCTTACTTTGGAAAGGATCGTCCGGCGCGCGCTCAATGGGATAGGCATGCGCCGCTCCTCCGCCGCTCACGAAGTAAGTAACGCCGCCATGCTCGTGGCGCTCGTAATTGTGGACGTGCCCGGAGAACACCACGATGCGGAACGGCGCGTGAGCCTGGCGAGCCTCCAGCACTTTCGCTAATGCCTGTTCGGTGCCGCGAGCCGAATGTCCTCCGCCCAGCAACTTCGCGTCGGAGGAACTGGTATACGGCGGATGGTGGAACATGAGAAAAACAAAATCCACATCGGCGGGAACATGATCGAGTTTATTGGCCAGCCATTGGCCTTGCGGTCCGGCGGATTCCTCGAGAGAACTGTCCAGTACAAGAACCAGCACATTGGCTGCGCGCACGGAGTAATAGCGGCTGTTCTTCAGATCAGGGAAGCGCTCAAAATAGTTGCCTAGCGCGGTCTTTTCATCTCCATGCAGGTCATGGTTGCCGAGGGCCGGATAAATTGGAATCTTGTTCTCGCGCCAGACGCTGGTTTCGCTGTCCCACACCTTCCAGTCGTTCTTGTCGTAGCCGTTGTAGACGATGTCGCCGGTGAAACAAATAAAGGCAGGATTCGTCTTCGCGATGGCGTTTACCAGCGCCACGCGCACCGGCGGATTGGCCGCCTCCGTATCCTTCGGATCGTGAAACCGCGTGTCTCCGTAAGCCACGAAGTGAAACGGAGTCTTCACCTCGAGCCGCAGATCGATCGTTGAGACTTGCGCACTCGATTTCTTGCAGCAGGTCAGCGCAAGCAGTGTCGCGGTGGCGAACAACACGACGACTGCTTGCGCGACCGGAGAACGTCGCGAACTCATAAGAAAAGGGCTCCATTTCGGATCGACTGCTAGCTTGACACGTCTATTTTGCCACGACCAGCGCCAGGGCGGGAGCGCTGAACGATGCGCATCTCGAAACTAAAATTGGCGCGATGCAAAGGGCACGTCTCAACATGGATTTATCCTCGCCGCCACTGTAGGTGACGCACCTGAAATTTGCCTGAGGGCGCTAGACGCTGATTATCAGAACTTAATCCGCACCATAAACTGCAACTGCCGCGGCAGACCGGTCCCGGTGTTGGGCGAGGCGGCGTTGTCGTTGTTGATGTTGTAGTTCACAAACGTGCTGATTATGCCAAAGTCGCTCTTCGGCGTGAGCGTACCCACCTGCCCAGGGCCGGCTGGGGGATTGTAGTAAAGAGTCAGATCCCCTGGATCGGCCAGTTGGGTGTGGTTGAAGATGTTGAACGCTTGCACCGCGAATTCCATCGCCACGCGTTCGGTGAGCTTCGTTTCTTTCGTCAGCGCGAGATCAATCTGCCAGCTGTTCAGCGCACGAAACACTCCGTTCGGCGCATCTCCGTATCGAGCAAAGTTTCCGTTTGCGTCGGTGGGCGGAGGTGCAAACGCAGCCGCGTTGATCATAGGCGAACCCGGCGAAGCGGGCGTCAGGGGACTTTGGTGCGGCAGGAGCAGCGGCACACCGGGAATAAGGTCCGGCCGTTGGCTGGTCTGATCGTTGCCATCGGGAAGCAAGAAAGTGGAGGCAGAGCCCAAGAACGGCCCGAACTGAATAGGGTTACTCTGCAGATCCATCGCAACCGTCAATGGGTGCCCGGTGTGCCAGAGACCGACGCTGCTCATCTCCCAACCGCCCACGATCTTGCCCAGGATTCCGGAACCGTTGAGAAATGGTTTCCGGGGGCCAAAGGGAAGCTCATACACCAGATTGGCGGCGACATTGTTACGGATGTCAAAAACACTTGGGCCTTTGTCGCAGGGCAGGCAATTGACGTTTTCCGGCCCATTTGATTCGCCGCCACCGACCGAGCCATCGTTGATGGAGTGCGACCAGGTGTAACGTCCTTGAAACTCCAGCCCTTTGCTGAAGCGGCGCTCAATCGATAGCCCAAGAGCGTTGTACGTGCTGGACCCAACGTCACTCTTGTAGTCGGTGGAAGCGAAGGGATTCCCGGCTGGAAAATAGGCGTCAAGCGTGCGGACGCAATCGCCGTCGACGGGGTTTAAGGTGACCGGCTCGGTGCACAGGTTGACTCCGCCGCGCGAGAACAACCGCACGCCGCGGCTGCCCAGATACTGCGCCGAGGCCGTGAAATTCGAGGGAAGTTCGTGCTCCACCGTAAATCCCCAGGTTTCCGAATACAGGTCACGGCGGCCTTCCCGCTGCAGGGCGCGGAATTGGTTTCCAACCTTCGTCGGATTTGTTCCCGCGGGAATATTGGAGAGGTCGGGTACGGTTTGCTCGTACGCGGGCTCCAGGGGGAGTTGCCCGGCATTGACCCCACCGACGGGAGGCTTCACCGTCACGCGAAACGTGTCGCTTTCCAGTCCGGCGTTTAAGTCGTCGTTCTGCGCCGCACCATGGTAAATGCCGAAGCCAGCGCGAAATACGGTCTTCCCCTGTAGCGCGCTGGGCGCCCACGCCAGGGCGACTCTGGGATCGAAGTTTCTGTAATTCGGATTGTACAGCGCCGGGTTCTTGGGGCACGGCGGAGTGTTGATCGGGCCGGGAGTCGGCGCTGCGTTGAATGAGCCTGATCCCAGACAAACGCCGTGAAACACGTTTAGATCGAAGACGGTAGTCCGGTTCGTTGCCTCATGAGCAACTCCGTAATAGTCCCAACGCAACCCCGCCGTCAAGGTGAGGGTCGGAGTAACTTTCCATTCATCCTGGAAGTACGGCATGATGAAGTTGCGGCGCAGCCGATGGCAGCACCAGGGGGCAATGAACTGGATTCCGCCGGTGAGATTGGCGGCTACGACGTCGGGGTCGCTGTTGAAGCTAAGTACATTGTCGGCCGTCTGTCCTTGATTGAGCCTCACTCGACGGTACTCTATGCCCGTTTTGAACGCATGGCGGCCGTGGACCCAGGTCAAATTGTCGATCACCCCGAAGGTCGAGCCGATTTCGATATCGGCCGTATTGTCGTTCAGCCCCACGAAATTGGGAGTGCCTACCGCAAACGCGAGGACACTCGACTGCGGATTGTGAAAAGGCGACCGGTTAATGTAGCCCTTCACCTCATTGAAGAGAGTGGGCGTAAATGTGTGCTGCAGCGCCAGCAGATAGTTCGCAGGGTGGTTGATGACTTGAACCTTGTCGCCGGGGAGGGCAGATCCGTTGGGGCCGTCTACGAGGCTAATGTCGCGCTGCGCACGCCCATAGAGCAAAGTCTTCTCGCTGATCTGGTGATCAATCCGCACCAGCCACGTGTCCTCGTGCACGGTCGTGGGCGTCGGAGCTGTCAGAGTGTCCGCATCAGCATTGTAGTTCGCGTTGGTAGTCGGATCTCCCTGCCCAAGATAAGTAAACGCCGAGTCGGGGTAGGTAAAGCGCGGCGAGCAGCCATTGATCGAACCAACCGAAGTTCGCCACGGATACGCCTGCATGATCTCACACATCTGCGGAGACTGGCTCAACACCGCTTGCTGAAACGGAACTGTGAGAAAAGCCCCCATCGTTGGATCGGTTGGACTGATCGGATTGGCGCAGCAAGCCCCGGAAGGCACTGTAAATTGACTCGTGATCGACTGGAGTTGGCGCAGCCCTTCATAGCTGATGAAAAAGAAGGTCTTCTTCTTAACGATCGGCCCGCCGAGAGTCAAGCCATACTGTCCCAGGCGAAATGGGGGGATGGCCGGCTTGCCGGTGATGTCATAGTCGTTGAAATTGCGGGCATCAAAGATCGAGTTCCTAAAATAGCCGAAAACCGTGCCGTGGTAGTCGTTGGTGCCGTGCTTGGTCTCGACGTCGATTTGGCCCCCAGCCTGCGTTCCATATTCCGCATCGTACAGTGCGCTGTTGACGCGATACTCTTCGATCGCGTCCTGCGAGATCTGGAGGCGCGTCTGTGATTTCTGAGCCTGTTCCTGAATGCCGCCAGCGTCGACGCCGTCAATAGAGAAATTATTGTCGTCACGGGCGCGGCCGGCAAAGCGGATCGTGCGTTGATCGCCGCCGCCGTCGTCCTGGGCAAAGGGAGCCAGGAGCGTGAAACTGGACCAGTCGCGACCGTTGTTGGGGAGATTCGCGATCTGAGTGGTATCGATAACGGTGGCTGCCTCCGCCGAGCTACGGTCGGATGGGGCGTTCGAGGCTTTCACCTCGATCTGTTCGCTAATCGCTCCGACGGCGAGCTGGACGTCCAAATTGTGCGTCTGGCCGATGCGGAGCACGACATCTTCGACTACCTTGGTCTTGAAGCCGGGGCCGGCGACGGTGACTTTGTAGGCGCCGACCGCCAAGCCGGGGAAACGGTAATAGCCTTTCGAATTCGTCTTCTGTTCATCGCTCAGTCCGGTGTCAACGGCGACGATCTTCACATCCGCGCCAACCACGACGCTTCCAGAGGGATCCGTCACAGTCCCCTCAAGTTCAGCGCGATCAACCTGGGCGTGGGCTGCCGGGATGCCAGCAAACAGAAGCAGTGTGCTGAAAGCGAGCGTCAGGAATCTCAGGGTGCGCGAGGAAAGAAAGAGAGAGGAATTCGATCGCATGACTTCAGCTCCTTCGACACAGGAAATGCTGAATAGGGAAAGGCCTTGGCCTCTCCGTTTCCGTTAGACTTCTTTGGACTTCGGTGAACTGGAATGACTGAGAATCCTAGGGTCCGAGTGTGACCCTGTGATTAACATCAAGTTAAAATTTCTTCAGGTTCCTTCGGTTGGCTGCGGTTTCCGTCTTAAACTGTGGAGGACCGATCGAACATCCAATGAAGCTGCTGATCGTAGAAGATGAAGTGCGGATGGCCGATCTTCTCCGCAAAGGACTCACGGAGGAGGGGCACACGGCCGCCTGCGCGGCCGACGGTGCTGAAGGGTTGGCCCTGGCGAAGGCCTACGAGTTCGACGTGATCATTCTCGACGTGATGATGCCGAAGCTCAGCGGATATGAATTCGCCAAGCGTCTGCGCGCGGAAAAGGTTCGTACACCGATTCTGATGCTGACGGCGCGCGACTCCGTGCCGGATATTGTCCGTGGCCTCGACCTGGGCGCCGACGACTACATGACCAAGCCGTTTTCGTTTGACGAACTGGTGGCGCGCCTGCGCGCGGTGAAGCGGCGCGCGCTGGTGGCGCAGGATACGAATCTGCGCGTTTCCGACCTGGTGCTCGACCCAGCCAGCAGGGAGGTGCAACGCGGCGAGGAACGTGTTTCCCTGACTCGCACGGAATACAATCTGCTGGAGCGCCTCATGTATCGCGCCGGCAAAGTGGTCCCCCGGCGTTCGCTCATCGAATCGGTGTGGGGATTTGACCGCGACATTGAAGAGAACACGCTGGACGCGTTTATGCATCTGTTGCGCAATAAGATCGATGCGCCGGGCCGGCCGAAACTGATCCACACCGTGCGCGGCGTGGGTTACATGATTCGTCCGGAGATGCCTCGGCTGGCGGGGCCGACCGCGAGAGAGTCCGCATGAAAAAACTCTCCATCGGTGTACGGCTCACGCTCTGGTATCTGGCGATCTTTGCGCTGGCTCAGTTCGTGTTTGGCGCGGGCATGTGGATCATGCTGCGGCATCATCTTTACGATCTGGTCGACGACAGCCTGGAAGCGCAAGCCGATGACTTGAGGAATTTTCTGGGGGCGCAGAAAAAAGATGCGTCGATTGCGAAGCTGCAAGAAGAGGTCGACGAAACCTACGCCATCCAGCATCCCGGCGATTATCTGGAAGTCCGCGCGGAAGACGACGAGTTGATCTATCGCTCGGCGTTCTTGAAGACGCACACTCTGACGCTTCCGGATCTGCCGCCCGGGAATCGGGCGATTTTCAAGAACCGCCGATTCGAGGACCGGCCTTTCCGCTTCATGGAGCAAAGGCTCGAAGCCAACGGCCACGTCTATACCACGGAGATGGGCGCTCGTACCGACGATGAAGTCGAGACGCTTTCGGTGTTCCGTTCGTATCTGCTGCTCTTCGCTCCTCTGCTGTTACTGGTGGCCGCCGGCGGTGGATATTGGCTGAGCCGCAGGGCCCTATCTCCAGTGGACGCGCTGGTGCGGACCGCGCGCGAAATCGGCGGCGCCAACCTTGACAGCCGTTTGCAGAAACTTGCCACGGGCGATGAGTTGCAGCGCCTGGCTGACACGTTGAATGAAATGCTCGCAAGGATTGAAGCGGCGTTTCTCCGTGTCACCCAATTCACCGCGGACGCTTCGCACGAACTCAGAACTCCGGTATCCCTCATCCGCACCGAGGCCGAACTGGCCCTCCGGCGGTCGCGAGGGGAGGCCGAATACAAAGACGCTTTACGGCACATCCTGCTGGAAGCGGAGCGTACCACCGCTCTGATCGAGCAGTTGCTCGCGATGGCGCGGGCCGACTCGGGCCGCGAGACGCTGCACATGCGTCCCGTGGATTTGCGCGAGACTCTGAATTCCGCAGTCGAGGGCTGGAGCCAGGTGGCCACGATTCGCAACCTGCAATTCTCCGCCAGCATCGACGACCAGGACTCGTTTGTGATGGGCGACGAAAGTGCGATCCGGCGTGTGGTCGACATCCTGCTGGACAATGCGCTTAAGTACACGCCAGCACCCGGCTCGGTGCGTCTGGCGCTCGAACCGAAAGGCGAGAGCGTGGCAATCACAGTTCAGGACTCAGGTCCAGGAATCGACGAACTGGATCGGAGCAAGATCTTCGAGCGCTTCTACCGCGTCGACAAAGCGCGCAGCCGGGAGCAGGGAGGAGCGGGACTGGGTCTCGCCATCGCGCAGTGGATCGTAACCCAGCACCGGGGCTCCGTCACGGTGGAGAGTCGTCCCGGCACTGGCTCGGTTTTTCGCGTGGAGTTGCCCCTGATCTCGGCGCCGGTGAAGAGTCCCCAGCCGGCGTGAGCGTATGGCCGACGCGGACGCTAAGCCCGTTCGAACGCGTCTACCCGAGTGTCGTATTCAAAATTTGCAAGTGCTGCCGTACAATGGAAAAGCCTCTCCAATCTCCTGTGCCGGGATGGCGGAACTGGCAGACGCAGCGGACTCAAAATCCGCCGACCTTCGGGTCTTGGGGGTTCGACTCCCCCTCCCGGCACCATTTCAAAAACCCATAAAATACGCGGCTACTTGGGCTCGCTCTCCGCATGCGATGAACCTGTGCAGCAGACGCAGCGGACTTTGCGCCAATATATGACCAACTAGGGTTTAGTCTATCCAACTGAAAATAGTAAATTTACTTACAAAGTGCTGTAGTGCGCATGGCTTACACACCTCTTCCACACTCTCAGGCCCCCTCGATCCGCGACTCTCGAACCTGGCCTGGATCAGAAGAGTCTCGGCGCGAAATCCTTCAGATCGCGGCGCCAGGTCTGCCACTCGTGGTCGGTCCCAGGTGATTCGTAGAAGACGTGCTGGATGTTTGCTTCCAGTAGGGACGTATGCAGTTTCTGGAGTCCCGCGCGCATCCTCTCAGGCTCATTGGTTCCGACACCAAGCCAGAGCAGGTGCACTTTCCTGGCGAATGCGGCCGGATCAGCGAACGCTCCGTTGTAGTCGGTCTTGGGATCTAGTTTCCGATTTCCGAGCACGAGCATCCCGCCCGCTCCACTGAAACCGCCAATGTAAGAGAAGAGATTAAGATGATCCAGCGTAATCTGGAACGTTTGCATGCCACCCATCGATAGGCCTGCCATCGCGCGGTGGTCACGGTCGGATAACGTGCGGAAGTTGGAATCAATGAATGGGATGAGAGCCTGTGTTACGTCATCTTCGAATGCCGCGGCCATATCCTGCATTGCCTTCAACATTTCAGGTGACCCAAACCCCTTTGCAAACAAATCGACAGGCGCCTCGCCGGCGCGGTGCGCGTAGCCATAGGCCATCACCACGATCATCGGCTTGCAATTCTTCGCTGCGATCAAGTTGTCCAGGATGAAATTCGCGTTGCCCTGGCGGACCCAACCGGTCTCGTCCTCGCCGGCGCCGTGCTGTAAATAGAGCACCGGATAGCGCTCTTTTGTTTGCGTATCGTAATTCGGCGGCAGATAGACCAGTGCATGCCGCCACGTCCCCGTCACCTTCGAGTTGTACCAGACTTCGCGAACTGCGCCGTGCGGCACATCTTGCACCGAATAATAGGTAGAGCCTGGCTCCGGAACTTCCACGCCACTCGCCGGCTTGCCTCCTCCGAAGAAGGCGTGAGTGTTGGGGTCACTGACCTCGGCACCGTCGATGACCAGCGTGTAATAGTGGAAACCGGGAACAAAGGGCGGAGTGGTGATGGTCCAGAATCCGTCCTGCTGTTTCTCCATGTCCAGTTTCGGACCGCTCCAGAAGTTCACTCTGACTTTCGTCGCCTCTGGAGCCTTCACGCGAATCTGTACTCTCCCGGTGCTGTCCACCCGCGGATACTCCGCTGCCCAGACATTCGTCGTAGAGGGCTGAAAACTGCCTGATTCCTGGGCCCAACAGAAACTGAAAGACAAGAGGACCAGTATTGCGAATCGCCGCATGTTGTTCTCCTTCGTTGCCATCGAATGTGAACCATAGCGCCGTCGAGCGATAGCTTTTCGTTAGCTTCGGCGTTGCGGTCGCAGGATCGGTTTGGATCACTGCTCAACTGAAACGACGGTTACAGACTTAGGCTCCAGCTTCAAAGTTAGCTTGCCACCCTGAACCCTCGCTGAGATCGGCCTCGGCATGACTGTGTTAGGTGCGTCGAAGGTGTTGACACTGTCCACCTTCGGTGCGGTCAGCGTTTCTCCGCTCGCTGATTTTGCCATGACGCCAGTCAGGCCTGCCTCGATTTCGACCGGTTCGTTGGGATCGAGGTTGGTAATCTCCAGCCACAACTTGCCGTTCGCGTCTTTCGCTGCGATCGCGTCCACTCGGGGCACCGCCACGACCCCATGTGTGTACCAACCAGCATCAAAAGTCACCGGCACGAATGTGGCGTTCTGGAACGGTACATACATTTTGAAGACGTAATAGGTCGGAGTCAGGACCATCTTCTCTTTGTCCGTGATGATCATCGCCTGCAGCACATTGATCATCTGTGCGATATTAGCGCCGCGTACGCGATCGGCATGGCGAGCGAAGATGTTAAGGTTCAGGGCCGCGAGGATGGCATCGCGCAGACTGTTTTGCTGGACCAGGAACCCCGGATTGCTGCCCTGCAACGGCGCGTACCAGCCTCCCCATTCGTCAACCACGAGCGCAACCTTCTTGTCGGGGTCATACTTGTCCATGATCGCCGAGTGCTTGCTGATGAGACCTTCCATCTCCAAAGTAGATTTGAGAATTTCGCTGTACTCAGTTTCACCAAATCCTACCGACGCATAGGAAGGCGGCCAGTGCCCGACCGTATAGTTGTGCATTGAAAGTCCGTTGATGTCCCAGCTCCACGTGTGTTGCTGATAAGCCTTCATGACGGTCTCCGTCCAGTCGCTCCATCGCGGGCCGTCGCCGCCCGGACCGACGGCGATCTTCAGCATCTGCTGCTTCTCTTGTTGCGCGGGATTGAAATTCCTCACGAAGCGGCTGTAGATCTTCATCTGGCTGACGTAGTAGTCAGCAGTCATGTTGCCCCCGCAATCCCAGCTTTCGTTACCGATGCCGAGTAAGGCGACTTTATATGGAGCTGGATGCCCGTTCGCTCCACGTTCTTTTGCAAGGGTAGTCGGTGCAGCGGCCGTCATATATTCCAGCCACTCGGCCGCCTCCTGTGGAGTCCCGGAACCGACATTGACGGAGACATACGCTTCCGCCCCGATCTGATCGATGAAGTCCATGAATTCGTGCGTTCCAAACGTGTTTGCCTCAGTCACTCCGCCCCAGTTGGGGTTGAGAGTTACTGATCGTTGAGGGCCGATGCCCTTACGCCAGTGATACTCATCGGCGAAGCAGCCACCGGGCCAACGAACGTTCGGAACCTTGATCGCTCTCAGAGCGCCCACAACATCGTTGCGAATGCCGCGAGTGTTCGGAATGTTTGAATCGGGCGCGACCCAGATGCCTTCGTAGATGCCGTGGCCGAGATGCTCTGCGAACTGACCGAAAATGTTGCGGTCGATCCTCGCGCCAGTTTTCGACGTGTCGATCGACAACTCCACTTTCTGGGCTTCCACCATCGGCGCAGTGATCGCCAGAACGATCAGCGCGAAGACGACAAGAAGTGAACGCATAGGGAGCGATGTCTTTGTCTGCGGAAGCAATAATTTAACGGCATTCAAAGTTGGCTGCATCTTCCGTGTCTCCTTTCCCTTTGTATTGGGCGTGCTTCGGATCGGGACACAGCGGCCGGCTGCGCCCAGGGAACGCTTTGCCGGTCGCGATCACCGACGTAGGCGTCGTGCCTTTCTCGACCCAGTTGACCATCGCGCCTAGTAAATCAAACTGGTCCAGCGACTGCCCTCCGCCGCAGTGGCTCATCCCTGGCACAAAATAAAACTGGCTCCACTTCGATGCGGCGTCGAGACCGCCATTTGCAGCCGCCATATTCTTGTAGTAGTCGAACGTATCGAGCGGCGAAAACCACGGGTCGCTATCACCGTGGTAGAAGATCAGTTTCCCTCCGTGCGCGGAGAAGGTGGTCAAATTCGTGGACATTGAATCGACAAGCGGCTGGGCAGCTGCCAGAGCTTCCTTGGCAACGTCCATTGTCATGTCCGTCGTCGCAGGCCCGAAAATGCCGGGTCCGGGTGAAAGCAATCCTCGGAACGGCGGCCCGTTCGTGATGCCCGTGTCGTAAAGGAATCCCGCATAGACTTGAGTTCCACTCGCCGTCTTCGGGCCTCCCATGGCCTTCTTGATAGCAGCCGCTTTTCCCGGAGCCAGGCAGGAGTCATTCGTTACACCCTTGCAGGCCAACATCGCAGGGTCGAAATCACACCCGAAAGGATCGGAGATTAAGCCGTCGGCGACGCCATCTTTAGCGTCGCACTGTTTGATGAGAGCATCTCTGATCAGCTTGCGATCATTGTCGGTAATCGAGTGCTCGATGTTTGGTTTTCCATTCGAATCTTTCGGAGCAATTTGATTGAAGGCAATGGGAACCCATCGCCCAATTGCGAGATTGGAAAGGCCAGTGCGCATCGCTGGATCGCCCGAGATGATGCCGTTGAAAACCGTGGGAGAGCGCTGCGAAAGGATCATGCCTTCGCGGCCGCCGGTGGAGCACCCGGAAAAATACGAAAAGGCTGCCGGCTTGCCGTAGTGTTGCGCGATGAGTTGTTTTGCCAGTGCAGCGACCTCAACATTCGCGAGGTAAGCGAAGTCCAGATAGGCCTGCTGATCGCGCATGAAGCCGAAATCAAATCCCGAGTGGCGGCTCTTATGACCTGTATCCGTGCTCACAACAGCAAATCCGCGCATGAGAGCTGGGGTGTCTCCAGCCGCGTTCAATCCAAGAGGCGCGCCTACGACGCCGTTGCTACCGGCTCCGCCTTGCATTAGAAAGTCACCATTCCAGTGGTCGGGCATGGCCAGTGCGAAGGTGATTCCGAACTCTTCTCCGTCGACTCCGGTGCGGCGGTTCATCACACCTTCGACTCGGCAATACGCCGGCAGAGGTGCGCTGCGAGTCTGGTTCCAGGGGATAGCCTCCGTTGTCCCGGCAGCAATGGCCGCCGCTTCGGTGATTTCAACATTCTCGGTTTTGAAGCTTGCGAGCTCGGCGCAGGAGTTAGATTCCTGCGCCAAGGCATAGCCAATGGAAACAAATACCAGCAGCATGGATCTCAAAACATTAGTGTGCATATCGCCTCAAGCTCTCAAGAGTTATTCCGGCAGAACGAGTTGTCCCTTGACCTCAAAATTACCGCTCACTGAGGGAACTCCGGTTCCGGGTTGGCCGCTCCCAATTGAGACCGTGTACTTGCCTTGCGCCACGATGATGTCCCCCAGATCAGTAACCATGCTGAGATCTCGCGGGTTCAACTGGAACTCCACCTTCTGGCTCGCTCCGGGCTCCAGGTGGACACGCTGAAATCCGCGGAGTGCGCGCCGAGGCGCACCGGACACTTCCGGAAACTGCAGGTACAGCTCGACCACTTCATCTCCGGAAACCTTTCCAGTATTTTCGACCATGACGGAGGCGTGCAGTGGATCACCGGCGTTGACTGGTGCATCGGGTAGCTGGAGGTTGCTGTAAGTGAACGCTGTGTAGCTGAGGCCGTATCCGAAGGGCCAAAGTGGTTCGCCCTCGAAGTAGCGGTAGGTGCGCCCCTTCATTGAATAATCTTCGAAATTCGGAAGCTGGTGAACATCTTTGTAGAACGTGACAGGAAGACGTCCGGATGGGTTGTTCTTTCCGCTGAGTGTTTCCGCGATCGCGGCTCCTCCTTCTTCGCCGGAGTACCAGGATTCGAGGATGGCATTGGCGTGCTCCTTCGCCCAGCTCACGCCGAGCGCACTCCCGTTCATCAGCACGATGACGAGAGGCTTGCCATTCCCTGCAAGAGCCTCGATCAGATCTTCTTCGGGTTTGGGTAAATCAAGGCTGGTGCGGTCACCGCCGGAAAAGCCGGGCTGGCTCACAGGCATCTCTTCCCCTTCGAGACGGCTGGTGATGCCGACTACGGCGACAAGGACATCGGCATTCTTCGCAGCCGCCACGGCCGCCGGATCGGGCGCGTTATTCACGGGAGTCCACAGGAGCTGCGCTTCCGGCTTACCCTCCCCGTTGCGTCCGTAGAGGACCTCGATTTTTACAGGGTGACCTTTTTCGAGGTGAACCGGGCTTAGGTTTATGTTCTTACCCCAGAGCGTCGTAACCTCTCTTCCATCCACTGACAGGCGGCCGAAGCCGTCGACGCTGAGTCCCAATAAATAGTCGCCGGTTGCAGTTGGGTTGAGCCAGCCAGTCCATTGCACCGACAGGCCCGAAATTCCTTTCGCCTGTTCAGGGACATTGTTCGCATTCAGGTTCACAGAGGACTCGACCCTTGAGGTAAGAGGCGTCGGCTTGGCGTCGAAGCTGGGCCGCGAACTGTATTCGGCTTTGAGGCCAGGCTTGCCATCCGGAGTGGTGAGGACAGATGCGGGTACGGGGTCTGCCTTGTTTGAAAGAAATTGAGTGCCGGGCACGTAGGTGATCTTTGCCTCTGGGAACTCGGTCTTCATTCCTTCCAGCACGCTGACGGTGTGCGAGGTACTGCCGTTGTAGTTGCCGAGCAGAACGGCAGTTTGATCGGCGAGTGGGCCGACCAAGGCGACTCGTTTGGCAGGTTTCAGAGGCAGGACGCCGTCATTCTTGAGCAGAACCATCGATTCATTGGCGATGCGACGGGCAAGCTCGCGGTGAGCGGGACTGTCCAGTTGTTTCTCGTCGATGTTCATGTACGGCACGGCCGAAGGCGGATCGAACATGCCGAGACGGATGCGAGCCGTGAAGAGTCGAATGAGCGCAGTATCAACCGAGCTTTCCGGAAGATAGCCCTGCTGCACAGCCTCGATGTACGGTTTGTAATCGTGGTCGTCGTTCACTTTCGCAAAGTCGATGCATTCGTTATCCATGCCCCGAATGACTGAGATCGCCGATGCCTGCGGCTGCGTCGGACGGTAATGATGGCCGTTGAAGATGTTGCGCACGGCGTCACAGTCAGAGACTACATAGCCCTGGAAGTCCCAAGCGCCGCGAAGAGTGTGCTGCAACAGAAACTGACTCGCACACGCGGGCTCACCGTTGATCGCGTTGTATGCGCACATAACCGAACCCGCATGCCCCTCGACGACGGCCGCGCGAAACGCAGGTAGGTACGTGTCTTCCTCGTCGTGTTTGCTGACGTCCACGTCGGTGAAGTGACGAGTGGGCTCGGGACCACTATGAGCGGCATAATGCTTGGGTGTGGAGATGGCACGGTAATAGTGGGGATCATCGCCTTGCATGCCTGTGACAAACGCGACGGCTAACCGAGCGCTCAGGAAGGGATCTTCACCATAGGTTTCCTGGCCACGCCCCCAGCGCGGGTCGCGAAAGATGTTGACGTTGGGTGCCCAGAAATCCAAGCCTTCGAAAATATTGGAGTGACCTGCGCGCTCATGCTGCGCGTGCTTGATTCGGCCCTCAACGCCGATGGCGGTCGCCATCTCGTGAACGCGGGGCACATCGAAGCTGGCGGCAAGACCGATGGGTTCGGGAAATTCGGTTACGCCGTCGGAAATGACGCCGTGCAAGGCTTCGCTCCACCAATCGTACGAAGGAATATTCAGGCGTGGGATGGCTCGTGCCTGATTCACGAGCTGTGAGGCCTTCTCTTCGAGCGTCATGCGATGAACGAGATCGGACGCGCGCTCTTCAGGAGAGAGCTTGGGATTCATATAAGGGAAGTTGGAGGTGTCTTGCGCGAAGGAAGTGGGGGCGACGAAGGCGATGATAACGATGAGTGCGGCCAGCAATACGATTCTGGGATGGTTCATTCGACTCCTGTGAGTACCAAAACAAATTGTTACGGTTCAAACGTCGATGTTACGGCGCGTGAACCGATGTTGCCTCCCCTGCGTAATCGAACCAGCTTGTCGGGATTAGCGGTTGATTCGAGGCCCGATCCGTGCCCAGCGGTTACGAAGACAACCTTCATCTCAATACTTGCCGGCATACCGGAGTAGTTCCCTTCTCGATCTCCAATCGTCAAACTTGCGCGTACTTGACTGGGGGTAGTGGGGGCACATCCCACAGCTGGGCGGTTGCCTGTGTCGCGGTCCCGGTGAGCCCGCACAGGCCGAGAAAAAGAAGAAGTCCAGAAGCTCCTGGATGGAAGCAGGTTTAATCTCATTCGGTCTAAGGTACCTACAACGGCAGCGCTAACTGTAACGAACTCGAAATGGAAATGCCAGGCAATGATAGAGCCGTGCACGCGAGGGCTTTTTATGGCCTTTGGCTTCGCTTGACGCTTGCGTGCGCCTTTTTTGAAATGTCCTTGCCCGTGCGTCGGCGTGTCGATTCGCGCACAATCAACTCGGGCTGCATCACCACAGTTTCCGGCTTTGGGGGTGCTTTTGAGTTCAGAATGCGGAGCGCGATGCGCGCAGCTTCTTCTCCGATTCGCCGGCTGTGTTGATCGATGCTGGAGAGTGGAACACGAAGTGAATCATCGTAGTGGAGATTTCCGCAGCCAACGACCGCCAAATCCTGCGGAATTCGTACTCCGTGATCCAGCGCGTAATTCATGGCACCCATTGCCAAAGGATCATTGAAGCAGAACAACCCGTCTGGTCTGGGATCGAGACTTAGGAGTTGGCGCATGGCTTCGGCACCACCCTGTTTGGTTCCTACATCTCCCTTCTGTTGCGTGACGATGTAATCATCCATTACTTTCATTCCTGCTTGCGCGAGGGCTCGTTTATATCCTTCCATCCGGCGAAGCCCGGGACTGATCTCTGGTCCACAAATGTGAGCGATTCTTTTGCAGCCAATATCAATCAAGTGCTTGGTGGCGAGCCTCCCCACCGATTCATCGTCTACCCCGACGAAGTTCGCCGAAAGACCAGGCAAGCACCGATCGATCAATACATACGGTATGTTCTGTCTTTCGATGTGAAAGAAAACGTCTACCGTCGTCCGACACGATGCAATGATTAAGGTGTCTAGCCGGCGTGCCAGCAAATGATTGATCTCCACCTCCTCGAGATCCGGATCTTCGTCAGAGGAGGAAACGATCAGATAGTAACCGCTTTCTCGCAAGACTTCGGAGAGAGACTTGGCAACCTCCGCAAAGAAGGGGTGCAGCAGATCGGGAACAACCAGGCCCACAAGATACGAGCGCCCGGTCACCAGGCTACGGGCAGCAAAGTTGGGACGATAGTCCAGTTCTTTCACGCGCGCGAGGACCCGCTCGCGGGTCTCTGATCCGATGTCAGGATGATTTCTCAGGACCTTGGAAATGGTGATCAGGGATACTCCAAGGTCTTTGGCGATGTCCTTCATTCGTATGTTCATAGGCAACTCGTCAGTTTAGAAGCTCAGATCGCCCTCTTGTACAGCAAACCATCGAACCTAATAGCCCCTTGCCACGGAAGCCAGTTTCTGTGTCCCGAGCTTCCATGGTTGACATCGATAACTTTACCGATTATTTTCCACGGAGTACAGACATGAGAGCGCTTGTGCTTCGCAAACCGGGCCAGGCCGATCTGGAGACCATCACCGATCCGGTGCTCACAGACACGAACGCGCTGCTTAGGGTCCGCATGGTGGGATTCTGCGGAAGTGATCTCAATTCGTTCCGGGGACTCAATCCACTCGTCACATATCCCCGCATTCTGGGACATGAAGTATCGGCTACGGTGGTGGAGGACCCAGGACGGGAAGGCGCATTGTCCGCGGGGACGAACGTATCGGTGTCCCCATACACGAATTGCGGCCAATGCTCTTCCTGTCTGCGTGGACGCCCTAACGCTTGCCAGTTCAACCAGACTCTCGGTGTGCAAAGGGATGGCGCACTCACCGAATTCATTGTGATGCCGCGAGAAAAACTGTATCCCGCTAAGTTGACGCTTAAAGAGTTGTGCCTAGTGGAACCGCTTACCGTCGGGTTTCATGCCGTCGCACGTGGACGTGTTACTGCAGAAGATACGGTTGCGATTTGGGGTTGTGGCGGAGTGGGCCTCGGTGTCGTTGCAGCCGCAAGTTCCCGGCGAGCGCGCACGATCGGCATTGATGTGGATGACGAAAAACTCGATCTGGCGCGCATGGCCGGCGCGCAACTCACCATTAATAGCACGCGAGAGCCGCTACACAGCCGATTGCTGGAAATGACCAACGGCCGGGGACCGGATGTTGCCATCGAAGCGATTGGCACCGCGGCTACGTTCCGAGCCGCGGTCGAAGAAGTCGCATTCACCGGGCGCGTAGTGTACATCGGGTATGCGAAGGAAGCCGGTCAGTTACGAAACCAGGCTGTTCGTTCAAAAAGAATTGGACATTGTCGGCTCCAGAAATGCTCAACCGGCGGATTTCGAGGCCGTGATCAAGCTTCTGGAAGCGCAGAAGTTCCCCGTTGATCAAGCTGTGAGTCTGGTTGTGCCCCTTGAGCAAGCAGCGGATGCGCTGCGTTCTTGGAGCGATAATCCATCACGTTTCAGAAAGATCATGGTGAGCATGGATTGATGTTCTCTTTGTAGAGCCGCGTTGCTGCTCGACCGGAAATGCTGCCGAATGGAACCGGCAGAAATCGACGATGCGCCTGACGAAAGGGCAATAATGTTTTCACCTCGTTTACTCTCAATTCTTAGGGTTGGCACAATTTTGCTACTGTCGTCTGCGGTTTCTAGGGCCGCCGCACAGAGTGCCACGTCTCCAACCGCCACTCAGGAGCCAGCTAGCATCGATCAAATCTGGCAGAAAGCGACCAGCAAACACGATTCAGAGCGCGCCGCTTTGCTGAAACAAGTCGAGAGCGCGGACCACCAGGGCCCGTTCCGGGCTGACTGGGAATCGCTTCAGAAGTACGAGGTGCCCGAATGGTACAAAGATGCGAAGTTCGGCATTTTCATTCACTGGGGAGTCTACTCCGTCCCCGCGTTCGGCAACGAATGGTATCCGAGAAATATGTACGTGGAGGGATCGCCGGAATACAAGCATCACGTTGCAACCTACGGCTCCCAGGCTAAATTCGGCTATAAAGACTTCATCCCTATGTTCAAAGCCGAGCGCTTCGATCCGGCGGCGTGGGCTGAGCTATTCAAGAAATCCGGGGCAAAGTACGTTGTACCTGTGGCTGAGCATCACGATGGATTTGCCATGTATGACAGCGAATTGAGCGACTGGACCGCAGCCAAAATGGGGCCGCATCGCGACACCACGGGAGAACTGGGCAAAGCCGTCCGGGCTGCAGGGCTGCACTTTGGAGTGTCATCTCACCGAGTGGAACACAATTTTTTTCTCGGCGTGGGCCGTACTATTCCCTCGGATGTAAACGATCCGCAATATGCAGCATTTTACGGACCAGCTCATAACTGGTTGTCGGCCCCGTGGGGCGTCCCTCTTAACGATGATTTCACTTACGTGTCTTCGGCGTGGGCCGACGACTGGCTCGCGCGAAGTGCAGAACTTGTGGAGAAATATCATCCGGATATCGTCTACTTCGATTGGTGGATCGGACAGGCTTCGATCCGGCAAAATCTTATGAAGTTTGCCGCTTTTTATTACAACAGTTCTCTGAAATACGGCGACCACGTAGGAGTAATCAATTACAAAGACTACGCCATGCAAGAGCACTCTGCCGTGCTCGATCTGGAACGCGGACAACTGGGCGACATTCGTCCCCTCTACTGGCAGACCGACACCTCCGTAAGTAATAAATCCTGGGGCTACATCAAGGACGACACGTTCAAGTTGCCTGAATTCGTGGTTCATCAGCTGATCGATATCGTGAGCAAGAACGGCAATCTGTTGTTGAACATCGGTCCACGCTCTGACGGCACGATCCCGGAGGAGGTGCAGCAAGTTCTTCTCGACGTCGGTGCATGGCTGAATGTGAATGGGGAGTCGATCTACGGCACTCGACCGTGGAGGATCTATGGCGAAGGTCCAACGAAGGTAGCGGCCGGATCTTTTCACGATACCGACACGACGCGCTATACAGCCGAAGACTTTCGTTTCACGACCAAAGGGGATGTACTCTACGCGATTGGGCTGGGCTGGCCGACGAATGGCGAGGCCGTGATTCACTCGCTCGCATCGACCGTCGGTACCGAACATGTTCGGTCCGTGATTTTGGTAGGCAGTGACGCGAAGCTGAAGTTTGAGCAGCGGGCCGATGGTCTCCGAGTGCGGCTTCCGGACCAGGCTCCGGACAAGTATGCATACGCCCTCCGAATAATGTTCGACCCATCATCACATCAACCTGGATCTTAAATTCAATTAACTCAGCAAGCGAATAGGAAGAGGTGTACCATTCTCTGGCAATTATTCGCTAACTGTACCGATAACTATGAATAAGGGACTGACCCTCCGCGAAATCGCGCGACTGGCCAAAGTGTCCATCGCCACAGCGTCGCGCGCGATTAATCGCGTACCCACAGTCGACCCGGTTCTGGCCAGACGTATTCGAAAGGTGATTGAAAAGGAAGGTTACTTTCCGAACACAAACGCTCGCGCCCTGGTTCGTGGACACAGTCGTAGTCTTGGCCTTATCGTCTCCGAGATCACCAATCCCTTTTTCCCGGAAATCGTGCAAACCTTTGCGAAACTCGGCGTTCAGCACGATTACGAAATCTTGTTGAGTTCAATCGGCCACGACCCGCGATTGTTGGAGACAACGGCCCGGCAAATGATTGAGCGTAGGGTTGGAGGAGTCGCGATT
The DNA here is from genome assembly GCA_963709385.1 of uncultured Acidobacteriaceae bacterium. Taxonomy (GTDB): domain Bacteria; phylum Acidobacteriota; class Terriglobia; order Terriglobales; family Acidobacteriaceae; genus Sulfotelmatobacter. The sequence continues at coordinate 36,366 of CAVPWD010000013.1, forward strand.
CTGACCTTTGGCGACGAGCTGCCGCTCATCGATGCTTTAACTGCACGAAACGTGCCCGTGTTCGTCGTCGACGCGAATTCATCCGGACCGCTGCTAAAGACCGTCCAGATTGATTATGAGCACGGAATCCGGCAGGCTGTACAGCACTTGGCGGCATTGGGACACGAGCGTATCGCTTTTATCGGCGGCCCACGAGATTTGAAAACAGCCACTATACGGAGATTCGCGGTCGAAAAATGCATGAAGGAAATTGGCTTAGAGCTTCTTCCGGAACTGTTCGTCGATGGGGATCACACGATCGAAGCCGGCATGAAAGCATTGTCTGCTCTCGCTGCCATGCCTGATCGCCCTTCCGCTGTACTCTGTTCAAACGATATGACGGCCATCGGCGTGATGCGAGCGGCATTCGACTTCTGTCTCAATATTCCGCAAGATTTGTCGGTCGTAGGATTCGATGACATCAGGCTGGCCCAATTCATGGCGCCCCCACTAACCACAGTGCAGATGTCGCAGACCGAGATCGCCCAGTTGTCATTTTCAGCGTTACTCGATTCACTGGAACCGACCCGCCATGGAGATGGACGGCAGGTATATTCGATGAAGACTAATCTTGTACTTCGACATTCGACGGCCCTTGCACCCGGTTGCCTTGTGAACAGAGCGGCAACCGCCCGCTCGGAAGTAGATTTGGCACTAAAGCTTGCCGAAAAGATGCAATCCATGAATGATCGAACCTTCACCCTTTGAGCCGCATCAAGCAAGACTCTTTCTGTTCGAGCGCCTTTAGTACTGGGCCTACTTCGATTCCGTAATGATCGCGTTCGCAGCGTTGCCGGCCACGACCCAGCTTGCCGACCCGGCCACAACGGCTTCATCCTCAAACCACAGGAATCCGAAGTCGTCGATGCACTCCGGAAAATCCGGTTTGATGATGATATATCCCGGAATCACGGCACCCGGGATGTAAGCATTGTCAGCGCGATTGTTGCTGTAGGTCATCGTCTTGGAGACCGTGCCGACTCCAGCTACATACGAAGTGCTGGATACCGGGTGCGTACCGAGAATGTAGTTGACCGCGCGAAGTGTATATTCGGGGCCCACGAGATCCGGAAATGTCTTGTGGAGGAAATACATTCGCACCGCCATGTCCACCACGGCACCCGAGCCGCCCCAGGTGCCGAGGCTCGGGGGCACGCCAAACGGAGTCTCGTCCAGCCGCCTGTCCAAACCAGCCATGTATGTTTTTACCGCTTCGCGCATTTGATCTCTCGCGCCGGCGTCCAGATATGGCAACGCCCGGACTGCTTTCCAACCGTTGAAGTCCATCTGTTCCGGAGTAATCATCTGAGGAAACAATTCCTTGAGCCGGGACTTGTATGGCTCGGCACCATTGGTGGCGATGGTTAATTCCAGAGCCGCGGCCCAGTCCATGCCAACAAAAGATCGGCCACGGCCGAAGCCGGTTGGTGGAGCTGCCGGTGCCGCAGGGTTTGTCGCAGCACCCGAGATGCTCTTTGGTTTACGAGCGCCTTGTTCGCCAGAGACAACACCCTGAGAGGCCGCCAGCACACCGTTTGCCGGAGTCTCTCGGTCCGGCCCGCTGGATGTCGGATACAGTGTTGGATTCGCCGACGTGTCCTTCCATGCTTTGACAGCGGTCTCGAGGCAGTCTTTCGCTAATGCGTCGTCCCAGCCTTTCAGCGTATCCGCTGCTGCAGCCAGCGCGGCAATGGCATTCCACTGGAAAAACGGGTTGTTGGTAGTGAAGATCCAGCGATCGTCCGGCTTGCCGGAGTAGTCGCCCTTCGTTTCGTTCGGGCCAAGCTTCGGGTCGTAAACGCGGCCGTCAGTTTTCGACGCTCCGTCGCCCACCTGTGTGTACTGGCGCAGATCTGGTTCGTGAGTACCGCGGATGGCGTGGCCAATATTGTGAAACTGCGCCAGGATGAGCAGTGCGCCGTGCTTGACTTGCTGCACGGTATCCGGCACGCCATCGGGACGGTGCATCTCGACCTCACGCGTCCCTTCATCCACCGTAAGCTCGTCGTACTTGAGATTGAATTCGCGATACGCCAGAGCCAGGCTCTGAATCACGCTCAGCTGCGCAGGCTCCTCCAGGTCGAAGTCGCCGGCATCGTACCAGCCGCCCACGTTCATTCCCGGGATGTGATCTCCGCCTTTGTATTTCCCGTCCGTTGCTGTGGCCTGGTTCCAGCCGTCGAATTGTTCCCCAACTACGGGCGCCATGCGGCCATCATCCAAGTGCGAAGCACCGTGCCACATGCGGTAGCCTTCGCGAACGGAAACATGATCCATCTGCTCGGCAAGGTGATGGTCCAGACTGTCCTGCCAGATGTTCGCGTAAGCGCCCTTAGAGATGGGGAAGGGTGCCGTACGCTGGTCTGCGTACTCGATTACATAAAGGCCGGGGTCCTTGACCGGGGTAAAGTCGAATTTCGAGTAGACGTAGCGCAGCCACGGTGTTGAAGGCGTGATCGGGCCCTCGAACACCGGCTTGTACGACCCGTCTTCCATCAGCCGCAACACTCTGGCCGTCTTCGGAGCGTTGTAGTTCGGGTCCAGTTCGAGCACCGCCACCTTTGAGAAGCCCGGCGCATAACCGACCTGGCTGTGCGCGATCATCGGCGGACGTGTCCAGTTTGGAATCACGTCCGGCCTAATGTGCCAAACGATGGCGCCAGTGGTCTTGCCTGAAGGAATCAGCGAACGCAGCACGAACCAGCCGTTCTGCGCGCGGTCGCGTCCGTCGAATAGCATGAGGTTGGCCGTATCCGACACTACGTTCACACGGGCCAGTGCGTCGTCAACCCCCAGAGTAATGCTCTTGCCTTCGGCGAACGGCAGCGGCTGGGTGTATCCCTTGGCCTTATCCCAGTCCTCGAGGTAGTACGCCTTTTTCGGTTCATCCGGCAGGGGCAAAACCTTCGTCATCGGGTCGTTCGGCGTACGCGGGAAGATACCGGCTTTGCTTCCGTCCACCAGATAGGCCTTGCCCATGTAGATCGAGGGCAGGAACTCGAGGTTGAAGCCTGCCCTCCCGGCCAACTTCTGCGGTAGCGGTTTGTCGAGATTTATGCTGACCTTCACGCCGCCGGGTTCCGCTGCCACTTCCAGTGTGTAACTGAAGTCGAACGTCGGGAAAGCGAGGTCGGCGGTGAGCCGGCTGGTCGCCTTGTCGGCATGGCGACCTTTGAGGGTTGCTACCAAATCCCACTGCTCCGGCGTTGGCATCAGGCGCACGTCGCCGTTGGTGGCGATGCGCTGGCCGTGGAGAATCATCTCCATTGCTGTGTTCTTTTGGTCCACAAAAACGGGATGGTACGTGCTGTCGTAGAGAAAAACGCTGAAACCTTGAGTATCGAGATAATTTTTGTCGGTCACCTTCATGGCAAAATCGGCGCTAGACAAGCCTTGGGCCGAGATCAGGGTCAAGAGAAGACAAGCTATGAATCGCGTGAACATAAATTGGGATGAATGCTGCTCCTTTGCCGCAACATGATATGACATGTGCACCGGCGGGGCGCCATGTGTTCTCCATTCGCGGGGATTGCTGAGCGGGGTAACGTGCGGAAAATACCCAAATACTGACACATCTGCTTACACAGATTTACAGGAGTTTTTAGTTAAGTTGTTTATTATCATGGCGGAACTAGCAGACGCAGCGGACTCAAAATCCGCCTACCTTCGGGTCTTGGGGGGTTCGACTCCCCCTCCCGGCACCATACCTAAACCCCTTGGAATGAATCTCTAGCCGAGGCTAGTTGACCGCACGGATGCGGGGAGCTTCGGCGAATGCGCCTCATTGTGCCCAATTTGTGCCCTTGTTTGCTATTGCTGCCGTTCTGCTCGGAGTCTTTCCTGCTCAACTCTGTTCTCCGATTCTTGCAGTTTCAGGATCGCATCATTCATATCCGAGCGATTCACGATTGCGTAGCGCTCGAAGACACTCCGCGTACGCCAGCCGCTGATCTTCATGATGATGCCTTCGGCGACTCCGGCCCTGCGTAGGTTTCGTGCTCCGGTTCTTCGCAAATCGTGAAACAGCAAGTCAGGTACTCCAGCGTGGGCACATGCGTTCTTCCAAGTGCCGCGGAAGTCACAAACTGGCTTTCCACTCGACCGCGTAAACACGTGATCCTCAGCCGATTTCCCGTGTACGAGAGCCGAAAGAACCTTACAGACTTCATCGGTCATCAGTACTTCTCTGCCCTCACGGTTCTTCGTTGTGCCGGGCTCAAGACGAATGACACGCTGAGAAACGTCCACTTGATTGACCTGCATCGTCAGCAACTCCGAAACGCGCCAGCCGTATGTACGTGCACATTCAGCCAGTGAGCGAAACCAGAGGTCCGGACAGTATTCGATCAGCTTGCGATACTGCCCGTCCTCCAAGAATCCCTTGCGGATGTTGTTCTCTGCGAGCTTAGGAAATCTGGGCGCACGAACTACCTTTGGAGGGGTAGCTTGTTGCCCAAGTCGGAACATGCGTTTGAGCGCGGTCAACTCTCTGTTGCAGAGTGATCAGGCTCGCGTTGGGCTGCTGGAGGCACTGTTCGCTCTCGGTGACCGCGGCGTGCTGCTAGATCTACTGGGGTTGGTGGTCTCAATGGCATTGTTGGGCTGGCAACGGTTCTGGACTTTAACCTCGATGGCATCCCCGATCTCATCGTGCAAGTGCCGCAAAGCAATGGCGGCCTGCTTTATTCTTTTGCAGGACAAGGCAACGGATCGTTTACTCAAGTCGCGAGCCTGAACACGCCGGAGCCGATTCCGCCTTGTGGCGGGCGACTTCGATCACGACGGCTTCCCCGATCTGGCCGTAACATACGGACTCCAACCTTCGGAGATTCTGTTTTTCTTCGGAGACGGACACGGACATTTCACGATGCGGCCAGTGGTTGGTCCGGAGGGAGAATACGTCGCGGTTGGAGATTTTAATGGTGATGGCATTCCCGATGTGGTTGTGCCCGACGCCTTCAACTTTGTGTCGCTCGCGCTGGGGCGTAAGGACCGGAACTTTGCGTCGCCGCTCGCGTTGAGCCCGGCGACGGTGACTTACATTTCAACAGGGGATATCAACGGAGACGGGTTGCCAGAGATTTTCGCTGGTGGCGATTCCATCTTTGACATTCCTGGCACAGTCTTTCTTAACGAGGGCAAGAGTTCGTTTCAACTCGCCGCCTACACCGATCCCAGTTCCGTCGAGGTTTGGGATATGACCGGCAAGGGCGTGGTTGATCTCCTTGGCGGCAGCAACAATTCGGAAATCTGGCCGAACAATCACTCTCTAAATTTTTCTTCCTCGCCGATCACGTTCTCGCAGCCGACGCCAAATGTCTCCGTCGCCGATATGGATGATTCTGAGAGTTAGTACCGTAGCCACTCTATTTTGCGACTTCGTACCGGGCGGAACAAGGCCAGGAACAAGGGCTGGAGCCTTTCCAGGAATGGCACTAAAACAGCAGATTCAGTTCTGGCACTGCGCCGCAGCCGTTTCTCGACCAAGTGTCGCCCATCACAGACCGGCACACGGAAATGATGCTAATTTCCTGCATGGCGGGATCACCTCCTCGTTGTCATACGGAGCCATCGGCAACTTGCAGAAGGCTCCGTCGCGCCTCGTCCTAATTCGACCGGACATATCATGTGCTAACGACACCCCGCGAAATAGCAGTTGACTATTCGAGACCGAGCGCATACCCTGCGCAAGCCTCTCCCCTAGCCTTGTTTAGGCGATTTCCATTGGACGATCCCAGGTAATTTCGACCCCAAGGTTCGGAGGCGAAACGGCAAGCTGCCGTATTTACCGGCTGTTCATGATCATTCAGTAAGCCCGTCACAATCGGGCAAAAATGTGTGCCGAAATCTTGGGCGCAGACGCTCGGCTTGATCGAGATCGCGCATGCTGAAAATCAACCGAGTCAAAAGGAGAATTTATGCAGGTGGGTAAAGGAATGCTTGCGGCCGCGGCCGCCATCGTGGTCTTCGCAATTGCCGGATCTTCTACAGCTTGGGGACAGACTTGTCCAACCTCGCCCAATTATTCTCCGGATTTTTCCTCGAGCCAGGGTTGCATGACGCCGAACGGAACACCCGCTAGTTCCGGGTTTCCAGGCTTCTATGGTCCAGCTTCCACGCTGATACAGCCGGTCGGCACGCCAAACCCAGCCCAGCCCGCGCCGAACGGTGTAACCACCGTTCTGCGCCTGACGCCAGATTCGGCTTTTACATCGGGGTCGTCCTGGTTCAACACGGTGCAACCGGTGGGAGCCGCTTTTTCTACGACCTTCAGTTTTCAGCTGAGCGGAGCCGTTCCTGTCCCGCAAAGCAGCGGGCCTGCTGACGGAATCGCCTTCCTCATTCAGAATTCGGGCTTGAACTCCCTGGGTCCGAACGGCTGCGGCATCGGCTTCGGCGACGCTCCCGACGGTACTTGCACCCCGTCCACTGGTGGCATCGCGAACAGTCTTGCGATCGAGTTTGACACTTTCCAGAACACCGACATCAATGACCTGAGTAACAGCCATGTTTCGATTCAAAGCTGTGGCACTGGCCAGAACAGCGTGGACGCCAGCTGCCGGCACGCCGACATCAATCTTCTGGGATTGACAACTCCGGCTGGCGCGCCATCCCCGATCAATCTGGCGGACGGGTACGTCCACACGGCAACCGTCACCTATCTGGTGCAGGCCACGAGCACGCAGACGGCTTGCTTTGTAAACAGCACTGCAGGGCCGTGCCTGGATGTGGTCCTGGATGGGACGGATTTGTTTCCGGCCGGCGTGCCCGTCAATCTGAGCAATTTGCTGAGCCTGACGAGCGGCAACGCCTACGTCGGCTTTACGGCGGCAACGGGTGGGGGAAACGACAACCAGGATATTCTGAGCTGGACGTTCACGCCGCAAGGACAGACGCAGACAATTCCACCCAATACGCCCACAACCTACCAGTATCAGAACAACGCCTACAACTATGCAGTCACGACGAGCGTTGGATCGCCGACCACGACCACGACCATCACGCCGATCCTCATGACTTCATCGGCGTGCGACGCCCTAGTGCAGCAGACTTATCCCGGAGCGCATTGCTTCGTCTATACCGGGCTCGCGCCCGATCCGGATTCGGCGGTCATGTTTGAAGTTACCTGCCCAAATCTGCCCAACGAGGTATGCAATCCTTTCACTGCGACACTAGGGACGGCCTTCACACTTTCGACAGAATCGGGCGTGAACATGTACAACCCCATTGATCCCTTCCCGGGTTGGCTTAAGGGTTTTGGAGGCGTGAATGCTCATCCCTGCACGCCACCTCCTTCCGGCCCGCTGTTCCAGAACGACCAGATCAGCAGTTTCACGATCGATACGCATACCAAGGGCAATAGCGGAGGCACCGGCTCCTGCTGGACAGCGACCTACAACCAGCCCGATCAGGTTCCGCCGCCGATTACGATTACGTCTCCGACCAACACTGTCTATGCCCAGAATGCTCCGGTCACTGCGAGCTACACTTGCAGCGCCAACTACAAGCCCGCAAGCAGTCCGATCGGCCCGTATCTGACGGTGGCCAGCTGCACGCAGTCGACGGGCACGCAATCCAGCTGCACACCAACACCTACTGGATTGGCATGCACAGGCAGCGTCAACACCTCAACGCCGGGAACGAATTCCTTCCAGGTAACGGCAACAGATACCGGGTTGAACCAAAATACGCAGAGCGTGAGCTACTCGGTTGTAGCCCCCACGAACCTACAGATCGCGAACCTTGCTCCCGGGGGACCGGTGGCCAACGGTGGCAATATCACCTACTTAATCGCGGTTGCTGACGCTGGTCCGGCCAACGCGGATGGAGTCATCGTGACCGATCCGCTCCCGAGCAACACCAAGTTCCTGAGCGGTTCGGGAACCAACATTGCCTGCACCATCGTCAACAAAAAGCTGTCCTGCACAACCACCCCAATCTCGTGCTCGGCGGCCGGAAATAATGTCACATGCGGTGTGGGAATGCTGGCGCCGTTATCCATCAGTTCGCTGAACGGCGGGGTCTTAACGATCAAGGTACAAGTGACGGCTGAGCCCGCTACCGTCTGTAATAAGAAACCCTGCACCATCAACACCGCGACGGTAAGCGCCATGAATACGGACACAAACACGAATCCCACCGCCACTGCTCAAACCATCTGGTGAGAGGTGAGGCGATCCGGCGGGGCGTTTGGTACGAAGGTAACGCTGTCAATAACGTAAGGGGCTGTCACTTGGAAACGGCAGCCCCCGCTGTTTTTCGGAATTTCGCGTTACTGGGCTGATGCGTGTGTGGACTGCTCGTACATCTCTTTGAAATCGGCGCGATCGAGCAACTGTTGCGCCCCGGGATCTTTTTTCATGCTATCCAGCAAGCGAACCACTTCGCGGTAATCCTGTTGTGCTTCGGCCTGGCTGCCGGGATCCCGTTCCGTGATAGCGAGCAGATAATGAGCGCGGGCACTCAAGGGCTGCATGCCGAGCTGCTCGGAGCGAAGCATCGCGCGTTTCAGTTCCTCGCGAGCTCCGGCCAGGTCATGCCGCTGAATCATTGCTTCGGCCATGGAGATTGAGCCCTCCACCGAGACATACTTCAGCCCGAGATCATCCGCGCGCTGCAGAAGCGGCTTCAGGGCCGCAATCGCTTCCGGGGAGCGCTTTTCTGCGACCAAAATCTTGGCCAGTTCAGAATTCGCGATCAGAACCGTATCCGGTTCCTTGCTGCGCTTGGCTGCCTGCAACGCTTCCGAGTACGCCCTTTGAGCGGGGGTGAGATTTCCGTTGTAAAAAGCGGCGTCCCCTTGGACTCCGAGCGTTTGTGCCATCACGCTGTCATTCTTCAATTCGCGGGATAGCTTGAGCGATTCGTTCATGTTGCTCTTGGCTTCGTCGCCGCGTCCTGCCAGGATGAGGGCCTCTGCGGTAGCATTCAAGATCCGGGCCATCCAAACGCTCTGATCTTTCATATCGCGGAACGTCTTGAGAGCATCCTGCTGGGACTTGATCGCCGCGCCGAAGCGCCCCTGATAATCGAACAAAGTGCCCAGGCTGTTGGACTCGATGGCGGCGCCGCGCTGGTCGTCCATGCTGCGGCGCAAATCCAGCGCCCGCAGATAATACGCAACCGCCTTGTCGTATTGCCCCATATCGACGGAAGTATCGCCGAGGTTGTGCACCGCCTCGACAATGTCCTGCGGCGCTTTCGATTTCTCCCGCAGCTGCAGAGCTTGCTGATAATAAGTAAGCGCGTCTTCGTACTGTCCCTTCTCGGAATACGAAGTGCCGATATTGTTCAGGCAAATCGCCTGCAGGCTCTCATTCCCGACCTCGCGCTCCATCTCGAGCGCTTCCTTCTCCATCTTGAGAGCCTGGTCGTGGTCGCCGGCGTCGTCGGCGAAGTTGCCCATCTCAATCAGGGTGTCGCCCAAACCGCGCTTATCGCCGATTTCGCGCCGAATCTGCAGCGCCTCCTGAAAGTCGGCGGCCGCTTCTTTGCTATTCCCGAGCGTGGCCTTGGCTTTGGCCATTTCGTTGAGGCTGAAGGCCAAGCCTCGTTTCTGGCCAATCTGTCGCCAGATCGCTAGCGCCTCGGTCTCGTTGCGCACAACTTCGTCCGTCTTGTTCAACATCCGGTAGGCGACCGCCAGCAGGTGAAGACTGGTTGCCTTCTGTTCGTCGTTGCCCACCTGAACGGAGAGGCTGTAGGCGCGGTTCAGCGGATCGAAGCTGGTCTGCGGGTTGCCGCTCTTAATTTCGATGCGGCCGAGATCGAGAGTCGCCGCGATGTCCTTGGGATTAGCGGAGAGAATTTTCTGATAATACTCGCGGGCGTCGACCAGATCCCCAGAATCCTGATACAGGCTGGCCAGTGCGACTTGCACGTCGTAGTTATCCGGGAAGATCTGGCGAGAGTTTCAAAGGCCTTGATGGCTTCCGGATAGTTCTTGACGACCAGCGAACGATTCGCGGCGATCAGATACTTCTCCGCCTCCGGAAGGTTCTGGCTGAGGGTTACAGCCTTTTGCGCGGTCTGTGCTGCCTGATCGTCGTAGCCCAACTTGCTGTAGGTTTGCGCCAGCCGCGAAAAAGCGAGCGCAAAATTCGGATCGGCCTTGGTCGCTGTTTCCAGTTGCTGCTGCGCGTCCAGATTTCTTCCGTCTCGCTGGAACCCAACGCCCAGGTTATAGGCGCGCAGAGCCTCGACCGAAGTTGACTCCGGCTGGAACGAACTCGCCTTTAATTCCTTGATCACGCTGCTCGGGAGCGCGAGCTTTTCCCGAATCGACTCAGCCAGCTTATCGATCGCGCCGGGAATCTTTTTTCGTTCGGGATTTCGATTTTGAGTGGAACGCTGCGATCATTCTTGAAGTCCTGCAGCGTCGCATCGATGCGGATCTGGTCGCCGAACTTCGCATATTGTCCCCAAATTACGCGCTGCGCATTGCTGAAATCCGCCACGCGGCGGATGGTGGAGGGATCGAGTTCGGTAGAGGAGGAAATGCGCAGATCCGTCAGGATCTGGTGCAGATTGCTTGGTGTAACCGTGCGCAGCTGCGACGATTGCCCAATGTCGGTGCTGAGCATGTCGGCAAAGCTGGAGCCCAGCCAATCCAGACTGGGATCCCCCGAGGCATTGCGAAAGGGAAGTATCGCCAACGATTGAACCGGGCCGGTCTTGGCCGCCGGCGGCGACAACAGACTTCCGCGAAAGACGTACCCGACAATTGCCAGCACGAGAACGGTCGCGATGCCGGTCAGCAACGGCCAGGGGATGGTCTGTCCCCACGGATTCACGGCAGGATGAAAACCCAGAGTCGCCGCGGCGCGTTTACCCTGCCAGGCATCGAGATCGCGCAGCATTTCGGTGGCGCTCTGATAGCGTAAGTTGGGGTCCCGCTCCAGGCATTTGCTCACGACCCCGCTCAGCGCCCCGGGAATGTTTCTGTCGAGATCGGAAACCGGAATGGCTCTTTCCTGGGTCCGCTTGATCAAACTCGCCAGGGCGCTCTGCGCACTGAACGGCATCTTGCCGGTCAGCAGTTCATAGAGAATCAAGCCCGCCGTGAACAAATCGGAGCGCTGGTCGAGTTCGGTCGCCAGCGCCTGCTCGGGAGACATATACTCCATCGTCCCGACCAGGGCCCCGACCTGAGTCATGCCTTCGCCTTCCATGGTGCGCGCCAGGCCGAAATCCATCACCAGAATTCGTCCGCTCTGATCGCGCATGATGTTCTGGGGCTTCAGGTCGCGGTGAATTACGCCGACGCCGTGGGCGGCCTCCAACGCCTGGCAGACCTGGCGCATGATCTCTACCGCCTCTTCCGGAGAAAACTTTTTCTTTTCCTGGATGAGCTTTCGCAGGTCATCGCCTTCGACGAACTCCATGGTGATGAACTTGACGCCATCGGCATCGCCCAAATCGAAAATGCGAATGACATTCTTGTGCGTCACTTGCCGCGAAAGCAGAAGCTCCTGCTTGAAGCGCGCCAGGATCGAAGGATTCGAAGCCAGTTCCGGACGAATCAGTTTGAGCGCCACCGCGCGGTCCAGTTCCCGATCAAGAGCCTTGTAGACCGCCCCCATTCCGCCTTCCCCAAGCAGTGCCACGATCTCGTAGCGACCGCCCAGAACGTCCCCGGCCTCAAGCAATGGGGCAGCGACCGGAACTCGCGTGGACCCTTTCGGAAGAGGAGGAAGTGGCGGAAGCATACCCTCGATGATCGTGGCATCGGAATCGACGAAGGCTTCCGGGGCAGACGACGGCTTACCAAAATCGATTAGCGTAGGCGCATCTGAGTCGCCGGAAGGATTGGAGCCTGAACTGTCGCCCTTGACAGGTACCCCCACAGCCCCATGCCGCGGAGCTTTTTTGCGATCCTTCGGATCGAAAGTCGGGTTCCCATCTTGCATGTTATCGGCCTGTCGGAGGGGTGTGAAACGCCGCACAGCGTTTCACCAAGAATCCGGAAAAGTATATAACGGCGGAGGCCCCCAGCGGACGAGCGACAGTTCGCGGGGTGGCTGTTTGGCATTCTGGCGGATGATGGGGACAGGTTGGGTGGGAGCGATGTTGTAACGAGGGCTCCAGTCTTCGTCACCGGAGACGGTGTCGAAATGCTCCTCGATGATCTGCTTACGCCGCGAGAGTCGGTAGCGTCCACACATGCGGTCAGTTTCTCATGCCGCGCACGAGGGTCGGAATTTTGACCTGTGTTCTTTCAGTAGCGTGAGGCCCGTTTCCGCCCAGTTTGAGGACATGATGGCCGAAGCCCGTCGCCAACGTTGCGTACGTACGTAACGCAACGCTCATCCACGCTGTTCCAAGAACCGGAAATCACGGTTTCCTGCACTCTTTTTCCCAGACGGGAAATAATGATCGGTTCTCTGAACGCCATCCGTCCCAGCTCAGACACCGTCGATAATTGGGAGGCTGAAACCGAGAACTGACGCCGGATGTAGCTGGGGTGCGGACGGAGTTCATCCAGGTGACGCGTTACGAGTTGGCATCGGAAGCCATCCGCCTGTCCGTCGTTCCGTTCTTGTCCGTCAGAGTACAATTTGGTAGCCGAGCGGACTGCGCGCCGCCTCTTGCGATTTCTATAGCGGGTACGCCCTCCGGCTCAAGAGCATGAGCTGCAACGAATGTCCGTGGATGTCCCATATTGACGGTCAAACAGGTCCGAGAACTAAAGGAGAGCCTTCGATGCTGTTCGGGGGAACCTGTTGTGGAAGAGAAAAAGACTTGCAGTGACTTGGACAGGGGGCTGCTCTGGTCAGGCGTTGAGCAAAGAAGTTGGTGTGCCCAGATTGTGCCCAACCGAAGGTGACAGGACAAAACCGAACCTCACTGAACGCAACTCACTGTTTTCGCAAGTTGTTGAAAGATCAAGAAAAGATGGGGTTTAGGAATAGCCGTAGGAGGTCTCAAAATCCGCCGACCTTCGGGTCTTGGGGGTTCGACTCCCCCTCCCGGCACCATACCTCGTTGCTCACTGCAAGCGACCAGCGTGAGTGGCGGCCTTGGTCGGCCGACCGTGGCTGGAGCCTGATGGGATTACTCTTCGCAGCGCTGACGTTGATGAGTTTTCTAGGTTCTTCAGCGCGAGCGCAGGATTTGACACCGCCGACGGCGGCGCAGGTCGAAGGCATTGTCCGGGACCCGGCAGGAAAAGCGGCAGCGGGAGTCTCCGTGCATCTCCAGGAAACGGGCTCCGCAAAGTCCGCTGACGCACAAACTGACACCGACGGACGCTTTGTGTTCCTGGCAGTTCGCGCCGGTACCTACACGCTAAAGCTGGAGAAACCTGGCTTTCACGATGCGGTCTTGGATTCGATAAAGCTGTCTCCCGCGGAAAAGAAGCACTGCGACTTCGTCCTCGCAAGGTTGACAGCTTCGGCCCCTCCTACCTCCGACTCGTCTTCATCGCCAAGCGCAATCGCGCTTGACGACAGGCCAAACTTCACCGTAGCCGGCGTCACCGATTCGACTGGATCGGGCGGCCATGGATCTGAAACTCGCATGCGAACCGGGGAGGCGCTGGCGAAAGAAACTTTGAGCCTGGGATCTGAATCGCAGGACGTCGCAGCCACGGGGGAGGAAACAGTCGAAGCCAAGACGCAAACCTCCGAGAGTGCACTGCGCACAGCTGTGCGGCGCAATTCGCTGGACTTCGAAGCGAATCACAAACTCGGGGAGTTTTACCTTCGCGCGGAGAAATGTCGCGCAGCCATTCCTCTCCTTGAGACCGCGGATCGAGTAAGCCCGGCAGATCATCAGAACGGACTCGACCTGGCGTTCGCCTACGCGGCCTGCGGTGAGCTGCGGCGGGCGCGTGCGCGCGTGGATCGGATGCTGGCGAAAGAAAAAGATCTCGACAAACCAGGGCAGGCGGCTCTTTTCCGCTTGGTGGGTGAGCTTGACGAGAAGGCGGGCGATCCGCTGGAGGCGGAACAGGAATATGAGCGCGCTGCCGGGCTGGATCCAAGTGAACGAAATTATTTTGCGTGGGGAACGGAGCTGCTTCTCCACCGGGCGGCGGCTCCGGCTATCGAAGTGTTTAGCAGAGGCGCGCGCTTGCATCCTGACTCGGCCAGAATGTTGGCCGGTCTGGGCGCGGCTCTCTACACCAGCGGTTCAGCCGAGGAAGCAGCCCAGCGATTGTGCCAGGCTTCCGATCTTGAGCCGGCAAGCCCCGCGCCTTATCTTTTTCTCGGCAAGATGCAGGAGGCGGCGTCCGCATCGCTGCCCTGTGCCGAGGAGAAGCTGGCGCGGTTTGCGCAGGATCAGCCGGCGACTGCTGCCGCGGACTATTACTATGCGGTGGCTCTGTGGAAGCGAGACCGAGGATCGGCGACTTCCGAAACCCTCGAACACGCGAAGGCATTATTGGAAAAGTCATCGGCGCTCGACCCTAAATTCGATCTGGCGTCCCTGCAACTTGGCAACCTATTTCTGGCGCAGGGAGATCTGCAAGAAGCGCTTGCAGCGTACCAGCAGGCGGTTGTGATCAACCCTGACCGCAGCGACTCTCACTACGGACTGGGCTTAACTTACAAGCGGATGGGAGAGGACGCGAAGGCGCAAGTCGAATTCGAGGAATATAAGCGACTCGATAAAACGGAAGCTGCTGCCATCGAGCGGCAAAGGCGGGAACTGCGGCAGTTCCTGTTTGTTCTGCGAGATCAGACTGCGGTTCCCGGTTCAACGCCAGTTTCAAAATAGTCATGTTTTCGACGCTGCCGATTCCTCGGGTGGCTGCCTTCTTTCTCCTACAGCCGCGCTTCACCGAATCTGAATGCGAAAACGGGTACAAATACTTCCCCGGTTTCTGAGGTCTGTGTGATTCAGCTTGTTGCCGCTGTCTGCCTCGATCCGAAGAACGAATACATTGCGATCGCAATATAAGCGACCAGTGGAACTACGTACGCCCAGGCGACGTTGTGAAACTTATCGGAGATGAAGCCCATCAGCGGCGTCAACACCGCGCCGCCGACGATGGCCATAACCAGCAGAGAGGCGCCGATTTTTGTGTTCGGCCCCAGCCCCTTCAATCCCAGCGCGAAGATGGTGGGGAACATCAGCGACATGAAGAAGCTGGTGAGAAATACACACCACAGTCCGAACCAACCCGGAAACAGCACGCCCAGCGAGACCAGCACGATGTTCGCCACACTATAGGCGCCCATGAGTTTGCTGGGCGCGATCGAGCGCATGAGGTAGGCGGAGGCGAACCTGCCGACTCCAAATGCGGCCAGCGTTCCTGTCAGAAAGTAGCCCGCGATCTTTTCCGGCTGGTGCGTGGACTCCTGAACGTACTGGATGAAATAACTCCATGTTCCGACCTGGGCGCCGACGTAAAGAAATTGCGCCAGCACGGCCCACAAAAAGTGCGGATAGCGAAACAGTTCCCTGACATGCCCGTGATCGCCGCAGCCGCTTTCGTGTTCGCTCTGAATCGCCGGGAACTTCGTACGCAAAATCAAGAGCGCCCAGAAAATCGCCACCGCTCCGATCACGAGATAAGGCTTGATGACGCGCAGAGTTTCAGTCCGCAGATAAGCCTCGTAGAGTCCGTGCGCCTTTTGGGCGGCAATCTCCTGCGGGGACAATTCGATTCCGGAAAAGATGAAAACCGTTCCGATCAAAGCGCCAGTGATCGAGCCCAGCGGATTGAAGGCCTGGGAAAAATTCAGCCGGCTCTCGGAGCTGTCGGGATCGCCAAGCTGAGCGATGAACGGGTTGGAAGCGGTTTCCAAGAAAGACAGGCCGCTCGCGATCACGAACAACGCGCAAAGGAAATACACGTAGTGCCCCGCGAGCGCCGCCGGCCAGAACAGAAAACACCCCATTCCAAACAGTAATAAGCCGATCACAATTCCAGCCTTGTAGCCGAGCTTCCGCATGAGGAGTGCGGCGGGCATCGCCAGAAAAAAATATCCCAGGTAGAACGCAAATTGCACCAAGCCCGCCTGCATGCGGGTCAACGTGAACGACTTCATGAACTGGCGGATGAGTACGTCGTTCAGATTGTTGGGAATCGCCCAAAGGAAGAACAGACCGGTCACAAGAATGAAAGGCACAAGCTGTCCGGTGGGGAAGAGAACGTGGCTGGCGCTTGGCTTAGCCGACGCCCCATTCTTTTCCGGGGTTGAGATGCTCATCGTGTGCCTTTCAAGACAGGATCGTGAGTGCGAAACGAAATGAGCACGCGAGTTATGGACCCGCGTCGCGGACTGCCGACAAACGATAAAGCATACTGGCGTGCGGCGCGAGCGTTGTCGTCAGTGCGCTGGCCGGTCCAAGATCCTTGCGCTCCCAAAGATCGCGAAGCTTGTACACTTTTCCGTCCAGCCCCAGATCCTTCCATTCGTAGCGTACGGCTGCCGCTGATTCGGTGAGATTGAAGACGGCCAGGTACTGGCCTTCCCCCGTTCCAGCCTGCGCCAGCCAGACTGCGGTCTTGTCGTTGTTGATCACCGGATGATTGCCGCTGGAATGCTGATCGACCGCGACGACCTCGGGATTTGTCAGCAACGATAAAGTCCACGCATCCGTTGCCGGCAGTTCTCCTCCGACCATGAGAGGAGAAGGAAAAATGCACCAGAGCGTCATCAACATGCGCTGCTCGTCGTGACTCAATCGGGTGTCGCGCGGTTTTCCCCAGCCCGGGGCCGGCCCCAGGTGGCCAAGAGGCAGCATGTCGGCATCGGGCCAATGTCCCGGCTCGGATTTGCCCGCCCAGGCCGCCACGTAGGCGAACTGGTCGCCGAGTCCTTTCGGATAGTCGCCGTCGTTATGCCAAATGTCCCAAACGTCGTCGGAAATCCTCCACATCTGCGCATACTTCCGCATCTCATCGAGCTTCTCGACCGGCGCCGGGCCAGGCGAAAGGCTGAGCACGATCGGTCGCCCAGCTTTGTCGAGCGACTGGCGGATCATGCGGATGTCGTCGCCTTTGTAAGGATGACTGCTGATGCAATCGACTTTGATCAGGTCAACTCCCCAGCCGGCATAAAGCTTCGCAATCGAATCGTAATACGCCTGAGCCGCGGGTTGGGCGGAGTTGGTGCCGAAGTTATCGAAGTTCCAGGGGCAGGTGTCGGAAGAATCGGCGGCGTCCGCAGCCGTGAACCGCGAATTCGCGATCGGAGTTTTGTTGGCCACCGCTTGCTTCGGAATCCCGCGCAGAATATGGATGCCAAACTTGAGGCCGAGCGAATGAACGTAGTCCGCTAAAGGTTTGAAACCGGCCCCGTTGGCCGCGGATGGGAACCGGTTCACCGCGGGAGTGTAGCGGCCATTCTGATCGAGGGTGTATTGAAAGCTCTTGGAATTCCCTTCCGCCGTTGGGTTCGCTACGAACCACTCCATGTCGACGACAACGTACTGCCATCCGAAAGCCTTCAAATGCTCGGCCATCCACTGTGCGTTAGCCTTGACCTGAGCCTCGTGGATCGTTGTCCCATAACCATCCCAACTATTCCAACCCATCGGTGGAGTGGGCGCCAATGCATCCTGTGAAACCAGGTTGGGCGCACACAAGAGGATCGAGCTGATCAGTAAGACCTGCCGTCGCATGAAAAATCCTTCTGAAGCGGAACCTACGTTGCCCACTGATAAATGGAATAAGAATGGGGTGGCAGTTCGAGAATCGTGCGCCCCGCGCCGCTGGAAGGCTTCTCCGCCGCTTGCGGCGTTACTTTATTCGGTGTGTCAAAGCTGTTCACGGCCTTGAGGTCGTCGCCGGTGAGCACCCACGAAGCCAACGACCGCGTCCCGGCCTTGCCTTCCCAGCTGATCTCAACCTGGTGCGACTTGGACAAGTCGCGATTCAGCAGAAACAGCGCCAGCTTGCCGTCGTCGGGGTTGTAGGTTGCGGTTGCGTCCACGTGAGAAACCGGGCCCATGCCCGCGACTTCATACGTGGATGGCGACTCGACCAATACGTCGAGCACCGATCCGCGCGCGTACTGCAGCGCCCAGTCGTAGGGATAAAAAATGGTCTGGCGGAACATGCCGTTGGCGTTGGTCATGAGAGGCGCAATCACGTTGATCAATTGTGCCAGGCAGCCTATCTTCACGCGATCGGCGTGACGCATGAGAGTGTTGAGCAGCCCGCCAACCAACAGCGCGTCTTCCAGGTTATAGATTTCTTCCAGCAAGTGCTGCGCTTGCTGGCGATGTCCATTCATCGCTTCGCCTCCGCGGGCGCGGTACCAGACATTCCACTCGTCGAATGAGAGCCAGAGTTTTTTCGGCGAACGCTTATGGCCGCGCACCAGGTCGCAGACGGCGAGCGTTTCTTCGATCTGCCGCTCCATCGACAGATTCAAGGCCAGATATTTCCCGCTGTCGCCTCCGGTCTCGTCCGGAGTGTTGCCGACATAGCGGTGCAGCGAAAGCGCGTTCACATATTCGTAGCATTGCTCGAGCACTTCCCGATCCCACTCAAGATACGTCGGCATGCCCGGGCCGCTCGACCCGCAGGCGATTAATTGCAGCGCAGGCGAAGGATCGACGGCGCGCATTTGCCGCGCAGCATCCGCCGCTTTGTAACCGTATTCCGTCGCCGTCATGTGTCCGATCTGCCAGGGGCCATCCATCTCGTTGCCCAGGCACCAGTGCTTCACGCCATAAGGGTCGGCGACTCCGTGTTTGCGGCGCAGGTCGCTCCAGCGCGTTCCCTTGTCGACATTGCAATATTCCACCAGCGCCGCCGCATCTTCTGCCGAGCCGGTCCCAAAGTTGAGGCCCATCAGCGGCTGAGTTCCCACGGCGCGGCACCAGGTCATGAATTCGTTGGTGCCGAACTGGTTGGTGTTGAGCGAATTCCACGCCTTGTCGAGAACTCTGGGGCGGTCCTGTTTAGGTCCCACTCCATCCAGCCAGTTGTATCCGGAAACAAAATTTCCTCCCGGGTAGCGAATGATGGGAACGCCCATGTCGCGTATTTCCTTCATCACATCCTTGCGAAAGCCGTTTTCGTCGGACAACTTCGAACCAGGATCGTAAATTCCTTCGTAGATGGCGCGGCCCAGATGTTCGAGAAATGATCCAAAAACATTCCGGTCGAGGGGAGCGATGGTGCGATGCGTATCCACGTAAAGGCGCATCGGTCCACCCGAAGAAGAGGCTGTAGACTGGCCCCATAGAGGACATCGAAAAAGCAGTTCGGCCGAGCATGCAAGACCAACAGTAGCGGTTTGGCGCAGGAAGCGCCGCCTGGAAGCTGAAGCCATGGCGTTCATGTCCCCTTTGTGGTGCCCAAAATATAGATGTCTGGAACGTTCCCTGCAAGGGCTACATGACTCAACGTGGCGAGGCGGGCGGTAAGGAAGGTTCCGAGAAAAGTTAGAGCGGCGATCCCGACAGGATTTGATTGGTTAATGATTCCACTTTGCTTTCGAGTTGGGGCAAACTGGCAGACACTACTGCGGAAACCTCTTCGCCATGATCAAAACTCAGGCCGGAAACAGTGACGGAGAATGCCAGCGGACGGGTCCCGTACAACTCCCCGGCCAGCCCGAGCGCTTCGGCAGGAGAGAGTTGGTGGGAGAACCGCGTTTTTGCGGAGGCCGCCGGCACAACTGGAGTACAACGCACTTCACCCGGTTCGCCCTCGACGCTGGCATCCACAAAAATGACGGCTCCGGCGCGGCCGACATTTTCTGCCAGTTCGGGCAGGAGTTGCTGCAACTGCACAACCTCGACTTCCGGCGACGACAGCTTGCGGCGAAGCTTTTCGGCAACCAGCCAGCCCACACCGTCGTCGCCGCGCAATGGATTGCCGTACCCGACTATGAGAACCCGGGGCATGCTGTTTTCAGAATTCAGTCTCGTACGACTTCATCCAGTATTTCGCCACTGGGGCTGAGCAGCTGAATCTGAAGCGCCATTTGACCCAGCGCATGCGTCGAGCAGCTCAGGCAGGGATCGTAGGCCCGAATCACGGCCTCCACCCGATTGAGCATTCCCGGGGTCAGGTGATTGCCGCGAACAAAATGTTTGGCCACCTGCAGGATGCTGCGGTTCATGGCCAGATTGTTGTGTCCGGTGGCGATCACCAGGTTGGCCCAGCGAATCAGGCCCTGCTCGTCGATCTTGTAATGATGAAACAGCGTACCGCGGGGAGCTTCGCAGGCGCCCACGCCCTCGAACGCGTTCGGCCGTGCTACTGCGCGTACTTGCTTGGAAAGAATCTCGCCGTCGTTCAGCAACTGCTCCATGCGCTCGACACAATAAAGCATCTCAATCAGCCGGGCATGGTGATAATGAAACGAGCTGAGCACCGCGGTGCGCTGCAGTTCGTGAAACTCCGCCAGTTCCTGATCGGCGCCGGGCGTACCGCAGCGGTCCGCGACGTTTAATCGAGCCAGTGGCCCCACGCGGTAAATGCCGTCCGGGAATCCAGTCGGTTTGTAATAGGTCGACTTCAGATAACTCCAGGGCTCGACCTTCTCGCCGATGTATTCGAAATAGCGGGTGGGGTCGAGATTGTCGGCCACAACTTTTCCCGCGGCATCGACGATGCGCAACTTTCCGTCGTAGAACGTCAGGCCGTTATCCTGCTTCACGATGCCCATGAACATAGTGGGGAAATTACCGAAGCTCGTGATCTCTTCGCGGAAGTTCTCCATCACGCCCTTGAACCATTCCAGGGAGCGGTCGATGATCGCCAGCGCATCGGGCAGGGAGTGCAGGATGGCATCGCGGTTCGTTTCGCTCAGCGGTTCGCTCACACCGCCCGGCACAACCCAGGCGGGATGGATGCGCTTCCCTCCCAGCCGCTCAATGATCTGCTGCCCAAATTTCCGCAGCGCGATTCCGTCCCGTGCCAGCTCCGGATTTTTTTCCGCAACGCCGAACAGATTGCTCTTGGCCGGGTCGGCGTCCATGCCGAGCAACAGGTCGGGCGAGGAGAGATAAAACAGGCTCAGCGCGTGCGACTGCACCACCTGCGCCAGCCCGAAGATGCGGCGGAGTTTGTCGGCCGTGGGCGGAATCCTCACTGCCAGCAGCGAGTCGCACGCCTTGGCCGAAGCGATCAAGTGGCTGACAGGACAAATGCCGCAAATGCGCGCCATCAGCGACGGCATTTCGTAAAACGGACGCCCCTCGCAGAACTTCTCGAAGCCCCGAAACTGAGTAACGTGAAACCGCGCCTCCTCAACCCGGCCGTCGTCGTTGAGGTGCAGCGTGATCTTGGAATGGCCTTCGATTCGGGTGACCGGGTCGATGACGATGGTGTTACCCTGCTTCACGATTTCTCCGTTCGGTCCCAAACTGCGAGCTGGCTAATTACGATCCGAAACTGGTTACGCGCCAAAGCGAGTCTTCTGACTCACGTCCGGCTGGCGGCCTTCGAGCAATTCCGTAATTACATAGAAAATGGTGTCGGCGGAAGGCGGGCAGCCGGGAACAAAAACATCGACCGCCACGATTTCGTGTACCGGCCGCGAGTAGGGAAGCAGTGGCGGCACGACCTGGTTCGGAGTGCCCGGGTCAAACGTAACGTTCTCGCGATACGCCCGGTCATAGACCGGCTTCAGACCGAAAGGATTGCGCATGCCCGGTACGTTTGCGGTAACGGCACAGTCGCCCAGCGAAATCAGCGTTTTTGTACGCTGCCGCACGATCTGGATTTTGTGCAGGTCTTCTTCGCTGCTTACCGCGCCTTCCACCAGCGTCAGGTCTACGTTCTCGGGAAATTCTTTCGCATCGACCAGCGGACTGTAGACCAGATCGACGAGCGATGCCAGAGTCAATAAGTCGTTCATCCATATCCAGAAGGGACATGTGGCATCCTGAGCAGCCATCGAGCCAAACCGTCGCCATGCTTTTCTTACTCATGATTTTTCTTGCTCATAGATCGCTGCCATTGATCATTCGTTCTCTTCCCGCATGAGCGTGAGATACGGCAGAAACTGCCGGCGCTTGAGCATTTCCGCGACTGAGCGGCCTTTTTCGAACAACGCGCCCGTCGGACACACATGCACGCACTTGCCGCAACTGGTGCAGGTTTCCGACAAACCCCACGGCTCGTTCAAATCGGTAATGACTTTGGCATCAATGCCGCGGCCGGTAACGTCCCAGGTATGCGCGCCCTCGATCTCGTCGCACACCCGAACGCAGCGTGTGCACAGGATGCAGCGGTTGTGGTCGATCACGAAGCGGTCGTGTGACGCATCCACTTCCATCTTGGGATAGCGATACGGAAAATGAACGTGCGTGATCTCGAGTTTTTGCGCCAGCATCTGCAATTCGCAGTGGCCGTTCGAAACGCAGACTGAGCACACGTGATTACGCTCGGCCAGCAGCAATTCCAAAATCATTTTGCGGTATTTCTGCAGTCGCTCCGAGTTGGACGTAACCTCCATGCCCTCTTCGACCGCGGTCACGCAGGCCGGGAGCAGTCGGTTCTGTCCTTTCACCTCCACCAGGCACATCCGGCAGGCGCCCACGTCGGTGAGTCCATCCATTTCGCAGAGGCGTGGAATGAAGATGCCGTTCTGGCGGGCCACGTCCAGAATGGTCTCATCGGGGCGGCCGCTGAGGTCGCGACCGTCAATCTTCAGCGTCTTGACCGTCGCCGCTGGATTCATTCCTGCTCTCCGTTCCTGTCCTGACCGCATACCCCGGCCGGGCACTTATGCTCCTCGATGTGCGCGCGATACTCGTCGCCAAACGAGCGCAGTGTGCTCACCACCGGATTGGGCGCGGATTGTCCCAGCCCGCAAAGACTCGTATGCTTCAGCAGATCGCAGAGTTCTTCCAGCATGGTCATATCCTGCTGAGTCGCGCTCATGGTGCTGATGGCGGTGAGAATACGGTGCATCTGGTAGGTGCCCACGCGGCAGGGAATGCATTTTCCGCACGATTCCGTCATGCAGAAATCCATGAAGTATTTGGCCACATCCACCATGCACGAGCTTTCGTCCATCACGATCATCCCGCCAGAACCCATGATGGACCCGGCTTTCGCAAGGGATTCATAGTCGACCGGCATGTCGAGACAACTCTCCGGCAGGCAGCCGCCCGATGGACCGCCGGTCTGCACCGCTTTGAATTTGCGCCCTTCCGGAATGCCCCCGCCGATTTCAAAAACCATCTCGCGCAGGCTCAAGCCCATCGGGACTTCGACCAGGCCCGTGTTCTGCACCCGGCCCGCCAGCGCGAAAACTTTGGTGCCTTTGCTCTTCTCGGTCCCGATCTGCGCGTACCATTCGCCACCCTTGCGAAGGATGGGCGGAATGTTGGCAAAGGTCTCCACGTTGTTAATGAGCGTGGGCTGCCCGAACAGGCCTTCCATCGCGGGATAGGGCGGGCGTGGGCGCGGCGTGCCGCGCTTGCCTTCCACGGATGCGATGAGCGCGGTTTCTTCCCCGCAGACGAATGCGCCGGCGCCCAGGCGCAGGTCCAGCCGAAAACTGAAACGCGTGCCACAGATATTTGCTCCCAGCAATCCATTTCGCTCGGCTTGGCGAATCGCGGTGCGCAGCCGTTTGATCGCCAGCGGATATTCCGCGCGCACGTAGATGTAACCCTCCGACGCGCCCACCGCATAGGCGGCGATGAGCATGCCTTCGAGAACGCGATGCGGATCGCTCTCGAGCACGCTGCGATCCATGAATGCGCCGGGATCGCCTTCGTCGGCGTTGCAGATAACATATTTCTGCGTGCCCACCGATTTTGATACCGTGCTCCACTTCAGTCCGGTGGGATAACCTGCGCCGCCACGCCCACGCAGGCCGCTTTTCGTGACCTGCTCGATCACTTCCCGCGGCGTCATCTCGGTCAGCGTTTTGATCAGCCCGCTGTAGCCCTCGGCGGCGATGTAGTCCTCGATGCGTTCGGGATCGATGACTCCCGAATTTTCCAGCACAATTTTTTTCTGGCGCTGGAAGAAAGGAACGTCCGTGGGGCAAAGCAGGCGAGTTACTACTGGACCCTTCAGGCTGTCGAGAATCTCGCTAGCATCCCCCGCTGCCACTCGCTTGTACATCACGCCCGCGCTGGTCGAAACCAGCGGGCCTTCGGCGCACAATCCCATGCAGCCCACGCCTTTGATTTGACAGGATCCTTTTGTGCCTCGCCGCTCGACCTCTTGGTCAAGAGCGTCTTTCACGCCCTGACTCTGGCAGGAGATGCAGCCGGCCGCGACGCAGACGCCGACCCGCTGCTGGAACTGGCTCTGCTGAGCGCGTTCGGTTTCGGCGATCTGGTCGAGTTCCTCAGGCGTCATAGTTCGTCATCCCTCGTGGATCATGCCTCATGAATCATGGACGAGTCCATTGCTGCAGGCGTTGCTGCAGTGCGGGCACGCTGACTTTTCCGGCGACTTCCTGGTCGTACACCACGGCGGGCGCCAATCCGCAGGAGCCCAGGCACCGGGCCGTCAGCAGAGAGACCTTCTGGTCGGCAGTGGTTTCGCCGGCGGCGATGCCCAGGTCATGCTCCACCGCATGCAGCAGTTGTTGCGCTCCCTTGATGTAGCAGGCCGTGCCCATGCAGACGACGCACGTGTGTTCGCCCGCAGGCTTGAGAGTAAAGAAGTGATAGAAGGTGGCCACGCCGTAGGCCCGGCTTAGCGGGACGCGCAACGACATGGCGACATAACGCAGGGCCGGCGTGTCCAGATAGCCGAACGCTTCCTGCACCGTGTGAAGAGCTTCAATCAGTCCGCGTGCTTGTAGTCCCTGGCGGCGCATGGTAGCATCCACCAGTTTCCAGCGTTTGTCCTGATTGGGCGGCGTGGGTTTCGATAGATATGAGGGCATAACTTTTTCCTGCTCGCCGTAAGTGTGACTGCAATTCTATGACACTAGTTCTCATTCAAGCGCCGGAGTGTGTAGATTTACTTCTCATTCGTGACCCGAAAACGGAATTCTACATCCGCTGTGGACGCACGGTCTGTGATTGACGACACCAGTCCCCGGCAAGTATCACAGAAAATGCTTCCGCGCAGATCGACCCATTCCACGGCGTGAGCCGATGCCATGACGCAAACGTAGTTCGGGCAGTGTCGAAGATTCATCGTGTGGCCTAGTTCATGAACGGCTTCCTTCAGCAACCGCTGGCTCAGCAGGTCGTCGTCGCGCTGAAGGCCGTAGAACTCTTCAGAGAGGCGGTGAGCCGAAATCAGCGCGCAGGGCCCATCCATCTGGGCTTCTCCGAAAACATATTTCAGGATCGGAATATAAAGGTCGACGTTCGCCACGCCGAGCAATCGCCAGCTTTGCGGAGTCAGGCGAGTTTGCATCCGCCGCAGAATCTCCGACGAATGATATTGCTCGCGCTCGGAATGAAAGGCGGGCTTGGGATCGAGAGCCTCGGGAAGAATTTCGCACGAGACATCGAGTTGCGAGGTCTTCAACCGCAGCGGGATTTCCTTCCTCAGACTCTGCAGCAGCCTGTCATCCACTTTGCCAACCGGCAGCAGGTGCACCAGTTTCATCGGGCCTCAACGGGAACCCGTGTCCAGCCGTACTTCTTCAGTTTGTGATGCAGAGTCACCCGGTCGATGTCGAGCACCTCGGCCGCGCGGCTCTGGTTGCCGCCGCACTCCTCCAGTACTCGCAGGATGTGAACCCGCTCCACTTCATCGAGCGTTCGATCGGCCGGAGCCGCTCCGGTCTGCGGTTTCAGAACAAAATCCTGTTCGCGCAGTTCCGGTTCCTGCGCCACTACCATCGCCCGTTCGACCGCGTTCTCCAGTTCCCGCACATTCCCCATCCACAGTTGCTGTTGCAGTTGGTTCATGGCACCCGGCGAGACGCGGCTGATGGGTTTATTCATGGCCATCGAGAACTTGTGAGCAAAGTGCTCCACCAGCGCGGGAATATCTTCGCGCCGGTCGCGCAGCGGCGGCAGTTCGATGCGGAATACGTTGAGACGATAGAAAAGATCGGGGCGGAATGTGCCCTCCTCGATCATCGCCTCCAGATTCTTGTTAGTGGCCGCGACACAGCGGAAGTCGACTTTGATGACCTGGTTGCCACCGACCCGCGTGATCTCCCGCTCCTGCAGCACGCGCAGCAGGTCGGTCTGCGTCTTCAGGCTGATGTCCCCGATTTCGTCGAGGAACACCGTGCCTCCCTCCGCGATTTCGAACTTTCCTTTCTTGCGATACTGTGCTCCGGTAAACGCGCCCTTCTCGTGGCCGAAGAGTTCACTCTCCAACAGCGTCTCAGTCAAAGCGCCGCAGTGAATTACGACCAGAGGATGAAAACGGCGCATGCTCGCGGAGTGAATGGCGCGCACCACGAGTTCTTTGCCGGTTCCACTCTCGCCCGTGATGAGCACGTTGGCGTCGGTAGGGCCCACCGTCTGAATGGCGTCGAACACCTTGCGCATGGCGGCACTCTGGCCCACCAGATCATCCGGGCGGTTGGCTTCAGCGACAGTCTCGCGCAGGCGCAGATTTTCCTGCTCGGCGTGGCGATGTGCCAATGCATTCTTCACCAGATGGGCAACTTCGTCGGGGTCGAGTGGTTTGCTGACGTAATCGTAGGCGCCGTTCTTCAGCGCAGTGACGGCGGTTTCCACCGACGCGTAGCCTGTCATCATGATCACGATCAGATCTGGATCCATCTCGTGCAGGCGGCGCTGCAATTCAATGCCGTCAGTGCCGCGCATCTTGATGTCGAGCAGGGCTACGTCCCAGTGTTTCTCCGCCATGCGGGTGAGGGCCTCGCTGGCGCCTTCCGCGGTGCCAATCTCGTAGCCTTCCTCGCGAAACCATTTTCCCAGGGAATCTCGCACGCTGAGTTCGTCGTCGACGATCAGCAGTTTGCCTTGTCCTTCCACGTTGATCACCTCTCGCTGGCGGCGATTACGGCTGCGGCCGCGTGTTTCTCCGAAACCTTCTCTGTAACCTTCTCCGCATCTTTTTCGATATCTCGTTCGGAATCCCAGGGCAAGGTGATAGTGAACGTAGTACCCTGGCCGACTTCGGACTGCACTTCGATGTCGCCGTTGTGCCGCTCCAGAATGCTGTGGCTGATGGCCAAGCCCAGGCCCACTCCGTGTCCGGTCTCCTTGGTCGTCAGGAAAGGCTCAAAAATCCGCGGCAGAATTTCTGGCGGAATGCCCATTCCGTCGTCGCGCACCACCATTCGCACCTGACTCTCTTTCTTGCCGAAGCTGGTGGCAATCCACAGATTGCCGCCGCCCTGCGGCATGGCGTCGAGAGCATTCATAACCAGCGCCAGAAGCACCTGCTCGATCTGAGCGGCATCACACTCCACCAGCGGGAGCGTTGGGTCGAGTTGCACTTGCGGCGTGGTTCCTCGCAGTTCGAACTGATGCTGCACCAGCCGCACCGTGCGCTGTACCACCTGGTTCAGGTCCGTGGGCTGCAGGTTCATCGGAGTGGATCGCGAGAAGGTCAGCAGATTCCGCACCAGGTCGCCGCAGCGCCGGCTCTCGCTGGCGATCAGGTCGAGGGAGTCGCGAACCTCCTGCTTGCGGCCCGGGCCGCCGTCTTCGCGCTCTACCCACTTCCGCAACAGCTTGGCGTAGGTGAGAATGCCGGAGAGGGGATTGTTGATTTCATGCGCCAGCACCGCGGCCATCTTCCCGATGGAGGCCAGCTTCTCCGTTTGCAAGGCGCGCTCGTGAGCCCGCTTCAGTTCGCGCGTCTTCTGCTCAACACGCTCCTCCAGGGTGCGCGTCCACGCCTGATTTTCTTTGTGTTCCGCCTGCAATTGCAGGCTCATGTCATTGAACGAGTGCGCCAGTTCCCCGATTTCGTCGCGCGACCGCACTTCGATCTGGTAGCCCAGTTCGCCCTGGGCAAGGCGTTCGGTGCCGTGTTCAAGTGCTTTCACCGGTTTGCGCACGACCCGCCAGACCACCACCCAACTCACGAACGCAATCAGCAGCAGGGCAAGTCCGGTGTAAGCGATCATGCGGCGGGTACTTTCCGCCAGTTGGACATCCGCCATTTGCAGGGAGAGATCGGTATCGAGCACGCCCAGAATCTGCTGCTCCGCCGGATGCGCGTGGCATGCGGCGTTCGAGCATGCGGGTTGGTTTTCGATCGGAGTAATGATGCCCAGCACGCGAGTTCCTTCGGCGTTGCGATAGATGCGGAAGCGGTCGGGACGATTCAACTTGGCCAGCGGCTGCGACTGCGAGTGACAGGCGTAACAGGCTTCGCCGCGCTTATCGACCACGTGATCGATTTCCGCGGACTCGGTAGTGTAGGTGATTCGCCCTTCCTTATCGAAGATGCGAATCTTCACCATGCCCGGTTCGTCGGCCATGGTCTGGATCGCGTGGTGCAGGCCCTCGCGATCGTTGCGTAGCATGTATTCGGTGGTGCTGCGCTTGATGATGTCGCTGACGCGCTCGGCGCTAAGCAGCGTCATTTCCTCCAAATGTTTGCGGTGCAGGCGAACGTTCACGTAGCCAAAAAGGGCGAAGACAAGAGTCATCGAGCTCAGCAGCAGCAGGACAAGCTTGGCGCTCAGGCTGGCTGAGATCAGCGTTAGAAGCCGCGATCGCGGATTTGGATCATGAGATTGCATGACTCAGCTCGGGGATCGGTTCAACCGAATGTGCTGGCGAAGCGTGATGCACGCCGTTTGCAACGGCCGGCGGAAACACCGGCAAATACTTCACCGCATACCAAAAGGCAGTGAACGCCGCCACGACCAGACTGAGCGTGATGGCAAACTCCGTCCATTTCGGAATGTAGTGAACGCCCGCGCTGGCTTGCATTCCGGTGACGGCCACGTTCATACGGTTGGTGACGAAACCAAGCAAGGTGAGCACGGCGCAAAAATACAGCGCAGTGCGATTGGTGTGAATTCTTGGCTGAAACAACAGCAACATCGGCACAGCCAGCAGTCCCATTTCCAGGAAAAACAGATACGTTTCCGAACGCGGCTGCCAAAGCAAATGAATCGCTTGCCGCCGCGCCAGATCAACCGCCCGCAGGCTGAGATAGAACGCCAGCAGCACTGCCAGCACGCGGCCGAGTCCGGTCAGCAGTGAAATCTGTAACCGTTTTCCGAATGCTTTGTTGGCGTGCCACGACTCGAAGATCGTCATGGCCAGACCGGCACAGAGTGCCGACAAAAAGAAAAACACCGGCTCCAGCGGCGTGTACCACAGCGGATAGAGCTTGCCGGGGACGATCAGGTAGAGACTTCCCAGCGACGACTGATGCAGCGTGGAAAGAATCACGCCCGCAATCACGAGCGGCACCATGATGCTGTGCAGCCACTTCAACTGACGCTTCCACCCCAGGCGTTCGAGCACCACCGGCAGAAACTCCATGCACAACACCGTGGTGTAGAGCATGACGCACCACGCGATCTCAAACATGACCGAGCGGTGATTCCACATGACCAGCGGATGCCAGACGCGATACGGCCGGCCAAGGTCGATGATCAACGAACAAATAAACATGGAATAGGCCAGGAATGCAGTAAGGATCATCGGCCTCAGCACGGGACGGTAGCGTTGCAGATTGAAGATGTAAACCACGGCAGCGAGAGTGAATCCGCCTCCTGCGAGCGCAATCGAAAACAGTTTGAAGCCCACCCACAGGCCCCAAGGGAAGTCGTCGCTCAGATTCGTAGACGCGCCCAGCCCGTGGGTGAAGCGAAACAGCAGCGCGTAAATGCCGGGAATCAGGACCGCCCAGGCCACCAGCTTCCAAAAAGTGAATCTCGGTTTCTGCATGAGCTCATTCCTCTTTCTTAGTGGCGGGCAGTTGCGGTGTCTCGCCCTCGGCGGCAGCCACTTCCTCGCGGCGGTTGGTAATCCACCAGATGCCGCCCAGCAGAACCGATCCAAGCGTAACCAGATCCGGAACATGCGTGAGCACGCGATAGGTCAACAGAGGCATCGCCTCGGTCACCATGTCGCTGCGGTAGCCGAATTCTTCGAAGGGGACGCTGGAGAGCAGGAATACCGAAGTACCGCCCACCTCGGTCAATCCATAAATATGATTGACGTACTTCGTCGGGTTGTCCCGAATCCGCTGCTGCGCTTCGGCAATGAGTTCGTCGCGCTCGCCGAACTTGGTCGCCCCAGTGGGACAGATCTCCGCGCAGGCCGTCTGCTTTCCCTTAGAGACCCGGTCGGGACACATGGTGCACTTGCGTACCCTGGGCAACACCTTTTCCCATTCGTACTTGGGAACGCCGAACGGGCACGCCAGCATGCAATAGCGGCAGCCCATGCAGCGATCTTCTTCATAAATCACGGGTCCGGCCGCGGTCTTGCGCAGCGCCGCGACGGGACATGCCGAGACGCATGCCGGGTCCTGGCAATTCATGCACAGCCGGCGCATGAACTTGTCGGACTTGGTGAGGATCGCGGTGTATTTATGTTCGGATTGCCGCTCTTCCGCGGCAACGGTGTCGTTATAAGGAAGATGATTTTCGGCGGCGCAACCTTGTTCGCATTGTTTGCAGCCGATACAGATCGTCGCATCGTATAAGAGTGCTTTGCTCATGAATTAATTCGCCAATCGAAAAAGTGTGGCGAAACTCCTTCAACGGACAGCTCGGGCCATGAGGTGGAGGAATGAATAATGGCGAGAGTCGATAAAACCGCGCAGCAGAACACGAGCTGCCCACCTCCTTGATCAGAGGCTGTCGCGAAATTCAGCAGCATCAGACAGTTAATAGTTTCAACAATCTGGAAGCTTGCGACAGTGATTCAGGTCACCCGTTGTCGTGCGCCTGATCAACAGGGGTCGACGAAATGACGGGCCGGCCCCCCGCCGCTGCTTTTTGCATCATCGGCTGATGCAGACTGCATCAGCCGGGGAGAGTCCTTGTAAGTGCTTGATCCCACAGCCACTCAGCGAATTCATCCGATAGCGCTGAGTTGATCCTCCGCTGTGTCGTTGCGATCCTCATCGCGTCGACAACCAGTTCGGCTTCGAGCGGAGATTGTTCACGGAAGGCAGTTTCACGCCATCTTGTTCACACGATTGGAGATCGACACGAGCGCTCACACTCTCGCAGCACTTTGCCCTGTTTGGCGCGGCGATTGCCTTTAGTAATGGCGACGAGTGGCCCGAAAGAAGAGGCGCTCGCGGCGAGGTGGTTTATGACAGTCATCCTGGTTCTTCTTACTTTCGGAGTTTTCTTACTGATCGACTACGTTCGCAGCCAGAAGCGCCTGGCAAAACAACCGGTGCTACAAGCAAGCAGAGGCGAGGCACCTGCGCGCGTAGTGCCAGCCATGGTCGCCGGCTTCCAGGTTCCCGACAACGTCCGTTATCATCCCGGACACGCCTGGGCTCTGAGCGAGAGCCCTGAGATGGTGCGGGTTGGGCTTGATGACTTCGCCTCCAAGTTGGTCGGCAAGATTGAGAGCATCAATCTTCCGCAGCGCGGCCGCTGGATTCGTCAGGGACAGAAGGCCTGGACGATTTTCCGCGACGGCAAGTCGGTCGACATGGTCTCTCCGATCGAAGGCGTCGTGAGCGACATTAACGAAGCGGTGATCAAGAACCCGGACTTGGCTCGCAAGGATCCTTACGGCGAAGGCTGGCTGGTCTCGGTGCACGCTCCCGACGCGAAGACCAGTTTCCGCAACCTGCTGGGCGGCGCACTGGCCCGCTGGTGGACGGAAGAATCCGCCCTGCGACTGCAGAGCAAAATGCCGATGGCTCTCGGAGCACTGGCGCAGGATGGCGGCGTGGCGGTCGACGATCTGACCGCGCACCTGCCCGACGAAGACTGGGCCGAATTGATGAAGGAATTCTTCCTTTCGTAACAACCAGTGGAAACATCTCGCCGAAACTATCCACCGGCCGCCCGCAGCTCCACTCGGGCGGCCGCTTTCTTGATCCCACCCCCGATGTATACTCTGATGTTTCCGCAAGCTGCACCGCAGCGGGGGTCAGTCCGAGTCTGTAGATCACTTCAAGGAGATCTGCCATGCAGAGTCGCATCAACGGCACCACCATGCCGGTCCTGGAATTCATTCTCGATCCCAACGAGTCCGTCATTTCCGAAGCCGGGGAACTTTCGTGGATGGGAAGTTCGATCCAGATGTTGACGCACACGCAGTTCGGCGGCGGCGGAGGACTCTTTGGCGTGCTGAAGCGCGTGGCCGGTGGCGGATCGATTTTCATGACCGAATACCGCGCTGTTGGCGTTGCCGGCGAACTGGCTTTCGCCACCAAACTTCCCGGCCATATCGTGCCCGTCGAAGTTTCGCCGGGACACGAGTACATGATTCACCGCCACGGTTTCCTCTGCGCTACGTCGCAGATTCAGATCGGAGTTGGTTTCCAGCAGTCGCTGGGCGCGGGAATTTTCGGCGGCGACGGCTTCCTGCTGCAAAAAGTCAGTGGACAGGGCATCGCCTGGCTTGAACTCTCCGGTGAATTAGTGGTGCGCGATCTTCAGCCCGGCGAGACTCTGCGCGTCCATCCCGGCCACGTGGGCGCGTTCCAGTCCAGCGTTGGTTTCCAGATCACGACCGTCCCCGGCATCAAGAACATGATCTTCGGCGGCGACGGAATTTTTCTCGCTTCGCTGACCGGCCCGGGAAGAGTCTGGCTGCAGACCCTCCCCATCGCGAAATTGGCTCATGCCCTCTCGAGGTACATGCCGCACGAAGCTTCCCGGCAAACGGTGGAAGGCGGCGTAGTCGGAGGAATCGTGGGCTCGATTCTGGACGGAATGAAATAAAAGCGCGGGTCTTGGGTCGTGGGTCCTTGGTCTTAGGTATTCGATGCAGGAGTTCGCGCGCATCCCCAAGACCCAAGACCCAAGACCCAAGACCCAAGACCCAGACCCAAGACCCAAGACCCAAGACCCAAGACCCATCCAACCATCTCAGGTAAACTAAATACAGCCCATTCCACCCATGATCAACGGCAAGCGTGTCGCGGTCGTTATGCCCGCCTACAATGCGGAGAAGACTCTCGAAGTCACCGTCGGAGAACTGCCCGACCTGGTCGACATCCGCATTCTGGTCGACGACCACAGTTCCGATCACACCGTCGATCTCGCTCGGCGCCTGGGCTTGCACGTTTTTCAGCACGACCGCAACTACGGCTACGGGCGCAACCAGATGACCTGCTACCGCGAGGCTCTGGCGGCCGGCGCCGACGTGGTCATCATGCTGCATCCCGACTATCAGTACACCCCGCTGCTCGCGACGGCGATGGCGAGCATGGTCGCTTACGATGTGTACGACGTCGTGCTGGGGTCGCGTATCATCGGAGGCCGCGCGCTGCTCGGCGGCATGCCGGTCTACAAATATATTGCAAATCGACTGCTGACCGCGTTCGAAAATTTGTTTCTCGGCGTGAAGCTTTCGGAATATCACACGGGATACCGCGCCTTCAGCCGCAAGGTCCTCACCGAGTTGCCGCTGCTGGAAAATTCCGACGACTTTGTTTTCGACAATCAAATGCTGGCGCAGTGCGTGCACTTCGGCTTCCGCATCGGAGAGGTTTCCTGCCCGACGAAATATTTTAAGGAGGCCTCGTCCATCAACTTTCGGCGCAGCGTGAAGTACGGTTTCGGAGTGCTGGCCACGACTCTGCAGTTTGCTTTTCAAAGGATCGGCCTGGCCCACCTGCCACGGTTCAGCGACCAGGGACGCAAGCTCGAGGCCGGCAGCGAAACCTATTACGCCCAGCGCACAGAGGCCGCGCGGCCAGTCTAGGATATCGCCGGGTGCCCCATTTCTCGCGCGCTCTTTGCACGAGAAGTGGGGATTTCCGCTCTTCGAACGAATGCCTGCCGCGCCGCAAAACTCGCCATCGATCAAATCCCGCGGTAATGACTGGTCTGCCGCGAACCTCGCCGGAATCGCTCTGCTCACCGCGCTTGCTTTCGTGGTGATGGGCTACCACCCCGGTCTTGAAGACGACGCCTTCTATTTGGCCGCGATTAAAAGAAATCTGAACCCAGCCCTGTTTCCCCATGACGCAGATTTCTTCCGTCTGCAATTTCAGGCAACAATCTTTGACAAGTTGGTCGCATGGTCCGTGCGCTTAACCCACCTCCCGGTGGCGTGGGCATCATTGTTGTGGCAGTTCGCCGCCGTCTTTTTTCTTCTTCACGGCTGCTGGCGGATCGCCCGCCGTTGTTTCTCGCAAGCATCGGCGCAGTGGGCCGCGGTGGCGTTTGTCGCCGTGTTGCTTACGCTGCCCGTGTCGGGCACAGCAATTAACCTTGCCGATCAGTATCTCCATCCGCGCACGTTAGCGACAGCCGCAATTCTTGCCGCCATCGTTGCTGTCATTGATAGTCGGCTGTGGCTCGCGGGAGTTCTGCTGGCAGTCGCGTTCTCCATTCACGCCATCATGGCGGCGTTCGGCATTTCTTTTTGCGCGTTCCTGTGGTGGAACCTTCGCGGCTCGTTGCCGCGGCCCTCACACATCCCGGGCGCTGCCGTGTTGCTCGTGCCTTTGGGATGGATCTTCGAACCAACCTCCGACGCATGGCGCCAGGCCGCAGCCACTCGCAGTTTTTACCGTCTCGCCAACTGGCAGTGGTACGAATGGCTGGGAGTGTTCGCGCCAATCCTCCTTATTTATGTTTTTTGCCGGTTCTGGAAAGCTCGCCCAGAAAGCGCGCAGCATGGCTCCGCCCTGTTACCGCTGGCCACGAGTCTTCTTTATTACGGCGTATTCCAAACCGTCGTGGGCCTGGTCATCATGCTCGCGCCCAGTCTCGAGCGCCTGCGGCCGTTTGAGCCCATGCGCTACCTGCATTTGCTCTATCTATTGTTCTTTCTGATCGTGGGCGGGTTGCTCGGCCGTTATGTGCTCGACCGGCGCGTGTATCGCTGGGTGTTGCTCTTCGTTCCGCTGAGTCTAGGCATGTTCTACGCCCAGCGGCAAATGTTCCCCGCGACCGAGCACATCGAGTGGCCGGGCGCTCTATCGGAAAATCAATGGCTGCAGGCGTTCACATGGATTCGACTGAACGCCCCGACAGACAGCCTGTTCGCGCTCGATCCGCATTACGTTGAATTGCCGGGGGAGGATTATCACGGATTCCGCGCGCTGGCCGAACGCAGCGTGCTCGCCGACTACGATAAAGACGCCGGCATGGCTTGCCGCGTCCCGCGCCTCGCGCCGCGCTGGCTGAAAGAAGTGACGGCGCAGACCGGCTGGCCGAATTTTCAAGCCGCCGACTTTCAGCGCCTGAAAAATGATTTCGGCGTGAGCTGGGTAATCCTTTCGCGCACCCAGACGCAGGTTAAGGAGGCGCGAGACGATGCAGAAGCAGGCATGGCATGCCCTTATCAGAAGCAGCAGTTGAGAGTGTGCCGTTTATACTGAGACCGGTCCTAAGTTTTTGGAAATAGTTTTGGGAAGGGCACGGCCTCGGCCGAGCCGTTAGATGCCGCAGAGGAGCGGGCTTTAGCTCCTAAGGGAATTTCTTCTCACCCTCGCAAAATCGATACGCGATCATGCAGACAGACTCCGCCTCTACACCACGATTTCAACCCTACATCTGGATGGTGCTCGTGGCCCTCGTCGTGCGCCTCGCCGTCATCCCGTTCCTCTATACCGACTGGATGGATCCCTTCGTGCTCGAGCACTGGGCTTTCGGCAGAATCGCGCGCTCCATCGTCTCTGGCCACGGCTTCGGCAGTCCGTTCGCCGACACCGGACTGTCTGCGCTTTTGCCGCCGGTGTACTCATATCTGCTGGCGGGCATTTTCAAAGTCTTCGGGATTGAAACTAAGTCTTCGGTCATCGCTGCTTTGTCGCTGAACAGTTTCTTTTCCGCGCTGACATGTGTACCGGTTTTTCTATTAGCCAAGCAGGCTTTCGGCACACGTGTCGCGAAGTGGGCGGGTTGGGGATGGGCTTTTTCTCCTTACGGCGTTTACTACGGCGCCGATTGGGCGTGGTCGACGTGTCTGGTTGCGCTCGAACTCTCATGTCTATTTCTGATAGCGTGGCGGCTGGAAGATTCGACGCGCAAGCGGGACTGGCTGCTCTTCGGCGTCTTCGGCGGAATCGCGGCGCTCACCGAACCCGTCGTGCTGTCAGTCGTACCGTTCCTGGGACTTTGGACGGTCTATCGCCGTTATCGCCTGAGCCGGCCATGGAAAGCGCCGATGGTCGTTGCTGCCCTGGCTGCGATCGCCGCGATGTCGCCCTGGTTTGTGCGCAACTACGAACTCTTCCACCGCTTCATTCCCGTGCGCAGCGGCTACGGGCTCGAACTTTACATCGGCAACAACGGATATACGCAGCATTGGGTGAACCGCTCGCTTCACCCTAACCACAGCGACGCGGAACTTTCCGAGTACGAACGCGTAGGCGAAATGGCATACATGGACCATAAGCTCCAGCAGGGGAAAGATTTCATTCGCAGCCATCCCGGCTGGTTCGCGTGGATGACCTTTCGCCGCATCGTCTACATGTGGACCGGCTATTGGAGTTTCGATCGGGCGTACTTGAAAGATGAGCCGCTCGACCCCCCGAACATTCTTGTGAATACGACGATGTCGATCCTGGCATTGCTGGGCCTGCGGCGCGTCTTTCAACGCGATTCATCGCTGGCGGTGCGCTTTGCCATCGTGCTGTTTTTCTTTCCACTGACGTACTACTTCTCACATCCGGAGACGTACTACTTTCGTCCGGTCGATCCGTTGATTGTGGTGCTGGCGGCGGTGGCGGTAGCGGGAGGGTCGAAATATCTCGGCGCGGAAGAAAGAGCAAAGGCTTAACCACAGAGAACACAGGGTTGCACAGGGTCTTGATCCCCTGTGCCTCTCTGTGTTCTCTGTGGTTAAGTTTTTGCTCTCCCGTTGCGGCGCCTCCGGAGCGGGATTTACCATCTAACCATCAATGGCGAACGCAACCGCCTTACCAGTTTCCACTCCGCGCCGCTTCACGATCGGGCTCAACGAAATCCTGAGCTTCGCCTACGACGCCTTCTGCAGCAACAAACTGCAATTCATTCTTACTGCGTTGGCCATGGCCGTGGGTACTGCCTCGGTGATTCTTGTTGCCACGATCGGCCTCACGGGCAAGCAGTACATTCTGCGGCAACTGCAATCGATCGGCACGAACATGATTTATGCCGACTACCAGGGCGGAGCGCAGCGCATCGATTCGACTCCCGACCCCATGACGGTGGAGGATGTGCAGGCGGTGCGAGAGCAGGTCTCCAGCGTCGTGGCCGCGTCGCCCACCGTGGCGTTGGGAGATCGCATCAACGTCGGAGCGGGAAAGCAAAGCGACATTCTCGTTCTCGGCGTTGATCCCGACTACACGCGAGTACGGAATCTGAAAGTTCTCGCGGGGCGCTTCTTCGACTCGGAAGATTCCGAGGGGCGCAACAAAGTTGGCGTGATCACCGAGAAGCTGGCGCAGAAGCTCTTCGGTGCGACCTTGCCTGCGGTGGGGCAGATCATCAAGTTGAGCGGCGGGCTGCCGTTCACGATCGTGGGCGTGTTCAAGGAGAGTGTGGACACGTTTGGGCAGTCCGACATTCAGGATGAGACTATGCTGATCCCGTACACGGTCAGTCGCTTCTTCACGCCCACGGCGGCGGTGTATCAGATCTATTTTTCGGTGGCCAGCGCGCAGGATGTGATTCCCGCGACTGCGGCGATCAAGCGCGTGCTGCAGTCACGGCACCGTCCCGAGTCGGTTTACAGCGTGCAGAATTTAACTCAGCTTCTCACAGTGGCGGGAAAAATTGCCGACGCTCTGACCATGATCCTGA
Source organism: uncultured Acidobacteriaceae bacterium (assembly GCA_963709385.1). Taxonomy (GTDB): domain Bacteria; phylum Acidobacteriota; class Terriglobia; order Terriglobales; family Acidobacteriaceae; genus Sulfotelmatobacter. Next base: position 74,090 of record CAVPWD010000013.1, read on the forward strand.
TGCTGGTCGCGTTCGTTACGCTGCTGGTGAGTGGTATCGGCATCATGAACATCATGCTGGCGACGGTGACTTCGCGCATCCGCGAGATCGGGATTCGCAAGGCGATTGGTGCGACCAACCGCGCGATTCGCTTCCAGTTTCTGGCGGAGGCAGTCCTGATTTCGCTGGCTGGAGGCATTGTCGGCATCCTCGTTGGTCTGGCTCTGCCCTTTTCGGTGCGATTGTTCACCGACTATCACTTCCCGATCTCCGGCCTCTCGGCGATCATCGCAATCGTCGTCTCGTCAATTGTGGGAATCATCTTCGGAACCGTCCCTGCGACCCGCGCTTCGCAGCTCGATCCGGTCGAAAGCCTGCGCTACGAATAATCTTAGCAACCGACGATCTCCTCTGACTTGCTGCTCTTACTTTCGCTTGGCCATCAGCGTCACGGTATAGTCGTCGAGATCGTACAGGGCTTCGTCGCTAACTGCCTTCATGCGTTCGCGGCGTTTCTGGCGGAGGGATGCTTCCGTCTCGTCCGCCGCCGACGCCTTCTTGTCAGATCCAATCTTGTCCTTGCGGTGGAGAAGATCTTGCGCGTACGCGCGAGGCGCGGAAGGCTTAGCCGCGTCGCCGGCGAATGCGGAGATTGCCTGGTCCGCCGCATCGGTTTGTGTGTACCAGATCAGCAGGAGCAGACTCTTTTGTCCGGTCTGATCCGATTCCGTCTTCAGGCGGTCGATTGCGGGCTGCAGCCAGAAATCCTGGTCGGTCGGCAGCAGCATGTAGACCAGCGCATAGTTCTGCCCGAGCGTCAGCACATGCTGGGGAATGAAGACCGAGAATTTGGGTTGCTCCAGAATGTGAAACGCGGCAGCCGTTGTGTCCTCGCCGAGTGCGGCTAGGCGGTGCACCTGCATGAAGTAGTCCTTGGCCTGTACGTCGCGCAGGTTGCAGCGCGCCATCGCGGCCAGGGCAATCTTGCGGTCGGTTGGAGTATCGGAAAGGCTGAGCAACAGCATGCTGCCGTCGTAAAGGAAGAATGGGGGATTCCCGAAATCGCCCAACTCCCGCCGAAGTCCGGGGACGTAGACTGACGGCTGCGCCTTTGCCGTGGACCAGAATCGATCGAGCAGTCCAGACCTGGCCGTGATTTCCTGACTGCTCAACAGGTGCGGCTGGAAATTGTAGGTCTGCCGAATCTGCTGGTGGATGGAAACGGACTGGCCGACGACCGAGTTCGCCAACAGCAACATCGCCAGCAAAGGGACGACCAGGCTGCCCACCGGACTGCGCTTCATGCGGCTATTTTACATAGCCGTCGGGGTTTGCCCTGCCCGCATCGCCAGAAAATCACTCTTGAAAAAAGGGCAGGCATGGGGCAGCCTCAGGGGAAGCGTGGACCGGGGGCGTTCAGAAGGGAGAGATTGGCAGGTTATGAAAGGAAGCGTACTGCGGGTATTTGCTCTGGTCGTGGTCGTGTGGGCGCGTCCAGCGGTCGGCGGCCCGAAAAACCCGGAAATACAATGGATCGAGCTGCGGGACGGACACCTCGTCTATGGCGCCGACTCCGACCTTGATCACATTCCCGATTTTTCGACAGCGGGCTATGAAGAGGGCGACGCGCCCATACCGGACGTTCCGGTCAAAGCGCACGTTGAGGCTACGGGCGCCGCTGACGCGACCCCGCGAATTCAGACCGCCATCGAAGCCATGAGCAGCTTGCCGCAGGATGAGCACGGCATCCGCGGAGCGCTGCTGCTGGGGCCGGGAATCTATCGCATCGCCGGAACCATCAACCTGGATGTCAGCGGAGTGGTGCTACGCGGCAGCGGTACGGATAAAGCAGGGACGGTTCTGGTGGCGGAGGGTTTGCCCCGCGTGATCGTGCATATCGGCGGCACCGGTGAATGGAAAGAGGATCGCAGCCGAAGACCGATTCTGGACACGGTGGTGCCGGTGGGCGCGCATTCTGTCACTGTCGAAGCGCCCGATCATTTCTTCAGTGTGGGCGATCACATCATTGTGCAGTGGAACATGACGGAGGATTTCATTCATAAGCTGGGGATGGACCATATTCCTCCGCGGCGTGACGGGGGAAATGTCCGGCAATGGCCGACGAATATGGCGCTGCGATTCGACCGCCGCATTGTGGCCCTGGAACACACGGAAGATCACTACAAGCTCACGCTGAATGCGCCCCTGACCCAGCGCATGCCCAAAGAAGACAACCCCGTGGTATGTAAGTACAACTTTCCCGAGCGCGTTTCGCAGGTGGGAGTGGAGAACCTGAACAGCGATGGAGCGGTTTTCCGGAGGGCTCCCAACTACAACAATCCCAGCATTCCCCACCGGACCGACGGCAGTTTCTTCGACTCGATCTTTTCCGAGTTCGAGGCCGTCGAGAATGCCTGGATGAGAAACGTGCACGTCGAGAACTACAACAACATCGTATTCGTGCACCAGCATGGCCGGGCGATTACGGTGGAGGATGTAGAAGGGGAGCACATCGATACGCCGCTGAAAAAATCGCATGCGGCGCCCTTTGCCTACGAGATCGACGGGCAGCAGGTGCTGATGCAGCGCTGCAATCTGACCGGGCGGCTCAATCACGTCTGGGCGACCCAGGCTCGGGTGGCAGGACCGAACGTTTTTCGCGACTCCTGGGCCAAGGGCACCGACCTGGATGCCGGACCGCACCAGCGTTGGGCCACCGGAACCCTGTGGGAGCAGTTGACTCTGAAGGGCAAATACGATGACTACAACCAGTGGAACCTGGGCAGCGGCCACGGCTGGGCGGGTGCGTTTAATGTGGTGTGGAACTCAACCGCGGACGAGATCCAGGTGGAGAGCCCTCCCGGAGCCTTCAACTGGGTCATCGGGAGCAAGGGGAGGATTCTGAGTCCGCAGCCCGGCGCCAGAGGAGCCTATTATCAGTCTCCAGGTGTGCCGGTCGAGCCCGCCAGCCTTTATCTGGAACAACTCAAAGAACGCCGGGAACGGGAACGGCCTGCCTCGAAGTAGCTGTTGCGCGCAAAAACCACAAAGCCGGGCTGGTTGGCCCGGCTGGTCTTTTTGTGGAACTGGTTCGGTCGGTCTGGTTTCGATCGGCGACCCAGAATGTCAAATTCTGTAAAGCAGCGGCTCTCCAGCGTCTTCCGACCCAGCGTTTCGCGTTTTCTCGCGCAGCCGGAAGATTTCAAGTCTCAGTTCGCGCTGCGAGGTCACCGGCCCGCAGGGGCGAACCATTACATCACCATTGCCAGGTTCTCCAGCTCAAACTGCAGGACTGGCAGGGCGCAGCCTGCCATCTCGACGCGTCCGGCCGCGTCCAGCGCTGCCTTGGGCGAAACCCCATAGCCACGGCCCATTAGAAACACCTGGAGCAGCTCGGCTGCCTCGTAGGAATCGATCATGCCGCCTTGCAGCAGATCGTTCCGGAGCGCCGCTAATTCGGTCATGGTGAATCTGTCTTTATCGTTCATGAGATTGCTCATCTTCGTGTTCGTCATGGCCGTCATCACCTCCGACTCCGACCTGGTTACCATTGCCGTATTAGACTCATCGGCAGCTGTGTAAGTTGCATGCAATTAAACTGCCGCAACCCATCTACTTTTCCTATACGTTCCCCAAGCCCCTCTGGTTTCCTATAACCCCTGTGAATATCGAAAGTTGCGGAGCACTTTCGGACCGGTCCAGGGATTCCGTCGTTCCCTTAGTACCCAAAAGTAATCTCAAAACTGACACAATGTGTCGTTCTGGACAGATTACGGAGTCAAGTTCTGATCAATGAACGGCCGGGGCAGCCGGGCTTGCGGAGGGCGGAGAGGGGATTCTCACGGTCCGCGCGGCTTCTATTGCCATAGTGTCGTGTCGCTGCCAGCCGTTACGGCGCTCAAATGAAAAACCCCACTCCCTCGAACTGGCGAAAGAGTGGGTGTGCAAACCTGAATGTCATCTCGGTTCCTAGGCGGCCAGCACCACCGCAAGGAGAGCGAGCACAAAGGCGACTTGGCGGTTCATGTACGAAAGCTAACGCGGGAAGGGCTACCGTTCAAGGTTACGAGCGGTTGCCTCCCCGCGTTAACGCAGCTACGCTGCCTCGAGCACCTTCTCGAGTTGCGCAGTCAGGCTTTCTAACTGTCTGTGATCCAGGCAGACCGCGTGCTGGCCATAGCGGGCTTCTTTTCCGGTGACGTGCCAATAGGGCATCCAGCAAAACTGTTTGCCTTCAGCTCCAGCCTGCAGGACGACCAGGAATGGATAAAATGTGACCTCTTCTTCGTCTTCGCCAAGCCAGGACTCCAGCTTTTCGGGGAGGAATGCCGACACAACCTTGAAATCTCCGCCACCTGTGCCCAGTTGAAAGTCGAGAGTCACATGCAGCTCCCGAGTTCCACCGCAGGCTGGACAATCTTCCGGAGCCATTTTCGAGAAGTCGTACAGCATGTCGAACAGTTTGTGCTGCGTGGGATACTTCTTATGACATTGAATGCAGTGAAAGAATTGTTGCGCCACGTCTGAACCTCGCTTTCCCGGAAATCGGGTCTGCCGTAAATCGTGGCTCTCGAACAGTTCAGCCGCAAGCCTGCTTGCAGTCGCCGCTAAGGCTCGACCGTCGCTTCATCCACCAGCATGATAGGAATGTCGTCCTTCACCGCGTACACCCGGTGGCAGTGTGTGCACTTCAAACTCTCCGGGCTTTGACGGTACTCAAGCGCCTGCTTGCACGCCGGACAAACCAGAATCTCCAGTAGGTCTTTGGCAATCATAACGGTTTGCATTGTACGACACGGGAAGGGAGCGAAGGTGTGACCGTGCTCACCGCAGTTTTCACCGCTCGAGATATGGCGGCCCGGAGGTCTCGGTGAACCGGGTGGTGAATTGAAGTGAAGATCCTCGACGCACCGTCCGCCCCCGGCGGTGTAAGATTTTAGACTTATGGCTGCTGTTATTCTCGACGGGACTCGGATCGCGCAAGATATTCGCGGTGAAGTTGCTGCGGAGGTGAAAACCATGGCCGCGGCTGGAGTGCGGCCTGGGCTGGCGGTGGTGCTGGTAGGGCATAATCCGGCATCGGAGATCTACGTGCGCGGGAAGGTCAAGGCCTGCGAAGAGGTTGGTATCTACAGCGAACAGTTGACGCCGCCCGAATCGGCCACAACTGCCGAACTATTGGGCGTGATCGAGGGACTGAACCGGCGTGACGAGATTGACGGCATCCTGGTGCAGCTTCCGCTGCCGGCTCAGGTCGACGCAAAGAAGGTGCTGCTGGCGGTCGATCCGACCAAAGACATAGACGGATTTCATCCCATGAACGTCGGATTTCTGTCGACGCAGCGACCTGGGCTGGTGCCGTGTACGCCTGCAGGCGTGATCGAGATTCTGAAGCGCAGCCAGATTCCAATCGCCGGCCGCGAAGCCGTGGTCGTGGGACGAAGCGACATCGTGGGCAAGCCTGCCGCTATGCTACTGCTCAACGCCAACGCGACTGTCACTCTCTGTCATTCCAAAACGCACGATCTGCCGGGAGTCTGTCGGCGGGCTGACATTCTGGTGGCGGCGATTGGGCGGGCGGGGATGATCACGCGCGACTTCGTGAAACCGGGCGCGACCGTGATCGATGTGGGCATGAATACTGTCACCGACGCAGCCGAGTTCCAGCGATTCTTCGCCGGCAACGCCAAGCGCGAAGAGGGCTTCCGCAAGAGGGGATCGACGCTGATCGGCGACGTGCATCCTGAGGTCGCCGAAGTTGCGGGCGCGCTGACGCCCGTGCCCGGCGGCGTGGGTCCGCTGACCATCGCGATGTTGATGTTTAATACGGTGAAGGCGGCGAAGATGCGGCGGTGTAGTTCCATTCAAGAACTGTCGCGCGCCTAGCCCATGAGAACTCTCCACAGAGCCACAGAGATACAGAGAACCCCATTTTTTCTTTGTTGTTTTTCTCTGTGCCTCTGTGTCTCTGTGGTGAATGGCCCTCGTCTGGAGGCGGAATGCTGAAAGTGGGCCTCACCGGAGGCATCGCATCGGGAAAGTCGGTGGTCGGCGAGATGTTCGTCTTCCTGGGCGCCCGCCTGGTGCAGGCCGACCGCATTGCACACTCCCTGATGCAACCCGGGGAGCCCGTCTACAACGAAGTGGTGCGTCACTTCGGGCGTGAGATTCTGAATCCGGATGGCAGCGTGAACCGCGCCAAGCTGGCCGAGGTGGCATTCGGTTCGGCATCGGCTGGGGCGGACAAGCGAGCATCGCGCATTGAAGAACTCAACCGCATCGTGCATCCCGTGGTGATTCGCAGCCAGGATGCGTGGATGCAGGAGATGGGGCGACAGGATCCGCACGCCGTGGCCATTGTGGAGGCGGCACTGATTCTCGAAGCCGGCGCGGCGGAGCACTTTGATCGGCTCATTGTTGTGACCTGCAGCGCCGAGCAGCGTGTGGCCCGCTTCGCGGCGCGGCAGAAGATCGATATCGAAGAGGCCCGCAAAGAAGTTGTCCGCCGCATGGCCGCGCAACTCGCCGACGAAGAAAAAATCAAGAAGGCCGATTATGTGATCGACAACTCGGGCGCGCTCGATCGCACGCGCGAACAAGTGCAGAACGTGTGGCAGGGATTGCGCGCTGAAGCGAGGTCCTGACGCGAGCGCCTTTCCAAGTACACGGCCAGTGTCGGATCCGGGCCGCGTGCTTCGCGGCGGCGCATTGTTTAGAATTAGATCGAGGGATGGTCGGCGTATTGAACTCGCCGCTCCCCGGCATCGTACCTACCTTTGGTTGGTTGAAATCGGATGGTTGAATTATGAAACTCCTGCGGCCCCTGATCTTCACGCTGGCTATCGCCGGCGGGTTCTTCTATTTCACGACCTGGCGTTCGAACTCGCTGGCGGGCGGATTGCATCCCTCGAACTGGCTGAGCCATCCGGCGGAAGTGGAGATTACTGAGGCTGCGCCCGGCGGCGTGCTTGACGACGAAGAACAAAACAATATTTCGGTCTACAAGAAGAACATTCCGTCGGTGGTGAACGTTACATCGCGCGCCGTGACCTTCGATTTCTTTTACGGGATGGTTCCACAGGAAGGGCAAGGCTCGGGTTTTGTGATCGACAAGGAAGGTCACATCCTGACCAACTACCATGTCATCGCCGATGCGCGGCAGGTGGAAGTGACCCTGCACAACCGCAAGAAGTACAAAGCGACGGTGGTTGGCACCGATCCCGCGCACGATCTGGCGGTGATCCAGATCAAGGCTCCCGATTTGGTTCCGGCAGTGCTCGGCGATTCCCGCAATTTGCAGGTGGGGCAGAAGGTGTATGCCATCGGCAATCCATTTGGACTTGCGGGAACCATGACCCGCGGGATTGTCAGTTCAATCCGGCCGGTGAGTGAACCGAATGGCGCGAGAATCGACGAGGCGATTCAGACCGACGCGGCGATTAACCCCGGGAACTCCGGCGGCCCACTGATGAACTGGCACGGCGAGGTCATCGGGATCAATACGATGATCCTGTCGAATGCGAATCAGAGCGCGGGCATCGGTTTCGCGATTCCCATCAATACCGCAAAGGCTGTGCTCAACGATCTGATGACGTTGGGGCGGGTGCGCCGCCCGGCGCTGGGCGTGCGCACGATTCCGATTGGCCCGGAACTGGCTGACGAACTCGGCCTGCCCGTCGATTACGGACTGTTGATCGTGCAAGTCACGCCTGGAGGATCGGCCGACATGGCCGGCCTGCGTGGCGGCAACGATCGCGCATATCTGGGAAATATCCCCATCATGCTGGGTGGCGACTTGGTCGTGGCCATTGACGGCGAAAAGGTGCAGGACGAGCAGGACCTGTCGCAGATGATGGACAAGCATCGCGCCGGAGACACGGTGAAAGTCACGATTTACCGCGACAAGAAGAAGGCGGATGTGAGTGTGGCGCTGGGCGAAGCGCGGCAGCAAGTGTAGGAAAACGGGCGTCGAGCGTTCGGCATCAGGCGCCAGTTAGATCTCAAATTCTTGTCATTTTCTTGTCATTCTGAGCGCCGCGCGAGAGAATGCGAGCGCAAGCCGAAGAATCCCTAGAATCGTTCCTGCTCTGTCCGTCCTAGGTCGGCCTCGTGATCGGCGGAGCGATCCGCTCTAATCCGCGGGTTGGATTCCGACCGCTGCGTACAAGTCTCCACTGTTGTAGAGCGTGCCGTCTTTCATGACGACACGGCAGCGACGTATGTCGCTAATGTGCTCCGCTGGGTTTCCTTCCACTAACAGAAAGTCGGCGCGCTTGCCTTGCGCAATCGAGCCCAGATCCTTTTCCTGCTTCAGCAACCGCGCGGCGTTCAAGGTCGCAATCTGTAGTGATTTTGCAGGGGGAATGCCAGCCTGGACTTCCAACTCCAGCTCTCGATGCAACATTATTCCGGCGGTCGAGTCTGTACCAGCCAGGATGGGGGCTCCGGCATCGTACATGCGCTTGGTCATCGCCAGCATGGCGCGGTAGGAATCCTTATAGAGCTGGTCGTTTTCGGCGGTCACAGGAAGTCCGCCGCTGTACGCGCCGCGTTGCACCTGAGCCGGAAGCCGCTTCAGCACGGGCGCGAGATCGGGCGAGACCTGTCCGGGACGGGCAGTGAACATCCCTTCGAACGTGCCCACGGTCGCGTCGACGGTGGTGTGATGGTCGAGTAGAAGCTGGATGAAAGCATTCACGGGCTTGGACTGCAAGTCGAGCATAGCTGCATTGGCGCCGACTGCGGTGAAACGTTCTGGCGTGCGCGTGTCCTTCACTTGCCCGGCAAGAAAATTCAGAAAGATGAAATTGATGTGCTGAATTTCGTCGGCGCCTTGTTCGACGAATTGCGAGGCTGTCATGCCGTTGGGAACGTGGCCACTCACGCGAAGTCCGCGTGAGTGCGCAAGCTTCGTGATGCCGGGAACCAGTTCCGGTTTGAGCGAACTGTAGAGCTTGATTTGAATGTAGCCGAGATCGGCATAGCGGTTCACAGCGGCTTCGGCCTCGGCCGCGTTGTCGGCGTAGAGACCGGTGGGTGCCTGGAACGGACTGTGGCCATCGATGAATCCGGCCTTCCACACCCGTGGTCCGATGGCGGCGCCGCTTTGCCATTGATCCTGAAGATGGCGGAGTTCGTCGATGTCGTTGCCCATATCGCGGACCGTGGTCACGCCGCTGGCAATGTTGAGAATTCCGTCGAGAGCCTGGGCGTGAACATGCATATCGAACAGACCAGGCAAGATAGTCTTGCCGGTCCCGTCAATGCGTTCGGCATCGGCAGGAACGTGCACGGAACTCGCGGGGCCAACGGCCTCGAAGCGATCGCCGGAAACCACGACAGTCTGGTCTTCGCGAATAACGGCTTGCTCGGAGTCGAACAGCCGCACGTGCTCAATCGCGACCGCGTGGGCGGGATGCCGGGCCAAATCCCTGGCCAGGCGGCCGTAGCGTTTGTCGCGCATTTTCAGGTCGATGGCGTAGAGCTGATCGTTTGTCTTTTCCCAGCCTTCGCGCATCAAGGCAAACCATTTTCCAGGGAACCCGAAGACGTGGCCGTCGTCGTCGAGCCAGACGGTCTGCGGCTCGAAAGAAAGTCCGGTCAGCGCGAAGTCGGTAAGGTGCATCTTCTCGCCGTGGTCTTCGACGGTGAGGTCGCTCAAACGTTCCAGCCGGGCTTCGCCGGCGGGGAGCAGGTGCACGGGTGCTCCGTGTGCTTTCTGGAGGGTGGCGATCAGGAAGGCGGTCTCAGCTGCGGCTCCGTTGTTGCTGATGTAGAAAGCTCCGGCGGGAGCCTCGCCGTGTTCGGCCGTGCTCTTCCAGCGGGCGACTCCGTCTTTGACCTCGAAGTGTTCGTCGACGGGAGCTTTCAGGTAATCGTTGCCGGTCTCGTCGATTTTGATCGGCATACTCCCGGAGTCGAGAAGGTAGACGGCCTTAACCTTGGGACCGCGTCCGCGATCGTTGAACTCGAAGGTCGCCTCGACGCGGCCATCGGCCGTGAAGGTGTCGACTTCGTTTCCAGCGATGGTGCCGTTGGTCGAGATCGTGTAGCGCAGAGTGCGGGGCGCGGCCGCGCCCGATGCGATCGGGTGCCACGCGCACAAGAACAAGGAGAGCAGAATAAATCGGAGGTTGCGCATGGGCTGCTATTTTGCCACCAGCGCCCGAAGCCCGGAAGCATTTATTTGTGTTGCGACTCGTTGTGCGGCCGCCCCGCTAGCTGTGCGGCGGGCATCCCCGCCACCCACGCTCAGGGCTAGGACGTCGCGCCGACAAGCTTTGGGCAGGGCCGGCAAGACGCCGCCGCTACGAGAATCGGCAAGTCTCATTTGCGGTCGCGCCGGAACTCATTGCATAGTGGGAGGAATGACCACCGACTGTCCCCTTCTGCAAGGCCGCCACATTCGGCTGGAGCCGCTTGAGCACCGTCACGTCGACGGCCTCGTCTCCGCTGCTGCTGCCGATCCTTCGCTTTACCAGTGGAGTCCGGTTCCGCGAACGAAGGCCGAGGCCAACGCTTATGTCGACACCGCCCTGGCATGGAGAGACGCTGGCAGCGCGGTGCCCTTCGCGATAATCAATGTCGTCGGCGGCGCGGTGATCGGTTCGACGCGCTTCTGGAACATCGAGCGATGGGCATGGCCGCCGGACCATCCCTCGCACGGGCGCAGCGTTCCTGACGCATGCGAGATTGGATACACGTGGCTGACGCGTTCCGCGATTCGCACCGCCGCCAATACCGAGGCCAAACTGCTGATGCTCGCGCACGCCTTCGAACTGTGGAAAGTGCTCCGCGTCTGCTTTCACACCGACGCCCGTAACCAGCGTTCCCGCGCCGCGCTCGAACGCATCGGCGGGCAATTCGAGGGAATTCTCCGCGTCCACCGAATGGCCGCAGACTTCATCCCACGCGATTCGGTGCGGTATTCGATTGTCGCTGCGGAGTGGCCGGGGGTTAAGCTAAGGCTGCTGCAGTTCGTAGATCGAGCCTAACATCGAGCTTAACATCGTGCCTAACGACGATGCGGTCCGTAACTGCGATGAGCTATGCAACGGTCCTCGGTTCAATCCCATACGCATCCACCCACTGATCGTGAGTTTGCTGGGTCGCAGGGCATTGCAAGCAGAGTCCATAGCCGTCGGGATCGCTGAACCACAATTGCTTCATGCCGTAGAGCGTGATTTTCGGCTCTTTCAAACTGACGCCATGGGCGCGCAGGTGTTGGTAAGCGGCGTCGAGATCTTTGCAACCGAAGAACAGGCAGGTGTCGCCATGGCTGGCTACCCGCGCCGGATCGGGCGCGGCTGGCCGCCGGTCGGCCTCGTAGGCGGTATTGAGCATCACCTCCGAGCCGTTCAACCGGAGGCCGCACCAATTACAGTTGTCTCCCGGCTCCGACGATCCCCAAATCGTGAAGCCCAGCGCATCGCGGTAGAACCGGATCGCGGTGGGCATATCGAAAACCTGCAGCAGCGGCGCGACGCCATGAATGTCCACGGGGCGAGTCCTCCTTGAGCTTGGCGGGAAAAAGCTTGGCCCGAAAATATATCAGAACTGCTGGGTCCGAGGATTGGACGCTGACGAATACTCGGGGTAAGCTGAAGGTCCTTCTGAGCGCCAGAGGGGCTGACGAGCCACGTCAGACGAGGAAGCAATCCATGAATGTAGACGAGATTCGCAAGTATTGTCTGGCGTTCCCCGACACCACGGAAAAGCTGCAATGGGGCGATGCCTTGTGTTTCAAAGTCGGAGCGAAGATGTTCGCGGTTGTGGGACTGGACCACATCCGGTTGACCTTCAAGTGCACACCCGAGACGTTCGCGGAATTGATTGAGCGGGAGGATATTCATCCGGCTCCGTATGTCGGGCGCTACCACTGGGTGATGCTCGACCGGTTGGACGCGCTGCGCGGCGATGAACTGCAGGACCTGATCCGGCAATCGTACGAGATGGTGGCGGCGAAGGCGCCGAAGCGTGCCCGGCCGCATCGCAGCAAAAACACGGCGAAAAAAATTACGGCGAAGAAGGTCGCGGCGAAGAGGAGCGGATCGCGGAAGCGACGGTAAAGCTGACTCAGCGTGAACCCTGATCGGTGTGGGCGCTGGCGTTTCCGCCATTGTCGAAGAGCGTGGTGGGTTTTCGTTAACTGGAGTGGGGGAGGGCCACCCGACCGTTGATGTGCACCTCGAATTTTTTTCGCTGTTTTCCGTAAAATACTCATTGCAAGCAACTTGCGGGCGCGAATCGGCCGCGACCTCGCCAAAATCTTGAGCCGCAAGGACTTACAGCTAAAATATTTCGGAATAAGGACTTAGCATCGGAGTCCAAGGGCGGGATGGTGGAGAAATGATTTGTCGAGCTTTCGCGCATCCCTCCAGCGTGCGCTTTCGCATTTTCTCAGTCAAGGTTGTCCGTCACACGAATTGGATTCACGATTATGCACTTGACACATCATGCTCTTTTGTGCCATGATGGGCCTGTAGTCGGGAGCGCCCATCATGAACCTGTTAGACATTCACAAAGAGCTAAACACCGAAGCGAAGTGCCTCAGCTTCCTAGAGCATATGCGCTGGCCGGATGGAGTCAAGTGTGTATCGTGTGAATCGCTGAGGATTTCGCGGATTGTCGCGAAGGGCAAGCTCAACAAAAAGACTGGCAAGCGCTCTCCCGACCGCGAACTCTACCAGTGCAATGACTGCCGTTTTCAGTTCACCGCCACCACGGGCACCGTCTACCATGACACCCACCTGCCCCTGACGCATTGGTTCCTCGCCATTGCGCTGATCACCGAATCGAAAAAGGGAATCTCTGCCGACGCAACTCTCCCGCGCTCTCGGTGTGCAATACCGCACCGCATGGTATCTGGCGCACCGCATCCGCAAGGCCATGACAGAGGCGAATCCGCCGAAGCTGACAGGCGTCGTGGAAATGGACGAAACCTACATCGGCGGGAAACAGAAAGGCCATCGCCGCAAGAAATTCAACAAGGAATGCGTGGTGGGAATCCGGGAGCGCGGCGGCGATCTGCGCTTCATCCACACCGTAGATGCAAGCGCGGAATTACTGGCAAAGCACATGCAGGATCACATTGACCCGAACGTGAAGATGCTCATCACTGACGAATGGACCGCCTATCCCCCGGCGCTGAAGACTGCGGGCATTCACGAATTGCAGCATCACACGATCCGGCACAAAGACCATGTTTACGTGCAAGGCCCGATCTACACGAATACAATCGAATCCGCGTTCTCCCTGTTCAAGAGGGGAATCATGGGAGCCTTCCACAAGGTCTCCTTAAAGCATCTTCAGCGCTACTTGAATGAGTTCTCCTTCCGGTTCAACAATCGGAAAGCGGCAGATTTGTTTGGGATGACGGTGCGGCGGATGGCACTGGCGCGGAACTTACCCTATGCGAAGCTAGTCGAGGAGAACGCTTTCACTCCATTTATTCGGCCTTAAAAAACTAAACAGGCCCGATTCCCGTCGGGCCTGTTTAAGTGAGATTTCAAGATCAGGAGGCGTTGGGCGACTCCGAGAAAAGCATAGCAGGAGTCTGCCCGCAGATAAAGCGGGATGAAACCTAAAGTTGGAATCCCTGTCGCGCTGGCTGGCATGTTCTTTGGAGCCGCAATCACGATTGCCAATGCCAATGGATGGTTCATTGGACATCCCTACCTGTTTTATCTATGCGTTGGCGCAGCAGTTGCCATGGTCGTGATCGCCATTATTGGAGCTGTAATTGATGCGGCGAGAAAGCCACATCAAGAAGCTGAATCACCGCGTATACACATCGAAAATCGACTAGACAATATCGGGAATTCCACAAACACCCAAACGACAGGAACTGCTTCTCCGACCCCAAAAGATGAGCCGCGCTGCAACATTGAGTTCCTAGATGTGGAGGTGGCAACCAATACGAATTTTGTGGGGCAGTCCATAAAGACCGCTTGCGCGATTTTCGAGAACGAGCACGTTGATGGGCAGAAGTTGCGGACGCCAACGTTAAAGGGGCGGCTGATCTTCAAACATCCGGACGGACACATTGTGCTAGACCTTTCCAATGTAGCATGGTGGCCAGATGAGCAGTTATACGCACTATTCTCGGCCAACTCTCCACGGCAGCTACTCTTGTTTTTCTCTCCATCGCCGGAAGCCGAAGAGTGTAATCTGTGGGCGCGATCTGTGCGCCCCTCACCTGCAAGAATTGGCGCATATAAGAGACGAGTCCGCGAAGGGGAGAGCCATGCCATTCTGGAGCAAATTCAAACCATCGAGGTTCAGCTTCTAACGGAGACTGAGTGCCTGTACCGCAAAATATTGAAGTTTGAAGACGACGCCAGCGGCTTTCCTAAGTTTGCTGGGGTGCAAAACTGAAGCCTTTGTCACTTCTGTGGCGGGATTAACTTCTGCGGTTTCTTCTTCGACACCTTCACGTCCTCCCGCTTCACCGGGGCGGAGTGGATGAGGTTCTTCACGATTCCCTCGAATTGCTCACGGTCTACTTTGAGGCTCTTCTTCGCCATTGTTCAAATCCTAGTGGTCCAGAGTGGTCAAAAGTCCAGCACAGGCTAAAGCACTGGCGTCTTAGGTGTTAACACCTTTTCCCACAACCCTAAAGTGTTCCACAGGGGTGCACCAATAATTGGGCTGTTAGTATGCCGCCATTGAGCGCGGAGGCTGACTGGTCGGTACCAGGAGCGGTCTTAAAAACCGCAATTCCCTTGCCGGAATGGTGTTCAACTCACCCAGCCTCCGCACAAATAGAAAGGCGTCGCATGCAGAGCGACTCCAACGAGATACTACTCCAACTTTGCGAAACTCTCCAAGCACAGCATGAAGCACTGTGCGAACTGGGCAGAAATGATCTACTGCTCATTGAATCGATTCGTGGTCCTGTCTCCCCAGAAGTTCTCGTCGTAGCTGCCGAGACTGTGCGGTCAACGCTTTACTCTGTTGACGCATTAGGCGACAAGATTCGCAAACTCGCTCTAAGAGCTCGGAAGTTTTGAGTTTGGGCCGGGAGTTCTTCCCGGCCCGTTTTTTCTTCCTGTCACGGCTGTCTTGCACTCTAGCCTCCAGTCCTTTGCTGCGTCAAATGCACAATCGTGCTTGGATTTTCTGCTGTGGACGGCTGTGGAAAAAGATTGGGTCTGCATCGCTGGACGCACGCAGTTGAGCGGCCCACCCTTCGCGAAAAGCACGCGAAGGATGGGGTACCTGTGATCTTTCAATACGGTGTTCCCAAGAAGTGAATAGTCCATTCGACTCCGCTCTGTCGAAAATCCCTACCCTTCGGCAAGCTCAGGGCAGGCTATCGGCACCCCCGGGAGAACTCCTTGAGGCGGGCGAGAGGGCAACGGCTGGGTAGGGATCCTTCGACTGCACGCGCCAGCTCGCTTTGCTCGCTGGCGTGCTTCGCTCAGGATGACAAATCAAGGGTTCCGCTTCTCGGGAGTCCCACCCTTCGGCAAGCTCAGGGCAGGCTTTCTCGCGCAAAGTACGCGCGAGAAATGGGGCACCCAGGGTTTTCATATCCTTTGGTGGGCCACAGGCCCATGTCCACTCAGGGCAGGCTCTTGCCAAGAACGCAAGGACGGGCACCCGCTGTTCCATAGTGTAGGAAGGAAATGCAACTCAGATAGAGTGGGCCACGGCAATGTCTCCCGAGGTTGCCGGAGTCAAAGTCAGATGGAGGCGGATTTGACTCTGCTCGTCCCGCTCGGCTAGCCTCAAGAGTCCCCGCAATTCCGGACTCTTCGATCTCGCATGCGATCCCGGCATAAATTATTGATTTTGCTGCTGATGGGCTCCCTGGCGGCCGTAGCAACGCCCTGCGTCTCAGCCTCGACGCATCCGGTTCACGCCCAGCACGGCATGGTGGTGAGCACGCAGGAACTGGCGTCTCGAGTCGGCGCGGATATTATGCAGGCCGGCGGCAATGCCGTGGATGCCGCCGTGGCTACGGGATTTGCCCTGGCGGTGGTGCATTCGCCCGCCGGGAAATATCGGTGGCGGCGGATTCATGCTCATCCGCATGGCCGACGGTCAGGCGCATTTCCTCGACTATCGCGAGAAGGCGCCCGCGACCGCGACCCGCGACATGTATGTGGACGCGCAGGGCAACCTCATCCCCGGCGCCAGCGAAATCGGTTACAAGTCGATTGGGGTGCCGGGGTCGGTTGCGGGCATGGTCTACGCCGAAAAGAAGTACGGCAAGCTCACCCTGAAGCAGGTGATGGCTCCCGCGATCAAGCTGGCGCGCGATGGTTATGCGCTCACTTGGGAAGAGGCCGAGGGTTTGCATGACCGCCATCTTGCCGAGTTCCCCGAATCGCACCGGGTATTTCAGCGCAATGGTGACTACTACAGGCCGGGAGAGATTTTTCGTCAGCCGGACTTGGCGCGCACGCTGGAGCGGATCGCGGAGAAGCCCGACGATTTCTATCACGGCGTCCTGGCGCGAGAACTCGCGGCGGCGATGCAGAAAGGCGGAGGACTGATCACTGCCGACGATCTCGCGCACTACGAAGTGAAAGAGCGCGAGCCGGTGCGTGGGACGTATCGGGGATATGAGGTCATCAGTGCACCTCCGCCATCGTCCGGCGGAACGGTTCTGATTGAGTCGCTGAATATTCTTGAAGGCTACGATCTGGCCAGTATGGGCGACCGCTCGGCGCAGTCAATTCATTTCACAATCGAGGCCTTCCGGCGGGCATTCTTTGATCGCGCCGAGTTTATGGGCGATCCGGATTTTGCCAAGATTCCCGAGGCGCAGCTTCTCGACAAAAAGTATGCCGCTGCCTGGCGTGAGACCATCGACGCAACCCACGCCAGCCCTAGCAAGGACCTGAAACGCCCAGCGGTGTTCAATGAATTGGAACAGTACGCGGCGGAGCATCCTCCGGGTATGGCTGCTCGCGAATCGAACCACACAACGCACTACTCGGTGGTCGACGCGGACGGCAATGCCGTGGCCGTAACCACGACTCTGAATGACTGGTTCGGATCGCGCGTCACCGCAAACGGTCTGGGATTTCTTCTGAACGACGAGATGGATGATTTTTCGGCGAAGCCGGGTGCGCCAAACGCCGACGGCCTGATTCAGGGCAGTGCCAATGCCATTGGGCCGGGGAAGCGTCCACTCTCGTCGATGACGCCGACGATCGTGGTGCGCGATGGAAAGATTGTAATGGTGCTGGGTTCGCCGGGCAGTTCGAAGATCATCACCACCGTGGCAAATGTTTTCATGGGCGTTGTGGATTACGGCATGAACATTCAGGAGGCGGTGAACGCGCCCCGCTTCCACAATCAATGGATGCCCGACGTGGTCAGCGTGGAAAAATGGTTCTCGCCAGACACACTCAATGCTCTGCGGCAGATGGGCTACAACATTGAGATCGGGCTGCACTATGGGGAGGAGTTTGCGCCATACTGGAGCGACGCGGAGTGCATTGCTATCGACCCCAAGACTGGCGACCGGCTGGGCGCCAGCGATGGGCGCAACGGCGGAAAGGCTGTAGGGTACTAGAAAGGAATTGTTGATTGCTGATTGTCGATTGCTGATTGAAAGTCAAAGACGCCCGAGCGTTGGGTTTTCAATCAGCAATCAGCAATCAGCAATCAACAATCAACAATTCCCCAAGGGACGCGCATGCAGAGAGCGGTTTCAACTTATCTGTTCGTGAAAGAGCGGCTGCATCCTGGAATTCTGGATGGGCTGGCCCGAAGCGGCGTGCAGGCGGTGGAAATTTTCGCCGCGCGTCAGCATCTCGACTACGCCAACCGCAAGGCGCACGTCAAGGAAATTGCCGACTGGTTCCGAGGCAGCGGGATCCCGCTGAACTCCGTACACTCGCCCCTCTACGCCGACTATGAATGGGGACGCGCCGGTGCTCCGCCCGTCAATGTTGCGTCAATCGATCGTGCCGCGCGTATCGAGGCCATGGATGAGATCAAGCGCGCTCTCGAAATTGCCGAGCAGATTCCGTTCCGCTTCCTGGTGCAGCACCTGGGCGCGCCCAATGAGAGTTTCAGCGAGAAGAAGTTTGAAGCGGCTATGACCTCGATCGAACATCTGCGGGCCTTTGCCAAGCCGCTCGGGGTGCGGATTCTCCTGGAAAATATTCCTAACGAAATTTCGACCCCCGACCGCCTGGTCGAGATGATCCGTGGGGCACACTTCGACGACGTCGGCGTCTGTTTCGACTTCGGGCACGCGCATATGGAAGGCGGAGTCAGCCAAGGGTTCGAGATTCTGCGCAGCCACATATGCTCGACTCATGTTCATGACAACGACAAGAATAAGGATTCGCACCTGTGGCCCGGACAGGGAACCATTGACTGGAAAGAAGCGATGGAGTTGCTGCGGTCGGCACCGCAGACGCCGCCCCTGCTGCTGGAACTTGCAGAAGACGAGAAAGTGAATCCGCTGGAGAAGCTGGCGGAGACGTTCGAGAAGCTGGAAACGGCATAGGGACATTGAGTGATTGAGAGATTGAGGGATTGAGTCATTGGGAATAACCTCCGCCCAGGCTTTGAAAATGACTGAATGACTCAATCTCTCAATGACTCAATTATTTATGTCTTCACCTGTTACCACCATCGCAGAAATCGGCAGGCACGAAGGCCAGTCGGTCACCATCCGCGGATGGCTCTACAACCTGCGCGAGAGCGGGAAGTTGCTGTTCCCGCAATTTCGCGATGGCTCGGGGATTATTCAGGGCGTCGTCCCGAAAAACGCGGTCGCCCCCGAAGTGTTCGACGCCATCAAGACTCTCACTCAGGAATCGAGCGTGATCGTCGAAGGCAAAGTTCGCGCCGACAAGCGTGCCCCCGGCGGCTACGAACTTGACGTCGCGAACGTGCAGGTCGTGCAGCGTGTGCCGGAGTCGTCGCCGTATCCGATTACGCCCAAGGAGCACGGCACCGACTTTCTCATGGAGCATCGGCACTTGTGGGTGCGATCGCAGCGGCAGGCGGCGATTCTGCGGGTGCGGGCTGAGATCATCAAAGCGGCGCGTGACTTTTTCGATGAGCGCGGCTTCACTCTGACCGATCCGCCGATCATTACTCCCGCGGCATGCGAGGGTACTAGCACGCTCTTTCCCGTCGACTACTTCGACGAGCAGGCGTTTCTTACGCAGTCGGGCCAACTCTATGTGGAAGCGACGGCGATGGCTCTGGGTAAGGTGTACTCGTTCGGCCCAACGTTTCGTGCGGAGAAATCCAAGACACGCCGGCATCTCACCGAGTTCTGGATGGTTGAGCCAGAAGTCGCCTACGCTCAACTCGATGACGTGATGGAACTGGCCGAGGGCCTCATCACCTTCATCGTGAAACGCTGCCTGGAGAAGCGGCGGGCCGATTTGCAAACCATTGGCCGCGATATTTCGAAACTGGAAAAAATCGAGGCGCCGTTCCCGCGCATCAGCTACGACGATGCGGTGAAGAATCTGCAGGAGGGCCACGCCAAGGGCGCGCTCGAATCAAAATTCGAATGGGGCGGCGACCTGGGCTCGCCGGACGAGACTTATCTTTCTGCGCAGTTTGACAAGCCGGTGATGGTGCATCGCTATCCCGCGAGCGTGAAGGCGTTTTATATGGAGCCCGATCCGCAGCGTCCGGAGTTGGCCCTCTGTGTCGACGTACTCGCGCCCGAGGGTTACGGCGAAATTATCGGGGGCTCGCAGCGCATGGCCTCGTACGAGTTGCTGCTGCAGCGCATTCATGAGCACGGCTTACCCGAGGAGGCATTCAAGTGGTATCTCGATCTGCGCAAGTTCGGCAGCGTTCCGCACGGCGGTTTCGGTATGGGCATTGAGCGCGCCGTGGCGTGGATTTGCGGCCTCGAGCATGTGCGCGAGACGATTCCATTTCCGAGGATGCTGTACCGGCTGTATCCGTGAAAAATTGACTGATTGAGAGATTGGTTGAATCGAGTGATTGAACGTTCCAGGGCAGTTGCGTTTTTTAATCGCTCAATGATCCAATCACTCAATGGTTCCAATCCCCGTCGATTGATCCTATGATGACCACCATCTCCGCCTCCACTAACATCATCCCTCGAAAAATACGCGTGATCGGCGTGCCGCTCGACCTTGGCCAGTCGCGGCGCGGGGTCGATATGGGGCCGTCGGCCGTGCGCGTGGCCGGGCTCGAAGCGCGCCTTGAGGCGCTCGGGCATGAAGTGGAAGACGCGGGTAACGTGCCCGTGGCCATTCCAGAGCAGAAGAAAGAGGGCGACCCCCACGCCAAGTACTTGAAAGAGATCACGGCCACGTGCACCAAGCATGCCGAGCTGGTGGTCAAAACTCTGGAGGCCGGAAAGGTTCCGCTTGCTCTTGGCGGAGACCATTCGATGGCGGTCGGCACCGTCTCGGGCGTCGCTGAATTCTACCGGCGGCAGAATCAGCGGGTCGGCCTGATCTGGATCGACGCGCACACCGACATCAACACACCCGAATCGTCTCCCAGCGGCAACGTGCACGGGATGCCCCTGGCCGCGCTGATGGGCCTGTGGCCTTCGGAACTGGGAAATATTTTCGACTTCTCGCCGAAAGTGAGGCCGGAGAATTGTGTTTTGGTTGGCGTGCGCGATATTGACGCCGTCGAGAAGGAAAACGTGCGGCGGGCCGGCATCGGTGTTTTCACTATGCGCGACATTGACGAGCGCGGCATGCGCACCGTTATGGAAGAGGCGCTGCGCCTGGCCGGACGCGGCACCGCTGGTTACCACATCTCGCTCGACATGGACTGGGTCGATCCTGAAGATGCGCCGGGCGTCGGCACTCCCGTGCGCGGCGGCGCGACCTATCGCGAGGCTCACCTGGCCATGGAGATCATCGCCGATCACGCCCGCCTGCTGGGTTTCGAGATCGTCGAAGTGAATCCCGTGATCGACGAACACAACCGCACCGCCGATCTGGCAGTCGAACTCGCCCTTTCCGCGTTCGGAAAGAAAATTCTTTGAGTCTCCTGGCTCGATTGACGCGGCCTTCTTTCTCGGTATATCTCTATATCGCGCCATGCTCCGCCGGTACTTTGTCTCGCTGTTCCTGTTCGCCGCCTTTGCCGTTCCCGCAGGCGCTCAGGCCGACACTTGGCTTCAAGTAAGTACTCCCCATTTTTCGGTAATCAGCAACGCCCCCGAGAAGGAAGCCCGCCGCGCCGCCCTGCAGTTCGAGCGAATGCGTTCCGTCTTCGCGCGAGTTCTTCCCGACGCGAACATCGACACCGCCACCCCCTTCGTCGTGCTGGCGGTACAGGACAAGAAAAATTTTCAAGCTCTCGAACCCGCAGTCTACCTGGGCAAAGGGCAGATGAATATCGTCGGCTTGTTCCTGCATGCTCCCGAAAAGAATTACGTTTTGATTCTGTTGAACGCTCCCGGGCAGCATCCTTATGCGCCCATCTATCACGAGTATGCTCACTTCGTTCAAAGCCGCACCGCCCAGTGGATGCCGCTGTGGCTCACCGAGGGATGGGCCGAGTTCTACCAGACGGCAGAAATTCTCGACAACGAAGTCATCGTCGGCAAGCTCGATGCCGGTACGTGGCAACTTCTCCAGCGCACGCCGCTGCTGCCGCTGCCCACGTTGCTCGCCATCGACACACACTCGCCTTACTACCATGAAGAAGATAAGGGCTCGATCTTCTACGGCGAGTCGTGGGCGCTTACACACTACCTTGAGATGAAGGATGCGCGCGAGGGCACCCATCGAGTGCAGGATTATCTCGACCTTGTCCACAAGAACGCCGATTCGGTGGCGGCCGCCACTCAGTCCTTCGGCGATTTAACGCAACTGCAGACGGATTTGCAGAAATCCATCATGAACGAAGACTTCGAGCCGCAGCACGTGGCTGGCGCAACCGATGTCGACGATTCATCGTTCACCATGCGAACTCTGACTCAGACGCAGGTGGACACCGTGCGCGGTGACTTTCTGGCCTACGATCAGCGGGATAGTGATGCTCAGACGTTGCTGGAAGGCGTGCTGCACGACGATCCCGCCAGTGTCTCGGCGCGTGAAAGCCTGGGATTGATCGCATTTCGCAACGACAATTATGACGAAGCGCGTAAATGGTATGAGCAAGCGCTCAAGCTCGATCCCGGGAGCTTAATCGCAAACTACTATTTCGCCGGCGCAGTCATTAGGAAAGGATTGCCCGATGCCGCCCTGCAATCGCGCGCCGAGAGCAGCCTGCGTACAGCCATCAAGCTGAATCCGTCGTTCGCCCCCGCCTACTATGGGCTCGGACTTCTGCTCACCACGCAAGGCAAGAAGTACGACGAAGCCCGCGGCTGGCTGCAGAAAGCGCTCGACCTGGACCCGGGCAACGTAGAGTACCGCATCGACTATGCCAACATTCTCATTCGGATGAACAAGAACAAAGAAGCGGGCGCAGCCCTGGAACTTGCCTTGAAAATGGCGCACACACCGGAACAGACCGCTGAAGTCGAAAATGTTCTGCAGACCGAGCGGCGACTCGAAGGCGAGCGCGCCCGGCTGCAACATCGAGGCCTGACCACACCTGAAGGCGTGTCGCTCAGTAACAAGGCGGCTGCGGCAGGAAGTGGTCCCGCAGAAACTGAAGCACGCGGCATCTACACCCCGGCGCCCGACTACACCGAGGAAGCCCGGCAAGCCAAGCGTGAGGGCGTGTGCGTGGTGTCGGTCATCATCGGCGCCGATGGCAGAACCAGCAACATCGTCGTGATCAAAAAACTCGGCATGGGTCTCGACGAGAAAGCGGTCGAAGCGGTTCGCAAGTGGACTTTTGAGCCGGGTCGCAGAAATGGCCGCCCGGTGGTGACTCATCTGACTCTCAGCGTGCAGTTCAAGCTCATCGGCAACAACAAGATTCTTCAGTTGACGGAAAGAGCCAAGACCGGTGACGCGGCTGCGGAATTCGAACTGGCGAACGCCTTCTTTGCGGGAAGAGACATTCCTAAGGACGAAGACCGGGGACTGGCCATGCTCGAGCGGGCCGCGCGCGATGGGCTGCCCGAGGCGCAATTTCAGATGGGCGAGCGTACCTACGGCAATGGAAGCAATCGTGAGAATTATGTCGCGGCCTACGTTTGGTACGCGCTGGCGCAGCGCGGCGGTTTCGAACACAGCCAGGCCAAAGCGGAAATAATCGCCGCCGAGATGACTCCCGCTCAGCTGGCGGACGCGCAGAAGCGTTTGGACAATTGGTCTACTCCCGAGGCGAAGTAGGTTCGCGCACCCGCAAACCCGAACCATCCCTGCGATTGACGCGGAACTTCCTCAACGTCCACACTGGAAGGTCATGAGAAAGCTTCGAGTCGGCATCCTATTCGGCGGGCGCAGCGGTGAGCACGAAGTCTCGCTGCTTTCGGCCGCTTCGGTCCTTAACGCGATTGATAAAGAGAAATACGAGGTCGTGCCCATCGGGATCACGAAAGACGGCCGCTGGCTCACAGCGGAGCACGCCGAGGGACTGCTGACCGGCAAACTCATGCTCGAACCCCGCCACCTGCGCGCCGGCGATCCGGATACGACGCAGCCGGCCGCAGTCCTCGCGCGCGGCGAAGCCGTGGTCGTGCCGCCGGAACCGCTGCACCGGCAGCGCGGACTGGTGCCCTTCCAGACCGATGCCGCCCTCGCGCGCCGCGCCGCCGACCGCGCCATCAATGTCGACGTGATCTTTCCCGTGCTGCACGGCACGTTCGGCGAGGATGGCACCATCCAGGGTCTGCTCGAACTCGCCGACATTCCCTACGTCGGCGCCGGCGTGCTCGGATCGGCCGCGGGCATGGACAAGGACATCATGAAGTCGTTGTTCATCGCTGCCGGAATTCCGATCGTGAAGCACGTCACGATTCTGCGCAGCGCGTGGGAGAACGATCCAAGAAAGACTCAGAAGCGGGTCGAAAGCAAGCTGACCTACCCGGTATTCGTAAAGCCGGCGAATCTGGGCTCCTCCGTGGGCATCAGCAAGGCGCACAACCGCAAGGAACTTGGTCCCGCGATTGAAGAAGCGGCCAAGTTTGATCGCAAAATTGTGATTGAGCAAGGCGTGGGCGGCAAGAAGGAAAAAGCCCGGGAGATCGAGTGCTCCGTGCTGGGCAATGACGAGCCGGTCGCATCAGTTCCCGGCGAAATCGTCCCCGGCAAGGAGTTCTACGATTACACCGCAAAATATGTCGACGAAGGTTCGCAGCTGATTATTCCGGCGAAGCTCAGCAAAGCCGAAACGAAAAAAGTTCAGGACCTGGCCGTGGCGGCGTTCCAGGCAGTGGATTGCTCAGGCCTGGCGCGCGTTGACTTCCTCATGGATCCGAAAACGCGGAAGATTTACTTGAACGAGATCAATACCATGCCGGGATTCACCGCCATCAGCATGTATCCCAAGCTGTGGGCCGCGTCCGGCCTGGCCTACGCAGACTTGATCGACCGGCTGATTCAGCTCGGCCTGGAGCGCCACGAGGACAAGAAGAAAAATCAGTACAGCCGGTGAAGAGCATTGCTGATTGTTGATTTCTGATTGTTGATTGAGAACCCCAATTGACGGCCGCCGCCGCTCTGCTACTTCTTTCCTGCCGCACACACGAAACTCCCCGCGTCGTTCGTATCTCCGCTACCCTTGTACTTCGCGGCCTGCGGATACACGCACAGGGGACGAGTCATCTTCGGATGCTGCCAGTCGCCGGCCGCGTATTTCGAGGCAATGATTGTCGAAGGCGCGGTCCCTTTCTCCACCCACTGCTCCAGAGCAGCGTCCGCGCTGTGCTGCGGATCGTCATTTAAGGACCTGCCGAACTGCCCGAAAAAGTCGGCACCGGGGCCGTTAATGCAGTGTTGCATGCCCGGGACCATATACAGGCGCAGGAAGGAATCTACGTCGCGCTGTCCCATTTGTGCGACGACGCTCTCGTAGTAATTGACCGTGCTCAGGGCCGGAATCGCAGGATCATTCCATCCGTGATACAGAATGAGCTTCCCGCCTCTCGCCTTGAACGGCCCTAGATTCGCGTTGACCGCGTCCAGCGCGCTCGCTGTTTTTTCCTCCTCGGCTTTCAAGCCTCCCTCCACTGTAAACGTCTTGTAATTCCAGCCCGAGTCTTCGTAAACCATGTTGGAGAAAAAGCCGAACCCGAGGAACGCCATCACGCTCCTGGCCGGGGCCGGGCCGGTAATCCACAATCCCCAGCCGCTCGGTCCATCTTCCGCGCCGGGCAAGAATCCGGGGAAAAGCACGTGGCCTTTCGCATCGCGCAGCCCGCCATAAATTTTCTTCAACGCAGCGGCTTGTGGCGCGGTCAGGCACTTGTCGGTATCCTCGCCCGCTTTGCACTGGATGGTTGCCGGATCGAAGTGGCACTCCCGCGGATCGTTCAGGATCCCGTCGCGAACGCCGTCCAGTTCATCGCAGGCCGCTAACACCGCGGCGGATATGGCGGGAATCTTCGCCGGCGGAATAAAGCTCGCGGGATCAAGGGTCAGCGCCTGCGTGTCCGACACGGCGGTGGCGAACAGTGGCGTCCAATTGTTGGCCGGGTCGCCGGCCAGAATGCCATCGTAATCCGCGGGATACCGCTGCGCCTCCATCAGCGCCTCGCGGCCGCCATCGGAACATCCAACAAAGTAAGAGCGCTGCGCATTCTTCCCATAGAACGCGTTCACCGTTGCCTTGGCGACCAGCGTCATCTGGTGGATGCCACGATGACCGAAGTCGGCGACTTTCTCGGGATGTCCCAGCGCCCAGCTGGCGTCGCCGGGCGATCCCTGGTGGCCGGCGTCGGTTGCGGTCGCGGCGTAGCCCCTGCTCACCGCCGCGCCCATTGGCTGGTAGTCGATCATGCCCGCGAACCCGCCGTTGCCAAGGCCTTGCAGCTTGCCGTTCCAGCCTTCGCTGGGCATCCAGACTTCGATCCGAATGTCGGAGTCGGGGCTCGGTTTCGCGTCCACCACTACGCGGCAAAAGGCGGGAACGTTCTTATACGGCTGAGTCAGGTCGCGACTGGCGTATGGCGAGCGCGGTCCAGCGAACGTCCCGGCCTCAACCGTTTGCGCGAACGTGATTTTGGCGTCCGGGATGGCGACGCTCATCAGCTTGTCGCACGAATCCTCGGCCGTTGCAATTCCGCTTGCCGCCACGAGCGCTACGGCGATGAGCAACACGGCGACGCACGATTGACGTCTGTTCATTCTTTTCTTCTCCGATTCTTTGCCAGAAGCTGCACCTGCTCAGACCGGGCCTAGCTATCCTACCCTCTGGACGGCACTCCTTGATAAGAAAGGGCGCCCTCCCCTCATTGACGCCGCGCTCAAGCGCCCGGTCCATCCTGCCGATAAGAGTCCTAATTGTCCCGCGTACGCGGGCCCATCGGGGTCAGGGATTACCAGTTCGTTATCCCACGCGGCAAGATCTTCGCGGGAAAGGCGAAAGGCGGCACCATGGATTGGTTTCGCAACCTGAACACCGGCAAGAAGCTGGCGGTTGCCTTCGGCATCATCGAAATATTGATGATCGGGCTAGGTATATTTTCGCTGGTGCAAGTCTCCCGGGTAAACGGTACCACGGAGCAGATTGTCCGCGATCAAATGCCTTCCGTGCGGCTGTTGGGCAGCCTCAAGTATGACACCGCGGCCATGCGCCGTTCGGAACTGAGCTACCTGCTTGCCTATGAACACAAAGAGAAGTGGGACGCCGCCATGCAGCAGGCGCTCGACGACATTCAGCAGCATGAAAAGCAATATGAGCCACTGCTCAGCTCTGAAGAAGAACGCGGCCTCGATCAGGAGTTCCGGCAAGCCTGGGAGAAATACCTTGCCGTGCACGCGCAGGTCATGACTCTCACCAAGGACAACGAATACCAGGCAAATGTGCTGGCGCAGTCCGAGGGCAACACCGCCTTCGAATCCGCCGCCACCGCTCTGCAGGCGGAAGTGGACGTGAACGACAAGGCCGCGGCCGACTTCACCCGCAAAGGGGCTGAACTCTATGCTTCGTCTCGGTATTGGATTATCGGCTTTCTGGTGTGTGCCGTTGTCGCGGGGTTTGCCATGGCCACGGCAATGGGGCGGGCGATATCGGTCGCAATGTCGAGAATGCTCGCTCAGATGCAGGAAATCGCCGCCAACAATTTGGCAATCGACGACGTGCAGGTCGATTCCACCGATGAAATCGGCCAAGCCAGCCTCGCGCTCAATACCATGAAAAACAATCTACGCGATGTGATCCGGACGATCGCGACCACCGCCGAGCGGGTTGCGAACGCCAGCGAAGAAATCTCCTCGGCCGCGAGCGAGCAGTCCCAGAGCGCGAAAGCTCAAACCGAACAAACATCGAACGTCGCGGTCGCCATGCAGGAAATGTCGGCGACCGTACGGCAAGTTTCGGAGAATTCCGCCACCGCAACCGAAGCTTCGCGGCGCGCCGCGGAAACCGCGCGCGAGGGCGGCGGTATTGTGGAAGAAGTGCTGACCAAAATGCGTGCCATTGCGGAATCGGTGCAAGGCACCGCCAAGAAGATGGAAGAGCTGGGGAAAAGTTCCGACCAGATTGGCCGCATCGCCGGAGTCATTGACGAGATTGCCGATCAAACCAACCTGCTGGCCCTGAATGCCGCCATCGAAGCAGCCCGCGCCGGCGAACACGGCCGCGGCTTTGCGGTCGTCGCCGACGAAGTCCGCAAGCTGGCCGAGGGCACAACTTCCGCTACCAAAGAAATCGCGCAGATGATCGCCAGCATTCAGGACGGCACCAAAACGGCCATCGGCGCCATGCAGGCCGGGAGCGCGCAGGTCGAAGTGGGGGTGCAATTTACCAGCCGCGCCGGGGATTCGCTGAAACAGATCATCGAGATGTCGGAGCGCGTCGGCGAGATGATTGTGCAGATCGCCACCGCGGCCACCGAGCAGTCCAAGGCGTCGGAGGATATCAACCAGAACATGGACCAGATCGCCAAGCTGGTGAAAGAATCTTCCGACGGTACCCAGCATTCGGCCCAGGCCTGTCAGAATCTCACCGGCTTGGCTCTCGATCTGCAGAAGATGGTCGGAAATTTCCGGCTGACGGGCGGCAACGGTGGGTCACGGTTTACATCACAAACCTGGAGCGAGCCATCGCCCGGCGAAGCGCAAGAGAATTCCAGAGCTTTCCGCGCCAGCGCCGGGTAAAGTCATTTTGCCCTTGACGCGCGTCCCGGCCTTTTTGTAACATCCTAACAACAAGTTTGCCCTCCACTTCACGTGGGAGCAGACCTGAATTTCATGCAGAGTGGCTGAGGGACGAGCCCTGTGACGCCACGGCAACCGATCCGGGATCATATATCCCGGGTGCTTGGTGCCAACTCTCTCCTGGAAACAGGGAACATGGGATTCGGCATGCGAGCCATATTTGCATCCCGACGCCTCTTTTCCCATTCCAGGAAAAAGAGGCCTTCGCTTTTTAGGCCGCTTTTTCGAGCTCGTCCTCGGCTACTCGCTAGCAACAGAAAGAAAGCGAGTCGCTACATGTCTCACTACGAACTGCGGTGCCGGGAATGCGGACGGACCTGGGGAAACCAGCCCCGCTCCATCTGCGACGACTGTTTCTCCCCTCTGGAAATCGCCTACGACTATGACGCGCTGAAAGCGTCTTTCACTCGTGAGCGTATCGCCCAGCGGCCGCCGAATATGTGGCGCTACTCCGAGCTTTTGCCCCTCCCCCAGGGCTTTGAATCGCGGCTGCCGGTCGGTTTCACTCCACTGCTTCAGGCTCCACGCCTGGCTGAGCAGTTGAGTGGAACGACCGCGGCTGCGAAGAATTTCTACATAAAGAACGACGCCGTCTGCCTGCCCACGCTGAGCTTCAAAGATCGCGTGGTCGCCGTCGCTTTGTCGCAGGCGAAGGCCTTTGGATTCGACACCGTCTCTTGCTCCTCGACTGGAAACCTGGCCAACGCCGTCGCCGCTCAGGCCGCGCGCGAAGGACTGAAGGCCTGGATCTTCATTCCTTCCGACCTCGAGCCCGCAAAGATTCTCGGCACAAACGTCTTCGGCGCGAAAGTCGTCCGCATTGCCGGCAACTACGATCAGGTCAACCGCCTGTGTTCGCAGATCGCCGACGAGCACCGCTGGGGCTTCGTCAACGTAAACCTGCGCCCCTACTATTCTGAGGGATCGAAGACCGTCGGTTTCGAGATCGCCGAGCAACTGGGATGGCGCCTGCCCGACAACGTTGTCTGCCCCATGGCGGGCGGTTCGCTGATCATCAAGATCAAGAAAGCGTTCGACGAACTCGTCAAGCTCGGCCTGGTCGAAGCGAAAGAAGTGAAGTTCTTCGGCGCGCAAGCCACCGGCTGCTCGCCGATTTCGACTGCGGTTAAGACCGGAAGCTCCGAGATCGAGCCGCAGAAGCCGCACACCATCGCCCGCTCGCTCGCCATCGGTAATCCCGCCGATGGTCACTACGCGATCAAGGTGATCAAAGGTAGCGGCGGATGGAGCGAAGATGTCAGCGATCCGGAAGTGATCGACTCGATCAAACTGCTGGCGGAAACTGAAGGCGTATTCACCGAAACCGCCGGCGGTGTGACCGTCGGAACAGCTGGCAAGCTGTATCGTCAGGATCGCATCCTGCCCGAAGAAACAACCGTCCTGTGCATCACCGGCAACGGCCTGAAGACCACCGACGTGCTGGAAGGCGTCTACGAAACCGAACGCGCCATCGCGCCGAAACTAACGGAGTTTGAAAACTACTTGCAGCAGAAGCTGAGCGTCGCCGACGTCCCCGCCGATATTCCGGGAGTGGTCGCGACCGGCGTAGGAGCGTAAGCGATGCCGATCACAGTACAAATTCCGACCGCCTTGCGCCGCCACACCGCGGGCGTAGGGTCGCTTTCCTGTGCGGCGACGAATCTCGGCGAGTTGTTCTCCGTCCTCGACGAGAAATTCCCCGAACTCAAGCCGCACCTGCGCGACGATAAAGGCCAGATTCGCCGCTTCCTCAACATCTACGTGAACGAAGAAGACATCCGCTTCCTCGGCGGACAAACCTACGCCTTCCAGGAAGGCGACGAAGTTCTGCTGGTGCCCTCAATCGCAGGCGGCGCGCAATAAATGCTCCGGATCAACGCCTTCACCGCGGAACTGAGAGCAACGCGGTCTCGGAGGAAGCATGTCGCGACCTTGCAGTCTCTTCGCAGTTGTCCTGGCATTCCTGTCTTTCCTGGCTCCAGCCTCGTGGGGCTGCTCCTGCTCGCGATTGGGGCCATCAAAATGCCCGAGCCTGAAGGAAGGCGGACCCGTCTTCGTTGGAACGGTCACCGACATCGAAAATCCACCCGATGAAGGCCGGGGTGCGGATCAGAGAGGCACG
Source organism: uncultured Acidobacteriaceae bacterium (assembly GCA_963709385.1). GTDB lineage: Bacteria > Acidobacteriota > Terriglobia > Terriglobales > Acidobacteriaceae > Sulfotelmatobacter. The sequence goes on from CAVPWD010000013.1 coordinate 104,402, forward strand.
TCTCGTTATCGCTTTCGTGTCGAGGAAAACATCAACGGAATCGCTGCCAAACAGGTAGATATTTACTCGGGGCGCGGTGGCGCCGACTGTAGCGCTCACTTTCAACTCGGCCACACCTATCTGGTCAACCCCTACGACAATAAGGGTACTCTGACAGCCAGCATTTGCAGCGAGACCCAGCCGATCGAATCGGCCCAAGCTCTGCTCTCAGAACTGCGCGCGCGCCGAGACGGGAAGCGATATGCCTCGCTCTACGGCCGTCTCGAGAGGACGCAACAGCCGTATGCATCGACATCGTACGAGGGCTACGACCAGCCGCTTCCAGATGTCCCGGTTGAATTGATTGGCGCAGGCAAGAGGCTCTCGGTGAAGACCGATAGTAAAGGCGTCTATAAGTTTTACGACGTTCCAGCGGGCACCTATCGGTTCTCGGCCGTTCTGCCTACCGATCTCGATCTGGCACAGTCAATTCTAAGCAAGCCGATACCACCAGTCCAACTTCCGGCAGGAGCCTGCTATCAGGCGGACCTGGAGGCACTGCCGACGGGGCGAATTCGCGGTCGTGTTGTCGGGCCGGACGGGGTGCCCATCAAGAACGTGGGTGTCACCTTGTTTCGTTCGGACCGTTACAGCGAAAGAGAAATGGGGTGGTGGGAGTACCAAGGAGATGGCAAGGGCTACTTTGAGTTCAGGAACGTAGCGCCCGGTACCTATGTACTCGTAGCGCACAACTCGGATCGACCCGATCCGGACGAGCCGTTTGCGCGCACCTTTTATCCGAGCGCGCCGGACCTAAACTCCGCGGTTCGGGTCGGGGTCGGCGATGGCGAGCAGATACTGAATGCCGACATTCAAGTCAAGCCTGACAGAGCCACGCGCGAGATCAAGGTTCGGGTCAACTGGATGGACAAGCCAGTGCCTGACGACGTCTACGTGCATGCTCGCGCCGGTGATGGTGAGCAACTATATGCCGAAAAGCTCTCACCAGGCGTCTATAAGATCTCAATATTGCGCGATGTACACTACATGCTTTTCGCCGAGCAGGACTGCGGGGTCCGAGTGGTGGGAAACACTGCTTATCCCATCGGGCAGAGAGAAACCCCTCAAATTTCGATCGACGGATCCGATGAGCGAAGCGGAGAGATCACGCTTTCATTGCAGACCAACACTTGCACGCCCTATCCACCGCTCGACCCGGAGAATTAGTAAGGATCGGTCGGCGCGGTCACCGTCCCCGTCGACAAATGCAGCTCCTTGGTGCGATCGATCACCCACTGCGGAAACGCCGGCGCGCCCTGAGGAATCTTGCCCTGCGTAATCGCCCAATGATCGAGCCAGCCTGTGCCTTCTTCGCCCACATAAGTGTCGGGCAGGCTGTAGGCTTGATCGCTCAGTGCGTCCTCCAGCGTGATGAAGCGATACCCACGCTTGCGCAGAACGTCCATCAACTCGCCGATGTGGTCGGCCTCCAGATTGCTGGCGTGTAGTAACAGAATCTGCCTCGGTTCGTAGCCCACAACTTTCAGCGATAGCTGCTCGGAGTAAGCGAACACCGCGTCGTGATACGCAAGATATTCCTTTACGATCTGCCGCTGGAATTCTGCGTCGTTGCGTTTTTTCGCGTCTTCGTACAGTCCGGCAAACATCCAGTCCCAGCCGTCGAGCGTGATGGGAGCGATACGGTATCCGCGTTCCACCAGAAACGCCTCCGCCTCGCGCCGCGTGAGCAGGTCGCGTCCGGTATCGAGATAGGGATGGCGGAAATACCGCAGCTTCATTTTGCGCGGCGCCAACAGCAGACGAGTCACGCTCTCGCCCTGAATCACCTCGTCTTCCCACGCTTTCAATCCGACCTGGTTCAACGATGCGTGGCTGAAAGTGTGGTTGCCCAATTCAAATCCGTAGTCGAGCCACATCTGCAACACCTTGATGCGCTCGTCGACTTCTCCGGTCTTGTAGAGTTTTCTCTCGTTGACGAAGCCGACGACCGGAATTTTCTGATCGCGCAGCGTCCCGAGCAACTTGGCTGTCATCGCCGTGATGTCGGCCGCGGGCAGGCGGTCAGCCATGCCCGCCGGAAGGTCGTCGATGGTGACCGCGACCTGACGATCGGGCTTTTGTGGAGTCTGCGCCGTAGCGGAGACCGGAAAACAGCAATTGAGACAGATAACGGCGAGCAAAGCCAACAGCGATTTCATCGGAAGAGGCCTCGTGCGCATGAGAAAGGCAGAAGAGGTATTAGAACACGCCGGGCGACTGAGTGGGCGTGGGCTTGCCCACCGATGGCGATGAAACTCCGGGTGCCCCATTTCTCGCGCGTTTTCTGCGCGAGAAGTGGGGATTTTCGCGCCACTAGCGCAAGAGGCTTTCTGTCGTGTATCAGTAAACTGATACACGACCAGGCTTTCCAGCAAAGTTGCGAACCCAATCCTCTGGTGTATAATCTAACTAACTGGTTAATTAAGCATCGCACAAAACCGTGACCCGCCTCTTCCAGCACCGTCACGTTCTTCGCCGCATGGGTTCCCGCGGCCAGCCCGAGGAGAGCCGGGCCGCGATTCTGCAGGCGGCCGCGCAGGAGTTTGCCGAATACGGCATCGCCGGCGCCCGTACCGACGCCATTGCCCGCGAGGCCCGCGTCAACAAGGCTTTACTTTACTACTACTTCAAGGACAAGGAAACGCTCTACGGCGCCGTGCTCGACGACGCCTTTTCCGGTTTGAAGACCACTGTCTTCCGCGTGCTCGAGGGCGAACTGCCGCCGCGCGAGAAGATGATGGCCTACGCTGGCGCTTACTTCGATTTCATCGCTTCCAATCAACTTTATCCCCGGCTCATGCAGCGCGAAATGATGCGGGCGCGCGACGGCAAGTCGCCGCACATCGACAAGGTGATCAAGAACTACATTCAGCCGATCTTCGCCAAGGTCGGCGAAGTCATCCGCAAAGGAACTGCCGACGGCGAATTCCGTCCCGTTAATCCCGTGCACTTTGTGCCCTCCATGGTCGCCATGATCGTTTTCTATTTCAGCAGCGCCCCCATGATGCAAAAAGTTGTCGGATTTAATCCTCTAACGCCGGAGCGCATCGCCGAACGGCGGGCGGCCGTGCTGGATTTCATTTCCGCCGCCCTGTTCCGCCCAGAACGCAATGCCACGCCAACGCAAGGAGCACGCCGATGAGCGCGCGTAACCGTTTCTTCATTCTTCTCGGAATCATCTTCGCGATTGCCGCGACCTATTACTATTTTTCCACCGACCACTCGCGCGATCTTGTACTGATCGGCACGGTCGACGCCAACCAGGTGATCGTGAGCGCGCAGGTTGAAGGCCGCATCCAGAAATTGCTGGTGGATGAAGGAACCCCGGTAAAAGCCGGCGACTTGATTGCCGTGCTCGATCCGGCGGAACTGCAGACGCAGGACGCCGCGGCCAACGCCACCATTACCAGCCTGCAGCACAAAGTCGATGAGATGCAGCACACGGAGCAGTCGACCTTAGGATCGACTTCCAGCGACGTCGCCAACGCTCAAGCCAAGCTTTCGTCAGCGAAGGCCCAACTCCTGCAGGCGCAAGCTGCCCTTGATCGCACGGCCAGCGACAGTCGCCGCGCCATCGAGCTGGCCAAGGCAGGAATTACATCGGATCAGGAACGCGTGCAGGCGGAGACAAATCTGCAGGCGGCCCAGGCGACGATGCAGGCGCAGCAGGAAATGGTGAAAGCCGCCGAAGCCGATCTGAATTCGGCCATCGCACGCACTCAGCAGGCAAACGCCGCGAAGAGCACCGTCGCTTCCACCGAGGCCGATCTGAAAAATGCGATCGCACAAAAGAATCAGGCCGTAGTCCGGTTGGGTTATACGAACGTCTATGCGCCCGTAAGTGGAACTGTCTCGGTTCGCGCGGCGCGTCAGGGAGAAGTGGTGAACATCGGCGCGCCCATTGTCACCATTGTCGACCTCAGCGATACCTGGGCGCGAGCTGCAATTCCGGAAACCTACGCCGACCATATCGGGTACGGCGACGTGCTCCGCGTCCGCCTGCCGGGAGGAACCGTCACCAGCGGCAAAGTGTTCTTCAAGGGCGTGGAAGGCGACTTCGCCACCCAGCGCGATGTGAGCCGCATGAAGCGTGACATCAAAACCATCGTACTGAAAATCCGCCTGGAAAATCCCAAAGGTGCGTGGGTGCCCGGCATGACAGCTGAAGTGCTGGTCTCGCCAGAACAGATCAAGGGCGGAAGCACACAGAGCGCAGCCGCCGCGGAGCAACGCTGATGGCCGATGCGAATTTCAAACCGGGCGACCAGTCCGCGGGGGTTCCCACTTCGACGCTGGAGAAACCGGTCTACGATCCAACTGCAGTGTCGGCAATCGAGGTCGAGCACATCGTCAAGAAGTACGGAGACTTTACCGCGGTGGACGACGTTTCCTTCAACGTGAAGGAAGGCGAGATTTTCGGTTTGCTCGGCCCCAACGGAGCAGGGAAGTCGACTCTGATTCGCATGATGACCACGCTGATTCCAATTACCTCAGGCAAGGCGCGCATCGCCGGTCATGATGTGGCCAAAGAACCGAACGCGGCGCGGCGCATGATTGGCGTGATTCCGCAGGCGTTGACCAGTGATCTCGACCTGACCGTCGAAGAGAACATGAGTATTTACGCCAAGCTCTACGATGTTCCGGCGAAAGAGCGTAAGAAGTCGATCGAGGAACTTCTGGAATTGGTCGACCTCACGAAGTGGCGCGACGCGGCCACCAAGACCCTTTCCGGCGGCATGCGGCGCAGGCTCGAAATTGCGCGCGGCCTGGTGCACCATCCCAAGATCTTCTTTCTCGACGAACCCACGACCGGTCTCGATCCGGTATCACGCGTTGCCGTGTGGGAGATGTTGGGAAATATCAAAGAGCATCGCCAGCTCACCATTCTGATTACGACTCACTACATGGATGAGGCCGACCGTTTGTGCGACCGTATCGCCATTGTCGATCACGGCAAACTCGTCGCACTGGACGAACCCATGGCGCTCAAAGCCAGCGTGCCGGGTTCGACCGTGATTGAAGCTCAGTTCGAGAATCCGCCCGCCGACTGGGAGCAGCGCCTGCACGCACTCGACGATGTCACTTCGGTACAGCACGAAGGCGCGGGCATGTATCGCGTGCTCACCGGGAATGGATCGCGCACCACGACCGAACTGGTTGAGATGGCGGTGAAAGCGAAGGTGCCGGTGAAGTCGCTTACCGTTCAGAACACGACACTCGACGACGTGTTCGTGCACTATACCGGGCGACAGCTTCGCGACGAACTACAGAAAGCCTACGCATTCGTGATGCCGCAGCGGCCGGGGTTGCAGCCATGATCCATCTAAGCACGCGTCGCCCAGGGTTGATTCTATGAATCGAATGATGGCCATTGTCGAGCGCGAAATGCGCAAGTTCTTTCGCTCGCCGGCCCTGATGCTGGCCTCAATGATTTTTCCTCTGGTGCAGTTGATCATTCTCGGCAACGCCTTCGGGGGAAAGATTCACGATGCCCGGGTCGCCATCGTTGATCAGGACGGCGGACCCCAGGCTTTGCGGATTCGCGAAGCGTTCGACTCGGTACGTTCCAACATTCGCACCTTCGTCCCGACCTATTACGACAGCGACCAGCAAGCGAAGGAAGACGTTCGTAACGGCAAGCTGGAGGGCGCGGTGATCATCCCGGCGCAGTTTTCCCGCCGCGTCTACGAAGAGAACCATCCGCGCATCGCACTGGTGGTCGACAACAGCGACAACTTCATGAGCTCGGCAGTCGAATCCGAACTCACCGACCTCACCAACTCGCTCAACCAGCCCACGGTCTCGCCGCGCATTCTGCAGCAGACCGCGCTCGACATTGTCGAGCTGTATCCCTACATCGAATACATGAAGTATCTTCTCCCCGGGTCGTTGGCGCTGGCCATGTTCGTCTCCGTGATGATCGGCGGCGGCATGCTCTACATCGACGACAAAGCTCGCGGCGTGCACGAGGGCTACCTGGTTACGCCCATCACGAAGCTGGAACTCGTGCTGGGACTCAATCTCGCCGGCGCGATCAAGGCCGTAATGACGGGCGTGATTATCGTAATTATCGGTTCGCTCATGGCTGGGATCAGCACGATCTTCAACCCCCTGACCATGCTCGGGCTGCTGATCATGATCGTGCTGACCTCGCTGGCCTTCAACACCATGATGTTTCTGCTCATGGTGCGGATCGAAGATCCGCTGGTGCCCCGCGCCATGTTCGGCATTCTTAACACGCTGCTGTTTTTTCCCAGCGGCTCGGTTTATCCCATTCAGGCGTTCCCGCCGTGGCTGCGCGCGATCGCGAAGTGCGATCCGTTCACTTATGCCGTCGACGGCTTCAAGTGCCTGCTGCTGAAGCAAACCTCGCTGTCGGCGGTGTGGGGAGACATGCTGTTCCTTTCGATATTCGCCGCGGTCACGCTGGGGATTGCGATTCCACTGTTCAAACGAACCCTGTAGAGACAGCAGTCATACCCTTGTCATTCCGAACACGCGCAACGCGCGGGTGAGGAACCTGCTGTTGCGTTGAGCTAGTGCGGTCAAATTCCTCAATTACTAAATTCCTCAATCCACAGGGAACTTTTCACCAGTCCGCCGTGTCCGTTATGCTAGAGAGGTATGACTCTGCTGGACGCCCAAGAGATCGACCCGGCCAAAGCCCGGAAACGGAAACAGCAAATCACTCTTGCGATCGTATTCCTCGTCGGCATGTTTGGGATTGGACTGCTCGGCTTCCTGCTTGGCCACGGCTGGTGGTTTCGCTACTGGCCCGACGAACGCATCGCCGGCCATTTCTTCGCCTCGCTGCAGAAACAGGATTACAACACTGCCTACGGCATCTGGTGGCACGATCCGCAGTGGCAGCAGCATCCCGACCAGTACGCCAAAGAAGTATCCCTTCAACGAGTTTTATCGCGACTGGGGCCCTGGCGGCGAGTGGGGCCTGATCAAGACGCAGAAGGTCTTTGGCGCGGCCAGTTGTCCCCCGATGCCTGGCCAGGAAGGGAGTGGTACTGGAATTGTCGTGGACGTTGTGGTGAACGACCGCGCCGAACACGCACAGATCTGGGTGGAGAAGTCCGACAAGACACTCAGCTTCCCGCCCTGCGATCTCATATTTCGCTGAGGTTGATCTGCAGGGCTTTTGAGTGCCGCAGAACTTTTGGGTGGCGCGCCGCTTTAGCGCTGCGATAGAGTCTCTTCTCTCCCTTAGGGCTTTAGCCCGGTACCCGCTTGGCAAGCGACTCCAGCGTTTTCGTCAACGACCCGTCATCCCCAACGTTCAAGCAGGTTTTCGATCGATCGATCTGCCGCATCAGTCCGCAAAGAACTTTTCCCGGACCAACTTCGACAAACGTCTGCACGCCCTCCGCGATCAGCAGGCGCATGCATTGATCCCATTTCACCGACCCTGTGACCTGCCGGACCAGCGTGTCGCGCGCGCGCAGATCGTCGGTGACCAGTTCCGCATCGACGTTGCAGGCGACGGGATACGCGGGCTTCTGCAGCTTGAGCGCGTCAAGATCGGCCTGCAGCCGGTCTTGCGCGGGCTTCATGAGCGAGCAATGGAAGGGCGCACTCACGGGCAACAGTTTGGCGCGCTTGGCGCCGCGCTCGTCCGCCAGCTTCGCCGCACGCTCGACCGCGGCAGTATTGCCGGAGATGACGATCTGCTCCGGCGAATTAATGTTGGCGGGCGCGCAGACCTCTTCTCGCGCGGCGTCCTGGCAGACGGCGGCAACTCTGTCATGATCCATGCCCAGGATCGCAGCCATCGCGCCCACGCCCACTGGCACGGCCTCCTGCATGTATTTGCCGCGATTTCGCACGGTGCGCACCGCGTCGGCAAAGCTGAACGTCCCCGCCGCGACATGTGCAGAATATTCGCCGAGACTATGCCCCGCGACGTAGCAGACCTTGGGAATGCGCGTCTCGAGCACGCGCAGCGCCGCAACCGATACGGTGAGAATCGCCGGCTGCGTAATCTCCGTCAGACGAAGCTGGTCCTCCGGCCCCTCGAAGCAAACTTGCGAAAGTCTGTAGCCCAGAACGTCATCGGCCTCCTCAAACGTCTGCCGGGCCAGCGGATACTTCTCGAACAAATCCTTCCCCATGCCCACGGTTTGCGATCCCTGGCCGGGAAAGAGGAATGCAATGTTGTTGGAAGTGGACATGAAATCAACTAAAGCTTGTCATCCTGAGCAGCGCGTCTTTTGCGCTGCGAAGGACCTCTGTAACTCGCCGGCGGCACCGATGCCTGTCTAGCGACTGCACAGGTCCTGCGCGCAGACGACGCGCTCAGGATGACAAGACTAAACTCACACCGTACTCACGACCGCCGCCGGCCGCAGCGCGGCCAGCCGCTGCTCAATCGAATCATTAATCCCGCGCTTGGAAAACTCCGCTGCCACGCGCACCGCGTTCTTCATCGCGTTAGCGTTCGATGAGCCATGCGTAATGATGCACACGCCCTTCACGCCGAGCAGCGGAGCGCCGCCATATTCGGTGTGGTCGAGGCGCTTCTTGAAATCGGTGAAGGCGCTGCGCGAAAGCAACGCTCCCACTTGCCGCGTGATCGTCGCCTTGAGCGACTCCTTCAACGCCGTGCGCACCAGGTTTGCCACGCCTTCGGAAATCTTCAGCGCCACGTTGCCCACAAATCCGTCGGCAACAATTACGTCGACCTGCCCGTTGTAGAGGTCGCGCCCTTCCACGTTGCCTACGAAGTTCAGCGGCAGTTGTTTCAGTAAAAGAAACGCCTCACGCGTGAGTTCGTTTCCCTTAGTTTCTTCCTCGCCGATCGACAACAGGCCGACGCGTGGTCCAGTGGCGTGCCTTTTTCCGAACATTGCCCGAAAATATACCTCGCCCATCACAGCGAATTGTTCGAGATTTTGGGCCGTGCAATCGACGTTCGCGCCCACATCGAGCAGCATGGCCGCAGGCCCCGGTGCAGTGGGAAACACCGCCGCCAGTGCCGGACGGTCCACCCCCGGAACCGCGCCCAGCACCACTTTCGCCGTGGCCATGGCCGCGCCCGTATTTCCAGCGGTAACGAAGCCGTTCGCCTGGCCTTCGCGCACCAGCCGCAGTCCCACGCGCATGGAGGAATCGCGTTTGGCGCGAATCGCCTCCACTTTGTCTTCCATGGTAATAACTTCGCTGGCGTGGAGGATATCAATAGGAAGCCGCGCCGCCGCCGAGTGGCGATCCAGTTCCGCTTTGATCTCGGCTTCCGGGCCGACCAGTAGCACGCGCACGCCGTACTGGCGTGCCGCGAGTATCGCACCCTCGATCTCAGGCTTGGGCGCGCGGTCGGAACCCATCGCATCCAGCGCGATCACGCTAGGCATGGTGTGCAGAAGTTAGCTGGCTTCTTTGACGTCGAGAACTTCGCGTCCCTTATAGTAACCGCACTTGGGGCAAGCGCGGTGCGGCATCTTTTTCTCGTGACAATTCGGGCACTCCGCCAGGGAATGTCCCTTGAGAGCGTCGTGCGCCCGCCGGGTGGAAGTGCGTTTCTGTGAGTGTCGCCGTTTTGGATTAGGCATGGTATTGAATTCCTTTTCGCGGGGCCGTTGGGCCAACCGCATAAGATCGAAGCTGTCAGCCGTCAGCTTTCAGCTTGAAACCTAACTACAGATTCCTTCGTGTGAACCTAATGTCAGAACGCGGTCAATTTGCGCCGCGTCTCGAACTGAAAGCTGACAGCTTACTTCTCAATTCTGTCGCGGATCTCTTTCAACGCCGCCCACCGCGGATCTTCCATGGGCACGCTGCACGAACACTTCTCTTCGTTCAGATTCTTGCCGCAATGCAGGCACAGCCCTTTGCAACCCTCGTGGCAAGTAACCTTCAGCGGCAGCGCCAGCAGCACCTGCTCGCGCAGCACGTCTTCGAGCAAAATCCCGTCACCCTGATAATAGCCGATCTCGGCCTCCGCGTCGGTCACGGAAAGCTCGTCGCGCCCGGCATCGGTCCCGAGCGGCCGGTAAAGCAACTCAAACTCCCGAGTCACATCCCGATTCACCGGCTCCAGGCAGCGCGCGCATTGCAACTCCAATCCCGTCGACAGCCGCCCTCGCAGGCGTATGTCCTTGATTATCTGGTGCTTGCCGTGATGTTCCTCGACGACCTCGGCGTGCCCGGCCGCCTTCAGCGGCGTGCGCTGGCGGGCCTCGCCTCCCAAGTCGATGACATCGGGCTGAAACTCCTCCTCGAAATCCAGAGGATGAAGTTCCAATTCTTTGATGTCCAGGAACATTGCGAAACCTCCGCGCCAATGTTGCCAACCCAGCGTGTTAACGGAATCGTTAACCCAGGCCCGCGGAGCACGCCAAGAGGCGTAAGTACCGCAAGGAGCAAGAGTTAGCATAAAGCGCAGGGAATGCCTGTGTCAAGAAAAGCGATGCAATCTTTCCCTTGGAATGTGCTAGATTAATGCTAGGAGTTCCCTATGCCAACGTTATATGTGGAGAACGTCCCCGACGATATCTATAAAGCGCTCCGCAAGCGTGCCCGCGCTCATCGCAAGTCGATTGCCGCCGAGGTCATCTCCCTCCTGGAGCAAAACATTCCCACTGCTGCCGAACTGAAACGCCGACAGGAATTCTACGACCGGCTCGCCGAACTCCGGGCACGGCCTCCTCTCGGTCCTGGCCCGTTCTCCTCCGCTGAAGAAATGATTCGTGAGGACCGCGAGCGTTGAACAGATTAGTTCTCGATGCCAGCGTCGCCATCAAGTGGGCGATGCCGTTAGCGCGAGAGCCCTTCACCGGTCAGTCCTTGCGATTGCTGAAGCGCTACGTCGACGGCGAAGTTGAGTTCATTGTGCCCGACGTTTTCTGGGCCGAAGTCTGCAATGTGTTGTGGAAGGGCACGCTGCAGAACAGATGGCGGCAGGACGAAGCCGAGTTCGTCGCAGCCGACATGAGGGCTCGCGATTTCACGACCGTGCCGTCTCTCGTTTTGTTGTCGGAAGCTCTCAGAATCGCCTTCGCGCTTGATCGCGCCGTTTACGACTGCCTCTATGTGGCCTTGGCAGTTCAATCCAACGCTGACCTCATTACCGCCGACGAGCGCCTGGCCAACGCCCTCGCCGCACGCTTTCCGGTCAAATGGCTGGGCGCATTGTGAGTCGCTAACGGCGCGAATCTCCAACTGCCTCGTATGAAGAAATGTGCCATCGGCAAAGCGAAATTGATTTCCGCTTAGACACCGTCGCGGAGAGATATGTTCCGTCGAAAGTTTCCTCGAACCCCGCGATTCATCTGGCATTTTGACGGGCGGAAGATATGATTTTAAGCGTGCGATTGAGAGTCTTTCCCCGGTTCGCCTCAGTGTTCCTCATCTTGGGAATTGCCCTTCCCTTGGCACCCGAAGCCGCCGCTCAGACTTCTTCTCACGCTTCGGAAACCACCGTGGCGCGACTGGTCACCGAAGTTCGTGCCCGAGCCAAAGTGCTGGAGAATAGTTCCGGAATGCGCAATAGCTTCCAATCCTTCACTTCCGCCTACAAGATTGCGCCCGCCAGCATCAGCTACTCCGACTTCGTGATTGTGCGCTTGCTCTATGAGTCCACGCGCGATGCCGGTTTCTGGAACATGCACTGGACTATCACTAACATGCCGCCAAATTCCGACCGGGTCTGGAGCCAGTGGAAAGCCGTGAAGGCTGTTTCGCCGCTCGCGCCTACCGCCTCGGCCGAGTGCGACGAACTTTCTGCCCTATTTGCGTTTCTCGTCGAACGCGCCGGAGTGCGAAGCGTGGGACTGTTCTGGCCCTACCCCATTCACACCGTGGCGGTCTGGGTGCTGCATCCGGCGGGCGGTGCCGAGGTCCGCGTGGTTGTACCTACGTCGCAGATCTTTCTCGATGTGACCGATTCGTTCGCCACCAGGAAATTCAATCCGTGGCATCAGAAAACAATCTACGAATACAAACGCCGCGACGCACCCGACAGCTTCGAGCTGCCGAAACCGCTCTTCGATTATTTCCTCCGGCAGATGGACAAATATGCCGGCGCCTCAGATTCCACGCTGCAGCAGATTCGGTATCTGCGCGAGGGTGTTTTTCTGAAATTCTGGACGCCTGAAGCAGCCGCTCTCGACTCGCTGACCAGGAAGAAAGATCTGGGCTCCGGCCGGGCCGAGGACTTGGCGGCATTTCAGAATTTCGCCGACGATATGCGGCCGCAAGTTCCTCAGTGAGTGAGATTCATTGCGCGGCGGGCATTTTCAAGCCAAGTGCCCGCATCGTGTTTTCATCCAGCGTGGCCTTGCCGTCTTTTTTCGTTGCGACCCCAAAATTTCCCGAGTAATCCCACATCGCCCACCCAATGTTGTGGCGTTCAAGCGCAGTGCGTACGTCGCTGATCCACCGGGCGCGGTCCTGCGGGTCGGAAAAATCCCGGAACACTCCGAATTCATTGCAGATCAGCGGCACGCCGCGCTGTTTGGCCCATTCGTCGGCCTGATTGATCTCAGCCTCGATGCGCGCCGCGTCCCAGTGATCCTGCCCGTAGCGGATCACCTCATATCGATCGCGCGCCTCGGGAAGCGCCGCCGCAACCTTCGCCGCGTTCTCCGGCGATGACGGATAGTGCAGGTCCTTCACAAACGTCCAATAATAAGAGCCCCAGGTTGCCCCCTGATGCGTGAAAATGTGTGGCTCGTAGAAATGGAAGACATAAATGACGTTGGCGTCTGCCAGAGGCTCGAGGAAGACCATGTCGTTATCGTCGTCCCATCGCGCTCCCGCGGCGATAATCGTGTTCGCAGGCGCGCCGCGCCGGATCGCCGCGGCCAGCTTCGCTTGCACTCCATACCATCGATAAGCGTCCCGCATCTCCGGCTCATTCAGGATTTCGAAGAACACGCGGTCCGGATCCCATGAGGATGACGCATAGTGTTTCGCCACCATGTTCCAGTAATCCGCGAAGCGCTCGACGAAGTCGTCTTCCTTCGCCAGCCGCGCTTTAAAGTCGGAGTCAGGATGCATGTCGAGTTCGACCGCCAGACCTGCATCGAGGATCATTTTGACGGCAGCGTCGAGATAGCCGAAATACTCCTCGGTGCCGCCGCGGCGCCGTCCGGCATCCATCATCGGCTGTGGATTCACGCTGAGCCGCACGTGATCGAACCCGGCCGATTTGATCAGCGCGATGTCGGCGGAAGTAGTCCAGGTCTGAAGATGCTCTTTCGTGTATCCCTTGGGATCGTAAACCTGCGCAAACCAAGCGCTCAGATTAGTGCCGTGGCGAATATGCGCCAGCCGCGAAGCCGGCACCGACGATTGTGTTGCAACTTGAGCCAGCGCGAGAGACGAGAACACAAAAACATAAGTCAAGTTCCGAATCAGCCTAGGAATCATGAGTGCTCCTACTAACCATTGTCATCCTGAGCGAAGCGAAGGACCCATGTACTCGCTCGGTCAACTGCAAAGTCCTTCGCTTCACTCAATGCCGGCGCCTAAGTGCCATCACGTACTCAGAATCGGCAGAGCGCGAATCCGTTTCTTCGTCGCCGCATAGATCGCATTGCACAGCGCCGGAGCAATCGGCGGAACCGACGGCTCGCCGATTCCCGTCGGAACCTCTGCGCTCGGTACGGCATAAACTTCGACCGCTGGCGTCTCTTCCATGCGCAGCGGAGCGTAGTCATCGAAGTTGCCCTGTACCACGCAGCCCTTCTCGATGGTGATCTTTGCGCGCAGCGCGTTGGCCAGCCCGTAGACGATCCCGCCCTGAATCTGTTGCTCCAGAATGCTCGGGTTCACAACTTGACCGCAGTCGACGACCGCCACCACGCGATGCACGCGCGGTTGATCGTTCTCCATGGTGATCTCGATCACCTCGGCCATGTACGAAGCGAAGCAGCCGAAGCATGCGACTCCGCGATAATGTCCGGCGGGAAGCGGTTTGTCCCATCCAGCTTTTTCGGCGGCTAGCTGCAGCACGCCGCGCATGCGGGCAGTCTTCCACGTGGTCGTGAAGTATGGCAGGTCCTGATCTTTCTCCAGCAGATGAAGCCGGTACTGCAGCGGATCTTTTCCCGCCGCAACCGCGAGTTCATCGATGAAACTCTCCAGCGCAAACGCCGCCTGCAGCGCATAGACGGACCGCATCCACCCCAGCGGCACGGGAGTCTCGGTCATCTCATACCGAATCAAGTAATTGGGAATGCCATAAACTGGACCGGCTTCGTCAGGGAGATCCGGGTCGATTCCGCCCGGAGTCGGCTGCCCTTTCTGCCCGCTGATCGAAGGCGCTGCGATTTTGTGAGTCAGTTGGATAGGAAATCCGGCTGAGTCGAGTGTGGCGAAGAGCTGATGAACGCTCGCGGGACGGTACGTCGAAAACCGCATGTCATCTTCGCGCGTCCAAATCACCTTCACTGGAGCGCTGATCGCTTTCGATACCAGCGCAGCCTCGACCGCATAGTCGTGTTCGAGGCGTCGGCCAAATCCCCCGCCCATTAGCGTGACGTTTACCTTCACCTGATCAGGATCGAGACCAACCGCCGTCGCGACCGAGTCGCGACAATCCTGCGGAACCTGTGTCGGCGCCCACAATTCGCACTTCGTTCCCTGATAATACGCGGTGCAATTGCCCGGCTCCATGGGCGCGTGCGCCATGAAGGGCAAATTGTACTGCGCGAAGATCTCGCGGCCTGGCGCCTTGCGGGCGTCACCGACGGAGTACAAGCTTGCGGTCTTCTTCAAGATATCCGTCGCCTTCGACAAGTTCATCGGCCCGTGGTCAATAGCGGCGCTGCTGAAATCCTTATTCGGCCCCTCGTCCCATGTGACGTTCAGCACGCGCCGTCCTTCCATCGCTCCCCAGACGCTGTCCGCGACGACCGCGACCGCTGAATCGCCGATCTTGCCCACGTAACTCACGCCGGATATCTTCTTCGAATCCTTATCGTCGTAACTCGAAACTTTCCCACCAATCACCGGACAACGCGACAATAAGGCGAACTTCATTCCCGGCATTCGATAGTCGATCCCGAACACCGCTTCGCCTTTTACTTTGGCGAGCGAATCCACGCGCGGCAGCCGCTGACCCACAATCTTGTAATCTTTGCTCTGCTTGAGCGGCACGTCGGTTGGAATAGGCAGCGTCGCCGCTTTGCCGACGAGTTCTCCATAACTCAGACTTCGATTAGAAGCAGCATGCTTGATGTGGCTGCTCTCCGCTGTGCATGTCGATCGCGGAACGTTCCACGTCAATGCCGCGGCAGAAATCAGCATCTCGCGCGCTGTTGCGCCGGCCTTGCGCATGGGATCCCACGTCGTGCGGATGCTGGCGCTTCCGCCGGTGGTCTGATCGCCGAACAGCGTACTCGCCCCAGCCTGCTCGATTTCAATCTGCTTCCAGTCGGCCTCAAGTTCTTCGGCCAGGATCATGGGCAGCGCCGTGCGCACGCCTTGTCCCATCTCCGATCGCGCGACCACGATCGTGACTTTGTTGTCGGGAGTAATGCGTAAATACGCGTTAGGCGAGAATACTTCTTTTTGCCCGCCGCCTTTGCGCGGCAAGTAGAAGCCGATCACCAGTCCCGCACCGGCGGCGACTCCGGCGGCAACGAATTCGCGGCGCGAAAGAGAGCTCATCGCGCGCCTCCATTCCCGCGCTTCTCTCCCCGATCGATCTTCGCGACTTCCCGTGGTCGTTCGACTGCGCCCGCGGCCCGGCGGATCGCTTTACGAATTCGCTCATAGGTTCCGCAGCGGCACAGGTTCCCATTCATCGCCTTGGTGATCTGCTCGTCGCTCGGGTTCGGAGTCTTCGCCAGCAGCGCCGCAGCCGACATGATCTGTCCCGTCTGGCAGTAGCCGCATTGCGGAACTTCTTCCGCGATCCAAGCCGCTTGCAGAATATGCAGCTGTCCAGCCGCGAGACCATCGCTGGCAGCCAGGCCTTCGATGGTGGTCACGTTCTTGCCCACAACCTGCGAAACCGGAATCGAACAGGAGCGAACCGGACTGCCTTCAACGTGCACCGTGCAGGCGCCGCATAGCCCCGCGCCACATCCGAATTTTGTTCCTGTGAGTTCGAGGGTATCGCGCAGAACCCAGAGCAGAGGCGTCTCAGGCGAGACGTTGACTTTTTTTTCGCTGCCGTTAACGCGGACTGTGATATCGGCCATGTCGTTCCAGTGGAGGAGTGCTTGAGACTGCACATCATATCAAGGAGGCAGGGGTAAGGGATAAGGCATCAGGGGCTAGTGATCGGTGAGCCAAGCTAAAACGTGAGCTTAAGCGGGCACGAATAGAAGCGGCGGCCGAAGATTTGTGCGAGCTTGTTTCTAATGATCAAGCGACTGAACTCTAGCCCCTAGACCCTAGCCTCTGCCTTACTTCAGTTCGGCGAGTTTCTGCGTGGCCAACTGGCCAGCCTCGTTGCCGGGATTGTCTTTCTTGATTTGTTCGTAGAGGCGCTTGGCGTCGAGGGGCTGGTTGGAATTCTGGTAGAGTTCGGCCAGTTGCAACTGCGCCGTTACTTTGCCGACTGAGGCGGTGGGCTTGTTGATCAATTCCTGGTAAAGTGCGGCGGCTTCTTTCGTGCGCTTGGTCTGGCCGTAGAGCGAAGCCAGAGCTGATTTGGCGAGCGCCGCCAAGTCGCGGTTTCCTACCGAAGCCGCGACTTTGAAATTCTGTTCCGCCGTGGCATTGTCCGAAGCCTCGGCGGCGATCACTCCCAGAAAATAGTGGGCCATGTCGCTGGTGCGAGTGTGGGGATATTTATCCACGATCGTCTGAAACAGTTTCTTGGCGGCCGCGGCGCGTTCGTTGGCGGAGGTAAAGGTGGGAAAATCCGGCTGTTCCGGCGAGCCCGCGGGACGCAGCGGCGTGCTCATGGTGCGAACCGCCCGCGACAAATCCAGGCTGGCCTTTTCGTCCTGCGTGTTCAGGTAATACCATCCGCCTCCGACGGCAGCCACAACGAGCGCGATCACGACTACGGAGATGATGACGGTGGAGCGGTGTTCGACCGTCCAATGCGCCGTTTTCTCGGCGGCGTCGATGGTGACACGGCTGAAGGCATCCTGTTTAAGTTGACGGCGGGTCTCTGCGCGCACGGACTTCCCTTCTAGTAATAACGATGGCTGGATGAACTAAATGGCAAACTAGCAGTCTAGCAGGGGCAAAAGGGGGAGGTCAAAAATGGGTTGTGTTTCAACTCAGTGTAGCCAGGATTTTGGATCAGGAAGAGAGGCGTCAGCACCATGGGGCACGAACTCTTAGAACGTAGCACTCTTCATGAACCGACTCGCCGCACTCATCCGTCTTACTGGTCGTAAGGTCCACGGGATATCGGCAAATCGAACAGAGTGGAAAAGGGCCCAGGCTTGAGGGACGGCGCTTTTCCACGAATCGCGCCTTGGCAAGATTGTCGGCAACCATTCGCCTCAGCCGGAGCGTGTGCTCCTGCAGAGCAGAGTTGAGTTGCGAAAAAGCAGGCTCGAGTTCCGCATCGCGGGCCGCGACAATGGTCGCGCACAGTTCACGAATTCGATCTTCGAGGCGACGAGAGGGCACGCCGAGACAGTACTACATGGCATGGCAGCGACTGAATACAGAATTTTCCCTAGCACCAAAGTGCTATGTGGTTAGCAAGGGCTCAGGGCAACATGGCAAAGCGGGTTGAGACCAGCCCCTAATCTTTACGCCGCTGCGGGCGAAGGAGTGTTGCCGATATCCACGCTGTTCGCCGGGGAAGGAGTTTCCGGGATGGGGAGCCAGATCGTGACAACGGTACCCGTCCCGCTGGAATTGACATCGAGCGTTCCACCCAATTGCCTGAGCCGTTCTCTCATTCCCCTGATTCCAACTCCGGGGGCGCCGGCGGAAGCCATTTGAATTTGTTTCTCAGGTGGGATGCCTCTGCCCTTGTCCTCGATCTCCACCAGCACCTGATGGTCGCGCTGATGGAGGCGAATCCTGGCGATCGGGCTTTGAGAATGCCGGTGAATATTGGTGAGGCACTCCTGCACCACGCGAAAAATAGCAGTCTCCGATTCCCCCGGCAGCCGCCCGAAGTCGTCCGGCAGGTCGAGATCGACCTTGATCTTGCTGCGCAGCGCAAATCCCTCCACGTACCAGCGGAGTGCCGACAACAGGCCTGCTTCATCGAGCAAAGGAGGATGTAGCAAATGCGAGATAGTACGCACTTCCGAGCTCATTTCCTGGACAAGGCTATCGCTGTCGGCCAGGGTATCGGCGGTCTTGGCCAGGCGATCGAGATCGGTTCTCACGGCCGACAGGTTCATGCTGAGAGCTGCCAACATCTGTCCTACGCTGTCGTGGAGTTCGCGGGCGATCCGCCGTCTCTCGTCATCCTGCAACTGCAACAGGCGCGCGGAAAGCTCGCGCAGATTCTGGTTGACCATGTCGAGGTCCGCCGTGCGCTCCTTCACGCGTTTTTCAAGTTCGCCTTGTGCCTTCCGCAGCTTTTCATTGTGCCGTCGACGCGATTCTCCCATCCCCACAACCATGCCAGCGGAAAGCACAAACGCCAGCATGCGGATGGATTCGGCGAGCGTCGGAAGACCCAGGGAGTATGTCGGCTGAACCATTCCATAGGTCGCGCCCAGGACCCCCAGAACGGTCGCCAATATGGATGGCCCAACGCCGCAGTACCAGGAAGCGAAGGCTACTGCCGGGAACAACAGGACATAAGCCAAGCCGTCGTCGCGGCCCAATCCGCGATTCAATGCCGGACTCAGCGCGTGACTAATCAGAAAGCCAATCAAGACTGCGGCGATGGCGGTGGTGTAACGCAGAACGGCGTTTTCTGAGAGTCGAGCGGAAAGCGAGGGAGCAGAGAGCGAACGATGAATACTCATGATTTCAGCCTCAGCTTTTGAAACCGTCAAAGCAAGTGGCGGAAGGGCAGTTTGCAAACGAAACGCAATACCAGTAACCAAATCATAACAGGGCGTTTGACTGAGGAAAACTCAAGAAACTCCATCTTCGAGAAAAAATAATCCACGGCCATCGCCGTGCGACGTAACTTCCACCGGCACCCCGCTTTGCAATATTCGGATGCGCCCGATTTGCCAATGTGCGATACCGCACACTACATTGTTCGCTGTATTGGGATATCGCTCATCGAAGCATAGGGTGACTCAAGCCTTCCTTGTCGCCGTCCGTCGTCTCGTACGAATCGGCCCGGCCAGCAACCTGCCAAGGCATTTGCCGTGAGGTTGCCATGTCCCACAAAATCTTAATCGTCGATGACAGTGAATTAATTCGCCACTCGGTCCGCGCGTGCATCGAGCGAAATACGAACTGGGAAGTGTGCGGTGAGGCTGAGAACGGCAAGGTTGCGATTGAGAAAGTCAGGCAACTGCAGCCGGATGTGGTGATTCTGGACTGGCAGATGCCCGTCATGGACGGCCTTGAGGCGGCAAGGGAGATCACCCGAATCGCTCCATCCGCCACATTGTTGATGATCACGATGCATGATTCAGGACGATTGATACTGGATGCTCGCGCCGCCGGGATTAAAGATGTTCTGTCAAAGACGGACGGAGTTGCAGACCGCCTGATTAGCTCCTTAGAAAGTGTCTGGGCGGGTAATTAGTTGGGTCGTAGCAGCCTCTTTTTCGGTTCAGAATGCCGCCGGTTCCGGCTCCGCTTTCTCCCGGTTGGGCCGCCGCGGCATCCTCACGCCATTCCTGCCTCTCCCGCAATAGGCGGAATATCTGATAGTCTGCGTTTTCCATTTCAGGGGGGACCAGGAAAATGTCATCGTGCAAAGTGCGGTTCATAACGTGTGCGGTTCTGTTGTGCTTCAGCTTCTCCGCTTCCGCAGCCGATAAGAAATCCAAAGACGCCAAGGCTGACGAAACATCGAAGCCTTCGTACGAGCTGTCGCAGCCTGCCACCGAGAATCTTGACCTCACCATGTACCAGCGCATTCGCGAAGAGGGGTTGTCGCATTCGCATGTGATGGAGTTTGCCTCGGGCCTGATGGATGGGATTGGGCCGCGGCTGACGGGCTCTCCGAATCTGAAGCGCGCCAATGAATGGACGCGCGACCAGTTCACCGCCATGGGATGCGCGAACGCCCACCTCGAGGACTGGGGCGAATTCGGCATGGGCTGGCGGCAACTCAATACCTGGGTACGCATGTCGGCGCCCGATACGGCGGTGTTCATTGCCCAGGCGCTGCCCTGGTCGCCCGCGAGCAAGGGTCCCGTGAACGGACGCGCGATCTGGGTAAACGCGAAGGAAGAGAAGGATCTGGAAAAGTACAAGGGCAAGCTGGCGGGCAAGATTGTTTTCTTCGGCGATATGCGCGACGTGAAGCCTTCGGATAAGCCGCTCTGGGAGCGACGCGACGACGCCAACCTCAAGACCGTCGCAGAATATCCGGCCCACGTCGGCGAGGCGGAGCCGGGATTTGAAGATTTCATCCGGCGCTTGCAATTTCGCGAGGCGGCGGGAAAATTCTTCGCCGCCGAGGGCGCTGTCGGCGTTGTGACTCCGAGCCGCGACGGGCGCAATAACGGCGGACAAGGCGGTACGATCTTTGACGATGGCGGCGCCGGGTTGGGCTGGTTCGCATACAAGCGCGAGCATGCCGAGCAGCTTCCCGTCGTCGTCATGGCAATCGAGAGTTACGGCCGCGTCTACCGCCTGCTCAAGGCCAACGTGCAGGTCACCATCGAGATGGACGTGGAGACGGAATACACCGGCGACCACGAGCACGGCTTCGACACCATCGCGGAAATTCCCGGCGCCGATCCTAAGTTAAAAGATGAAGTAGTGATGGTCGGGGGACACCTGGATTCATGGGCTTCCGCCACCGGCGCGACCGACAACGGCGCGGGAACGATTGTGGCGATGGAAGTGATGCGCATCCTGAATGCGCTGCACGTGCAGCCGCGGCGGACGATCCGCGTAGGCCTATGGACGGGCGAGGAGCAGGGCGAATTCGGCTCATATGGATACGTCAAGCAACATTTCGGATTCATTCCGCTCTCCACCGCGCCCGATCAGCTTGTTCTGCCCGATTTTATGCGCAAGCCGACTGGGCCGGTTCAGTTGAAACCAGAGCAACAGAAAATTTCGGGATATTTCAACCTCGACAACGGAACGGGAAAAGTTCGCGGCATCTACCTGCAACAGAACGCCGCGATCGGTCCCATCTTCCAGCAGTGGATCGCGCCCTTGCAGGATCTGGGCGTGAACACCATCACGATGCGCGATACCAGCGGCACCGATCATGAAGCGTTCGACTCGGTCGGTGTCCCGGGATTCCAGTTCATTCAGGACATGCTCGACTACGGATCGCGCACACATCACTCGAATCAGGATACGTATGAGCGCCTGCAGCCGGACGATCTGGCACAGGCGGCGGTGGTGGAAGCGATCTTCGTTTACAACACGGCCATGCGCGACCAGATGTTACCGCGCAAACCGCTGCCGCATCCGGAACTGGAGGAGCAGCAAAAAGCTCCGCTGAAGAATTTGATGCCAGGAGCGGAAGCGGCGGGAGAAGAAGCGAAGAAGCCGGCGAACTAAAGATGTAGCGTGCGTTCCGCACTTTCTCGCGCAGAGAACGCGCGAGAAATGGGGCACCCGAGAGCGATTCTCACATAATAGCGAAACGCCGCCGATTCCTCGGCGGCGTTTTCTTTGCAACCAAACTTCTTACCGCGGAGCTTCTTCCAGCAACCCCTGCTCCAGCTTTTCCTGGCATTCGATGCAGTGGCGCGTCCACGGCACAGCTTCGAGGCGCTTGGCGTTGATCTCTTTTCCGCAGTGGATGCATTCGCCGAAGCTGCCTTCGCGGATGCGGGCTAGCGCCTTATCCACCATTTGCAGCGTCTGACGGTCGTTGTTGCTCTGGCTGAACAGGAATTCCTTGGTATAGGAACTGGCGGCGCGGTCAGCAATGTCCTGGGCCGTGTCTTCATCGGCGGAGCGGCCGTCAGCTTGCGTGCGGTTCACCGTGCGGCGCAAATCCTGCTGCCGCGTCTCTAAGCGTTTCTTAAAAGCTTCCAATTTCTTCTTGTCCATAGTCACTTCAACCCGGGTCACTTTCAAAAGTCCACTCTCAAGAAATCAGTCTCATCAAAGTCTTAGGACGCCCTTTCGCGAGGGCGTCCCTGGCCACACGACCAAACGAAAGGCCAAACGAAGATGATAAGCGCGCAAATTAAGATGCGTCAACCGTGGAAGAGCAGGGACTAGGGGTCAGGGATAAGAAATAAATGAAGAGAAGTTCTGACCCCTGACCCCTGGCCTCTGGTCCCTGACCCCTGACTTCCGCTACCGCGGCAGCGGATTCTTCATGCTGGCCAGCGCATATCCCATCACCGCCATGGCCGCCGCGTTCTCCCGCAATTCGCTGGGCACAATTTTGTCCAGCGTGTCGGCTGCGGTGTGATGGTAATGAAAGTAGGTGCGTCCGTCCTGGAGAATCCCCAGCGCCGGCACTCCCGACTCTGACATCGGAGAAATGTCGGCTCCCGGTGGATAAGAAGTTGGCTGCAACACATTGGCGCCGATGCTCTGCAGCACGTTGAGCGCGGGCCGCAGAAGCTCGGCAGCCGCCGGGGTCATCCGCGCATCAAAGCCCAGCGGATGCGCCGCTCCGGAATCGCTCTCAATGGCGGCGACGGTGCGAATAAATTCCGCGGAATAATCTTTCGTGTAAGCCTGGCTGCCCGATCCCCCATTTTCCTCGTCCATCCAGGCAATCACGCGCAGGGTGCGCTTAGGGCGAAGATGCAGCTTCTGCAAGATTTCCGCGGCCTCCATTGCGACCACAACGCCGGCTCCGTCATCGATCGCTCCCGTGCCCAGATCCCACGAATCGAGATGTCCCGAGACCACGACCAACTGCTCTGGATGCTCGCTGCCCTTCAAGTCGCCGATAACGTTGTAGCTGGTCGCGTCCGGCAATTTCTCTGGCGTGAGCGTGAGATGCATGCGGACTTTCCCTTCGGCGGCGAGGTCCGCGATTAATTGAGCGTCTTCCGCGGTCACCGCACCGGCAGGAATTCCCGCCGCATAGCTGAACCCGGTGTGCGGCAAGCGGAAATCGGCGCTGCCCACGGATCGCACCAGCGCGGCCACGGCGCCCAGCTCGGCCGCCGCCCGCGGTCCGGCGCCACGATAGCGTACCGCTTCGCCGTATGCCGCGAAAGCCATGCCACCTGCGGCTTTCCGCTTGTCGAAGAGTTCATTGAACAACACAATCTTGCCGGAAACTTTGTCGTGGCCCAGAGCCTTCAGTTCGTCGAAGTTGTTGACCACAACAACGTCTGCGATGATTCCGTCCGCCGGCGTCGACGAGCTTCCGCCCAAGGCCGTGAGCACAATCTTCTGCGTAGCGCCGGCGGCCTGACCCGGATATTCGATCAGTTGTGCCGTCTCCGCCCCGCGCACCCAGTGCGGCACTTTCACTTCTTCGAGATGCACATCCAGTCCCAGCTTGCGCAATTCTTCGGCAACGTATTCGACCGCGGCCTTTGCCTGCAGCGATCCGCTGGGCCGCGCACCAATGTTCTCGGTTAAATGCGCGACCTGACGGTAGGCGTAGTCGTCGCTCAACGCGGCCGCTTTGATCGCGTTCAATTCCTCGAGCAGCTGAGGAGGAAAGTTTTCCTGCTCCGCCAGCGTGGTCTGCGGCTGGCTCGCGAACGGAGCGGGCACGGGCGCGGTTTGCGGATTCTGGGCGCTGACGGTCAGCGTAAACGCGCCCAACAAAATCAGAAGGAGACACAGAGCACAGCGAGTCTTGGTCATAGGCGAAGGCGTTAGTGTATCTGAGGCGGAGAATTTCGGGAACCCGCCACGCGCTCTTGGGTATAGAATCGTGCGTGCGTGGCGCGAGCGATGGCGAGGACCGTTCCTCGCCGTGCCGCTCGAGGAAGGTCTCATGGGTGCCTGGATGGGTGCCGGAATATGAGCGCCGGGATGCGTCCGCAGGACGAGCGAGTGTTCGCCGAGGCGGCGAAGAAGTTTCAGGTCTGGCTGGTCGTCCGCCAGACCAATCCGGCGTCGTGGAAATATATCGGCCTCTCCCACTACTTTCCCAAACCCATCACCTGCAAACCGAAAACTGCCGACGTCGACGCCTTCCCTGGTCCAGGCATGCAGCGCGCCCGCTACGACACGGCTGGGCTGGTAGTCGACCCCACTATTCACAAGAACGTCTTCAACGGCGGCAAGGCGGCCAAAGCGCTCGGCCTGTGGAACGATTTCAAGAGCGAATACCTGGGCGCACAGGGATCGGAATATGCCGTCGACCTCGACAAAAAGTCGCGCCACTACGGATGCCTCCGGTACAACGGCAAGTATCTGCACGGCGACTACGACCTGTACGACATCATCGTAGTCGGCCATGAGCGGGCGAATCTCGCCGTGGTTGGAACCCGCGACGGCGCGCCCGACTATCGCCCCGCGCGCCTGTTTCCCGTCGAAGATTTCGTCAACGGACGGATCGGCGCGGAGATGGTCCACCACGGCGGCCAGTTCCAGTTTTCCGAACACACCAACGACATCGTCGAGATCTTCGGCCCCAAAGGCGAAAGGGAAGTAGCGCCGGCCGCCGCGTGGTACGCCAAGCATTTCCCCCATCGCCGCGCTCCGGGACCGACCGGCGGATTCGCCGCCATGAAAAGTTAGGAGCCGCCGTCGATCGTGCCGCGCTGAAAACGAACGGACAAAAAAAATGGCCCCATTGCTGGGGCCACGTTTCAAGAGGCTACGATTTGGTAGGCGATGTCAGGAAAGGCGATGCAAGTTGCCGTTCCGCCAGCCGGAACGGCATTTCGGGAAATGACGCGGAGAATCGAGAAGAGTGAAGGTCATGTTGCTAGAGTTTGCGGCCTCTTTGGTGACCTGAGATAAAGCATTTCCCGAACCAAATCCCGCACGCGCCGTGATTCCACTCACACCATCGCACAAGTGCATGATGGGTAAAGGCTTATCGCTGTCCGAGCAATCCAGAAAAACGGTCCCTGATATCCCCTCGAAACCATTCAAGTGCAGAACAATGCACATTCGCTGCATTCGAGTGCCAAAAGCCCCAAACACCAAGCCCCTAGCGGGTTTTGGGCGACCTCTCGATCGCCCATGCGACCGTGGCCCATGCAAATGTGGAAGAGCGGCGCTTCAGCGCCGCGTTAGCGTGTGGAAATGTTCTGGGCTTTAGCCCCGTGGTCGTCTCCGCCGTTTGCGCCGGGAGCCCCATCCACGGGGCTAAAGCCGCGACAGAGGCGCCCCGGCATCGGAAGCGCCGCTCTTTCACGGACTCACCTTCGGCTCCGCCTGCGAATGACGCCACTCCTGGACGAGACATTCACACAAAAGATAAGCGCCGGAGTTTTTCCCGGCGCTTCATGAACTCGATAGCTTCCCGAGTACGCTTAGCTGTTTCCCGCCACCGTGCGCAGCTTGCCCGGCAGGAAGTGATACGGCGGCCACGGACCGCTCACCGACACCTCACAGTTCTTCAACTGTTTGGCGGCGGTCGAATAGCGGTTCTGGTATTTTTCCACGCTCTTGGAGTCGATCAGGTGGGCGATGTCGATCAACATGCCCTCGGGAGCGACTTTCTTGCAGCTCACTTCTTCCTCCAGCGGGCTGAACAGCTTGTGCACCTGGACCGACAGTGCGCGAGCCTTGGTCTGGCGTTCCCGCTCTCGCGAGGCTTTTACCTTCAATTTCGACAGGTAATCGCCGCCGACGGTGTCCGGCAGTTCGATGTCGATCATGGCCTCGCGCAGGGATCCGTCCCGCACAATCAACTTGATGTGCATTTCGGACTTACCTCGCAGCTTGGCCACGCTTACGCCGAAAGCCCGCCGGTTGACCCGGACGGCCTGCCGCAGAGCGTCGTCGCTCTCGAAGATGGTTCCGAATTTGAACGGGAGGACTGTGGAATTCCTGAAACAATTGCTGACTACGCGAGCATGTTCAATCGCGGCTTTCTGGTCAAGGTTGCCAGCGGTGTGGTCGTATTCGCTTACGATGACCGCAAATTCACCACTGGGATAGCTCAGAACCGCAGCGCCGTTCACTCCTTGAACGCCCTCTAACAGGAAAGGGCGGCGAGTGCGGGTTCCATTTGGGAGGGTTTGATGCTCGGTAAGACAGTACGCGTACCACGCCATGTTGAACTCTCCGAACCGGGATGGAGGCGAGCCGGGCCGCCTCTCACGTCGAGTTTTTCGCCAAAGCTTGTACTGCGATTTTGGAAGTTTGTGGAAAACGGGCGGTACAGGGTCAAGAACTACCGGGAACGTTTACAATCGATTCCCTATTTGGATATTACTTTGGGCACTAGCAAAAATGCAACGTTTTTGTTGCGATCAGCATCGGAACCCTTCATTTTCCACCGGGCCGATGGGGCGAAGGGCTCCCGTCAGCCGCTCGGCGAGGATCGCTACCGTCAAACCCGGTTTTACGGGTTAGTTGGCGCAGCCTAGTCCCGGCCCTAACCGGCAATCAGTATTTAGCTGGTTCCCCCGTCAATCGGAAAAATGGGGAACGTCCCGTCCGTCCCACTATGACCACACGCGGCAATCGAGCCATGGCAGAAAAATATCAGATGGCACCTGGCCAGTAATTGCTTTTTATGATGACTCGCGATCTAGGTTTCCAAATTGGGACAGAGAAGCCGGGGAACGTCCCGTCTGTCCCCCGTATTTCTCCCCTACCGTGAAGGCTCGGCCGTGCCCACCAACGGCGTAATCTTGCCATCGCCGTAGTCGAGGGAAAAAAACTTCCCACCGTGAATGCACGCCACCGCGGTAGGGTCATGCTCGTCGTCCACTGTGAAGATTCGCTGGACGGACCCGTCTTGTGACCGTAATTCGTACACCGTTCCGCGTTGGGGCCTACCTTCCGCCTCGACGAGCGCAAACATGTTCCGATCACTGGGGATCAGATCCTGAATGTGAGAGCCGCTTGGCAGCTTGCTAGGGACGGCCCGCACTGCTCCGCCTTGGCTCACCTCCAGAATGGGGTGGTCGCCCTGGGGTTGGACTACCATCACTGACGAGCCCAGCCTCATAAATTCCACAGGCATGAGTAAGCCTCGTTTCGCGCCCTCCGTCCCGATTGCTACGTTCGGCATTGCTCCCGTTGGGACATCGAGCGATTTGAGGTAAGTACCGTCCTCTTTAAGGAGAGCCAGCTGGGGTGCATGGTCCTTCGGGTCATAGCCGAAGACAAGGAAGGTACCCGAGTCGAATACTGCCAAGTGCTGAATTCGCAGTCTGTCGTCGACCTCAACGGTTTTCTGGTAACGCCGATCCCGGTCGAAACCGACGATGTAAGATAATGCGGGGATAATGCGGGGACAGACGGGACTGGCACCATTCTTTCTGGCTACGCGGCGAAGGTGAATTTATGTTGGCGGGCATCTTGCTCACACTTTTTCGGGCGTCCCGCTTTCCGCGGGACAAGAGCCCGTAAAGTCGAGTGCTCCAAGTCGGCAACAAATTCTTCCGATCCGAGCGGCCGTCCGGTGTGGGTGTATTGCCGCAAGGTTGCCAGCTCGCTGGGTGATTCCATGGCTGCCAGATACTCAATCCATCCTGCCACCGTCCAGCGCTTCCGCCAGGGTGCCATTTCGAGCAGATCGTCCGGAGCGCCGCTGCCGCAGTGCGCGGCCGCGCTTGACCATCGCCACTGGACGGCCTGCGGCACCATGCCGGCACGTACCGGATTCAACTCCACATAGCGAAGGGCCTGCCACAGATGAGTTTCGTCAAGCGGACAAGAGTAAAACCGACCTTGCCACACATGCCCGCTCGAAGAATTCCGCGCGTTCCAGTACGCCGCGTAACGTCCATGACTATGCTTGAGAGCCTGTGCCAGCGCATCGGAGGCGCGGGGTACCACGATCAAATGCACGTGATTCGACATCAGGCAATAACCCAGCAGAGCAAGACCGTGAAGCTCGGAGTAGTGCCTCAGCAACTCCAGGTAAGTAACCCGATCCCGGTCGTTGGAGAGTATTACTTGCCGGGCGTTCCCACGCTGGGTAACATGATGGGCGACGTCAACCACGACAACGCGGGCGAAGCGGGCCATGGGCTGAAAGTATCAGAGTAAGGATGGGATGCGAGGAAGAAATGGAGTGAAATTTCTATTGCAGGGTTATTGCATTCCCATATCGGGAGGAAACAATGGTGCCAGTCCCGTCTGTCCCCGCATTATTCAGTCCCGTCTGTCCCCGCATTATTCACAGGAAAGGATTAGCCATCATGAGCAGTGTCGAACGCAGCACGGTCACGGCTTGGGGGGGGGTCGGGATAGCTTTCGGATTGTTCTGCCTCTGGTTCCTTTTTTCTTGGACGGAACTCATTCACCATGCAGAGGCAGTAATACGCAGTATGCTGCCTGTATGGTTCGTCGTTGTAAACCTCGCTCTAATGCCCTGTCTCGTGGCTTTGTCGGCTGGCGCGTCGCTCATCCCTTTGCCCTTGCGTTTAGCTCTCGGAGCGATGATGTTCTGTTCAGCTGTGATTTTTGAGGTTTCGTTTAGGAGGTTTCCTGTGGTCTCCGGCGCAGTCCTTGCAATACTACTCCTGGAGGTCTACTGGATCATTCCCAGATGGAATGCGAGCCGCCGATAAGGATTGCCGGGTGCCCCATCCTTTCGCGCTCTTTGTGTTCAGTCCCATGACATCCTTTACACCGTGTCCCGGACAAAACCGGGGACAGACGGGACGTTCCCCGGTTTCCTGGTCAGGAGCTTGGGCCGACCACTTTCATTTGCCGGCCGCAGAGCGGTTGGCGCGCTCCTGCTGGGCCAGCAGAACCACCCGCAGCATCTCATCCCAGGGCGCGGGCTTGCCGGTCCAGATTTCGAACTGGCGGGCGGCCTGGTGGACGAACATTTCGATTCCCGGGATGACCTGCGCGCCCCGTTCTTTGGCCAGTTTCAGGAAGCGCGTCTCGGGCGGATCGTACACCATATCAAAGACATAGCGGGCATTGATCTCTTTATCCTGCAGCGGCGATTCCTTCGAGTTTCCCATGCCGACCGGGGTGGCGTTGATGATCACATCGAAGGCTAATTTCTTCAGGTCAGGCCGTTTGATAATGCGTGCCCTTGCCTGGTGCGACAGCTTCTTGGCCGGACCGAGGCTGCGATTCAGGATGTAGACCTCACACCCCCGTTCCTTCAGTCCAAAGACGGCTGCGCGGGCCGCTCCACCGGCGCCGAGCACTAGAATGCGGGCACCCTCAAGCGTATTCAGGCGGCGCTCCAGCGGCCGGACGATCCCGGCTGCATCCGTGTTGAAGCCGTAGAGCTTGCCATCCTGCGCTCTTACGACGGTGTTGCAGGCTCCAATCTTAGTTGTGTGCGAGTCGGTGTTGTCCAGATGCGGCAGGATCGCTTCCTTGTAGGGCATGGTCACACTGATGCCGTGAATGGGAATCTCGCGCACACAGGTCAGCAGATCCTTCAGCGTTTTGGCGTGCAGCGCAAGATACACCGCGTTGACGTTCTCTCGCCGAAAGGCCGCATTCATGATCGCCGGAGACAGCGAGTGCGCAATCGGATCACCTACGACTCCGTAAACCCTCGTGGCGGCATCGACCTGCTCAATGCGGTAAACACTGCGCAATTCCTGGGCGGTTACCTGGCCGGGCGCAGTCTCCTGCCCTGCGCCGGCGGAGGCGAAGGTGAACACGCTGCCGGCGCGGACTCCCAGAACGCGGCTGATGATTCCTTGCTCTCCCATGCACATGCTGACCATGGAATGCCGATCGCCCTCGCGCGCCAGGAACTTGATCATGGCCACGTTGTCGGAAAGCGTGGTGGCGGTGCTGACGACTTTGTAGAAGTCGGCTGGATAAGCCAGCATCTTCTCCAGCGTTTCATCCAGCTTCTTGGTGGCGCGGAAATCGTGAAACGAAAGAATCAGGGCCACGCGGCCCCGTAACTTCTGTAGTTGCTCCGGTTTGCACTTGACGGCAGTCTGCAGCTCGATATCCAGCAGCTGGCAGCCCGCGGCTCCAGCTTTACTCAGAATGTCCAGTTGCGAGGCGATGGAGCCGCGAAACTTGCCTCCGCTGGCCACCCGGCGGCAGGTGGCGATCACTACCGTCCCGGGATGCGTTTCCATGAAGCGCTTGATTTTCGCGATCGCCAGGCCGGGTTTGGCAAGATAATCTAACCTGAACTCCATGAAGGAGTTATCGCGGACCAAGGCCTCCGCCTTTTCGATCATCTCGTTGGGGTCGGAGCCAATGACGGCGACGCACACCCGCGGCAGCCGCAGAGGCAGCAGGCGCGGCATGTAACTGGGAGCGGAGATCGTTCTGGGTTCGGGCACTAGCGTCAAGGCTTGTGATCGTTTCTCGTACTTCGGGTCCCTTAGTTCAGGACGGCGAATTATTACAGGGGCGTAATTACATATGCAACAGCGGATTCATGGTTTTAGCAAAATTTCGCGAAAAAAACTTTTCTCCCAGTCTGACCAACACCCTCGTAACCTTGACCCACCCTTACCCCCTTGTTACCTTCCGGCTGAAGCCTTTCTTTTCAGGCATTTGACTAGGGCGGGGACGCGCAGCGGACCTTTCCGGAGGTAACATGAAGAAAACAGGACTGTTAGTATTGTTTGCGGCGATCTTCACGACAGCGCTTTGGGCGCAATCCGGCGACAGCAGCGCCGCCGACGCCGCACCGTCGGGAACCGCGCCGACTTCGGCAAGTTTCCCCACTGAGCGAGTGCAGACGCCCACCTACGCGGACTTGTATTGCGCTGGATTCATCAGCAAACAGACGCTGCCAGACGCCAATTACGTCGCCGGCGGTCTACAGACGCCGACCACGACCAAGTTCACGCGTGGCGACCTCGTTTATCTCTCCGGGACCGGCTACAGCGCTGGCGCGGAGTATGAAATTGTGCGCGCCCTGCGCGACGTGGACGAATACGAGATGTACCCTGGGCAGAAGAAACTGGTGAAGGAAACCGGGCAGCCCTACGAAGAAGTGGGCCGCATCAAGATCGTCGACACCCGCAACCGGACTGCGATTGCGCAGATCGAGTATGCGTGCGATGGCGTCAACCCCGGCGACACGGCGATTCCGTTCGCCGAGAAGCAGGCCATCACCTTCCACACTCCGCTGCACTTCGATCGTTTCCTGCCGGCGAGCGGCAAGCTTTCCGGCCGCATCGTAATGGGAAAGGATTTTGATTCTCAGCTGGGCACGGGTCAGAAAGTGTATCTCAACGTTGGCGCCAACCAGGGGGTGAAGATCGGCGACTTCTTCCGCGCGGTGCGCTCCTACGAAACGGACCTGAAAGATCCCGTGGATTCGCTGTCCTTCAAGGCCGCGATGGCCGAGGACAGCCAGAAGAAGACTCCTTCATTCGATCCTGCCATGTTCACCAAAGGAAACGGTCCCGTGATTCACGTGCGTGACCTGCCCCGGCGCTCGGTGGGAGAGATCGTGATCATCGGCGTAACCAACACGACCGCGACCGGCATGATCGTCTTCTCCATGGAAGACGTGCACGCGGGCGACGCCGTGGAACTGGATCAGGTGAACTAGTTTCGGAGATGAAAGCTCCGCAGTGACCGGGGACGGGAGACCGTCCCCGGTTTTATGTTGAGGAGTGTAAGAAGATCCGTGAGACCATAAGACAACAGAGGATATTCACTTCGCCATCTCAATTGACGACAAGCTCATCGAGGAAGCCCGCCTGATCTGCAAGCACAAGACCAAGAAAGAAACCGTGACGGCTGCGCTCGAAGAATACATCCAGCGCCGCAAACAACTCAGAATCCTGGAAGCCTTTGGCACCGTTGACTTCGATCCAGAGTATGACTACCAGGCTGAAGTTGGAGAAAGTTAGATAGAACGAGATAGCTAGGACCGCAGCGTCGGCATCCCTTCGATTTCGCTCTGTCAAGAATCCCCACGCTTCGACAGGCTCAGGGCGGGCTTTCTCGCGCAAAGAACGCGCGAGCAATGGGGCACCCGGAGTTTCATCGCTGTTGGTGGGCAAGGCCTAGGCCACGACACGCTCCGAGACGGCGGCGCTACGGAAACCGCGCGTTCAATCGGCTGTTTGTTTATCCCCGAAAACTTCCGCGGTAAACGCCTCGATCTTTGCCCCGTTCTTCCATGCATCCAGCGGCAGGCCCGCTTTACGGCAGGTCTGCTCCAGGAACGTGATGCGATCCCAGCGGTGCTCGACCGGAACTTGCGGCAGGAGCAATCCGCGATGCGCACCCATGCTGATGAGCAAGCCGTGGCGGCCGATTTCGACGGCATCGGCGGAAATTGGGCGCGGAGGCGACAGGATGCTAAGTTCAATCTCCAGGGCTTGCGCTTCCGGCAACGTTACGGGATAGAAGCGCGTGTCCTCAA
This sequence comes from uncultured Acidobacteriaceae bacterium, assembly GCA_963709385.1. Classification (GTDB taxonomy): domain Bacteria; phylum Acidobacteriota; class Terriglobia; order Terriglobales; family Acidobacteriaceae; genus Sulfotelmatobacter. The sequence goes on from CAVPWD010000013.1 coordinate 136,818, forward strand.
AAGCCGCGGCCCGCGCGGTCTCGGCGACGGCGCGATACACGGAGTTCACCGGCAGGACATAGCCGACGCATCCGCGCAAAGCACCGCGCAGGTAGAGCGAGGTAAACGCGCCGCGGGGTTCGGCGAGGTGAGCGGTTGGGGGATCGAGCGAAATTTCTCGCGATTCGACGGCAGAGAGGATGGAATCGTGGGCCAAGCGGAGCAGGAGGGCGCGCTCGTCTTGCGAGAAGTCCCACACTTCGCCGGACGCAACGGCGATCGGACTTTGTTCCGGACTAGGTCGAGGTTGCGACATCGCGGTCCGCCGGGGGCGGCACGGGTACGGGCTTTCTGCGCCGGCTCAGGATGAAGGCGCGGCGTCGCCGGCTCTTCACCACGCGCCGGTCAATCTTCGACCAGAAGGCGACAAAATAATCGACCGCCGATACCAGCGACACACACACCATAAACCAGATGGCGAGGTACGCGATCCAGTGAATGGGAAGAAAGTAATGGCCGTAGATGGTCCATTCCTTCCAGCGATGGTCAAGGATCACTGCGACCACCGAAACAATCTGCACCACCATTTTGAATTTGCCGAGTTCGCTCGCTTCGATGGTGAAACCCTCGGAAGCGGCGATCGATCGCAGGCCGCTCACCAGGAATTCGCGGCCGATCACGACCACGGCGATCCAGGCCGGAACCAGGCTGGGATTCAACTGCACCAGGGTGACGAACGCAGCTGCGATCAGAAGTTTATCGGCCAGCGGGTCGAGCAGGATTCCCATGGTGGTGATCTGCCCACGCTTGCGGGCGAGATAACCGTCAATGCCGTCGGTCATGGAAGCGGCGATGAAAATCGCCGAAGCCAGCAATTCTTTTTCGCCGGTGACGCTGCTGAAACGCGCGCTGGAAAGAATCCAGATCAGCAGAGGAATGCTGAAGATACGAATCAGCGTGATGGAATTGGGCAGGTTCACACTACGGGGCGGTTCTGAAGTTTCGGTCCAAACGATTATCCTCCACGCGCGGAGGGAACGCAATGGACGGAAGTGCGTACCTGCTTGTGGAGTGGCGGACGCCAAGCTCAGGGCAGGTTTTCGTCCGCCCCGGACGACGCGTCCGGGGCTCCACGGTGGAAATCTATTTCGGCACGGGCGCCATCGTGCTCTTCACCTGATGGGCGATGATCTGGTCCTTGATCTTGTCGTAGGTCGCCTGCGGGATGATCTTTTTCTGTACAAGTTCGTTCTTGGCGCGGTAGGGGCGGCCGTCGATGATCTTCTGTGAATAGGCGTCGCCGATCCCGGGCAGGGACTTCAACTGATCCTTGGTCGCGGTATTGATGTCGAGCTTGTCGCCAGCAGCTGCCGGTTTCGCCGCCGGGGCCATGGTCGACTGTGCGGGAGCGGCCGCGGCGATTTCCGCAACCCCGGGCTCGGAACCCTGGGCCAAGGTCACTCCGCTGACCAGCGAGAGCGCGAAACACAGGACGGCGATTTGTGCCATCTTCTTCAATTTTCTTTCCACAGTTTTCATCGATCCTCCTTCAAGAACCGAACCTCAGGGGCTAAAGCCCCGATTTTTTCGAAGCGTTTACGGCACGGCTGAAGCCGTGCCCTTCCCAAGACATAGAGCACAGCCGGTGCCCCATTTCTCGTGCGCCTTTTGCGCGAGAAGTGGGGTCGTTGACTTATGCGTAAATCCCGCGCTGACGAATCGTATAGGCCACGCGGTCAATGGCCAGCATGTAGGCGGCGATGCGGTTGTTGACGTGGTGCGTGTCGGCGTAGTGCACCACATCCTCAAACGACGACACCATGATCGCCTCCAGTTGCTCGTTCACTACCGACTCTTTCCAGAAATATCCCTGGCGGTCCTGCACCCACTCGAAGTAGGAAGTGGTGACGCCGCCGGCGTTGGCGAGGATGTCGGGAATCACGAACACGCCCTTGTCGCTGAGCACATCGTCGGCAGCGGAGGTGGTAGGCCCGTTGGCGCCCTCTGCAAGAATGCGGCACTTCACACGATTCACGTTGCGGCTGGTGATGACGTTCTCGGTGGCCGCCGGAATCAGGATTTCGCACTCTGTGGTCAGCAGGTCCTCCGTCTCGGCCTTTTCCGCGCCCGGGAAGCCATGCACGGTGCCGTTTTTCTGGCGGAACTCGATCAGCGCCTTCAGGTCGATTCCGTTCTTGTTGTGCAGGCCGCCGCCGACCTCTGCGATACCAATGACCTTGTATCCGGCTTCGTGCATCAGTTGCGCGGCGTTGGAACCGACATTGCCGAATCCCTGCACGATCACTCGGGCGGTGGAGCGGTCAATGTTCAGCTTCTTGCAGGCTTCGTCGCACACGATCATTACGCCACGGCCGGTGGCCTCGCGGCGTCCGCGGGACCCGCCAATGTTAATGGGCTTGCCGGTCACGACGGCGGTCACCGTCTGTCGCATGTGCATGGAGTAGGTGTCCATCATCCACGCCATGATTTGTTCATTGGTATTGACGTCAGGGGCGGGAACGTCCTTTTCGGGGCCGATGAATTCCACCAATTCGGCGGTGTAGCGGCGGGTCATGCGCTCGATTTCGCCCATCGACATCTTGTGCGGATCGCAGATCACGCCGCCCTTGGCGCCGCCGAACGGAATGTTGACCACGGCGCACTTCCAGGTCATCCAGCTGGCCAGCGCGCGCACCTCGTCGAGCGTGACATCGGGCGCGTAGCGAATGCCGCCCTTGGCTGGACCGCGCGCAATGGAATGCTGCACGCGGAATCCGGTGAAGACTTCGAGGTGACCGTCGTCCATCTGCACTGGAATGTAGACCGTCAGCTCACGCGCGGGATAACGCAGCACGCGCCACAAGCCTTCATCCAGATTGAGTTTCTGTGCGGCCAGGTCGAAGCGGGCGCGCTGCGACTCCCACGGATTGCTCTCTTTATCCACATGCGGAGGCGTCAGGATTGTCGTCATAAAAGTATTCTCCGGAATAAGTGCGGGCTAGCCGTCATCCGACAGTTCGCGGCCATGAGGAGGCAAACGTTCCGAGTATATGAGGGGAATGGCAGGGAAGCAAGCTGAGCAGGTGCCGAACGGTGTAACAGGCGCCACGACCGGTTCGTTCCCGCTTTTTCCACACCTGCTCTCCGTAGTTTTCACCAACAGTTCAACTCTCATTAACATTCCGGTCACACGGGCTTCCTTACTATCGGGGCGAGGTCCAAACGAAAAATGAAAAAGATACTAGCTGTACTCTCCCTCGCAGCCGCTTGTTCGGTGGGCATGGCAGCGGCCCAGAACGTCTCCCAGAACAACGACTTCAACCCCGGTCATATGAAACGCGTTCTGCTGGTCAGCGTCGACGGCATGCACGCAGTCGATTTCCTGAACTGCGCCAACGGCATGAGCACGGTCAACGATGGCAAACCCTTTTGCCCGGCGATTGCCGCTCTGGGCAAGCACGGAGTCAACTATGTCGCCGCCAGCACCTCAAAACCGTCGGATTCCTTCCCGGGCCTGACCGCGATCGTGACCGGCGGAAGCCCGGCGGTGACCGGCATCTATTACGACGTAGCGTATTCGCGGAATTATGACGCTCCCGCGCGGACCACGGGCAACGGCCTCGGCGCCGGCACCTGCACGCCGTTCGCTGCGCCCAAGGGGACCACCACCGAGTATGAAGAAGGCATCGACATCGACCAGAGCAAAGTGAACGGCGGCGCGCCCGGCGCGGCGCTGACCGATGGCGGCATTGCCTCAATCGACTCCAAGCGACTGGTCCGTGACCCGAACAATGGCTGCAACCCGGTTTGGCCGTGGGATTTCGTCCGCGTCAACACTATCTTCAGCGTGATTCACGGCGCCGGCGGATATCACCGCCTGGTCCGACAAGCACCCCGCCTACTCCTCGGTCGCTTCCGGTCTGGGCCCAGTGGCGCTGGACGACTTCTACGCGCCTGAAATCAACTCCACGGTGATTGGCCTGCCTGGTGTCACGACACCCACCGGTGTATCCTGCGCCGCGGTTCTCGATCCGAATTCGGACACTTCGGCCTGGACCAATAGCTTCCAGAACATTCAGTGCTACGACACGTTGAAGGTTGACGCGGTCCTGAACTGGATCGATGGAAAGAACCACCTGGGCACGGCACAGACCAAGGTTCCCAACGTCTTCGGCATGAACTTCCAGGCTCTGAGCGTGGGCCAGAAGCTAATTGAGGCCAGCAACGGCGTTACCGGCGGATATCTGGATGCCGCGGGCACGCCCAGCGCGGTGCTGCTCGACGAATTCAAGTTCGTTGACGCGTCGGTTGGGGCGTGGGTCAGCGAACTGAAGGCGCAGGGTCTCTACGATTCGACGCTGATCATCATCACTGCCAAGCACGGTCAGTCGCCGATCGATCCCGCCCGCTACGTCGCTCAGACGCGCAACGGCACGTCGCCCGCCACGCTGCTCTCGAATGCGGGCTATATTCCGTATTCCGAGTCCACCAACAACCCCACCGGAATTGGGCCGACGGAAGACGATGTCTCGCTGATCTGGCTGAAGCACCCCGCCGAGACTGACGCCGCCGTTAAAATCCTCCAAGAAAACGCTGGTCCCTCTGGAATCGCGATGGGGCAGCTCTATTACGGCCCCTCGCTGACGCTGAACTTCAACGACCCAACCGTGGACCCGCGCACGCCGGACATTATCGTGACTCCGAACGTCGGCGTTACCTACTCCGGCAGACCACGCCAAACAGGCCGAGCACGGCGGATTTGCGCATGACGACACCAACGTCGTTCTGCTGCTGTCCAATCCGAGCTTCCAGCCGAGAACGGTGGTCGCTGCCGTGGGTACTGCCCAGGTCGCGCCGACCATTCTGAAGGCCCTGCATCTCAATCCTTCGGCTCTGGATGCCGTTCGGATTGAGGGCACGAGCGTTCTTCCGGCGGTCCAACTCAAGTAGTTTTCCGCAACGCCCAGTCAACCCACAGCGGACGCCCGAAAGGGCGTCCGCTGTTTCTTTCCTGGCTCAAGCCACTCCCCAGAAGCTCAAAGATCGGGTTCCTACTTGCTGGTGGTGGAGAAGCGTCTTTTGGCGACGCTGCTGGTGGCGAGGACGCCTGGGTTCCCGCCCGCGCTCGTCACTACCGCATCGATCTCGTTGCCGTTGTCCACAACTACGAAGTTGGTGGTTACGGTCGGTCGGCCATCGGTGAAGTTGATGGTGAAAGTGCCGGTGCAGTTGGAGTTCACGACGTAGGTGCCGGTGGCGGGCGTGTGAGTAAAGTCGGCGACTACCTCGCCGTCGATGGTCACGGTGTCGATTTGAGTGAAATTACCTTTCCCGTCGTACTCGACGACCGCCACTCCCACCTGCGGTCCGGTGGGTCCGGGGCCGGCCAACTTAATGCCTTGCACGGTGACCCCGTAGTTGCCTCGTATGAGTTTGTTGTTGCAGGAAGCGGACTCGCTCTGCGCGTAGGCCGTCCCCAGAACTCCGAACGCAAGCAGAACGAATGCCGCGGTAATGGTGCATAGCTTCTTATTCATAGCTCCTCCTCGAGTCGATTTTATTTTTGCCGTTTTTCGCTAGCCCGGTTCACGCGGGGCGAAAACCCAGCAATGGGAGGTGTGTAACGCGCACAGCCGAACCGGGTCCATGGAGGGGAAGTGAACCCTTGCTGACTTCCTAAGACAAAGTCGTGGAAGAAGTTATTGAGTGTCGTGAACTCCCCTCCTGGGATAAAATGGCAGCCCCTCGGGAATGAAGGTCATGAATACTCCCGCCAGTTCCGGCCGCCGGATTCAGTCCGGGCTCTTCGAAATCGATTTGAGCTCTGGCGAGGTGTACAAGGGCGGGCGGAAAGTGCCGCTGCAAGAGCAACCGTTTCGGGTGCTGGCGATGCTGCTGGATCGTCCGGGGGAAGTGGTCACGCGGGAAGATTTGCAGACCCGGCTATGGCCAGCCGATACCTATGTCGGTTTCGACGAGGGTATCAACACGGCGATCCGGAAATTGCGGCTCGCTTTCGGAGACTCGGCGGACAATCCTCGATTCATTGAAACGCTTCCGCGACGCGGGTATCGCTTCATCGCCCCGGTGAGCGAAAGTCCCCGCAACGTGTTGTCGGTGCCAGTGCAGGCGGCCGCGGATGCGGCCGCAGTCGCCACGCCTACCCTAACCTCCCAGGAGCCTGAGGCGGTTCGCGCAGGAGTTGCCAGCCTCAGCCCAAGGACTTCGCCTCTTCGGTGGCCGCCGAAGGTCGTAGTTGTCGCCGTCGCAGCGCTCGTCTTGCTGGTTGCCGGCATTGCCTACCGGATGCGCCCACGCCCGGTCCCGGACTCCGGCGCTCGCAAGCGAATCATGCTCGCGATCCTGCCTTTCCAGAACTTGAGCGACGATCCCGGTCAGGAATATTTCAGCGATGGCCTCACCGAAGAGACGATCACCGACCTGGGGCAACTCAGCCCGGAGCAACTCGGCGTGATCGCCCGCACGTCGGCGATGGCATATAAGCACACCGACAAAACCATCAGCCAGATTGGCCGAGAGTTGGGCGTCGACTACATCCTGGAAGGAAGTATCCGGCGCGAGGGTGGAAAAGCCAGAGTCAGCGCGCAGTTGATTCGGGTGACGGACCAGACCCATCTCTGGGCCGAGAACTATAACCGTGACCTGCACGATCTGCTGGGGATGGAGAGCGAACTCGGAAAGACCATCGCGCAGCAGGTGCAGTTGAATCTCACCCCGCAACGGCAACTCGTTCTCGCCAAGATTCGCAGCGTGGACCCCGAGGCTTATGACCTCTACTTGAGGGGCCGCTATTACTGGAATCAGCGAAACCCGGCTGGGATGAAAGAGAGCATTGCCTATTTTCAGCAGGCCATCGCCAAGGATCCCAATTTTGCCCTCGCATACTCCGGCTTGGCCGATGCCTACAACATCAGCAATATCATCGGCGCCTACACAGCCCGGGAAAGTCTTCCGCAAGCCAAAGCGGCGGCGGAGAGGGCGATTCAGTTGGATCCTTCGCTGGCCGAAGCCCACGCCGCCCTGGGCATGGAAAAATCGCACTTCGAATTCGACTTCCCGGGTGCGCAGCGAGAGTTCCTAAAGGCGATTGAACTGAACCCGAACTCCGCTTATGCGCACCTGTTCTATTCCAATTGTTATCTCCTTCCCATGGGCCGAACGGCGGAAGCGATTGCGGAAAACCAGAAAGCTCTTGCCCTCGATCCATTGTCGATACCCATCAACAATTTCATGGGCATGAGCTACTACTTCGCCGAGGACTACGAAAAAGCCTACCAGCAATACCAGCGCACTATCGCCCTGGACCCGACGTTTCCCCTGGCGCACGAATATTTTTCCGCGCTGCTGACCGCAATGGGCCGGTACGAGCAGGCGATTCAAGAGCACCAGCAAAGCGAATTACTGGGCGGGTTGAGCCCGAAAGAAGCGGCCGACGAGGCAGAGGTCATGCTCAAGGCATTCCGATCCGGAGGACCGAAAGGATATTGGCAACAGACTCTCGAAATGGTTTTACGGAAACGGAAGCGCGGGGATGAATCGGTTGCGGCCAGCGATATGGTCGCAGTCTACGCGCTGGCGGGCGACAAGGACCAGGCTTTTGCATGGCTCGACAAAGCCTATGACGAACGCGACGGTCAAGCCATCACGCTGTTGAAATGCGATCCCGACTTCAAGAACCTTCGCGGCGATCCCAGATTCTCCGCCACATTGCGGCGGATGGGATTGCCGGACTAGAAAGTCAAGTCCACTTTGGTATCTTCCAACATCTACGAAAGTAGACATTCTTTCCACACGCTAAACCATTGCAAGCGCGACCGCGCGAAAACGCGCAGTCGCAGATTCAACAACTTGATCAAGTGGATTCCGCTGATTTCCACAGTGTTCCTGCAGGAACGTTTGTACGCACAAACGCTAAAGGACGATCTCCATGCCTTCGGCGGCGGCGCGCACTTTGGGATAGTAGTTGCGCGCGTCGCGCACCACTTTGTCGACGATGACGTCGGTGTGGTCGGGATCGTGGTGGTAGAGGATTAATTCCTTTGCGCCGCTCTCCATGACGACGTTGACGGCTTCGCGCCAGTGGCTGTGTCCCCAGCCGCGGCGGCGGGCTTCGTATTCTTCGGGAAGATATTGCGCGTCGTAGATGAGGATGTCAGCGCCTTCGGCCAACTTGCGCACCGCTTTGTCGAACTTCTCGTCGCCGGGCTCGTTGTCGGTGGCGTAAACCAGAACGCCATCTTTGGTTTCGAGGCGGTAGCCGAGGCATCCCTGGGGATGGTTCAGCCAGGCGGTTTTGATCTTGATGCCGTCTTCCATGTCGAGGCAGCCGTTTTCAATGTCGTAGAAATCGCGCTTGGCCTTCATCTGGTCGAGGTTCACGGGGAAATAAGGAGAGGCCATCTGCTCGGCCATGACCTGCTCCAGGCCGCGGGTGCGGCTGGAGGAGTGAAAGCAGAACTGACTGTTGGGACTGTCGTAGAGCGGGCGGAAGAACGGCATGCCCTGAATGTGGTCCCAGTGAAAGTGGGAAACAAAAACATGCGCCGCGAAGGGACGGTCGCCGAATTCGCGTTCCAGTTCGTGGCCGAGCACGCGGAATCCGGTGCCGCAGTCGAAGATGAAAATGCGCTCGCCCAGGCGCACTTCGACGCACGAGGTATTGCCCCCGTAGCGCAGGTTCTCGACTTGTGGCGTGGGCGTAGAGCCGCGCACGCCCCAAAACTTAACTCGCATACATTCGCGTGTTGCTTACTTCCGTAGTCTTAATTTTGTAGTCTTGTTTCGTAATCTTCGACCGCAAGCTGCGTCCCGTCAATTCGATTGCTGGTTCTGGCGCTGGTTCAACTCGACCATATGAGGCACTCGGGTATACGGAGGGGTGCAAAATGCTCATAATGCTCGGGATAGTAATGATTTTATCGCTTGTCCAGAGGGCAACAAGTGACCAAAGTTTCCCGGGGCCAGCGCGAACGGGGGTTCGCGCACGCGACTCAGTCGCGATCGAACGTGATCAATGCCGCGCTGGCTAGCGGGAAGGTCGATGGCTGCGGCGCCGTTATCGAGTGGCAGCGTTTCCTCATGCGCGGCGGACCACGTGCCGCTGGCGCCCACGGGCGCGCTACCGAAAGTAGTATCGGTGGCGTCATCAACTCTCGGTGCGTGGAGACGCAGCGCGGTTGCGCGGTCGGACGGGCTGTCCGGCGATCAATCGTGAGGCGGACCGCACGATCCAGATTCTTATTGAAGGCCGCGACTTTGATTGCTCCGGCATTGCCGCGCAAACCGTAGGTTGTGAGTAACGGCGCTTGTTCCGGATGATCGAGCGTGCTCTCGACTAACTGCCCCGGCGCCGGCCTGCGCGAAGAGCAACATGCCGTAGAAGATTGGCCGCGGCAGGAAGCCGTCGTCGCGTGTGCCAGCGATCGGCGTGTACCACCCATAACCGCCGCCGTGAAAGTTGATTCCCGTTCCGCCCGCCGATGCGAGCTGATACATAAGATCGGCGCCCCAGAGCGCGGAAGCGAAGGTGTCGCTCACTCCGGCTTTGCCGCCCTGGTAGCACGAGTTCGTCTCCGCCAAGCGAAAGGGCAGGCCAGACTCCTGCATGGTTGTCTTCATTCCTTCAAACTCAGCCTGTAGCTTGGGATTGGGCCGGAGCAGGCGCTCGATCGTCATGGATGGATCGGTGGGCGGACCCTCAGCGTAATAGTGCTGCGATAAAAAGACTGCCTCGCGCTTGAATTGCGTCGCGAAAGGAACGAGCCACTCGTTGTTGTAGGCCGTATCCGGCCCAGCAAACGGCGCGTTGGGAACGCGCTCGCGGATCGTCTGGTAAAAGTGCTGCCATTCGACGGCAAATTGCTTATACGCGTAGTCCTTTCCGCGGATTCCATTTCGATCGAAAAGATCGGGCTCGTTGCAGAGTTGGAAGGCGATCAGCTTCGGGCCAGCCACGTCCATTACGTGAGCAGCTTCATCGGCGGCGTCCTCGGCTGTGCCGGTGCCCATATTGAGGCCGTAGATCAGCTTCCAGCCGCAGGCGTCGAGGAAGTCGCGCAGGTTGCGAACGGCCTGCGGAGTGATCTTCACGGGAGCGGGCGCCTTGCGCCCCGTGTCGGGACCGACGGCCAGTCCGAACGCGATGGGATTCGCCTTGTCGCCCGTACACATGCTCTCGGCATTGGGTGGGTTGGTTTGCTTCGCGGGGTCGGGAGTCCAGTAGCAGTACTCGCTGGTGTTGCCGCCGATGCGAAGCACGCCAGACGTTCCCAGTCGCCGGATGAAACCCGCCAGTTGCGTGTTCTCGCCGGAAAAGAAGTGCGGATTGCCGAGTTGTGCCGATTCGTAGCTCAGCCCGGTGAAGTCTTCGCCGATCTTGTTGCCGAGCCGATCGGGACGGAGGGTCAGGCGGAGTGAAGGTGTCGGGTTGCTCTGGCCGAAACTGAAAGGATGAAAAACTGTGGCTGAGGCTGCGGCGGAGAGGCGAATAAAATCTCGACGATTCATTGCGGAGAATTTCACCACAGGTCGCGCCTGCGGGCAAGAGTTGTAGGCGAGGTGGAAAGAGAACCATGAACCACGAAGGACACGAAGTTCCACGAAGGACCTCATTCATAAAGGGCTTCCTTCGTGAACCTTCGTGTCCTTCGTGGTTTACGTTTTTCTTCAAGCTTCAACTTGAGCCACTACGCGCGGAGATCAGGCGGTCGCGTTGTCCCCTATAATAAAAAACCCGCCGTTCGGTGCGCGGAGAGAATCTCCGACGATGCGCGTCGAAGCCGCGGTCTTGGATTGCACACAATGCTGCAGCCGGATTTCAAACAATTTTCCCGTCTCGCGCGCGAGGCCACGCTGGTTCCGGTGGTGAAGTCGGTCAGCGCCGATTTGCTCACGCCGGTTTCCGCCTTCCTCACGATCGCCGAAAACGAACCGCACGCATTTCTGCTGGAGTCGATCGAGCGCGGGGAACAGATCGGGCGATATACGTTCCTGGGCGCGCGGCCTTACATGCGGGTGAAGGCGCGCGAGGGATCGGTTGAGATCGTGCGCGGGCGGCGCCGCGAAGTCGTGAAAGAAAATGTCTTTCATGTGGTGAAGCGGTTGCTGCGCGAGCATCAGCCGGCGAGCGTGCCGGGGCTGCCTCCATTCACGGCGGGAGCGGTGGGATATTTTGCTTACGACGTGGTGCGCCAGTTGGAGAAGATTGGCGATCACGCCAAGGATGACCTGTCGCTGCCCGATGCCGAGCTGATGTTCTTCGACCGGTTGCTCGCGTTCGATCATCTGCGCCACCAGATTCACATCATGGCCGCCGCGGACGTGTCGCGTGAGAGCCCACGGCGCGCCTACGACCGAGCCGTCCGCGACATTAACACGATCGAGCGGAAACTCGCCGCGGGACTCAGTCCCGCGTTCTGGCGAAGATCCGCGAAGGCCAAGGCCGGAAAACTTAAGATTCGCACCGGCACGCGCCGCGAGAATTTTTTGCGCGGTGTGGAGCGCTGCAAGCAATACATTGCCGCAGGCGACATTTTTCAGGTGGTGCTCTCGCAACGGCTCGACTTTACGCCAGAAGTCGCGCCATTCGATTTATACCGCGCGCTGCGGCAGGTGAATCCGTCGCCGTATCTTTATTTTCTGCGCTCGAACGATACTCACATTCTCGGGTCGTCCCCCGAAATGCTGGTGCGGGTCACCGGACGCAAGCTGGAGTACCGGCCGATTGCCGGCACGCATCCGCGGGGGCGCAACGAAGCGGAAGATCTGCGCCTCGAACAAAACATGCGCACCGACGAAAAAGAGCGCGCCGAACATGTGATGCTTGTCGACCTGGGCCGCAACGACTTGGGCCGGGTGAGCGAATACGGCTCGGTCAAAGTGAAAGACCTGATGTACGTGGAGCGCTATTCGCACGTCATGCATCTGGTGTCGGCGCTGGAAGGCACGCTCCGCAAGGATCTGGACGCGCTCGACGCTTTCGCTGCGTGTTTTCCGGCGGGAACGCTGAGCGGAGCGCCGAAGGTTCGCGCCATGCAGATCATCGAGGAACTGGAACCGACGCGCCGCGGGATTTACGGAGGGTCGGTGCTGTACGCCGACTTCGCGGGGAATTTGGATTCCTGCATCGGCATTCGCACACTGCTCATGCAAGGGAAGAAGGCGTATCTGCAGGCGGGGGCGGGGATCGTGGCAGATTCCGATCCGGCTTCGGAATTTCAGGAGTCGATGAATAAAGCTCAGGCTGTGCTGCGGGCCGTGGAAAAAGCCAGGGGCCAGTGATCAGTGGACAGGGGTCAGTGCCGATTGGGGAAATCCACAGAGTGTTGTGACGTACGTCACAAACTAACAGACCTCGTACGGCACATAGTTGAGGTCATGCAAAGCTCAGTCACCCCCATCATTCAGTCGTATCGCGATCTCTTTGTTTGGAAGAAGTCGATGAGCCTGGTGTTGAATGTTTACAAAAGCACTCACGACTTTCCTAAGACTGAGACTTATGGCTTGGCGACGCAATTACGGCGCGCTGCGGTTTCTATCCCCAGCAATATTGCGGAAGGTCAGGCGAGACTTACAACTGTCGAGTTCAAACAATCTTTGGGGCACGCGCGAGGATCATTGATGGAAGTCGAAACCTGCATTCTTCTGGCGCAGGAGTTGGGCTACCTGGCATCTGATCAAAGTGAGAGCCTGTTAGCCCATACGGCTGAGGTCGGCAAGATTCTCAACGGCCTTCTAAACTCGTTATTGAGAGTTACTAGCCACTAATCACTGGCCTCTGATCACTGCTTTAAGAAATTCTCCACCAGCTTTTTTCCCGCATCGGTCAGCACGCTTTCGGGATGGAACTGCACGCCCTCGACGGGATAATTCCGGTGGCGCAGGCCCATGATGGTGCGGCTGCCATCTTTCTCGGTGGTCCATGCGCTGACTTCTAGTTCGGCGGGCAGATTTTTTTCCTCGACAATGAGCGAGTGGTAGCGCGTGGCCGTCATGGGCATGGGAAGTCCCTGAAAGACGGTCTTGTTGTCGTGCATGACGGGGCTGGTTTTGCCGTGCATGAGATGAGCGGCGCGCACCACGTGGCCGCCGAAAGCTTCGCCGATGGCCTGATGTCCCAGGCAGACGCCGAGCACCGGCACCTTGCCGGCGAAGTGGCGAATAAGGTCGATGCTGATCCCCGCTTCGTGCGGCGTGCAGGGGCCAGGAGAGATGACGATCTTTTCGGGGCGCAGGGCAGCGATTTCGGCGACCGTGACCTGGTCGTTGCGGCGAACTTCAACCTCCGCGCCCAGTTCACCGATGTACTGGACCAGGTTGTAGGTGAAGGAATCGTAGTTATCGAGAACGAAAATCACCGCTGCCTCGACATTAGATTACACCCGAGGAGCGAAGGATTTCAGATTGAAGATTCTAGATTGCAGATTGAAGAATCACACCCCGGGGTTTCAAACAACAATCAGCAATCAACAATCAGCAATCGCTCTCTCTCCGCCTGAATGGGCCACCTCCTGACCCAAGGGTGGTATTGACCGTAGCGAGGGCGCAGCGCATCCTCTGTATCAGTTTCCAACAGGACTGCCACTTCGGAGGAAACGCATGGCCGAGCCCCAGGAAGAGAAGCGGGCCGCGCGACGCTTCGCGCTGCACGTACCGGTTACTGTCGATCATGGCGAGAAAACAAGCCAGGGCGAGATTGCTCAGATTCGCGACGTCAGCGCGCGCGGCATCTGCTTTTATCTGGACGCCGCCGTGGCCCAGGGATCGCCCATCGGATTCACCTTAACTCTTCCTCCCGAGATCACACTGACCGAGAGCATCCGCGTGCAGTGCAAAGGCCACGTCGTCCGAGTGGACGATGCCCGCGATGACGGCAAACTCGCCGTGGCTGCGGTGATCGAAGAGTACGAATTTCTGCCCGAAGCGTGAGAGAGCAGGCGGCAGGCGTCGGGCGCTGGGCGTCGGGCCTCTCGCCTCAGACCTCAGACCTCAGACCTCAGACCTCAGACCTCAGACCTCCTTCCTCAGACCTCAGACCTCTCTAAATTCTCAAGGTCATCGTGAGCATGTAAAGGCTGACGCCTGACGCCCAACGCCTGCAAGTGATATGTTTCCTCTAAGCCCCCAGCGAGGAATCATTGCCGCGACCTGCCCTCAAAGCTGTCTATACCATGCTCGCGGCCTTCCTGCTTGCAGGGCAGGTCGCGGGCCAAACCTTTGGTCCGCCGCAGACCATCAAGAGCGTGCGCATCGTGCATGCGCGGGGCGTGCCGGCGGTTGAAATTCTCTCCAGCGGTCCGCTTATCCCTGAAGTTCGCGTGCTCGATTCGCCGCCGCGCCTGGTGATCGATTTGCCGAACTCGCGCGTGGGAGCGGTACCGAAGAAGGTTGCGATCAAGCAGGAAAACATCCTCGCCATTCGCGTCGATCAATACCAGCAAGATCCTCCGGTCACGCGGATTGTTCTCGATCTGCTCGCGCCCTATGGCTACACCTGGGATGGCGCGGGCAATCGCCTCATGGTGCGCCTGAAGCCTCCGGAGGACCTAAACGCGAGCAAGACGGCTACAGCGGCGCAGCCGCCGACTGCATCGGCATTGTCGGCCTTATCAATGAGTGCCGCTCCCGCCGTGGTGCCTGTGACCGCCGGGTCGGGAACTGTGGTGCTGGCGGGGAGTCGCCTCGGCGAGGGATCGTCGGTCACCGCCGGGTCGGATACGACGATTCTGCGGTTGGCCCGCGGCGGAGAAGTTCGCGTGTGTCCCGGCACAACGGTTTCGGTCACGCATTCGCAGAACAAGCGCGATCTGATGTTGGGGATGAGCACGGGCGCGATCGAGACGCATTATTCCCTGAGCGCTTCGGCTGACGCAGTGGTCACGCCGGATTTCCGCATCATGTTTGCCGGGCCGGGAGAGTTCCACTATGCCATCAGCGCCGACACGCATGGCAACACCTGCGTGCGCGCATTGACGGGAAACACTTCTTCGGCGATCGTCTCCGAGTTGATGGGAGACCGCATCTATCAGGTCAAGCCTACCGAGCAGGCGGTATTTCGAGCGGGCCAGATCGACAAGGTTGACGCGAATGTGCCGCTGGAGTGCGGATGTCCTCCACCATCGCGGGTGTTGAAAACGGACGCTCCTGCGACTCCGCCCGTGCCCGATTCGGAGTTGCCGGCGAAGGCGCGCCTGGGAAGATGGGCCGGCCCGATTGAGCCGGTTACTCTGTCGAACGGCCCGGAGACGGCGCCCTTGCCGCCATCGCAGCCCGGCGATGTGCATGTTCAAGTGGATGCGCCGTTCGTCTTCAGTGCGAAGGACAGCGCGAAGAACAGCGCGAAGAACCGCTCCGCCAGTGCGCCGTCGGCTCCGGTCGTCGAGGCGTCGAACTTGCCGGTTGAGGATTCGTCAGGGCGGCAGGTTCATATCGATCCCGTCATCCAGTCTCCGCCGCCCGATGTGAAGGCCGGGCATCACGGCTTTCTGCGCCGGGTGAAGGGATTCTTCGCCGCCCTCTTTCGATAGCCTCGTCAAGATTCTCTAAGCTGGAAATCCTTTTTCGCTTCTTCAGCGTCTCAACGCAAGTTGGCTTCAAATTTCTGCGACCACTCTTCGCGGGGAGCGCGCCATGACTGCAGCCACGCCCGGACCCTCCGGGCAGAACATTTTTTCGATGTTTTCCGACGAAGGGAACGGCCTGTACCGCACCAGGCGCGAAACTTTTGTGTTCTCCGTAGTCGGACAAGCGCTGATTCTTGGACTGATCATCTACCTCACTCGCGTCGTGCTGGTGGGTACGACGCCGCTCATAACGAAGCTTCCGCCGCTGGATCGGCTGCCCGTCGTGTTCTCCGGCGACGACGGTGGAGGCGGCGGCAAACACGATCCGCTGCCGGCGTCGCAGGGTGATCCGCCCAGAGCCTCGCTCGACGATCAAATCGTTCCGCCGACCGTTATCGTCCCGAAGGAAATGCCCAGACTGCCCGTCGAGGAAACGGTGGTGGTAACTCCTGCGATCAAGTTTCCGCAGGGCGGGCCGATCGGCGATCCGCTGTCGCGATTCAAGGGACTTTCCGACGGGCCGGGCGGGCCGGGCGGAATTGGTACCGGCTGTTGCGGTGGGATCGGTCCCTCAACTGGCCAAGGAGTTGGTCCGGGCCCACAGGGAATTTTTCCTGCTGGCCAGCAGGGCGTGACCGTACCTCAGGTGATCTTTAATCCCGAGCCGGGATTTTCCGACGAAGCGCGCAAGGTCAAGCAGCAAGGCATCGTGCTGTTGCTGGTGGTGGTGGGAAAAGACGGGCACACCTACAACATTCTCGTGCGGCAAAGCTTGGGCATGGGGCTGGACGAGAAGGCGATTGAAGCCGTGAGCCACTGGCGCTTTCGCCCCGCCACGCTCAACGGCGAGCCAGTAGGGACGCAGATTGCGGTGCAGGTGGATTTTCACCTGTACTGAGGAAGCAGGGGCAAGGGGTCAGGCGCAAGGGGCAAGAGGTCGAGTTGACTGCTGCCTTGTCGCTGATCCCTAGCCCCTTGTCCCTAGCCCCTAGATTTATCCGCGATTAATGGCTCTACGCAGCGGCTCGGCTTTTTCGCGGACCGTGTCGCGGAGGTCTTCGGCTATGTCGACGCCGCGGCTGGCTACGTCGCGGACCTTATCGCTGGCGTTGCGTACGTGGTCCTTGGCGTCGTCGGCCCAGTCGCCGACCGTGTCGAGGGCGTCGTCGTAACCGCGTTTCAAGTCCTTGCGGAGTTGCTTGCCGCTCTTGGGGGCGAGCAAGAGTCCGGCCAGGGCTCCGGCGCCCAGCCCGATCAGGAGAAAGGTGATGGCGGTGCCCACGTTGCTGTTGTCGGAAGATTCATAACGTCCAATGCGCATGATGAAGACCTCTTTTTTCCGCCCGGGAGATTCGCCGGGCACGTGTCGCGAAACACCGCGCGGATGCAGCCAACCATGATTCTAGTCCTTCGCGCCGCACCCGGCGAATGCAATCCGGCGAGTCAGGGTTTCGCCCTGCTTCGATGAGGTTCGCTTTGGGAAGGTTTCTTTTCCCACGCACCTGAGTGTAAAATAAAGCTTTAACGCCACTGTGGCGGCGGAACTTGTGGCCTGCCCGTCCTTCGGCGCGCTGGTCTTGCTCAGGGCAAGCTGCTCAGGACAAGCTCTTCCGCCGGCTAAGCCAAGCGCAATCGTACCGCACTTGTAATCAAGGAGAGTTCTTCAAGCGATGTCGATCCCTGCCACCCAGCTTCGTCCCGGCATGATCATCAAGCACAACAATGATCTGCACTCCGTTTTCAGCGTCGAACATCGCACTCCCGGCAACCTGCGCGCCTTCATCCAGGCCAAGCTGCGCAACCTGCGGACTGGCGCCATGTTCGAACACCGTTTCCGCTCGCCCGACCCCATCGAGAAGATCAATGTCGACGAAGTCGAAATGCAATTTCTCTACGCCGACGGCGACAGCTACTACTTCATGGACACGACGAACTACGAGCAGACTCACCTGACCAGGGAGATTCTGGGCGATGCGGTCGAGTATCTGATCCCGAACCTCGAGATCAAGGTGGAGTTCTTCGACGGCAAGGCGGTCGGAATCGAGTTACCGCAAACCGTCATCCTCACCGTGATCGAGACCGAGCCCGGATTGAAGAGCGCCACCGCATCCAGCGTGACCAAGGCCGCCAAGACCGAGACTGGGCTGGTGGTTCAGGTACCGCCGTTCATCAACGAGGGCGAGAAGATCAAGGTGGATACTTCGGAAGGCGCGTATTTGTCGAGAGCGTAGTTGATCGATCGTGGTGGATTATCATCCCGTGGGACTGTCATCCTGAGCGAAGTTGCCGTCCGCGAAGCGGCCGGCCACGCAGTCGAAGGACCCCGCGTATCTTGATCTGAGCTGTGGCGCGTAAGGGAGTTTCCACCTCAGTGGCATCGTGAGAACTCCCCAATAGGTATCGGCTGCATTGAAAGAGTAGGGGTCCTTCGACTTCAAATCAGCCTCGCCTTGCGAGCCTGATTCTTCGCTCAGGATGACAATTCTCGAACAGATGAATGCTACTGAAAAGCCGATCGACACCCGCCGCTTTATTGTGCGCGGCCGTGTGCAGGGTGTCGGGTTCCGCTGGTTCGTGGAGCGCGAGGCGCACATGCTGGGCATCGCCGGCTGGGTGCGCAATAATCACGACGGCAGCGTGGAAGTCCTTGCCCAGGGAACGCGCGATCAGCTTTCTGGTTTGCATTCACGTTTGCGCGAAGGGCCGCGCGCCGCGCGCGTGGACGCGGTGGAAGTATCGGAAGCCCGCGCGGTCGACGGACTCAGTTCATTTCGTATTGAAGGAGCGTGGTAGATGCCGCCTCTCTCGGCGACGAATGCCGATCAGCTGAAACATCTCATCCGCGAAGTACCGGATTTCCCCAAGCCGGGGATTCTCTTCTACGACATCACCACGCTGCTGAAGGATAAGACCGGCTTCGCCACGCTCATCGACAAGCTCTCGGAGTACTACATCTCGCGCCAGGTCGATCTGGTGCTGGGCATGGAAGCGCGGGGATTCATTTTTGCCCCGGCGCTGGCGTACCGTTTGAATGCCGGATTTGTCCCGGTGCGCAAGCCGGGAAAGCTTCCCGCGGCGACGGTGAAGTACGATTACGCGCTCGAGTACGGCACCAACTCGCTCGAGATCCACAAGGACGCCATTCAGAAAGGCCAGCGCGTGCTCATCGTGGACGATCTGCTGGCCACCGGGGGCACCGCCGAAGCGACAGCAAAGCTGGCGGCCAAGCTGGGCGCGGACATCGTCGGCCTGGGATTTGTGGTGGAACTGGAATTCCTGAAGGGCCGCGAGAAGCTCAAGGACTACGACGTGATGTCGTTGCTCACCTACGACAAATAGATGGGTGGGGTCAGGGGGCTAAAGCCCCGACCGCAAAAGGAAGCCTTTATCGCAGCGCTGAAAGCGCTGCGCCACCCAAAAATCTGCGCCACCCAAAATCTGTCCGCCAAACGCTGAAGGCAGCTCGGTCTCTACTTCATGAAATGCCGCACCAGCAGGACCACTCCCGCCCATCCACTGGCGCTCACGACTGCAGTTAATGCCAATCCTGCAATCATGTTCCAGTTGAGACGGCCGTGAGTGCGGGTGGACTCGAGGTCAGAGTCGTAAATCAACCAGGAACGCAGGAACTTCGCGTCATCCCAGTCTACCGGTGGAGCGCCCCGCCGCGGATGGAGCGGCAGGCGCAGTGACGACTTGCCAGAAGTGGGGGAGAACTGCAACTTGTAGTTCATCGTCTGCACCTCAGAGTGCATGCGTGCAAAATCAAACGCCTTCTTGCTGCCGAGCGAGGGCGGGAAAGCTCAAACGCCTTGCCCGCGCCCATTGTGCACACCTACGCCGTGCGCACAAAAAATCCGAAAACGAAACTGCCGATTCGGCCAGCTCCGCTTTCGAACGCGGTCCAGATACTTGTAAAAGGTTTGCTGCCTTGCATCTTATAGCACAATCGTGCCATTTCAAAAAACGATTTTCTTTGGGTAGTTTCGGACCTTCTTCAGTTATCCGCCAGTACTAACTTCGACTCTTTCGGAAGATACCCCTTGCGCCGAAACCAATCTTCCATGGCGTCGCGAAGTTGACCGAGAGGCACATTGGAACCGATCTCCATCTTTCCATCGCCAACCGGAAGCGTGTCGTCGAAGACGCTGGCATTGGTGAAGTTGCGCATGGAGAAGCTGTCGAGCCACTTCAACGGGCAGGGGACGGTGCGGCCGTTGTCGTCGTACTCCACGCGAATCTTCCGGGCGAACATTACCTTGATTTAATCACAGTCGGATCTAATCACAATCACGGCTGCGGTCCGCTTGACAGACCGGCTTCCCGGCCATAGGCTCCTCGCGTCCGAAAGAGGAGAGTCGAAATGATTACCAATCTGATTTATTGGGCGGTGGTGGGACTGATCGCAGGCTGGGCGGCGGGCAAGATCATGAAAGGCGGCGGCTACGGCACGATCATGGATATTGTTCTCGGCATCATTGGCGCAGTAGTCGGCGGCTGGCTGATGGGCATTCTGGGCATTCACGCCGGCGGCCTCATCGGGACAATTATTGTCGCCATCATCGGCGCGGTGTTCCTGATCTGGCTTACTCGTCTGCTTAAGAAAGCATAGCGCTCTCCGGCGAAAACCGCCGCTCAAGGAGATGATTCAGGCGCTGGAGATGGAGGTGACGTTGTAGGGGGGGAATTGTTGATTGATGATTGTTGATTGCTGATTGAAAATCCAGAGCACCGTGGTTTTGGTTTTCAATCAACAATCAGCAATCAAAAATCAGCAATGGTTCCTCAGCAATGGTTCTACCGCTGTGCCTTTGGCCCTGCCGCTCGCACTTCCGGCGGGGCGTCGAACTTCTCGAAATTCTGCGCGAAGCGGTTGCGCAGGTCGTCCGCGGCTTTGTCGTAAGCGGCCTTGTCGGGCCAGGCGTTGCGCGGATTGAGCACTTGCGGCGGCACGCCGGGGCAGAGTTTAGGGATGGCGAAGCCGAAGGTGGGTTCGATTTCAAATTCTTCGCGGATCAGTTCGCCTTCGACCGCCGCATCGACCATGGCGCGAGTGTAGGGAATCTCCATGCGTTTGCCCACGCCATAAGGGCCGCCCTGCCAGCCGGTATTGACCAGCCAGCATTGCGCATGATGCTCGCGCAAGCGGCGGCCCAGCATTTCAGCGTAAGTTTTCGGAGGCAGCGGCATGAACGGCGATCCGAAGCAGGTCGAGAACGTGGCGGAAGGCTCTTTCACGCCGGCCTCGGTGCCGGCAACTTTCGCGGTGTAGCCCGAGAGGAAGTGATACATGGCCTGCTCGGGCGTGAGCTTTGAAATCGGAGGCAGAACGCCGAAAGCATCCGCAGTCAGGAACACAACATTTTTCGGATGGCCGCCAATGCCGGGGATCACCGCGTTGTCAATGAAGTCCACGGGATACGCGGCGCGTGTGTTTTCGGTCTTGCTGTCGTCGTTGTAGTCGGGAATGCGAGAGTGCGGATCAAGTGTGACGTTTTCCAGCACGCAGCCAAAGCGCAGCGCGTTCCAGATCTGCGGTTCGTTTTTCTTCGAGAGCTTGATGCACTTGGCGTAGCATCCGCCTTCGAAATTGAAGACGCCGTCAGCGCTCCATCCATGCTCGTCGTCGCCGATGAGATCGCGCGACGGGTCGGCGGAGAGCGTGGTCTTGCCCGTTCCCGAGAGGCCGAAAAACAGCGCACTGACTCCATTGTGGCCGACGTTGGCCGAGCAGTGCATGGGGAATACGTTGCGCTGCGGCAGCAGGAAATTCATGATGCTGAAAATCGACTTTTTCATCTCGCCGGCGTAGGAAGTTCCTCCGATCAGCACGGTGCGGCGCGTGAAATTCAACAGGATGAAGACTTCGGAGTTCACGCCGTCGCGCTTGGGATCGGCCTGGAACTCGGGCGCCGCGATGACGGTAAATTCCGGGTGATGCTTCTTGAGTTCCTCGGCTGTCGGACGGAGAAACAACTGACGCACAAAAAGGTTGTGCCAGGCGTATTCGTTCACGATGCGTACCGGCAGGCGGTAGGCGGGATCGGCGCCGCAGAAAAGATCCTGCACAAAAAGTTCGCGCCCGCGCAGATGTTCCATCACACGTTCGTAAAGCGCGTCAAATTTCTCCGGCTCAAACGGGGCGTTGACCGCGCCCCAGGCAACCTGATTGGCGGTGGTTTCGTCTTTGACGATGAACTTGTCTTTCGGGGAACGGCCGGTGCGATTGGTATATCCGACGATGGCCCCATTGGCCGCCAGCTTGGCTTCATTGCGGCGCACCGAGTGCTCGACCAGCGACGCGGGAGAAAGATTGAAGTGCGTCCGCCCGTCGCTCAGCAACTCGGCCACGTCGCTGACGTGCATCGTGGTGGCCATGAAATCTCCTGAACAAAAGTGGCGAAAAAAGCAATAAAGCAAAACGCACTATTCTGCCCTAAAAACCGTGCGCCTGCCAAGTCATTCCCGGGCCACTTACTAGATTAGAAGTGTGGCGTGCTCTATGCAACGTCAACTTTGAGTCGCAAGTGTTAAGCGCCGATCCGGAACGAGGAAGGGCAGGAAATCTTGAGGAAACGGCGGGAAATACAATTGCGGATTGAAGATTGCAGATTGATCATGATTTTAGTCAGCAATCTGAAAGCGCGGGCTGAAATTCAGCGCTTGCGCTAGTCGGATGTCTTGTAATCGCAGGCTTTGCGGCAGGGTTCGCAGTACATGAGGCCGTCTGCGCAAATGCGAATGTCGATCACCGCCTGGCAGAGGCAGCAGAATTTTTCGCATTCACACGAATTTTCAGGCAGTTCGCATTGCGCGCAGCGGTATTTGGCGGTGCCGGTTCCGGTGCTCATGTGCATAATCTATCGCCGCTTCTCCGCTAAAGGAACATCACTTAGGTAATCGCTCTCGAACGGAAGCGATTGCTGATTGCTGATTGCTGATTTTTGATTGCCGATTGAAAACCATTGGCGAAGCTGCTCTTGATCTTCAATCAACAATCAAAAATCAGCAATCAACAATGGCGGTACTCTGCTGTCCTATAATTCTCAGCAATGACCTTCCAACATCTGCTGGATGGCGCAGAGGTTCTCAGCCAGAGCGGGAACCCGGACGTCACCGGTGTGGAATACGATTCGCGCCGCGTCAAGCCCGGGTGCGCGTTCGTGGCCATGCGGGGCGAGACGTCCGACGGCAACCGCTTCATCGATCAGGCCATTCAGGCGGGTGCGGTCGCGGTAGTTACGGATTCCGCCGGGCAAACGCCGCGCGAAGGGGTGGCTTGGGCCGTGGTACCGCATGGACGGCGGGCTCTGGCGCGAGTGAGTGCCAATTTTTATAAGCGCCCTGCCGAGCGGATCGCGATTACGGGAATTACCGGGACGAACGGTAAGAGCACGACAGCGTTTCTGATCGAATCGATACTCACTGCCGCCGGGCGCAAGAGCGCGTTGATCGGGACGATTGAATATCACGTGGCCGGAAAAGTTTATCCCGCGCCGCACACTACGCCGGAGGCGCTCGAGCTGGCGCGCATTTTCAACGAAGCTCTCGGTCTGGGCGCGACCGACGCGGTGATGGAGGTTTCTTCGCATGCGCTGGCGCAAGAGCGCGTGTTCGGCGTGCCGTTTGACGTGGCGGTGTTCACCAATCTCACGCGCGATCATCTCGACTATCACAAGACCATGGACGAGTACTTCGCGGCCAAGCGAGTTCTATTCGAAGGCTGCGGCACCGACCCGCCGCGTGCCTGCGTGACCAATGTCGACGACGAATACGGAACAAGGCTGGCCGCGTTTCAGCCGCAAACGCAGTTCGGTCGTGCTGAGCTATGGATGGGAGCGCGGCGATTTCCACGCCGAAAATGTAGACATCAACCCGCGCGGCACACGCTTCGATATGGCTACGCCGCAGGAGAAAATTCCGATCTTCTCTCCGCTGATCGGACGCGTGAATGTGTACAACATTCTGGCGGCGGCGGCCGCCTGTTATGCGCGCGGGTGCGGTTCGCAGGCGATTGCGCAGGGCGTGGAATCGCTCACGCATGTGCCAGGAAGATTTGAGCGCGTCGATTGTGGCCAGCCGTTCACGGTGGTCGTCGATTACGCACACACCGACGATGCGCTGCGCAACCTCACGGCTCTGGCGCGTGAATTCGTGTCGCGTGGAGCTGAGGCGGCGAGGGTGGTTACGGTGTTTGGCTGCGGCGGCGATCGCGACCGCGCCAAGCGTCCGCTGATGGGCGAGGCCGCGGGGCGGGGCAGCGATGTTGTGGTGCTCACCTCCGACAATCCGCGCAGCGAAGATCCGCGGGCCATCATCAACGATGCCCTCGTCGGTCTGCAGAAGACTGGCGTGAAATACAGTGTTGAAGTCGACCGCCGCAAGGCGATTGCGCTGGCCATCGGCGAAGCGCGGCCGGGAGATATCGTGCTGCTCGCGGGCAAAGGACACGAGAAAGTACAGGTCACTCGCGAGGGGTCGCTTCCGTTCGACGATGTGCACGTCGCTCGGGAGGCGCTGCGGGTCGCGGGATTTGAATGCGCACCTACCGTGGGGAACCCAGCATGAAGCTGCCGCTTTCGAAGATCGCGGAATTTATTTCCGCGTCGGGCGATTTTCCGCGTGAGACAGCGGCGCAGGCTTACTCCATCGATTCGCGTACCGTCGGGCCGGGAGAACTTTTCTTCGCGGTCAAAGGAGAGCGCCTCGATGGCCACGATTTCGTGAACGCAGCGCTGGAAAAGGGCGCCGCCGCGGCGGTAGTGCGCAAAGATCAGCTGCACCGCTATCCCATGAAGGCGCGGCTTCTCGCCGTGGACGACACGTTGATCGCGCTGCAAACTTTGGCCACCGCTGTGCGCAAGTTGTGGGGCAAGCCGCTGGTCGGAGTTACCGGATCGGCGGGGAAGACCACGACCAAAGAAGCGATTGCGCACGTTCTCGGAGCGCGCTGGCGCGTGCTCAAGTCGGAAGGCAACTTCAATAATCATTTCGGCCTGCCGCTCATGCTCTTGAAGCTCGATCCGGAACATGACGTGGCTGTGATCGAGATGGGCATGTCGCACGCGGGCGAGATTCGCGCGCTGGCGAAGATTGCGCAGCCGGAGATTGGCGTGGTCACTAACGTCGCTCCCGTGCACCTGGAGTTCTTCGATTCCATCGCCGGGATCGCACGAGCGAAATATGAATTGATCGAGTCCCTTCCCACCAACGGAACCGCCGTGCTCAACGCCGATGACGAGTATGTCTCGCAGTTCGGCCGCGACTTCAAAGGGAAAGTGATCACCTATGGCATGCGAGGTCTCGGCTGACGTCCGCGCAGAGAACGTGTTCACGCGCGGTGCCGAAGGTTCGGAGTTCGACGTAGTCACGGCCGCTGGCCGCGAGCACGCCCGATTACCACTCGTTGGCGAACACAACATTCTCAATGCACTCGCAGCCGTTGCTGTGGGCCTGGCTCGCGGACTCACGCTATCGGAGGCCGTTGCTGCGCTGGCGACTCTCGCTCCGCCCGACAAGCGCGGGCAGGTTCTCCAACTGGGTAACATCATGGTGATCAACGATTGCTACAATTCGAATCCGAAGGCGTTGAACGCGATGGTCGACGCCCTGGCCGCGATGAAAGCGGGACGCCGCATTGTGGTCGCGGGGGAAATGCTTGAGCTTGGACCGGCGGGTGCGGAGATGCATCGCGCGGCAGGGCAGCATATCGCGGAGAAGAAAATGGATGTTCTGCTTGGCGTGCGCGGCCTGGCGCAGGCGATGGTCGAGGGCGCTGCGAAGGCAGGTGCTCGTGCGGAATTCGTGGCCACGCCCGAGGAAGCCGGCGAATGGCTGGCGCGCGGGGCGCGAGATGGTGATGTTGTACTGCTGAAAGCTTCGCGCGGAGTGAAGCTGGAGAAGGCGCTGGAAGTGTGGAAAGCGCGGCGGGGAAGTTAGCTGGAGTTTTGCCGAACGCGCTGTTTGCCGCGCGAGCGAAAAGCAGGGTCCTCCGCCTTCGCTTCGCTCAGCGTCGGAATGACAAAGTTTTTTTGGTTGTTGTGAATTTGCAACGGCTAATTGCTTTTGCTGACGGCTGAAAGCTGACGGCTGTAGTTCGGAGGCTGATTGCTCTACTGGTTGTTGTTCGTCAAGCTGCAACATACCGTCGCGCCGTTCCGTATTTTTCGCTACGTCACGTTCCGCACGGCGTTCGCCAGCCTGACTGCGCTCTTCACCGCGCTGATCGTGGGGCCGCTGGTCATCGGCCGCCTGCGCGAATTCCAGATTGGGCAGTACATTCGCGAAGAGGGTCCCAAGGCTCATCAGAAAAAAGCGGGCACGCCCACCATGGGCGGATTGCTGATCGTAATCGCTATCATTGTTCCCACACTGCTGTGGGCCGATCTGAGCAACCGCTTCATCTGGATCGCCGTGTTCTCCACCTGCGCCTATGCCGCCATCGGATTCACCGACGATTACACCAAGGTGACGCATCGCCGCAATCTCGGCCTGACCAGCCGCGCGAAGTTGGGACTGCAAATTGCCGTCAGCATCGTGGTCGCGTCCATGCTGATCGCCATGCAGGCCTACAACCTGTATTCCACCAAACTGATCGTGCCGTTCTTCAAGCAGTTCCATCCCGATCTGGTGGTGGAAAGCCTGGTGCACAATCCGCATTTGTGGCCGCTGGCATTTCTGCCCTTCATGGCGTTTGTGGCGCTGGTGATTGTGGGTTCGAGCAATGCGGTAAATCTCACCGACGGCCTCGATGGCCTCGCCATCGGATGCACCGTGATTGCGGCAGGCGCGCTGGCCGTGCTGACCTACATCAGTGGGCACGCAACGTTCGCCACCTATCTGGAAATGCCGCGCATTCCCCAAGTGGCCGAGTTGACGATCTTCTGCGGAGCCATGGTCGGATCTTCGATTGGATTTCTATGGTACAACGCACATCCCGCGGAAGTTTTCATGGGAGACGTGGGGTCGCTGGCCCTCGGCGGCGCGATCGGCACGGTTGCGGTCATCATCAAACAGGAATTGCTGCTTCCATTTATCGGCGGCGTGTTCGTCATTGAGGCAGTGTCTGTGATCTTGCAAGTCGGCTCCTACAAGCTGCGCAAGAAGCGCATCTTCAAGATGGCGCCGCTGCATCATCACTTTGAATTGCTGGGCTGGTCGGAGTCGAAAATCATTGTGCGCTTCTGGATCGCGTCGCTAGTGTTCGCGCTGTTCGCGCTGACCACGCTGAAGCTGAGGTAGAAAGGCTTCACCACAGGTCCACAGAGACGCAGAGAAAATCAAATCTAGTTTCTTGTTTTCTCTGTGGCTCTGTGACTCTGTGGTGAAATGGGTTTGATGGAACTGAACGGAAAACGCGCGCTGGTGGTTGGCCTGGGTAAGTCGGGCGTGGCGTCGGCGCTGTTCTTAAAGGCGCATGGCGCGCGAGTGACCGTTTCGGATACGAAGTCTGGGGACGAACTGCGCAACGAGATTCCGGTGCTGCTCGACCACGGCATCACAGTTGAGACCGGGGGCCACGGCGAGCGCACATTTCGTGGGCAGGACCTGATCGTGGTGAGCCCCGGCGTTCCCGTCGATGCGCCGCCGCTGGTCCAGGCGCGCGCGCTGGGAGAGACTGTGATTGGCGAGATCGAACTCGCAGCCCAGTTTCTGCCCGGGCCCATCGTGGCCATTACCGGCTCGAACGGCAAGACTACGACCACCACGCTTACCGGCGAGATTGTGACTGCTGCCGGCTTTCCGGCGCTGGTTGGGGGCAACATCGGCACGCCTGCGATTTCGCTGGCGGAGAGGGCCAAGCCCGAGACCGTGATCGTGCTCGAGGTCTCAAGCTTTCAGCTGGAGACGATTCAGACCTTTCGCCCGAAAGTTGCGGTGGTGCTGAACGTTACACCGGATCATCTGGATCGTCACCGCACGCTTGAAATCTATGTGAACGCGAAGGCACGCATCTTTGAAAATCAGCAGGGAAGCGATTTCGCGGTGCTCAATGCCGACGATCCGACGTGTGCGGCAATGGCGGCGCGAACCAAGGCGCAAGTGTTCTGGTTCAGCCGGCAGAAGGAAGTGGAGCAGGGTGCGTGGGTACGCGACGGTAAGATTGTGTTCCGCGATGGTTCCGGCCAGCGCGAGATCATGCAGGCCTCCGAGATTCCGCTGAAGGGTGCGCACAATCTGGAGAACGTGCTGGCCGCCGCGTGTGCCGGCGCGCTCATGGGATGCGTGCCAGAAAAGATTCGCCAGGCCGTGCACGATTTTAGAGCAGTCGAGCACCGGCTGGAATTTGTGGCGACCATCCGCGGCGTCGATTACTACAACGATTCCAAGGCCACGAATGTCGATGCGACCATCAAGGCCCTGGAGTCTTTTCCGGCGAACATCCACCTGATTCTCGGCGGCAAGGACAAAGGCAGCGACTACACCGTGCTCAATGACCTGCTGCGTCAGCGCGTGAAGCGCGTGTACACGATCGGCGCGGCGGCGGCGAAGATCGAGTCGCAAATTAAGGGCGCCGAAATCGTACTCGCCGAAACGCTCGAGAACGCCGTCCGCAAGGCCAGCGCCGTAGCGCAGCCGGGAGACATCGTGTTGCTGGCTCCCGCCTGCGCCAGCTTCGATCAGTTCAAGAGCTATGAACACCGGGGGCGGGTGTTCAAGGAGATTGTGCGGGGATTGAACCAGATCGCTTGACACCGCGATTCGTCGCTTCTAGGCTTGACCCATGGAAGTTCGTTTAACTCCCGACCAGGAAGCTTTTGTCCGCCAGGGCATCGAGTCCGGACGCTACCACACCGAAGACGACGCCATAGCCGAAGCCCTTGCTTTGTGGGAGGAGCGCGAGCGCAAGCGTGCCGAGTTCCGGGCTACTTTGGTGGAAGCGAGGGATTCGATTACGAGGGGCGAAGGGCGCCTCATCACTGAGGAATCCGTAAGGCAACTAGCTGAGGAAGTAAAGCAGCGCGGACGAGCGTGCCTGGAAGCCAAGCGATCATTGCCGCGCTAATGCCCCACCATAGAGCACGTAAAGCAGATGCGGATCTCGACGACATCTGGTTCTTTGTGGCAAATGAAAGTGGCAGCATGGACGTCGCCAACCGCCTGATCGATTCCATCACCGACCAGTTTCTTCTTCTTGGGTCATCCGTATCTTGGTCGCCCTCGCGACGACGAATTTGGCCTCGGCTCACGGAGTCTTGCCGTGGGCGAGTATGTAATCGTCTATTCTGTGGAGGATCGCGATGTCCTGATCCTTCGCATTGTTCATGGGCGCCGCGACATCGAGTCCATATTCGAAGACTGATCCCCCTGAACCAAAACAATCAACAATCAAAAATCAACAATCGACAATCGTACCTCCTTCTCCGTGGTGAAATGAGTTTCCCATGGCAAAGCGTGTGAGTGTCGACCGCTGGTTGTTTACCGTCACCAT
The DNA here is from genome assembly GCA_963709385.1 of uncultured Acidobacteriaceae bacterium. Classification (GTDB taxonomy): domain Bacteria; phylum Acidobacteriota; class Terriglobia; order Terriglobales; family Acidobacteriaceae; genus Sulfotelmatobacter. The sequence continues at coordinate 165,810 of CAVPWD010000013.1, forward strand.
GCTCCTGGTGTTTGTGGGGCTGGTGATGGTGTTTTCGGCGTCGGCGGTGATGGCGCGGGAGCGGTTTGGGTCGGAGTACGCGTTTCTGTCGAAGCAGTTGGTCTGGGCCGTGGCCGGGCTCGCCGCCATGGTCGTGACCATGCGCGTGGACTATCGCCGCTACAAGCATCCTGCGATTGTGTTTTCGCTGATGGGCGTGACCACGCTGCTGCTGATTTCGGTTTTCTTTCTCGACCGCTCGCACAACACGCATCGCTGGATTCATGCCGGCGGTTTTTCCTTTCAGCCGTCCGAGTTGGCCAAGCCGGTGCTGATTCTGTTTCTCGCCTATTTTCTGGAAGCTCGCGCCAAGACCATGGACGACTGGCGCAACACGCTGCTGCCCGCGGCCGCTCCTGTACTGGTTTTCCTGGGGATGATCGTCGCGCAGCCCGATCTTGGTACTGCCATTGCCTGTGCCGGAATCGCGGCCTGCATTTTCTACGTGGCCGGAATGCGCATGCGGTATTTCGCCTATGCGTTCGGCGCGTCGCTGCTGCCGCTTTATCTGCTGATTTTTCATGTGGCGTGGCGGCGCGACCGCATTCTGGCGTTTCTGAATCCCTATGCCGACCGGCAGAAGACGGGGTTCCACATTATTCAGTCGCTGATCGCGGTAGGCACCGGCGGCGTCACCGGCATGGGTTTGATGGAAGGCAAGCAAAAACTCTTCTACTTGCCCGAGCCTCATACGGATTTCATTTTCGCCGTCACTGCGGAAGAACTTGGACTGGTTGGGGCGATGTTCGTCGTTACCTTGTTTGCGATCTTCCTATGGCGTGGTATGCGCGCTTCCTGGCGCACGGAAGATTTCTTTGGCCGCTATCTCGCCGTCGGTATCACGAGTATGGTCGTGCTGCAGGCATTTATCAACATTAGCGTGGTGCTGGGCATGATGCCCACGAAAGGCATTCCGCTGCCCCTGGTGTCGTACGGCGGATCGTCGCTGTTCGTGACGCTGGCGTGCGTGGGCGTGCTGTTGAATATCACGAAGCAAGCGGAGTAGAAGGCTTGCCACGGATATTCACGGATCGACACGGATATTTCGTTTTCTTTGATGCTTGTTTTTCCCCGATTTTGGGTTATCCGTGTGAATCCGCGTAATCCGCGGCGGGTTTGTTCTCTAGTTTATAGTCACGACATGCGGGCAATCCTGGCGGGCGGCGGCACGGGCGGACACGTGATTCCGGCGCTGGCCATTGCCAATCAACTCAAGAAAAGCTACGACGCCGAGTGCCTGTTCATCGGCACGGCGCGCGGCATTGAGAATCGTCTTGTGCCAGCCGCCGGATTTCCTCTGCAACTGGTTCGCGTGGGCGCGTTGAAAAATGTCAGCCTAATGACGCGGCTCAAGACGGCATTCGATCTGCCACGCGCCGTCTGGGATGCTTCGCGCATGTTGAACGAATTTGCGCCCGACGTGGTGATCGGCGTGGGCGGATATGCCTCTGGACCGGCGATGCTCGCGGCGATCGTTAAACATATTCCGACGCTGGCGTTTGAGCCGAATGTTGTCCCGGGTTTCGCCAACCGAATGGTTGCGAAGTTTGTTTCGGCCGCGGCCGTGCATTTCGAGGAAACGGCGAAGTATTTCCGCCACGCGGAAGTCACGGGCGTGCCAGTGCGGCAGGCGTTTTTCGAAATCGCGCCCAAACACGGCGGAACTCCGACCGTGCTCGTCTTCGGTGGAAGTCAGGGCGCGCACGCCATCAACGACGCGATGATTCGCTGTCTGCCCGTGTTGCTGCGCGAGGCTCCGGGGATTCACATCATCCATCAGACCGGCGAGCGTGACTATAATGACGCGCTGGCGGCGTATGAAAGTTTGGGCGAGGCGGCGGAGGTTTCCAAGTTTATTGAGGATATGCCCGCTGCGTTTGCCCGCGCCGACTTGGTCGTCTGCCGCTCCGGCGCGAGCACGGTTGCGGAAATTGCGGCGGCAGGCAAGCCGGCAGTATTCGTGCCGTTCCCGCGCGCGGCCGACGATCACCAGCGCATCAACGCCGAAGCTCTGGCGAGGCACGGCGCTGCGGTCGTGGTGGAAGAATCGAAGCTGGAAGGAGTCTGGCTGGCAGAGACGATCGCGGCCTTGTTGCAGGATCCGCGGCGTTTGCATCAGATGAGCCAGGCTGCGAAGGAGTTGGCACATCCCAATGCAGCTCGCGATATCGCGGCAATGGCGGCGCGCGTGGCGGGAATTGAAGAAAGATTGGCCACGGATTAACACGGATTTTCACGGATTAAGGCGAGAAGCAGGTTCCTCGCTCGTTCTCGCCGCTTTGCGGCTGCGAACGGCTCGGAATGACAGATGTTTTAGGCGGTCGCAGATTGCAGAAGAAATAAATCAGTTGTTTTATCCGTGTGTCAATCCGTGTGAATCCGTGGCCAAGAAGTTGACTTATGTTCGCCAAAATTCAGCGCATCCATTTTGTGGGCATCGGCGGGATCGGCATGAGCGGCATCGCCGAGGTGTTGCTGAATCTTGGCTACAAGGTCTCTGGTTCTGACCTGAAGAGTTCCGCGGTTACGCTGCGTTTGGCCAGCCTCGGCGCGGTGACGTTTGAAGGACACCGCGCCGAAAACATTGCGGGCGCCGAAGTTGTTGTCACAAGTTCGGCCATCGCCAAAGAAAATCCCGAAGTCACGGAAGCGCACAAGCTGCACATCCCGGTCATTCAGCGTGCCGAGATGCTGGCCGAGTTGATGCGGCTGAAGTACGGCATCGCCATCGCCGGCATGCACGGCAAGACGACCACGACTTCCATGGTTGCGGCGGTGCTGGCCGCGGGCGGCCTTGATCCGACGGTCGTGGTCGGCGGGCGCGTCGACGCCATGGGATCGAATGCGCGTCTGGGCAAGTCGCAATATCTCGTCGCCGAGGCGGACGAGAGTGACCGGTCGTTCTTGAAATTGTCCCCGATACTTTCTGTTGTCACCAATATTGACCGCGAGCACATGGATTGCTACCGCAACATGCGCGACGTGAAGAAAACATTTCTTGAGTTCATGGACCGCGTGCCGTTCTACGGAATGATCGTGGCGTGTAATGACGACGCGATGCTGCGGCGGCTGTTGCCAGAGGTACAGAGACGCACGGTGACTTATGGAACGAAGCGCGGGTCGGATTTTTGGATCAAAATCCCCACCCTTCGGCAAGCTCAGGGCAGGCTTTCTCGCGCAGAAGACGCGCGAGAAATGGGGCACCCGCCCTTGAATAGGTTTCGGGTCAAGTACCGGGGGCAGGATTTGGGCGAGTTCACTCTTCATGTTCCCGGCGTGCACAATGTGCTGAATGCTACGGCCGCGATTGCCGTGGGCGTGGGGCTCGACGTCGGCGTCGACGCGATCCGCACGGCGCTCGACCAGTTCCGCGGCGTCGACCGGCGCTTCCAGTTGCGCGGCAGCGTGGCGGGCATCAGCGTCGTCGACGATTACGGCCACCATCCCACCGAAATCAAGGCCACGCTGGCCGCGGCCCGGCAGTGCGGATTCCGTAAGGTCCACGTCATCTTCCAGCCCCACCGTTACACCCGCACCCGCGACCTGATGGAGGAATTCACAACTGCCTTTGGCGACGCGGATTCGCTGTTTGTGGTCGACATCTACGCAGCGAGCGAAAAGTCGATCGAAGGCATTACGGGAGAAATCCTGGCGCAGCGCATCCGCGAGAAAAGCGGGAAGAGCGTCGCATACTTGAGTTCGTTCGCCGACGCCGCGAATTCCGCCGTTGCCGCCGCGCAAGACGGCGACATGATCCTGACGCTGGGCGCGGGCAGCGTTTCGCAGCTGGGGGCCATGATTCTGGAGAAGCTGAAGGAGCGGAACTTGTAGGTGACCATGCCAAAGCAGCGCGCCACACCCTGTCTTGGATCTGCGATCAGGGAGCAGCTGTCGAAGCGCCAGTGTCGCGCAACAGGATAACATCGGAGACAGAACTAAAACGCAGCAGGGCTAGAGACTTGCCGTCGGGGGACCAGCGGAAATCCTGGATCTTTTCAGGATCGTTGAAGTGAGTCAGCTTTCTTCCCGTGGATCCGTCCAGGGGCTGGATCCAGATATTATCTTGCCCGGCTTCGTCGATCACAAAGGCGATCGACTTCCCGTCAGGCAAGAAGTGGAAGCCGGCGCTGTCGGGTGGTCCCTGCGAGCGGAATATCACCTTCAGAGCGGGATCGAGGTCGAGGTTGCGCACGCCGGAGTCCGGGCTGGCGAGCACGATACGGCTGGAGTAGGTCTTTGATTCAGGGTTCAACACCAGGGTAAACATCGCCAGCGTCTTGCCGTCGGCGGAGAGTGTGGCCTGACCCGTGAGCGAATTCGGCGGGTTTGCTCCCGGCACGAGTTCGGGTTTGCCGCCGCCGGCTGGGACTCGCAAGACGCCGTTCGTGATCTGCCCGGTGTAATACAGCCACTTCCCGTCCGGCGAGCATCCCCAAAAGTTGCCGAATTCTCCGGAGGTGAGCGGGACTGCAGCGGAGCCGTCAGGATTTGCCCGCCAGATTTGGTTGGCGCTTCCCTCCCCGTGAACCATCCAGTCCAATGCGATCCAGCGGTCGTTGTCGCACGATACTGGATCACTGATCCAGGCCGCCGGATCGCTCAAAATAGTCACCGCGTGAGTGCCATCGGTATGCTGCCGAACCAGGCGATCGCCATGCGAGATGAGCAATTGCCCATCCCCTGTCCAGGAGAAGCTCGGGAAGGGTTTCACGGGCCGCGATGCCGGGCACGGGCGTAAGTGGCCCGGACCCGCTGGGTGGCATGAGAACGATCTGGGTCGAAGTCTCCCTCTGCACCGTTGCCAGCGTGTGGCCATCGCCTGCAATCGATAGAGAGCTGTGGTCGGTCAAGATCGTTCGTAATGGGATGAAACGTGCCCTCGGGATAGGAGAACAGCCCGATCTGAGCCTCGACCGACAGATGCTCGCCGCGGGGCATGTAGCTGACAAAGATTCCTCGTCCATCCGGCGCCCAGGCATTTCCTATGATGATTTTGTCGGTGGGCGCGACGAAGAGCTGCATGCTGCCGCGCGCGAAATCAAAGAATCGAATCTGGCTGAGCGATTTGCTGTTCAAAGTCAACGTCGAAATCGCCACGCGTTTGCCATCGGGGGACCAGGAGAGTTCGGCGGGCGGGCCGCCCGGCGTCGGGTTCGACATTCAGTACTTTCTCGTTCCCGCCGTCGGCGTCGGCTTCCAGCAATCGCCACTTGTTCAACTTCAGGGTCGTTGTAACGGGAATACACGATGCGCTTGCCGTCCGGTGCAAATATCGGACCTCCGTCCACGTCCTTGGCAAGCAAGGTGGGTGACCCGCCGAGAAGCGGAACCCGGAAAAGATTAAAGGCTGATGCGCTGCCCGCGGTCTCTCGAAAATAGAAAGAGTTGCCGTCAGGGGAGAAGACGAGCGAAGCGAACGTTTGCCCCGATGACGGGAGCACTTGCGTATTGCTGCCAGTGGGAATGTTTCGCAGCCACAGGCTTTCGTTGCCATTGTCGGATTGCACGCTGAGCAGAAACCTGCCATCGGGAGAAATGGCGGCGTACAGCACTTTGCCCGTGTTGGTTAACTGGGTGATGGAAAAGCTCTGAAAAGGAGCGGCGGCGGGGCGTCGCAAAAGGGTGTAGACACCGAAAACGGCGGCGGCCGCTATCAGCAGTCCGGCGAGCAGAGCGGCCCCGGTGGCAGTCTTGTGCCGCTGGGCGGTGGCAACGGCAGAAGAAGATGCACTGGAAGGCGCTGAGGCGCGAGCGCCCGAACTTGCAAGACCGGACGATGGCCCAGCGGATGCGCTCGCCACAGGGACTGCCGTCGAGGCTACGGAAGTTGAGGCTCCGGAAGAAGCCGGAGATTCGATGCTCGAGACGAGACGCCCACTCGAATCCAGATCGCGCTTGATGCGCTGCAGGTCTGTCCCCATCTCGGCGGCTTGCTGGTAACGCAGATTGCGATCCTTTTCGAGCGCCTTGTTAGTGACTTCCTCCAGCCGGGGAGGAAGATCGGGATTCAAGCGTACCGGCGCGACCGGAGCCTTGTGGAGAATCGCGTCGAAGATCGCGGCTGAGGTCTCGCCGCGGAACGGCAGCGTTCCGGTCGACATTTCATAGAGCACCGCACCGAACGAAAAAAGATCGGTACGATGGTCCAACTCTTTTCCCAGCGCCTGTTCGGGCGACATATACGCGACCGTGCCCAGCGTGGTGCCCGGACTGGTGAGGTGCTGGTCGGTGCCTTCGGCGGTAGCCTGGAGCCCTGCGAGTTGAGAGGATTCGAGCCGATCCGCCTTCACTTTGGCCAAACCGAAGTCGAGCACCTTCGCATGACCTCGCTTAGTGATAAAGATGTTGGCGGGCTTGATATCGCGGTGCACAATTCCGGCGGCATGCGCTGCATCGAGCGCATCGGCAATTTCGATCCCCAGCCGCAGCAACTCGTCAATTTCCATCGGCCGCCCGCCGATTTTGTGCTTCAGGGTCACCCCTTCGAGAAACTCCATCGCGATAAAGGCGTGGCCATTTTCGTCGCCAATATCGTGGATGGTGCAGATGTTGGGATGATTGAGAGCGGATGCGGCCTGGGCCTCCCGCCGAAATCGCGCCAGCGACTGTACATCTCCGGCCACATCGTCCGGCAAAAACTTGAGCGCGACGAAACGGCGCAACCGCGTGTCCTCGGCTTTGTAGACCACGCCCATGCCGCCGCCGCCCAGTTTTTCAAGAACCCGGTAGTGTGAAATCGTCTGGCCGATCATCGGGGGGAATCCTACGTCCCATGAAAGGACGGAGTCAATCACAGCCGACTTGACGGCGCCTCATCGAAAGTCCTTAGTTTTCCCCTGGTCGCCTGCGAACTAATCGCATCTGCCCTCCGTATCTTCCTTTGCTAACCGATTCAAACGCCCCTCGTCTATCAGGACATAAGGGGTTAAGGCGATGAAAACACAAGCATGGGGATGGCTGGTCGCTGGCGTACTGGCAGCTGGATTGAACGCGAGTTATCACGATGGCGGCCTGCAGTGGGCGCACGAGATCGTGGACAACCTCGGGCATCGCTCGGCGGCAGTGCTGGCGCTGGCGAGTGGTAATGCCGAACAGTTCTTTACCGAGGCGCAGCTTGCAAGCGCCCGGAGTGAGACCCGGAGTGAGACCCCGTCCTGCCCGTTCTCCTCGGCTCTGGTGCGAGTACAGAACAGGATTGCGCGCACCCAGACCAAAGTCGCCGTTTTCGATCGCTTGACGGCCCGGCAAGACACGCAAACGGCGCGTTGGGAAGCGAATCGGGACCGCATGGAAGCTCGCATTGAGGCCCAGGCGGCGCGCGTGCGCATCCGGACTGTGGCCCTGAATTCGGTGGTGGTTCGGACCCCGCAGGTTTCCGTGTGTCCGCGGATTCGCGTGAGCATTCCGCAGGCGCCGATGGTCAGGATTCCGGCTCCAGTGATCGATGTCGAGTCGGGATCGGGTCCGATCTAACGAACCGAAATCAAGACTTCTCCCTCTTCCTGGAAACGGGTGCGGAAAACCAGCCGCGCCCGTTTTTCTTCATTCGCCCATGCTTTGTCATTTTTTGTCTTTACTCACCCCATCTCTTGTCATTCCGACCCCCGAGCGCGAGCGAGGGGCGGAGGAATCTGCTTTCTTCCATCGCAATCAACGGCAGGTTCCTCCACTCCGCCGTCGCTGGCGCTCCGACTCCGGTCGGAATGACAAGGATTTGAGTGTGCGCTCAACAAGGCGACGAATCACCGGCGTACCGTGGCCCGTTCGTGGTGGTGCCCAATCCGGTTCCCAGCTGTGCAAAACAGAAATCTTTTGTCTATCTCAACTCGAAAAATCCGGCTATATTTAAAAAGCTCAGCGATTCCTCACGACAACTGACCTGAACTGATGGCCCGGAAATCCAGCGGCACCATCTTGCAGGAAGAGTTGTATCCAGCCGGCGCCGAGCATTCTCACCACGAATCGCCGCGCGAGGAGCTCGACGACGCACGCCTCGTCGACCTGGATGTAGCTGAGGAATCGCCATTTCTGCGCGGGCAAAAGCGCGTCTCCGCCCGCCGCAGTTCGCTTCCCAAAAAGACGGCTGGCCGCCTGCTGTGGGCGTCCATCGTGGCCGCGATCCTGTGCATGGTCGCCATCGTGGCCGCCGGCTTGTATCAGTACGGCGAGCACTCGTGGCGCTTCCGCGTGGAGTCGAGCGACAACCTCGAAATCACCGGCATGCAGAACGTGACCAAGGCGCAAATCATGGAGGTGATGGGCGCCGACATTGGCCGCAACATTTTCTTCGTGCCGCTCGACCAGCAGAAATTTCAGCTTGAACAGATTCCCTGGGTGGAATCCGCGAGCGTGATGCGTTTCGTGCCCAACCGGCTCAAAGTGGAAATTCAGGAGCGCACTCCGGTTGCATTTGCGCGCGTGGGCCCGCGCATTTCGCTGATCGATGCCGGGGGCACGCTCATGGAGTTGCCGCACAATCACAAATATTCTTTCCCGGTCATTCTAGGGATGAATCCTGGCGAGCCGCTCTCCACGCGCGCCCCGCGCATGAAGGCCTACAACGAACTGGTGCAGGAATTGGACTCCGGCGGTGCACGTTATTCGCAGGATTTGAGCGAGGTCGATCTCTCCGACTTGGAGAATCTCAAAGTGCGCGTAAACGATCCCGCCGGCGACGTGCTGGTCGAGCTCGGTTCGTCGGAGTATCTGAAACGCTACAAGACGTACGTGAGCCACGTGCAGGAATGGCGGCAGCAGTTTCAGAAACTCGAATCGGTGAATCTGCGCTACGACAACCAGGTGATCGTGAATCCGGACATGGTGAAGCCCGAGCCTAGGGGCCAGCTCAGGCAGGCCGCGCTCGCGCCCGCGGCGGCGAATGCCGCGGTGGCTGCCGGTGTGAAGCCGGCGGCGTTGATCACCAAGGTTGGTCCGCATGACAAGCCGCTTCCGAAGCCGGCGTTTGAGCTGACGGACAAGAAACTTGATCCCGCCGCAACGAAAAAGCCGGTGGCGAAAGCGCGAGTCAGGAAGACGAAGGCGAGCAAGAGCGCTGCGGGGAAAAACGTAGCCGGAAAGAACGTGGCAGTGAAGAACACATCCGCCGGCACGGCGACCGGAAAGTCAGCGGCTCCGAAAACCACGGGAGCATCGCAAAAGACAGTCGCTCAGGCACGACCTGCGACGCCCGCGATTCCGAAGCCGAGCGCTGCGATTGCGAAACCGCAGGCGAGCACGAGTTCTCAGTAAGTACGGTCACAACTATAAGTATGAAATTGCAAGTACGGACTTCATAAGGAACTGAATAGAGAATGGCGAATCAGCAGGGAAATGTTCTTACCGCAATCGATGTCGGCAGCGCCAAGACCTGCGCGCTGATGGCCGAGATGACCGATGCCGGCGTGCGCTACCGCGGACACGGCGTGGCCGAATCGCGCGGCTCGCGCAAAGGCGTGATCGTCGAACTCGACAAGGCGGTCACGTCGATTCAGAAAGCGGTCGAAGCCGCGGAAGATGTTGCCGGCGCGCCGGTCGAGCACGCGATTATCGGCTTGGGCGGAGCCCACATTCGCGGCGTCAACAGCCACGGCGGCATCAGCCTGGGCACGCGTCCGCGCGAGATTGGACGCGACGAAATCAAGCAGGCCGTCGATCGCGCCCGCGCCATTCCCTTGCCCGCCGATCGCGAGATTCTGCATCTGCTGCCGCAGGAATTCATTCTCGACGAGCAGGCCGGAGTGCACGATCCGCTGGGCATGATGGCGGCCCGCCTCGAAGTGCGCGTCCACATGGTGACGGCGGCGACGAGCGCCACTCAGAATGTGATCACGGCAGTGAACAAAGCCGGAGTGCACGTCGACGACACGGTCTTCGAACCGCTGGCCGCAGCCGACTCCGTGCTGCGCGCAGACGAGCGCGAAATGGGAGTTTGCCTCGCCGACATTGGCGCCGGGTCGACCGAACTCATTGTTTTTCAGCAGGGCGCGGTCGCTTATACCGGAGTGATTCCGGTGGGCGGCGATCACTTCACCAGCGACTTGTCGGTCGGGCTGTGCACGCCGCTGGCCGAGGCGGAGAAGATCAAGAAAATTTATGGCAACGCCATCGTTACGCTGATTCCCGAAGGCAACGAAGTCGAAGTTCCTTCCGTGGGCGATCGCCCATCGCGCCTGCTGCCACAGCGGCTCGTGGCCGAAATTCTCGAGCCGCGCGCCCGCGAACTCTTCGAGATGATGCGCGAAACCCTGCGCCATAGCGGGATGTATGAGGTCTGCCTGGCAGGCATTGTGCTGACCGGAGGCGCGTCGCGCCTGCCTGGAATTTTCGATGTAGCGGAGTCGGTGTTGCGCCGTTCGGTGCGGCTCTCGTGGCCCGCGCCACTGGCCAAGATGCCGTCGACACTATCAGAACCGGAATTCGCGACCGTGCTCGGCATGGTGAACTACGGCCAGCGCGCGCGAGTTGCACGCGGGCTGCAGGAGGATCGCTGGGGAACGAGATTGAAAGCGCTGTTGGTGGGGAAGGGCGCGTAAAAGCGGTCGTGGGTCGTGGGTCGTCGGTCGTTAGCCGGTGCCAGTTCGGTTTTGCCAACGACCAACGACCGACGACCAACGACCAGCGACAGGATTTAGAACAAAGGATCATCGCGGAGAAGACTATGACCAACGATTCCAGCATTCGCATCAGCTTTAACGAAGAGGCCCGCAACGACGCCAAGATCAAAGTCATCGGCGTGGGCGGAGGTGGCGGCAACGCCGTCAACCGCATGATCGACGCCGGCGTCGAGGGCATTGAGTTCATCGTCGCCAATACCGACTTGCAGGCGCTGCGCATGTCGCACGCGCCGGTCAAGCTGCAGCTTGGCGTGAAGCTGACGAACGGTCTGGGTGCGGGCGCGAATCCGGAGGTCGGCCGCAAGGCTGCGCTCGAAGATTCCGACAAGATCATCGAAGCCCTCGAAGGTGCCGACATGGTGTTCGTCACCACCGGCCTTGGCGGAGGCACCGGCACGGGCGCCGCTCCGATCATCGCGTCGCTCGCGGTCGAGATGGGCGCGCTCACGGTCGCGGTCGTCACCAAACCGTTCTCGTTTGAAGGCAAACGGCGCATGGCGCAGGCCGAAAAGGGCATTGCGGAACTGATGGAGTCGGTCGACACAACGATTGTCATCCCCAACGAAAAACTGCTCGCCGTTGCCGAAGACGCCGGATTCTTCGAATCGTTCCGCATCGCCGACGATATTCTTCGCCAGGGCGTGCAGGGAATTTCCGACATTATTACTATCCCCGGCATCATCAACCGCGACTTCGCCGACGTGAAGACGATCATGGCCGGCATGGGATACGCCGTCATGGGCACCGCTTCCGCCAGCGGCGCGAAGCGAACCATTGAAGCCGCACAAAAAGCGATCGCTTCGCCACTGCTGGAAGCCGGAGCCATCGACGGCGCGCGCGGAATCCTCATCAACATCACCGGATCGTCGTCGTTGAAGCTGGCCGAAGTGCAGCAGGCCTGCTCCATCATCCAGAGCGCGGCGCATGAAGACGCCAACATTATTTTCGGCGCGGTCATGGACGAGAAGATGAAAGACGCAGTAAAGATCACCGTGATCGCTACGGGATTCCGCGAAGTGCGGCCGGCGCGACATCGTCCGCAGGAAACGCACACGTCATTTTCGTCCGCGCACGCGGCGTCGCTCGACAACGACATGGATTTCCCCGACGGCTCCGGCCCGCGTACTCCCGAGCACATCATGTCGTCGGAGCCCGCGCCTTTCGACGACGGCCCGAGCAACGATCGCGCGATGAACGATCACACCTATGCGGACGACGTTGCTCCCATGCCCCTGGCGCACGTTTCCGATCGCATGTCCGGCGAAGTGGTTTCGCTCGAGACCATGCGCGACAACATGCGCGGCGGTGTTGTCCAGAACTTCGAGCAGGACGATCTCGACGTCCCCGCATTTCTGCGCAAGCGCAACGAAGTGATGTAGAGAATCGTCGTTGGTCGTTGTTTGTCGTTCGTCGTTTGCCAAAGTCGTTTGCCAACGGCCAACGGCCAACGACCAACGACCAACGACCAACGACCGCTTTGCGTAGGAAAACCTTTTCACCCTGGGAAGTACCTTTCCAGTAACGTAGTAACCCATTACCGAAGGGTTCTGATCGGAGGTAATACGGACGTATGTGGCTGTTCCATAACGGGTTAAAGCGAAAATAGTGTTTTCAGCGATCGAAACTTTCCCGTTGCCAGAAATGGGATAAGTCTCGTATTATCGCGAAGTTGGGTGATAATTGGCTTAGTTACCGCCGTCTGGCCCGGCGCGTGCATCGAAAGTAGATAGATTCCGGGGAGTGAAAATCAAGAGATGTCTAAGGGAACGAGCTTTCTTCGTCTGTTTTTTGGGATAGTTCTAGGGATGATCGTCTGCCTGTCTTTGGCAAGCGTTAGCTGGGCAGCGCACATCACCACGCACGCCCCCGCGAAATCGAAATCACAAAAAATCAGCGAGACCCAGCACACCCGGCGCCGCCTGCATCATCTGGCGCGCAGCCGCAGCGCCACGAGTGCGACTGGCACGGTCACTCGAGTCTCGGCCACCACTCGCCGCCGCTATCATGAACGTTTTCACATGAGTTCGTTTGCCGAAGACCTCACCAGTGGTGATGTCACCGCCGGCGAAGATCCGGTGGTGCGCCAGGCCGCGATTGACGCGCTCGGCAATATGAATGGCACGGTCGTCGCCATCGAACCCACCAGCGGACGCGTGTTGGCCATGGTGAATCAGAAGCTCGCGCTCTCCAGCGGCGCGCAGCCCTGCTCCACAATTAAACTTTCCGTAGCACTCGCCGCGCTGAGCGAAGGTGTGGTCTCAAAAGAAACCAAAGTTGCGCTCGGCGGCAACTATCGCATGGACCTGACCACGGCGCTGGCCCACTCCAACAACGCCTACTTCGAAGCGCTGGGTCGCAAGCTCGGATTCGAAAAAGTCGCTTATTACGCCCATGAATACGGCCTCGGCGAGCTCGCGGGTTACGACATTCCCGGCGAGCAGATGGGCACCTATCCCGACGAAGCGATTCCCACCCGGCTCGGCGGAGTCGGCAAGATGTGCTCGTTCGGAGAAGGCGTTTCCATGACTCCGTTGCAACTGGGGGCCATGGTTTCAGCGATTGCCAACGGCGGAACGCTCTACTACCTGCAGCATCCGAGCTCTCCCGATGAAGTTGCGAACTTTCAGCCGCGCGTCAAGCGTCAGCTCGATATCGCCCCGCTCATCCCCGAAATTTCTGACGGCATGGCCGGCGCGGTGCAATACGGCACAGCGCGCAGCCTGCGCGTCAACTTTAACGAAGAAGAAATTCTGGGCAAGACCGGCACCTGCTCGCACGCGGGAACGCGCTTTGGCTGGTTCGCCTCTTATGCCAATACCAGCATCGGGCGCGTCGTCGTCGTCATCTTCCTGGAGGGCGGACGCCCTACTTTCGGCCCCAAGGCTGCTGAGATTGCCGGACGCATGTACCGCGACATGTACGACCACAACTTCTTCACCGATACCGCGGACGTGAAGACGACCAACACGAATCAGTAACTGCTGCGCAAGTCCTGCCGCAGAGAGACCTGGCCAAGCCGGGTCTCTTTTATTTAGTTCTCATTTGTCCTTTATCTTTCTCGGAACCTTCCCGGCAAACCGCGTCTCGCGCGTTTACACCCACTCGCCTGCGCGCTGACACCCGTGCGCCGAGTTCCTAACGCGTCTCTAATACAGAAAATCTCCTCCCTGCCGATATTTACCCAAGCTGGCCGTGGCCGAATCGCGGAATTCGGTCACCGTCGAGCTTCTCGCGTGTGCGGAAACTTATGCAGGGAACCATACTTCACGGCAGCTACGACTATCGGCTGGTAGCGTTCTCGGTGGTGCTCGCCATGTTCGCGTCCTACACGGCGCTGGACCTTGCGGGCCGTGTGACCGCCGCGCGAAATTGGATAAGAGTGGCCTGGCTGGCTGGCGGCGCCTGTTCCATGGGCATGGGAATCTGGGCCATGCATTACGTCGGAATGCTGGCTTTTAGCCTGCCGGTTCCGATTCTCTATCACTATCCGACGGTGATTGCTTCGCTGCTGGCGGCCATTGCCGCTTCCGCGGTCGCGCTGTATACCGTCAGCCGCGAGCGCATGGGAGTCACCCAGCAGATCGTGGGCAGCCTTTTCATGGGGGGCGGAATTGCGGCTATGCACTACATCGGCATGGCGGCGATGCGAGTACCCGCCATGATGGAGTATCGCTGGAGTCTGGTCGGTGTTTCGGTGGCCCTCGCGGTTGCGATTTCTCTGCTGGCCTTGCTCCTGTCCTTTCATTCCCGCCAGGACAAGAACAATACGTGGCGCAAGGTGATCACTGCACTGGGCATGGGGAGCGCGATCCCACTGATGCATTACACGGGAATGTGGGCAGTGAGTTTCCGCGCCTCAAACGTTGTGCCCGACGCGAGTTATGCGATCAGTATTTCCGAGCTCGGCGGAGGCGTGATCGGCCTCGTGACTCTGGCGGTGATGAGCGGCACCATCGTGACCTCGATGCTGGATCGTCTACTGATGGCGCAGAACGCGGTTACCGCGAGCGCGCTGGAAAGTGAACTGTACTTCCACACGCTGGCCGAGGCGGTTCCGGAAATCATCTGGACCACCGACCCCACCGGTGCCGTCGATTTTGTCAACAGCTGCTGGCACCGCCTTACCGGACTCACGCCCGAAGAGAGCCGGGGTGCGGGCTGGCAGGTCATCGTGCATCCGGACGATCGCCCCACTTGCGCGGAAAAATGGGCACGTTCAATTGCCACCGGAAATCCCTATGAGATCGAGTACCGCTTGCATCACGCCGATGGCAGCTATCGCTGGTTTCTGGGGCGGGCGAATGCGATCCGGGATGAACAGGGCAAGATCGTCAAGTGGTTCGGCACCTCCACCGACATCGACGACCAGAAACACAATCAGCAGATTCTCGAAGATCAGATTCGGGACCGCACCGAAGAACTGGCCGATGCCAACACTCGTCTGCAGGAAGAGATGTGGGAAAAAGACCTGGCCCGCCGCCGGCTGGACGAGCAGAATGCCGACATGTTGCGCGAGTTGACCGAGCGTTCCAAGCGCGCCACCATGCTGGCGAAGATGGGCGAACTGCTGCAGAGTTGCGTCAGCAAAGACGAAGTATTTGCCGCAGCTCTGGGGTTCGGTCCAAAGATTTTCCCCACCACCCGTGGGGCCGTCGCCTTGCTGAACCCCGCGCGTACTCTGGCCGAAGTGGCAGGATCATGGCACGACTGCCGCGTGCCCGACCCGGTCTTTGATCCCGGCGCCTGTTGGGCACTGCGTACCGGCCATCCCCATCTGGTAGTCGCGGACGATCGCACGGCACGTTGTGCGCATGCCGACGGAGTAACGAACACCTACCTCTGCATTCCCATCCTCGCCCAGGGTCAGGCACTGGGCATCCTGCATTTTCAGGCGACCGACGAAGTCCCGGTCCTGGCCGACGCCGAGCTGTCACTGAAAACAACCTTTGCCGGGCAGGTAGGACTGTCGGTGGCAAATATCTCGCTGCGCGAAGCGCTGCGCACCCAGTCGATCAAAGATCCTTTAACAGGCTTGTACAACCGCCGTTATCTGACCGAGATGCTGGACCGCGAAATCCGGCGCGCCGTCCGCGCCGAGCAATCCCTCGGCATTCTGATCCTCGATCTCGATCACTTCAAGAAGTTCAACGATACCTATGGCCACGATGCGGGCGACACCGTGCTGCGGGAGACGGCCGCGTTCCTCAGCAAAAGCATTCGGGTGGAAGACGTGGTGTGCCGGTTCGGTGGGGAAGAGTTCGTCGTCATCCTTCCCACCGCGGATCTGAACGCAGCGCACGCGCGGGGCGAAAGAATCCGCTCGAAGCTGCGCGAGTTGACGGTTCTGCACCAGGGACAGTCGCTGGGAATGATCACGGTGTCGGTTGGTGTATCCGCGCTTCCCGAGCACGGTACGTCGCCCAAGGAACTCCTGGAAGCCGCCGATGCGGCGCTCTATCGCGCCAAGCGGGAAGGGCGAGACCGGGTGGTGAATGCAGCCCCGCCCCTGTCCGCAGAGTCCCCACAAAACACGGTCGCAGCAGGTGCGGTCGAAGCGGCAAAGTAAGTCGAATCGTTTCGCTGCAAGTTGGTTTTCTCCGCGACCTCTCGTTTCCTTTGCGAACTCCGCAGTCAAAGGGTCTTTCTCCGGACTGAAAATCCGGAGATTCAGAGAGAACGCTGGTGCGCGCAGTAAAACCGCTTTTCCTTGCCCCAGCTCAGAACTCTCGCCTGATGCAGCAATCTCTTGTCTCGGGCCGCGGCTCGATACACCTTTTCCCACTCTGGGGTCGCAGGGTGTTTGGTGCGGTCGGTGCGCGAGCGGCGCACCATTCGATCTTGCAGGATCCTGGCCTGATGCAGGCATAGCCGATCGCATTCTTCGCGTTCGCCGCGAATATCGAAGCGGACTTGAGGCGCATGATGTGCAAAATCCATCGGCAGCCTATGACCTTCTCGACGGGTACGAGGCCGAAAATATACGACGCCTGAAACTGCTGTCCGGATACGAGTGCGGCCGCAACCGCATTCCATACCTCAAAAGCAGAAACGCCCAGCCGAAGCCGGGCGTTTTTTTAGCCGAATCGAACTAGCTTCTCTGTCCCGGTCCCTTGCTCTCATCGCTGGCGATCACGCCGTCTTTGATGTGAATCACGCGATGCGCGTACTCGGCGATGTCGCCTTCGTGGGTGACCAGAATGATGGTATTGCCTTCGGCATGCAGTCGATCAAACAGCGCCATAATTTCAATGCCAGTTTGCGAGTCCAGGTTGCCGGTGGGTTCGTCCGCCAGGATGATGGAGGGCTTGTTCACCAGGGCGCGCGCGATGGCGACACGTTGCCTCTGGCCGCCCGAGAGTTCATTCGGCTTGTGGCTCATGCGGGATTCCATGCCCACTGCGGCCAGCGAGGCTTTGGCGCGAGCCATGCGATCCTCAGTAGGAACGCCGGCGTAGATCAAGGGCAGTTCCACGTTGTGCAGCGCCGTGGCCCGGGCCAGCAGGTTGAAGGTCTGGAATACGAATCCGATTTCCTTGTTGCGGATGCGCGCCAGTTCGTCGTCGTCCAGTTCGCTGACCAGTTGGCTGTTCAGCCAGTACTTTCCTTTGGACGGAGTGTCGAGGCAGCCGATCAGGTTCATCAGCGTCGATTTGCCCGAGCCCGAAGGCCCCATGATGGCGACGTATTCGTTGCGCTGAATGCGCAGGTTGACGCCCCGCAGGGCATGGACCTGTTGCTCCGAGCCCATGTCGTAGGTCTTCCAGAGATCTTCGGCCGCGATCATGCACGATTCGGGCGGCGCTAGGTTCGCGGTGTTGGGCATGCTGAGGACTTCTGCGGTTGCCATTCTTTTCTCCTGGTCTGCGCTCACTCTGTCCGACGCCACTGAGACCTCTCCGATCTTTTTACGTTAACTCGGATTCGTTAACTCGGATTCGTCATCTTCGAATTCGTTGACTTCGGGGTTCAGTCCTTGCTGCTTCGGCTCCGTTTTCCAAGACCCACGACCTACCACCCAAGATCGGTTTTCCTTTGGACGTGCCAGCCTGCCCAAGGTTATGACGATTCGTCTTCTTTCTTAGGGACCGTGTTGTCGATCTTTACGCTGCTTCCCGGACGAAGCGTGCGCAACACCTTGTAACTGCCGGTAATGACTTCATCCCCTTCTTTCAGGCCGTCGAGCACTTCAATATCGGTGGTGCCGGTGATCCCAGTGGATACCGGGACGAACTGCGCTTTCTTATTGCGGATGACGAAAACTCCCTGCACGGCATCGTCCTTTTTCGTTTTGGATGCAACTTCTTTGACTGCGGGTGCCGCGGCATGCACGGAACCGGGCGCATTATTCTGCTGGTCGATCTGTTCTTTGGTGCGCAGGGTCAGCGCCTGGATGGGTACCGACAGGGCGTTGTTCCGGCTCGCGGTCGTAATCTTCGCGGTGGTGGAAAGCCCCGGCCGCAGGTCTTTCGGCGGATCGTTCAACGTGACCACCACCTTGAAATCCTTGGCCTCTTCACTCGCCGTGGTCGATTGCGAGGTCGATACGCCGCTGGACCGCACGATGGCGTTGTCGCCAATTTCCGACACTGTGCCGTGAAAAATCTTCTTCGGAATAGCGTCAATCATGACTTCGGCGGACTGTCCGAGATGCACATTCACAATATCGGTTTCATCCACTTTTACTTCAGCCGTGATCACCGACATGTCGGCGATTGTCATCAACGTGCTGCCCAGCGCGTTCTGAATTCCGATGACCACCGACTCACCTTCGCGCACCGGCAGGTTCGTGACCACGCCATCATAGGGCGCGCTGTAGCTGGTTTTCTGCAGCACGTCGGTGACGCGAGTCAAATTGGCGCGGTTTTGCGCGACGTGCTTTTCGGCGGAATCATCCTGCGCTCGAGCCTGTGCCACACGCGCCTGCGCCTGCACCAGTCCGGCATCGGCGGTCGCCCATGCATTCTGCCGGCTGTCGAAATCGGATTTCGCGATGAGCCCGTCTTTGTACAGGCTCTGCGCGCGCTCCCAATCCAGCTTGTTCCGGGCGTAGTCCGCTTGCGCTCGCTGCATATCGGCTTCCGATGTTTTCAGGTTTGCCTCCGCCGCCACCGCGTCCGTCTGCGCGGCCTGCAATGAAGCTTCGTTGGCGTTCACATCGGCCGCCGACTGCACGTTCTCCAGTTGCGCCAGCAATTGTCCCTTCTTGACTTGATCGCCCTCCTTTACGTAGAGGTGGGTGATCTTTCCATAAGCGTTGGCGCCAATGTTGACGTAGGTCTTGGGCTTGATTTCACCCGAAGCGCTCACCACGGTGGTCAGATCCTGGCGCTGCACTTTCCCTGTTTGCACCGTCACCAGATTCTTGCTGCTCTGGAGAACGGTGAAAGTGACCAGGATTGCGACCGCAACTACCACTGCGGCGCCGATTGCGATTTTTTTCCAAGCTTTCATGGATTCCCGTCACTGTCCGGGGTGATTTCTCCTGATGAAGGCCAAGGTAAAGGCCAACTTCCGACACCAATCCGACCTACACGCATCGCCCCCCTGCTGCTTCGCTCGGGTGCCGGACACACACCCTCTGTTACGATCCTGCTGCCGAGAAAGTTCCCGATCAGGAATGGTAAAGGCTGGGCCGAGACCCGTTACGGTGGAGAGTTGCAGCTACTGCCCCCGGAACGCAACATTATAGCCTGTTCACCCCGCCAAGGAGCTAGAGGATTTGACATCCTGATTTGATACCGGGGTCAGGCAACTCGCTCCCGCA
This sequence comes from uncultured Acidobacteriaceae bacterium, assembly GCA_963709385.1. GTDB lineage: Bacteria > Acidobacteriota > Terriglobia > Terriglobales > Acidobacteriaceae > Sulfotelmatobacter. The sequence goes on from CAVPWD010000013.1 coordinate 185,226, forward strand.
CCCCGGCTTCTAAACGAGTGGTTGGTGTTGGCTTTAGCTCGTTCTCCGGGCACGACTTAACCTTGCTTTCACACGACAATAGGGCCTAGAATAGATAGACGACGGTTTGTCTGGCAGGAGTCCCTCTCATGTTCCGGGTTACTTCGTATCGAGCTTTTCTCCGCATTTTGCTGGTATCCGTAGGCCTGGCGGCCTGCGCTGCTGTCGCCCAGGACAGCCAGGACCAGAAGCCAACCGACCCCAAAACCGCCGATCCCAAGGCTGCGGATACGTCGAGTACGGCGCAGGCGAAGCCAGTTGCCGCAGACGCGACTGACCCCTTGAAGCGTCCTCTTGACCCCAAAAAGAGAAAGCAGCAGCTGAAAGAGTTTAAGAAAGAAGTCAACCCGACCTACCGGAAGTGGCTGGAAGAGGACGTAGTCTGGATCATCAGCGACGAAGAGCGCGCAGCTTTCAAACAGCTCTCCAACGACGAAGAGCGCGACAACTTCATTGAAGCCTTCTGGCAGCGTCGCGATCCTACGCCCGATACCGAAGAGAACGAATACAAAGAAGAGCACTACCAGCGCATCGCCTACTCCAACGAGCATTTCGCCGCCGGCGTCCCGGGCTGGCGTACCGATCGCGGCCGTATGTACATCATGTATGGCAAGCCGGACGAAATCGAATCGCATCCCTCGGGCGGAACTTACGAGCGCCCCATGGAAGAAGGCGGCGGCGAGACCTCGACCTTCCCCTTTGAAACCTGGCGCTATCGCTACTTGGAAGGCATTGGACAGGAGGTCATCATTGAGTTCGTCGACACCTGCATGTGCGGCGAATATCACATGACCATGGATCGCTCCGAAAAGGACGCCCTGCTCTACACGCCCAACGCAGGCCTGACCTTCTGGGAACAGATGGGAATGTCGACCAAGGCGCAGCGTTTTACCGGCAGCGGCATCGAGCGTCTGGGCCAGGGTCCCGATAGCAGCACGATCCAGGCCAAGGAATTCGATCGCCTCGAGCAGTTCGCCAAGTTGCAGGCCGCTCCCCAGGTCAAGTTCACCGATCTGCTGGAAGATGTGCAGTCCAAGGTTATTCTGAACCCGATGCCGTTCGATGTGCGCGCCGACTTCGTGAAAGTCACCAGCGACACCGTCCTGGTTCCGGTGACCGTGCAGATGAGGAATCGCGACATCACCTTCGTCAACAAAGACGGCGTGCAGCGCGGGACGGTCAACATTCTGGGCCGCCTCTCCACGCTGACCAACAAGATTGTCCAGACTTTCGAAGACACAGTGCAGGTCGACGTGCCCGCGGAACTGCTACCCAAGACGGCGGAGAACGCTTCGGTCTACTGGAAGGCGATTCCGCTGCGTCCCGGCCGCTACAAACTGTACGTCGCAGTGAAAGACGTGAACGGAGACCGCAAGGGCGTATGGAGCCACAGCATCGTGGTTCCGGAGTATTCCGAAGACAAGCTGGCGACCTCCACGCTGATCGTGGCTGACCAGATGGAGCAGGTTCCGACCAAAGTCATCGGCACGGGAAGCTTCGTGATCGGCACCACCAAGGTTCGGCCGCGCGTGGCGCCGTCCGACGGCAAGCCGGCCCTGTTCAAAAAAGACAGAGACCAGAAGCTGAATTTCTGGATGCAGGTCTATAATCTCGGCGTGGACGAGAAGACGCACAAGCCTTCCGCCACTTTCGAATACAACATCACCAACGTGGCTACCAATAAATCGGTGGTGCAGAAGACCGAAACGACCGATACGATGGGCAACGTCGGCGATCAGATCACGCTGCAGAAATCGATCGCGGCTGCCAACCTGCAGCCGGGCACGTACAAGATCGAAATCAAGGTGAACGACAACATCTCCAAACAGACCGTTGATCCGTCGGCGGTGTTTGCAGTAGAGTAACTCCCTGCGATTTCCCCCCCCAGGGGGTGGGGTGGAGTGAGACTGCGCAACTTCGGAACCAGGGCTATAAGCTGGGCAATCCTGATGGGACTATCGCTTCCTGTGCTGGCCGCAGAGCGGCCGGGGGCGATCTCAGGATATGTGCGCAATGTTACCGGCAATCCCCAGATGGGTGCCGTGGTTGAGATTCTGGGCGCGGCCGATCACACGTTCACGGTCTTCACCGACGGCGCCGGCTACTACGCCGCCACCGGTTTGCTGCCCGGCCTTTATACCCTTAAAGTTACGGCCCCATCGTTCCTGCCGGCCTTGCGTGAAAAGGTGGGCTTGCGTCCGGGCGCCAGCATCAACGTCAATGTCACGCTGAATACGTTGCTGGGCGTGATGCAGCTCGGCCCCATTCGCTCACTTCCCGATGACGACGACTGGAAGTGGACTCTGCGGTCGGTAGCCAACCGTCCCATTCTCCGCGTCTTCGACGATCCCACTCTGGCTGCCGATAAGAAACCGGTCCACGAATTAACCGGCACCTTATCTTTCTTCAGTGGCTCGACCGCCGATGGTTATGGCAGCGGTTCGGACATGAGCACCGGCTTCAACCTGGAGCGCTCGGTCTTCTCCGGCAGCCGCCTGGCCCTGAGCGGAAACGTTGGCTACGGGCAAGGAGAGAGTCTGCCGGCGGCGGCGCTGCGCCTGGGTTATTCGCGCAAGCTGGACGATGGTTCGGAGCCATCGCTGGCGTTTACCATGCGCCGTTTCGCTCCCTCCGATCCCAACCTGCACAACGCCGCTTTGCAGGCACTGGCGTTTTCCGCGGGAGACGAGTTTTCTGTCGGCGACATTCTCGAATTGAAGTTTGGCAGTGAGCTGCAGAGCATCCAGTTCCTAGGGCGCGTGACCGCCTTCCGCCCTCATCTGTCGGCCGATCTCCACCTTTCCCCGAATACGGTTCTGGAATACGCCTACTCCACTTCCCGTCCCGATCTTCGGGGCGACGACCAGAAGGGCTTCGATTCCTCGCCAGCCGATCTCAGCGAGACCAATCCCCGCGTCAGCTTGCTGAACTACACCACGAAAGTGGAGCACGCGCATCATCAGGAGTTGAGCCTGTCGCGCCGCATCGGCAAGAACAGTATCCAGGTCGCGGCATATTCCGACCGAGTGACCAACCCGGCGTTAACCGGGCTCGGCAACGTCACGGCGGCGGGTGGTTACCTGTTGCCTGATGTTTCCTCCGGCACATTCAGCTACGCCGGTGCGAACCTCGATACGAACGGAATGCGGGTCGTACTGGAGCACAAGTTTTCGAACGATCTCTCGGCCACGCTGGACTACGCCTTCGGCGGCGTTCTTGACCTCGCCCGGCCCGATGTTTCTCTGCAGGATGCCCAGGCTCAGGGATCGATCATCTCGCAGCGCCGCCACGCGGTCGCGGCCAAGCTGAGTGGCACCGCTTCCCGCACCCACACCCGCTGGATCGCCTCCTATCGCTGGGTAAACGGATCGGCTATCACTCCCGTCGACTTGTTTAACGCCTCACCGGGCCAGAGCGACCCATTCCTGAACCTCTTCATTCGTCAGCCCCTTCCCAACATGGGATTCTTGACCGGCCACGTGGAAGCCATCATCGACATCCGCAACCTCTTGGCGCAGGGATACGTTCCTGTCCTCGGTCAGGACGGCCAGACTGTCTATCTGGTCCAGTCCGCCCGCTCGGTTCGGGGCGGCGTGGCGTTTACGTTTTAGAACCGTCGTTGGTCGCTGGTCGTTAGTCGTTGGCCCTCCAGAACCATCTTCTCAACCACACCATAGGCTGGCCTGATGCTCGGGCCGCCGTGTCTTATTCGGGAACGAGTGGCTAACGACCAACGACGAACGACCAACGACCGCTCTCCCCGTGCCTTATTCGTAAAATCTATCGCCTCCATCAATAACTCCATGGTTGACTCTGGGGGGCTGGATTCGATAATGTGCTGTGGCTGACCTATGCGGCGGGGCGGCGCATCTTGTTCGTATGCAAGGAATTGCAAGCGTTCCAAGGAACTACCGTAACCAATCGGACCTCCCGCACAGCACCATCACTCCTCCAAAAACTGAACAGTTTCAAGGAGCCAACATGAGAGCGCGCATCATCCCATTTTTCATTCTTCTGGCCGCCATAAGCCTGTCGGCGCAGACCTTCCGCGGCACCATCCTCGGAACCGTAACCGACCCCTCCGGCGCGGTAGTCGCCGGGGCCAAGGTGACCGTGAAGAACACCGGAACAGGCTTGGAGCGCTCCACCGAAACCAGCGCCGACGGCAGCTACGCCCTGCCCGAGCTCCCCATCGGGACCTATTCCGTGACCGTCACACAGGCTGGATTCCAGACCTTTGTTACCACGGGAGTGACGGTAGACGTGGCTACCGAACGTCGCGTCGACGCCGCCATGAAAGCGGGCCAGGTCTCGACCAGGGTGGAAGTGTCAGCCGACCAGTTGCCGCTGGTGGAAACGACCACCAATATCCTGGGCGGTGTGCTCACGGCTCAGACCGTCGAGAACATGCCGGTCAATGGACGCGACTACACGAAGCTGATTTACATGAACCCTGGCGTTGCCGGTTCGCCCGACGAAATCTCCGATTCTCCGGGATCGTTCGGCGAGTTCTCCATGAATGGCGCGCGCGGCCGTTCCAACAACTACCTCCTCGACGGAACCGACATGAACGACGGTTACCGGAACGACCCGGCCATCAACGAGGCGGGTGTGTTCGGAACACCCTCCACAATTCTTCCCATCGACGCGGTAGCCGAGGTGAACGTACTTTCGAACTTTGAGCCAGAGTATGGACGCAGTGCAGGCGCGGTGGTGAACATCGTTACCAAGAGCGGAACCAACGCGATCCACGGCACCGCGGCCGACTATTTCCGCAACAGTGCCTTGGACGCGCGCAACTACTTCAATCCTTCGAGCCAGCCGAAAGCGCCGTTTCACAACAATCAATACGGCGGTTCAGTGGGTGGACCGATCGTCAAGGATAAGACGTTCTTTTTCCTCGATTACGAAGGCCAGCAGGAGCCAGTCGGAGTTGTCACCGTCGCCAGTGTTCCGAACCCGACCGACATAGCAAACGACCTCGCCGCCTTCCCGGGCCTCGGACTTACGGCCAATCCGGTCACGCTCGCGCTTCTGGCTCGGAACCCCTGGCCGACGCCGAACCTTGGAGCCAACACGGCATCGGTCGTCTCGCCGTCCTACAACAAGCTGACCAGCTTGATTGCCAAGATCGATCAAAACTTCAACGCCAGCAACATCCTGACCGGCCGGTATTTCTTCGGTGACAGCGTGCAGTCTTTTCCCCTTGCTTTGACCGCTAGCGGCGGCCAGTTGCCGGGGTTTAATACGTACACGCCAACGCGCGTTCAGCTCGTTTCGCTGTCATACACGCGCACGATTGGTTCGAACAAGGTAAACGAGCTGCGTTATGGGTGGAACCGGTTTGCCGAGGGATTCCAGCCTGCAGACGCAGGTTTTCATCCCAGTTCGATCGGCCTCTGCGTCGCGAGTATCACCGCATCGAGCTGCTCCGGAACTCTCGCAGACAACGGGCTCCCGATCATTCAGGTGAGCGGCTTTTCTCAGCTAGGCGCGACCAGCAGCGTTCCCCGTCACCGTTTCGATAGCAACAACCAGGTGCTCGACAACTTCTCCTGGAAGATGAACAAGCACGACGTAAAGGTCGGCGTCGATTTCCATCGCACCAGCGTGCAGCAGTACTTTGACAAGTACTTCCGCGGAAGGCTGACATTTAATGGAAACACCACGGGCGACCCATTGATGGATTTCCTGACCGGGTCGGTGGATGGCGGCTTCCAGTACTCGGGCAATTCTCTCCGCCACACGTCCGAGAACAACTTCGGATTTTACGCACAGGATAGCTTCCGCCTCACTCCCCGGCTGACCTTCAACTACGGTCTGCGGTATGACTATTTCGGAATTGTGAAAGAGAAGAACAACCTGATGAGCAACATCACCGGGCTCGATTCGGTTGCTCAAACGTTCACCTTGACGCAGGTTGGGCAGCCCGGTCTGGGCAGCTTGTACAACCCTGACAGGAAAGATTTTGCACCACGCGTGAGTGCCGCCTGGGATGTGACAGGAAAGAGCAAAACGGTCATCCGCGCCGGTTTCGGCATGTTCTATGACGCGTTTTCGCAGGACATGGTTCTAGGCCACCTTCCCTATCCGCCGTTCTTTGATCCGGGCCCGGCCTACAACCCGGTTGGACCCGCATCGATCAATTCAGCCGGAGCCATCGGCGGCACGATCACGCCAGGAGGGGCTTTGTTCGGCGACGAGAGCACTTGTTCCTACGAGTGCGACGTGTTCGCGTTCGATCGGAACATCAAGACGCCGTACATGGAGAACTATAACCTCAACATCCAGCAACAGCTCAGCAGCCACGCTTCACTTCAGGTGAGCTACGTTGGATCGCAAGGGCACCGTCTCTGGCGCTTCTTCGACATCAATCAGCCCAGCCAGGCGACCATTACCGCTACGGACGTTGCTTTCGCGCAAGCGAGTACCTACACCGTTGGGGCAAACACTTTCCCCTGTTATCCCGCTGGTGGACCGGGCTGTATTCCCGGATACGATGCGGTTCCTGATGTGTACGGCAACGGCCCCGCCGGCGCAACGTTCTACATCATGAACGAGAATTCGACCGGCAAGTCCAACTACAACGCGCTGCAGACCAGTTTTCGCATCACCGGCTGGCACGGAATCACCTCGATCATGAATTACGTGTATTCGAAATCGCTGGATAATTCGAGCGACGGTGAGGATTTCGAACCCAACGCAGCGCAGCCTAACGACAGCACTCGTCCGAACCTGGAATACGGACCTTCGAATTTCAACATTCCGCATCGTTTCACGTGGAACTTTGCCTATGAGCTACCGAAGATGAGCGGAGATTGGCAGAAACTGAAGAATGGCTGGGGACTTAACAGCATTCTCACAATGCAGAGTGGTCAGCCTTTTCAATTCAACTACAACTTCGAAGATGACTACAGTGGCAGCGGCGAGGGGTTTGACCGTCCTGATGTGGTTGCGCCAGTCAAATACCGCCCACGCGATCCGCAGAACTTCGTTGACCTGACCTCGTTTGCCGTGCCTTGCACAATTACCGCCTACGCGATAGCGAACGGCCCATCTGGATCGGCCCAGGACTGTGTGCCCGGCACGCGGCATTTCGGAAGCGAAGGGCGCAATTCGCTTCATGGTCCGACGTTCAAGGAGTTCAACTTCGCCATCTACAAAACCACTAATTTGACGGAACGGCTTACCATGCAGCTGCGCGCCGATTTCTTCAACATTGTCAACCACCCCAACTTCGCCAATCCGTTCTTGCCGGCGTTCATCGCCGATCCGGCTGTACATGGGTTCCAGCTTACCAACGGTCTCGAGACCGGTGCTCTAGGAACTCCTGGAGTATCGACCCCGATCATCAGCGCAACGGGTGACGTGGGTATCGGCAACCCATTCATCGGTGGTGGCGGACCGCGCGGCATCCAGTTGGCGGCTGTGTTCCGGTTCTAGCCATTTCTGTCGTTCCCTGGTTCCGCAAAAGCCCCTGCTTTGGCAGGGGCTTTTTCGTGTGCCCGTACCCCTTTCACGAAATCCACAGGCTCGTGTGACGTCCAACCTTGCCTTCCACAGCCGAGTTGGCTCATCATAGATTCGCGTCAGCGGGCGACCCGCCGGTTCCAAGCCGGCAACGAGAGCCTTTGTTTTCAAGATTTTGAGGTCTAACTCCTTGGCGCTCAGGATTTTCCAAACCGTTTTTCGCTAACCCGATGATTCCAAAGATCCAGGGGGGAGGGGGGTGGGGTTACCAATCGGTAAAATCGTTTCAGAAGTGGCGATTTTCCAGGGCAGTGAGCGTCGCGCCAACCCTTTCTTGCAATGCAAAGATCGCACTCCGAACCCGACTCTCCTCGCGTCTGTTCAACGTCTTTCGTCACCTCGTTCGCGGGTTACGGCGATGTTACCCTTCGCTAGTTATCCCTCCCCACTAAAGCTTTGTTTCGGAGACTCCGATGCGCCGCATCGCTTTGATGAAGAAGTGTGCCGTTCTAGCCTTCGGTCTGTGTCTGGCCGCGCCGGTCGCGGTTTATGCCCACCATGTCAAGAAGGGCGAGTCCACGTACCTGCCGGTTACGACCACTTCCGCCAAGGCTCGCGAGCTCTATGAACAGGGCATGCAGGATTACGAGAACCTCTATCTCGAGCGGTGCAACGAAGAGTGGCGCGCGGCGGTGAAGGAAGACCCCAATCTCGCGGTCGCGTGGGCATGGATCGCCTTTAACAGCGGTAATCCTGACGAAGTCAGCGCGGCCCGCGCCAAGGCCAAGGCCATCGCGCCCAAGCTGACGCCCGGCGAGCAGTTGATGGTCGAATGGATCGCCAAGGTGCAGGAAGGCGACTTCCTGGGCGGTATTACGGCGATGAACGACATGCTGGAGATGTATCCCCACGACAAGCACCTACTCTATCTTGCGGGCAACTGGCTGATGGGAGAGAACGGCAACGACCAGGCGCAGCGCTTCTTTGAGAAGGCGCTGGCCATCGATAAGAATTTCCCTCCGGCGCTGAACGATCTGGCTTACATTCAGGCCCGCAACCGCCAGTTTGACAAGGCATTCACGGCCATGGACCGCTACGTCGCCATGCTGCCCAAAGAGCCGAATCCGCAGGATTCCTACGGCGAACTGCTGCGCATGGCAGGGAATTTCGAGGGCTCGCTCACGCATTATCGGGCCGCGCTCAAGATCGATCCTGACTTCGTAACCTCGCAACTCGGTCTGGGCGACACCTACGCTCTGATGGGCAACCAGGAGCAGGCGCGCATTGAATATGACAAGGCCATCCGCTACTCGCACACTGAAGCCGATCGGCTGACCTACAGCATGCAGAAGGCGATGACCTATGTTCGCGACGGAAATTTCGCCGAGGCGGATAAGGAATATCTGGAGATCGCCCAGAATGCCCACGCCAAGGAGCAGGACCTGCAGGAAGCGCAGGCGCTGCGCGCCATGGCCGAGTATCAGGCCGACGACAATGTCGCGCTGAAACATCTGAAGCTTGCCGAGGAATCGCTCTACCACCGCACCACGATTTCTGCTTCGGACCGCGACGAAGAGCTATCGCGCATCCTGCGCAACCGCGCGGTACGGGCTTCGCATGCGGGCAATCAGGCGCTGGCCGACAAGTCGATGCACGACCTGGAAGCTCTGGCCAACGGCAGCCGCAATCGGGTGATTCAGAGTTCCTGGCACGGAGCGGCCGGAACCTTGCTGATGGATCAGAAGAAATACCAGGATGCCATCGCCCACCTGGAAGAAGATCAGGACAATCCCTTCACTCTCGAACTGCTGGTACAGGCCTACTACCAGGATCTGCAGCCGGACAAGCTGCATGAAGTGGAGTCCAAGCTTCGCGGCACCAACGTTCCCACCATGGAGCAGGCGCTGGTCGTCCCCGCAGTGCGCGCCAAACGGCCTACGATGTAGGGTCAAGAACTGGCTGCTTTAACTTCTATAAGAATCCTTGTCATCCTGAGGCCCGCGGTTTTTGCGGGCCGAAGGACCTCTGCACTTTGCCTGCAGTGCCGATGCCGCCGGCGAGTACACAGGTCCTTCGCCCCGCAAAAAACCGCGGGCCTCAGGATGACAAATACGGTTGACGTTCGTGACAGCATATTCAGGAATCCTTCGTTCCAGCTTGACGCGTTGGTGTACAGTAGGTGGGCGTTAACCGCCGATGAAAGCCAACACCGAGCGCCGCGCTGGGACTAGAATCTCCACCCGCGTGCCCACGCGAGTGCGCACGGCCCAGGGCGCCGACCATACGGCGCAGACTCGCGACGTCAGCGCGAACGGGATTTACCTCTACACCAATTCCCGCATGCAACCAGGGTCGGATGTGGAACTGGTCCTGATCCTGCCTCCCGAACTTACTTCCGGCGAGAAATGCTGGGTGTGTTGCCAGGCGACCGTTGTGCGGGTGGAAGAGGAAGGGAAAGAGTTTGGCGTGGCGGCGCAGATCCGGCGCATGGACATTTTGCCCGAAGTCGCGGTCTGACGCCCTTCCGTGGGCTGAGGCGGACCGTCAGTCGTAGCTGGTTCTTGGACCGTCTGCCATAAGTTCACTGTAATGGTTAGGACAGACTCACCGTCTTTTCCTCCCTTTTCTATCGCAACCGTAAGTCTGTGAAAAAAAAGCTTCCCATTGCATCGTAGGTGGTGCAATAATGGCGGCCCTAGAATTGCTCTGGCCAATTTACGGTTTCAGGTGGGCCCAAGGTATGTTGATCGACAAGCTCGCGGGCGGCGTGGTGCAAGTGCAGACCCCGATCGGTCCGCGTTATGTAATGCCATCATTCCGGCAGCGCGTGTATCTGCTGTGGATGTTTCGCAACTTCCCCATTCTTCCGCACGCCGTGCTGAGCCGACGGCAACAGCGCATGATCGACCAGATGTGCGGCGAGCAGCGCTTTGCGTCCATGGCTTACGCCGATGGCATGGATGAAGCGCCCGTGATCGGGACCATCGAACATCGTCCGCCGATCGCAGCCGACCAGTTGCCTCCGCGGCGTCCGGTCGCGAGCGAAGGCGCACACACACTCGTGGTGGAAGCGCGTCAGCGATCGTAAATCGCGCACTTGATTTTTCGCATTGCCGCGAAACGCTGCGTAGCTTGTGGCGGCCACTGCGTTGGACGCTGCACCCCGGTTGATTCGATTCGTCTCGAATTCCTCAGTAGTGCGCCAAATCATCAACCACAGAGGGCACAAGGTCACACAGAGATCTTAGCTCGCGTTGTCCGCCACTGCGTTCTCTGTTCGTTGCTGAAAGAGTTTCCACGAACCGCCCGATTCTTGATCGCAAGACTTGAGAAAAAATCGGCGAGTGCTCGCCTCTGCGCCGCCGCAAGCGGCTGGCGAATGCTATAATTTTCGTTCGTCCTTCCAGCCAAATCCCCACCGTGGGCGCGTAGCTCAATTGGCAGAGCAACTGACTCTTAATCAGTAGGTTGTAGGTTCGATTCCTACCGCGCTCACCATCTTTTCAATCACTTACCGGAGTCGATGTTTTGGGTGTGCCGTAAAGTGTGCCGTAACTCAATCCGGCTACACCCGTTTCTCCACTGCTGTGTCTTGATCGAGCGCAGCGCGCACGATCTCTAGCTCGGGATGTTGATACTGCATCGCAGTCTTCACATCCCTGTGTCCCATGGTTCTCATGACGGCAGCCAGGTTTCCGGTTCTCTTCAGAATCCGGGTGCCGTAATCATGGCGTCCACAATAGAGGACAAGATCTTCGGGAAGCCCAGCTTTGACCCTAGCTTCGCGAAATCTCTTCGCCATTGTGGTGAGATGAGCAGACTCGGCGCGTTTCGACGGGAAAACCCATCCTTCGCGTTTTTCTCCGCACCGCTGTTTAAGAACCTCAAAGACGCGATTGCTCATCGGCACGCGTCTCCTTCCTTCTTCGGTCTTGCTGTCCGGCACGAAGATCACGCGGGTTTTCCAATCCAGGTTCTCGATGCGCATCCGGTAAAGCTCTCTTTCGTTACGCATGCCCGTATCGCGCATCAAGATGATGATGTCCTGGAAAAGTTGAAGGCTGCGTTTCCGCCAATTGCAGGCGGCGGCGCCCACCAACAATTTCTTTTCCGCTTCATCGTCAAGCCTGAGTGAACGTCCGAATTCCTTCATCAGTTTGAGTTTCGGAGCGTGGCGAATCAGTGTCCACTCCTCCGCCTTGTGCAGCATCCTTCTTAACGTTCTCAGCGCGCAATTGGCATTTGAGGACGCGCCCGAAAACCGCAAAGTTTCGATAACGTCCCTGGTGATCTGATCCAATCGCATATTCACGACGGTCGTCGTCTTGAGGAGTCGCCAGCCATCGCGGTAGTAGGTTTTGGTTTTGTCTTCCAGTCTGACCTTGTCCAGCCATTCCAGGAAGCGCCGGGAAAACTCCAGCAACACAGGAGCTTTTTGGGGAAGCGGATCAGTATTCTCGACCACATGGGCGAGTTTCAGACCAGCAACCTTTGCCGCCCTGGCCGCTTTTGTTTCGTTGGTTGACCCACGGTAGCGTTGTCCGCGCACCGTGAAGTCATACCAGTAAAACTTGGACTTCGCTTTCTTAAACAGCTTCACGAGCTTCCTCCATTGCAGCCCGCACGGAAGCAACTCGTGTGTTCTTCTGGATGTATTCCAAAAGAACATTCACATCATAACTAACCCGACCTTGCAGTTCTATCCAATTCGGCCCGACTCCCTCGGCGCGCCATCGTTTCAATGTTGCTGCTGAGCGTCCGAGAATCTCAGCGGCCTTGCGCGTATTGACGAGCTGAGGCATGGCTGGTTTTTTCATCACGATTGGCTGGGGCATGGTTCATCTACTCCTGAGGGGAGACTCATCCGCCCCTCGTGGACGACATTGCCCTTGACGGTAGCGCAGGTGTACACATATAGTCAAGACGTAACGTTACACTTAGGAGGAGAAATTGGCCGAAAGAGAGCTCACGACGGAGAAGGCAGCGATGGTGCAGCAGCCAGTGATCTCCATTCGTATTTCCGACGCTCTGCGTTTAAAGCTTGAGGGCTTAAAGGTGCTTATGTCCATGAAGAGCGGCGAACCTGTTTCCACATCGGAGGCGGCAAAGCAGCTTCTTGAGTCCTCAAAAGAAGAACGACTTGAGCTGGTAAGTCTGCTTACCGAGCCGACCGATTCTCTGCTAATGATTCGCCGAAAGGCAGACTCAAAGTTTCCGCTTTCGCAAGCGGAATGGACCGTCGTTGCCTATTTCTGTCTGCACGGAGTGGAGAGATTTGCCAACACCGCACAGACGGAGATTTCATATGAATCTCTTGCCGGAATCCTTGAGGCATTCCAGGCGGTTTACGGATTGCTTCGCAAACCAAACAAGACCCATTTGGACTCTTTCTTCGTCGCACATCTCCCGCCCGATCGGCAAGCCGAAGCGAAGAAGCCGGAAGAGATCGGAAGCGACGATGTTCGGCGCGCCGTCACCCACACCATTCGGATGCTAAAAAACCCGACAGAAGAGCGGCAGAGACCCCTCTTTGTCGCCCGGAACCTCTACTTTCTCCTCGACGAGCTAGAGTTCCCCAATATCGAGAGGCTAAACGAGGCGCTTCGGCCGTACTGGCCGACCCTATGGCGCGTGTGCGCCCGCGGCCACTATTTTCACTATGCTAAGCCCTTGCAAGATCCGAACTCTTCGGCAGGGGGAATGGACGCTCCGTTGAATCCGCCATTACCGAAATTTGAAGAAGGCGACTACCGTCTCGAATTCGTGCGCTCGGCGAGCGAAGGTTTTTCCGTTTGGTTGTTCTTCCCCGGAAGACTTGCGCCGCTCTATCCCGTGGAGGGATACCCAAAGATTTCGGAATTCAGGACGATCCTAGAACGGCTGGATGTAAGGCGGGTGCTGATCTCCTGGAATGGGCGCTATTTTCTCGCGTATACGGGGGCAGACGAGAAGGACGAAATCGGCGTGAATTTTCGCGCTCGTGACAACGGAATTACGTTTAACTTTCGTGGCGAAGACTGGCAGTCAATCAAGAAGCTGTTTCGACGCGCGTGGCAGGCTCCGCAAGTACGCCGCCTGTGGGACGCGCTGGCTCTTGAGTATGGCGAGTTGTAAGAACGCGGTGCTTCGCACCGGAAGAAGTGGGGACACGTCACCCCCAAATTGGGAGCTGCGGAACGCCAGATGAAACTTCGGCGTTTACGCAGGTTAACTTTCGCTGCGTCAACAAAATCCGTCTCCGCTGGGCGACTGCGATATCGAACGATGAAGTTTGTTTGAGACAGGTGGCCCCAGAGCGTCGAATCGCGTAAACGCGTTGAAGCGCAGGAGCTTCCTGTGAACTAACAATTACGCAGCTTAATCGCAGCGGAATCAAGCGCAGTAGTGCAACAAGGCGGTTCGTCCAATGAGTAGTCCTCGCGCTCAAGCTAATCCGCAGTCCAGTTTGCCGTTCGGAGAAGAAGCGAATCCCGGCTTCCGCACCAAGACCGCGGCCACGAGACTGACTCCCAAAGAACTAGGAGAATTAGAAGCTGCCGCCGAAAGCGCGGGACAGGCTCTCTCCGAGTGGCTGCGCGGGGCCGCTCTGCGCGCGGCGCGACAGCGGCCTGCTGATCCCGCCGAACTGGTATTGGCCGAAGTATGGGCGATGCGTTACGCGCTCTTGAATCTCTTCCATGCAGCCTCTCAAGCGGCTTCGGAAGGCAGACAATTGTCGCCTGATTCCGTCCTCACAATTCGCGACCAAGCCGACGCGCGAAAGCTCCATCAGGCTCGCAAACTTCTCGAGCAATTCTTTGCCCGCGAGGGCAAGGAAAGAGATCGTCTGCCATGAGTGCCATGCCTTTCCCCAGAAGCTTTTCGCTTGTGACGCCGTTGCTTTGGGCAGCCGCGATGCTCCTTTTGCTACTGGCTGTGCGGAGCGTGTTGCAGAACCGGTCCCCACGTAAATGGCGGGATAGGGAGACGATCGAATGGGGCCGACCTCGGCCAAATTTGATCCAGAGATGGAGGATGAAGATGGGCAGAATCCGATTCAGACTGCCGAGATTGTCGCAGCTGCAGATACCAGAGATCGAGCCGAAACCTGCGCCATCAGTGCCCGCGAATGCTCCTGCCGATCCGCTGAAAGAGCCCACTCAGCCGATGCTCGCGCTCTTTGGTTCGACCGTCACTGGTTCGACCATCGGTGCGCCGGAGACCAAACCCAAAGCGGCATCCGCCTGGGAGAAAACGAAAGGAATCGAATGAGAGACAAATTGCCAAGAACACGACTTCACGCTTGAGGAACGCTCGGTATGCTCACGATCTCGAAACCGCTGTCAGCCAGCCAGGCGCAGACCTACCACGTGCGCGAGTTTGCCTCGCAGGAACAGAACTACTGGAGCCGCGATCAGGAGGGTCACAGTGAGTGGCAGGGCAGACTCGCCGAGCAGTGGGGGTTGCAAGGTGCCGTTGGTTCCGAACACTTTGCGCGACTGAGTGAAGGCCAACATCCGCACACCGAAGAGCAGCTCGTACGGCATCAAGTTTCGAGAACCTATGAAGGCAAATTTGGCAGAGAGGTGACCAGCGCCGAGCATCGCGCAGGGTGGGACGCCACGTTCTCTGCGCCGAAGTCGGTATCGCTTACCGCTCTCGTGGGCGGCGATGATCGTGTGCGGGAAGCCCATCGGGAGAGTGTACGCGCGGCACTTCAGGAACTTGAACGATACACGCAGGCGCGGATCGGCAATGTACATGCCCCGGAGACGACCGGAAAATTTATCGCTGCCACCTTCGAGCACGACACCGCGCGGCCTGTCGATGGCTATGCTGCGCCCCAGCTTCATACTCATGCCGTGATCTTCAACATGACCGAGCGGGAGAATGGCCCCGAAAACGGGAAACAGATGCGAGCTTTGCAGCCGCATGAGATGTTCGTGTCACAACGCTACGCCACGGCGGTCTACCGATCCGAGTTGGCTCTGCGTCTGGAAAAGCTGGGCTACGAACTGGAGCGCGGCAAGCACGGACAGCCGGAAATCCGAGGCTACTCGAAGGAATATCTGGAGGTTTCCAGTCCGCGGCGTGAACAGATCAAAGACCATCTCCGGGAACAAGGAATCGACGGAGCCGCGGCGGCACAGATCGCGGCCCACCATACTCGCGACCGCAAGGAACTACTGTCGCCTGGAGAAGTCTTACAGCGGCACCGCGAGTTGGCCGCACAGTACGGGCATCAGGCCGACCGCGTCGTCGCACAGGCGCGCCAACATGGAAAATACCAGATGCCGGAGCCAGAGATTCAGGCGAAGCAGGCCGTGACATGGGCGCGCGATCATGTCTTCGAGAGATCGGCTGTGCAGGACCGCCGCGCGATCCTTGAAACAGCGCTGGTGCGCGGCATGGGAGAAACCACCTATGCCCAGGTCCGGCAGGAGTTCGAGCGCCGGGTCGAGGCCGGAGAGTTCCGCGAAGTCTCGCAGGTTGGTGCTGGCAGACAGTACACAACCGCCGTGATGATGCACATGGAGCGCGAGATCGTTGGCCGGATGCAGGAAGGCAATCGGCGCGACTACGGCGATCCCATGCTGGTCTCACCGCAAGTGCGCATCGCCACGGAGGACCGCCACCCGGAACTGAATGCTTCACAGTGCCAGGCGGTAGACGAAATCTTTCTTTCGCGGGAGAAGGTTGTCGGTTTAGATGGCATCGCAGGCGCGGGCAAGACAACAACTCTGGCCGTGATCCGCGAAGGCGCGGAGGCTGAGGGCTACATGGTGGAAGGTTTCGCGCCAACGTCCCGCGCGGCGCAGAAGCTCGGCGAAGCAGGCATGGAGACATCCACGCTACAGAAGCATCTGGTACGAGGACAGCAGCCGGATACCGGCGAGAAACGGCTCTATGTGCTCGACGAATCCTCTCTGGCATCGACCCGGCAGGTGCATGAGTTTGTGAACCGGCTCCATCCGAATGACCGCGTGTTGCTCGTCGGCGACCGGCGGCAACATGAGGCGGTCGAGGCCGGGCGGCCCTTCGCACAACTCCAGGACGCCGGCATGAGAACAGTGAAGCTCGAAGAGATCGTGCGCCAGAAAGACCCAGAACTGAAACAGGTAGTTGAGCAGCTTGCACGCGGCGAAGTGCGCGACGCGATACAGAATCTTGACCGGCAGGGCCGCGTCCATGAGATTCAAGGCCGCGACGAGCGTATCGCCGCTATCACGAAGGAGTACGCAAACTCGCCGGAGAACACGCTGGTAATTTCTCCCGACAATCGCTCTCGCATGGAGATCAACGAGCGCATCCATGCGGAACTGCAGCGTAGTGGCCTCGTCGGCAACGAGGAGCACCGCATCAGGACGCTAGTGCCGCGCCAAGACCTCACCGGCGCGGACCGCACATGGGCCGAGCGGTATGAGGTGGGCAATGTGCTGCGCTACTCCCGCTCGTCGAAGGAGACCGGGATCGGGAAAGGCGCGTACGCACAGGTGAAGAGCATCGATGCTCCGAAAAACCGGCTGACGGTCGAGCTGCAGGACGGCACGCAGCGAACGTACGATCCACGCCGACAGCAGGGCGTCTCGGTTTTTCGGGAGGAGATGCGGAGTTTTTCAGTGGGCGACCGCATCCAATTCACTGCGCCGGCCAACGAACTGAAAGTCGCGAACCGCGAGTTGGGGACCATCGAGATAATCGAGGAAAACGGGCGGCTGAGCTTGAAGATGGACGGTGGCCGTGCGCTCGAACTCGACCCGCCCCGGCATCCGCATCTCGACCACGGTTATGCCATGACCAGCCACTCCAGCCAGGGGCAAACTGCCGACCGTGTCCTCATTCACGTGGACACCGAGTTGGGCGCTAAGGATCTGCTCAACAGCCGCATGGCATACGTTTCCGTCTCGCGTGGACGCTATGACGCGCAGATTTATACGAATAACGCACAGATGCTCGGGCAAGAACTCAGCCGCGACGTGTCCCATTCGCCTGCGATTCAGCAAGAGGCAGAAGCGCACAAGATAGAACCACAAACCACGCACACGAGTCAGATCAGTCAGGGTTTCGGTCTAGGTCTGTGATGCAGCATTTCCGAATGACATGCCCCCGGATAGCCAGAGCATAGCCGATGCCCGGCCAGTGTCAAGGCCGCGCTTCGCGCGCCGTGTTCGCGGTCGAAGAGCCTTGACACTGGCCTTTGCGCCTCGGCTTATCATTCAGCCATCCGGGGGATGTCAGATTCTTACTGCTCTTTCTACTTACTGCGCTGCGAGAGCCGCTTTCAGATCATCATGCTCAAATGCCGACGCCATGCGGTCGATTTCGCCTTGGGTGAGACCATGCCGTGCGGCTTCGTCACGCCACTTCGATACGGCCTTCCCGACCTGTTTTGCTATGTCGCGCGCTTTGTCGTCGTCCAGTTCGAAATATCCCGCCACGTCCTTAGCCAGTGCGAGTGAAGCCGTGTTGTCGTCTTCGTTGATTGCGGTGCTGAGAATGCGCGGCTTGATGTCGGTCGGCACCGGGTTGAGGTCGTAAGCGGGCGACAGGCGCCAGCCCGCCTGGCCTTCGTACAGAAAGCCGTGATTGCGCAGGTGGTCGTCGGTGTTGGAGATCAGTATGTTGAAAACCAGCCGCAGCCACAGCGCTTCCATGTCCGCTTGCGGCGCAGCACCGTGCTGGCGCAGCGCGTCAACAATTTCTAGATAGCTCCGGGCTTCTCTGTCTTTCGATCCGAGCATGCTCATCGCGGAGAGGAACGGGATACGCCGTTCGCCGTCGCGGTCGAAGCGCCGCAGGAGGAGTACAGACTTGCCGGCGATGTTTTCGACACGGGATTGGGGAACAGGGATGCCAGATTTCTGCGCGAGGGACAGCGCGACCGCCTCCCAGACCACCGTGTTGATTTCATCGTCCTTGCGTGGGAATTTCGCGATGGCGAGATGGCCGTCCTTTTCCCTGACGGAAGCCTTGGGCCTCGCACCGCCAAGAGAGGAGCCGGGCGCGAACAGCAGTCGCAGTTCCTCCTCGGTGTCTTTCTCTTCCATCACATGTTCCGCCGCGGAGAGCAGTTTCGGGAGCTCGATCAGTGGGGGGATGCGCTTGATGCCCTCCTCGCGCAGGAAGGGTCCGCCTTCTTTTTCCGCAAAGCGCAGTGCGCCCTGACGGGCCTCGTCGTCCACCAGCAGTAAGAAGTCGATTTCCTGGAGCGTACGCGGCGCCCCGCCCTCGCGCTCCGCTCGCCTGCGTTCCATGCGGCGCATGAGCGCACGCCCCCAACGGTCGGGCGCGGAGTCGCCGATGGCGCCGAACATAGGCGTATCTGCCGCAGTGTGAAACGGACCCGGTCCAACCTGCAGGGCTGGCTCCAGAGAGAATCGCGCGGGATTTTCCAGCCATGTTTTGTCGTATTCGAAGGTGGCGCTTTCCTTCTTCTTGCGCGTACGGGCCCACAGACGCCCCATCAGGTGCAGGACGCCGTCGAGATCCACGTATACGAGAGCCTCTCTGTCCATCACTTGTCTTTCGTGCGTTTCGGCCTGCGCGCCACGCGAATGCGCTGCGGCAGGTTTTCTTCTTCGAGCTGCAGGCCCACGGGATCGTTCTTCGGCGCGGCGAGATCGCCCAGCCGGTCCGCCATGCCCAGCACAAAAAGGACTGTGGCGTATATCCCGATCGCGACGCCGGGATCGCCCTTTTCAATCTTGACGAGGGTCGTGCGGCTGATCGAGGCGCGCTGCGCCGCGATGGCCGCCGGGATACGCCGCCGCCGCCGGGCGTCACGGATGTCGCGGCCGAGCTTGCGCAGGGCATGCCTTACCGGGAGCGGCATTACGACGGATGATCGACTGGTCCTCATGTTTAATGTCCATAATAATGGTCACTAATAGGGTTAATGTATATTATTATGAACGTTATGTCAACCTCGCCTGTCCAACAGGCACCATTCTGTGCTAATCTAACTTGCCTTTTTTCCGTCGACGCCGAAATGCAGCAGTCAGGCTTAACTATGAGACTTGTCTGTATGGGCTGATCGGGCATTCATAACGCCGCAGAGTGCTCCCACACATAAGGGAAGAAGAGTCTGTGGAGATCTCTGCGAAAGTGGGGTAGTCGCATGGCGAATCACGATGAACTTCCTAGGAAATCCAGCTTGTTTCTGCAGACTGATTGGGGAAAACTTGAGTCCCTGAAGCAGACTCATGGTTCGAATTCATTGCCTTTCCTAGACGTTCTAGCGCGCAAGTATTGGACCCCCATCTTTCAATTCCTTCGAGTCCAAGGCTACGACGAATTCGAGGCGCAAGATCTGACTCAGGACTTCTTTGCTTTTGCGCTGAGCACCGGCCTTTTCGCAAAAGCAGATCGAAGTCGAGGCCGGTTCCGCAATTTTCTGCTGAAATCGCTGAACAATTTCGCTGGGAATAGGCACCGCCTAGAATCCGCGCAGAGGCGCCGCCCCGCCGCGGGCGTCGTTAGTCTTGAAGGTCTGGCTGAGCTGGGGTATTTCCAGCCTTCGTCTCTACGGAACAAGGAAACTCCGGAAACGATTTTTCATCACGCGTGGCTGCGTGAAGTTGTCCGCAATGCCGTGCGGAGTCTAGAGCAGGAGTTTGACAACTCTGGCAGGAAGACGCACTTCATTCTTTTCTTTTCTCGCGTGGTATCTCCCGAGTTGAACGGGGATGAGCCGCCCCCGTTGCAAGAACAAGCTGGGGAACTGGGCCTGGAATACAAGGAAGCAGCAAACCAAATTGTCACAGCCAAACGAGCCTTTGTGCGTTTGTTGGAGAAGGAAGTTCGACTTTATGCTGGATCAGAAGATGAAGCCTCCGGGGAAAAATGGGAGGTTCTTCACATGCTCGGACTTGCAGCGCAAGCCTGAGTAAGGCGATAAGTGCATCGGAAGACGCGGTCTTTGGGGAAAGTATCTTTGCAAAACCGTGCAGAAAAAGCGGAATTCCCGTTTAGTAGTCGTAGGCGCTATGAGATTGCTCAGCGAAGGCCAGTTAGTGCGAAACACCTACGAGGTGGAAAAGTTCCTTGGAGAAGGAGCGTTCGCCGAAGTCTATCGCGTGAAACATCGATTTCTGGGACGCAAAGCAATGAAGGTCTTCACGATGGCCGGCATGACTCTGGAAGAGGCGCACGAGATGCTCGGCGAGGCAATTATGCTTTCGCGGATGAGGCACCCGAACATCATCCAGGTATTTGACGCCGACCTAGTAGACACTGCCCGCGGCGAATGCGCTTTTTTCACCATGGAATACGTGGCGGGCGGAACATTGGAGGACTTCTGGAAATCTCATGGCGCCGCCTTCGTTCCGGTTGAAACGTCCGTGGAAATCGCGCGACAGGTTTGCAGGGGTTTGTCCGTTGCGCATGGAGAGAAGCCGCCGATCATCCACCGGGACATCAAGCCCCCCAACGTGCTAGTCGGATACGATGCCAGTGGGCTGCGTGCAAGAATCAGCGATTTTGGCCTCGCCAAGCGTGTGAACCCACTGACATTACTAGCGAGTGCGCGGGGAACGCGCCGCTTCAAGGCACCCGAAGTTTTCAAGAATTCCCAATCTGATTCGTGTGCAGGAGACATCTGGGCGCTAGGATGCACGCTGTACCTGCTCCTATCGGACCGGCTGCCGTACGCAGGAGTGACTGACTACGAGTTGGAAACAGGCGACTTCGCACTACAACAACTAGCGCGACCAAGTGAATTCAACGCCAGCGTGGACCGGAAACTGGATGAAATTGTGATGCGCGCTTTGTCACCCAAGGTCGGTCAGCGATATCCGAACGCACAAGCCATGCTGGCTGATCTTGAAGATTGGAAGCTGCCGGTCAAACCCGTCGTGCCTCTTGAGGGCAGCTATTTCTCCGATGCATCAAAGACCGCCCTGGGGCCGCAGTCCGCTGTTGATGGCGAGGGCGCGCGCAAGTTGGCAGACCAAGCCCTGAAGATGGCCAAGATTGCTGGGAGGCTAATGGAGGCGGCAGACATGATGGAAGAAGCTTTTACAAAGTGTCCACCGCTGCGAGAGAAGTACGAATACCGCCTCAAACTCTGGCGCAAGGGAGTCGTAATGTGAGGAAGATCACTCCATTTCTGCAGAGAATCCGACAGCATATGTTCCCCGGCGAATTCCGTATTTCGGCCACGGCCTACTCGAAAGATGTACGCGATGAACTTACCAAAGCAATCGACCACTTCCTAAAGAACTGGCCACCGCCCACCACGCCTCCTCCTCCGGTACCGGATCCAAGGCGACTATTGTTTCTTGCCGACGTAGGCACCGGTCTTTGGCGCATGCGGCGCACCATGATTCCCACTAGCTCACCGCGCTTCATGGAAGCCCGGCCGTTGGACGGGATGCGCAAGTGCTTCAACTGGCTGGTCTCGGTTTGGGATGTGCTCAAAGAGAACGGCATCGAGATTCAGGACCATACCGGCAGCGTCTATCGCGAGGGCCAAGATTTGAAGGTACCTGCGTTCGAGCCGACGCCAGGGATCGATGTGGAAACTGTTATTGACACGATCAAGCCCAGTATCTACCTAGACGGCAGAATGATCCAGATGGGCGAGGTCGTGGTAGGTACCCCCGAAGCTGCGAGCCAAGGGAAAAGTTGATCGTAAGTTCTAGCCAAACACCTGAAGTCTTCCTTCATTTGAACGGGCCTTAGGACGAAGTTTTTGTGAGTCGAATGTGACTTTTACGAGCAAAACTGTCGGGATTGAGTTGGGCACGACCTGTGCCCGAATCGGACAGTTGCGTGGCGGCGAGGTCCACATTTTCCGCAATGCCGGGGGTGGTGAATTCACTCCTTCAGCGGTGTACTTCAACAAAGCTAATTCGCTGGTGGTTGGCCGGGAGGCCAAGGATCGCTACGAGTCGGATCCAGACAACGCCGCCATCGAATTCAAGCGAGACATGGGCTCGGACACCGAGTTCCATTTTGTGCGCAGCGGCCGGCGGATGCGGCCCGAGGATCTCTCCGCCGAAGTTCTCAAATCACTTTGTGGCGACGTGCAGCGCTCCATGGGTGAGATTGTCACCGCTGCGGTCATTACGGTGCCCGCCGATTTTGACCTGCCGCAAAACAAGGCGACCAAGCAGGCGGCTCAACTGGCTGGTATTAAGCACGCCATGCTCATGACGGAGCCAGTGGCGGCGGCCCAGGCGTACAGTTTTGAGAGCCACGACGAGAAGACGTTCTGGCTGGTGTATGACTTCGGGGGCGGCACGTTCGACACCAGCATTATTCAGGTGCGGGATGGGCTGATCCAGGTGGTGGGGCACGGCGGTGACAATCAACTGGGCGGCAGGAACATCGATTGGGCCATTGTCGAGCAGCTATTCATTCCGAAACTATTGACGACTCACAGTCTGACGGACTTCAAGCGCGGGAATCCCAGGTGGCGCGGGGCCTTACCGAAACTCAAGATCGCGGCGGAAGAAGCGAAGATCCGGCTCTCCTCTTCCACCAGCACTTCGACGGAAATCTGGATCGGCTATCTATGCAATGATGACCGCGGCGAGCCGATTGAGTTCGAGTTCGAGTTGAAGCGTTCGGATTTCGAGTTTGTCGCGGCGCCCATTTACCGGCGCACCATTAACTGTTGCAAGGAAGTAGTTGCCGGGCAGCGGCTGGCTCCGGGAGATCTCGGCAAGCTGATTCTGGTGGGCGAACACTCCATGACGCCATTTTTGCGTCAAATGCTGGCTGATCCGAAGGGAGGTTTGGGGATTCCGCTGGAATTCAGCGTGGATCCGGAGACTGTGGTGGTGCGCGGAGCAGCCATTTTCGCCGCCAATCAGCACCTAGAGCCGGACGACGAAGCAGTCGCTACCCCTCCCGTCGGCCCATTCACGGTGAAGTTGGAGTATCCCGCAGTGACGTCGGATTTGGACCCGGAGGTGGCCGGTACCGTCATTGCTGCTGGGGGCGCAGTGAACGACTTCAGAGGATACATGATCGAGTTTCATAATCGCAGCATTCAGCCGCCTTGGCGTAGCGGCAAGATCGGGCTGGGATCGAATGGAAACTTCCTCACCAACATATCGGCGGAGAAGGGCCAGGAAAACGTTTTTGAAATCGAGTTCTTCGATCCGACGGGCGTCCGTCGGGTCATGACCTCCTCCTCGTTCCACATCCTGGTCAAATCGAAAGCTCCCGTAGCCGAGCCGGCGCCCAATCACGGACACTCGCTCGGGTTGGCCCTTCCGAACAACGACATCGTTTCATTTTACGAGAAAGGTATGCCACTCCCTTTCTCGAAACGCATCGGTTACTGGACCGCATTCACTCTGCGCGCGGGAGAGAGCGGGGCAGCACTGCGTTTCCCCCTCGTTCAAGGGGAGTCCAGGCGAGCTAATCGTAACCGCTTGGTGGGCGCCCTTGTAATCTCCGCCGAGAGGATTACGTCCGACTTGCCCGCAGGGAGCGAGATTGACATCACGCTAAGCATTGACGCGTCGATGCAGGTGCGTTTCAAAGTTTTTCTCCCCATTCTGGACGAAGAATTTGAGGACGTGATGCAACTCGTCAGCGTCACTCCCAACGCCAAGGACTTATTGGACGAATTCCTGAGAGCGAAGGAACGGTTAAAGGGACTTCGAGAAGGTGCAGACGCTACTGCGGACGTTGAAGCGCTGGCAGGTCTGCGGCGGATTGACAGCGAATGCCTGGTTTCTGAGATCGAGAGCCTCGTTGGACCAGCAGCCTCGCAGACCGACGCGGCGCGCCAGTGCTCAAATGTTCTCGACCAGCTGCAATCTTCGCTAGATGACGTGGAAGACGCGTTGGAGTGGCCTGCCCTGGTCGCACAAGCCGAAGAGGCACTGGCAGCGGCTGACAAGATGGTGAAGACCGACCAGCATGCCAGTGCAGAGGACCGCCGACTCTTCAAACTTTTGGAGCGAGAGACCCGCGAAGCGATCGAGCACCGCCAGCCCGATCTGTTGCGCAGACGTGTGGACGCGCTTCGATCTCTTTTTGCGGATGTCGCCGACGTGACCCCGGAGCCCCGCTCACCGATGCAGATTCCGGAAGATATCGGCTGCTCTTGGCACCGGGAAAAAGAGGGAGTGGGACAGAGTGTAAGATTGCAGGCCGGATATTCGCCCCGCCGCCAAGCTCGATCTGGGGATTGACCCTGGAGTTTACAAATGTCGACGCGAAGCCGGAGTGGAAAAGTGGGATCGTCAGCCTCAACTCCACCGGGGCCTTTTCGCTCGATGTAGGCATTGACCCCGCAGCCGCGACTAACGAATTCCATGTAACGCTCAGGGACAGCGGCGGAAATCGGTTGCGGCTAACCCCGGACTACTTCGTGCTGCGAATGGATGCAGGAATGTAGAAAAGTTGTTGGGAATCACGCAGAATTGGACCCTGAGACGGTTAGTAGTGATTGAGCGGTTCAACTGAGAACCGGCGAGAGGACAATATATGAGGCTAGAGATTCGCCCCAAGGGCATTGATCTTGGCACAACCAACAGTGAGATTGCGGAGCTGCGCGGCTCTGAAGTGCATGTATTCCGCAATGCCGGGGGTGGTGAATTCACTCCTTCAGCGGTGTACTTCAACAAAGCTAATTCGCTGGTGGTTGGCCGGGAGGCCAAGGATCGCTACGAGTCGGATCCGGACAACGCCGCCATCGAATTCAAGCGCGACATGGGCTCGGAAACCGAGTTCCACTTTGTGCGCAGCGGCCGGCGGAT
Organism: uncultured Acidobacteriaceae bacterium; assembly: GCA_963709385.1. Lineage (GTDB taxonomy): Bacteria > Acidobacteriota > Terriglobia > Terriglobales > Acidobacteriaceae > Sulfotelmatobacter. The sequence continues at coordinate 210,434 of CAVPWD010000013.1, forward strand.
GCGGCCCGAGGATCTCTCCGCCGAAGTTCTCAAGTCGCTTTGCGGCGACGTGCAGCGGTCCACTGGCGAAATCGTCAACGCCGCGGTGATTACCGTGCCTGCCGATTTTGACCTGCCGCAAAACAAGGCGACCAAGCAGGCGGCTCAACTGGCTGGTATTAAGCACGCCATGCTCATGACGGAGCCAGTGGCGGCGGCCCAGGCGTACAGTTTTGAGAGCCACGACGAGAAGACGTTCTGGCTGGTGTATGACTTCGGGGGCGGGACGTTCGACACCAGCATTATTCAGGTGCGGGATGGGCTGATCCAGGTGGTGGGGCATGGCGGCGACAATCAACTGGGAGGCAAGAACATCGATTGGGCCGTTGTCGAGCAGCTGTTCATTCCGAAGCTGCTGAAGAATCACAGTCTGACGGACTTCAAGCGGGGGACTCCCAAATGGCGCCAGGCCATGGCGAAACTCAAGATCGCCGCGGAAGAAGCGAAGGTCCGGCTCTCCTCTCCTACGAGCACTTCGACCGAAATTCAGATCGACTATCTATGCAACAACGACGCCGGCGAGCCGATTGGTTTCGATTGCGATTTGAAACGTTCGGAGTTGGAACCGGTGGCCGCGCCGTTTATCCGCCGCACCATCAACTTCTGTAAGGACGTGATCTCGGGACAGCGTCTTACACCTGCGAACATCGGCAAGCTGATTCTGGTGGGCGGTCCGACGATGATGCCGTACCTGCGGCAGATGCTGGAGGATCCGAGGGAGGGCTTGGGGATTAGGCTGGAATTCAGTGTGGATCCGATGACGGTGGTGGCGCGCGGAGCGGCCATTTTTGCAGCCAGTCAGCATCTGGTACCGGACGACGATGTAATCCTCACTCCTGCTGTTGGCCAATTCGCGGCGAAACTGGACTACCCCTCAGTAACGCCGGATTTGGACCCGGAGGTGGCGGGTACCGTCATTGCTGCTGAAGGCACAGTAAGCGACTTCAGCGGATACACGATCGAGTTTCATAATCGTGCGATCCAACCGCCCTGGCGCAGCGGCAAGATCGGACTTGGACCGAACGGAAACTTCCTCACCAATATATCGGCGGAGAAGGGCCGCGAAAATATCTTCGAGATTGAGCTGCGGGACCCGACCGGCGCCATTCAAGTGCTGAACCCCAGTTCATTGACCGTCGTGGTAAAGGGCGCTGGCATCATTGCAGATCCGACCCACAGCCACAGCCTTGGGATAGCCTTAGCGAACAATGAGATGGCTCTGTTCTACGAGAAGGGTACGCCGCTCCCGTTCTCGAAACGCAGAGATCTTTTTACGGTTGTTGCGCTCAAGAAAGGTGAAAGCGGTCAGTTTCTTCGTGTTCCATTGATGGAGGGCGAGAAAAGTCGGGCGAATCGAAACCGCTGTGTTGGCGTACTGAAAATTCCTGCCGAGAAGATTGTACGCGACGTTCCCGCAGGGAGCGCAATTGACGTCACCGTTCAGATCGACAAGTCCATGCAAGTGCGCGCCAAAGCTTTTCTCCCCATTCTGGACGATGAGTTTGAGCAAGTGATGCAACTCGTCAGCGTCACGCCCAACGCCAAGGACTTGTTGGACGAATTCCTGAAAGCGAAGGAGCGGTTAAAGGGACTTCGTGAAGGTGCAGATGGCACTGCGGACGTCGAAGCACAGGGGGGGCTGCGACGTATCGACGGCGAATGCATGATTCCTGAAATCGAGAGCCTTGTTGGACCTGCAGCTTCGCAGATCGATGCGGCGCGGCAGTGCTCAAATGTACTTCACCGACTGCAATCTTCGCTGGATGACGTGGAAGACGCGTTGGAGTGGCCTGCCTTGGTTGCGCAAGCCGAAAAGGCACTGGCAGCGGCTGACAAGCTCGTGAAGACCGACGAGCATGCCACGGCGGAGGACCGCGGACGTTTCGAGCTTTTGGAGCGGGAGACCCGCGAAGCTATAGAGGACCGCCTCCCCGATCTGTTGCGCAGGCGTGTGGATGCGCTTCGATTTTTGTATGCGGATGTTGTCCGGCGTGATCCCGGAATTTGGGTCTACTGGCTTAAAGAAGCCAAGGACCAGAGGGAGCAAATGCAAGACGTGGCGCAGGCCGAGATGCTGTTTGGCCGTGCCGATCGCGCTATTAACAACAACGACGTAAACGCACTGCGAGAGGCGGTTCGGGGCCTCTGGCAACTGCTACCTCAAGAGAAGAGGCCCGATTCCATTGCTGACGTTAGATTATGAACACCACGAGTCGACCACAAGCGCTTTTTGAATCGGACAGGGCAGCCCAACTGCTAGAGCAGTTCAGTGTCAGCGAGGCGGCCGAGCTGGCCCTGGGCGGCAAGTACGACGCCGCTGAGGCGCTGCTTCGCGAATTGGTTCAACGTCCGGATGCCCCAGTAGAGGCTCTCGACCTGATGGCCAAAATCTGTGTTCAACAGGGGAGAGTTGTTGAAGCTGGCGAGCTTTGGGGGCGCGCGGTAGCCCGGGATCCCGGTAACTCCGGCTGCCGGGCGGGACTCGCCCGCCTTAACCGGTTGCAGCGGCGGCCCGTGTGGTTCACGTTCTTGTGGCCTCTGATCGTCGGAATTGTGGCGCTCGCCGGAATCTTTCTGGTGTTGCGAATGCAGTCGGAACGTAGCAGAGGTGAACTCGCACGGTTAGAGGGTCTCATCAACAGCGAGCGAATGCGCTCTCCTGCTGTTTCTCCGGGCGTACAACTGCCGCCACGACCGGATGTGCAACTTCCCGGTGTTGCCTTACGCCCGTCGGGCAGCAGGTGGGCGTTGTATTTCGACGAAGGCTTGTTCGACCATGGCGTCCACTTCAAGCCAGGGGCAAAAGAGAGGCTCACGGCAGTTCTTCAGGCGCTGGCACGCTCGCGGGAAAACCTTGTTCTGGACGTTGTTGGTTACTCGGATGGAACGCCGGGCCTGGTCGCACACGCCGATTCCATTATCGGTCTGAAAAGGGCGGCGGCTGTGGCACAGATTATCGGAGCTTCAGCCCTGTGGCCCTCCGAAAGATTGCGAGTTTCCAGTGGCGACTCAGAGCAACCGCCATTCTCAGGCGATTCCGAGCAGGTTCGCCAACAGAATCGGACAGTCATCTTGGTGATCAGCCGTGACGAGAAATGACCACAAAGCGCGTCACTCAAGCAGCCTCTGTTTGATTTGGCAGTTGGCCGAACTGGAAGCGCGTCGGCTCACTTCCCCGGTCATCGAGCCGCTGCACCTGCTGCTCGGTTTGAGCAAGTCTGTTGACCTCGACTTACCATCCATTGTGAGCAAGGAACTTTCAAACCGCGATGCGGTGCTCGAGGAATGCCTCCGTGAGGTGCGGCGGCTGCGCAGTCTGTTCAGTGCCGCAGGCCTCAATGGCGCGATTTTCCGCCGAAGTCTTCGCTGCATTCCGACGAAGCAGGATGCGCTAGTGTCCGGACCTGGAGCTTTGCACCGGAGCCGGGCGGCCAGGGAGGTTTTTGCTGAAGCCGAGCACTATGCCGGGCTCCGGGAGGGCGTTGTCTATCCCGTGCATCTGCTGCTCGCAGTCCTGTGCGCGGAGGATCCGCAACGCGACCTAGTGTTGAAGGAAACGGGCGTGAGCCGGGAGCTGCTGCACGAGGTCGTCGCTCAGGCGGCCCTGGGGCAGGGATCACCAGTCACCGGTTGCGGGTAACGAAGCTGCAGGATGGAATTAAGTGAATATGGCTTGTTTGACGAACCGACGTCGAACTGTCGTGCTACTGATAGCCGCCGCTTTCTTGGCGGGGTGCCACCGGGACAGCGAGAACCTCTTCCAGGCCGCTGAGGCCGGCCATTTAGCTCGCGTGAAAGCGCTCCTTGCCAGAGGAGTCGACGTGAATGCTCCGGAACCTAAATGCAACCCGGACGACCATTGGCCCACCAATGAGGATTGCACTGGCCGTACCGCGTTGATCGCAGCATCTTGGAGCGGCCACCCGGATGTGGTTCAGACCCTGCTTGCGGCGGGAGCCAACGTGAACGCCCGCAATGACGACGGAAGGACCGCCCTTGCAATCGCCTCGGAACGTGGTCATTTGGAGGTGGTTCAGGCCCTGCTTGCGGCGAGATCTGAAGTGAACGCCCGCAATGGCGGGGGAAGGACCGCGCTTGCATTAGCTTCGGAACAAGGTCACCTGCAGGTAGTACAAGCGCTCATCGCAGCCAAAGCCGACCTGAACACAACGGTGCCCGGCGAGACCGCTGGCACCTACTACACGCCGCTGCTGGCTGCTGCATGGAAGGGGCACACCGAGATTGCCAGGGCCTTGGTCGATGCCGGCGCTAAAAAGCCCAGTAGAGACGAACTTCATCAGGCGCTGAGAACAGCCGTAGGGGGTGAGGCGTACCCACCTGATACGGTTCAAGCGCTGCTCATTGTTGGTGGCGGAACCGACCCGGACATCAACAAAAAAGATTCCGTCCCATCGTGGCCCAGTGTGTGCAAAGGGCAATACTGCACCAGTTTCAGTCCGAGCCACGGCTACCTCTGGGGCTGCACGATGCTTCACTTCGCAGCCAAAGGTGGCAATGCAGGAGCGGTTAAAGCTCTCATTGAAGCTCGGGCAGATGTCAACAGCACCTGCTATTACGGTCAAACTGCGCTGGAACTGGCTTCAGTGGGCGGTAAGCTCGAAGTCGTAAAGACCTTGATTGCTGCAGGGGCTAGCGTGAATCACAGGGATGGTGACGGCAACGAAGATACCGCCCTTGACGTCGCTACAAGGGGCGGCTATCTCGATACCGTTCAGGCCTTGCTCGCCGCCAAGGCCGACGTGAGGACATGTGCGAATCGTCCAACGCCGTTGATGGAAGCCGCGACGATGCGGAATCTTGAACTCGTTCGAGCTCTGCTATCTGCAGGCGCCGATGTGAACTCCACTTGCGCAGGCACACCGCTGAGCATGGCCGCCGGAAAGGGCAATCTGGAAATGGTACGGTTCCTGCTCTCCCAGGGAGCTAAGGTGAACACCGTAAGCGCTTCAGCCTATTCGGGCGGCGAAACTGCCCTCGCATCGGCTGCATTCGAAGGTCATCTGGACATCCTCCAGGCCCTCCTGGCCGCCAAGGCTGATGTCAACGCTGCTCATGGCGCCGCGCTCTACCACGCTGTGGAACTTCGCCACGATGACGTGGCCAGGGCTTTACTCGACGCTGGGGCAAACCCGAGCCTTAGATATCCCGACGGCGGTCCTTTCCCAACCCCTCTCTCAGTTAGCCAGAACAAAGAAATTGCAGAAATGTTGCGCCAGCACGGCGCACGCGAGTAATTCTTGCCCAAACGCAAAAAGGCTGTCAAGGGCGGAGCGAAAATGGACCACAGAAGCGGAGTAAAAGTAGATCCAAATTAGAGGATCACGGTTAAGGACTACTTTTGCGAGACTGCAGCAAAGACCAAAGTGAGAGCGGATGAATTACAGCTTCCTACAAGGCTATTGGGATGCCGCTAGAAGATCTCATTCCTATTGGGGAGAGTGCGGATATCTTGGGCAACGGTTGGTGGTTGTGACCCTTGAGTGGCCGCCGAAAGAGGTGCGGCAGTCGACCGCCGACGCTGTCAAGATGACGCATTTCGTTTTCGATTTTGCTTCCGGGAGCTCGATCCACTCCGCAGATACTCCGGTTCGGTCGTTAAATTACGAATCAAACACCGGTGGGCCAGGTGTTTTTCTGGGTGAGACGCTCTCCGACGGAGTTCGAATCAACCATGGGCAGATTCCGGAAATGACAAGAGAGGAATTTTGGGCGCTTGCATTCACCAAGCTTTTTGGCACCAGTCTGCCGTCTGGACTGTCGCTGGTTGAGGCAAAACCCGGGAACGCATGGTGGAAGATCTGGGAATGAAGTAAATAGCTGTAAATCGAAGGAATGAGGGGAAGCCAATGACTAAGCAGATTTGAATAAAAGGAAATTGTTAGGGGAGCGATCAACATGAACATCTTAAGTTGGCAACTTCCCACGTAATGTCGATCCTAAGCGCTTACCAGGGCGAACCGGTGAACCACGGTGAGGAAGTGTTGGGAATGGCGTTCTTGTGCTTTCTTGGGGCTCACAAATGGAATGGCTGCACGTGCTCGGCATGTGGGACGACGAAGGACTCGGACCACATTTGGAACTGTGGGAAACATCTTGATGCGAATCACGACTGGCTCGACGCTCTGCCCACGAGCAAATGCACGGTTTGCGGCAGGGCACAGGAAGAATTTAAGGCCGCACTTCGAGAAGCCGACATGATCAGCATTCGAGCAATCAACCTCGACAACGCTGACGAGATCGGCAAGAGCCTGGATGCCCTTATCCGATGCGGCCCCGCCGAACTCGCAGCAAAGTGCCGGCACCTTCAAGCGTTTAGAGATGCCCAGGGGGAACTCATTCTTCGCTCCCTGAATCGAACCGGCGCCGAGACTAGAGCCGACATTCAAAGATCCATCGACGAACTGAAAGCCAGCAAACGACGGTCTTCCGAATTAACATCGGCTGTTCGGGCTGCAATTGTTGCATGGCGTGCAAGAGGCTGGGGATACGATTAGGCGGTGGACGCCTGAACTCGTTCTGCCGAGTCAAGCGTTCGGGACCTACGAACGATGACAGAAATGGCTTAGCTGTCGGCCATCGATCAGTGGTGAAGGGGAGGGTCAGGTGGCGTAAGAAAGCCGGGCGGACTCCGGGCTCCTCTGGGATGCGCACCCTCTTGCTGCAAGGAGGTGTGACACCTGGAAGAGGCCATTTCCACGCGGCAATGTAGGCTCAAGACCAGCTGGCACTACCTATGTCGGCAGATCGGTCGACTCTCGAATACCCGAGCGCTGCTTGGTGCAACCCACTCGGTGTTGTGGCTACGGTACCAGTAGACAATTGTTACCGTGCGCGCAGACTCTGGGCCAAAACCGGTTATTAGCTGTTGAAGGTCAAGGAAGTGACTCCTTAGAAACGAGGCGATAGAGCCTTTATGATGTGCGACAACTGTTCCAGCGGACTGAGCGGAAGTGAAGGCTACGCCGTCTTTTCCGACGTGCCTATGATCCCCGGTGTCCCCATCGGCAACATGCTGATCTGCGAAGCTTGTGCCCAGCGGATCTTCTCCGACCAGTCGTTTGCGGCTCCGAGGAAACATACGGGCGCAATTGCCCTTACCGGTGACCCGGTGCTGCTTCGGGAGCTGAACGACGAATCCATCATAGCCAGATGCAAGAAACTTGGCCTCTCTGCCCAGCAGGCTGGACAAGAGGCACGGCAGTTGGCGCTGGAGTTTCACAAGAACAACGAACGCGGCACCAGCCTGACCTATCAATTCTGGACATCAGTTTCGACTAAGCCCGCAGCCACGCCACCCATCGCTTCGTCGTTGCCGTCGATCAGCGCTACGTCTAAACTGGCAAAGGCTTCCGGCTCACCTGTGGCTCCCGCGAATGCCGCAGCAGTAGCGGGCAGCAGGCACAAGATGCAGACGGTCACAGGTAGCGCCGCGAGAAAGTGGTGGCAGATTTGGAAGTAAATCAGCGAGCCCAAAGGACACGATCATGAGCACTCCTACAAACTCGGTTCCAACACATGGTTCCGCAGCTTTGGGTTCCGGAGCTAACGATGTCGCTGTTGCCATTCTCGCCGAGTTTGCAACACCGACGCTATATCAGCGCAATGGGTTTCGCGTCCTCGGTCTGCCATCCGATGCCACAGCACGGGAGATTAGCCGTCGCAAGCAGACAATCGAGAAGGCTATGACCCACGCCGTGCCCATTCCCGCTGGTTCTGGCTCCTATTTCCCATTGGTCCCCAAACCCGATCAATCTGCCGTACGCGAGGCCATGCAAAGACTGAGCGAGCCGGAACGTCGTCTGGTGGATGAATTGTTCTGGTTCTGGCCGCACCGCCAAGGAGGAGCCGGAGACGATGAAGCACTCTGTCGCCTACGTGAAGGCAAGCAGCGGGAGGCTGAGGGTATATGGTTGCAGCAAGAGGCTGAACAAAGCGAAAGTTCGGTTTCCGTCCACAATCTGGCAGTTCTTTATCATCTCAAAGCGCTGGAATGGGAAATGTCAGAACTGGGCGGCGATCCCAATCCAGGCGCGGCTGTAGCGGTGACGGTGACCGGGCCAGAGACAGAGAAGCGGGAAAAGACCTGGGACACGGATGAGGTCGGCAAGCTCTGGGACAAGTGTTTTCGCCGCTGGCGCATGCTGACCGATCAGGAAGAAGGTTTCTGGAGCCGCTTGACCGCGCGCGTCCGTGAATTAGAAGACCCACGCCTCACGGCCGGAATGGCACGCAGAATCCGCATCGCCTTGCCGTCGGCCTTGCTCTCGATCTGCGGCCAGCTTGTATTGCTGGCCGTTCAATACGGTCGCAGAGATGCGGCGTTGCGCCTGGTCGAAACGATTAAGAAGTCCGGTTTTTCAGACAATGACATCAAGGAGGGATTCGAGTTAGCAATCGAACCTGTTCGCAAGCGGATCAAGGCCTTGTGCAAGGGCGCTGAGATTTCTGCGGAAAACGATCCCGTCCATGCCGACCAAGCCTGCCAGCAACTGCTGGGTGACACGAAGCCCCTCCTGGAAGGTCTTGACTGCTTGTTGTCAGCTGGTCACCCTACGCGGGATGTTGCCCATGACGAGGTAGCTGATCGTACTTTGCGCTGCCAGGTGAAATTCGCCAACAAGACCAATAATTGGAATCGTTCGGTGACGTTGCTGGAGCAGGCATTGGCCTTAGCCTCCAGCGAGTCGGTGCGAAAGGAGTTGCAAGAACAACTGGAAGTCGTTCGAAAGCGTGTCCAGACAGCAGATGACTATTGCGGCGCCGGATATTACGACATGCCGCCCGCGCTTCTTGATCAGATGGAGACAGCTCGGCAAATGGCTGATCGGCACGACTATGATCAGGCTGTACAGCGTCTGGAGAATCTCCTCGACGGGAAGTGTGAAGTGGGGGTATCCACTGCGCACCAACCCTTGGTGAACAAGGCCCTCGCCTATTGTCTCGGTTGTCGTGCCATACGCCGTGTGAACGAGGGGCTCAGCACTTGGGATGCATTTGACACTGCTGTGATCACTGCGATTCGTGACCGGGCTGGTCGCAACCAAATCGATAACATCTCCTTTGTCTGCGCGCAAGTGCAGAACATTCCACAGTACACGAGATGTCCCTGTATGGCGTGTGGAACCATTATTTTCAGCCGCTATTCCGTGATGCAGTACGTTTTCAACAAGGACAAGGGGCCGATATCTGTCATTTTTTGTGGCACTTGCGGAGATCGTCACCGCAGCCAATTGCAAGGAGAGAAAGACAAGCTGAAGACGGCAGTTCGTCAATCCGCCCAGGACTTTGTCAACGCTAGCCAGCTTGACCCGGCCAACAAGTTTGTCGAGGGGCAGATCCCGGTGATTCGCAAAGTCTGCTCATCGCTAGAGGTCTCGATCCCGTCGCCGCGACGAGGGCAGCCAAGAACTGCGGTGCGCGCCGCGACGACAATCCCGGCGACAACTCTTGCCCCTCTACAACTGGCGAAGGCACGCAGGTGGGCAGGATTGAGCGCAGCCGGTGGAGGCTTGGCGCTATTCTTCGGGTTGTTGGTCTGGACTTCTGCCGTTACACCGATGTTTGCGATTGCCCTGGCTGCCTTAGGCGCTATTTGCGGTCATTCAGCGGTGCGTAGGCTGAAAAATGGCAATGAGCACAGGTCCATGCGGCTCAGTCGCGCAGGACTCGTCCTGAGTTACTGCTCGCTTTTCATGCTAGTCGTATGGGGCACAGTACACCAGGGCGTGCACAACACTGAGAGAGGCAGAGACGCAATTAAGCAAGAAAAGTCGACACACGATAGCCAAGTGACCACGCCCCGCTCTCTCGTGGATGCAGCCCGAAAAGCGGACCTCGCGAGCGTGCGTTCGCTGTTAGCCGCGGGCGCGGACCCCAACGAGGTCGATAACTCGGATATCAAGGGTTGGACACCGCTGATGGAAGCGGTGAGGATAGGATCCGTCGATGTTGCAAAAGCCCTACTTGAGGCACATGCAAAAGTCAATGCCGCCAATGGATTTGGCGCAACGCCTTTGGACATCGCTATAACTAATCATGGCGAGTCGTCAGCTCTCGCATCTCTCGTCCGAGTTGCCGGTGGAAAGCGCGGGGCTGCAGCCACGGCCCTGGGGGCAAACAAGAATTCCACGCGCTTGACCCAGGCTGCGCGCGACGAGCAATCGGCCGCGCACCTAGAGAGAGCCAAAGCTTTGTGGAGTAGTGGGAACGCAAAAGAGGCGCTGGGCGAGTGCGACGCAGCGCTAAAACTGGATCGAACTAACGCGGAAGCGTCCGCACTGCGAGAAAAATACGCCAGAGCTCTTGACATTCTGAATGGAACAAGCCAGTGAGGGCACCAAGACGTTTCAAAAACCGGACCTGCTCGGTTGTTCTCGAACGCAGCCTGGTGACGATACTTCTCTTCGGACTAACAAGCGCTCTGACTGGCGTGTCCCATGGGCAGACTCCCGGAGTATCCAGCCCAACCAACGTCCGCAAAGCATTCAGCAAGGGCAACATCGTGGAGCTTCTGAAGCTGGAAACGCCGGACGCCCTGCTGATACCGCAGTTCCGCGCCGCAGGTATTAACTTTATGGTCACTCAGGACGATCTTGAAAGTTTTGCGAAGATGGGTGCCTCCGATGCTCTGCTTGCGGTGATTCGCGAAGCGAGTACAGAATGGCGCGTGAAGCAGATGGACGCTTCCTACAAGGCGGAAGGCTACCCGGTCGGCAATATCATCGCCATCAAAGGAGGTTCGGAAGATGCGATTATCGGTCGTCAAGATAACGGTAACTATTTCAAAGCTACTGCCGGAGGCTGGAGTGTCCTTGATCCAAACGGCCTAAAGAACCTCCCGGAAGTTAAGAATGAGCTCAACCGTAACGTTGAGCATCCGCTGGTATGGCTTATCGCTAACCAAGCCTTTCTAAAGGGCGCAGACTACGATAAGCGCTATCATGTCATGCTGAATAACGCCGGCCTTGCTTTGTTCGGCAAGGTTCCGGGAAGTATCGTTACACTCTCCGGTCCTGATATTCCTAAGAAAAACATTGTCGATGCAAGTGACCACATTATTCCTTCGAGATTTGCTTTGTACAATTTGTCGGACCAACATGCGCTGGAAGCGATAGCGCTTGACAAGAATACGGAACCTGAATTCCGCGAGATAGCGCTGAGCCGTCTCACCGATCGCGATTTGGCGGCGCGCATTCGAGGTGAACAGGACACGCCCATGGCGAACGTCGACGTCGTCACTGCCGCGACCAATCCGGACCAGAAGGGACTGAACGAGGTGACTGGCTCCAAGGCGAAGAGTGCTCCAACTCCGGTAGCTGATTCCACCGCCGTCGGCCCGACCTCCGCTGTGCCCAAAATTCCGCCAACGCTACACACGCCCCAGCCTAAGTCCGAAAGCGCGGCCCCGAGTGAGCCCGCCAGGAATACCAGTAACACAGCCCTCAATACGCAAGAAGACAAATTCAGTTACGCCCTCGGAATGAAGCTGGGGCAAAGCCTGCACAAACTGTCGGTGCCGCCCGACCCGAGCGTTCTGCAACTCGGACTCAGAGACGCCATTTCGGGCGGCAAGACCCGCCTCACGCAGGATGAAGCGCGAGCTACGATCACGGAAGTAATGAAGGGTATAAGCACGAAGCATCTGGAGAGGTCGCCGCAAGCCGAAGACAAATTCAGTTACGCCCTCGGAATGAGCCTGGGACTAGGTCTGCACAAACAGTCTGTGCCGGTTGATCTGAGCATTTTGCAGCGGGGATTGGACGATGCGCTCGTAGTAGGCAGAACTCTCCTTTCAGAAGACGAAGCGAAGGCGGCGCTTATGGCTGCCCAGACTGACTTGCGGCAAAAGCAGCAAGAGAAAATGAAACAAACTGCGGAGTCGAACAAGGAGGAAGGCGCCGCTTTTCTCGAAGCCAACAAAGGAAACAATGGCGTTGTCACACTGCCTAGCGGCCTGCAATACAAGATCTTGCAGCAAGGTACGGGACCCAAGCCCACGGCCACGGATTCGGTTGTGTGCAACTACCGTGGGACATTCATCAATGGCATGGAGTTCGACAGTTCCTACAAGCGCGGCCAGCCCGCCACATTACCGGTGACCGGAGTCATCAAGGGCTGGAGCGAGGCGCTTCAACTCATGCCGGTGGGATCGAAATGGCAACTCTTCATCCCGCCCGACTTGGCTTATGGGGATCGTGGACCGACAGCCGAGATCAGTCCCGGCGCCACTCTGATTTTTGAAGTGGAACTGATCTCAATTCAGGAAAAGGTCCGAGAAAAGAAATAGCCTGGGTGATCGCCGTGTCTGAATGTTACGCTTCACCGTGTGCTTACTATCAACCGCAGGGTTCAACCCATTCAGGTGTGCCGTAAGTGTGCCGTGCTCTTCGATCCCATGTGCGCTAAAGCGCTTCTTTTCAATACCAGAGCTGATTGCTTCCGTGCGGGCCTGATTGTCGGTAAGTTATTGATGTTTAACGGTGCTAAGAGGTCGAAGACCCTGTCAGATTTATCTGCTATTCGGAATCGTTGCTGGACCACTATTGCCAGGCGGCGTATTCCTTCACCCTCAATGGAACAAACACGTGAGACCAAGACGTTTGAAGAACCGGAGCTGCTCGGTTGTCCTCTGCAGCCTGGTGACGATACTTCTTTTCGGACTAGCGAGCACTCTGACTGGCGTGTCCCATGGGCAGACTCCCGGAGTATCCAGCCCAACTAACGTCCGCAAAGCATTCAGTAAGGACAACATCGTGGAGCTTCTGAAGCTGGAAACACCGGACGCTCTACTGATTCCGCAGGTCCACGCGGCAGGGATTGACTTCATGGCCACTCAGGACGATTTCGAAACGTTTGCGAAGATGGGCGCTTCCGATGCGCTGCTTGCGGTCATCCGTGAGGCGAGTACAGAATGGCGCGTGAAAGAGTCAGACGCTCCATACAAGGCTAAAGGCTCCTTGGTTGCCAATATCATCGCTATTAAGGGAGGTTCAGAAGACGCGATTATCGGGCGTCAAGACAACGGTGATTATTTCAAAGCTACGCCGCAGGGCTGGAATGGTATTGGCCCAAATGACTTAAGCGGCCTCCAGCAAGGTGTTAGCGATGATCTCAACACTAGGATTGAGCATCCGCTGGTATGGCTGATCTCGAGTAAAGCATTTCTCAAGGGTACGGATTTCAATAAGGACTATCAGGCCCTTCTGAACAATGCCCGGCTACCTTTATTCGGTCGTATTTCAGGCAGCGTGATTGTTACGCTCGCTGATCCCCGGATTCCAGGGGATGAATTTCTCGATCATAATGGCAAAATTATTCCGGCGAGACTTGCTCTCTACAATTTGTCCGATCAGCACGTGCTGGAAACGATAGCCGTTGACAGGAACACAGAACCCGAATTTCGCGAGATAGCGATCAGCCGGCTCACCGATCACGATCTGGCCACGCGCATTCGCGATGAACGAGAAAAGGAAGGGGTAAACACGACCATCTTCTCCACGGGAGCCTTGGCCAAAGTCAAAGAGAAAATGGATCTGGATGAATCCGATTACAAGAACAAAGGCTATTCGCTCATCGAAATCATCAGCATTCAGGAAGGCCCAGAGGACGCGGTTATCGGGCGCCTTGATAATGGTGACTATTTCAAGGCTACGGTGCGGGGCTGGAGTCGCCTTGAGCCACTGGAGGTGAATGCCCTCTCGCAAGAGATAAAGGCCGTTACAGGTAGCCACTTCGATCATCCGTTGGTGTGGATGGTCAATCGCGAATATTTAGGCAACGCAAATTTCAACGAGGACTATACAGCCCTTATGAACAATGTTCGCATGGCGCTGTTTGGCCATAAGGAAAAGACTGTTATTAGTACGAACTCGGATCCTAGCATCCCAAGGTCTGCACTTCTCGGAGAGGACGGCTATGTCATTACTTCAAAACTCGTTTTTTGCAATCTGTCTCAAGATCACTGCGCGGCGGCGGCCCCATCAATAAGCAAGCCGAGGAACGCGGATCCTCGTGCACAAGTCGCTTATCGGGCAGGCCTCCGGGACTACAGCAGGCGCAAGTACAAGGAGGCCGCGAAGGTTTTTCAGCAGGTGCTGCGTTTCTATCCGCAGGACGACGTTGCCGGCAACGCGCAGTTCTATCTTGGCGAAATCGCTTACACGCAGCAGAGATACTCGGATGCGGTGAAGGCCTACGACGCTGTGCTGGAAAGCTTTAGTGGTGGCCCCAAGGCTCCGGCCGCGCAGCTGGGCAAGGGAAATGCGCTCTTGCAATTAAACCAGAAGGACAAAGGCATTCAGGAACTCCGTCAGCTCATCCAGCGTTACCCGCAGACACCAGAGGCTAGACAGGCACGTGCCACACTGGCAAGACTAGACGTGAAGAGCGCTGCCCAGTAGTTCCTAGGTGCGTAACCAATGGAATGGGCGAGACCGCTGGCAGCAAACTCAACACGCCACCGTGTGCTTACTCTGACGCTTACTTTCTTGTTCGCCGTCACGACGAATGCGAAAAAGCACCCAGACTTCATGATTGTTGCGCCTAGCAATTCAGATTCTTGTCGGTTTCTGTAAGGTTCGCACTTTCCAACCCAAAACAGCCCGACCTCTGCCATACCGGCAGAGGTCGACTTGTTTTGGCTCAAATCTGGATCATAAATGGACTGTCGTTGGACCATGAATGCTAATGTTCTGTGCTCGTGCTGAAATCAAACCGCCGGCAACTCGCTGATTAATCGAGGCTTGTTGCAGAATCAACGCGACCCCTCAAAATCGCAGTCGGCCTTCACACGGCAGAGGCCGGTCGGCTTAGACGCTTAATCTCCACGTATGCGTCGAATTGCGATGCCCTGCCAGCGTCTCCTCAGAGGACTTGTGGGTACTCATGATTTTCTTCCCTATCCCGCCTCGTTTAGCGAGATCATGGCTCCAGAAAGTTGTTCAGCATTTCCAATGTCACCCGCCCAGTTGCGATCCGTTCAACAAGATCGCATTGTCCTAAATATTCTGTCTCTTGGCGCGAGCCAGGGACGATGAACCTCGCGATGTCGTTCAGGGTATGCCGGGCGGCTTTTTCTTCTCCACAGTACGCTAGCACCACCGCATACTGGCAACTCACCGGTACAAGGTAGTCGAGTAGTTGGCGGCTTCGAACAATAGGCAGCAAGTTATTCTCAATAAACATCCGTGCCCCCTCTGGATCGGAACGCACGCGCAAACACTCATCGACAAAATCCTGCCCAACTCTCATCGCTGAACTTAAAGCTTCAGCGAGCAGATAGAATTTGTGAGCGTGAATGCGGCAGAATCGTGATTCTTGTCCTGACGCCAAGAGGGCCTTGGCCTGCAAGTCCAGACAATCGGCCAGGCGTTTGAGATCATCACCTTTCTGCACGAGATCCCCGATTTTCGCGGCTAGCTCCGGAAGGTTAGCGAACGAAACGTCTTGTGGTTCGATCCCAATCACATCGAAGTACTCTAAGCCGAGTTTGCTGGAAATCTGGACCGCCCGTTCGTGTTCCCCGCAGAAATGAAGCCCCACCGCGTAGTTGTCTCGTGCAATTATCCACGACTCACCATCTAGGTCCATTTTCTTGCAGCGCTCCATCGCCTTGCGGAGACCTTTTTCATCTCTCCCGCCGTGCAGCAACCAAGAGAAGTTTGATCGCATATGCGCCGAGAGCACGTTGTCGAGTTTCTCGTTTTGAAGCAATGTGGTCATAGCCTCAACGTTTCGTTGAGCACTAGCCAACTCGTCATCAGCAAGATCCCAAAAAGCAAGCGTATCCAGAGCCCAGAATCGGTTTTCTGCGGTGAGCTTTAGCAACGTCGCTCCCCGCTCGACAAGCTCTCTCATTGCACCTTCTGCTCCATGCTCTCGTACCAGTTCGGCGGAAGAAGTCGCCATGTCGATCAGTTCATCAAACCGATTCGTGTCAAGGAACAGACGAGCTAACAGAAGATACTGCTCGATGCCGCCGCCTGGAGGTCTCTCAAAAGTGCACGGAGGAGCGCCTCTCTTGCGCGCAATACCACATCCTGCGAAAGATCTCCCAGCATTCACTCAAGGATGGTCGGAACGCGTCGTGCAGTTCAACTCGGGAATCCGCCGAATTCTGAAGGATACCCCCAATCAACCAGCTCTCGAAGATAGTCGGCGATCCTCACGATAGTAGTGGCCTGAGCCGAGGAGACCATCTCCAATGCCACCTGGCGATGGAGCGCAATACTGCTCAAGGACAGCAGAGCGGCTACGCTCGATGCGTCTCGACCAAGACGACCCAGCACCTCGCCCACAACCAAATCCTGATAAGTTGTGCGCTCATGCAGACGCGCCTTTACGCTTTCGTTTGCAGCTGCCAAATCGCCTCCGGACGACAGGGCTGCCAGCTTACACACGTCTCGGACAAAGAGTGGCGATCCGGCAGTGAGCGTCCTCAATTGTTCGCATGTTGCGGGATCTGCAAAACGCCCCCAGCCCTACCTTTGCCTCTTCTGCAATCGTCGCAATCGACCAACCTTGCAATGTGTATGGTGTTAACCCGAACCTCCCCGCCAACAGACTCAATTGAGGTCCCCGGCCGCGAAAGTAGAACAATCTGAAACGACCGTAGTGCCTGATGATCTCGGTTCATCGTTGGGTGCCATGTGCTGCAGGTTGTCCAGCACCAAAGATGGCGAAACACCTTGTGTGGAGAGATGAGTGTCGATAAGACGAAGACCTTGCAGTCCCTGCGCGCCAGGTAAGAGGATGGCCTTTCGCTCGTCCGGCCCGCGCAGAAAACGGGCCCCAAGTTCCCTCACAAGAGAACTGGAGATGGCGGAACTTGGGAGAGCAGCGCAGTCGAAATATACTGAACTGCTGCCGCGATGAATGCCGAACTCTCCTGCCCAAGAGGTTTTGCCGGACCCCAGTGCCCTGCAATCGGCGAATCGATTCTGGAGATACAAACGGGGGTTCGTTTTCCTGTGCACGATAGCCGTGTGGCGGACTAGGAAACTGTTGAAGCTGAACGACGAACTGCTCTAGCAAAGGCTGTAAACCGGCGGGCGTAATCTCGTGATCAGAAATCGCACCGGATGCAACATCTTGAACCCATGCCGCTAGTTTCCAAACAAGCGTCTCAGGTGAGAGGGTCGAATACTCGACCCGTGATGCCCAAGCAACACAAGACCGGAACTGCTCTTCCATCGTCGCACCTGGCAATGGGATCTCATTCTCACTCCCAGTGGTATACATCGGCATTCGAAGGAACATGTCGTCCGGCCATTCCTGATTCGAAACCCGCGTCGCCAGACTCTCAGAGGGTGGAGCATTGCTTACCAACCAGAGATGAGGTGTACCCGACCTCCTTCCCGCTTGGTGTTCGGCTCGGATCAAAGCGAATTGTTCCACGTTGGATTCGATATCCGAATACACCAGTGCTGACGCTCGTTTCTTCACTTGCACGGGATGCCTGTACTTCGGGGAATCTGACCTCAATGTCTTCATCACGCTCTATTCGAACAAGCTCCCAACCAAGTGCCTGTTGACTCAGCAATACTTGCACTGCATACAAGTGTTGAAAGAGAAAGCCCTGGTGCACCCTCTCTATGCGGGCAACTTGGCCCCCGTTCGGGGCGCATCAGCGAGATTTGTTGCCTCAGGGCTCATGCTAAACATTCCCGGATTCTACTGGAGATCAGCACAAACAACGGACGTTTCGTGCCCTGCTTGGCGCGGCAAACGGGAAACGCGCTTGTCTGCACTTATCCGTCGATTGGACCGTCGGCTATTCGCAACTTGCCCAGAAACCAAGTTCGTGGAAACTCCCGATTTCAGCTTGTGCCTAGCCCTGTTTCCAGCGCTCCTGGTTCGAGAGCCGCTCAGAGCTACTTGTTGTCGGCTGGCTTAAGACGGGCCGGCTCTTCGAGGATATCCAGGAGAGCAGTCGCGCAATAGACTCGGTCGCGCTTCGCATCGCCTACCCGTTTTACGATACGCGCGCGTTCCAGTCGTTCGATGGCGCGCTGCGCGGTCGTAAACGCGATCGCCAATTTGTCCGCCACGCCTTTTGTAGTGATGAACGGATTTGCCCCCAAGAGTTCGACTACACGCAACGGGTTGTTGCTTGATTCTCCGGAGACTTTCTTCTGCCACTCGGCCAGTAGTCCGTTGATGCGCATGGCTCGACTCAAAGCATCCTCAGACATGCGAGCGACTCCCAGCAGGAAATACTCCAGCCAATCGTTCCATGCCCCGCGTTCGCTGATCCCGCGCAAACCGTCGTAGTAGTCTCGCCTCGATGCTTCAAAGAACGCCGACAAATAGAGCAGCGGTGTCGGAAGGATCTGGCGCTCGATCAGGAACAAGGTGATGAGCAGGCGTCCGACTCGGCCATTGCCATCAAGAAACGGGTGAATGGCTTCGAACTGATAGTGAGCCAGCGCAATGGTCACCAGAGGCGGCAGGGTCGATTCATGCAGGAACTTTTCCCAGGCCGCGAGACAAGGCTCGACCTCTCCTGGAGGGGGCGGGATGTAGGAAGCAGTTGCGATCGTGCTGCCAGGCTTGCCAATCCAATTCTGAATCTTCCGAAAACGTCCGGGCGCAGCTTGATGCCCCTGAACGCCCGTCATGAGTTTTTCGTGCAACTCGCGGGTAAGCCTGACGCAAAGAGGAAGTTTCTTGAGGCGCGAGATTCCGTGCTCAAGAGCGACTACGTAATTGCCAACTTCCCGAAGATCCTCGGGACTTCGATCCACGATCGCTCCCGCCTCGGCGGCAAGCAACTCACCTAGCGTGGCCTGTGTGCCTTCAATCTTGCTCGATAGAACAGCTTCACGCTGTACGAAGGGCCGGATCAAAATATGAGGATTGGGCAGCCGACCACCCTCGCCCGCTAATCTTCCGACCAGCCGGTCTGCGTCCGAGAGTGCCCCAATCAGCCGCGGTGTCCAGTTCAGTTCAGGAGGCAGGGGCGCTGGCACAAAGGCTGAATAGCTGCCCTGCGATACTTTCTTGCCGGGAATGTTGGTAGCGTGGGCCACATCCGCCTTCTTTAGGGTCGAAAATAGCGTTCCGCGCTATTTTCACAATCTATGATAATCGAAAATAGCGAGATTAG